>NZ_SWBR01000003.1 GCF_005116505.1 Pedobacter polaris
TTTCAAGAGCAATAGACTGTTGTTTGTTCTTCAATATAACTTCTTTCAATAATATGTCATTTAGCAACTAGTGCCCAGTACCCGGTAGTCGGACCAATGTGTCCATGTACCATACACCGAACACTATATGCTATTAAAAATATTCAGGTGCCTATATCGGCGGTGTCCACCTCTTCCCATTCCGAACAGAGAAGTTAAGCCCGCCAGAGCCGATGGTACTGCAGTAACATGTGGGAGAGTAGGTCGGTGCCAGATCTTAAAAGAAGCCGTACAGCGAAACCTGTACGGCTTTCTTGTTTTATGGATATCCCAAACATCCAGAAATTCTTGTTAAAATTTTGTTAAATCAACATAATTTTATATCCTAACTATTTTAAAACCGTAATATTGTAAATTACGTTAGTCTTAAAAACATTTTAATTATGAAATTCAGGATTAGTTTATTTTTTGCATTTTTTATTGGGATAGGTGTTAACGTTTTTGCACAAGATAAAAATGTTGTTCTCCCTCCTAATTGGCACAATCTTGATTTAGCAACATCTGGTTATTTTGGTATTAGTACTGAAAAAGCTTACAATGAGTTGCTAAAAAACAAAACTCCTAAGCAGAAAGTTATTGTTGCCGTAATTGATGGCGGAACAGATATCAATCATGAAGATTTAAAAGGTGTTTTATGGACCAATCCTAAAGAAATTCCTGGTAATGGAATTGATGATGATGGTAATGGTTACATTGATGATATACATGGTTGGAATTTTTTAGGCTCAAAAAATGGAAACTTAGCCTATGATAACTTAGAGCTAGTTAGGATTATGAGAAAATTCGATGCTAAATACAGATCCGTTATCAATAGCACGATCTTAGATAGTACTGAGAGAAAAGAATATACCCTTTATCAAAAAGCTAGAACAGATTTTGGAAAAAAATATGACGAAGCGAGCAGTACTTTTCCGGTATATATCCTCATAAAAAAAGTAATGGACTCTGTTGCTCTAATCAACAAAAAAGATGTTCCATCAATGGATGATATTGAAAGATATAAAGCAGATGATGAAACAGAAGAATATGTAAAGAAGATTATAAGAAAAGGGGCTAAAGATGAAGGTAGTATTGAAAAATTTTATACTACGATTAAGAAAGGTTATCATGAGCTAGAGGTTATGCTGAAATATAATCTGAATATAAAATATGATCAACGTTTTGAATTGGTAGGAGATGATTATAGTAATTCTAATCAACGTAACTATGGAAATAATGATGTAGCTGGACCAAATGCCGACCATGGAACTCACGTTTCTGGAATTATTGGGGCTGATAGAAATAATGCTATTGGCATTCTAGGTGTTGCTAATAATGTAAGTATAATGACTATCCGTGTAGTGCCAGAAGGAGATGAAAGGGATAAAGATGTAGCTAACGGCATTCGCTACGCTGTAGATAACGGAGCCAAAATTATTAATATGAGTTTTGGGAAAGGTTATAAATGGGATAAAAAGGCTGTTGATGAAGCTGTTAAATATGCAGAAACCAAAGGAGTATTGCTTGTTCATGCTGCAGGAAATGATAACAATGACAATGACGCGATAGAAAATTATCCTAATAAGTATTATGATAGCCCTGAAGCAGAGGCTTATGCTAAAACTCATAAAAAAAGGGAAAATACAGGTTTTGTTCCTCCCAAACCTGGAGATATGCCTGGACAACAACCTGCTATGCCTGGGCAACCAGTAAATAGAAGGCCTGATCCATTTGTTAAACCTATACCTAAAGATACCGTAAAATTTAAACTACCTCATGCTAACAATTGGATTGAGGTGGGTGCTAGTACTTATAAAGATAATGATGAACTAAAGGCTTCCTTTTCGAATTTTGGGAAATATAATGTTGATGTTTTTGCACCTGGTTTTATGATAAATTCTACAATTCCAGGCTCTAAATATGAGGAGTATGATGGTACAAGTATGGCGTCACCTGTAGTTTCTGGATTGGCAGCTTTAATTTTAACTTATTATCCACAACTTAAACCTGTAGATTTAAGGGATATAATTATGAAATCAGTTACAAAAGTTGATCATAAAATAAAATATAAAAACGATAAGGGTGAAAATGTTCGTGTTCTCTTTAGTGAAATATGTGTTAGTGGGGGAATTGTGAATACTTACAATGCTTTAAAAATGGCAGAAAGCTATCAATTAGCTAAATAAATTTTCAAAAAATAAAGAAATTGAAACCCCTGAATATTTTTCAGGGGTTTTTTATTTAGTAACATTTTAGCGATATAATTATACTGAATGGTTGTTTAAGGTGAATTAGAGGACTTTTATTTTCTCTTCAACAGATTTAAATAAAAATCTAACTCTTGTTATTAAGCCATTACAATTTATATAAGTCTATAGGCTGTATCATTGTTAATTTAGCAATAAAAATAGCCTAATCGTATGAAAAGAATTTACTTCATTTGTTTTTTTAGTTTAATTATAGGCTCATCATTTGCGCAAAAATTGCCAGATATTCAATCGGCTTCAATGATAGCGCCTACAGGGATAAGAATAGATGGAAAATCAACTGAATGGAATGATGTATTTGCTGCAGAAAATAGAAGAACTGAGGTGTTTTATACTTTAGCTAATGATGATAAGAATTTATATTTAATACTTAAATCGGCTAATAGTAACAATACAAATAAGATAATGCTAGGAGGTGTTACTTTTACAATAAATGCCGAAGGTAAAAAGCGTGAAAAGGAAGGTGTAAGTATAACCTATCCATTGATAAATCGAGCAAATAGAAATCAAGGAGGAAGAACTGGCCAAGGTCAAAATAGACAAGGGGGACAGGGAGGTTTTCAAAATAGAAATCAACAAAATCCACAGCAGAGGGATTCTATTGCATTAGTGGCAAGAAAAGCACAATTGGCTGGCGTAAAGGAAATTAGAGTAACTGGATTTAAAAGTATAACTGATTCCCTAATCTCCATTTATAATGAATATGGAATAAAAGCAGTTGCTAATTTTAATCAAAAAGGTGAATACGTTTATGAACTCGCTATTCCGCTAAGTTTAATAGATCTTAAGGATAAAAAAGAGTTTGTGTATCAGTTAAAATTAAGCGGATTAAGTAATATGAGTTTCGGTGGTTTTGGTGGTGGAGGCAACTTTGGTGGCGGAAGATTAGGTGCAGGTGGGGGCAATAATTCTCAAGACTTAATGAGCCCGACAGATTTTTGGGGTAAATATATTTTAATTAAACAATAACTATCAGCTAACGCTACTAACCAGCATGTCTAAATTTTACAAGCCGCTTTCTTTTTCTACCTTATTAAAAGGTCTAACTTTTGTTATTTTAATTGCTGGATTAAATACCGGAGTTTATGCCCAACAATCACCTCAAAAAGCTACTACGCCACCTCCATTACCTACTAGGGAAATTAGTGGAATTGTAAAAGACACTACTGATGTTGGTATTCCAGGAACAACAGTTCGATTAACTTCTGAGAAAGATACGCTGGTAATAAGTACAAATCCAGATGGGATTTTTGTATTCAAAAACGTAAAGTCCGCTACCTATACAATTAGTGTTAACAGTTTGGGTTTTAAGCCAATTGTAGCAAAATATAAACAAAATGATGCTATTCCTAGAATTGTAATGGATCCGATCATTATGAATGGAGATTCTAAAACCTTAGATGCAGTAGTAATTAATGGAACCCCTTCTATAACTTATAAAACTGATACTGTTGAGTATAAGGCTAGCGATTATATCGTAAGAGAAAATGCTACTGTTGACGAGTTGGTAAAGAAAATGGAGGGCATGGAGGTTGGTACCGATGGAAGTTTAGTGCATCAGGGAAATCCGGTAACCAAAGCTAAAATTAACGGTAAGACCTATTTAGGTGGCGATGTAGCTACTGCAATGCAGAATTTACCTGCGGAAATTGTAGATAAGGTACAGATTGTTGATGATTATGGAGACCAAGCGGCAAGAACAGGTGTGAAAGATGGTGAACCTCAGAAAATATTAAATATTGTTACCCGTACAGATAAATCTGTAGGAAATACAGTGAACCTTAATGGGGGTGTTGGTAATAATGATCGGTACCAAGGGGCTGTTTTTGGGACCAGGCTTAATGGGAATCAAACCATTGGTGTAAATGGGCGTTTAAACAACACTGTTAATGGCGTTGCAAATAGTGGCGATAATGGAGGCAATGGTGGTGGTGGAGGTCGTGGTGGAAACGGGGGCGGAGGTGGCGGAGGAGGCGGAGGAAACTCATCGGGAGGAAGTGGAGGAACCACAAACAATGGGAACAGTTCATTTTCTTTTAGAGATAAAATAGGGAAAAAGGTTGAAGTTAATGCCAACTACCGTTATAATTTTAATAATGTAAATACCTTAAATAGCAGCTTAACAACTCGGCCAGTAGGTAACCAGTCATTATTTATAGCGAACGATAGCAGAGGAGATAATGACAGTAAGAGCCATAACTTTAGTTTTGAATTAGAGGCAGATTTAGATAGCAATAACTACATCAAATTTACACCATCGATTAGCTATTCTTCTTCATTATCTGGGAGCGAGTTTTCTGTGTTTCAAACGGGCGCTATTCACCAAGATCAAATAGGTTCGAACACGAGTACGAATAAACGCCCAAATTTAGAGGCCACCTTGTTCTATCAGCACATCTTTCCTAAAAATAGGAGAAGGAATCTTTCCATGCAATTTAGCTTAAATACAGCCAATCAGCAGTCCGAACAAGACCGTAATTCTAACGTAGTTGAATATATAGATACAACTGATGTAGTGAAAAGTCAACTTTTAACACATCGACTGATTGAGCGAGATAATCTCCAAAAAACCTATCGTGGAAGTATCACTTATGTGGAACCTATCAATTTAAAGTCCCAATTTGAAGTTAATGCACAGATGAACTATAATGGCTATGATAATAAAGCTATTTCAAGTGACATAAATACTGCGGGCGACCCAAAGATTATTGATTCCTTAAGCAATATTTACGATTATTCGTTTTTACAAAGTAGATTAGCATTGAACTATCGTTATGGTTTAGGTAATGCTTCTAAGTTTAGATTTTCACTTGGGATTACTGCAGTACCAGGTTTATTAAGTGGCACTAAAGTTAGCTTGGGTACTACTACTCGCAGAAGCATCCTGAATATTATTCCGATTGCAAGGTTCCAATATTTATGGTCTCGTCAACACAGCGTGCAGATTAATTATTCTGGAAATGCAAATGAACCTAGTTTTGATCAGATTCAACCTGTACGTGACGTATCAAATCCGCAGAGTCCAGTAGTGGGTAATCCAAACCTAAAAGTTACTTTCAACCACTCTATTAATGCAGCATATAATAACTATATAGCCAACTCTAAATTAAATTACTCCGTTAATATGAATGCAACGTTCGTTAATAATGCGGTAGTGAGAAATTCAGTGCAAATTGTTCAAGATAACATTACAGTGTACGAAACCAGATTTTTAAATATGTCTGGTGTTTATAGGGTTGGTGGTAATTATTCAATCAGCAAGCAACTGGCAGATAGAAAATATAACCTTACCTTAAATGGAAGTGTAAACCACAATCATAATGTGGCAATGAGCAGAAATATTGAGTATACCTCCTCTGTTTGGAATATGAACAATCGTTTCGGACCCCGTATTAATCCTAATGAATGGATTGAGGTTAATCCAAATGTAGGTTATAGTTTTATTAAGTCTAGCAATACCTTACCAACCTCGCTTGGAAGTTTAACAAAAACATTGTCGTTTAATATTGATGGTAAATTTATTGCATGGGAGAGTTGGATTTTAGGCTATAGCGCAAGCAAGAACTTTGTAAGTGGAATTAATGCGAATGTAACTGCTAATCCATTGGTAATTAATAGTTATTTGCAGAAAGAGTTTTGGAAACGAAGAGCTTCATTTACACTTCAAGCCTTTGATATTCTTAACCAAAATAATTTCGTTAATCGTAACATTACAGACGATGGAACAATTACAGATACTAAAACTAATGCTTTAAGTCGCTATTTTATGGTTAGGATGAGCATTCGTTTACAAAAATGGAGTGGGGCAAGACCTAGAAATGGACAACAAATGATGCGTAGAGGTGATGGAAGTTTTATGCAAAATTAAAAGAGAAAAAATAGCTACTTACTAGCTAAACTAACATAGAAAGTGGTTCCTTTGCTAACATCACTTTCGAACCAAATTTCTCCATTTAATAATTCAACATAAGTTTTTGCTAGTCTTAAGCCTAGTCCTACGCCTTTTTCTTTGTTAGTTCCATAAGTACTTTTGTTTTTAAGAGAAAATACTAACTGTTTTTGGTCATCATCTATCCCAATTCCGTTGTCATTTATACTAATTAAACATTTGTTATTTTTAATAGTAGCTATTAGATCAATCTTCCCATTGGGCAAAGAGAATTTAATTGCATTGTTTACTAAATTTCTGATTATAAGTTGCAGCATATCTGGATCTGCAATTGCGATTAGATCTTGAGCTATCGTATAATTTAACTTGATTCCTTTTTCTTTAGCTATATTTTTTTGCAGAAGCAAAGTATGATGCAATGTTTCATAAACGGCAATTGCACTTAGCTTAACATGAATACCATCCATTTGATCTTTTGACCAGGATAAAATATTCTGTAGCATTTCAGAAGTCTGTCTGGTAGAGGCTAGAAGCTGTTTTTCAATTTCTAATTTTTCTTCTTTATTTAGATCCAGCTGATTTAACAATGAAAGATAATTCTCAATAGAAGCAAGAGGTGCTCTTAGATCATGAGCAACAATAGAAAATAATTTATTCTTGGTATCATTACTCTTTTCCAAAGCTACCAATCTATTAGAGGCAAGTATTTTTTCTCTATTATAGCTCTTCTTCATGAACATAGTAATTACTATAATCATGATTATTACCTCAAAAATGGTTTGCGACAGATCTAATAGTTTATGGTTTTCATCAACATAAATAGTTTTAATATATTCAGGGTGATTGTATTCTAATGTTAAAAGAACAATTAAAAAAATAAGGGTTGAAGGTATCCAAATCCAGAATTGCTTTTTAGGACTAACAATAGCTAAAATGAAGATGATTACAATAAATGTATACAGATTTACACCATTAGATCCTGCAGCTGCGAAATAAGTGCCACCACATAATGCATTAAAAGAAACGGCAAAAATACCTACAGCAATACCTAACTGATTTTTATAACGAGATAAATAGTAACCTAATAATAATATGCCTATTAGAGGCAACATGATATAGCCATAAAAAGTTAGACCAATAGCAAAATTAATAATTGCATTAATAGATGCACCTATCGCTGAAAAAATACTTACTGCATTAAAAATGCGATATTCCATATTATATTGGATTTCATTACCAATTAATTTGGACCAGTATGTTCTGATTAGATTTTGGAATTTCAAAATAGTGATGAGCTTTCCCAAATATAGAAATATAACTCAACCCATTGAAGAATTGAGGGAAATGAATAGGTTTTAGAAGGTCTAATTTTCTTAAAACTCTAGCTTCACCTATAAAGCCATTAATTGGAGGCAGCCTTTTCTTTTAGTTAGGTTCCAATGATCTGTCTGTCTAGGCTCCAATTAACTCAATTTGGTAATCGAATATTTTTTCTACTACAGTATGCACATTTCCTAAAATACCGGCGTCAGGCCCCAATTCAGAAAGCACAATTTTAGTGTTTTCTGTAAACTGCACCATGCTGTACATATTTATAGAATGTTGAATAGGGGTAGTGATATATTGTTTCGCCTCTGCTATTCTCCCTCCTAAAATAACTAACTCTGGATTAAATAATTGTATAAGAGTGGCAATAGCTTTACCTAGATTTTTTCCAATATCCGATAATATATTTATAGCATACTGATCACCCCGATTGGCGGCATCAATTACAATGTGAGGTTCAATCTTGTCAATTTCTTGGTCAGACAGTTCATTGAGCATTGAAAGCTGTCCTGACTTTATGCCTTCTTTAGCCATGCGCACCAAAGCAATTCCCGATGCTACAGTTTCTAAACAACCACGTTTGCCACAATAACATAATGCCCCATCTTCAACAAACGGAATGTGACCAATTTCTCCAGCAAATCCTGAGGTTCCACTTCTTAGTTCTCCGTCCATAATAATGCCCAAACCAATGCCCCAATCCATCAATAATACCAACACATCTCTTTTGTCTTGTGCAAGGCCTACTTTGCTTTCGGCCAATGCCGAGCTTTTAACATCATTCTGTATAAAAACCGGTCTGTTAAATTTTTCTTCAAATACTTGTTGCAACGTTTGCAAATGCCGATTGCTTATAATGTAAGTGTAACTACTGCCATATTTAGTATTTACTAAGCCAGGTATACTTATGCCAATTCCTATCAACTTATTAAAATCAATTTCAGATGATTTAATGAGTTGCCTAGCATAATTATACAATAAATCAACCGCATTTACTTCATCAGCAAGTACCAAAGGAAAGCTTTGTATACCACTTACAATATTGTTATTGTTATCAACTATAGCCATTTTAGTTTTGAAACCTTCCATTTCTATACTTAAAATGTATAATGAGTTAGGCTTCATCATATAAAGCTCAGGCTTACGGCCGCCTATTGATTTACCATAACCATTTTTTTCGATGATACCATCGTGAAGCAGTTCATTTATAATTTGGATGGAGGTAGGGGTGCTTGTAAATAATATAGCTGACAGGTCTGAAACTGATTTTGGCCCTGAAGCAATAATTGTTTTCAGTAACCTTAGTTTTTGAATATGCTTCTTTTTATCAATGTTACTTAGTTTGCTAATATGGTCTTTGCTTATAATAAGGGACTTCATTCTATAATTTAATACTTAGGTGCTACTTGATTGCAGTGAATGTCAAACTTCAATAAAAATTTTATTAAAGATGTTAAGCTATTATTAATATTTTATTATACTATCAATTTTGGCGCATATATTTTTAGAAAAAGTTGACATTTATTGACGAATTAGGCACAAACAACTCATCTCTAACTAAAAATTTGACTATGAAAGGAATTTTACGTTCCAGTATTATTAGGTGTATCCAGGTGCTGACATTGCTCTCTGTGTTGATACCAATTTATTCACAAACCGCTTTTTCGCAATCAACCGGTACTAAAACTGTAACAGGTATTGTAACCGATGTTTCTGCGAATGAACCTATTCCCGGTGCTACCGTAAGCTCAAAAAGCAGCGGAAGGGCAACCACTACTGATGCCGAAGGAAAATTTTCCATATTGGTTACAGAAACCGACGATATTACCATACGCTCTTTAGGTTATGAGGATATGGTAGTTAACGTTGCTGGTAAAAGTAGTGTAACAGCAAATTTAAAAGCTACCAACTTATCGCTTAATGCCGTAGTAGTAGTAGGTTTTGCCACGCAAAAAAAGGCAAACCTTACCGGAGCGGTATCGGTGGTAAACGAAAAAGTATTAGCAAGTAGGCCAATTACAGCTGTATCAACTGGTTTACAGGGTACGGTTCCGGGTTTAAGTGTTGTTGGAACAAGAGGGCAGCCTGGCGCTAGTCATGGCGAGGTAAGGGTGCGTGGTATTGGAACTTTTAACAATTCCGATCCTTATATTTTGATTGATGGTGTGCCAGGGGATATGAACTGGATCAATCCGGAAGATATAGAAACTATTTCGGTTCTTAAGGATGCAGCTGCATCATCTATTTATGGTACTAGGGCAGCCAACGGTGTTATATTAATTACTACTAAAAAAGGCTTGCCCGACCAAAAACCTACATTATTTTACAGCGGTTATTTTGGTTTTCAAAAACCTACCGCATTACCTAAAATGCTGGGCTCTGTTGATTACATGACCATGCTGGGTGAAGCACAAATTAATGCTGGTTTACCTAAAAGCTATACCGATGCCCAGATAGAAATTGCAAGAAAAGGCTCAGATCCTAATTACTTTGCCAACACCGACTGGCCTAATGAGCTTATAAAATCATCGGCCTCGCAACAAAACCACAACATTAATGTAAGTGGCGGCAGCAAAGATGTGCAATATTTCGTTTCTTACGGACGCCAAAATCAAGATGGTTTAGTGGTAGGAGATCAGTACAAGTTTAAAAAAGATAATGTAAGGTTAAAGGTTAATACCGCACGTATACTCAATATATTAGATCTTGAGGCTAACTTGAGTTACCTCGACCGCAATCAAAACCAACCATCTTCAAACACTGATGTGGGAGGCGGCGCAATTTATACAGCGCTTACCATGTCGCCACTTAACCCAGTACGCTTTACTTCAGGTGGTTGGGGTTACGGAGGTGGATCGAGCAATCCGGTAGCTATTGCAACTGATGGTGGTTTTAACAACTTTGTTTCAAAAGAATTTACCTCGAGTTTTGTAGGTAAGCTGCATGTTTTAAAGAACCTAGATATTACTTCTCAATATGGCATAAGAGGTACAAGCCAAAAACGTGTAACCTTTAACCGCACAATTCAATACTTCGATCCGGTTACCAATGCGGTTATTTATACTACAGGATCGCCAAACTCGCTGCAAAACATTGCAACTACCATAACCTTCAAGAACTTTTCTACGCAAATTGATTACCGCTTAAACTTAAATAAAAACCACTTTAAAGTGTTAACTGGTTATCAGCAGGAATCAAACCGTTTCGATGCATTTTCGGCAAGTGCCAATAACTTTGTAGATGATAATGTACCAGTTCTTAACTTAGGTACTACCAATTTCAACGTTGGCGGCGATGCTTATCAATACGCAACGCAAGGCATATTTGGTCGCCTTAATTATGATTACTCAGAAAAATATCTCCTAGAATTAAATCTACGTTATGATGGTTCATCGCGTTATGCTAAAGGACACAGATGGGGCATGTTCCCGTCGGTATCAGCAGGTTGGCGCTTTACCGAAGAAAGTTTTATTAAGAATAACACCATCAGTTGGTTGTCTGACGGTAAAATTAGGGCCTCATATGGTACGCTTGGAAACCAGTTTGGTGCTGATGGTTCTGCATATTCTGAATACTATCCTTATGCAAATACCATTGGTTCGGTTGGCACAGCTCCCATTGGTAACGGTTCTGCACCAACCTCTGCATTTGCTCAAACCATATTGTCAAACCCATTACTTGAATGGGAAAAAGCCAGCATGTTGAACATAGGCTTAGATCTTACTTTTTTAAATAACCGCTTATCTTTTACCGGCGAATGGTTCAATAAAAAGATAAGCGACATTCAGATCAAGGTACCTCAACCAGACATTTTGGGATTGGCAGTTCCTGATCAAAATGCAGGAGGCATGTCTAATAAAGGCTATGAATTGTCTTTAGGTTGGAATGACCGCATTAAAGATTTCAAATATGGTATAACCGCAATATTTTTCGATATCAAAAATAAAGTTACAGACCTTGGCGGGGTGCCACCAACTATTGGTGATCGTATAAGAGATATTGGCTATCCACTTAACGCGTTTTACGGTTACCGCACAGACGGGCTTGCACAGGAAGGCGATTTTACACGTAACGCCGCAGGTGCATATATTCCCAAATTTGCAATAATGGATCAGTACGCAGGTAAAATTGCACCGGGGGATATTAAATACCGCGATTTAAACGGAGATGGAAAAATTACAGCAGACCTTGATAGGGAAGTAATTGGTGATGCTTTTCCACGCTATAATTACTCATTTAGATTGGATGCCTCTTGGAAGGGGATTGACTTTACCGCCTTTTTACAGGGTGTAGGAAAAAATAGTGGTTATATAACCGGCCCTGGTTTACACGCTTATAACGCTGATGCCGCTTTCCCACAGGAAATTCATTTAGACCGCTGGACCCCTACAAATACCAATGCTTCTTATCCCCGCTTTATTTATAAAGACACGCGTAACACTGCACCTGTTTCAGATTATTGGTTGCAGAATGCATCGTACCTGCGCTTGAAGAATGTGCAGATAGGTTATACTATCAATCCTAAACTCACTCAAAAACTGCGTATTCAGCAATTGCGCTTCTATGCATCAGGTGATAATCTGTTCACACAATCAAATTACTATTATGCCTACGATCCAGAATCGCCAAGTACCAGCGGCGGCCTTTATCCACAGGTTAAAACATTCATTTTTGGTATAAACATCAAATTACAGTAAGCATGAAAACTAAAGATACTACAGCAAATGGCCGCCGTTCGTTTTTACGTAATGCCGGTGTATATGGCCTATCAGCAATTGCAGTTCCATCATTTATGGCAACGTTTTTAGCAGGTTGTAAAAAAGACTTTTTAGACAGAGAACCTCTAGATCAAATATCAGACGAAAGTTTCTGGAAAACTCCTCAGCAATTAGAATTAGCAGTTAACGGTGTATATGCTTTTCTGAAAGCAAAAAACACAGTTGATATGGAAAACCTAGGCGATAACACAATATACCCGCCAAGTTCCGATTATCAGGCCATATCATCAGGCAACTATGATTTTACCCGTGGTACATTAAACAGCGAATGGGTTGGCCATTATAATGGTATAAGACGTTGTAATCACTTTTTGGAAAACTACGAAAAAGCCCAGGGTGTTACCGATGTTAAAATGAAACAGTACGCTGGTGAAGTACGCTTTATGCGTGCACACATGTATACTTATCTGGTATTCCTGTTCGGAGATGTACCATTAATTACCAAAACGTTAATTATTGGTGATACTGAAATTTATGGGCCACGTACCAAACGTACAGAAGTGGTTGATTTTATATTAAAAGAATTGGATGAAGCCGCTACTGGCCTACCTACAACCTATGCGGCTGCAGATTTGGGACGCATCACCAAGGGTGCGGCTTTTGCATGGAAAGCTCGCGTGGCTTTATTTTTCGAAAAATGGTCGGTTGCCGAGACGGCTTCTAAAGCGGTTATGGATTTGAATTTATATCAGCTATATACAGCGGGCGGAACTGCAACTTGTTATAACGATCTATTTACCTATAAAGGCAAGGTTTCAAATGGCACCAATAAGGAAACCATCCTAGTGCGCAGGTATTTAATCGATGTTTACCTACATAACCTGAGCCGAGAATGCCAAGTGCCCGATCAAACCTCACGTTTCTGTCCAACTAAAGCGCTTGTAGATAGTTATTTATGTTCGGATGGACTGCCAATTGACAAGTCGCCGTTATATAGCGAAGCAACTTATGCAGATATTTTCAAAAACAGAGATCCGCGTATGAAACAAACCATCCTTTCACCTGGAGCTGCCTGGGGTGGCCGTGACGATGGTGATGCCAATGCAGACACTAACGCTAATTTTAACACACCAAAATGGGACGCCGATAAGAAAGGCTGTATTACTGGAACTGGCTTTTATTTTACCAAGTATGTTGAAATATCAATAGTTGGAGCGGTAACCAAGGATGCGAATGACATTCATCATATTCGGTTAGCAGAAGTTTTGCTTACCTATGCTGAAGCTAAATTTGAGCAGGGTACCTTAACTCAAACCGATATAGATAACACCATTAATAAACTGCGAGATCGTGTAGGTATGAAACGCATGGTAATTGCCGAGCTGACCGCCGCAGGCCTTGATCTGCGTACTGAAATACGCCGAGAACGCCGGGTAGAACTTGCTTTTGAAGGTCAACGTTACTATGATATACTTCGTTGGAAACAGGGCTCATTGTTGGCTCAGGATGTAAAAGGCATGAAAAAAAGCCTGGTAGAAAGCTTTAACCAACAGTTTGTAAACACCATACCTACCGATGCCAACGGCTATTTTGTAGTCAATACTGGCAGAAGGTTTGATGTGAACAAAAACTACCTATGGCCTGTACCATTTAGCCAAAAACAACAAAATCCAAATTTAGGGCAAAATCCAAACTGGTAATATGATCTTACAGCAGTCGTGTTCGTACACATGACTGCTGTTTGTAAGCTAATTAATTTATGAAACATTATTTTTTTATACTGCCTCTGCTGCTCTTGTTTACTGCCTGTTCTGATAAGGTAACGATGCCAGCGCATCAGACCCAGACATCTGGGAATAACGAGCTAAAAGTTCTTTGTTATAATATACACCATGCTAACCCACCATCTAAAGAAGGGTTGATAGATTTGGATGCCATTGCCAACGTTATAAAAGCCGAAAACCCGGATGTGGTTGCATTACAAGAGATTGATAGGTTAACCAAACGCTCTGGGGGCATTGATGAGGCTAAGCTACTGGCTCAAAAAACCGGTATGAAATATCACTTTTTTAGGGCTATTGATCATGATGGAGGTGAATACGGGACTATGATACTGAGCAAACATCCGTTTTCCGATATAAAAAGTATTTCCTTACCAGAGGCATTTCCGGGAGAGGACCGTATTCTCGCTTATGTGACGGTAAAAATGCCTTCGGGGAAAACCTTTATACTAGCTAACACCCATTTAGATGCGCAACGTAATAACGATACGCGCACGCTGCAAATGAAAACTATATTACAAGAGTTATCAGCTAAACGAGAACCTATTATACTTTGTGGAGACCTCAATAGTGTAGATACGTCTGAAGCCATTAAACTCTTAGACCAACAGTTCAAGCGCACCTGCATCCTAAATTGTCCTGGTACAATTCCTGTAATTAACCCAACTAAGACTATTGATTACATTGCTATAAAGAATGCAACATGGCCCGTAAAAAGCCATATTGTTATTCCTGAAACTTACGCGTCTGACCATCGTCCGTTGGTGGTAACCTTCCAAATGAATTAATGAAGATAAATAGTTTTAAATTCCTAGCATCTTTGGCCATCCTGCTTTTAGCAGGAAGGCTTTGTGCTACTCAGCACATTGCAGAAAACGATCAAGAAACTGCCGTTTACGACCTCATTAAACGCGTTGTGCCCACAGCAGCCAGCAAATTCAAGGTAGAGTTTATTGAGCCTGTAAATGGTAAAGACAGATTTGAGCTGGAATCAAAAAATGGAAAGATAGTGATCCGCGGTACTAATGGCATAGCAGCAGCAAGCGCCTTAAACTATTACCTTAAAAACTATGCATTTTGCGATATCACCTGGAATGGAACCAATCTTAATTTGCCTAATCCTTTACCATCGGTTCCGCAAAAAATAGCCCAGGTAACGCCCTACCAGTATCGGTATTATTTAAATTACTGCACATTCAATTATTCTATGAGCTGGTGGGATTGGGATCGCTGGCAACAGGAGATTGACTGGATGGCGCTTAACGGAATTAATATGCCATTGGCAATAACAGGGCAAAACGCTGTGTGGCAAAGGGTATACAAAGGTATGGGGTTTACCGATAAAGAGCTGGAAGCATTTTTTAGTGGTCCGGCCTATTTCAACTGGTTTTTTATGGGCAACCTAGATGGTTGGGGAGGTCCTTTGCCTAATAGCATAATTAAGGGGCATGAAGAGTTACAGAAGAAAATACTGGCCCGCGAACGATCATTAGGGATGACACCCATTTTACCTGCTTTTACAGGGCATGTACCCCCATCGTTTAAAGATAGGTTTCCAAATGCTAAGTTAAAAAAAACGCATTGGACTACATTTCCAGATGTATACATTTTAGATCCTAATGATTCGATGTTTACTACTATTGGCCGAAAATTTATTGAAGAGGAAATCCGCACATTTGGTACCGATCATTTATACACGGCAGATACTTTTAATGAGAACATGCCGCCCACTAATGATACAACCTATTTGCACGATGTAAGTAAAAAAGTTTTTGAATCGATGACTGCCGCCGATAACAAGGCTACCTGGGTTATGCAAGGCTGGCTTTTTCATCACCATGAAAAATTTTGGCAACCAGCACAAATTAAAGCGTTACTAAACGCAGTGCCCAACAACCGTATGATCATACTCGATCTTTGGAGCGAAAACCACCCAGTATGGAACCGCACGCAAGCCTATTATGGCAAGCCTTGGATATGGTGCATGCTTCACAATTTTGGCGGAAACATTAGCATGTATGGCCGCATGGACAATGTGGCCAGCGATCCGGTAGCGGCGATGAACGATCCTGCCTCTGGCAAAATGGCTGGTATAGGCCTAACGCCCGAAGCCATTGAACAAAACCCTGCAGTGTACCAGTTATTTCTAGAGAATGTGTGGCGTAATACGCCCATTGACGTTAACGCTTGGTTAAAAGCTTATACTCGTCGTCGTTATGGTAGAATTAACAAGAATGCCGAGAGCGCGTGGGAAGTATTGCATAAAACAGTATACACTGGGGGTATTCTACCTGGCGGCCCCGAATCAATAATTACAGGCAGACCAACCTTTGCAAAAACATCACGGGGCACCCGTCCGCAAAAAAACTATAACCCTGAAGCACTTTTACCAGCCTGGGGAAATTTAGTAGAAGCATCTGCGGAACTTAAAGCCAGTGATGGCTTTAGCTATGATTTGGTTGATGTTACTAGACAGGTATTAGTAAATTATGCCGACACTCTTCAACAACAATTTGCGGCAGCTTATAAAGCTGGTGATGTAGCAAAATTTAACAAAAAGACCAGTGAGTTTTTAATGGTTATAGACGATACTGATAAATTGCTTGCAACTCGTAAAGATTTTTTATTGGGTAAATGGCTTAATGATGCTAAGAAATGGGGAACAACACCCACCGAAAAGAAGCTTTTTGAAAAGAATGCCCGCAATTTAATAACCTTATGGGGCGATAAAAATAGCACCTTGAGCGAATACTCGTGTAGGCAATGGTCGGGTATGCTAAGCGGCTATTACAAACCTCGCTGGGAGCAATTTTTTAAATATGTTAATCAGCAAGCAAAACTCAAGAAGCCTGTGGACCAAAAGTTTTTTGATGAGCAAATAAAAAACTGGGAGTGGAACTGGGTAAACAGTACAGAAACTTATGCGGATACAGCTACAGGCAATTCGGTAGAGGTAGCGCAACGAATCTATAAGAAGTATAGACCAGTAATTAACGGTTTGTATAATAAAAGGAATTAACCAGGGAATCGCTTTTGAAATTTGAGATGATGGAAAAAATGGTTATTCCTATAAATGATTAAGGTCAGATAAATGGTTTTTTCAAATCCAGAGTAAAAAGCTTAGAAACAAAAAAAGCCTTGATCTCTCAAGGCTTTACCAGTAGAGTCAACCCACGGAAAATCGACCCTATATGAACATTGCGAGGCAATAGTAAATTTTGAAAAGTGTTGAAGAACAAGATTGAGGGACAGTACTGGAAAAAGAAATTATTGTAAATGTTTTTCGGAATTGTGTTAATGACAAGCTATAGTAGGACGAGACATTTTCAACTGTTATTATAAATGCTTACATTAGGGTAACTATGAATCGCCTCAACTTTTTTAATCCTAAAAAACCCAACTCTGGGGAGTTAATTAAATTTATTGAAGAACTTAATAACGACAAATCAAATTACCTAAACGCTCTCAGATTATCCAAGGGTTCTTTGCGCGAAGTTCCATTTGAGATGCTCATGCAAAACTCAGACGATATTGCAGATGGAGTGAATAAGGTAGAAGTAATTTTTGAGAGAACCTTCTTTGGAATATTTAAATCCCTCCACATAAAACACAATGATAAAGGGGAAACGCAAATGATGTTTTATGAAGAGATTGAAAACCACCATATGATCCTTGAGCTTTTTTCGCTATTAAAGAATACATTGGGAGGAGGAGTTCTTGCAGACCATAAATTCAGTAGTTTTAATGATATAAAAAAAGTCGCGGAATTAGCAAAAGGACGATATAAAAATGCTGGAGATGAATTATTGCATCTTTGGGATGCAGGAGAATTCATGGTTACTCTTAATTATAAGCTCAATCCTTTAAGACAATTGTTGCTATCATTTAGGCTAAAAAAAGAGAAGATACTGGATGCTGTAAGGAGGGAAAACGGAACACTCATTCAGCTACTGAAACATTCTCCAAGATTACTGGATTATGAAAATCCCCTATCTGAAAAACCAACCTTTGAAAATGAAAAAATCAAATTCATAGACTATGAATTTGAGCTTATAGAATCAGAATTCGAGATTTTTAATCGCTTAGCTGTACGATTGTTCAGTGATGAAAAAGAATACAATACCTCAACGCACACCTTGCTGACCTATTACAGTACAAATGCCATTGATCTCTCGAACGTTCTAATTCTAGTTGATGAATTAGAGTTAATATACGGAGCTGATAGTTATGGACAAGAGAAGCTGGAACCACACAATGTTGATGATATTAGAAATAATGAATTCTGGTCCGGTAAAACATGGTACATGAACCATCAGCATGCTCCGTGGGATCTGGAAGACGAAGCGCAAAAGTTTCTCTATAGCATCATATTGTCACAAGATCCGGAAGATCTTGGGCTAAAGCTAGAAATATCAGCATATGATAATATGGAAAAATATGAAATTGGACTTATTTAAAAAGCTATTCGCACATGGAACTAACGTTTAGTAATCAAGTAAAAGAAGTTATCGCAAAATCAAGGCTGATATGTCTTGAAATGGGCTACGATGCCATCACTGAGGAGATGTTTATTTTAGGAATCCTATATGATATCATAAATGATAATTCTGGAGATCGTAATGGAGCAGTAATGTGCATGATGTCTATGCAGACAAACATTGAAACCTTAATTACCTATCTGGAAATGAAAATTGGGACCAAACTCAAAAAGGTGGACACTGCACCTACTGGAAATGTTCCTTTAACTAAGCAGGCAGAAAAAGTATTGAAAAGAAGTACCCTGATGGCTATCCGCTTTGGCGAGCATGGAACGATAGATACGATACACTTATTAGGTTCCTACCTTAATGAGATGGACAGGGTGGAAAGAAAAGAGTTTTTAAATGTCAATGAATTTGACCTGCTAACAGTATCTAGAAATATTGTGTTTGATGATCAAATAAAACCAAATTTGAGTCTTAAAGATGAAGATTCTATTGAAGTGCAATTAGCTAAAAGCAAAGAAAGAATTCTTCGGTTGAAAGCTGCATCGCAAGAAACAGTACGTCATAAAGCAAAATTAAAGGTCGTAAAACCTTTGTCACTGATTTTCGATATGGATGAGTACACGCCTGAAGAAATCAAAAATATTATTGCCTTGATAGGGGAAATCTATCATGAGCAATCAGGAGATCACCTAGTAATTAAAGGGATGAGCCAATTCCAAGTCGTTCAAGAATTAGCGTGTGTATGATGAGTTATCCAGAAGAAGAAATAGAAAAAAAAGACTTTTTAAAAGTCGAAGTTGAGGGAAAGGATAAGAGTATCTGGGAAGGGGCAAAAGGAAAGCTGATGAAGCTCATGAGTGAACTGATGGATACCAAAATTAATACTTACAGTGATAGTACTGTAAAAGATGAGTTGAAAAGGGCTACTTCTAATGTGATAGAATTTGCAAATGCTAAACTCATCAAACCAACTCTGGAAAACATGAAACTTCAAGTAGAAATTGAGCAGATGCTATCCAGTTCTGCAAAAATTGCTGCCGAAACCAGGAAGACTCATGCAGAGGCAGAATCCATTGAACTCGCTAACCTAGAGAAAAGAATGAAAATGGTCATGGGCGCCGCGAGGTTAATTGCTATCGCAGAAGACAATACAGAAGCAATTCTTTTTTGTAATAATATGGAAGCACTACTATGTTCTTTTGGCCCTGCCAATACGCTTCAGGAAGGTAAAACTGGTCAGGATGTTGCTTGATAAGTGAAATCATGCGTTGATATTATTACATATTGTTAGGCAAATACGCAAAGTTTGTTCCTCTCAAAATAAGATATCTTTATAATTACAATAACATCTTATCTAGAGTATGATAGGCTCAAACACTGTTGCAGGATAAGGATTGTTTCCCAAGGGCACAAAATCTCACAACAATATCATTACCGATGATTATATAAAATTATCTAACTAATATGTAAGGGCTTGTGTAAGAAATGTTGGCGAATATAATTGGATCATAATTCCGATATTACTATTCAAGAAGTTAAAGCTTTACCTATGTTTAAACATTTTTTCTGACAGTGAAGCTGAAGAGGTAGTTCGAACACTAAAAAGATTTTCAGAGATAATTGTAAAGGATCATTTAAGGAAGGAGAATAAAGATAAAGAACGCTATGATTTGAGCTTCGAACTGTAAAGTGTTGTTAATCTGTTTTTCGCCGCTTCGGTTAACCCAAGCAGGATCGAACTGTTAATTGCATTATTTTAATGCGAATAACGCGTTATGTTTGTTTTTTTCTTTTTATGAGAAAATTTCATGAAAAGAAAAAGCCTTGAATTTGAGCTCTTTTCAAAGAAAGAGTTCGAACTTCAAGGCTTTTCGCCGTTTCAGTAGCGGGGAGCAGGATCGAACTGCCGACCTCAGGGTTATGAATCCTGCGCTCTAACCATCTGAGCTACCCCGCCGTTTCTTTAAAAAGAAATCTAAAAGACTTTGTTTTTTTAAAGAGTTGCAAATATAGAATAAATTACTTTTCTTTAGAAACAAATAGTGAAAAATAGTCTATTATTTTTTAAAATACGAGGTATTTAAGGATGTCAGAAAAGAAAAAGTTTACATTAGAATATGAGTTGAGATCTTCTCCACGTATATTATTCAGTTTTATTAGCGAACCAAATGGTTTATCTCAGTGGTTTGCAGACGATGTGATTTTTAGAGATCAGGTTTATACGTTCACATGGGATGATGAAGTTCAGAAAGCAAAACTGTTAAGTATCAAAGAAAATAAACTTGTAAAATTCAAGTGGTTAGATGATGAACCTCACTGTTATTTTGAAATGGAGATTGTACAGGATGAGTTAACTAATGATGTAGCATTGGCTATCACAGATTTTGCTACTGACGAAACACTTAACGAAAAAACAAAAATCTGGGATAATCAAATTACCTATCTTCTGAGCGTAATTGGCGCTTAAATTTTCATCGGCATTGCCTATCTTTGCATATTGAAAAAGATACATTTACTGCTGATAAAGGCATTCATTAGGCCATTTATTGTCACATTTTTTATTGTGATGTTTATTCTATTGATGTTTTTCCTGTTTAAATATGTGGATGACTTAATAGGAAAAGGATTTGAGTGGTATACTATTGCAGAAGTAATGATGTATGCATCTGCTTCAAATGTTGCCATGGCATTGCCTCTCGCTGTGCTTTTATCCTCTATTATGACTTTCGGTAGTTTGGGAGAAAACTATGAGTTAGTTGCCATTAAATCTGCCGGAGTTTCTTTGCAAAAAGCAATGCAACCGCTATTCATTTTTATTATTGGTCTTTCAATTGCTTCATTTTTCTTTTCAGATTATATGTTGCCTAAAGCAAACCTAAAATATGGTTCGTTACTTTGGGATATTCGGAACAAAAAACTTGCATTTCTAATCAAGCCTGGTGTATTTAATAATAGTATCCCTGGTTATGCTTTGTTGGTAGATAGGAAAGGAGAAGGAGGGGTTGACTCTTTATATGGGATTACTATCTATGACCATACAGGTAGCAATGGTATTTCAAAAATAATTAAGGCCAAAAAAGGAAGGATGACCAAAACCGATGACGGTCAGTATTTAATATTGAAGTTAATTGATGGTGTAAGGTACGAAGAAGCAAATGGTAGTGGAGGAAACTCTTTTAACCCTCGTCAAACTTTTACCAGAATGCGATTTAAAGAAACTGAACAAAAGTTTGATTTTTCTAGTTTCAAAGGCTTAAACCGTACACAAGAAGAAAATTTTAAAAATAATGCTCCAATGCTCAATTTAAAAGAGTTGGTGCAAAGAGAAGATTCGCTAAAAAAGAATTTAGATAGCATTAATAAAACTACTAGGATTACTGCTAGTGCCTATTACAAACAAAATAATTACGTAGCTGGCTATACAAAAGTTAAAGTTCCTGTTAAAATCATTAAAGGCAATATTTTAAATACAATTCCGAAAAATAATCATTTTCAAACCTTACAAAATGCATTTGATCAGGCAGAGACTATAAAACAGGTAATTAATGGACGTATTATAGAGCACGATCTTTTGTCAAAAGAAGTCATCAAAGCCCAAATCGAATATCAAAGAAAATATACGTTAGCGGTTTCTTGTTTATTGCTGTTTTTTATTGGTGCCCCTTTAGGTGCCATTATTAGAAAAGGGGGTTTGGGTTTACCAGTGGTTATCGCAATTGTATTCTTTTTAGTTTATCATATCATATCAACAGTAGCTGAAAAATCTGCTAAGGAAGGTTCTTTAGATCCTATTTTTGGCATGTGGACGGCAATTATTGTACTTACTCCACTTGGCGTATTTTTAACCTATAAGGCAACAGTAGATTCTGCCTTGTTTGATGTAGATTATTATAAACAATTAATTTTAGGGTTGTTCAAGAAAAAAACTAATAAATAATTGTTGTATTGTCCTATCCAATTGGCTAGTTAACTTTCGTTATCGAATGTTATGTTTTTGCATTAACAAACGGTTAATCCTTTACTTACTAATGATATTTTTATTTAATAATTGAACGGCAAAGGTTGTAACTTTGTAATTGAAAATTATATAGGGCAATTAGCACTTGTTAATTTGAATTGACTGAATACAGATGGAAATTAAATTGAATACCATAGATGAGGCTATTGAGGATATCAAAGCCGGCAAAATAATTATTGTTGTTGATGATGAAGATCGTGAGAACGAAGGGGATTTTCTTACTGCAGCTAGAAACGTTACTCCAGAAGTAATCAACTTCATGTCTAAATATGGTAGAGGCTTAATTTGCGCACCACTTATTGAAGATCTTTGTAATGATTTAAAACTTGACTTGATGGTGCAAAACAATACTGTTTTACATCAAACACCATTTACAGTTTCAGTTGATTTAATTGGCCATGGTTGTACCACGGGAATCTCAACGCATGATAGAGCGAAAACAGTACAGGCTTTAATTAATCCAGATACTAAACCTGAAGATTTAGGGCGTCCTGGGCACATATTTCCTTTAAAAGCCAGAAGAGAAGGAGTGCTAAGAAGAACAGGGCACACAGAGGCTACAATAGACATTGCACGTTTAGCAGGTTTTGAACCAGCTGGTGTTTTGGTAGAAATTATGAATGAAGATGGGACAATGGCCCGTTTACCTGATTTGATGTTAATTGCTGCTCAGCATGAATTGAAAATTATTTCTATAAAAGACTTAATCGCCTACCGTTTAGCAGCGGAGAGCTTAATAAGAGAAGAAGTTACCGTAAATTTGCCCACACAATGGGGTGATTTTAAAATGACCGCTTATACACAATTAAGTAATGGTGCTACACACTTGGCCATTAGCAAAGGAGAATGGGAAGAAGGGGAATCTATTTTAACTAGAATACATAGTTCTTGTGTTACTGGAGATATCTTTGGTTCTTGTAGATGTGATTGTGGCCCTCAATTGCATAAAGCTTTTCAGATGATTGAGCAAGAAGGAAAGGGTGTAATTGTTTACATGAATCAAGAGGGAAGGGGTATTGGACTAATAAATAAATTACGTTCTTATAATTTACAAGATGCTGGTTTTGATACGGTTGAAGCTAATATTAAATTAGGTTTTAAAGGTGATGAACGCGATTATGGCGTGGGGGCTCAAATTTTAAGGGCGCAGGGTGTAAGCAAAATGAAATTAATGTCTAACAACCCTACTAAAAGAGCTGGTTTAATTGGCTATGGTTTAGAGATTGTAGAAAATATAGCTATAGAAATAGAAAGCAACCAACATAACGAGTCTTACCTTAGAACAAAACGTGATAAGATGGGGCATCAAATTATGAAATAAGGTATTTTTTGATTAGGACTTTGGTGACAATACGTTAATCCTAAGCCCTAATCAGAATTATTTCTTTGGATTAGTAGCTTTTTTATTCTCATTTAAAATAGCCTCTTTAGCTAATTTAGCTTTTTCTTTTTCGGCTTCTTTTTTCTTTTGCTCTCTTCGATATTTACCAGTTATCTTTTGAAGAAACTCGTTAAATGTATCAAATTGTTGGTTGTAAATTAAGCCCAGGGAGGTTACATTCTTATTCTGATCTAAACCTGGATTTGCAAATATACTCTGCAATGTAGGTGGTTTATTAGCTAGTTTTCCTATCAATGTTCCATCCTTTTTAATTAGGCCTAATACCTCTACCTCTTTTCCAACATTGCCTCTAAATCCTCCAATAGACAAATCTGTAGAAGATTTAGAATTATCTACAATGCCAGCATTTACAATTACCCTATCATTAAAGAACTTAAACGAAGCGCTGGCGTCATTAAAGGTTCTAACGTTAATATCAACAAATGTTAAATTTAAAGATGATAGCAAGTTGTTAAATTGATTGAAAATTAATTCTGTTGCAGTACTTGTACCTACTGAGCCTAGTTGCTGCGCTAAATTTGCTTTACCAGTTCCAGGTGCAAATCTGCGTTGTATAATTAAGCTAAGGGCTTGGGTGTTTAAATTATTACCATCATTAAAATAAGATTGAAACTCTTCCTTTTTGGCCGGGTTAGCAGGAAAGAAGATATCTAATTTAATATCTGGTTGTAGTAGCAAGCCGGATAGACCCATTTCTACCTCAGTTTGTAGCCTTTCGCTAGTGTTGTTGCCTTGATCACGATTTGCTGCTATATATAAATCAGCAGTACTGGCTCTTAAAGCATAAATAGCTTTTAAGTTAATTTGGGCAGTAGTCGGATTACCTGTCCATCTAATTGTTCCACCCTGTCTAATGTCGAAACGTTTATTGATTACTTCTTGAGCAGTAAAATCGAAAACACCAGTTTCAATAATATAATCACCTTTCATTTCAAAATCGCCGACACTATTAATGTTAAGCTCTAACTCGGCATTACCTTTACCACTCAATTTACCTAAAATAGTATAGATGTTTGCTGTACTATTTGGGTCAACTTTAAGTTTAAAGTTCATTTTTAAACCATTAAAGCTAGTTCTTCTTTTAACAACTTGGGTAGTGTCTTTACTTACAAAGGTGATGAAATCTTTATCAGAAACAACGTCTGAACTATTTAAAGGCAAATTAAATATGGTGCCTTTTTCTGTTCTTGCATCAATATCTATAAGCATATTGTCTGTAGGCCCAGAAAAATAAAAGTTACCAGAAGCATAAGCCTTACCATAATAAACAGAATTGTCTTTAGAGGTGGTATTTAATGCCATAAAATTACTAGCAACCAAAGAAACCTGGATGTTTGGATTATTGATGTTATTTAAATCTACAGTTCCATTGGCTGTAGCCTTATTGCCGTCAGCATCTTCTAGCACCAAATCATCAATTTCGATTACACTCTTGCTAACTACAACCTTATCATTTAAAGTATAAGCAGTTTTAAGGTAGTTTACAGTCAGTTCCCCTTTGTTAAAGCTAACATCTCCATTAATTTCTGGTTTACTAAATGGACCCTTCACTGCAAGGTCTGCAGAAACATTCCCCTTTAAATTAGAGACTAATTTTTTAACAAAAGGTTCTAAAACCGTTAGTTTACTATCATCTAATTTAACAGTTAAGTCAATATTCTTTTCTTTTAAATCCAGAATACCTGTCATTTTTAAAGTTTCTTTACCATCAGCTAAGATTTGAGTATAAATATTAGCTAAATTCAGGCTTTTGTTGTAAGATGAGGTGTCAGTTAAGCTACCAATATAGGTGTTATTGAAATTCAAAGAATCAATATGTAAACTATCTGTAATTCTTGGGGATTTTAAAATGTTATATAAATGAGTCTTGCCATTAACATTTCCAGCTAATTTTACACCAAATGTTTTAACAAATGGGTTAAGTGTTTTGAGACTAAAATTTTCAAATCCTACAGTTAATAAATCGTTTGGATCGTTTGATATTATACCATCTACTTTTAATATTTGTTTGTTATTAGATAGAGAGAAGTTATCAATTTCTGTTTTTCCTTTATTGAAACTAATTCTTACTTTTTCTTGAATATTCCAGTCTTCGCTATTGATTTTTAAATTAGAGGGCAGAATACTAATTTTTGCCGTTGTATCGGATGCAAATTCAACCAACCCGTTCAAGTCTAGTTGATTTGCATCATCAGCATTTGATAATTTAACGTTTAAGGATAAGCTATCATTTCGTAATACATTAGAGATATTGACGTTCTTAATATACAAACTGTCGTTTAAATCAACCCTGTCTGAAGTAATGATCGCGGTTAGTTGTTTTGACGTTGTGCTCTCATCAATAATGATATTATTCACTATTATCCCTTTGTAGATTAGTTTTTTGACACTGCCGTTAAGTGTAGCAGTATTGTTCCGCGAGTCAAATGACCCAACCAAAATAGCTTCATCTTCAATTTCCAAACCAGGTAAAATCAATTCAGCAATGGGTTCAAATCGTTTAATTTTTAAGTCGAAATCAAAAATTTGGGTTTTATAGTTGATGATTTCTGTTTTAAGCGATGGGACGTAGGTTTTAGCAATAGCTTTATAATAAGAGACAATAGAATTTAAATCGTATTGCCCTTTTATACTTGCATCTAAAATGTCAGATTTTACAGTTAAGCTTCTATCAATCCCAACTCCTTGAGCTGTAAGTTGCACAGAATCAATATTGTAAATCCCTTTAGCATTATTTAATCTTATTTTTTGAATAGATAAATCGCCTTGTATATTATCTAAATTATTTCCAGAGAAATTGGTGCTAAAAACTGCATCAACTTGAAGTGAATCGTTGTATAATTTTAAGGTCTTCAGCTTTGCTTTTTTGATAGTGGCTTTAAAATTAAATACAGGTAGTTTAGGGTTAAGATTAACACCGCCATCAAAAACCAACTGAACATTTTTATCATTGATTTTTAAACTTCCATCAAAATATTTTTTATCAAAAGTTCCGTTGATGCTTACATTTCTATAGCGATAACCATTAAAATCAATATAAGTTACTTCACCTCTCAATTGTTCAGTAAGTCCTTTTATTTCAATTCCTTTGCCTTTTACATAAAGAGCTGAAGTTATTTTTCCTAAACTTTTTTCATTAAGGAGTTCACCTAAATTAAAATCAAACGTTTTAACATTACCTGTGTATGAAGGCACATCATTCTTGTCAATCTTCATGTTCACATCAGACTTTATTCTTCCTAACTTGGTCTTGAACTCCCCATAAGCTATAAAATCATTTTGGAAACCAGTAAATGAGCCATTGAAATTAATATTGCCAAACTTATTGATGATTGCCGGAATAGATTTCATTTGTTTTCCGGTAATATCTGTTAGGATTTCATCTAAATCTTTTTTGTTTGTGCCCGCCATTTCAATTTTCATATCCATGAAGGTTTCTTCCCAGTTAGGTAGCCCTTTTAAACTAAAATCTCCTTTAATGTAAGTTGCTTTTCCAGTTTTTATAGAGAGTTTCTTTGCTTTTAAGTCATTTACATAGCCAGTAATTTTACCATCAATGTCTATGTCCAATTTCATTTTTTTAAGCGCCGGTGTGAAGAATGCGATATCACTAGAAGAAATATGACTATTCTTAAAGTCAGCCTTCATTCTCACCTTATTTACAAAATCATTGAAGTCTTTCATTTTTGTAAACTTCATCTGAAAATAATCAGAAAGACGTGTTTTGTTGGTAACCAGCATCAAATTTTTTAACTCGATAGCGTTGGTGTCTATAGTTGTAAAAGAACTTAGGTTTTTAAGATAAAAACCGCTTTTTTCTTTTAAGGTTAGGTTTTTAATATTGGCTTGAATTACATGCCCTGTGGTATTTAATTTTTCGAAAATGCCATTGAGCTTGGTAATGTTAATGTCGTTGAAGTTTATTCCTTTAATTGTTGTGTCAACTTTTAAATTCTTGTATTTAAAGTTTACATTGTTTAAGATGATCCTGTCAAATAAGAATTGAAATTTTTTCTTTTTGGGTTTTTTAACTGGTGCCGGACTGTCAAAATAATCAATAATGAAATCTAGATTAGAAGTGCCATCTGGATTGTCTTTTAAATAGAACGACCCATTGTTAACTTGAACAGTATTTACATCAAGAACTCGTTCCTTTAAAGAGAATCTATTTAAATCGACCAAAAATTTTGGAAAATTAGCTAAAGTATCTTTTTTTAGATCCATAACTAACAGGTCTTCAAGCACTAGGGATTTAAACGGCTTAATGTATAAGCCGCCTATTGAAACGTTTGCTTTTAATTCTTTGGATAAATACGCGGCATATTTTTTTGCAACAAAAGTCTGTACAGGCTTAAACTGAAGAGAAAATATCAGTATAGCGAGCACCAACAATAATGATGCAATGACCCAAAGCAGTATTTTTAATAGTTTTTTAATAGTTTTGTAGCTTAATAATTATAAACGTGCCGATAATACTTGCTATAGAATCTTCTTGCGATGAAACTTCAGTTGCTATCTGTAACAACGGCAAAATTACTGCCAATGTTATTGCAAACCAAACTATTCATGAAAATTATGGAGGAGTAATTCCAGAATTAGCATCAAGAGTTCATCAACAAAACATAGTGCCTGCTGTTCAGCAAGCATTAGCAATTGCTAAAGTTAACAAAAATGAGCTGAATGGGGTAGCTTTTACCCGTGGTCCTGGATTATTAGGTGCTTTATTGGTGGGAGTTTCGTTTGCTAAATCTTTTGCTTTAGCGCTAGATTTACCATTAATTGCAGTAAACCACATGCAGGCGCACATTCTGGCCCACTTTATAGACGAACCTAAACCAAAATTTCCATTTTTATGCCTCACTGTTTCTGGAGGGCATACACAGATCGTACTAGTTAAAGACTATTTCGACATGGAGATTGTTGGCGAAACACTAGATGATGCAGCAGGTGAGGCCTTTGATAAGACAGCAAAAATCTTGAATCTTCCTTATCCTGGCGGACCATTAATTGACAAATATGCAAAGGATGGGAACCCATTGGCATTTAAATTTCCTGAACCACAAATACAAGGATTGAATTATAGTTTTAGTGGTTTTAAAACTGCAATTTTGTACTTTATAAGAGACAGGCAAAAAGAGAACCCACAATTTATTGAGCAAAATTTAGCCGATATTTGTGCTTCTGTTCAATATAGCATTGTTAATATTTTACTGAACAAGTTGAAAAAGGCAGCAAAGCAATATGACATTAAAGAAATAGCTATTGCTGGTGGTGTTTCTGCAAACTCTGGGTTAAGGAACGCATTAACAGAAATGAAAGAAAGTTTAGGTTGGAATGTATATATACCAGCATTTCAATATTGTACAGATAATGCAGGTATGATTGCGATTGCTGGTTATCAGAAGTTTTTGGTAGGTGAGTTTGTTGGACAAGATATTTCGCCGATGGCGAGAATGAATTTTTAATTTAATAATTATGGGAGCAAATAGTTTTATATTTTTCGGGTTGTTACTAATTCCTTTAATCGTCTTTTTGGTATGGATGATTAAGCAGGATAAAAAAAGAAATTATTTAGGTTTGGTTCTTTTGGTTGTGGGTATTATCATCGCAACTTATACGATAATTACACTTGATAAAAAATTTATGCAAAAGTCGAATGATTCACATGCTGCACCGAAATCTTCAAGTTTTAAATAAAAAAATGAGAAATCTATAGCTGTTTATTCAGCAACAGATTTCTCACTTAGTTCTAGTTTGTTTCGAGATGACGAAGTTTGTAGTTATACTTTTTCTTCTAGTTTATCTCCAGTAACTTCAGTTCTGATTTTTGCTTCTATTTCTTCAGATAATTCTGGATTATCCATTAACAATTGTTTAACAGCATCTCTTCCTTGTCCGAGTTTGGTATCTCCATAAGAAAACCATGAACCGGCTTTTTTGATGATATTAAAATCTACACCTAGATCGATAATTTCACCAGTTTTAGAAATACCTTCACCAAACATGATGTCGAATTCTGCAATTCTGAAAGGTGGTGCAACTTTATTTTTAACAATTTTAACTTTTACTCTATTACCAGATACTTCATCAGAATCTTTGATTTGAGAAGTTCTACGAATATCTAAACGTACTGAAGCATAAAATTTCAATGCGTTACCACCAGTTGTAGTTTCTGGATTACCGAACATCACACCAATTTTTTCACGTAATTGATTGATGAAGATACAACAACAGCCGGTTTTTGAAATTGTTCCCGTTAATTTACGTAAAGCCTGACTCATTAAACGGGCATGTAAACCCATTTTGCTGTCACCCATTTCGCCTTCAATCTCTGCTTTGGGTACCAATGCAGCAACCGAGTCAATTACGATTACATCAATAGCACCAGAACGGATCAAGTTGTCTGCAATTTCTAAAGCTTGTTCTCCATTATCTGGTTGAGCGATCAGAAGGTTATCTACATCTACACCTAACTTTTTAGCATAACCTTTATCAAATGCATGCTCTGCATCAATAAATGCTGCAATACCGCCTTTTTTCTGAGCTTCTGCAATAATGTGAGTGGCCAAGGTTGTTTTACCAGAAGATTCTGGTCCGTATATTTCTATCACACGGCCTTTTGGAACACCGCCAATGCCTAAGGCAATATCTAAACTAATCGAACCAGTAGAAATCGAATCGATGGCTTCAATTGGAGCATCGCCTAATTTCATTACGGAACCTTTACCGTATGATTTTTCTAATTTATCTAATGTTAATTGTAGTGCTTTTAATTTTTCTGCGTTTGGGTTCATGTCTTTCATCTTCTAAGTAAATAAATATGTATCGGCTAATAATTTTAATTTGTAATACTAATAACTTTAGCAAACATATTAATTTTAATTTGATTTATGCAAATAATATTTAAACTATTTTAATAAAATTATCAACATCGCTAATTTCTTTAGTTTTATAATGCTTTTCAAAATATTTACAAATATGAGTTATTTCACAAATACTACATTTCGGATTTCTTGCTACACATATATATCTGCCATGCAGAATTAACCAATGGTGGGCCATCGCTATGGTATGCTCAGGTAAATTTTTAACTAAATCTTTTTCAACTGCTAGTGGAGTTTTGCCTGTGGTTAATCCAATTCTATTGGAGACTCTAAAAACATGTGTGTCAACAGCCATTGCTGGAGCGTCGTAAATAACAGATGCAATTACGTTTGCCGTTTTGCGACCAACACCTGGCATTTTTTGTAATTGATCAATATCTGACGGAACTTGATTATTAAATTCATGGACTAACATATTTGCCATTCCTACTAAATGTTTAGCTTTATTGTTAGGATAGCTTACACTTCTAATATAGTCGAATACGATATCTGGTGTAACTTCAGCTAGGGCATTTGCATTTGGGAAACGCTGAAAAAGTGCTGGTGTAACCTGATTAATTCTTTTATCAGTGCATTGTGCAGAAAGAATAACTGCAACCAATAATTGATAAGGGTTGTTATAATGTAATTCTGTTTCGGCATTGGGTTGTTTGGCCGCAAAGTGCTTTACGAAAAGTTGGTATCTTTCTTTTTTTAGCATGGGTAAATATAGTATTGCGTATTGAGATTACGTTTGGTGAGAAGTTAATTGTTAGAATTAAATGACTGGTTAGGTCATTGGCCATTAATTTCCTTAATTAAGTTATCGCACTCTGCAAATGAATTGTAAAGAAATTTGTTCCTGTGTTTTTCTCCTTGGCCACTAAATGATATCGACCTGCGTATTAAACTCGCTACCCACGTTTTTGTTTGCTGGCAATATGTTTTGTTACTAGTTGAAAGGTAGTTAAAAGTATTAAAGCGATTATAGCATTTCATGTCATCCCCAAAATCAATCAAATAGCAAATTCCCCCGAGGACATCGCAATTGTACCAGTTAAAAGTATGTGTTGGGTCGATGGTCTTTTTACTACTTAATGCATACATGTTCATGTCTGTTAAACAATAGCGTAGCTGCTCTACAATTTGTACGGCCAGCGCCTTATCTTTAATGAAACCTGCATCAAAACCATACCTAATTTGCTCTAAGGTGCCAATAACGGTATCCTTTGACCATATTTCGGTGCTTGGAATTTCTAAATAAAGTTGATGCATTTCCTTAGCGGTTGCTAAAATTTCATCGCTAAAAAGCTTCATGTCAAAAATGGTAGCTCCATCTACTGCATTATCAGCCCAAAAAAACAGTTTATAACAGGTAAGTTCTGGGTATTTAAAGAAATGGAATAACGGAATATCGTCTGTGGTAATGGTAATGTGTTTATCCTTCCTCTTTTTTATCGCTTTTAAATTTTCTAGCAAATTGTTAAGATAGGCTTGCATATTTGGTGCTTGTCCTAAATCCATATAATCGAAAGTTACATTTGGTAAATTATTAGGCTGGTAAGTAAATGAAACTTGGAAATGATTACAAAGTGAGGTGATTTGAGGCAGGTTTAACGTGCTGTTGCCCCGTATTTTTTTATAGGCTTCATTAGTGCTGATATTTAAAACTTCGGCTACACTTTGCGCTAAATTTTGGTATTCAGGTAAGGATGATTTAATAGTTTCAAAAAACAGAACTTGCTGATCTATCATAAAAGAATAATTTATGAGTTGAATTTAGCTAAAATTAATAACTAATAGAATTATTTTCTAATTACTTAAAGTTTAAATTAATCTTTAAATAAAATATGAATATATTTTTATGCTTTAAAAGATTAATTTGTTACTCTATGGGTGCTTAAAGGATAATCTGTCTTGTTTGGTGTTGATATATTTGACCAACATAAAATTAATAAGATGAGAAACTACTCTTCAAAATTTCTAAGAAATTTCATTAAAGGAAATATTTTATCGTTTTACATTATACTATTTGTACTAGTAACGCTGAGTTCTGGTTGTGCCTCTTTTTCTAATAAAAGGATTAGGCATAGTGTTAAGAAACTAACTCCAGATAATTTAAGCGAATTAACAGGCACTTATTCTTTTTCTCCAGATTTTAGCTATGATAAAAGAGGAAATCCAGAGAAGATTACTAGCGGTATCGAGAAGGATTATTTTTATCAGTACGTAAGTAAAAAAGAAATCAAAATTGATTCTGGTGATAGATATTTTATTGCACTCACCCACCTCAAAAGAGACAGCATAGCCATATCAATCAAAAAGGGAAACCTCACTATCGATAGCTTGATATTACTAGGAAGATTACAATCGAGAGGGTTATTAAAAATTGGTAAAATGGAAGTCAAGACTCATGGCATACCTTATCTTTTGGGTGGGACGCAAAGTAAAAAAACAAGAATTGGTTTGGCCAAAGATGGCGGATTGATACTTAATCACGCGGTTGATGGTTCAGGAGCTTTTTTATTGTTTATATGGGCAGGACGAGGGTACGATCTTGCTTATCATTTTAAAAGGGTTAATTAAAAGATTTATCAGAATGAAAAAATTAAAATTTATAAAAGATGAAGGCTCACTATTCTATAAAGAATTAAATGAGCAGATAGAGCATTACTTTACCCGAAACGGAATAAAGAAAACCGGGAATAGCAAGATGTTTTTTAAGATATTTTTTTATTTCGGATTAGATGTCTTATTCTATTCCTTAATGATTACTAGCCATTCGGTGTTTACATTTTACCTATTTTATTTGTTAATGGGACTTTGTGTTTTATTAACTGCGTTTAATATTTCGCATGATGCGGCACATGGCGTTGCGGTTAAAAGTAAGTTTTGGAATGGGGTATTGTTTTCTTTAAGCTTTAATTTACAAGGTAACAACGCCTATATCTGGGGCAAGAACCATAATGAATCCCACCATTTGTATACCAATATAGAGGGTAGCGATATAGATGTATTAAATAATCCACTTTTTAGGATGACCGAATCTCAACCTTTAGAATGGTATCATCGCTATCAATTTATCTATGCACCGATCTTGTATTTATTTTACTCACTTAACTGGTTTTTTTTCAGGGAGGCATTAATGCTATTTAATTTTTCTAGTCGAACAATTAAAGTGAAAATTCCTAAAAGTGAGGTAGTTAAATTGATTTTATATAAATCACTATACATCGGATATATGATTGTTTTGCCAATCTATGTGTTGCACTTTGATTGGTCGATAGTGTTGCTGGCTTTTATGCTTAACCACTTTTTAATTTCATTATTATTTGTTGGGGTATTGGGTGTGGCACATTTATCAGATTATGTAGTGCATCCCATCCCAAATGCAAACAATAGCTTAAGCATAAGTTGGCCAAAATTGCAATTGCTAACCTCTATTGATTATCATCCTGAAAGTAAATTCTTAAACTTTGTATTGGGAGGTTTCAATGCACATGCAGTACATCATCTACTACCAAATGTTTGTCATGTACATTACCTTAACATCATGCCCATTTTTAAGGCCTTAGTGCAAAAACATCAACTAACTTATATGGAAATGTCTTATGGCGAATCATTGGCCTCTCATTTTAGGTTTTTGAAAATGATGGGTAAAAATGAACATTTAATCGTTACTCAATATGAAAGATAAACATCAATATGTAGCGGCTGATAGTGAATTGCTAAAAGCAATTTATAAGCGTGTTGGACAAGAGTTGGTCTTGGATAAGAATGCATTTAGGTGGATAATAGCGATTAAGTTTTTAGTCTATTTTTCAATTGTTCTGCTAACTTATCTTGCGTTATACAAAATTAGTCATCCAATAGGTTTTGTTGCCTGTTATGTAGCTCATGGCTTTATATTGTTGCTCTTTGCATTTAACTTTTCTCATGATTTTTCTCACAATACCATTTTTAAAAGCAAGCGGCTTAACCACATTTGTTTTGTTATAATTTACGCTTTGGTTGGTGCACATGCAGAAGCTTGGAAACAGCGTCATGTTAACTCTCACCACTATGCTCCTAATGTAGAAAATTACGATTCTGATCTTAAAATAACAAAGTTGATTAGAGTAGTGCCTGGGAGCAGACATCATTGGTTTCATCAATATCAGCATTTGTATGCACCATTTTTGTATACTTCATATTCTTTGTTTTGGATTTTCATTAAAGATTTTGTCATTCTTTTTTGTGACGATGATACTTGTGCTGTTAAAAAGAAATTCGGTTACTTCTTATCCTTTGGGCTACAGAAATTGAGCTATATTGGTTTGTTGTTGGTTTTACCCTTACTATTTACAACACAACAGTGGTATGTAGTGCTATTAGGCTTTTTATTAATGCATTTAACTCAATCCTTGTTTTTGTTGTTTACTTTTTTCATGACACATCATGTGGAAGAAACACAATATCCAAGGGCAAATGAACAAGGTTATATCAATGCTTCTTGGTTAATGAACCAAGTTAAAAGTTCTAATGATATGCATCCATTTAGTAAAACGGCAAATTTTATTTTTGGTGGGTTTAATAATCACATTGCGCACCACTTATTTCCTCATTATCACCATACATTTTACCCTAAAATAAGTATCATTTTGTATGAAATGTTAATAGAAAAAGGAATAAAGCCCAATTGTACAAGTTATTGGGGTGGAATAAAATCTCATCTAAATCATTTAAAAAAAATGGGTGCTGAAGGATAAGTCATTTGATTTAACACATTATTTAAACTTTTACTATGAAAATCATTCTTATAATTTTATTATGCCTAGTTAGCGATGTGGTTTGTAAGGCGCAATTAAAACCAAAATATAACATTAAGGTAGTCGAGAAAAATAAACACCATATACGTGGCGTCTTTTATGCGGTTACCGATAAGGAGCTTGTTCTATTAAAACATAATAGAGATACAGTTAAACTCAGTTTTAACCAAATAAAAGACTTGTATATTAGTAAACGAGGCGTGATTTTTCCATTTATGGCTCTCGGTGCAGGTGTTGCTCTTGTTGCTGCTGCTGAATCAGAATTACCTCTAGAACAGGCTGCTTACATTGTTGCTGGAATTCCTGTAGGAATTGCAGTTGGTAATTTGGTTGGTCAATTATTTGCCAATAAGCGATTCTACAGAGGATTAGAGGTCTCTGATTTTCCAAATATTAGAGCCGACCTAGAAAAGTATACTCAAATCATTTATCAGCCTTTAACCAATTAGTAAACGATGAAATACATCCTTATTATCGCCATGAGTTTATCAATGGCTAACAATAGCTTTGCCCAGCAATTTTTCGCAAATAAAGTTAGTGCTTTTTCCGTTGGGCTAGAAGCTGGAGTAGGCACTAAAGCTGGTATTTATGGTCAGTCTTATTTCTCCTTACAGAGTGATGCTTATTATTTTAAAATGAAAAATTCTAGACTTGGGGAAATTGGACTTTTTGGAGATAAGCCAACTCCAAAATTATTTGATTATGCGTTAATGGTTGGTAAAAATTTTAATGTAGGTAGCATTCATAATTTTCAATTGGGAGCTGGATTAGCTTTTACAGGCAAGGTAACTCAAGGAAAATATTTAAGAAGCGGTGGGCAAGAAAACAGTGGTATTCTTTTGTTTGGGCATAGTGTTTACGAAAAGATTCAAAATAACACAATCGGCTTGCCAATAGAGGCAAAATATAACTTGCAACTAGGGAACATAATAGCAATAAGTATATCTGCAAATGCGAATTTAAACGCCATGCAAAGTTTTGCAGGATTATCAGTAGGAACTTTCTTGGGAAATGTTAGATAGCCTTAAATTAGCTTAAACTCACTGCTGACTTTAGCTTTATCTTAGCAGGATGATGACTTTTGATTAACCATAATGCAAACAAAGCCCCCACAAAAGCCATTGCAGCGCCTACCAAAGCGGGCCAAGTATAATCAAATCCATAAACTAAAGGTAATCCGCCAAAAAACGCGCCTAAAGCGTTACCAATATTAAAACTTGCTTGGCTAGCAGATGCAGCTAACATTTCTGAACCCTTTGCTGATGTAATCATTAACATTTGAATTGGGGCAGCCAGAGCAAATGAAACCGCTCCGGTAATAAAGGTCATGACAAGGGCCAGTATGGGATTGAAAGAAATATAGTGTACTATAATTAATGTAATCGCCATGGTTAATAATAATGCGACCGAAGCTTTAGCCGGAGAAAACTTATCCGCTAGGTAGCCACCAATAAAATTACCACAAAGCATGCCTAAACCTGCTAGCATGATAATATAGGTAACACTACTCGCAGAAAAACCTGCGACATCTGTCATTAATGGAGCGATATAGCTATACCAAGTAAATAAGCCCCCTGTACCAATAGAAATCATGATGATGATTAACCAGGCTTCTTGTTTTTTAAAAAAACTCAGTTCGGTTTTTAGATCCCTGTTTTTATTTGCTGGCAAAGCCGGAAGCCATTGTTTAAGGCTTAATAAAGTGATTATTCCAACGATAGCAACAACAGCAAAAGAAAAACGCCATGAAAAATTATGCCCAATAAAAGTTCCTAACGGAACACCTAATACATTGGCAATGGTTAAGCCTGCAAACATCATTGATACTGCCTGAGCAGCCTTGCCTTTTTCGGCAATTCGGCTAGCAACTACGGAACCTACGCCAAAGAATGCACCATGCGGTAGGCCAGATAATAAACGAGAAATAAATAGTAAATTAAAATTAGGTGCAAATGCAGATAAGGCATTAAATGCCGTAAACATGATCATTAGGGCAATTAGTATTTTTTTTGGTGGGAACTTACCCGCGGCCATAACCAAAAGGGGAGCACCGATGACCACGCCAAGCGCATAGGCAGAGATTAAATAACCAGCTTGCGGAATGGTAACATTTAAATCTTTTGCAATATCTGGTAGCAAGCCCATCATTACAAACTCTGTAATTCCGATACCTAAACCGCCTAATGTTAATGGAAGTAAACTCTTTTTCATAGCACTTAGTGTTAAATTTACACTAAGCAAAGATAGGTGTTTCAATGCTAATAGAAAGTCAAATCGTTGTAAACAAAAAAGCTACCATTTTGTGGTAGCTTTTTAATTACTTGCTTTTAGAATAAGCTAAAATCTTGGCGATTGTTTCCTCAGAAGGATCTTTTACAAGCTTATTCAATTGAGGCTTAATGCTGTTGTAAAACAGTTCATCTTGTTGTTCTGCCTCTACAGCTACTTTCTCTAAAGGCTGTGTGTTAGGTGAACTGACAAGGTTGTTTGGAGTAGAGGTTTTTGTCATACGCGAAAAAAAAATATTAAGGTTTTATCAATTAAACGCAGGTAGTGCAAGTTTATTTTAATGCAAATTTAAATTAGTAAAAATTTATTAATTATACATCTGTTGATTAGTAACTTAATATGCTAAACGCTTTGCAATACTATTAAATGCATGTTTTAGCGGCTCTTCTCCCATGTCACAATTTTGTTGCGAAATTCTTATGAACTTACCTCATCATTTTTAACGAAGCATACTGATGACCCACATATACTAAACTATTATACAGGATAGCCGCAGTTTTGCAGATTAGGTTATTCGATCTGCAAAACTGCGGCGCTTTACTATTATGTGCTAATGAAAATGCTAAAACAAGCTCAGCATGACGAATTTATTTAGGAATTTCTTGTGGTTACCTCTTTTACTTTCATCATTTTGCGGAGGTTGCTCAATGCATAACGCATACGCCCTAAGGCAGTGTTAATGCTTACATCTGTTAAATCTGCAATATCTTTAAAGCTCAAATCTGCATAATGGCGCATAATTAAAACCTCTTTTTGTTCTTCTGGTAAAAGATGGATCATCGCCCGTAAATCAACATGTGTTTGCTCACGTAACATTCGTTCCTCTGCACTTTCTTCGTGAATTTGCAATAAGTTTAAAACGTCTGTTCCGTCTGCGCTGGTAATTATAGGCGCACGTTTTTCTTTTCGGAAATAATCAATTACCAAGTTGTGCGCAATACGCATCACCCAAGGTAAAAATTTTCCCTCTTCATTATAGCGGCCGCTACGGAGTGTATTAATTACTTTGATAAAGGCATCTTGAAAAATGTCTTCAGCAAGGTATTGGTCTTTAACCAATAAATAGATGGATGTGTAAATTTTTGATTTGTGCCTACGGAGTAATTCTTCTAATACAGATTCTTCTCCGTCAAGATATAACTTCACCAAATCCTGATCACTATACTGCTGTAATTTCATAGGAGTGCGTATACTAAAATTCTTCTCTTTTTATTAAACAATAAATAAGTAGCAGTTTTAATCTATAGCTTTTTCTCCTTTGATTTAAGATGTTGGTTTCTAACTTGTGTGAGTTATAAATTCAAAAGACGGATTTTTTTTTGATAATCCAACAATAAATATGTTAAAAAATGTAAAATTTTGTAAAAGGTGTCTAATATAGGCGTTGGTTGAAACCAAATTTGTAATTTTGGGATATATAAAATATTAGTTACAAGGCGGTACATGAGCAAGGAAATAGAGAAAGATCCACACAAACATATTATTATAAAAGGGGCAAGGGTACACAATCTTAAAAATATTGATGTAGCTATTCCTAAAAACAAATTAGTTGTTATAACTGGTATGTCTGGTTCGGGCAAATCATCCTTAGCTTTTGATACTTTATATGCCGAAGGTCAACGCCGTTATGTAGAAAGTTTGTCTTCTTATGCTCGTCAGTTTATGGGCAGAATGAACAAACCTGATGTAGATTATATTAAAGGTATAGCTCCGGCTATCGCGATAGAACAAAAAGTAATTACCTCTAATCCACGTTCTACTGTTGGTACAAGTACCGAGATTTACGATTACCTAAAACTACTTTTCTCTAGAATTGGCATTACCTATTCGCCAATTTCTGGTGCTGTAGTTAAAAAAGATAACGTTACCACAGTAGTGGATTTCATAATGAGTTTGGGTAATGATGCTGTAGTTACAATTTTCTGTCCTCTGCACCCGCATAACAATAGAAGTGTTAAGGAAGAATTGGCTGTATTATTACAAAAAGGGTTTTTACGTGTTTATTTTAAAGGTAAGATCTCAAAAATAGAGGATCTGTTGGAAGATGATTCTGTAAAAGACATTGAATTAACAGATACCGAAACCATAAGAATTTTAATTGACCGTATTGTTGTTAACGAAGAAGAGGAAACTTTAAGTCGGATTGCGGATTCTGTACAAACAGCATTTTTTGAAGGGAAAGGTGATTGTTTTGTAGAGCATGAAGGAAAACAGAGTTTTTTCTGCGATCGTTTTGAATTAGATGGAGTGAGATTCGAGGAGCCAACGCCAAATTTTTTCAGCTTCAACAACCCTTATGGCGCATGTAAAAGATGCGAAGGTTACGGAAATGTAATTGGTATCGACGAAGATTTGGTAATCCCTGATAAGAGCAAAAGCTTATATGATAATGCCATTGCACCTTGGCGTGGCGAAAAAATGAGTGAGTGGTTAAAGAAGTTCATCAAAAATGCTGATAAATTCGATTTCCCAATTCACCGGTCGTTTAGTGAATTAACAGAAGCACAACAGCGTTTAATTTGGACAGGAAATAAATATTTTGATGGCTTAGATCAGTTTTTTAAAGAACTTGAAGAGCAGACTTATAAGATACAATACCGTGTAATGCTTTCGCGCTATCGCGGAAAAACGATTTGCCCAGATTGTAAAGGTACACGTTTACGTAAAGACGCTTCTTATGTAAAAATTAATGGGAAGTCTATTTTAGACATGGTTTTAATGCCCTTATCTACCATTTTACCATTCTTCGAATCATTAAAATTATCAGAAACTGAAGTTAAGATTTCCAAACGTTTATTGGCTGAGGTTACAAGTCGTATCTTATATCTAAACAATGTTGGTTTAGGATATTTAACTTTAAATCGCTTATCTAATACTTTATCTGGAGGTGAAAGTCAACGTATTAATTTGGCAACCTCTTTGGGCAGTAGTTTAGTTGGTTCTGTATATGTGTTGGATGAGCCTAGTATCGGTTTACATCCACGTGATACCCATAAACTAATTGAAGTTTTACAATCGCTTAGAAACGTTGGTAATACTGTTTTGGTAGTAGAGCACGAAGAAGAAATGATGAAAGCTGCAGATCATATCATTGATATTGGTCCTGAAGCAGGTACACATGGAGGGAATTTGGTCTTTAGTGGTACTTATGATGAAATCATCAAGGATAAAAATTCATTAACTGGCCGTTACCTAGCCGGAAAAGAAGAAATTGCTGTTCCTGCAAAACGCAGAAATTGGAATGACCACATTTTAATTAAAGGTGCAAGAGAAAACAATTTAAAAAACATTGATGTAAAGTTTCCATTGGGAATTTTTACTTGTGTAAGTGGTGTTTCTGGCTCAGGAAAAACGAGTTTGGTTAAAAAAATCTTATACCCTGCTTTGCAGAAAGCCATTGGTAATTATGCTGGTGAACAAACCGGTAGTTACGATGGGATTTTCGGAAACCTTGACTTGGTTAGCCAGGTAGAAATGGTAGATCAAAATCCAATTGGTCGTTCTTCTCGCTCAAATCCGGTAACTTATGTTAAAGCTTGGGATGATGTAAGAGCTTTATTTTCAGCCTTGCCTGCAGCAAAAGCAAATGGATTAAAACCAGCTGCTTTTTCTTTTAACGTAGAGGGTGGTCGTTGTGATACCTGTCAGGGTGAGGGTGAAGTGAAAATTGAGATGCAATTTATGGCAGATATTTATTTGCCATGCGAAACCTGTGGTGGTAGAAGATTTAAGCAACAAGTTTTAGATATTACTTATCAGGATAAAAATGTTGCTGATATTTTAGATTTAACGATTGAAGAAGCTGTAGTATTCTTTAAAAATGAGCCGAAGATCTTGCAGAAATTAAACCCATTATTAGATGTTGGTTTGGGTTATGTACATTTAGGTCAATCATCTAATACTTTATCAGGTGGCGAGGCGCAACGTATTAAATTAGCCTCATTTTTAATCAAGGGAAATAATGCAAATAAAACGATGTTCATTTTTGATGAGCCTACCACTGGTTTGCACTTCCATGATATTAAAAAGCTGTTAAAAGCATTAAATACTTTAATAGAACAGGGCAATACAATTTTGGTAATAGAGCACAATATGGATATGATTAAATGCGCTGATTGGGTAATTGATATAGGTCCGGAAGGAGGTGACAAAGGAGGTCATGTAGTTTTTGAGGGTAAACCAGAAGATTTATTAAAAGCAAAAGGATCTTATACAGGTCAATTTTTAAAAGCACATTTGAAATAAATAGTATCTTAGCAAAATATGCTCTTTTTAACCTTAATTATAGGCATCTTGTTAAATGCCATGGGTTATATTCCGCCAGGGAATATTAATCTTACTGTGGCGCAGCTTACCATTAACAAGGGCATGCGCCAAGCATTGTATTTCATACTTTCATTTTCAATTGTAGAAGTATTTTTCACTTTTGGCATGATGCGTTTTGCACGTTGGGTTTCAAGCGATGTAAATTTGAATGAAAATGTAAGTGAAGTTAGATTGGGTACTTATGTAGATTTGTTTATGATTATGCTCTTTGTTGTAATGGGCACCATCACTTGGATTAACCGTAAAAAAGTTCCAAAGACAAAAGCAGAGGACAACAGAAGTAAAAAAGGCAGCGTATTTTATGGGATGTTGCTTGGTGTTTTAAACCCAGTTCAAATTCCTTTTTGGTTGTTTTTTGGTAATTATGTAATTCTACATGAGTGGATTAAAACTGATTATCTTTCTCTAGTTATTTTTAGTTTAGGCTCTGGAATTGGTTCTGCATTGGCTTTATATGGATATGCTCACTTTGCAAAGTATATACAAGAGAAATTCGCTTTAAGTAGCCATATCATTAATCGTTCTATTGCGCTTTTTTTATGGGCTTTGGCATTGTACCTGATCATTAAACAAACCGTTGTTTATTGTAACTAATTAGGTTACAAGATTTCTAGGATTAAGAATGTAGGATTTTTTTGGAAAGCATAGGCTGTAGCACTATTAACGTTTGGTCCCGCTATCCCCTTCAATATTTTTGTCATGCTGAGCGTAGTCGAAGCACAAAATATTTCCGTTATTATCGGGTTTAGTTAATGATAAACTGTTCAGGAAACGAGGGTTGCAGAATACAAAAACGCCTTAGTTCGTCCCGATAACCTTTACCTCTGATACTTCCAATTCAGCGATTTCCCTTCTGTTAACCACTCAATTGTAGTTGCCATCCTTTTTAATTTAGTGGCTTCCGTTTTCGCTGTGGTAATCCATTCTAAGTATTCCCTTTTATGAGAAGGACTAAAGTTTTCGAAGTGTTGTTTTGCTGTTGGATTTTGATTTAATTCGTCAGCAAAATAAGATGGCATTGGTATTTCTGCTTTTGGTATAATCACTTTCTTTAGTTTTGCTCCACTTTCATCAATCTTTAAGGCTTCTAAAATATATTCGGTTAAAATTTTATCTGAAGGTAAATCTTCTAACTTTTCAATTCTACCAACACTACCCATGGCACTTTCTTTCTCATTAAATAATTGATAAGGGTCTTGCATTAACGAAGCTTTCCAAAACCCCAAAGTGCAATGCCCTTTAAATGATGCCATTGAACAAATAGTAGCCTTATATTCAAAATGAGGAAAGCTCCATTTAATTGTTTCATTAATTAATGGTGAGGCTTGATGCACCAAATTTCTAATGTGATTTAAAATAGGTTGTGCAAATGGTTCTGCTTTGGCAATATAAGTGTCTATTCGTTTATCGTATTGTTCCATGGTTCAGTTTTATTCTATTAAAATTAAACAATTTTTAACCATTTGTCATTCCGAGGAACAAGGAATCTTCTAATAATAGAATGACAAAATTTATTTCAGCAACTCAGGGATCTTCTTATTGTTACCTACAATCCACACAATATCCTCATTCTCAAATACTAAATTAGAGTCAGGATTTAGAATACGTTGGCCATTTCTTTCAATTCCAACAACTAGACCCTGAGTTTGCTCCCTAATTCCAGAATCTCTAATGGTTTGACCAAAAACAGACGATTTACTATTGATGATAATTTTTTGTAAAGACATATCCTCCATCGGAATTGAGACTAATGTTTCATCTACTATTCCCTCAAACAGTGGTTTAATTTTTGCCAATTGATCATCTGTTCCAATAATTAAAAGCTTATCGTTAGGATACAAACGTTCATCTCTGCTGGGAGTAGAAATATTAATTCTACCTCTTTCAATCATGGCGATATTAACTCCATATTGTTCTCTGATTTTTAAATCTACCAAGGTTTTTCCAACTAATTCTGATTCGGGAGCAACAGTTATTTCCGTTAAGTGGGTATCCCATGGCAAAATATTTGGAGTTCTGTTTTCCCTTTCATTTAGGTTAAGCATAAACCTATTCTCCATTTTATTATAGAATGATTGGAGTTTTCTAGAAAAAATAATCATTACTAAAATAACTAGGGTTAACGCTATAATTGCAGCTACCCAAGTTTCAAAAAATTCATACATCAAAAAGCCCACAAAGAAAATCCCTAGAATAATTCTAAATATTTCAATTGCAATAAGTGGTCCACGGGTATACTTTTTATTTAACCACAGGTGAGAATAAGCAGTTCTCTGTATTCTTCTTAATGATAATGCCCATAAAAAAGGAGACATTAAAATAAAGGATATAATTACACTTATTATGGTTGAATTTGCGCCTGCATTTAATTGGATTTGTATAAATGGATTTAAAAACCTTGCTGCTAGTAAAATAATAGAAATGATAATTACGGAGTGGATAATCGTATTAAATATGTAAGATCTTAATAAAATCTTCCAATCGCTCATTGTGGTTATGCCCTCTGTACTCGAACTGTATCGTTCTATTGCTTCAACCCATTTTATAGGTAGTGCTTTATTTAAAAAATTATAGAGTGGTTCAGACAGTTTAATAAGATAGGGTGTTGTAAAAGTTGTTATCGCTGCCGCGGCAACCGCAATTGGATAAAGAAAGTCACTTGTTACTTTTAAACTTACCCCCAAAGTAGCAATGATAAAAGAAAACTCACCAATTTGTGCTAAACTCATACCTGCTTGCACAGCAGTTTTTAAAGGCTGGCCTGCAAGTAAAGCTCCCAAGACTGTGAAAATAATTTTCCCGAAGATGATTACCAATGTGATTAAGAATATTGGTAAAGCATAGGTTATCAATATACTAGGATTGATAAGCATACCGACTGATACAAAAAATACTGCAGCAAATAAATCTTTAACAGATTTAGTTAAATGCTCTATACGTTCTGCTTGTGTTGTTTCTGCTAATATAGATCCCATAACAAAGGCACCAAGTGCTGGAGAGAAACCAACCTTGTCTGCCAATAATACCATCACCAAACATAAGGCTAATGATACCACTAGCATGGTTTCATCATTCATTAATTTTTTTGTGGCTTTTAAAAAAGAAGGCACTAAGAATATTCCTCCTAAGAACCATAATATCAGAAAAAAGCCAAGCTTAAGTATAGATTTGATCATTTCTGGACCAGCAGCTTGCTGACTAACGGCCATAGTAGAAAATAGCACTAATAATAAAATAGCGACTAAATCTTCAACAATGAGTACCCCAAATACTAAACCAGCGAATTTTTTATGCTTAATTCCAAGCTCTTCAAAAGCTTTAATGGTAATCATGGTAGATGAAATGGAAATAATTCCTCCAAGGAAAATACTATCCATGTCATTCCATCCCATAGCCTTACCTATTAAGTAACCAGCTAGAATGATAAAGATTATTTTAACTATGGCTGTTATAGATGCGGATCCACCAACTTTAACTAATTTTTTAAAACTGAATTCTAGTCCTAGGCTAAATAGCAGAAAAATAACGCCTATTTCACCCCAAATGGTAATGCTTTTATTGTCGCTAACCGTTGGGATAATATTAATGTGTGGTCCAACCAATAAACCGGCCAAAATATAGCCTAACACAAGGGGTTGTTTAATTTTTTTAAAGAGAAGTGTAATCACTCCAGCTGCGGCTAAAATTAGGCCTAAATCTGCAATTAATACAGGTAAATGAATCATAAAGTATATTTTTTATTAGATAAATAATTAATGCCAAAAAGCAAAAATATCTACCAAAAAGTATGCTTTGGATAAAGGCAGCCAAAAATAAAACGATAACTATGATTAGCGTTAGCTCTTAAATATTTAACCGATTGTAAAGGGATTGATAAGATTAAATCAGGGTAGCGCAAAAAATTAACGACCACATAAAGATGATTGCCAAGATTTTGATGAATTCGATCTAAACGCTCAAATGATGGTTTTTTTACAGATTCGCTACTTTCTTTTTTAGAAGCTAATGTAGCTATTGCTTTGTCTGTATTTGAAGTAGTAATTGTTTTTTGAGCGAAAGTAAATGCTCCATCTTCTTTGGTGCAAACCACAAAAGATTGAAAACAAAACAATAGCAAGCAAGTAATCAAAAACCTCATTGCTCTAAATATACTAAAAGCAATTAGTTTTTAAGTTAACTGAGGGCACTATTTTATATTAGGCTGACTGTTGAAAAAACTTAAAGTGTCTTCTTTATCTTGATGAAGTTGCAAAGTTAAAGCCTCCAAACCAGTAAATTTAACATCATGGCGCAAGAATTTTAAAAAGTTCATTTTAATGGTTTGGCCATAAATTTCACGATTAAAGTCAAAAATATTAACCTCAATATTTCTGGTCATTCCGTTGATTGTTGGGCGTTGGCCAATGTAGGCCATTCCTTTAAAAGTTGTGGGTTGTGAGTTACGAGTTGAGTGTCCAGGCTCCAAACCTTCTTCTACAAACTCTTGGCTCATTTCTACAGTAACGGCATAAATTCCATCACTTGGAATAAGTTTATAGGTTTCCTCTACAAAGATATTTGCAGTGGGGAATCCAATTGTTCTTCCAATCTTATCTCCTTTAATAACGGGTCCGTTAATAGAAAAGTAGTACCCCAAATACTCTGCCGCTAAAGAAACATCACCTTCTAATAAAGCATTTCTAATTTTAGTAGAACTTACTGCTACATCATTAATGTCTTGTTCTGGAATTTCTTCAATTGAATATCCGTAAACTTTCGAAAGTTCAATTAATTCGTTCATTCCGCCTTTGCGATCCTTACCAAAACGATGGTCATAACCCACAATAATTTGCTTAGTACCAATGGTATCAACCAAAATATCTTTGATATATGAGGAGGCGCTGAGGTTAGAGAAATCTCTTGTAAAAGGAGTAATAATTAAATGATCAACACCTAAGTTGGCTAAAATTTCGGCCTTTTCTTTAATGGTATTGATCATTTTTAGGTCCTGATTTTCTGGATCAATAATCATCCGCGGGTGCGGAAAAAAAGTTAGAATTACACTTTCACCGCCAGATGATTTTGCCAATTCACAAAGCCTTTTTACAATTTTTTGATGCCCATAATGAACACCATCAAAAGTGCCAATAGTAACTATGGCATTATCAAGTTTCTTAAAATCAGAAAGTTGGTTATATATCTTCAAAACTTATTTTTTAATGTAAAGCTTGGCGTTTAACAACACCACCCTTAAGGTCGGCAATTTGCTGCTGAACAACAAAAGCATCAGGGTCTATTTGTCTAATTTCAGATTGTAACTTGCTCATTTCAAGCTTAGTTACAACTGTATAAATAATATCAATATCTTTCTTTTCTAAATAACCACCCTCACCTTTATATACCGTAACCCCTCTTTTCATATTGTTGATAATGAAGTGTTTGATGTCATCATTTTTTTCTGAAATGATGGTTACACCTGTATAAGCTTCCAGTCCATTAACAATAAAATCTACCGTGTTTGAAGCGGATAGATAGGTTAAAATGGCGTAAAGCGCTGTTTCGATATTTAAAAAATAAGCAGCAAAAGCGAAAATAATAATGTTTAACATTAAGATAATATTTCCTACCGTTAACATGCTATTTCTACTAATATATAGGGCCAAAACCTCTGTTCCATCAATTACACAGCCACCTCTCATCGCTAATCCAATTCCACCTCCTAAAAAGAAGCCGCCAAAAAACGCAATCAGTAATTTGTCATGTGTAATTGGGTTAAAAGGCAATACAATTAAAGCTATTGAAAGTAAGGCTATAGCTATTGCAGTTTTTATGGCAAAGCCTTTTCCTATCTGTTTGTATCCCATTAAAATGAATGGAATGTTGATTACTATAATGAGATATGATAAATTCCATCCGGTTAGGGCCTTAACCAATAGAGAGATACCGGTTACACCACCATCAATAAAATGACTTGGCAACAAAAAACTTTTAAGTCCAAAGCAAGCAGATACTACACCGCAAATAATTAAAGCTCCCTCTTTTAAAAATCGAGTATTTTTATATTTGATGTTTATCATAAAAATGATTTATTTGGTTTCTATTTCCCTTTTATTTTCTTCACGCTTATTGCGAAGATACTCAACCAAATCTGCTACTTCAAATGCATTGGAAAGTAAAAAATTACCACTACGTGTTCGGGTAAGCTTAGATAAATATGCAGCATTGTTTAATTGCTTTCCAAAATCTGAAACCAATGAACGGATGTAAGTTCCTTTACTACATACAATTCTGAAATCTACTTCCGGTAAAGCAATTCTAGTAATTTCAAAAGCACTAACAGTTACATAGCGCTTGCGCAGCTCAACTTCCTCTCCTAAGCGAGCTTTAACATATAAACGTTCGCCATTAACCTTTACAGCAGAATGTGCTGGCGGATATTGCGCTATATCCCCTTTAAATGGTTCAGTTGCTTTATAAATAGCCCCTTCGCTAATATTATCAATAGGGAAGGTCTCATCAACTTCTGTTTCCATGTCAAAGGATGGTGTACTTGCTCCTAAGATCATAGTGCCTGTATATTCTTTTTCTTCTGCTTGAAAAGTATCTATTTGTTTAGTCAATTTTCCAGTACAAAGGATTAAAAGGCCAGTAGCTAATGGATCTAAAGTACCAGCATGACCAACTTTTAGTTTTAGTGGTTTTAGCGAGTTTCTGATTTTTCCAACTACATCAAAAGAAGTCCATTTATAAGGCTTGTTGATCAATAGAAGTTCGCCTGCTGCAAAATCAAAATCAGGAAATTTAATGTTTTTATGATCCAAAGCGGTGATTAATTTACCTTACAAAGGTACAGATTAAATGATAGAGAGCTCGTGTCCAGATAAAAGCAGTGCGATAATAACTAAGCCCACTATAATTCTATACCAACCAAAAATCTTAAAACCGTTTTTGTTTAAATAGCCAATAAAACTTTTAATGGCTAATAAAGCAACAATAAATGCTACGATGTTACCAAAAGCTAGAATTTGCATTTGCTCTGTAGAAATGGTATGTCCATCTTTATAAAAATCTAGTAGTTTTTTGCCTGTTGCGGCAAACATGGTTGGCACAGCTAAGAAAAATGAAAATTCTGCAGCAACTTTTCTGCTTAATTTCTGACTCATACCACCAACAATGCTAGCTCCAGAACGAGAAACACCAGGAATCATTGCTAAACATTGGAAAAAGCCAATTTTTAATGCAGTTAAATAATTAATTTCTGGTTCTTCATTAATGGTTGGATTATTAAACCATTTGTCTACAAATAACAAAATTACACCACCAACAACCAAAGAAATGCCAACTGTTAAGGGGCTTTCTAGCATTGCATCGATTTTATCACTCAATAGCACACCAAAAATAGCAGCAGGGATAAAAGCAACAATAAGTTTGATATAAAAGTTGATACTCTTGAAAAAGCGTTTAAAATATAAAACTACCACAGAGAGGATAGCGCCAAGTTGAATGCAAATTGTAAAAAGTTTTACAAAGGGATCTGAAGCGATGCCCATTACAGAAGAACCGATAATCATATGGCCAGTTGATGAAACTGGTAAAAATTCTGTTAACCCCTCAATTATAGCAAGGATTAAAGCTTGTAAGAAATTCATTAAAACTTATTTTTTTAAGATGGCATAAATGCCGAAACCAAAACCAAATAGCACAACCATTGGCGCTATTAAAGTTCTTCTTGTATCATAAATATCGCCTGTGGTACCAATCATTAAAATGAAGCCAAGTACAACAATAGCAATACTAATTAATAACAATTGATAGTTTTTTTTAGTAAAAACCATTTCAAATTTTTCATCCTGTTTTACAGGAGCTGATTTTTTCTCTGCCATTATCTATAAAGATCGTAAAGTTTTAAACGTAAATATCTGCTTACTGCAAATAATGTACTAATCGAAGTAATGAAAATACCAATTGCAACCATGCTTAAAAGCACAATTCCAAACTCTGTATAATTTCTTAAGATTAATATTTCAGGAATTTCTTTCTGGGCATAATAGAGTAAGCCAAGCAGAATGATAATTGCAATAAAAGAAGCTATTAAACCATGCAGCGCTGCTACTAAGATAAAGGGCTTTCTGATGAAGTTCTTTGTAGCGCCAACCAATTGCATGCTTTTAATTAAAAAGCGTTGAGAAAAGATAGCAAGCCTAATAGTGTTGTTAATTAAAGCTACTGCAATAACCAATAAAATCAGTGCAAAACCTAAAACAATTAAGCTTATGGTACTGATGTTTTTATTTACCATATCAATTAAAGAACTTTGATAAACAACCTCTTTAACGATAGGATTTGTTTCAATTTTCTTTTTTAATGCATCAATGGTTGCGTTATTGGCATAATCAGCCTTTAAATATACATCGATAGTAGAAAGCAGGGGATTATAACCTAAAAAGTTTACAAAGTCTTCGCCTAAATCCTTTGTTAAGTTATGTTGAGCTACCTCTTTATTAACATACTGTGTTTGCTTAACCGCAATATTGCCCTCTAAATCTTTTTTAAAAGCCAGAATATCAGTTTCTTTTGCGCCTTCATCAACAATAATGTTTAAAACAATATTCTCTTTTACATAATTAGATAGGTTTTTAGCGTGAACTAAGATTAAACCTAACATACCTAACATTAACAAAACCAAGGCAATGCTAAAAATGGTTGATATGTATATTGTTTTGGTCTTCTTAGAAGCCTCGCTTACTTCAAATTCTTCCATGTATTTGTGTTTTTGTTTCTGCGAAAATAAAGAAAGATAAGCAGAAACATAAATTAAATGCCTTTTTGTTTTTGCACAAAGGCTTAATTAACGTAAGCAAATTAGCAAATTTTGTATCAATTAGCAGAAGCCTTAACATTATTTAACTTTTTATAATTAATGATACTGACACCTAATTTGTTTCGTTATTGATGGTAACGTTTCTCATTAAACTGAAAATAAACCTTAAATTGACATGAAAAAACAATTATTATTTGCCGGAACCATTTTGCTGTTTGTAGCAAGTTTTACTTCTTGTAAAAAACAAGATGAAGCAACCAAGCCACTAAAATCTAAAATGATAGGGAAGTGGCAAGTTAACAAAATTGACATCACAACAGCTGGTGCTGAGACTGTGACAAAAACATATGCAGCAAGCGACTATATGGACTTTAAAAATAATGAAACAGATGATGTAGAATTGAGTTTGGGCGCTGAAAGATCTCTCGGAACCTTTAATGTTACAGTTGGAGATGTTATTTACTTGAACTTTACTGCTAAAGATTTAGATTGTACCTTAACTACAATTACCGAAAATAAATTTCAATTCACTGGTACAGTTGTAGGCTCAAATCCTAAGATAACGGAGACTTACTACTTGAGTAGATAAATAAATTAAGGAATTTTGTACAAGCGCTACTGCCATAATAGGTGGTAGCGCTTTTTTAATTAACTCATCTCTTAAAAAAGAGGCTTAATTTCCTTATTTTTGCAAACTATTTAAGAAAGAGGAAATTAATGGATTATCAATTTGCAGCCATAGAGCAAAAGTGGCAAAAGTTTTGGGCGGAAAATCATACATTTAAAGCAGATTCAAGTTCTACAAAACCAAAATATTATGTGTTAGATATGTTTCCCTATCCATCTGGAGCGGGTTTGCATGTTGGTCATCCACTTGGCTATATCGCATCAGATATTTTCTCTAGATATAAAAGATTAAAAGGATTTAACGTTTTGCACCCAATGGGATATGATTCTTTTGGTTTACCAGCAGAACAATATGCCATTCAAACTGGTCAACACCCAGCAATTACAACTGAAGCAAATATTGCAACTTATCGCCGTCAGCTAGATCAAATTGGGTTCTCTTTTGATTGGAGTAGGGAAGTACGTACAAGTGAGCCAGGGTATTATAAATGGACACAGTGGATTTTTATGCAATTGTTTAATTCATGGTACAATCTAGAAACCGACAAAGCAGAAGACATTACTACTTTAATAGAGAAATTCAATTCAGCTGGTAGCGCCGATGTAAAAGCAGTTTGTGATGAAGATGTACGTTCATTTTTGCCAAGCGATTGGGCTACATTTACTACCGAGGAAAAGCAAGTTGAATTATTGAAATACCGCTTAACTTACTTAAAAGAAAGCACAGTAAACTGGTGCCCAGCTTTGGGAACTGTTTTAGCAAACGATGAAGTGAAAGATGGTTTTTCTGAACGTGGTGGTTATCCAGTAGAACAGAAAAAAATGATGCAATGGAGCATGCGTATTTCTGCTTATGCAGAACGTTTGTTACAGGGCTTAAACACTATAGATTGGCCAGAGCCTGTTAAAGAAATGCAACGCAACTGGATTGGTAAAAGTGTGGGAGCTTCAGTTAAGTTTGCAGTTGACAATTCACAGTTAGCAATTGACGAAACTGAAAACTCAAAACTGAAAACTGAGAACTATATAGAAGTTTTCACAACCCGTGTTGATACCATTTTTGGCGTTTCATTTATTGTTTTAGCACCAGAACATGAGTTGGTGCAAGCTTTAACTACTGAAACTCAAAAAGAATCAATAGCTAATTATATTGCACAAACTAAAAAGAAATCTGAGCTAGACCGTATGGCGGATACGAAGACAGTTTCTGGTGCATTTACAGGAAGTTATGTAATAAACCCTGTTAACAATGAATTGGTGCCTATTTGGATTGCCGACTACGTTTTAGCTGGTTATGGAACTGGTGCCGTAATGGGTGTACCAAGTGGAGATCAACGTGATTGGTTGTTTGCCAAACATTTCGATTTACCTATTATTCAAATATTAGACGGACAAAAAGATATTGAAGTAGAAGCAGACCCAACTAAAGAAGGTAGCTACATCAACTCTGATTTTATTAATAATTTAGGCTATAAAGAAGCTACCTCTTATTTAAACCACTGGTTAGAAAGAGAAGGTGTTGGTAAGGCAAAGGTTAATTACCGCATGCGTGATGCTATTTTTGGTCGCCAACGTTATTGGGGAGAGCCAATTCCGGTTTACTTTAAAGATGGTTTGCCTTATTTAATTAAGGAAGAAGAACTGCCTCTACTATTGCCAGAAATTGACAAATATTTACCAACTGAAAGTGGCGAACCACCTTTAGGTAGGGCAACAGATTGGAGTTACGAGGATCAATATGAATATGAATTGAGCACCATGCCTGGTTGGGCAGGAAGTAGTTGGTATTGGTACCGTTACATGGATGCACAAAACAATTGTGATTTTGCTGCTAAAGAAGCGATTGCTTATTGGAAGGATGTTGATTTATATATTGGTGGTTCAGAACATGCAACTGGGCACTTATTGTATAGCCGTTTCTGGAACAAATTTTTGAAAGATTTAGGTTATGTAAACGAAGAAGAACCTTTCAAAAAGTTGATTAACCAAGGGATGATTGTGGGTGAAAGCGCTTTTGCGCATAGTATAGGTTTTAATATTGGTGAAGATAAAAGTATTGATTTTCTTACCGAGGAATGGGAGGCGTTTGAAAGAATTACAGAAAAATACAGATTTATTTCTGGAAAGTTCCTGTCTTACGATATAGTTGAAATTTTACTAAAACAACACATTAATCCAATAAGTGAAAAAGAAATCGAGCAAGATAAGAAAAGAAAAGAGCTTTTTGATTTTTATACGAAGTCATTATATGAAGAATTGAAGAATGCTAGTTTACTTGATAAGGTAGTGGTGCTTCCTTTTATTAATAGTTATAAGATACATGTTCCAATAGATTATGTTAATTCTAAAAATGAGATCGATGTACTTAGTTTAAAGCAAAAGGATCCTAGATTTTATGAAGCTGAGTTTATTTCTGAAAATTCAGTATTTCGTTGTTCTCGTGAAGTAGAAAAAATGTCTAAATCAAAATTCAATGTGGTTAATCCAGATGTTTTGATTGAAAATTACGGCGCTGACACTTTACGTATGTATGAAATGTTCTTAGGTCCGTTAGAGCAAAGTAAACCTTGGAATACCAACGGAATTGAAGGTGTATTTAAATTCTTGCGTAAGTTTTGGCGATTGTTTCACAATGAAGAATGGAATTTCCATGTTGAGGATTCAATTCCTACCAAAGCAGAATTGAAAGCATTACATAAAATCATTAAAAAAGTTCAGGACGATGTAGAGCGTTTCTCTTTCAATACTTCCGTTTCTAGTTTCATGATCGCTGTTAATGAATTAACAGATTTGAAATGTAAAAACCGTCAAGTGTTAGAAGATTTAGTGATTGTACTTTCTCCGTATGCGCCTCATATCTGCGAAGAATTATGGTCGTTGTTAGGTAATACAGATTTATCAAATACATCCTATCCAAAATTTAATCCTGCTTATTTAGAAGAGGCAGAGTTCGCTTATCCAATTTCTATTAATGGTAAAATGAAGATGAATTTAAGCTTAAGTTTAAGTTTAGACGAAGCTCAAGCTACAGAAACAGTATTGGCAAATGAACAAGTAAAAGGATATTTGGAAGGTAAGACACCTAAGAAAATCATTTTTGTAAAAGGAAAGATTGTGAATATTGTTGTTTAGTATTGCGTAGAGCGATTTGCGTATTGAGATAGTAAGTCGAAATATTTAGCCACAGATTTGCAGATTAAAATCAATCTGCAAATCTGTGGCTATTTTGTGCTATGGATTTATAGCACAAAATAAAACTTTGCGTTCTCTGTGCCTTCCTCCTTTTCTCTGCGGTGAAAGAATAAATAATTTTCACACACAGGTAAACAGATGCTGAAATAAATTCAGCATGACGAATTATATTTAGTGGTCATTTTGCGCTATGGTTTTATTTTGCATAATAAAACTTTGCGTTCTCTGTGCCTTCCCTTTTCTCTGCGGTTAAAAGAATAAATAATTTTCACATTCCTTGTGATATTTCTGACCTTGTTGCGAATAATAGGGAAAGATGAATTTAAATTAATGCAACAAACTTCACCAGATTTCTTAACCTTAATTGAGGCAAATAAGCGAATCATATTTAAAATATGTAATTCTTATTGCCGCAATATGGATGACAGAGAAGATCTTGCGCAAGAAATAATCTATCAATTATGGAAATCGTGGAGCAGTTTCAAATCTGAATACAAACTTTCTACCTGGATGTACCGTATTGCCCTCAATGTTGCTATTTCATTCTATCGCAAAGAGCAAAAGGCAACACCAACAGTTTTGATGGGCGATCATGTTATTGAAATTGCAGATGAAAATTTAGAAGAAGGTTTAGAAACAAATTTAAATGCATTACAACAATTCATCAATGAATTAAACCCATTGGATAGAGCATTAATGATTCTCTATCTCGAAGAAAAATCCCATAAAGAAATGGCCGAAATTATAGGGATTACATCTACCAATGTGGCAACAAAAATTAACAGAATTAAAGAACAATTGAAACAAAAATTTTCATCCCGATAATTACTAAATCATGGAAAATATAGAAATTATAAATCTTTGGAAACAATACGATGAGAAACTGGAAAAATCCCTTTCTCTAAACCAAAAAATAATTGCCGAACTGCAACAACAAAAAGCCAAAAATGCGCTTAGGCCAGCAAGAAATTATAAAATTTTGGTCGTTTTTATAGGCATTATTTATTCTGCATTGGTAGCCTATTTTTTATATCATTTGAGCCCTATCTTATCCATCTTTATTAATCTATCTGTTGGTATTCATTTATTGATTATGATCATCGCGGTAGGCATGTATATTAGACAATTGGTGCTCATAAGTGAAATTGACCGTAGTGAGAGCATTTTATATATGCAGCAAAAAATGGCAAAGTTGCAGAGTTCTACTTTAAAAGTAATAGGTATATGTTTTTTGCAATTTCCCGTCTTTGCAACATGGAATATTCGTTTAGAGCTAATTGAGAAAAATCCATTTGCATTCTGGCTTATTCAAATGCCAGTAATAGCACTTTTAACTTATATAGGTATTTGGTTCTTTAATAACATTAATATCAAAAATATGGATAAAAGATGGTTCAGGATGATGTTTTATGGAGTTGAATGGTCATCGATTATTAAATCAGGGAAGTTTTTAAAAGAAATAGAAACTTTCGAAAAGAACTAATCAGTTTTCAGTTAACAATTTTCAGTTGCTTGTATGCAATTTTGTACAAACCGTTCGCCGATAAATTTTTACCATTCACCGTCTATTTAGTTCAGATGGTCTAAAATTAATACGTCCTTATTGTAACAAAAAGTAGTTTTGTTGAACTAATTAAGGAAACAGACAAACAAATTAAAAATAATACAAATGAAAAAAATTCTACTATTATGTGCTGGTTTAATCATCATGTTCAATGCGAAGGCTCAGTTTCCAGGAATGGGAGGAGGTCAAAAAGCAACAGTAACTGGTCGTATTACTGCAGTTATTTTAGACTCATTAACTAAACAACCAATAGATTATGCTACTGTTTCATTAGCTAAAGTAAAAGATGGTAAAGCTATAAATGGTGGTGTAACAGACGAAAAAGGTAAAATCGTTTTACAAAATGTTGCGCCAGATGAGTATAAATTATCAATTGGTTTTATTGGTTATAAAACAAAAACAGTAATTATTAAAACTACGCCAGAAAAGCCGGATTATAACCTAGGTTCTATTTCGGTATCGCCAACTTCAAATACTTTAAATGAAGTTAACATTATCGGACAAAAAGCGGTAGTTGAGAACAAAATTGATAGATTGGTTTACAATGCAGAAGCTGATGCTACCAATGCAGGTGGCGATGCAACTGATGTAATGCGTAAAGTGCCAATGCTGTCTGTAGATATTAATGGAAATGTACAGTTACGTGGAAGTTCTGTACGTGTTTTAATTAATGGTAAACCATCTGGTACAATGGCAAATAGTGTTGCTGATGCTTTGAAGATGTTACCAGCAGATCAAATCAAAAGTGTAGAAGTAATTACTAACCCATCTGCTAAATATGATGCAGAAGGTTCTGGTGGTATCATCAATATCATTACCAAAAAAAGTAATGCAGAAGGTGTAAGTGGTAGTGTAAATGCTACAGCGGGTACACGCCAAAACGCAGGAGCTTTTAATTTAACAGCTAAAACTGGACGTTTTAGTGTTAATACTGCCTTGGGTACTCAACTGGCCTATCCTCAAGAATCGAGAGTGGTATTTTTAAATGAAATTACTAAAAACAATGTAACTACAAGTGTTCTTCAAGACGGTACCTCAGACTGGAAAAGAGAAGCATACAACGGAAGTTTGGGCTTAGATTACGATTTTAATGCTTATAACAATATCAGTACAAATGCTAAGTACACTCGTTTTTACAACGGAGGTCCGGGTAACTCGGGTTTTTTTACTAATAATGTGAAGTCTGGGAATATTGAAAGTAGCACAGATATGAGCAATGGTAATTTAGACTGGAATATGGATTATAAGTTGACGACCAAAAAACAAGGCGAAGAATTTTCTATTTCGGGTCAACTAACCGCTGGAAAGAACACTAACGAATTTATTAATGATTACAAATCGTTAATAGTAGGGATGCCAGATAGCTATACTGCAAGTAGTAACGTTGGTGAGAACAAAGAATATACAGCCCAAACAGATTATGTTTATCCATTTAGTAAAACGGTAACTTTCGAAGCAGGTGGTAAGGCTATTTTTAGAAATATCCAAAGCCAGTATGATACGGGTTTAAATCAAGATTTTGATTATGATCAAAATGTGGGTGCTGCTTACAGTACAATCGCTTTTAATTTGACCAAAAAAATTCAATTTAAAGGGGGTGTTAGGGCAGAATATACCGCTATCAATTTCTCTAATAGTAAAAACGATTACTTTAACTTGTTCCCAAGTGCCATTCTATCTCAAACTATTAATGGCAAAACAACATTAAAATTAGCCTATAACCGTAGGGTTCAACGCCCAAGTTTGGCTTATCTAAATCCTTTTTTAAATAAGAGCAACATTTCGTTTGACTTTCAAGGAAATCCTGATTTAGCACCGGAGCTAAGTGATAACATGGAGTTTGGTTATTCTACATATATTAAAGGTTCAATTATCAATGCATCTGTTTTCTATCGTAGTACAAAAAATATTATTGAAGCGATTAATAAAAACGATCTATCATCAGGCAAAATTTTATCTACTTTCGAAAACGTGGGTACAACACAAAGTTATGGCTTTAACTTATTCACCTCTTATAATCCTACTCCAAAATGGACATTGATGAGTAACATTGCCTTAAATACTTATGAAATTAATAGTAGGGAAGATATTAAGGGAATGAATGAAGGAACATTTTTAAACTATAACTTCTTCATGCGCTCTGCAAATTCATTTAAAGGTGGTTGGAATTTAGAGTTTTTCGGTGTGGTTAATTCACCTCGTTACACTTATCAAAGTAAAACAGAGCCTATGTTTTTTTATGGTGGCGCTGTTAAAAAAGACATCTTCAAAAAACAAGGCACAATTGGCTTAAATGTTTTAAATCCATTTAAACGCGATTTACATATCGAAACTGTAACACAAGGTGATAATAACTATCAAAGCCAAAATATCTACTATCCGTTGCGTTCTTTCGGTTTAAACTTTAGCTATAAATTTGGTAAGTTGAAATTTACTGAGAAAAAGAAAATCAAAAACGACGACATTAAACAAGATCAAAACCAACAAGGTGGTCAAGGTGGCATGGGTCAAGGAAAATAAAACAACACAAATAAACACTAAGCCTCTCGATTAATTCGAGAGGCTTTTTTATAGGAGTAAATCGTCATTGCGAAGTTCTGTTTATCACAGGGCGAAGCAATCTCACTCAATGAATTTTGAAAAACAATGTCAGTATTTTATTGGAGAATTCAGTCCCGCCAACGCTTCAATTTTTTTTGCTTCGACAAGCTCAGCATGACAAAAAGTATTTTCGCTAATGTCAGGTTTAGCTAACAAAGGCAGCGGTCCAAACTCATAGTTTAATTTAGGCCCTTCAAAGTGCATTTTTTGCCAAATGGCAAATCTCCAAAAAATAACTTTTACTACCTTGGCAAAATGAAAGCATTGATAGATTATATTTTGCGATTTGGCAATTTAAATCAGCAGCAAATTGAACTAATTTCCAGTAAAACCAGAGTACTTACAATACCTAAAGACGAATATTTTTCTGAAGCCGGGAAAATTTCTCGAGAAGTCGGTTTTATAGTAGAAGGTATAATGCGAGTGTGCTATTACAACAATAAAGGTGAAGAAATTACCAAATACTTTATCGAAGAAAATAATCTTGTAGTTGATTTAGAGAGCTTTGACAATGAGATTTGTTCTAGTGCCTATGTACAGGCAATTACCGATTGTAAGCTGATTGTTTTTTCGAGAAAAGACTGGTTAGAACTACTGCATACTATTGTTGGTTGGGATACCATTGTATATAAAATTATCTCTAGAGCATTAGGGCAAAAAGTAGAAAGAAGAAGCCCTTTGGTATCAGAAGATGCCAAAACCCGTTATTTAAAGTTTCTAGAAATCTATCCCAATGTAGTTAATCGCATTCCGCTTTCTTATATCGCCTCTTATTTAGGTATCACACAATCCTCTCTAAGTAGAATAAGAAAAAATATACGCTAATCGCTTTTTGCCAAATGGCAAATGGTTTCATTTTTTAACTGAGCACCTTTGTTTTATAATTTAAAACAATTAAAAATGAAATCAGTATTAATAACAGGAGCCAACAGAAGCATTGGTTTAGAAATAGCAAAACAACTATCACAAAAAGGATTATTCGTCTATTTAGGAAGTCGCGATTTAGAAAAAGGAAATGCAGTTGTAAAAGAACTAAATAAGAATGGCTTTCAAAATATCAAGGCTATTGCAATTGACACAACTAAGCCTGAAACTATTTTGTCAGCTAAAAACATTATTGAAGGCGAGCAAGGCAAATTAGATATCTTAATCAATAATGCAGGTATAAGCGGCGACTTTCCTCAAACAACTTCAGATGCAACTATTAAAGACATTCAGAAAGTATTTGACACTAATTTTTTTGGCGTAATTAGCGTTACACAAGTATTTTTAGAATTACTTAAAAAAGCTGAAAGCCCAAGAATTAGTAACATCACCTCTGGACTTGGTTCTTTGACTTTACATAGTGACCCAAGTTGGGAATATTATAATTACAAGGCTACCAGTTATGTAACCTCAAAAGCGGCATTAAATGCATTTACTATTTTATTGGCTTATGAATTAAAGGATTTACCTTTTAAAATAAATGCCATTGACCCGGGCTATACCGCAACAGATTTTAATCACCATAGCGGACCAAGAACCGTAGAGAATGCCGCAAACTTCATCATTAAGCATACCTTAACAGCTGAGGATGCACCAACGGGTAAATTTTTTAGCAATGAGATAACCGATGGAACAGAAGTAAGTCCTTGGTAAAGAAGTGAGGTTTTTATTCTAGTTTTTGGAAAAAAATGCGAGTATTTCATAGGAAAATGAAGGCCTGTCAACGCTACAATTCCGAAGAAAAATCGGGATATTTTCGCTAATGTCAGGTTTAGCTAACAAAGACAGCGTTTAAAAATTTCATTTCAAATAATATCTAATAACAATGCTCAACAGTTTTACACTATTGAGCATTTGTGCTATATTTAGGCTGTCCGATAAGTGTTATACCTATAAATTATTAAATGAAATTTTCAGAAGACCTACAAAAACTAATACCCTTTGGCTATCTTTTTTTAGTGGTTATGGGCATATTAAAAGAAAGTGTTCTCTTTTATCAACTAGGGATTAATATTTTAAAATACTCCACCATAATGGATATTTTAATAAGTCCAATTGCCACACTTACTGCCAATCCACTTACATTTTTAATCACTATCGCCATCTTTGCATTCAGTTACCATTTGCCATCAATCTTACATAAACATGATCATAAAAAATGGGTGCAAAGAATATTCGAATTAAAGCACACCAAAGTAGATTTACCAGAAATCGAAATTAAAAGATATTATTTCGTTATTTCCATTAAGTTTCTTGCTATTGGTTTATTGTCAGTTTATTTGGGCTATGGGTCTGCTGAGGGTTTTTTTATGGCTCAAAGAATAAAAAAATATAAACTAAAATATGACTACACACTAAATTACAGCAACGGAGGAACTGAACAAATTTCTCTTATCAACTCAAATAGCGTATATTATTTTTATGTGCCTAAAGCTAGCAAAAACATAATAATCACCCCAATTGGGGCTATAAAGAGCATTGAATTAACTAATAATAAAATGTTAAAATGAGCAAGAAAAACTTATCAGAATTGAGTAATGAAGAATTGCTTAAAAGCGAAAAATCATTAAAAACCATCACGGCTATGCTTGCTGGAGCAATACTTGTGTTATTCATCATCAACGTATTTTTAGCTTTTAAAAAAGGTTTCAGTGCTTTTAGCGTCATTCCTATTGCATTACTGCCAATAGTAATTGTAAATTTGAACTCTTTAAAAGAAATGAAAGAAGAAATCAAATCTAGAAACTTATAGGGAAATTAGCTTTATAGCTATGCTCATCACATTTCCCAAATTTACAGATAGAAAAATTCTGACCAAGCGACTTTCAATAACAGCATGTTAAGTAAAGTATATTCATTTAGAAACGTTTAATTTGTAGGGGATATTAATAAACAAATACAAAACTCTACCCAAAATCTAAATAAATGGAAAATATTGACATAAAAAAAATATCATTAAGTGAAATTGACCAATTGCAAATAATTAGTAGGCAAACTTTTTACGAAACTTTTTCGGCAAGCAATACCGAAGAAAACATGAAAAATTATTTAGATGAAGGCTTTTCCATTAACAAATTAAAAGCCGAATTAAGCGATGAAAACGCTGAGTTTTACTCTGCTTCAATTGAAAATAATGTAATTGGTTACTTAAAACTAAACTTTGGAGCATCTCAAACAGAACTTAAAGACGATAAAGCACTTGAAATTGAAAGAATTTATGTGCTCAAAGATTTTCACGGTAAAAAAGTAGGGCAAATTCTGTACGACAAAGCGATTGAAGTAGCCAAACAGAAAAATGCTGACTATGTTTGGTTAGGAGTTTGGGAAGAAAACCCAAGAGCAATTAACTTTTACAAGAAAAATGGTTTTATTGAATTTGATAAACACATTTTTAAATTGGGTAATGATGAACAGACGGACATTATGATGAAACTAAAATTAAAAAAGGACTAAATCAGGCAAAATACTATTAATTAGGGGTTTACATAAGACTTCAGCGGTGCGCTTAGACACTGCCCTGATGACAGTACTCTTTTCAGCAATCCAACAATTAAACAATACCTTACCTCTTCTTTACACGTTTTAGAACCATTAAGCTCAAAGGGTTCATCATGTAGCCGCTAATGTTATTCTGAAGCATTACAACTGCTTGATCGTACAGAATGGGCACTACAGAAGAATGTTCCATTACCATATTATCCATTTGATAGTACAATTCATACCTCTTTTTGGCATCACTTTCAAAATAACTTTGCTCAAATAATTTATCGAATTTGTCATTAAAATAGCCAGTATAGTTTGGTCCGAATGGTACTCTATTTTTAGAATAGAAAACAGATAAGTAATTTTCGCCATCAGGGTAATCGGCAATCCACGACCCTCTAAAGAAATTCACCTCATTCTTTGCCATTAAATCTCTTAAGCTCGCACTAGGGCTAACATCTACCTTAGCTTTGATGCCTATGTTGGCGAGTTCTCCTTGTATAAACTCAATTAAATCTCTGTAAGTTGTAGAGGTGCTTAAGGTAACTTCAGGCATTCCTTTACCTCCCGGAAATCCTGCTTCTGCTAGTAACTTCGCTGACAGTGCTGGATTGTAATTGTAGCCTTTAACTCGTGCGCTATCAAACCCTGGCATTCCTCTAGGAATAAAACCACTTGTAGCAGGTGTACCAATGCTATTTCTTAAGTACTTAATTAGCTTTGGCCTATCAATAGCATAATTAACCGCCTGTCTTACTTTTTTTAACCTCAATGGAGAATTCTTTACTAAAGCTTTAGAAGTGTCTACCAAAATCCCAACATATTCGGTACACAAATAAGGTCCTCTGTTCAATTGAAATTTGCCTTTATATTTACTTGTCATCTTTCCGCTTTTTGTTAAAATATCATCGCGGTAGCTTCCATCCACACTGTTAAAAAAATCTAGTTCTTTTTTAATGAAATTCATAAAAGCACTTTGCTTATCACTAATGAAAGTAACTTTTACAGCATCTAAATAAGGTAAGCGAGTGTTGCCATCCTTTTCCCAATAATTTTCGTTTTTAAGCAAAACTAATATCTCGTCTTCTTTCCAATATTTAAACTTAAATGGCCCAGTTCCTACAGGGTGATTTCTAAAATCTTTTCCATAATGCTCTACTATCTCCTTCGGAACCACAGAGCAATATTGAGCAGTTAACAATTGCATGAAAGCTGGGAAAGGCTTAACCAAGGTGATTTGAAATGTAGTATCATTTAAAGCTTTAAAACTAGTGGCATCTTTTACTTTATCACTAAAAATCCATCCTCCAGACGAAGCAATTTTAGGATCTATTAAGCGGTAAAAACTATAAGCAAAATCTTCTGCAACTACTTTTCTTCCTTTTCCATTTTTAAAGAGTGGATCATCTTGAAAAAATACATCATCTCTAAGTTTAAAAGTATATATGAGATTGTCTTTAGAAATGGTCCATGTTTTTGCTATGCAAGGCATTGTGTTTAAGTTTTTATCCACTTGCACTAAACCATTAAAAAGCTGGTTAATCATCCAAATTGCATTTTGATTGCGTGCAAAAGCTGGGTCTAAAGAAGTAACATTTTGATCTAAGTTAATATTGAATACTTTTTTGCCGTCATTATCATCTTTTCCTTTACAAGAAACAATTATTATCAAACAAAAAACAGAAAAAATATCTTTTATAATTCTACGCATCAGTTTAGGAATACTATTTTTGTACAAATTAATAAATAATTCAGATGTCTTTTTTAAATGAGCTCATAAATACTGAAAATGATGAAATTTTACGTGAAGAATTACACGAACGTGTAGCTATCGTTTCACATAAAATTAAATTCATGGACAAAGTTCCAGTGGTTTGCTTAGATACCTTCAATATGCAAAATCTGGTTTTGGCTGATGAAATTAATGCAGCTGGAGGAATACTCGAAACAGACATTTTAGGAGCGGTTTATATTATTTACTATCAACCTGGCAAGGGTTTAAATGATTTAATGCGTGAAGTACCTGCATTATTAGATCCAAATTGGTCTGCAGTAAAAAACGGACGCATTATTTTGTTGAATGATGATGCTAACAAATTGCGCACACCAACTAACGCAGTGATGTTGGTAGAAGACTTTGCAGAAATGCTACATCCTGGATTCTTTATTTTTGGATCAGAGGGCGATAAGTGGATCAGGTTTGGGGTTTAGCTAGTAATCATTTAACGCTATGTTGTTAATCGGTCTCTCTTCAACTCATTACACTCCATTTTTTTACGGGCTTGCAATTGGGATTGGGGTTTTATGGTTGATTTATGATTATTATAAAAATCAAAAGAGAAGCTGAACTTAATAATTAATAAATTTGCCTATCTGTTGGTTTACAAATTGCAAAGTATCCTCTTTAAAAAAACCTTCCTGCTGATCCAACTCAGTTTTAATGCTGGCAATGTGCAAACGCAAGGGCATAACATTTAAATGTAAATAAGCACAAACGCCATTAAAATGTTCAATACCTCGGATATTTCCATATTTACCAGATGAAATACCTACCAAACAAGCTTTTTTATCATAGAAACTTTCAGGAAAAGCACAGGCATCTATAAAGACTTTTAAAACACCTGGAAAACTTCCATTATATTCTGGAATAACAAATAAAAACTTTGTTGTTGCGCTAACTAAATCTTGAATTTTTTGAAAAGCTTCACTTCTTTTGCCATATAAATCTGAACCAATTAAGGTTTCTGGCAAATCTTGTAAATTTAATAAGTTTGTTTCCAAGCCCTTTTTAACCAGCTCTTTCTGATAATATTTTGCCACTTTTAACGTATTACTTGCAGGTCTATTTGTGCCAGATATAATGGTAATCATGCTTAAAAAATGTTGATAAGATGTGTAAAACACTTATGGCTTTAATACTAATATTAGGTTTTAGTTTGTATCTTAGCTAATTGTTAAAAAGTGCTTGTTTTGTACAAAAATAGCATTTTTTTCAGCTAATTAATGTAAAATAAAGTCGAGCCTAGCTTAGACCATTTTTTTAAAAAAATAGATGAGTAAAATTATTGCTTTAGCAAATCAAAAAGGCGGTGTAGGTAAAACTACTTCGTCTATAAATTTAGCTGCCAGCTTAGCGGTTTTAGAGTATAAAACGCTTTTAGTTGATGCAGATCCACAGGCAAACTCTACTTCAGGTATTGGTTTCGACCCAAGGAATATTAAAAATAGTATCTATGAATGTATCATCAATGATGTTGATCCGCTAGATGCAATTGTTAAAACTGAAACACCAAATTTAGATTTATTGCCCGCTCATATTGATTTAGTTGGTGCTGAAATTGAAATGATTAACCTAACTAGCCGCGAGTATAAAATGAAGGCTGTTTTAGAGAAAGTGAAAGATCAGTATGATTTTATTATCATTGATTGTTCACCATCTTTGGGTTTAATCACTATTAACTCATTAACTGCTGCAGATTCTGTTATTATTCCAGTACAATGTGAATATTTTGCATTAGAAGGTTTAGGTAAATTATTAAACACAATTAAAATTGTTCAAAACCGTTTAAATCCAGAATTAGAGATTGAAGGCATTTTGTTGACAATGTATGATGTGAGATTACGTTTATCTAATCAAGTAGTAGAAGAAGTGAAAACGCATTTCCAAGATTTAGTTTTCGAAACTATTATACAACGTAATACACGTTTAAGTGAGGCACCAAGTTATGGTGTTTCTGTTATTATGCATGATGCAAATTGTAAAGGGGCTATTAATTATTTAAACTTAGCTAGAGAAATTGTTCGTAAAAACGGTTTGGTAACCGAAGAGCAAGATGTAACTACTGCAACCATATAAATTATTTAGATGACATCTTTTCAGCGAAAAACTGGTTTAGGAAAAGGATTAAGTGCACTTTTAGATGATAACGATTCGGTTCATCCTCCAAAAAATGGCAATGATAGTTTAGAACAAACGGCACAAATTGGTAGCATAAGTGAAGTTAATATCAATGATATAGAAACTAATCCTTATCAGCCTCGTACAGAATTTGACCAAGTTGCTTTAAATGAGCTTTCAGAATCGATAAAGGTTCAAGGCTTAATTCAACCAATTACGGTTAGAAAGAATGGAAATAAATATCAGCTAATTTCTGGTGAACGTAGGTTAAGAGCTTCAAAATTGGCTGGTTTAACCCAAATTCCGGCTTACGTACGCACGGCAGACGATCAGCAAATGCTAGAAATGGCATTGATAGAAAATATTCAACGTGAAAATTTAAACGCCATTGAGGTTGCTTTAAGCTTTCAAATGATGATTGATGAATGTAAACTAAAACCCGAGCAATTAGGTGAAAGGGTTGGTAAAAATCGTACCACAGTAAGTAATTATTTACGCTTATTAAAATTACCGCCAGTTATTCAAGCTTCAATTCGTGATGGTAGAATATCAATGGGACATGCTCGTGCTTTAATTAGTGTAGAAGAACAGGACAAACAATTATTTATTCATCAAGAAATTTTAGATAAAGGTTTATCCGTTCGTAAGGTTGAAGAATTGGTTAGAAGCATCCATCATATACAAATCAAACCTAAATCAAATCCAGTTGGCATTTCTTTTGAATATCAGAAACTACAAAAAGATCTAGCTTCTAAATTTGCTACCAAAGTTAAATTGAAAGTAAATGAAAATGGCAAAGGCGCCATAGAAATTCCTTTCGTTTCTAACGACGATCTAAATAGAATACTTGAACTTTTAGATTGGTAATGCGGTCAATATTCCTTTTAATTGTAACGCTTTTAACTTTTGCTACGGCAAAGGCGCAAAATCCTGTAACTAAAAAGCCGGCAGACACCACCAAGGAGAAATTATTTGTAGATTCTGGAACATATGTAAATCAGGGGAAAATTGCTGCTCATAAAGCAGCTATGAAATCGCTTATTTTTCCAGGTTTGGGCCAGATGTATAATTATGGCTTAGTGGTGGACGATGTTAAAAATGGCAGGGTAAAAGGTAAAAGAATAGCTCAAAAACTATATATCATAGGTAAAACAGCTGCAATATATGCTGGTGGCACCATACTAGTAATGTCTTATATCGATAATAGAGAGCAATATAAAAGATTTTTAACGGAGCTACAATATAGGCAAGCGAATGGTGATAAACCAGATCCTAATGGAAATTTAGCTCAATATACTAACACACCCGCCTTAACGGTAGCTAAAAATATTTACAAACGTAATAGTCAGGTTGTCTTGATTTCTTTGGTAGGTATTTATGGATTAAATGTATTAGATGCATACGTTACTACGCGCCTAAAATATTTCAATATAGATGAAACTTTGTCTATTAGAATAGCTCCATCATTAATAAATTCAAATACAATGTATGGTTACTCAGCACCTGCTGCACCAGCATTAAAACTAACGCTCAAATTATGAAAATAGCATTATTGGGTTATGGTAAAATGGGTCAAATTATTGAACGTTTCGCCATAGAAAGAGGACATGAAGTTGTGCTAAAAATCAGTATTGATAATTTAGAAGATTTCACAGTTTCTAATTTAGAAAAGGCAGATGTTGCCATAGACTTTAGTGCGCCAGATGCTGCAGTAGATAATATTTATAAGTGTTTTGAAGCCAATTTACCTGTAGTTGTTGGTACAACCGGATGGTATGGGAAACTGCAAGAAATTAAAAATGATTGTTTAAGTAGTAACAATACCTTACTTTACGGCTCTAATTTTAGTATTGGCGTAAATCTTTTCTTTCATTTAAATAAAGTATTAGCAAGGCTGATGAATAATTATCCTGCTTACGAAGTGCAAGTTGAAGAAATACACCACACACAAAAGCTAGATGCGCCAAGTGGAACGGCAATGACAATTGCAGAAGAAATAATTGAAGAATTAGATCGTAAGTCTGAATGGCTAAATGAGGTAGTTGGTACTCAAATACCTGATGTGATTAAGAATGATCAATTATTAATAGAATCTCATAGAATTGAAAATGTACCAGGAACACATACAGTAGTGTACAGTTCTGAAGTAGATGAAATTGAGATTAAACATACTGCACATAGTAGAGCAGGTTTTGCTTTAGGTGCTGTAGTTGCTGCAGAGTGGCTACAAAACAAACAAGGTTTTTATAATATAGCTGATGTATTTAATTTTAATGCTTAAAATATGAATTGGAAATTCTGGCAGAAAAACAAGAATGCCGAACCAAAAAAGAAAAAAAGTAAAACAAGAGAGTGGACAGATGCCATCATCTTTGCGGTAGTTGCAGCCACCATTATTAGGGTATTTTTTATTGAGGCCTATACTATTCCTTCAGGATCTATGGAAAGGTCTTTATTGGTTGGAGATTTCTTATTTGTAAGTAAAGTGAACTACGGTGCACGTATTCCGATGACACCAGTTGCCTTCCCTTTTTCTCATCATACTTTGCCGCTTACGGCTACTACAAAGGCTTATTATGATGGTATCCAATGGAAATACAGAAGATTGCCAGGATTACAGGATATTAAACGCAATGATGTTGTTGTATTTAATTTCCCCGAAGGAGATACAGTAATGTTAGAGAATCAAAATCCGAGCTATTATGATAATGTAAGGATATATGGTTGGGCGAAAACAAATAGTGATTATACCATTACAAGCAGACCAGTAGATAAACGAGAAAATTATATTAAACGTTGTATCGGTATTGCTGGTGATGTTGTAAGTATGAAAAATGGCATTGTAAACGTAAATGGTAAAGATGAGCCGTTAAAAAATACCGGAATGATGCCTTATCGTATTCAGTTTAACACCACAGAAGTTAATTTGAAATTACTTGAAGATATAGGATTTGTTACTGGAGAAATGCAGCAAGAAACGCCTGATACTTATTTGGCTAATGCTTCTGCGGAGATGATCGAAGAACTTAAGAAATTAGATTTTGTAAAATCAGCAACCATGGATTCTGCTACAGCAGAACAAATAGAAGGGGGAGGTATATTCCCTCATGATCCAAATCGTAAGTGGAATCGAGATAATTTTGGTCCGATAAAAATTCCTGCAAAAGATTGGACAGTTCAGATTGATAGCAATACGATGCCCTTATACTATAGAGCAATTAGAACATACGAAGGAAATAAAGTAGAGAAAAAAGGAAGTGATTGGTATATTAATGATAAGATTGCCAAATCATACACTTTTAAAATGAACTATTATTGGATGATGGGTGACAACCGTCATAATTCTGCAGATTCTCGTTATTGGGGATTTGTACCAGAAGATCATGTTGTAGGCAAGGCGCTATTCATTTGGATGAGCTTTGATAGCAGTGGATCATGGTTTAGCAAAATTCGTTGGAGCAGAATTTTTAAAGGAATACATTAAAAGAATTTGTCATTCCGAGCTCAGCGAGGAATCTCTAAGTAAAATAAAACCTCGATATTTTTATCGGGGTTTTTTAATTTTATAATTCTTCAATTCCCAATTTGCAGGCTAATTCGTTTAAATCATTTACAACTACATCAATAATTGGGATACCACTTATTTTTCGTTCTTGTTCAAATTCATGCTCTGGTTCACCCGGAATAATCACTTTTTTATTTGGATCTATGGTTTTGGCACTTTTAAACCGTTCAATCCAATTGTCTAAATGATCTTTAAAGTCTTGCGCAGGTCGGAAACCATCTACACGCATAGCGCCTAGAAAATGTCCTAAACCTTCACCAACTGGATTTGCTGATGGCTCTAAAAAAGCTACAAATGGGGGTACCCATGGCCCATAATTTGCTCCAGAAAGTACTGCCGACAAAATATCCACTGTAGCACTTAATCCATAACCCTTGTGGCTTCCGTGGTCTTTATCACTACCCAATGGGAGTAATGACCCTCCATTTTTTAATTCATTAGGATTTATAGAAGAATTACCATTCTTATCTTGGATCCATCCTTCTGGAACGTCCTTATTTGCCCTTTGTGCAATTTCTAATTTGCCATTTGCGGCAGCGGCAGTTGCCATATCTACAATTACTGGAGGATATTTGCCTGCTGGGAAAGCATAACACATTGGGTTTGTACCTAATAAACGTTCATTTGCAAAAGTGGGTGCAACCAAGGGACTTGCGTTAGTCATGCTAATTCCAATCATATCTTTCTCTACTGCCATTAATGAGTGATAGCCAGCTATGCCAAAGTGATTAGAATTTTTAACAGCAACCCAACCACTACCATATTTTTCTGCTTTTTCAATTGCTACTTGCATAGCAAATGGGGCAACAACTAATCCCAAACCTGCATCACCATCAATGGTAGCTGTAGTAGGTGTTTCGTGAACTATTCTAATATTTGGAGTAGGGTTAATTCTCTTCTTTTCCCAAAGGCGCACATAACCACTTAAGCGAGCTACGCCATGAGAATCAATGCCTCTCAGGTCAGATCGGATTAAAACATCTGTTGCCAATTCAGCATGTGCGTCTGAACACCCCATTTTTTTAAAAACAGAATGTGTAAATAATCTAAGTTTTTCTTCAGTAAAGGTGATGAAGTTCATTTGAGTATAGAATTGGGTAAAGCGTATTGCGATTTGGAATCCGACTTTCGGTCTTTCTGACTTGTTTAATTTGGCAGCATCAACGTAAAATCTCCTCCTAAAGGTTGTAGGTTTTCAATTAGCGATGATAAGAAATCATCGCCATAGTTTACATACATGGGAGCAAGATTAACTACTCTTTCTTGCAAAGTACCATTAGGAAATAGTCTATTTTTTACATTTTCAATCTGCTTTAAAGAAACATCGTGTTTTCTTTTTTCTGCCCTGAAAAGCTTTTTTTCTAAGTTAGCTAATAGGTGATTGGTTTTTGTTTTTGCACTATCAGCAGATTTTTCCAATGTCTTATCTATCTTAAAAGCATTGAGCTTAATCTGATCAAAAGTTGATTGAATAGCCCTCATCTCATCAGCTAAACTTAGGTTGGAATCACTATTGTTTTTAATCCAAGTTTTCTGCAATTCTTCAGTTGATAAAAAAGCATCTTCTAATTTAAAGCCTAACTTTGCTAAGTTTTCAGCACTGCGCTTATCAATTAATAGAGCAGAATTGCGCAATAATAATACAGGGAAGTCTATTTTATAAAAATCGAAATTAGCTTTCAATTGCATCCAATAAGATACTTCAGCACCACCGCCAATGTAGGCAATGTTTGGTAAAATCACTTCTTGATATAAAGGCCGCATAATTACGTTTGGACTAAATCTTTCTGGGTGATTTTCAATCTCAGTCAATATTTCTTCTTTAGTAAAACTGATTTCCGTGTGGTTAACTGTATAAAGATTGCCTTTTTCAATAATTCGCTCCCGAAGGTTGTCAACCAAATAAAAGAAGTTAATGTCTCTTCCATTTACTTGAGTTTTATAACCTTGTTGTTCTAAAGTTTCACTTGTTTTTTCGGTTAGGTGAGCACTGTTTTGTTCAATTATATCTTGTTTAATAATAGAACTAAACTGTCTTTTTAGCGTGGCATCATCAGCATTGATAATTACCAAACCATAATTTTCAAATAAACTATTTACCAGCACACGAGTTGCGTCAGCAAGATTATCATTATTAAGATATGCGTTTTCTACTAATTTTGCTAATTTTTTGCCGTTTTTGCTAATGCCTAAATAAGCCTTGTAGGCCATTACTGCAGCCTCTACGGTTTTTGTACTTAATCTACCAGTTGCACCATTTGTTTTTTGTATCCAACTGATATTTTTCTCATCAACACTAACATGATTGATTTCTTCAAAATCATGATCCTCAGTTGCCATCCAGTAAATAGGAATAAAGTTTTTTTCGGGATAAGCAATTTTTAATTCAAGTGCTAAATTTATTGTAGTTACAATTTTATAAATAAAGTATAAAGGTCCGGTAAATAAATTGAGCTGATGGCCAGTTGTAACTGTAAAAGTATTTTCATTTGCCAATAAACCAATATTATGTTTAACAGATTTATTGGTTTTTACATTTTGATATTGGTGATTTAAAACCTCAACTAACTCTGCTCTATTTCCCTTGAAATTTCTGGCATCGACAGCTTTTTTTAAACCATCCATTTCTGGGCGGAAACTATAAAAAGATTTTAGAAATTCTTCATCATTAACATAATCTAAAACTAGTTTAGAGAATGAATGGGTATCCTGATAAGAGATATATTTTGCCTTCATTTAGTTTTAAGCTTTGACAATTTTTCGGCAAGTTGCAAAATAAAGTTGTCAAAGCTACAGTAGCTCAATTATTTTACAATTTGTCCATACAGGTCGAAATCTTCTGCACGGTCTATCTTTACATTTACAAAACTACCATTAGCGGCATAACCAGAGTTCGCATCAATTAAAACCTCGTTATCAACTTCAGGGCTATCAAATTCAGTACGTCCAATAAAGAAATCACCTTCTTTTCTGTCGATTAATACTTTATAGGTTTTATCAATTTTTTCTTGATTGATTTCAAAAGAAATACCCTGTTGTAATTCCATAATTGCATCAACACGAGCTTGTTTAATTTCTTCAGGTACATCATCAACCAATTGATGAGCATGGGTTTTTTCTTCGTGAGAATAGGTAAAACAACCTAAACGATCGAAGCGAGTTTCTTCTACCCAATTGTACATTTCTTCAAAATCTCTTTCTGTTTCACCCGGATAACCACATATTAAAGTAGTCCTCATGGCAATATTAGGAACTTTTGCTCTAATGTCATTTACAATATCGATGGTTTTTTGTTTAGAAATACCTCTACGCATAGATTTTAACATGTTATCTGTAATGTGCTGTAAAGGCATATCCAGATATTTGCAAATGTTTTCGCGTTCATTCATCGCATCTAAAATCTCCATTGGGAAACCAGAAGGATAAGCATACTGTAATCTAATCCACTCAATGCCTTTTACATCTGATAAACGGCGTAATAATTCATCAAGGTTACGTTTTCCATAGATATCTAAACCGTAATAGGTAAGGTCTTGAGCAATTAAAATGAGTTCTTTTGTTCCGTTAGCTGCTAAGATTTTAGCTTCATTAACTAACTCATTCATGTCTCTTGATACATGCTTGCCACGCATTAATGGAATAGCGCAAAAAGAGCATGGGCGATTGCAGCCCTCAGCAATTTTAAAATAAGCAAAGTGAGAAGGGGTCGTTAGTAACCGTTCTCCTATTAGCTCATGTTTGTAGTTTGCACCTAAACTGTGCAATATATTTTGTAAATCGTTAGTGCCGAAATAAGCATCAACGTTTGTAATTTCTGATTCTAATTCTGGTTTGTAGCGTTCAGATAAACAGCCAGTTACAATTACTTTTGCTATTTTACCTTCATCTTTTAACTGACTGTACTGTAAAATAGTATCAATAGATTCTTGTTTTGCATTATCGATAAAACCACAGGTATTGATAACAATAATATCATCTTTCCCAATGTTATTTGATTCATGTTCAACTGATAGATTGTTGCCACGTAGTTGTCCCATTAACACTTCAGAATCGTAAGTATTTTTTGAGCAACCTAATGTAATTACATTGATTTTAGGCTTAACGATAGGTTTAACAAGTTTATTTTTAGTAATCATATTAATTGAACAACGAGTTAACGAAATCTTTTTTGTCGAATAACTGTAAGTCATCCACTTTTTCGCCAACACCAATATATTTTACGGGAATTTTAAATTGATCTGAAATACCAATTACTACCCCACCCTTAGCGGTGCCATCTAGTTTAGTGATCGCTAATGCATTAACGTCGGTAGCTTCGGTAAATTGTTTACATTGCTCAAACGCATTTTGACCGGTTGAGCCATCTAAAACTAACAAAATCTCATGTGGTGCATTTGGAATTACTTTTTGCATAACATTTTTGATTTTACCTAGCTCATTCATTAACCCAACCTTATTGTGTAAACGTCCAGCTGTATCAATAATTACAACATCTTCATTATTTGCAACTGCAGATTGTAGCGTGTCAAATGCTACAGAAGCAGGATCTGAACCCATTGCTTGCGCTACAACCCTTACTCCAACACGTTCACCCCAAAGTTTTATTTGCTCTACAGCGGCCGCTCTAAAAGTATCTGCAGCACCAAGAACAACTTTTAAACCTTCTGCCTTAAGTTTATGAGCAAGTTTACCAATAGTAGTAGTTTTACCTACTCCGTTTACGCCCACCACCATTATTACATAAGGTTTATGGTCTCCATATTCGAAGCTGCGAAAATCGTTACTGTTATTTTCAGCTAATAAAAGTTGAATTTCATCACGCAATAAATGATTTAATTCAGAAGTAGAAAGATATTTGTCTTTTGCTACACGAGCTTGTATACGATCGATGATTTTTAGAGTTGTACTTACACCCACATCAGATGTTACCAATACTTCTTCTAGGTTATCAAGTACATCATCATCAACTGTAGATTTACCTGCAACAGCTTTTGTGATTTTACTTAGAAAACCTTCTTTAGTTTTTTCTAAACCTTTTTCTAAAGCCTCTTGAGCTTCAGGCGCAGTTTCTTTCTTCTTAAAAAAATCGAATAAACCCATAGAATGATGTTGAAATAAAAAAAGCCCTTCCGATAATACGGAACGGCTTTAATGTTATCTGTTAATAGAATTATTTACTGTGTGTACCAGCAATAGCATCTTTAACGTGATCGTTATGAACAATTTGTTCTTTGAATGAATAAGCGCCAGATTTTGGAGATTTATTCATTGTAATAACTTTCGAATATTCTTTACCTGTACCCGTTTTTAGGGTTGCAACTACTTTCTTAGCCATGTCTTTATAATTTTAAATGATTAATGATAGATGAATAGAAAACTGGATTTTCTACCTTTAAATCTTCAATCTTATTTAATTTCTTTGTGTACGGTTACTTTTTTCAATACTGGGTTGAATTTTTTCAATTCTAAACGCTCAGTAGTGTTCTTACGGTTTTTTGTAGAAATGTATCTAGACATACCTGGCATACCGCTAGTTTTATGTTCTGTACATTCTAGAATAACTTGTACTCTATTACCTTTTTTTGCCATTTTATTATTTTTTTATGCCGATAATCAGCAAAAGTTTTTACAAATATCCTTTTTTCATGAAACGACTAATCGCTTCAGAAATACCAATTTTATTAATGGTTTTGATTGCTGAAGTAGACACTTTTAGTGTTATCCAACGATCTTCTTCAGGAATATAAAATTTCTGAAGTTGTAGGTTAGGGTAAAATTTACGCTTCGTTTTAACGTTCGAGTGAGAAACATTAAATCCCGACATCGCCATTTTTCCTGTTAAATCACAAACTCTTGACATGACTTTATTATTATGTTGATTATTTCGCTACTTAATTTTTTTAAGAGTGTGCAAATATCAGAATTATTTTTGTAAACATCAAGTGAGATGCTAATTATTTTTTAATTCTATTCCAATATTCCATTCTCCTGCTTCATTTACTTCTAAATCAACACTTTCTTTTCCGCTGTAGAGCTTTAAATGCAATGGAAATTCAAGACCCGATAGCGTAAATAAATTTCTCATATTGGTGTCTTTGCTTAATTTAACATCTAAATATTTCCCTTTAATGATATCAATTTTGTCGAATACAGGAACTGAACCATCTTCAGTGTATCTTCTATTACCTTGTAGCACTGTGCCATTTATCGCATTCGAGGTTGGAATTGGTGTTGGAAAGCCAAAACGAATATAAACTAGGTTTTCTTTTGACTTCTTGCTTTTGCTAAAGCTAACACTCGCTATATTTGAAGATTTGCTAAATAGGTTATAGTTTTTCCCTTTTTTAAGCGTGTCAAGGTTTAATGTCGGCGATTTATAATTGCTTTTTGCAGATGCAATTAGTCCAAAAAACGAAAGAATAATAACTATTAATAAGGATTTCTTCATTGGTATATTAGCTTAAAATTTGCTATACCAAATATACAATGATTTATTTATCGTACTGTCTTTTTTGAACTTTTGGTTTAAACAGTATATTTGGACGAACCAAAATGTAAATATTATAATCATGCAGATCACCTCTTTTGAGCAATATCAAGAAACCTATAAACAAAGTGTAAATGAACCAGAGAAATTTTGGGCTGGCATAGCGGAAAATTTTTTATGGAAAAAGAAATGGGATAATGTATTGTCTTGGAATTTTTCTGAACCAAATATTAAGTGGTTTGAAGGAGCAAAATTAAACATTACTGATAATTGTTTAGACAGGCATTTAATAGAACATGGTGATAGGCCTGCCATTATTTGGGAGCCAAATGATCCAGAAAAAGACAGCATTACTTTAACCTATAAAATTTTACACGAACGTGTTTGCCGATTTGCAAATGTGCTAAAGAAAAATGGTGCAAAAAAAGGAGATAGAATTTGTATATATATGCCAATGGTGCCAGAATTGGCAATTGCAGTATTAGCTTGTGCTAGAATTGGCGCTGTACACTCTGTTGTTTTTGGTGGATTTTCTGCAAAATCTATTGCCGATAGAATTAATGATGCTTCTTGTAAGTTGGTTATTACTGCTGATGGGGCTTTTCGTGGCAACAAGCAAATTCAACTTAAAGAGGTAATTGATGATGCTTTAATTGGTTGCCCTACAATAGAAAAAGTAATTGTGCTAACACATACTCGTACTCCAGTTTCTATGTTAAAAGGTAGAGATTGTTGGTGGGAAGATGAGGTTAAAATGGTAGATGCCAACTGTCCAGCGGAAGAAATGGATGCGGAAGATTTGTTATTCATTTTATATACTTCTGGCTCAACAGGTAAGCCTAAAGGCGTTGTTCACACTTGTGCGGGTTATATGGTTTATACTGGATATACCTTTTCTAATGTGTTTAATTATCAACCAAATGAAGTGTTTTTTTGTACAGCTGATATTGGTTGGATTACTGGTCACTCTTATATAGTTTATGGACCACTCTCCCAGGGAGCAACTACTGTAATGTTTGAAGGAATACCAACCTTTCCTACAGCATCTAGATTTTGGCAGGTAATTGAAAAACATAAGGTAAATATCTTATATACAGCACCAACAGCTATAAGGTCTTTAATGGGTTTTGGAACGGAGCCTTTAAATGGAATAGATTTAAGTAGTTTACGTGTTTTAGGTTCTGTTGGAGAACCAATTAACGAAGAGGCATGGCACTGGTTTGATGAAGAAATAGGTAAAAAGAAAAGTCCGATTGTAGACACTTGGTGGCAAACCGAAACTGGTGGAATAATGATTTCTCCAATTGCTTATGTAACACCAACAAAACCAAGTTTCGCAACTTTACCTTTACCCGGTATACAGCCAATTTTAGTTGATGAAAATGGAAAAGAGATTGAAGGCAATGGCGTAAATGGAAATCTTTGTATCAAGTTTCCATGGCCAGGAATGTTACGAACTACGTATGGAGATCATGAGCGTTGTAAATTGACCTATTTTTCTACTTATGAAAACTTGTATTTTACTGGTGATGGCTGTCTTAGAGATGAAGATGGCTACTATAGAATTACAGGTAGGGTAGATGATGTAATAAATGTTTCTGGGCATAGAATAGGTACCGCCGAAGTAGAAAATGCAATAAATATGCATGCAGGCGTAATAGAAAGTGCTGTAGTAGGTTATCCACATGATGTGAAAGGACAGGGTATTTTTGCTTTTGTAATCTATCCAAACTTAAATAAGGATGCAGATTTAACGCGAAAAGATATTCTACAAACAGTTACAAGGGTAATTGGTGCAATTGCTAAGCCAGATAAAATTTTATTTGTATCTGGCCTACCAAAAACAAGGTCTGGGAAAATTATGCGCCGCATTCTACGTAAAGTTGCAGAAGGTGATACTGGTAACTTAGGTGACATTTCAACCTTGTTAGATCCAAATGTGGTAAATGAAATTATAGAAAGTTCTAAAACACTTTGATCTGCCCTTGGGAGGATGAAATTAGAATTCAAAAAACAATAATCTTATCCAATTGTTAGTTTAGCAATCAACTGATGTTAAACCAAAAAAATTTAAAGATGGATAAGTTAGAATGGCAAGGTAAATGGAATGAGATTAAAGGTAAAGTTAAACAAGCTTATGGCGATTTAACCGAGGATGATCTAAAGCACGAAGAGGGTAAGGATGATGAATTGTTGGGCAAGCTTCAACAAAAAACAGGAAAAGGAAGAGAAGAATTAGTTAAATGGATTAATTCTTTATAGAATTTAAATCTATAAAATGAAAGCGGTTGCATTATTAAGTAGCCGCTTTTTTTATTGGTTCTCTTTTGGCTTTACCTCAAAAAATCGTTCAGCATACACTACATCTTTATTTGTAATTCCTTGTACAATAACTCTAAATTTTCCGGTAATGTCACTTGTATAAAAACTGATTTCAGTTGGTTTACCCGCTGTTAAAACGCTTCCATAATTCCAATAGATGGTTGAGAAAAAAGCAGGTTCTAATGGTTCTTTGTAGTCGCTCATGTAAAATTCTTTTGGCGTATGGATGCCATCTATTAAATAAAGACCATTTAGATCTTTTGTATTGCAGACTTGATAGGTTGTCATTATTCCATTTGTAAGATAACTTCGACCTGCGACGGGTTGTTTATTTCCAAAATCTCCAACATGATTTCTACAATTTAAAATATTATAGACACAAACATAATCACCGCAGGCATTGGCACCTCTTAAAAAATTAAAGCCATTGTCATTTTTGTTATTGATTACTACTTCCTTTAAACGGATTAATTTTTCATTACTTTTTAGAACTAGCTCAGCATTGTTCTGTAAGTTAGATGGTAAAATTGGGCTTTCCTTAACTGTTGTTTTAGTAAGATTTAGGCTTGTTTTATGATACAAGTTGTTAACTTCGATAACATGAGTCATCATTTTTCCTCCATTTGTAAACAGGTATAATTTTTTACCAGGAGGAGTAAGCAAATCTTCATTTTTTAAGGTAAAAAAGCCTTTGTTATTTGTATTAATTAGTGATATACTTTCGCTCCCATAAGTGCCCAATACAATTGGAGCAGTCAATTCTTTTTTAGCTTTTGTAACTAATCCGGTAAGCTTTAAACTATCTGTTACAGTTAGTGTATCGCTGACTTTTAAATTTTGAAAATCTTGCCAAGTATATCTCCGCCATCCTTTAATTAGTAAAACTTGTTCTAAATAGTTCTTGTCTTTATAGGGTAATCCTTTGATGTGGATTGGCAATAAACTTAATTCATTTTTTAAATAAGTATAACTTTCTATATCATTTACTTTTTGTACTTCTAATCTATTATCTTGTACAACAGCAATAGAAACAATTCCCTGGATTTGGGTACTATCCAGTTTTATCTTCAAATTAACTTTTTCTCGCTGCATATAGGTTTGATTATCTGTTTCAAGAACCACTTTATCAGCGTTGTCATAATGTGCATAGAAAATCCGCTCTGCTAAAGGTCTGTCTAAGCTGTCAGAAACAGTAATTGTAGTTAGTCCTTTTGGTACTTCTGTTAAGGGAATTTTTACAGCTATTGTATTGTTACCCATATCAAATGGGATATTTAGAAAAGTTTCCCTAAAATTATGTAGGCGAATAGATAGGTGATGAGTTAGGTTTGTTTTTAAGTGTATACGAATTGTGTCTTTTACTAAGCTTTGTGCAATTGATAATGTTAATCCTTTCTCAATAGCTTTAGGTAAATGATAAATACTATCTGCTAAACCATCATGAATAAGTTTAACAGTGTAATCAGCACCCATATGGGGGGCTAGTTTAAATTTGCCAATGCCGTAGCTACTTGTTTCTATAGTATCTATAATCACGTTGTTTTTGTAAAGAAATGCAGTTAAGGCAACAGGTCGTTTTTGCTGGTCTTTTACTTCCCATCCTATGGTTGAAATAAGCCCATTAATTAAGCTGCCTCCCTCTGGATAAAACTTAACAGCTGCTTTACTTTTAGCTTGTGGTAGAGCCATGCTAATAAAACTGCTATCCTTCTCGTATTTTAATTTCAAATATAAATTGGGGTCAGTTAGTTGATTATGCTTGGGTAATGTAATCAACAATTGACCAGATATATCTGTATTAGCTGATTTTTTAATATTGCCATATTGATAGCTGATCGTTGTGGGTTTAGGCAGAAACCTATTGTCTTTCGAAGTTACAGATACCAATACATTGTGATTTTTGTTTTCGGCAGTTGTTGGCTCTGCCAATTTCATACTCGCTTTAAAGGCAGGATCTATATTTGTTTTTAAAGTTATAGGTTGATTAAAAACAGCATCAGGAACTCCATTTGTTAGTCTATCTGTATAAACTAAAAAATGATAATTTCCAGTTAAAATGGAATCTGGTAAGGTAATGCTACCAAATGATAGTCCATTCTGCATTATAAATTTATCCTCTAAAACAATAGTGCTGTCAGCATCTCTTATAAATGCAACAGCCATTACAGTGTGTTTGTATATAGGATTTGCAGCAGGTGTAATTAAATACCCTGTAAAATAAACAGTTTCATTATTAGCGTATACATTTTTATCAAAGTGAACAAATAGATTGGTAGTGGGTTTCACCTTGCTTAGCCAATGCATTTTTTGAGCAATAAGGTCTTGTGAAATAGCTGAGTTAGTACCGAGAAGAAAAAATAGACAATACAGTATAAAACGCATAACTAAAAGTAAATGATTAAGATGGAATATCAAAAAGCATTTAGCTTGAGCTGAATTTACTTCTTGCATTTGCAAAACTGACATTAAAAAAAAGCGGCTTTCATTTCTGAAAACCGCTTAGATTGAAATAATCTTTGTTCTTTTGGCCTTAATCTATAATCTTCTAGTATCCGAACAATTGTTCTAAAGTTAAGGTAGTAACAGTACCGAATTTCTGCATGTCTTCCATTTTAACCTTTTTGTCTGAAGCAACAATTAAATAAGTATAAGGTTTATTAGCTACTTTTTGAGTATGGAAATCCTTGATGCTCGTAAAAGTAATAGGCTTTAATTCTTTGTACAAATCAATTCTAGAATCATAATCGTACCCTAATTTTTTGTCTGCAAAATAATAAGCAAAAACAAGGTCTTTGGTTACACGAGTAGTTTCTAAGCTATTCAAAACATTGCTTTTTGCTCCATCAAAAGATTTATCACTTTGTGGTAGAACATTTAACAATTCATTCATTCCATTCACAGCATCAGTCATTTTATCAGCCTGACTACCAACATAAGCAATCATACTGTATTGTTTGTCTGCTTTGTCTGGTGAAACATATTGTGCAAAAGTTGAGTATGCCAAAGCTTTTGATTCTCTAATGGTTTGGAAAACAATTGAACCCATACCACCACCAAAATAGCTGTTAAATACTTGAATATTTGCAGCATCAGTTTTATTGTATAAGCCTGTGTTTCTTAACCAACGAATTTCTGATTGTACCATATCATAATTAGCGAAATACACTTTGTTTGCATCTTGAGTAGTGTAAGTGTAAACTTTAGCAGGTGCAGCCTCAGTAAATTCTTTTGGCATAAGGTGCACTTTTTTCACTTCAGCAGTAAATGTTGCCAAGTCTTTTGGTCCATAATAAGTAATTACATGTTCGTAATTAGTTAAATTTCGGATAAGAGAGATCAGATCTTCGGATTTTATGTTTTTAACATCGTCATTACTCAATACATTATTAAATGGATTTACACTACCATATTGGGCATATGATGTTAATCCACTCATAATTTGACCCTTGTTCAATTTATTGTTCTCACGACTTTTTAAGATGGTCCCTTTTAAATCGCTTAATGCTTTTTCATCAGGTTTTACATTCGCTAAAATATGTTCAACTAAACTTACTGCTTTATCAAAGTTTTCTTGTAAACCACTAATGTTAATGGTAGTTACTTCAGTACCAACACTTAAGTTGTAAGTGCAGGCAATGTCATAAAATGCCTTACTCAATTCTTCAGCAGTATATTTATCAGTTCCTAAGAAAGTAAGATAAGTAGAAGCATAAGGTAACAATTTGTAGTTATTTGAACCAATGTTAATTCTATAACTCATTCTAAAAATAGAATTATCTACATTTTTTGTGGTTAAAACCTCTGCAATTCCTGCTTTGCCAAAAACGATATCTTTTTTATAATCGATAAATTTAGGGGCAATAGCTTTAACTGGCATTGCTAAAGTATTTTTTACAAATGGAGAAGTTAAACCTGCATTTGCATTAATTGGGGTTATTGTTGGTTTTTCTACTTTAACAGTGTTTTTATCAACACCCTTGCGTTTGTAGCCGATTACATAATTGTCTTTAAAAAATGTATTGGCAAAAGCAACAACTTGAGCTTTAGTAATTTTGGCTGTTGCTTCTATATCACCTAAACTTTTATCCCATTTTGTACCTCTATTTAAAACAAATTCGGTAGATAGGTTTTCTGCTCTATTATTATTGCTATCAAACGCTTGTAAGAAACCAAGTTTTTGGTTGGCAACAATTGCTTTCAAAAGTTTCTCATCAAATTCGCCTTTTTTAAGTAGTTCTATTTGGCCTAAAAGCAATTTCGAAGCTTCTTCTAAAGTTTGTCCACTTCTTGGAGACGCAGATAGATTAAACACTCCATAGTCTTTCATTTGCTGATAACCAGCACTTGATCTTAATGTTTTTTGTTGCTTATTAAGGTTAATGTCTATTAATCCGGCTTTTCCATTCATTAAAATGCTACGAATTAAATTTAACATTAAGCTTGACTGTGAGTTTTCAGGGAAACCACGGTAATAAATCTCAACCATTTCTGCACTTGGACCAAACACCTCAACTTGTTGTATTTTAGTAAGTGGTTTTTCTGGTGCAGGATTATACAAAGTAACTGGTTTTGCAACCATGTAACTGAAGGTCTTATCAATCTTTTTGATCATTTCATCAGGATTAAAATCTCCTGTGAAAATTGCCGCCATGTTATTTGGTACATAATATTTGTTGTAGTAATTTCTAATTTCTACTAAAGACGGATTTTTTAAATGTTCGATAGTTCCGATAGTAGTTTGTTGCCCGTAGTTATGAGTTGGGAACAATAATTCCATCATTGCCTCATCTAGTTTATTGGGATCGCTATCTAAACTTCTATTTTTTTCTTCGTATACTGCTTCTAGCTCAGTATGAAAGATACGGAAAATTGGTTTGCGGAAACGCTCGCCCTGAATAGCTAAAAATTTGTCTACTGAATTAGAAGGGAAATCTTCATTGTAAACAGTTTCTTCATACCAAGTATGTGCATTTGAAGAGCTGCCACCAATGCCAGTCATCAATTTATCATACTCATTAGCAATAGAGAAGTTTGAAGCTTCACCAGAAGTTTTATCTATTTCTTTATAAATTTCTTTGCGTTGAGCTGGGTCTGTTGTTTTGTTGTACTTTTCATAAAGTGCATCAATTTTATCTAAAAGTGGTTTTTCTTTTTCCCAGTTATCGGTTCCATATTTATCAGTTCCTTTAAATAGAACATGTTCTAAATAATGCGCTAAGCCTGTTGCACTTCTTGGGTCTGTATTACTACCAGCTCTAACGGCCATACGGAACTCGATGTTTGGTTCCTTATTGTTAGGGGATAAAATTACTGTTAATCCATTTTTAAGTGTGTAAAAACGAGATTTAGATGGGTCATTAGTTACATATTTGTAAGTATAACCTCCAGATGTGGCTGTTTTCCATTGGTAAGTGGATTGAGCCATTAAAGTTGAGCCTGTTAATAATAAACAGACAAATAATAGTAATTTGTTTTTCATTCGTTTATTTAAATTAAGTTAGATAAAGATCATAGGCGATGATTTTGTCTATGATGATTTCATTAATAATAAGTTATACTGTAAATATAAGTGGATAGCATACAATTTTCCTAGAAATGGATGAAAATATATCCGTTTAGCTTTCAATAATTCTCGTATTTTTACCAGCATGAATAAGGACACTAAGAAACCCACAATTTTAGTTGTTAACGATGATGGAATTACAGCTCCCGGCATTAAAAGCTTAATAGAAGTAATGCAAGAAATCGGACATGTTGTTGTTGTTGCACCAGATGGTCCGCAATCTGGAATGGGGCATGCAATTACGATAGGAAAACCACTTCGTTTTGATAAAGTAGATTTATACCCAGATGTTGAAATGTACAAATGTTCTGGGACTCCGGTAGATTGTGTTAAACTTGCTGTTAATATAGTTTTTAAAGGGAAGAAGCCTGATTTATGTGTTTCAGGGATTAACCACGGATTAAACAATTCTATCAATGTTATTTATTCCGGAACCATGTCAGCTGCGGTTGAAGGAGCAATTGAAAAAATTCCATCCATAGGTTTCTCTCTTGATGATTTTGCACAAGATGCAGATTTTAGTCATTGTAAAAAATTTATAAAGACAATTTCATTGCAAGTTTTAGAAAATGGTTTACCAGAATCTACATTGTTAAATGTAAACTTCCCAAAAGGAGGTGATTTAAAAGGGATTAAAATTTGCAGGCAAGCAAATGCCAAATGGGCAGAGGAATTTGATAAAAGAACCGATCCATATAAGCGCCCTTATTACTGGTTAACAGGTGTTTTTGAAAATTATGATAAAGGAGAAGATACTGATGTTTGGGCTTTAGATCATGGATTTGTATCAGTAGTTCCTGTACAGTTTGATTTAACAGCTCATCACGCAATTCCGATTTTAAATAGTTGGAGTTTTGATGATACAAAAGCTTCAAAATCTACAATTCAGAAAACTGCAGGCCCTGATGGAGGTAACTTAGGTTAATAATGAAAGCTGCTGAAATAAAAAATAACGTTTGGAATGGTATTTTAATAGGATTTATCGTCCCAGTTGTTCCAGGCCTTGTAGTTTGGTTTCTAATGCAAAAAATTACAGTCTTAAAAAAAGCTGATTTACTTTTAATAGCTTGTATTGCGTTAAATGCCTTATTAATGAATTATTTTTTTAAACAAAATAAGGATAATATTGCCCGAGGAATCATTAGCATCACTTTTTTATGGGCATTTGCCTTTTTCTTTTACAAAGTTTTTTAAGGTTAAAGGAGTACAGTTAAAGACCTTAAAATCTTGGTGCTCGATATAAATACTTGATACTCAAAAATGAAATATTATTTAGTCGCAGGAGAAGCATCTGGAGATTTACATGGTGCAAATTTAATGAAAGCATTAAAAATTGAGGATCCAAATACAGATTTCAGGTATTTTGGTGGCGATAAAATGCAACATGAGGGTGGCAAACTAGTTAAGCATTATGCCGATATGGCATTTATGGGTTTTACTGAAGTAGTAATGAATTTGCCTACTATTTTGAAAAACATGAAATCTTGTAAGGCGGATATTTTAGCTTATCAACCAGATGTTTTGATCTTAATAGATTTTCCAGGTTTTAACTTAAAAATAGCAGAGTTTGCGAAGAAGCAAGGCATTAAAGTTTGTTATTATATTTCTCCAAAAGTTTGGGCCTGGAATCAAAAAAGAGTATTAAAGATTAAAAGAGACATTGACCAAATGTTTTCTATTCTGCCATTTGAAGTAGATTTTTATAAAAAATGGGGAATGGATATCCATTATGTAGGAAATCCATTACTAGATGAGATAGCTCAGTTTAATCCAGATGTGGATTTTAGGAAAAATCAAGGCTTAACAACTCAAAAAATTATAGCGTTATTACCCGGAAGCCGTAAACAAGAGATAGAAAGGTTGCTTCCGGATATGTTAAGTATAACAGAACAATTTCCAAATTATCAATTTGTAATTGCAGCAGCACCAAATTTTAATGAAAGTTATTACCACAAATACATTGGGGATAAAAAAGTGAAATTGGTTTTCTCACAAACCTATAATCTATTGCAAAATGCTCATGCGGCATTAGTTGCCTCTGGCACAGCCACATTAGAAACTGCATTATTCAAAATTCCACAAGTTGTGTTGTATAGAGGTGGTGCAATTTCTGTTGGCATTGCTAGGTTGGTTATTAAAATTAGATTTATTTCTTTGGTAAATTTAATTATGAACAGAAGAGTGGTAGAAGAGCTAATACAACAAGATTGTAATACTGAAAAAATTATTGCTAATTTAACACAGGTAGTTGATGGTGCAGAAAGAGAAAGAATGCTGAAAGATTATGAGGAATTAGCTTCCATTATGGGAGTTGCAGGCGCATCTGAGCGAACAGCTAAATTGATTGTTAATTTTTCTTAAAAACGCTGTATAAATATACCATTTGAACGGTATATCCAAAAAATGAAAATAATATTAATCATTAGTTTGTTTAGTTAGTTTGGAATGAATATCATTGCAGCAAAAATCAAACAAAAAATGAAAAAAATCTTATTAACTCTCTTAGTAATTATCTTTAGTTACAGTGCAAAAGCACAATTTGAAGGCTCAAAACAGATATTTGAAAGCCCTAAATTAAAATCAGAAATTTCAAACCACAAGCTTGTTGCTATTTTGCCTTTTAATACCAAGATAACGTATAAAAAACAGCCTAAAAATTTTAATGTCGAAGCAAATAGAGATCAAGAAAAAACAATGTCAAAATCAATTCAATCTAGTATGTATACTTTCCTTTTAAGAAAAGGTAAAAATTACACAGTAGAATTCCAGGATGTTGATAAGACTAATATCTTGCTTAAGAAAGCTGGTATGTTAGATAAACTTGATGAATTTACAAAAGATGAAGTTGCTAAAGCACTGGGTGTAGATGCAATTATCGGAGGGAATTTTGAAACTGAACAAACTAAATCTGAAGCTGGAGCAATTGCATCGGCAGTTTTGTTTGGTGGTTTTGGTGGTAAAACAGGGACAGGGACTTTAACACTAACTTTAAATAACGGACCTACTGGAGATTTACTTTGGCGCTTCTTTAAAACAATGGATGATGGTATAACAACTTCTACAGATGATTTGGTAGAAAGAATGATGCGGAAAGTATCTCGTAATTTTCCTTATGCAATGTAGCTTTCTTTATTCTGTAATAGTTTATATTTGATTAAATTGATATTAAAGATTTGTGAAATTTAACCAAATATGAAAGCGCTTTCCATAAAAGACATTGCATTAAAAGCCAATGTGTCCATTACAACGGTATCATTTATCATTAATGGTAAAGCTAAAGAGAAATCTATTAGCGATGCTGTGATAAAAAAAGTTCAACAGATCATTATTGATAGCGGTTATAAGCCTAACCAAATTGCCCGTAGTTTGCGTACAGGGAATTCGAATATTATTGGTTTAATTATCGAAGATATTTCAAATTCATTCTTTTCAAGAATAGCAAGGCTGATAGAAGATAAAGCCTATAAAAAAGGGTATAAAATTATTTACTCAAGTACGGAAAATAATGTAGAAAAGGCTCAAGAATTAATTAACCTTTTTAAGTCGAGAAAGGTAGATGCTTATATTATTTCTCCTATTAAAGGAATAGAAGAGGATATTCAGATTTTATTAAATGAAAATAAGCCTGTTATTTTGTTCGATAGAAATTTGCCGGAATTAAATACAAATTACGTAGGCGCAAATCACTTTGTTGCATCTTACCAAGCTGTAGAGAGTTTCATTAAACAAGGAAAGAGAAATATTGCTTTGGTTACTACCGATATTGATGTACAGCAAATTGTAGAGCGATATGAGGGTTATAAAAAAGCAATTATCGATTATGCTTTGCCATACAGTGAAGACCTTGTTTTAAAAATACCATTTAATCAGAAAGAGGAAAGTACCGCAAAAGAGCTGAAGCAACTTTTTAAAAATAAAGATGTGGATGCGGTACTTTTTGCGACGAATTATCTTGCCATTAGTGGATTAAAGGTGTTAAAACAAATAGACAAAAAATTAGACGAAAATTTTGCCGTTATTGGTTACGATGATCACGAGGCATTTGAGCTACATACACCAAGTATATCAACCATTCAGCAACCGTTAGAAGAAATTGCAGAAACAATTATTAAACTAATTTTGAATCAACTTTCATCAAAGACTAAACTACCTGACCAACAAATCATTATTCCTGCAAAATTAATTCTAAGAAATTAATTTTAATTTGGCAATAAGTGAATTTATTTCTAGAGGTAATTATTTCCTTATAGCATTTCAATTATTTTCTTTCATGCAATAGTGAAAAGAGAACACTAATTAGCAAGGAGATTAGCTTTCCTATTGTGAAAGTAAACAGCCAATTAGCATAAAAACTTCTACAGTGACTAGTTATAGGGTATAAGTTAAGAATTATGTATGCAACTTAATTGTTACATACGTGTCGGCTTATTCAGATTTTTTTTAATTAATATTGATTTACTAAAACGATTTACTGTGCCGGTTATTTTTGCAGTGAATAGAGACATGCTATAAAATTTCTAATAATCATTAGAAAAGGTTTGTTTCAAGAACTATCATTATTGAGCAGTATAACTAAAACGTTTTATTATTAGTATAGCCAAATATTTGTATGAAACAAGTTGGAGTAATTGCATTTGATTTTTGGCCTTGTGATAGGTTATTAAAAGGTGTTTTTAAGATTAAGTTTCCTTTAAGCGGATTTGTTGTTGCTTTAATAATCTTTATCTACTGCTTTGTAAAACAGCTAATTCGTAGCTCCTTCATGATACTTGGAAATCAAAATAAGGTTATAACTCAAGCGCTAACCAAAACTTTAGCGCAGTATGCTTTCCTGAATCTCAGATAACTAATCATAATTAAACAAAATCAGCTAATGAAAATTAATTTACTTAAAACTAAAGGACTCTTTGCAATTTTATTGTTCAGTGGACCTGCATTTTCAATGGACTCAGGGAGCATTATATCCACAAGATCCATCGAACTCAAAATGCCTTGGCAGCACAATCAAGTGCTAAGTATTGTAACCGGAACTGTTGTTGATAATGACAATCAACCTGTGCCTGGTGTTGGTATAAAAAACATTATTAATGGTAAAAGTGCAATTACCGATGCTAATGGAAAGTTTAGCATAGAAACAGTTGGTGCAAATGATATATTGCGATTTTCTTACATCGGATTTGTAACCCAAGATGTAACTGTAGGTACTCAAACTTCATTTAACATTAAACTGGTACAATCTGCCACCACTAAGTTAAACGAAGTGGTAGTTGTAGGTTATGGTACACAAACAAGAAATGAAATCACCTCTGCTATAACTAAAGTAGACTCTGCAGATTTTAGACAAAGTGGTTCAAGAAATCCATTAGATTTATTGATTGGTAAAGTAGCGGGTTTGCAAATTACCAGAACAGGCGGTACCAATCCAAACTCAGGTGTCGGTATTCAACTTAGAGGTGTAACCACCTTAGCAGGTGCTGCTGAACCATTAATTATTATTGATGGAATACCGGGTGGAAATTTAGATTTATTACAGCAAGACGATATCGAATCATTTAGTGTTTTAAAAGATGGTTCGGCCGCTGCAATTTATGGAACAAGAGCTAATGCTGGGGTAATTATCGTTACTACTAAGAAAGGTAAACGTGGACCTTCTAAGTTCGATTACAATTCATTTGTAAGAACGGAAACTTTAGTGAAAAGACCAGATTTTATGACTGCTGCACAATATCGTGAGCGTCTTGCGAGCGGTCAAGTTTCAGGCACAGATTACGGAGGAGATTTTGATTATTTTGATGAATTGATCAATAAAGATAACTTATCTCATAATCATAATTTTGCAGTATCTGGAGGTGGTGAAAATTCTTTTTACAGAGCGAGTGTAAATTTTAGAGATGTTCAAGGTTTTGCAAGAGAAAATGCTAGGAAAGAATATGGATTGCGCTTAAGTTTAACACAAACGGGATTTGAAAATAGATTAACTGCACAATTTAATGTGGCTGCAAACTTTAACAATGCCAATTTATTAGGTGGTGGTGGTTGGGAAACCGTGTTAACAAGAAACCCTACCGAGTCTTACTATAATCCTGATGGTACATTTAAATTTACAAGAAATATTACCAATGAAATTGCAAGATTAGAGCAAGAAAAGAATAGAAGACAACAACAGACAACATCTATTGATGGTAAAGTTGATTTTTTGGTTTTTAAAGGTTTAAAAGCATCAGTATTTGGTGCTCATCAACGAAATTATAATTTAAATAGTGAATATAGAGATAGGGCGAGTCAGAACTCTGTGGAAATTGATGTTGCTGAAGTAGTAGGAGGTGGATATGCATCTAGAAGTACCAGCTTATCGCAAAATTTTAACGTTGAGCCAACCTTAGAGTATAATACAGTTATTGGAAACCAGCATAAAATAACAGCAGTTGCAGGTTATTTTTATAGGTATGAAGTAAATGAGGGCTTTAATGCAAACAACAGAGGGTATTTAAACGATATTTTTGAAGACAATAATTTAGCAGCGGCTCCTATACGATTAAACGTTACAGGTATTGGCAGTAATAAAAATGACAATACTTTAATCGCAGGTTTTGCAAGGGTAAGTTATGCTTTTGGAGATCGTTTTTTTGCACAGGCAAGTATTCGTCGTGAGGGTTCTTCAAGATTTGGGGCAAATAATAAATGGGCCACGTTTCCAGCTGTATCTGGGGGATGGAATGTAACACAAGAAAATTTCATGAAAAATGTAAAGTTTGTAAATAACTTAAAAATTAGATTAGGTTATGGAGAGACAGGTAACTCAGGTTTCGCAAACTATTCATCTTTAGTACTATTAGGTACTGGTGGAATATATCTTTTTCCAACCGGAAGTTATCTCCAAACGTATGGGCCAACTAGAAATCCAAATCCAAACTTAAGATGGGAAAGAAAAAAGGAAATGAATCTAGGAATAGACTTTACAATTTTAAACAATAAATTAACAGGATCGATCGATTTGTACAATAGAACAATAAAAGATTTGATTGATACCTATACCTCGCCACAGCCACCATTTATTGTTAGTTCTATTATTACTAACGTAGGTACTATTTCCGCAAAAGGTATAGAAATTACCTTAGGTTATATGCCAGTAAAAACTGATAAATTCTCATGGAATATTGATTTTGCTGGAAGTACAACGAGAAATGTGCTAGATCGCTATTCAAATGATGAATATAAAAGAGATTTAAAGAAATTTGGCGCTATAGGAGGCTTTGGTGCATTGGGTGATGCCATTCGTACTTACGAAGGCAGAAAGGTGGGTGAATTTTGGGGCAAAAGGTTTGCTGGTTTTACACCTGATGGTAAATGGACATTCTATAATCGTAATGGCGATGTAGTTTCAAATGCCCAAATTAATACTTCAGATTTCAGAGATCAAACTGATCTAGCAGTTATTGGAAATGCGATACCAAAGTATTATTTATCATTAACTAACTCATTTACTTTTAAAGGATTTGATTTTAGAGTTTTCTTAAGAAGTAAATTAGATTATGATATTTTAAATACACCAGCTATTTCTTATGGGAATAAAACTGGGGTATCAAACCTTAATTTACTAAATAGTGCTTATACCAAATACGCAGAAATAAACGATACCTACATGTATTCAGATTATTATGTGGAGAGTGGAAGTTTTATGAAAATTGATGAGGTTACCCTTGGATATACTTTTAAAACAGGTGTAAAATCTATTAGAAACTTAAGAGCATATGTAACAGGACAAAATTTAGCAACGATAACGGGATATACAGGTAATGATCCTGATTTTGTGTCTGATACTGGTTTAGGTCCAGGTATAGATTCTAGAAGTCCTTACCCATCTACAAGACAGTTTTTATTCGGTGTTAGTTTTGGATTTTAATAATTACGAAAATGAAAAGATATAAAAAAATAATTCTTGCATGTTTAATTTCGACACCCATAATTTTAATGAATGGTTGCACTAAATTAGACGAAAATGTATATGATCAGTTAATTACTGATAATTTTTACAATAACAAAAATGAAGTCTTATCAGCTGTGCTGAGACCTTATACACATGCAAATGCGTGGATAACACCTTCTGGTCAGGATGGCTGGTGGCGTCCTTCAGAACTTTCTGCCGATCAATTGGCTTGGCCAACAAAAGGCAGGCATGGTGAAGATGGAGGGAAATGGAAAAGACTTCATTACCACACTTGGTTGTCAGATGATGTGCCATTAAATAATGCATGGTCTTTAATGTTCTGGGGTATGGGGTTATGCAATGATCCAATAGAAAATTTAGAGAAAAGAGACATTGCGAAAATGGGTATTACCCAAGTAGAAAAAGATGCCTATATTTCAGAATTAAAGCTATTGAGAGCTTTTCACTACTTAAAATTAATGGATCTTTTTGGTAATATTCCTGTAGTTACACAAGTAGGTATTCCGGCTAGACCTGCAACCTTACCTAGAAAAGATGTTTTCGCTTTTATAGAAAAAGAAATTAAAGATAACATTGATAAAGCACCATTACATTCTAAACAAATGACAGGTAGAATGAGCCAAGCAGGTGGATATGCCATGTTGGTAGAATTGTATTTAAATGCTGAGGTATGGACTGGAACTGCTCGTTGGGATGACTGTATCGCGGCAGCTGATAAATTAATTAGTGGTGTTGCTGGTGGACAAAATGGTGCAATGCAACTTGATCCAAATATTTTTGATCAGTTCAAATCTACGAACGAATTATCTAAAGAGGCAATTTTTTCTATCGCTTATGAATTTAGAAATGCTTCTTTCCAGCCTTCATGGACGGGTGAATTTTATCACTTTCAACAAGGGCCAATTTATGGTGGTGCCAGAAATGGTAATGATGGTGTTGTGGTTGTACCTGGTGTATTTACCAAATATGACAACACTGATTTAAGGAAAAGAGGTTGGTTATTGGAAGGGCCTATGGTTAGATTTGATAATGGACAACCAGCCTTAGCTACAGGAGGTAATGAATATAGTGGGCAGCAAATTGTTTTTGTGGATAATATCAGAAAAAATAGAACTGGTTCAACGGTTTCCAACATGAGTGAAGGAGAAGAAAACAGTGGGGTAAGATTCAATAAATACAAATTAGGTAATCAAGTTGCTGGTGTTGTTAATGGTGTAAATGTTCCAATAGATCTTAATTACAATAACACAGATTGGAATATTTATCGTTTAACTTGGATCTATTTTGCAAAAGCAGAAGCTTTAATGCGTAAAAACGGCGGACTAGCTACTCCTGAAGCAATAACACTAATAAATGATTGTAAAAAAAGAGCATATGCAGCTTCAGATTTTGTTCCATATACCGCTACAACACTGACAATGGATGAACTTTTAGCAGAAAGAGGAAGGGAGTTTATTTTTGAAGGATTTAGAAGAGATGATCTAATTCGTTTTGGTAAATTTACTACTGCAACATGGTGGGATCATGTTCCTTCTGAATCATTTAGAACTTTATTCCCAATTCCTCAAGTGCAAAGAACACTTAACATCAACTTAACCCAAAACCCAGGATACCAATAACAATTAAAAAAGGTGCTCGGAAGAGCACCTTTTTTAATTTATGTATCGCTGATTGGTGAAAATATCGAGCTGTTCAATAGCCCAATCTTATGTAACGTTAAAATTACATAAGGTATAATTTTTTTATAGCTTTAATTCTTAATATTGATTTACTAAAACGTTTTACTATTTAACTACCGTGTAAATAGTTAAGACGCATTAATGTGTTTTAACAAGCTCATATAATTATAGTTTATTGTTTTGTTTAACAAATCCTCTTCGTAGGTAGCATTAGTAAAACGTTTTAGTAATTTAAACACTAACCAAATCTGTATGAAAAAAAGTTACTTAGTAGCCATTTTATGTCTTTTGTTCGCTTTAAATTTAAAGGCACAAGATAAAGCCCCTGCTTATCCATTAATTACACACGATACCTATTTTAGTGTTTGGTCATTCGACAACCAATTAAACGAAAGCAGTACTAAACATTGGACTGGAAGAGACCAAGGATTAGTTGGTATTTTAAAAGTTGATAATGAATTCTACAAATTTTTAGGTGAGGAAAGTAAATCATATAAAGTTTTGTTACCAAATGCTACACAAGCTGCATATGAGACCAACTATTCGTTTTCACAACCAGAAGCAAACTGGAAAGCTATAACTTTTGATGATTCTAAATGGCAAAAAGGACCAGCTCCATTTGGTGATGAAAAGGATGCTAACACCAAGTGGACTACTAATGATTTATATTATAGAAGAACATTCACAATTAATGATTTAACTCTTGCCAAGAAATATTTAAGCCTTAGTCACGATGATAATGTTATTGTGTATCTAAATGGTAAAACGATTTACCAAAAAGAAGGATGGGTACATGAGTTTATCAATATCCCAATTGCAGATGGAATTCTAAAAAAAGGAGAGAATATTTTAGCTATACATGTAAAAAATACGGCAGGTGGCAGACACTTAGACGCAGGAATTGTAGAAGATATAGCTACAGGCACAAAAGTATTGCAAGCAAAGCAAACAAAGGTTACTGTTAACGCTACAACCACAAAATATGCTTTCACTTGTGGCAAAGTAAATTTAGAAGTCTCATTTACATCGCCTTTATTGCTGAACGACATTAAACTAACTGCGAGACCAATAAGCTATATCAGTTATGCTGTAAAATCTAATGATGCCAAGTCGCACAAGGTGGATTTATATTTTAGTGCTTCTTCAAATATTGCTGTAAATAAAAACAACCAACCAGTTTCTGCTTGGAAAAGCTCGGCAAAGGGTCTATCTATATTAAAGGCAGGTACAGTAGAGCAGCCAATTTTGCAAAAGAAAGGGGATGATATTAGAATTGATTGGGGCTACATGTATGTGGCAGTTCCAGAGAAATTTAAAGCTACACAATATATAAGTGGGGCTTTTGAAAGTGCTTCAGCTTTCATAAATCAAAAATATCCTAAAGAAAATGAAAAGCTAAATGAGCAGCAACTTAATTTAAATAGTGTTATCCCATTTGGCACTATTGGGTCTACATCTATTGAAAAATATATGATGTTAGGCTATGATGATCTTAAATCTGTAGAATATTTTGGTGAGCAATTATTACCAATCTGGAAAAAATCAGGTTCCCAAAATTTTGAAGATCAACTCGCAAATGCTAGTGCAACATATCCTATCATAAAGACTAAATGTATTGCTTTTGATGCAAAACTGTATAAGGATGCCTTTAAGGCAGGGGGCAAAGAATATGCAGATTTATGCAAGCTAGCTTATCGTCAAAGTGTATCTGCTCATAAAATTGTATATGCACCAAATGGAGACATCCTCTTTTTATCAAAGGAAAATTTCAGCAATGGCTCTATCAACACAGTTGATGTTACTTATCCATCAGCTCCTCAGTTTTTAATTTATAGTCCTGAGTTATTGAAAGGAATGTTAAACGGGATTTTCTATTATTCAGAAAGTGGAAGATGGAAAAAACCTTTTCCTGCTCATGACCTAGGTACTTACCCGTTAGCAAATGGTCAAACCTATGGCGAAGATATGCCGGTAGAAGAGGCTGGGAACATGATCATATTAACTGCAGCGATTGCAAAAGCTGAAGGAAATGCAAACTATGCACTTAAGCATTGGGATGTATTGAAAATATGGAGTGAGTATTTATTAAAGGAAGGATTTGATCCGGCAAACCAATTGTGTACTGATGATTTTGCTGGCCACTTGGCAAGAAATTCAAACCTGTCTGTGAAGGCAATTGTGGCATTAGGCGCGTATGCCCAAATGGCTAATCAACTTGGTAAAACAGAAGAAGCTAAAAAGGTTAGAGACGCTGCATTGGCAATGGTGCAAAAATGGATGCAATTAGCTGATGATGGAAACCATTATGCATTGACTTTTAATGATAAAAATACTTGGAGTCAGAAATACAACTTGGTTTGGGATAAACTTTTAAAACTCAATTTATTTCCGACTGAGGTTTATAAAAAAGAAATCAGTTACTACTTAACTAAACAAAATGCTTTTGGCTTACCACTAGATAGCCGTAAAAGTTATACTAAATCTGATTGGATTATGTGGACAGCAACGCTAACAGATAATCAAGCGGATTTTCAAAAATTCATTAAACCTATTTATCGTTTTGCGACAGAAACGGAAAGCAAAGTGCCTCTTAGTGATTGGCATGAGACCACCAATGGGAAAATGGTAGGTTTTCAAGCAAGAAGCGTTGTTGGTGGATATTTCATCAAACTATTAGCAGACCAATGGAATTTTAAAAATAAGCCTATGGAAAAATAGAAAACAATATTAACAAAATCTAAAAAATAGTAACCTAATAAAACCAAAATAAACCTTAAAAGTATGACTAAAAAATTTACTAGACTCATCCAGCGAAAGCTGATGGTGAAGGATGGTGCTATCAAAATTAGCGCTTTATCCATGGCAATTTGCTTATCATTTAATGTTTCAGCTGAAGCTAAAAATATTAATGTGAAGCGAGATTTTAAAAATGAATTAAAGAATTCCTCTGTAGATATTACCATTAGAGGGATTGTAAAAGACGAAAACGGATCACCTATACCCGGAGCTGGTGTAAAAGTAAAGGGTACATTAATCACTGTAGCAACAGATGTTAATGGTAGTTTCTCTATAAGTGCTCCATCAGAAAGCTCAGTGTTAATTATAACCTACGTAGGTTATGAAACACAAGAAGTAACAGTTGGCACTTCAAAAAGCCTTAATATTCAACTTAAACCCAGTGAGAATAAACTAGAAGAAGTAGCTATTGTTGGTTTCGGTACCCAACGTAAAGTTTCTTTAATAGGAGCTCAATCAACTATTGATGCCAAAGAATTAAAAATTCCTGTAGCAAGTGTTACGCAATCTTTAGCAGGTAGAATTGCTGGGGTTGTTGGTGTACAACGTAGTGGTGAGCCTGGTAGAAGTGCGGCTGATATTTGGGTACGTGGTATATCTACTTTTGGTGGGGGTAGTAGTGCTCCGTTAATTTTAGTAGATGGGGTGGCTCGTAGCATTTCTAACATCGATCCAGAAGATATTGAATCGTTCACGGTACTTAAAGATGCTTCTGGAACTGCTGTATATGGTGCAAGAGGTGCAAATGGTGTCATTTTGGTAAATACTAAAAGAGGTAAGGTGGGTAAGCCTTCAATCTTTTTCGATTACAATGAAGGCTTAAGTACTTTTACTAGGCATCCTGAAGCTTTGGATGGGGTAACTTATATGAACCTTGCCAATGAAGCATTAACAGGAAGAGGTCAGGCTGCTAAATATTCTCAAGACTACATCAATAGAACTGCTTCGGGAGTTGATCCATTGGTTTACCCTAACGTAAATTGGATGGAAGAGTTATTTAAGGATTATAGCCACATTCGTCGTGCAAATTTAAATGCCAGTGGTGGTGTAGATAATGCACAATATTATGTTTCATTAGCATATTATAACGAAGGTGGTTTCTTAAAAACATCTGATCTAGCTTCATATAACTCAGCAATGGATTATAAAAGGTACAATTTTACTAGTAATCTAAATTTGAAATTAACTGGAACAACTAAGTTGGATTTAGGTTTGCAAGGGTATGTGTCTAGCGGGAATTATCCTGGTGAAACTACAGAATCTATCTTTGGTTCTGCATTAGATGTTTCTCCGGTAGAATACCCTTTAATTTATCCTAATGGACTTGTTCCTGGAAGATCATCAAATGGAGGTTTTAGAAATCCTTATGCAGATTTAACCCGCCGTGGCTACCGAACTGAATATGGAAATCAACTCTATAGTAACATTAGAGTTACACAGGATTTGAAAATGTTTACTCAAGGACTTTCTGCGTCAGTAATGGGAGCATTTGATAATGCTAGTAACAACTCTATTAAACGTTCAAAACGTGAAAGCACTTTTTTCTTGAGAGATATTAATAATCCATACAAAGCTGATGGAAGTTTAGATTTAATACAAACTTTTACAAGTGCACAAAATTACCTTACTTATGAACCTTCAAGAGGCGGTAACCGCAAGTTCTATGCTGAGGGTTCAATAAACTATGATCGTTCTTTTGGCAAGCATCGTGTTGGTGGCTTAGTATTGGGCTATTCTGAAGACCGTACGGAACCTTTTGCAGGTGATTTTACGTCATCAATTCCTTTTAGGAATCTAGGATTGGCCGCAAGAGCTACTTATTCATACGATGACCGTTATTTTGCTGAGTTCAATTTGGGTTACAATGGATCGGAGTCTTTTGCTCCAAATAAACGCTTTGGAACTTTCCCGGCTTTTGGTTTAGGATGGATACCATCAAATGAGAAATTCTGGGAACCAATTAAAGATGTGATTTCATTCATGAAATTTAGATACTCTAATGGTGTTACTGGTATCGGTGATTTACCTGGTCGTCGTTTTGCTTACCTAACTTTGGTGGCAGATAATGCTACAGGATATCAGTTTGGTCAAAATTTCACTAATCCAGGTGGTATTAATGTTACTGATTATGGTATTGATGCTAGTTGGGCCGAATCTCGTAAACAAGATTTAGGTATGGAGATCAGGACACTTAATGATAATTTATACCTAATCGTAGATATATTTAAAGAATATAGAACTGGCATTTTCTTTCAACGTCAGTCCATTCCTGGCTATATTGGTTTAACAAATCAGCCATTTGGTAATTTAGGCATTGTTGATAACCGTGGTATTGATGCTACGTTGGAATATAATGTTAAAATTGGTCAAGTAGACCTTGGATTTAGAGGAACATTTACCTATAATAAAGATAAAATTATAAGTGATGATCGTCCACAACAACCTTATCCATGGATGTCACGCATTGGGAATAACGTTCTTGGACGTTATGGTTATAAGGCTGAAAAACTTTTTGATAACCAAGCAGAAATTGATGCAAGTGCTACGCCAGGATCAAAATCATCTATCAAACCAGGTGATATTAAGTACAGTGATTTGAATAATGATGGCTTAATTAATGACTACGATAAAGCTTACATTGGTCGCGGTGATATCCCTAACAAAGTTTATGGCTTTGGTTTAAATGTTTCTTACAAAGGTTTTGCATTGAGTACCTTCTTTCAAGGTGTGCATGGTGCAGATATTATGTTAGGAGGTTCAGGTATATTTCCATTTAATGGTGGTGGTGGTTTAAGTAATGCCTATACTGTTGCAACTGACAGATGGACGCCAGAAAACCCAAGGCAAGATGCCTTTTATCCTCGTTTAGCATATGGTGAAGCAGATAATACTAACAACACTTTAGAAAGTTCATGGTGGGTTAAGGATGTAGATTTCTTAAGGCTTAAAACTGCTCAATTGAGTTATAACTTACCTAGAAGGCTAACTGAAAAAGTAAAAATTAAGAATGCTGCAGTTTATTTAATCGGTACTAACCTATTCACTTTTAGCGATTGGAAACTGTGGGATCCAGAATTAAACACAGGTGGTAGAGCAAATGGCAACAGATACCCGTTAACAGCAACATTATCATTAGGGTTAAATCTTAAATTTTAAGGAGTACAGCAATGAAAAAAATATTATATATCACACTTGTAGCAAGTTTAACACTAGCATCATCGTGTAAAAAAGGCTTTTTAGATCAGGTACCTGATGATAGGTTAACCCTTGATCAAACTTTCACAACTAGGATAACAGCAGAGAAATTCTTGGCTAATGTTTATAGTCAAATTCCTGATGAATTCGGACAACGTAATCCAAATACTGGTCGTAATGCCGGAGTTTGGACAGGCTCATCTGACGAAGCAGAATGGGTTTGGGGCTTTAATCAATGTAACAATATTAACATTGGTAGTTGGGATGCTAACAGTGGTTTCGTAAACGATTATTGGAACAACTTTTATCGTGGCATTCGCTCAGCTACTTTTTTTATGGCAAATATTGATAAAGTTAATCAAGATATTACACCTCAATTAATTACACAATATAAAAATGAGGCAAGAGCATTGAGGGCGATGTACTATTTCTATCTAATTCGCACGTATGGTCCGGTTGTAATTATTGGCGATAATGCAATTGAACCAGATGCACCTACAGAATCGCTGCATTTACCAAGAAGTAGTTTTGATGAGTGTGTTAATTATATCACAAGTGAGCTAGATGCGGCAGCAGCTAATTTACCAGTAACTCCTTCTAATAACGATAATTATGGTCGCATTACCAAAGGTATGGCACTAAGTTATAAGTTGCAAGCGCTGCTGTTAGCTGCCAGTCCTTTGTACAATGGAAATGCAGATTTAGCTGGTCTAAAAAATAAGGATGGTAAACAGTTAATTAGTCAAACTTTTGATGTAAACAAATGGAAAAAAGCTGCTGATGCTTATAAAGCTTATATCCAGCAATTTGTTCCTAGTACTTATAGCTTATATAGAAAAAATAATTCATCTGGTACCTTTGACCCTTATCTATCATGTCGTGATTTATTCATCGATCGTTTCAATAATGAAATCATCATGTCACGTATTGAATCATCTATTGGATCTCGTCAATATGAAATGACTCCTTACCATAATGGGTCAAACTCTCAGGTTCGCGGTTCGGCAGGTTTGGGTGCAACACAAAATCAAGTAGATGCTTTCTTTACCGCAAATGGGCGTAGTATTGATGATCCTGCTTCAGGTTATGTTAACTCAGGTTCTACAAATTACCGTGCACCAGGAAGTCCAATTGCAACTGATACTTATAACCAATGGGTTAACCGTGAACCACGTTTTTATGTGAATATCACTTACCACAATAGTGTTTGGTTAAATACAAATTTTGGTAATGTAATTACACAATTTAACAACAATGGTAACTCTGGTAAAGCAACAGGTGGTAATGATTACACAGTAACAGGTTATGCTGTTAGAAAAGCTCAAGGTTTAGGTAACTGGAATGAAGGTAATCGCCCAGTGATTTTATATCGCGTAGGTAACTTATTTTTAGACTATGTTGAGGCTTTAAATGAAGCAACTCCGGGAGATGCAGATATTTTAATTTATTTAAATCAGATTAGAAATAGAGCTGGTATTCCAGAATACGGATCTGGTGTTGGCCAAATTCCTGTACCTGCAACTCAAGCATTAATGCGTGATGCAATAAGAAAAGAACGCAGATCTGAGCTTGCCTTCGAAAACGTAAGATATTTTGATACAAGAAGATGGAAAATTGCTGAAACAACAGATAATGGTCCAATTTATGGATTAAATATTACGCAGAATTTACCAGGCTTCTTAACAGTAATCCCTTTTGAAACAAGAACATTTTCTAAGAGACATTATTTGTTTCCTATTCCTTCAAAGGATGTGAACTCGGATAATTTAATGGTACAAAATCCTGGGTGGTAATAATAACTTCCTCAATAATTAACAATAATCAAATAGTGTTGCATCATTTAATGGTGTAACACTACTTTGAATTTCTTTACCGTTGAAAGTATATTCTTATGGCAAATCTCCTTGATTTAAATAGTTCCGTTCAAAATAAAATTACGCTCTCATTTTTAATACTTTTATTGGTTTTCAGTTCTTGTAGTAAAAAGAAAGAGGCAGAAATCACACCAAAACCAATTCTTCCTGTACAGCCTCAGAATATGTATTCTGCTACAGATGCAACTATAGCATTTAATTCATTTAATACAGCCTATTACAGTCCTACTGATAAACTATATTATAGCACAACCGAAAAAAAAGGACTTGGTTCTATTTGGACACAAGCAATTTATTGGGATATCGTAATGAATGTTTATGAAAGGACAAAAGATCAAAATCATTATAAATTAATAACCGATATGTATGAGGGTGGCGCAAAACGCTATGATAATTACAATTGGGATAATTCTGTAGAATGGTTTATTTATGATGATATGATGTGGTGGGTAATGTCTTTAACACGTGCCTATGAAATCACAAAAAATCAAGTTTATTTAGATAAAGCAAAATCTGGCTTTACCAAGGTATGGAATGGTTCATATGATCCTGTAAAAGGAGGCATGTTTTGGGATTTTAAACACAGTGGAAAAAATGCTTGTATTAACTTCCCAACTGTAATTGCAGCCATGCGATTATACAACATTACTAAAGATGAAGCTTATTTAACCAAAGCCAAAGAGATTTACACTTGGTCAAGAGAGAATCTATTTGACATATCTAAAGGTAGAGTGGCCGATCATAAAGTTGGAAATAACAATCCAGGCTTTGAAGATTATACTTATAATCAAGGTTCATTAATTGGTGCGGCTGTTCTACTTTATAAAAACACCAATAACCAAAGTTACTTAGACGATGCTAAAATAGCAGCTAATTACACGAAGAATACGATGAGTGATGCGACTGGTATTCTACCTGCTGAAGGTGATTGGAATGAACAAGGTGTTTTAAAAGCAATTTTCGCTCAATATTTGGCAGATTTAGCTAAAGCATATCCAGCCGGTGATTATGCGAAATGGGCAATTTATAATGCCAACACAGCTTGGGGTAATCGCGATTTTGGACGTGGCATTATGCACCGAAATTATAAGATCGCTTGCCCAACAGGTGTTGTTCAATCTTACGAATCTAGCAGTGCAGTAGCTTTAATGCAATTATTTATTCCGACTAATTAAGCACTATATGAAAATGCTAAACTTATTAATTGCTTCCATATTTGTATTAATTGTACAGGTTGAAGCTTTAGCACAGTCTAAATCCAAAGAGAAAACCTCTTTCCAAGCATCAGCCCCTTGGAGTGCCGATTATGATGTAAGAGCAGACATAGCTATGGTTTATGGCATTAATGATGATGGAGGGAAATTTGAAGAACGTGTAAAGGGCTATCGTGATAAAGGTTATGAAGTACATTTTATGACCGGGATTGCTTGGGGCCAATACAAAGATTATTTTTTAGGTGAATGGGATGGTAAAAATCATTTAGATGAAGGTCAAGTGATGCGAAATGGAGAAACCATTTGGCATGGGCAAAATGTACCCTATATTGTTCCATCTACTAACTTTTTAACATACATGAAAACCCATGTTAAAAGAGCGATAGATGCTGGTGTTACAGGTATTTATTTAGAAGAGCCAGAATTTTGGGCAAGAGCTGGATATAGTAACGCCTTTAAAAAAGAATGGCAAAATTACTATGGTTATCCATGGATAGCTCAACACGAATCTCCAGAAGCAACGTATCTGTCATCTAAACTAAAATATCAGCTTTATTTTAATGCGCTAAAAGAAATTTTTACGTACATCAAAACTTACAGTGAAAGTAAGGGGAAACGGGTTAAATGTTATGTGCCAACACATTCTTTAATTAATTATTCATCTTGGCAAATTGTAAGTCCAGAGGCTAGTTTAGCAAACCTAGATGGAATGGATGGTTACATTGCACAGGTTTGGACAGGAACTTCTCGGGAGCCAATTTTTTATAATGGAGTAAAAAAAGAACGTGTTTTTGAAAATGCTTTTTTAGAGTATGGCTCAATGGTTTCAATGACTGCTCCAACTGGTAGGAAATTGTTTTTTTTAACCGACCCAATAGAAGATAGGGCAAGATCTTGGGATGATTACAAAGTAAATTACCAAGCCACATTTACTGCGCAGTTATTATACCCTATGGTTGATAATTATGAAGTAATGCCTTGGCCAAATCGCATTTACAAAGGAAAATTTAATGTAGAAGGGCAAAAAGAAAAGCAAGGGATTTCTCCTGCATATGCTACTCAGATGCAAATAATGGTTAACTCTTTAAACCAAATGCCTTTGTCTAAAAATACGCTAAATGGATCGAAAGGAATTGGTGTTTTACTTTCTAATTCTATGATGTTTCAACGCTTTCCTACACATGCAGGATATGATGATCCTCAATTGAGTAATTTTTATGGTATGGCAATACCATTGTTAAAAGAAGGTGTGCCTGTTGAAACAGTTCATATTGAAAATTTAGCTAATAAAAATACCTTAAAAGACATTAAGGTTTTAATTATGAGTTATGCAAATATGAAGCCTTTGGCTGCAAGCTTTCATGAGGATTTAACAAAATGGGTTAAAAATGGGGGAGTGCTTTTATATTATGGAAAAGATACGGACCCATTTCAGAATGTTAAAGAATGGTGGAATACAAATGGTAATACCTACAAAGCCCCATCAGCCCATTTGTTTCAGCTGTTAGGGATTAAGGAAAGTGAAGACAAACAAGAATATCCGGTAGGAAAAGGCAAAGTTTTCTTGGTAAGAAAAGATCCAAAAGAACTCGTAATGCAAACAAATGGTGATACGGAATTTTTAGCCAATGTAAAAAGTGCTTACGAGAATGATGCTAAAGCAGGTAAGCTAATCTTTAAAAACAATTTTGTTTTAGAGCGAGGACCATTCGTTATTGCTGCGGTTTTGGATGAAAATAAACAAACTGAGCCATTAACTTTAAATGGGTTGTTTATCGATTTATTTAATCCAGAATTGCCTGTTATTAAACAAAAAACGACAATTCCAGGAACACAATCTTATCTTTTCGATATTTTAAAAGTAACCAATAAAAATACACCACAGGTTTTGGCGGCAGCTGGTAGGTTAGAGGACCAAGCTACAACCATTACAAAAAACGCTTATTCATTTCTTATCAAAAGCCCTGCTAAAACCCTTAATACCATGCGGATTTTATTGCCTAAAAAACCAAAAGCAATAACAGCAAGAGTGAACGAAAAAGATTTACAACTTTTAAAAAATGAGTGGGATGAGAATTCTAAAACTTTACTCTTAGGCTTTGCTAATTATAGCGAAGGAGTAAAGGTTAACATCAACTGGTAAACACACACACAAACATGAAACTTAAATTAATTACCCTATTAATTATTTGCTTAATTTCAACGAGACTTTTGGCTCAACAAAAGGATTTGGTGCATTATGTAAATACATTGCAAGGAACAAACTCAAAGCATGAATTAACGAGAGGAAATACTTATCCAACTACTGCTTTACCTTTTGGAATGCATACCTGGTCTCCTCAAACTGGAAAAAATGGAGATGGTTGGAAATATCAATATTTTAAAGATAAAATAAGAGGTTTTCAGCAAGCACATCAATGCAGTTCATGGACAAGGGATTATGCCGTTTTCTCATTAATGCCGATGTCTGATAAACTGGTAGTAAACGAAAATGACAGAGAGGCAAAATTTAGCCATGCCAATGAAATTGCAAAACCAAATTACTATAAAGTAACATTCGATAATCAAATTACTACCGAAATTTCGCCAACAGAACGAGGTGCTCATCTACGTTTTTCTTATCCAAAGGGTAAAAAGAGCTATTTGGTTTTAGATGGTTACACCAGGTTAAGTGGAGTTCAGATATTTCCTAAAGAAAATAAAATAACAGGGTGGGTAAATAACGGAGAAGGTTTTAAGAGAGGGTGGAAGAGTTATTTTGTTATTAAATTCGATCAACCAATTAAAGCCTTTGGGACTTGGGAAAATAGAACAAATACAGTTAAAGCAGACTCAACATCAGCTGAGGGTTTAGGTAAAGGTGCTTATATAGAATTTAAGGGCGGTGTAAAAGTACAAGCAAAAATTGCATCCTCCTACATTAGTTTAGCACAGGCAGAACTAAATCTTACTACAGAACTAGGTAAAGATAAAACTTTAGAGCAAACTAAATCAAATGCAGCTGAGGTTTGGAACAAATCACTTGGTAAAGTTTTGGTAGAGGGAGGTTCAGAAAAAGATATCGCTACATTTTACTCCTGTTTTTTTAGAGCAAGTTTGTTCTCGCGTAAATTTTATGAGATAGACAAAAATGGTCAGCCTTATTACTTCAGTCCATACGATGGAAAAGTTCACCCTGGTTACATGTATACTGATACTGGCTTTTGGGATACTTTCAGAGCTCAATTTCCATTAAACACATTAATGCATCCAGAAATGCATGGGAGATATATGCAGGCCATGTTAGATGCTTATAAACAATGTGGCTGGTTGCCTTCCTGGTCTTTTCCGAGTGAGGCTGGAAGTATGATTGGTAATCATGCCATTTCCTTATTTACAGATGCTTGGGTAAAAGGAATTAGAACTTTCGACCCAAAAGAAGCTTTAGATGCTTACTATCATGAAGCAACAAATAAAGGCCCTTGGGGACCAGCAAATGGAAGGGATGGATGGAAGGAATATTTTCAATTAGGTTATGTTCCCTATCCAAAATATAGAGAGGCAACGGCAAAAACGCTAGAATATGCTTATGATGATTTTTGCGGTTATGAATTGGCCAAACAAACTGGAAATAGTTTTTACGCTGATATTTTTGCTCGCCAAATGTATAACTATAAAAATGTTTACGATCCTTCATCTCGATTTATGAGAGGTAAAGGTGCGGATGGAAAGTGGTCATCCAAGTTTGATCCTATTGAATGGGGAGGACCATTTACCGAGGGGAATGCTTGGCATTGGCAATGGTCGGTTTTTCAAGACACCCAGGGCTTGATTAATTTAATGGGAGGTAATGAAAATTTTACTTCTAAACTAGATTCTGTTTTTAGTGAACCAAATAAGGTGAATGTTGGAACTTACGGAGGCATGATTCACGAAATGACAGAAATGGTGATGGCTAATATGGGTCAATATGCCCACGGAAACCAACCTATTCAACACATGGTGTACCTTTATAATTATGCTAATCAGCCTTGGAAATCGCAGTTTCATGCACGAAATGTTATGACCAAATTGTACGATGCTACAGAGAATGGTTACCCTGGAGATGAAGATCAGGGGCAGACTTCATCTTGGTATGTTTTAAGTGCCTTAGGCTTCTATAGTGTAACACCAGGAACAGATGAATACGTGATAGGTAGCCCACTTTTTAAAAAAATAACCCTTACTTTAGAGGGCGGAAAAAAATTCGTTATTGAAGCGCCAGCTAATGATGCAACACATGTTTACATCAAATCTGCAACATTAAATGGTAAACCTTATGCACATAATTTTATAACCCATAGTGATATCACTAATGGAGGGGTTTTAAAATTAGAAATGGACAATAAGCCGGCTTTAAATAGAGGAGTAGAAAAAGCTGATAAGCCGTTTTCGCTAAGTAAGTAAAAGGTTTTAGTAACCTGTATATTCGTAGAAAATAAATAAAAGAGAAGAATGGAAAAACCTGCTGTATTAGGTGTTGATATAGGTGGCTCACATATAACTGCTGCATTAGTAGATTTAGAAACAGGAACTTTAATTCAAGATTCCATTAAGCGAAGTGCTGTAGATTCTAGAGGAAATGCTGAAGAAATTTTCACCGCATGGTGTGATGTTATAAATAATGCATTTGGTAATGACTTAAGTAAGGAAAGAAGAATAGGTATTGCTATGCCTGGTCCGTTTGATTATGAAAATGGAGTTTCTTTAATTAAAGATCAAGATAAATTTAATGCTTTATACCAGCTGAATATTAAGCAAGAACTGGCTGAAAGATTAAATATGGAAACAGCACATATTAAGTTTGTAAATGATGCTGCTGCGTTTATGCATGGCGAAATTTTTTGCGGTGCAGCTAAAGGGTATAACAATGCGCTAGGTTTAACCCTCGGTACTGGTCTTGGATCTGCTATTTCTATAAATGGAGTAGCGAAAGATGCTGAACTCTGGAACTCTGAGTTTTTAGGTGGTATTGCCGAAGATTATTTATCAACCAGATGGTTTGTGAAAAAATATAAAGACCTAACCGAAAAAGATATTGCTGGTGTTAAAGAATTGGCAGCAATTGTAAACGAAGACCCTTATGCTCGTCAAATATTTAATGAGTTTGGCAGGGCGCTAGGTCATTTCTTAGCTGATTTTATTAAAAATACAGGCTCAGAAGTTGTGGTTTTAGGAGGTAATATTTCTCAAGCGTTTGACTTATTTGCGCCAAATCTAATTAGTAATCTAAAAGCATTTCACTTAGACACTGACATCAGATTAACAAAATTAAATGAACATGCTGCATTAATTGGAGCGGCTAGTCGTTGGAATTCAAAAGTTAAAATAGTAGAAAAAGTACGATAAACATAATAATCTTAATATGGAAAGAAGAAGATTTATTCAAAATACAAGTTTGCTAGGCGCAGGTATCCTAGCTTCTAAATTGTCTTTTGCAACTGCACCAGAAGATTTTCCTGTAGTGAGAGTTGCGGCATCAAAACGTCACTTTACAAGTGTGGCTGTTGATAATGCCATTAAAAAATTTCAAGCCAATGTAGCTGATAAGGAATTGGGCTGGCTGTTTGAAAATTGTTTTCCAAATACTTTGGATACAACTGTAACTTATACCACAAAAAATGGCAGGCCAGATACTTATGTAATTACTGGAGATATTGATGCCATGTGGATGAGAGACAGCTCGGCCCAAGTTTGGCCATACCTGCAATTTGCAAATGAAGAGCAAAAAATTAAGGATTTAATTGCCGGTGTAATTAATCGCCAAACAGCTTATATCCTAAAAGATCCATATGCTAATGCATTTTATAATGATGAAAATAAAATAGGCGAGTGGAAAAATGATAAAACCGCTATGAAACCTGGCGTTCATGAACGTAAATGGGAGATAGATTCGTTGTGTTACCCAATTCGTTTAGCCTATAATTATTGGAAAAAAACAGGAGATAAAACTCCTTTTGATGCCGATTGGAAGAAAGCAATAGTAGCAACATTAAAAACATTTATCGAACAACAACGTAAAACCAGTAAAGGTCCTTATCGTTTTCAACGTGAAAGCTTGTATCCAACAGATACACTTTCTATGAATGGATATGGCTTTCCGGTTAAACCTGTTGGCTTAATTTGTTCTTCTTTCCGCCCAAGCGATGATGCAACAGTTTATCCTTTTTTAATCCCATCTAACTTTTTTGCAGTAAGTAGTTTAAAACAAGCAGCAGAAATGGTAGTTGCTTTGCATAATGATAAAGCTTTGGCGGATAGCTTAACTGCGTTAGCGAATGAGGTTGATGCAGCATTAAAGAAATACGCTGTTAAAGATCACCCAGAGTTCGGAAAAATGCTTGCCTTTGAAGTTGATGGCTTTGGAAGTGCATACATGATGGATGATAGCAATGTGCCAAGCTTACTGTCTATGCCATACTTGGGTGCTATAAAGGTTGATGATCCAATTTATAAAAACACCAGAAAATTTATCCTATCTAGCAATAACCCATACTTTTTTAAAGGTACTGCTGCAGAAGGAGTTGGTGGCCCGCATATTGGTCCAGATATGATTTGGCCAATGGCTATCACTATGCAAGGTTTAACATCTGTAAGTGATGCCGAAATTAAAAAATGTATTGCTATGCTAAAAAGCACACATGCAGGGAAAGGTTTTATGCATGAAAGTTTCCATAAAGACGATCCTAAAAACTTTACGCGTAGTTGGTTTGCATGGGCTAATACTTTATTCGGCGAATTTTTATGGAAGGTATATAATGAAAAACCTCATTTGTTGAAATAATATCCAAACATAAAATGAAAAAAATATTTTTATCAGTCTGCTTTTGCTTAACTATTGGAGTTGTAAATGCTCAAGAAACCGAAACTTTTAAGGAGAAAGGATATACATTAGTTTTTAAAAATAACTATGCGAATCTTGATCCTGCCCTTAAAAAACGAATGGTTAAAACCTTTTTTAAAGTTTATCCAAAACTTGCGGAAGATTTTAATAAAAATACTGCCAAAGTTGTTACGTTTAATGTAGATACCAATTACAAAGCAATAGCAGAAGCTGGTGGTGGTCGTATAACTTTTAACCCTTGGTGGTTTGTGAAAAGTCCAGGTGATATAGATGTAGTTACTCACGAATCAATGCACATCGTTCAAAATTATGGCAATGGTGGCGGACCAGGTTGGTTAACCGAAGGTATTGCAGATTATGTTCGTTATAAATACGGGGTTGATAATCCTGGCGCAAATTGGACTTTAACTCCTTTTAAACCAGAGCAAAGCTATAAAAATGCATATCGAATTACTGCTCGTTTTTTAAATTGGTTAGAATTGAACGGCAATAAAGGTATAGTGGTAAAACTAGATTCCGCTATGCGTAACCATACCTATAAAGATAATTTATGGAAAGATTTAACAGGTAAAACTGTTGATGAACTTTGGATCGCTTATGCAGCAAATCCAGGCACCTAATTAAACAATATTCTCTTACTCTCAATACACATACAATGATCAAAAAATTATTAACCACGGCTTTAGTTTTTGCAGGAATAGGACTTTCGGCACAAACTGTTGGCAAAATTACTGATCCAGTAGAATGGGTAAACCCGTTAATGGGAACACAATCTAAACCAGAGCTTTCAAATGGAAATACCTATCCTGCAATTGCGGTGCCATGGGGGATGAATTTCTGGACTCCACAAACTGGTAAAATGGGTAATGGTTGGGCTTATCAATATGATCAAGATAAAATTCGTGGTTTTAAGCAAACCCACCAGCCTTCTCCGTGGATGAATGATTATGGTCAGTTTGCCATTATGCCTGTAACTGGAAAATTAAAATTTACAGAAGATGATAGAGCGAGTTGGTTTACCCATAAAGCAGAAGTGGCAAAACCATATTACTACAGCGTTTATTTGGCCGATGCAAATGTTACCACAGAGATTACGCCAACAGAAAGAGCAGCACAATTCCGTTTCACTTTTCCTAAAACAGATAGTGCATTTGTAGTTGTTGATGCTTTAAACAAAGGCTCATATATTAAAATAATTCCATCAGAGCGTAAAATAATTGGTTATACAAGTAAATATGCTCGTGGTCCACTACCTAGTAATTTCAAAAACTATTTTGTAATTATTTTCGATAAGGCATTTACCATTTCTAAAACATGGTCAGGCAATAAATTAAATAATACAGACTTAGAATTGCAAAGCGACCATACTGGTGCAGTAATTGGCTTTAAAACAGAAAACGGAGAGAAAGTAAATGCTAAAGTTGCTTCCTCATTTATCAGTTTTGAGCAGGCAGAAATTAGTTTAAAAAGAGAATTAGCTAATGATGCATTTGATGTTACCAAAGCAAAAGCAAAAGCAATTTGGAACAAAACTTTAAGCAGAATTTCTGTTGAGGGTGGTACAGTTGACCAAACTCGCACTTTTTACTCCTCATTCTATCGTACACTTTTCTTCCCTAATAAATTATATGAGATTGATGCCAACAATAAAATTGTGCATTGGAGCCCATACAATGGAAAAGTATTGCCAGGTTATATGTTTGCAGGTACAGGCTTTTGGGATACATTTAGAGCCTTATATCCTTTCCTAAATTTGGTTTATCCTTCTATAAATAAAGAAATGCAAGAAGGATTAATTAACGATTACAAAGAGGGTGGATGGTTGCCAGAATGGAGTAGCCCAGGCTATGCTAACATTATGATTGGTAATAACTCGGCCTCTGTAGTAGCTGATGCATATATAAAAGGGTTGCGTGGTTATGACACAGAAACTTTATGGGAAGCATTAAAACATGGCGCTAATAATGAAGGCCCTATGACAGCCGTTGGACGTGCAGGAGTTAAATATTATAATGAATTAGGTTATGTGCCTAATGACACAAAATTAAATGAAAGCGCTGCCAGAACTTTAGAGTATGCCTATGATGATTTTGCTATTTACCAGTTTGGTAAAGCTTTGGGTAAACCTGCAAGTGAGATAGATATTTATGCAAAACGAAGCATGAACTATAAAAACTTGTTCGATCCAGCTTCTGGTTTAATGAGAGGTAAAAAAACAGATGGTACATTTTCTGTCCCTTTTAGTCCTTTTAAATGGGGTGGCGATTTTACTGAAGGTAACAGCTGGCATTACACCTGGTCTGTGTTTCAAGATGTGGCAGGTTTATCAAAGCTGATGGGTGGTAATGCAAAGTTTGTAACCAAGTTAGATTCAGTTTTCTCTATGCCTCCAATTTTTGATGAGAGTGCTTATGGCGGTGTTATACACGAAATTCGTGAAATGCAGATTGCAAACATGGGTCAGTATGCACATGGTAACCAACCCATACAGCACATGATTTATTTATACAACTACGGTGGGGCACCTTGGAAGACTCAATATTGGGTTAGAGAAACAATGAACAGAATGTATTCAGCTACGCCAGATGGTTATTGTGGAGATGAAGATAATGGACAAACCTCTGCTTGGTATGTATTCTCAGCAATGGGATTTTATCCGGTTACACCTGCAACAGATCAATATGTAATTGGTGCGCCATTGTTTAAGAAAGTAACCTTAAACCTAGAAAATGGCAAAACAATTGTGATCAATGCACCAGGAAATAGCGAAAGCAATAGGTATATCCAAACATTAAAAGTTAATGGGGCTAGCTATGATAAAAATTGGTTAAGCCATTCGGCATTGCTAAAAGGCGGCGTTTTAGATTTTGGCATGTCATCCACTCCAAATAAAACTAGGGGAGTAAGTGAAACAGCTTTCCCTTATTCATTTTCTACAGAGAAAAAATAGATAAATCTTAGCTTGTCTAGGACCTTAATTAAATAAAAAAGAGCTGATATTTTCAGCTCTTTTTTTATGTAGTTTTTAGCAGCTAGTTAGAGCTAATTCTAGCTATTAGACATAGATGGGTCTGTATGTCAGTCTGAGCCTGTCGAAGACCTTGCGTGGATTCTTTTGTTTTGATTAACTAATTAGATTTGCTTTTCTTGCGAATTCATAAAGTGCAACAGTAGAGTCTGATAGATCCAATTTACGCATGATGTTTTTTCTATGCGTATGAACCGTAAATTCAGATAAATATAAACGTTCTGCAATGTCTTTAGTTCGAAGATTTTGACATACCAACCTAATAATTTCCACCTCTCTTTTGGTGAGTTTATATTTTTTTAAGAAATCATCAAAATAAGAGAATTTAGCATCAGGAATTTCTTTCTCATCAAAATTTGGAAAGATTTGCTTGTTATCCATCACTTTCAAAATACTTGATGCTAGGTTTTGCAATTCATCGGTTTTAACAAGGTAAGCGCTGGCACCTTTATTTTTGCAGTCCTTTACCAACTCAAAAGAATGGTAATTAGTAAGCACAATAAATTTAGCTTTAATATTTTTTGCTTTTAGTTCATCTAATGCTTTTAGGCCATCTATTCCTGGCATATTTAAATCTAATAGAATTACATCTGCTTCGGGTAGGTATGAGGAGTTTAATAACTCTAAGCCATTGTTTACCATTGCAATGATTTCAAATCTATCATCTGTACTAAAATGGGCATTTATACCATGTAAAACTACAGGATGGTCATCTGCTAATATCAATTTGATTTTCATAGTTCAACGATGTTAGGAATTGGAAGTTCAATTAATGCAAACGTACCTTGATTAGGTTCACCTTTAATTTCTAATTTGCCTGATAAATAAGCAATGTTTGTTTCTAGTAATTTCATGCCCGCACCACTTTCATCATGATCTTGTTCAATGCCTTTTCCATTGTCTTCAATGTAAATAGTTAAGGCATTATCTAGTTCTATAAGCTGCACAAATAAATGAGAAGCCTCTGCATGTTTAATGGCATTGTTTACTATTTCTTGAATAATCCGATAAGTACTTAAAGTAAAATTTTGCGGCCAATTTTCGGTATGATCTAAGCCTTCTATTACATGTTCTACACTTAAACGATTAGCCGTTTTTATCGCTGTTAGCAAATCTAAAATCGCTGCTTTAAAACCATATTTTTCTAATGCAATTGGCATTAAGGTATGACTAATATTGCGAACAGTTTCACTAATGTCGCTCATTAGTTTTTGAGTAACTTTTAATTTGTTTTCTGCATCAACATTGGTGCTAAAAATATCTTTTTGTAAGGAGTTGATATTCAAATTTGCGATGGAAATCATTGCGCCAACCTCATCATGCAAACGTTCAGCAACTCTTTTTTTCTCTTGTTCTTGCGCTTCAGTAAGGGTGTCCATGATATCGATTCGATGTTGTTTCCTTAAGTCATTTACCGTTGCATTATGTAAAAGCGTAGCCTGTTTTTTACGTTGAAATAAAATATAAGCTAAAGCTGTTAGTAACAATAAGGCCACTGTAGCGCCCATAATGATGAGCCAGTTGCGCTGCCTTTGTTGTTTTATTTCTAATTGCTGTAATTGCTGTTGTTTTTTTGCAATAACTAAAGCTTTTTCCTTTTCGCTAACACGATATTTAGTTGCTAACTCATGGGTAATTTTAGACAGGCTCATTTGATATAAGGTATCTTTCAAATGCATTTCTTGCTCTAGATTTTTAATCAGCGTATCCTGGCTTATTTTGTTTGTTTGGTTAAACTCTTTTAATGAGTTTGCATAAATTAAACGAGTTGCCGGATTTACGGGATATTTCTTCAAGCTATTCTCTGCCTTTTTAAAATAGAGAGAAGCCGAATCGTTTTTATTTTCTTTGGCATAAAGACTTGCTAAGCCAGTTAATGCAGCTATATCTAAGGTGGGTGCTAGCTGTTTGCCCATTTTTAAATTCAAAACCTTTTTGTAATTCCTTTTGGCAAGATTAGTTTTGCCTTTTACATGATAATATCTGCTTTCTGCTAAAAAATACTGTTTACGAGAGAAAAGGTTATTTTCATCCATACCAAACTTCCTATGCTCAACAATATACTTATCTAGGTTATTATAATTTTTTAATAAATAGGAAAGCAAAATCATTTTATTAACGCTGTTTCCCTTTTGTTGGGTTGTAGCAATGGGAAGATTAAATTCTTTTTCGGCGTAAATCAATGCATTTTTATAATCTCCATTAGCCTCATAATTTCTTGAAAGTATATTAAAAAATTGTGCTGTTTGGTTGTTGGTAGAATTATCTAAGTCTGGAATAAGCTCTTTTAAAATTTCAAATGCTTCATCCTCTTTGCGAATATTCAATAATGCGTGAGCATAAGAAAAACGGGTGTTTTTTAAAAGATCTGGGTTATTACTTTCCTTAGCCAGTTTTAAGATAATATTATAATTGGCTTTGAGTTTAGCGGTATTTCCAGTCCTTATATCTATGTTTATTCTATTTTTTAAGTGAGCAATTCTTGGAAGAATAAATTGAGGCTTATCTTTTGTAAGCGCTTCCATTTTATCAAAATACAAAATTGCTTTTTCAAAATTACTTATTCTGCTATAAATTCTAGTTAAATCAGAAACTATAGACACAGCCTGGAAATCGTTAATCTTGGGTAAAAATTCTTCAGCTTGTTTAATATAACTTACGGCTAATTCTTGGTTTCCTAACCCTAATTCTATAATTGCTCGTGTAGCTGTTAAATTTGCAATTTGATCGTCTATTTTTTGGTCTTTTGCCCACTGTAATACTTCTTCTATTTCTACCTTAAGCTCATCAGAATAAATCATACTGGGGTTTCTGGCATACCTAACTAAATGAATTATTTTATCTGCTGATGCAGGCATTTGTTTAATTTCAGAAAGATCTTTAATTGGAGGTCTTCCTCCCGGATTTTGCGCAATGGCTACATTACTTATAGAAAAAAATATAAGTAATATGAGTAATTTGAAGATTCTGAATGATTTTGAGCGCATAATCAGCCATCTAAAATAGTAATAATTAGCTAGTAACTTTAAATGTTTAAACAAGTATTTAGAATTTTTTAAAGTTTTTTATTCCTAAGGGGAATATTTTAGATTAAAATTCTAATAATATATTTGCGAGCCTTAAACTTTTAATTACTTTTGCTTCCCATCTAATTATTGGGGGATTAGCTCATTTGGCTAGAGCGCTTCGCTGGCAGTGAAGAGGTGATCGGTTCGAATCCGATATTCTCCACATTATCGTATGTTAACGAAAGGGAACGGTTTATAATCGTTCCCTTCTTTGTTTTAATGAGCTTTTTGCATACGTTTGCATATGTTAACAATTGAAATTTAACCTAATTTGTTTGCACCTTGTTTACTATAATGTTTGCACCAGAATGGCTTCAATAAAAGTGTTATTATCAACTAATAAAACCTATTCCGACGGTTCACATCCGATTATTTTTCAAATTATCGATAATAGAAAGGTTTTTAAAAAGGTCATTTACAAATGTCTGCCTAAATATTGGGATGCCAGTCAGTCTAAACTTAAATCTTCTGCACCAAATTCTTTAAACATCAACAAGCTCATAACTTCTAAGTTGAGTTTTTATGAAAAAGCTCTTTTACTTGCTAAAGAAGAGAATAGAATAATTGATAAAGAAATTTTTAATGAAAAAACATCTCTTAGTCTAGTTGAGGTTCTAGAAAAAGAAATAGTTAAAATGGATGGAGTTAAAAAATTTTCAACCGTAATTAAATACGGGATTTTAAAAGATCAAGTTAAAAGGTTTAAGGATATCCCAGTCGATAATATTAATAAAGCTTGGATGGAAAATTTTGCTTTACATCTAAAACTAGAAAATGGCAACATTGGTTCAACAATTAATAAAAAACTAGTTAACCTAAAAGGGGTAATTAAAAAATATAGCAAAAATCGAATTGACCAAGATGCTAATTCATTTAAGGTCACTGTGAATGAAAAAATTAAACAAAAGCTTACCAGGCTTGAATTAGATAAAATTATAAACCTAAAACTTCCCACTGGAGATATTTTAGAAACAGTAAGAGATTTTTTTATACTTCAAGTTTATCTGCGAGGTGTTCGTGTAGGCGATTTGTTACAAGCAACTGAAGATAACTTTAAGGATAGTAGGTTTATTTATTCTAGCCTTAAAACGGGCACTCATTATGATATGTCACTAATTTTGCCAGCAATTGTAATAGTAGAAAAATATGCTGTACAGCAAAATTTAAGGCTATTCCCGTTTTGGAAGTGGCAACCAAATGAAAAAAAATCTGATGATGATAATGAGAAAGCAAGAACTAAACATAAAGAAGCTTGTACCTCTTTAATCAACAAATACCTAAAAATGTTAGCCGAAATGGCTGATATCAATAAGAACTTATCTACGCATATAGCTAGGCATTCATTTGCCGTACTAGCGGACGAAAGTACGGGTGGAAATATTGCTATTATTCAACAGCTCCTAGGTCACTCAAAAAGATCCACAACTGAGGGCTATATTAAAAACTTAAAAATGACTGATACGTTGGATCAAGCAGCTGATAATATTTTTAAAGATATTTTGTAAGTTTGGATTACCTATAAAAAACACATCTATAATATGAAAACCTTTTCTGCAGTTATTTTACTGTCAATAATTACATTGACTGCAAAAGCTCAAGTTCATTTAATTAAACAGTCGAGTATTGTGAAACTTGATGATGGTCGCTTATATTACACTGCGAAAAGTTACATAAAACAAATAGATAGCTTAGATAAGGTTTTGGTTAAAAGTCCAAATGATACGACGGCTTTAATGCTAAGGTCCTTTTTCTATCTTAAGGCAGGGGATCTATTAGCTAATCCATATGCTGCTGATAAAATCTTTATTGATAGGTTATTAACTGGAAAGAGAATGATAGAGAAAGCATTGAGTTTAAAATTGATCGATTTAAAAGCTAAAATTATTGCTGCTGAATTATGCAATCAACTTTCATATCGTTATGGTGGATACAATTCTGACTTATCTTGGAAGTATGATAGTAAGACGCTAGCGAAATACGCTGCCTTTCAAAAAAGATATAAAGAAGAAGCTATAGAGTTTTACAAAGAATTGGCTGTTTTAGATAAAAATAGTGCTTGGGAGTATCAAAAGAAAATGAATTAAATTGACACTTTTGTATTCGCTATCATAATAACAGCGTAGATTTTGCTATTTTTTATGGTCTCAATATTATGGCTGTATCAGAAATTTTAAAGTTAACCTTGTTAAGGGTATAAGTTTTCTATATTCTATAAATGATGTTTTAGTCATTTTATCCCTTCATGATTAAGTTCATTTGTTACGTACTTCTCTAATACAAATGCATTTGTGTAAAGTTATTTCTTTAAATACTGAATATTAAGGGTTGAAGCCGTTTTGCACTGATAAGCTGTCTTTGAAGCAATTTTTCAAACAAAATCGTTGACTTTATTCAACAATTTGAGTATCATTTTAACCTTATCTAAAATCCCATTTTTACCACATTAATGTCTGATACACCCTATTATGTTTATCTGATGAAGCTCAGTATTGATATTTGTTTAGGCGCAATTCTTGCCATATTATTTTTAGTTTTTATTTCAGTGTTGTTACTCTCGGACAAATGGTTTAAATATATTTTAGGGTGAACGCAACGGTTATTTTTGAAAAGTAATGACTTACTAATAATCATAAAGGAAGATGTTTAGAGTTACGAATTACTATAAGAACTTAGATTGATATATATATGAAAATAGCACAAAGAAAAGACAGGGTTGTAGTTATTGATATTCTAGCTCAATCTTTTTCAAATAATCTAAGTGTTAACTACATTATAAAACAAGACTACAAAAGAGAGTTAAGAATCAACGCTTTAATGCAATATTCTTTTGATATATGTTTTGAATTTGGTAGAATCTACTTGTCCGACGACTATAAAGGCTGCGCCCTGGTTATTTACCCGCATTTAAAAAAGAATAATTTAAAAGCTATATGGCTTGACATTAAGTTGATTTTTAAATCAATTGGTATCTGGAGGATAAATTCGGCTTTGAAAAGGGAAAATCTCATAAAATCTAAATATCCTAATTCCGAATTTACTTATCTATGGTTTATAGGGGTGAAGGATGCCGACCAGAAAAAAGGTATAGGTAGTAATCTATTAAGACAGATAATAGAAGATAGCGATATGAACGGGTTAGATATTTTATTAGAAACCTCCACTTTAATTAACGTGCCTTGGTACGAGAGTTTCGATTTCAGAACCTACAATACAATTCTATTTGATTATACTCTCTTTATGCTCAAAAGACCTCACCGTTAAACTTCTATCAATCTATTAACATTTTATCTTATGAAAGTTTTTGACACAGAAATGGAACTGATAACGCTAGTTTTTTTAATTAGCCAAATAATCCTTTTGCTCTTTCAGCTTTTATTTTATTATCAAAAATCCTTTGATCAAAAGAAAGGTTATTATTTAACTTTACTTACGCTTTTCATTGTTTATAATCTTTGCGGTGGGCTATTTCCCGACTCGAAGATACCTATGCCAATAGTTTTTCAAAATATTCTAGCATATGGTAGTGGCTTTGCTTTGGCTTGTTATTTTCCATATTTCTTTTATAATTACTATAACCTTAAAAGGTTAAAATTCCACGTATTCTATGGGGTATCAATCTTTCTTTTTGTGCCATTTTTATCTTGCATTGTTATAGAATATTTAATTACTCTCAATCTTATTAATAGCGTAAAACATGCTATGTACGTCCCAGCTATTTATACAATTGTGGCCATGTATTTTATATACCGCGAGATTAAGAAGACGTTTGAACGTGAAAGTAGAGAGAAAAGCGAAATGGTTTTAACTTATCTTTCTATAATGCCCTGGATATCCATGCCTATAATAAGCTATTACGGAGTAGAACAATTTACAGAAGTGGTAATTATTAATGGGGGTTTTGTTGTTACTTCCGCCTTATTCTTTTGGAGGGAATTAGTAGAAAGTAGAGAAATAAATCAGCAATTTGTGATATTAATAGATCAGTTAAACAATGAAAATAAACCATCCCAAGCTGAACAATTTAAATTAAAGTGTGAGGAGTTTAATCTTACATGCAGAGAGGTTGAGGTGGTTGTTTTAATGCTGAATGGCTTAAAGTATAAAGATATTGCAAGTAATTTATTTATTGCTGAAAGAACTGTAACTAAGCACAGCCAAAATATCTTCTTAAAAGTTGGCGTTTCTAATAAATTCGACCTTATTAAAACTCTTCAATCCATATAACTCTTTTATTATTTCCTATTTTGCGTAATAAGTTATTGAATAATCCACATCATTAAGAATATTAATGATTGGAGTATAAAGAAACTCACCTCAATTTCAATTAAAGTTGAAATAGTAGATGGTAAGAGTATCAATTCTAGGGAGTTTTATAAGTTTTTTCTCCAATCTTCTTTTGTTTCCTATTGAAAAAGAATACCTGTATGTAGTGCCAGAGCATTATATAAATATAAAATGAAATGGAAACTATCGCTACATGGGCGGTGTAGAGCTTTTTCTGAAATAAAAAAAAGATAAAACAAGTAAATGCTGTAAAAATCCAAAACTTAAATCCTTTAAAATTTGCATCAGCTAAAAACTGTAATTGATGAGCCTTAGTTTCATCATTTACAACGGTGTTCTTGAAATCTTTAAAATGTCCTCTTGTGTTGGAATAAAGTATTATCGCAGAAAAATATAAACTCCCAATCATTAAGCAGAAGAAGATCAGCTTAATGGTATCTAATTCAAAGAACATTGTGGTTTGTGTAAACATTATTGTAATAGCTGGTGGAGCACAAATGTTAAAGATCGCCATGGAAATAGTCAATCCATTTGATAAAGGAATTTTGCTTAAATCGGAGAACATAATATTGAAATGTATTACTAAGGTAGCCATTCTATATATACTTATCTAAATATTTCGCCGATACCTTACCGAATTGGCATTAAGTTATCTAGCTATATATTAGCTAACATAATTTTTCCATTATGCCTTCTCCTTGGTTTGAACGAAAACTAAATTTAATGTTTGTCCAACTGCATTTAGCTGCCTAATTTATTAAGTGGTTTCCATTGATATTTAGGCATTTATTTAGAAGCACTAAAATGTTACCTTTATGACTTAATTAATAATAAAGATATAATATGGGTATGTTCGGGCCAACTTTTAATGATCATTATCAAGAGCAACTTGAAAAAGTCCGAGAAGAAATTCTTCGCGAAAATGATGCACAAATTCTAGGTTCTGATGTGGATGAACTTTCAAAGTATTATTTTCAAAGGTATTCGCTGGTAGCCCTAGATTTTGATCCAGAAGATATTGCCTTTGAGCCAAAAAAAGAGGTAAGAAGAGTTCGCGCACACCAAAGGGAATTTGGATATCAATCAGAAGGAGATACAAATTGGGAATATGAAGTTGCAATCATATCACTTCCAATTCAGCCTAATTCTAATCTGCACTTGATAATGAAACTTAATGGGTTGACAAGAACTCTAGATGGTTTTGATGAAAGCATATCCTTTGAACGCAATGAAATTTCATACAAGTTTGACACGAAATGGTATGGTGGTTCAATGGATGAAGACGCAATGGCCAATGAGATTAATTCAAAATCAGATAGACTAATCAATCTACTCAATGCTAAAAATTCAAACATTATTCAAGAAAACACCAATTTCTTAGGTTCGATTAAAAATATCTTATCTCAAAGAAAAACCAAATTGGAAAGTGACAATAATAAAATCAATGCATTAACACAGAAGATTAGAATTCCTTTAAAACAAAAAGTGCCTCGTGAGGTGACTAAGATATCAGTTGACACAAGAGATTTTGTTAAGGTGGTGAAGCCAACGCCAAAACTTCCAGAAGAATATACACTTGAGGAAACCATTTTAAGTGAAATCCTTAATTTTATTGATAACCAATGTTTAACATTCGAAAGAACGCCATCTTCATATAAGCAACTAGGGGAAGAGCAGTTAAGGGATATTATTTTAGCCGCTTTAAATGCTATTTTTGAAGGAAACGCAACAGGTGAAACTTTTGTAAAAAAGGGAAAAACCGATATTCATCTAAAGATAGAAAAAGGAGAAATATTAATATTCGAATGCAAATTATGGGGTGGAGAAAAAACGTATCTAGATACGATAGATCAATTAACAAGATATGTAACTTGGAGGCAAAACTACGGTGTTATCATCATGTTTTGTAAGAACAGAGACTTTTCAAAGGTTTTAGCTCAAGTGCCCGGGATTATTCAAAGCCATTCCAATTTTGTTGGAGGTTATAAAGCTATTGGCTCTTCGCATTTCGTAACTAATCATACATTACCTGAAGATACCGAGAAAAAAATTAAAGTTCATCACTTATTATATAATCTTTATAGTGAGTAAGTTAATTTGGTTTATTCTATATTTATGCCAATCAACCAATTTAATTCTCCAAATACCAAATGAAAAATATTGTCGCAGTTAACTTCAGTTTTCCGAGTATAGATCAAATTTCCTATCAATCTGGACAGTCACTTTTGGATTACGATATTGTTTTGTTTGATCCAGAGTTTCCTAAAATGCCACGGATTGATTTCACGGGTGGCGGCTCGTGTATCACTATCGAGGGGGCGGAACGGCTCAAAACAGCCATTGCGCACTGGGGTGGTGAAATCAAAGACGCCCTGAAAGCGGGAAAGACAATTTTTTTCCTATTGAATGATTATGAAATAGATAGCGGGGCTGCAGGATATTCCATTGGTACAAGAGGTGTTAAAAATTATACTACTTCACAAATCACGAATTACGATGTCTTACCGACCTCAATTAGCATAAGGAATGCAAAGGGAAAGCATTTGAAAGTCGTTGATGCGAAGTTTAAAGGTTTATATGCCTTAATTAAAGATATTTCGGAATATAAAGTCGTGTTTACCTCTGAAATTCGTAATAAGCTTTTTACCACTAGAGACGGATCAAACGTCATATCCGCTATTTCAAGATTTAAAGATCTTTCGGGATGCATAGTTTACTTGCCTTACTTCGATATTTCGGAATTGAAAACATACAGTCAGCAAGGAGGCTCAAAGTGGAAGCCAGAAGCTACCCGTATCTCTAAGGGCATTGTTAGCCAATTGGTTGAGATAGATAAATTGTTGAGTTCGCAAGCCGAAGGGACTCCAAAACCTGAGTGGATGAATTCAGTTGATTTTCCGAAAAAGATTTCGGAGATCGATATGTCTATACAAAAATTTGAAGAGGAAATAATTGCATTACATACTCTGAAAGATGCTGAATTGATGGAGAAGGAAGAATTAATTCAATATTCCGCTTTGCTATTTGAAAATGGCAAGCCATTAGAAAAGGCAGTTGAGAAAAGCCTTCAACTGCTAGGCTATACGGTTGAAAATTTCAAAGACGGCGATATAGAAATTGATCACCTTATTTCACACACAAATGGAATAAGAATGATTGGTGAATCAGAGGGCAAGGATAACAGCGCAATTGATATTTCAAAGTTCAGGCAGTTGGAATCGAATATTAATGAAGACTTCGAAAGAGATGATGTGGAAGTTCCTGCAAAGGGCATCATCTTCGGTAATGGGCACCGTCTAGTGGAACCGCACCTGCGAGCAGATCAATTCACTCAAAAGTGCTTAACAAACGCAAAAAGACTAGGTACAGCTCTTGTCAAAACGGTCGATCTTTATGAAGTTGTCGTATACGTTTTGGATAATGCTAATGATAAACAATTCCAGACAAATTGCCGAAAGGCTATTGAAAGTACCACTGGAGAAGTGGTTGAATTTCCCAAACCAAAAATAAAAATTAAGCCTTCTCTAAAAAAGACAAACTGATGGCGCAGTTTCTTAACAGTCAATACTTTTTTGCACCTCTACTCCTTTAAATACGTTGTTCCACATTAAAATTATTTCTTGAATAGTGTTCCACTCCAGGCACCTATCCCGCATTGGTTTTCCGGTTTGGCATTCATAACGCAAACAAGGCAACGCATGTATGCCCTTGTAGATTTTGCAATCATCCAGAAAAAGAATGTTTATGCGGCCTGGGCATTGTACAAAATTAACGCCTGGATAGACGCGATGGAGCCATCGAAAACTGAAGAAGAGCCGCCACATCATAGGGGTGGCCTACCAGTATTAGAGGCAGAAGGAGAGGTTTTTCACAAGATAATAGACACTTGGGTACAAGTGTTTTTGACAAGCCAGCCTAACCATTATTTTTCCATCCTGCTTTTAAAAAAAAGTAAGACAGCACGTTAATTTTATAAAGAAAATGAAAAATAATGGTTAGGTTAGTATATCAACCGTGATCACCACTTATGAACTCTTGTTACATTCTCGATGACGAAAGTCATTCAATAACCGCGATGGAAGGCTATATAAGCAAAGTGCCAGAACTACGTCTCATCGGAAGCAATACCAACCCTTTTAAAGGGCTGGAAGACCTGCGAAAGCATAAGCCTAAAATTTTGTTTTTAGATGTAGACATGCCAGAAATATCAGGAATTGAAATTGCTAAAATGCTCCCCCCAGATATAGCGATCGTATTCATTACGGCACATTCGAGATTCGCCGTAGAAGCGTTCGAGGTAGACGCGCATGACTTCCTGTTGAAGCCATTTTCATTCAGCCAGTTTGTAAGATCGGTAGAAAAAGTACTCGACCGGTCGAGGCCGCGCGGTTCGTCGCCCCAAACATCACATTCAGAGAATATTTTTATCAATTCAGGCATCAAGGGGAAAATATTGCGCATCAAGATCTCCGATATAATTTATATTCAGGCGATGGAGCATTACATCAGCATATCTACTATAGACGATACGCATTTAACTCACGTCGGCATTGCAAAGGTAATGGGGATGTTGTCAGGGACCACGTTCTTAAGGGTGCATCGAGCGTTTATAATCAACATTAATTATATTAAGATCGTTGAACATTCAAGGATAACGATGTCTAACGATAGCACTATCTCACTCGGCGAATCCTACAAGGAAGCTTTTATGAACATGATAAGCTCTCAGATTCTTAAAAACGAAAAAAATAATGTGGGGCGATTTTAAAAATTAAAAATTTTGCTTTTACGGTACTTAATAAGTTGTTTCGCGTATACAATATGCCTGTTCGTGAAAAAGATTTTTTTGGTGAAAAAAGATATATACTTTCGTTTTAAGCCTGCTAGGATTATAATCTAATTGAACTCTTACCTCCTAGTGGAACAGGTAATTATGATAAAAAGTAACTTAGAAGCAACGGTATTTAACCTAATTAAAACCTTGAAGGTCAAGGTTACCCACCGAAGTGTTGCCGAATGCTTGGAAGATCATCCCGAATATCCTAGCCTACTATCAGTAAGTGATTGCCTCTCCGACTGGGGCCTCCGGAATCAATCGTATTTGATCGATAAAGCTGCATTTACCGAAACGGATATGCTATTTCCTTTTTTGGCTCACCTGCCAGAAAAAGGGGGGCGTTTTATGCTCGTTACCTCAATCACAGACACAGCTGTATTTTATAAAAATGAGAGTAATAGCGAAAGCAAGATTGCCAGGAATGAGTTCTTAAGCAGATGGGATGGCATTGCTCTTCACGCTACTGCTGATGATTCTAGTGGAGAGCAAAATTATTTGTCGAACCTGGTTAAGTCATCTTTAGAAAGTGCCAAAGTACCAGCCACCTTCTTGTTGCTGGTTACCATAATTTGTTGGGGCGTTGCAAACACAACCATACACCTGCCTATCGCTCTACTTGGCTCTATCAAGTTGTTAGGTCTTGCGATAAGCATGCTGTTGGTTATCCAAAGCATTAATAGCAACAACCCCTTTATAAAAAATCTGTGCGGTCTTGGGGGCAAGAACGACTGTAATGCAATCCTGAAATCTGACGCAGCAAAGCTTACTTCGTGGCTCACATGGAGCGACGTTGGCCTAATGTATTTTTCGTGTTCTTTTCTGCTTTTGGTTCTTGATCCTCTAATGCCCCTTCTGCCCCTCGTAAACTTGTTGGCGTTGCCCTATACCATTTATTCGGTCACGTACCAATATCGTGCTAAAAACTGGTGCGTACTCTGTTGTGCGGTGCAGCTATTATTATTGTTAGAAGCTGTTACATTCTGGCTTTCACATTATAGCTTTGACCTTTTATCGTTTGGTTTTTCTCTCAATGCCATATCTAGCCTTTTAGTCAGCCTGCTGCTTCCAGTTCTTATTTGGGCTTATGTAAAGCCAATCATACTGAAAGCAAGTCAACTTAAGTCGGTGAAAAGCCAATTAAAAACATTTAAGTATAACTATGACCTATTCCATCAAGCCCTCAAAAACCAGCCAAAATATGCAATTAGTAATGATTTGAGACCGATAGTACTAGGGAACCCAAAAGCGGAAACAACAATTACCATGGTGAGCAACCCGTTCTGCGGGCCATGCGCAAAAGCTCATCAGCTTATCGACGGATGGATTAAGCATCGGGAAGATATCCAATTGAAAGTAATATTCCTGACAGCCAATACTGATAGTGACCTTAGAACCAAAGTTTCTCGGCATTTGTGTGCATTAAGTAGTGAGGATGTGATTGAAAATGCAATGAATGAATGGTATTCATCGGCGCAAAAAGATTACAAATCTTGGGCAGAAAAATATCCTATAACGGTAGGGGAAGAGATGAAAAATATTATGCAAATTCAAAACGAGTGGTGCGATGTTGCTGAAATAGAGTATACCCCAACAATTTTTCTCAATGGCTATAAACTCCCTGAGCCATATCGCCTAGAAGACATCAAATATTTCTTATCATAACGGAACTGGGCCATTTCAGTGTTGAGATGGCAGAAGTAAGGGGCAGCCGGTTGCAAACGTACTGCCCCAAAACGAATACCAACGTCTAATTGGTATCGCGGAAGTAATCCTGCGTGATTGGATTACAAAAAATTCAATAAACAAAGTTAAACTTTTAAAAATGAAAAAAGTCAATTTGCTCAGCAAGGCTGAGATGAAAAAAGTGATGGGCGGAGAAGTCCCTGGAGGAGGCGGTACCGGCGTTTGTGTTGCCATGTGTGGCGAAAAGTCTGTGACCTGTCAAGGAACATGTACCGCAACTGATGGTGTGGGCTGTACAGGGACGGATTCTCTAAACGAAACTTACACTAAATCGTGTTCTGCAAACCAAATCGAATAATCACAACGTAAAAAAACAAAAAATGAAAAAAGTTAACTTGCTCAGCAAGGCTGAGATGAAAAAAGTGATGGGCGGAGAAGTCCCTGGAGGCGGAGGTGGTGGCGCATTCTGTTCTGCGAAATGTGAAGGAAAATCAGATGCAGTATGCCATGGTACTTGTACCGCAACTGATGGTGTGGGATGTACTGGAACCGATGCTGAAGGAAATCCAACTGAAGTAAAATGTGGTGATGTGAAAAGCATATCATAAATTCATTAAACCCTAGAGGCATTATAATCTTTTATTATAATCTTTTAGGGTTTAACTTTTCCAGGATCCGACTGGTATTGTATATCTTAGACTACAAATTGATGTGAATGCTTAAAAAAGGTTTTATTTGCTGTTTATTATATGTCCTGATTGCTAGTGCTGTGCGAGGACAGGACCGTTATAGTGCTAGGATTCATGTAGTTGATGCCTTTTCCCAAAAGGATATAGCTAATGCAAGTGTCAGCATACTGAATTCAGCGGATTCTATACTGGTGCGTTACGGGTGGACGTCTTCAGATGGTACGCTCGCTTTTAACACCATGCCCAAGGGAAATTTCATTGTCATGGTCAACTATCCCACCTATGTTGATTATGTTGAGCATTTCGTGTTGGATTCCATTCATAAGTCGCTTGACCTAGGAGTGGTCAAACTTTCCCCTACCATCAAGGTATTGCAAGAGGTAGTGATTAAGGGAACAGGTTCTGGTTTAATCATCAACGGGGACACCCTGCAATATGATGCAAAGTCTTTCGTAATAGAAAAAAATGCAAAGGTCGAAGACCTATTGCGTCAGATACCTGGACTACAAGTAGACAATTTTGGCAGGATCACCGCATATGGACAGAAGATTGGGAAGGTTTTAGTCGATGGAGAAGAGTTCTTTGGGGACGATCCTACCCTCGTTACAAAAAACATCAGAGGAGACATGGTCAAAACCATTCAGATTTATGATAAGAAAAGTGATCAGGCAACCTTTACCGGAATTGATGATGGCATCAAGACCAAGACGATCAACGTGACACTCAAGGAAGATAAAAAGAAGGGCTATTTCGGCCAGGCGACTGCCTCCTACGGCACGAAGCAATACTATCAGGAGCAATTCATGTTTAATCTGTTTCGTGACAAGTCAAAATTTTCTGTCTTTGGAAACCTTGCCAATACAGGAAAACTCGGACTAAGCAGCTCTGAAAACGACAAATATGGCATTAATGCCGTTAACAATAATCTCTTCTTAAGAGGTGTTTTAGTTTCATTGAGAACTAGTGATGAAGATCTTGGTACCGAACGGTACAATGGACAGGGCAATCCTATTGCGCGCACGGCAGGGGTTCATTATGATTCAAAGTGGGACAAGGATAGGCAAAGTATCAACACGAATTTTTTGATCGGCTCGGTATCGGTTGAAGGCCTTAGGAACGCAATCTCCAGAAACGAATTGCCCTCGGCTATCCAAGTAACGACTTCTGACCAGGTGTTTGAAAAATATTCCTTTAGAAGTAAGATTGACGGAACATACTTTGCCAAACTAGACAGTGCTTCGACATTGAAAATCAGCATAGACGGAACGCATAAAAAGAATGAGTCGGGAAATACTTTCAGTTCTATAACAGTGGGAGACGGCCTTGCCAAGCTAAATGTTGGTCAACGATCGCTTAATTCCGTTGATGAACAGAATATGTTCAATGCCAGTGAACTGTATACAAAAAAATTTAAAACACCTCGGCGAACGATATCTCTACAACTTAATCAATCAGCCAATAAAAGCAATACTACCGGTTTTCTTGGAGCACAAAATGATTTCTATACCCCGCAGGGGAATATCTCGAAAACAGAGATTGTCAATCAGAAAAAAACCTGGGCATTGAAAAACGAAATCCTCGGTGGCAACATCAGCTATACCGAACCTCTTTCAAAATATCTCTCATTGATTTCCAGCTATGGTGTGGGATTTGCAAATAGTACCTCGACCAGGATTTCGTACAACCAGTCTACAACGGGTGTATACGATCAGGTAGATTTTCAATACAGCAATGATTACGAACTGAATGAACTTTCCCAAAAAGTAGAAGCGGTATTATCCTACAACAAAGGCCAGGAAACCATGCGCCTTGGAAATGAACTTTCTGACATTCGTTTTTCACAATTAGATCTTTACACAGATGTAAACTACAAACGCCGATTCACGAACTACATCCCTTCAGCTATCTATATTAAAAACACCGATAAAAAGACTTTCAGGCTGGATTACAGGGGGACGCCCATTCAGCCTACAATCGACCAGATACAGCCCGTAAAAACGAATATCGATCCCTTGAATATCTTTACAGGAAACCCTGATCTGTTCCCTTCCTACAGGCATTCGATTAGCCTATATTATGTGCTATCCAAACCACTGACCAAGAGGAATATAGTCATCACCGCCCAGTTCTCCTTAATTAAAGACCCTTTGATAAACAGTTTCGTAACAAATACTGAGGGTGTTACTACGTATCAATCCGTTAACTATACCGAAGGGGAAGGCACGAACTTTAACGTGGAGGGAACGTATAGCAAATTAATAAAACCTCTTGAATTGAATACTCTTTTCTCAATGGGCTTTAGTGAAACAAACGATTATGGATTATCCAATTTCATGATCAATAAGAGAAAGGCCCAAGTCTATAGCGCTAGACTGAACCTGTTTAAATACAAATTAAAAAAGTATAATTTTTCCTTAAACCTGCGCCCCTCATATGCTGTCAGCAAAGCTACGTTAAGCAGGCAGTTCGATAACAGCGGCTTTAGCTTTAATGGCGACGCGTCGGCAACGATTAACATATTTAAAAGCCTTGCCATCACTACCAATGGAAATTACGTTTATCAGGCAAAGACACCTGCGTTCAAGCGGGACTACAGCCTTTTTCTGATTAACACAACGATAAGCAAAAAGTTTCTAGAAAAAGAAAATGTTAAATTTTCCATTTCGGTAAATGACCTACTGAACCAAAATAACGGCTTTACGAGAGCAGCATATGGCACGGTGCTCACACAAACAACCTATTCCACGATCAAACGGTATGTAATGCTCTCCTTGATGTGGGACTTTAGCAAGTTCGGGACTTTAAAAACTAATTAAATGCATATAAATAGAATAATTTTCCTTTTGTTTCCTTGTTTTTTCTGTACAGTAGTTTTTGGGCAAAGCCCCATCTTGGTAACCGAGGGGGTCATTGAATTCGAGAAGACCGTGAATAAATACGCAGTTATTAATAAGATAATCAAGTCATATGAGCCAAATAGCATATGGCAGGATCAATTTACCCGCTATAAGGGTTCCCATCAGCAGTTCTTGAAATTAGGAAGCACTTTAACATTTTCCAAATCACGTACATTGTTCGTTCCGATGAAATATACTGGTGACCCTAATGAAAATTTATGGAATGGCAAAAGCATCAGTGACCAGATTAATACCGTTTACAGCGATTTTTCGACGAACACAAACACTACTGAAAAGAAAATGCTCGACGAGCTTTTTTTAGTGAAGGATAGCCTTCGTTCAATAAAATGGAAGATTACGAATGAAACGAGGGAGATTGCGGGGTTTCATTGCAGGAGGGCCAATGGGCTTGTGATGGATTCTTTGTATGTGGTTGCCTTTTATACCAACGAAATACCCATAGCCTCGGGCCCAGAATCTTTCACGGGTCTGCCTGGTATGATTTTGGGTCTTGCGTTGCCGTATGAGAACGTTACATGGTTCGCGATTAAAGTTACTGAAAAGGCCAATCAAGGGATTGTCCCACCTAAAAGAGGAAAACAAGTGACCTATCAGCAGTTTAAAACTATCGTTGAAAACACCTTCAAAGGTTATGGATTACGGAAACAAATGCTATTAAAAGACTTTTTGCTATAAACATGGTGGGATAATCCGCCCCTAGATATTGATATAATAGTTGTATGCCTCCTAAAGCTTTCCCATACTATAAGCAACCCGACCAGATGGACTGTGGCCCTACCTGCCTGCGTATGATCGCAAAGCATTACGGGAAAAATTTCAGTCTGCAGAGACTGCGGGAGATCTGTGGCCTAAACAAAGAAGGGGTTTCCTTATTGGGCATTAGTGAGGCCGCCGAAAAAATCGGCTTCCGGACGACCGGTGCAACGGTGAGCTTTGAGTCTTTGACAGGCCTCGAATACCCCCTCATCCTTCATTGGAGGCAAAATCACTTTGTGGTTCTTTATTGCATAAAGAAAAAGTATTATCATGTTGCTGATCCCGGCAAAGGACTGCTCACTTATACAGAAAGTGAGTTTTTACAGAACTGGGGGACAAAGAACAATGGCGAAAATGAAGGGATTGTTTTAACCCTTGCGCCAACGCCAGAATTCTACCTGCATGAGGGAGATAAGGAGCAGAAATTGGGCTTGGCTTATCTTTTTGGGTACCTGCGTAACTATCGCCAATTAATCCTACAGTTGTTTATTGGCCTGGGCGTGGGGAGCCTTTTACAGCTAATCCTTCCGTTCCTTACCCAAAGCCTGGTGGACACAGGCATCAATACCCGAAACCTGAATTTCATCTACATCATCCTCATTGCCCAGAGCATGCTGTTTTTGGGAAGAATGTCCGTTGAGTTTATCCGTTCATGGATCCTGCTCCATATCAGCACACGCATCAATATCTCAATCTTGACAGATTTTATCATAAAACTGATGAAACTGCCAATGGGTTACTTCGACACCAAAATGACCGGCGATATCATGCAGCGCATGAACGATCAGGGGCGTATCCAAAGCTTTCTGACCGGTTCGACCCTGAATGTCGTCTTCTCCATGTTCAATCTTGTTATCTTCGCTGTGGTGTTGACGTGGTATAACACCACAATCTTTTTTATCTTTCTGGTCAGCTCCGTCCTTTACGCGCTGTGGGTAATATTTTTTTTAAAGAGACGAAGGGTGCTCGATTTTAAGCGTTTTGATATTTCGTCTAAAAACCAAAGCTCGATCGTGCAGCTGGTAAACGGAATGCAGGAAATCAAGCTGAACAATTGTGAACAGCAGAAACGCTGGGAATGGGAGCGGATTCAGGCAGGGCTGTTCAGGTTTAGTATAAAGAGTTTGTCGTTGGGGCAGATACAGCAAGCGGGAACATTTTTCATAAACGAGGGGAAAAACATCATTATAACGTTCATTGTTGCAAAAGCGGTTATAGACGGGCAGTTAACGCTAGGCGGTATGATGGCCGTTCAATATATTGTGGGGCAGCTGAACAGCCCAATCGAACAGATGTTGGGCTTCCTGCAGCAGTTCCAGGACGCCAAGATCAGTCTGGAACGCCTCAATGAGATACACGGGATGGATGATGAAGAACCCGTGGATAAAACTTTCATGAAGGAATTGCCGACGGACAGGACAATCGCATTAAAGAACATTTCATTTACATATCCAGGGGCTGGGAACGAACCCGTACTATCAGGCATCAGCCTTTCGATTCCCCATGGAAAGACCACTGCAATTGTTGGAATGAGCGGAAGCGGTAAGACAACGGTTTTAAAACTGTTGTTGCGCTTTTATGAGCCGCAGAAGGGCGAAATCAAGGTTGGCTCTGTCTATCTCAATCAGATCGGGTATCGATTCTGGAGGGGCGAGTGCGGTATCGTGATGCAGGACGGTTTTATCTTTTCGGATACCATAGCAAGAAACATAGCGGTTAAGGACGAACATCCAGAAGCGGCAAGATTGCAACATGCTATTAAGGTTGCAAACGTTGGCGAATTTATTGAAGGCCTCCCTCTCGGCCTGAACACAAAGATCGGAGCGGAAGGCAATGGAATAAGCCAGGGGCAGCGCCAGCGGATACTTATCGCTCGAGCAGTTTACAAAGACCCTGAGTATATATTTTTTGACGAAGCAACAAACGCATTGGATGCAATCAACGAGAAGGTGATCATGGAAAACATGGACACTTTTTTTAAAGGCAGAACCGTCGTCGTTATTGCCCATAGGTTGAGCACTGTCAAGAACGCAGACAACATCATAGTGCTAGATAAAGGCAAAATAATCGAACAGGGCACCCATTCGGAACTGACCCGATTGAAAGGCGAGTATTACATGTTGGTTAAGAATCAGTTGGAACTTAGTGCATAACCATCGAGATGGAATTAAAGGAACATATAGAAACTGGGTCTTATCTTTACGAGAGGGAGAAAAGAAGCGACGAGGTGCAGGAAATTATCACTTCGGTGCCTTCGTGGATAATCAGGTGGGGCATTAGCCTGGTCTTTGCCATCCTGGGAGCCATCATCGTTGCCTCCTCGCTCATTGAGTACCCCGATGTGGTAAAGGTCACCTTGAAAGTAAGCAGCCTCAACGCTCCGAAATCAGTATTATCGTACCAAGGCGGAAAACTAATGGCCTTGTTGGTAAAAGACGGGCGAATGGTGAAGGAAAATCAGCCATTGGCTTATCTTGAAAGCACGGGAAGTCCTGAAGACATCTTAGACCTGTCAAAATTCTTAAGGCGCTTACAAAACGATCTATCAATGCAAAAAAATGTGAGTACGGAACCGTTGCCCGTCAAGTTAAACTTAGGAGAGCTGCAAAGTTCGTTTCAGGCGTTTAATTTGGAGTTCATGCAGTATGCCGCGACAAAAAAGAACGGCTACTATCTTAACAAGAGGGCCTTTTTAGAAAAGGACCTGAAGGACATACTGTTGCTCAAGGCTCACATAGCAAAGCAGCAGGCGGTTCAACGGCAAGAATTTGAAAACATTGAGGCGGAATTTAACTCGTACCAAAAGCTCTATCAGAAAAAGGTCATCTCCAGGAGCGAGTTTGCACAACAGGAAAACAAGTTCTTGTCTGCAAAATATCCCTTGCAGCAAACGGAAACGGCCCTATTAAACAATACCAGCAGCTATAATTCCAAAGAGAAGGAATTGTTAGAGCTTGATAACATAATCACTGAACAACAATCCAATTTCGTGCAGGCATTAAACAAATTCATAACCGAAACTGACGCGTGGGTATTGAGGTATATATTGCGATCTCCTTCAGACGGAAGATTGAGCTATGCAGGAATCATCCAGGAAAATCAGAATGTCATGACTAACCAAGAAGTCTTCATAGTTAACCCTGGGAATACGGACTACTTTGGGGAAGTGCAGATTCCCCAGTACAACATGGGAAAGATTCGCCTAGGCGAAAGGACTTTGGTTAAGATGAGAAGCTACCCGTTTGAACAATACGGCCTGATAAGGGGCACCTTAAGCCATGTGTCAGATGTCGCCTACAAGGATAGTGTCTTTTTAGCTAAAATACAGTTCGACCGATTCGAAAATAAAGATCCTGAAAGAAAGATAATTCTGAAAAACGGGATGAATGCGGATGCTGAAATCATTACCGAAAACAGTTCCCTGCTGCAAAGGTTCTTTAGAAATGTCACCAAGATAATCGACAATAGGGGCGAAAATTAAAGCCATTCGAACGAGTGGCTTAGCTTTTTAGCACTTGTTCAATAACATCAGCATTTTAAGAGCGCTGGTCTTTTCCCTTACTCCCAGGCTTGGGCTGTTGAGCCATCAACGTAGAGCAGTTTCCCCAACCGTTTATTGCTCAATCCGTTCGTGCACCTGTAGCCGTAAATCTTCTCCTCGACCGAGGCATTCTTGGACTCAAGGGTGTTATGCCCCAGGAACGAGATGATGAGCGGGTAGAAGTGTCTGGGGCTTGCTGTGGCCATTCTCCCAATTGCCTATTGACTCGTCGCATACGTTCAATCGCCTTGCAACGTCAGCCTGCAACAGTCCTAGATCCATCCGTCTCTTCTTTAAATGTTCGCTAATGGTCTGGGGATTGCTGGGAAACGTCGCGGGAAGCGGTTTAGCGCTAGTTTTACTATATCGCAAAAGGCAACGCGACCTTGGCTTTGTAATTATTAACTTATTATTTGTAAAAAAGATGGCTGCCGATAATAAAAATGCTCATCTAGTTTTATTAAGCGCTCAAATTCATAAAGTGATTAACAATGAAAATATTATCCAAATGATTTAATTTATTTTAAGCTTAACACTAGAGAAATTGAAGTTGCAAAGTTAATTATTGAAGGAAAAAAGTATAAGGAAATTGCCGATATTTTGTTTCTCTCAGAGCGAACGTTGACAACGCATGCTGCAGCGATTTTTAATAAAGTTAACGTTAAAAAGTAAGGGAGAATTAACCTCTACGTTGTATATACACCAAAATTACGTTAAAAATACGTAATCAAACGTAGTGGTTTTATACAAGAATACGTTGTTCTGCGTATTGGTACACTGTCTTTTTTGCTTTTTATTTGTTGTGTTATCTAGGCGGCATTATGAAAAATAGGAATTATAATAATATTATTCTAACCGAAGAATGTGAAAAGACAAATGAAAATTATTTAACTCATTTGGAGCGATATGTTCGTTTCTTAGAAAGAGAAAACAAAACATTGAGAGAAAGAAATCAATCTTTAGAGGCAGGCCTAAATGATTCGGGTTTTTTAAACTTGGTTTTTAATCCTAATTGATTTTCTAATCGTTGGCGCAATTCTGCATTTTCTCTTTCGAGAGCAGAAATATATCGTTCATTTATATCAATGATTTTATCTTTAGAACTGATAACCTCATTTTTATTCAACAATTCTAATTTTAATTTATCAATCTCGGCGCTATCGCTTGGTTCTTTATCTTTTGAGGGATATTTTATTTCATCTAATGTTTTAGATTCAATTAGCATTGAAGTGCTTTTACCTTCTATAAAATCTATATCTATATAGAATACCTTACTTAGCTTATCTTTTAATTTAGAAGATACAGCGGCTTTCCCACGTTCAATATCAGATATTGAACCTTGTTTCATTTCTAAAGCAACCGCAAACCTTTCTTGGTCTAGTCCCAGTTGTTTTCTAATAAATTTAATAGCCTGATTTTCAGTCATTAACGTTTATTTTTATAGAAATCTATATAAAATACTTGTTTTATATAGATTTCTATATAGATTTGTGTTCAGCAAAGATGATTACTCAAATATGCATAATTTCTTTGGGTAATGATGCGAGTTTATTATAGATACTAAGTTACAAAATACAAATGGAAGACACTATTTCAATTGATATACAGGAGGCATCGCAAGTGGAACTTCTTTATTTAAGACATAACGCACCGCGTGGTATGTGGAAAATGGTCGAGATACGGACAGGTAAATCCAGGTCTCAGGTTCATTACCAAATTATGCAAATGCCCAACAACCAAGATTTAGAGATAATTCAGGCAGCAAGGGAAATTCTATTTGCCGTAACAGGGTTAAAATACGAATTAAGCCATTAAGAAAATGCTATGGAAATCGAGATTTTAACTAGAGAGGAGCTTAATAATGCTTTAAATAGATTTAAGGCTGATTTAATAAGTGAATTTAAAAACATAGTAAAAAATAGTGATGAAGATGAGTGGATGAATGGCGAAAAAGCCATGAACCGTATCGGATGTAAATCTACAAAATTAAGCGAATTAGCTAGTTCTAAAGAAATAATAAAGCGAGGTAGCGGAAAGGGCACTCGTTATTCAAAAAATAGCATTATAGGCTATTTAAATAAGAAATAATAGTTAGGCTCTCTATTTACAAAGGTGCTAATGCCGTTATGGGCTAATAAAACATATCTCTGTGTGCTAGAGCAAGCACCGCCCAGCTGGTTGAAAGTATCTAGCATCATACTCGGAGCGAATGGAAGATGTAAGGGGGCTAATAGCCTCGCAACGCTATGGTTATGGTAATAATCTCTACCGTCATACGGTTTTTCCGTATCTGATGATGACTAAATAAGGTCGAAACGGTAAAATAAAGATCTATCTAATAAATACCAGTTAAACTTATGGATAATAAAACGATTAGCCGGATAGATAGGGCTGTTGCTGATAACTTAAAAGATATTGAGCGGAGCTTTGATAGTCATTCTGGCTTAGTGCAAGATTTCATAGTTTTTATTACCAAACAGATAAAATTTGATTTATTTGGTTATACCAGATTTACTATGTTAGATTTTTGCAAAGCAACAGGTCGCCATCGGCAGGATCTTGCAATCAAACATCCCATTTTTAAAAATACTAAAATTAAAGTCCCAATTATTCAAGGTTATAAGTTTGAAACCGTTTTTGATTATGCACTTTATTTAATGCTTGAAAGGAATATCATTTTTTCTAGAAAATATGAATATAAAGAAGGGGAAGAAGTTATTCATATGAAAAACTTCCCTATTTTGATTGATTTGAAATTAAATTTTGATAGGAAGAAAAATGAATTAAAGCAATATGAGGTAAGGGTGTCAAATGAGTTGTTAGATGGCTTTTTAAGGAGGTATTATAACATTAACACGGAAATATATAAAAAGGTAGGTAAAGGCAAAGGGGGGGAGACTAGACAGAGCCTGTTACTCTATCTATTTAAAATGAACCATATTCTTTTAACAACCAATAATGAGAATAGTAATTCTGTAATTGTTCCATTAGATCGTTTATGTGATTATGCTAGTATTCAGAGCCAATTACCCAAACACAAAAAATTAAGTTTAACTAGGGTACTACAAAAAATACAAGAAAGTGAATTTAAATTCATTTTTGAGTTTGTTGGGAAAAGTAATTATATGGTTAAATTAACTTTTAATCATCTTCAAGGTCAAAAGGAATTGTTGGCTGATCATTCATTTTATAATAGGTTAATGATTAACTTAAAGTATGTTTTTAGAGCAGAGTTTACTGAAATGGCAACGGATGATAATCCTGCCCCTTTTCAGAACTGGTTAGCTAATAATGAATATCATTTAGAAGATAAAGCTAAAGTTTTGGCAGATGCTTATTTACAATGTTTAAATCTGAAAATAACAAAAGCTTTTGCAATAGAATTGATTCTATCAGGCGATATTTTAATCGCAAAAAATTAATTTTGCTGTCGAACATTGTGACTTTGCTGTCGGGAAAAATCATTTTGCTGTAGAACATTGCGACTTTTTTTAAATCTGCTGTCGGACATTGCGACTTTACAGCGTTTTGTTGTCGGACATTGCGACTTTTTAAGGTTTTCCTGTCGGACATTGCGACCTTGTTGTCGTACATTGCGACTTTCTGGTATCACTGTCGAACATTGCGGCTTTAAATGAGCTTAAAAAGGAATTGAGAGGGGTTTGCTGTCGGCTATTGCGACCAATATATATAAATATAAATAAATAATATATAATAAATACTGCTTTTCGGCAAGTATTTGAAACCTAAAAAACTTTTAGTGGTGTATTTGATCCAGGTGCTTTCTAAAAAAAAAGAAGTCGAACTTTATTTGTAAAGTACAGGAATGGAGAGCAGGCAAAGGATATTTCGAATATTTTTTTCTCTTGGCGTAATGCTGATTATGGAAAGCTATGGATGGAAGGTTGCCAGGCTAAAAGCACTCAAATTGAAGAAGAATTTAAAAAGCTAAGTGGGTTAGAAAAACACGAAACTTAAAGATAGAACAAAGTAAGTAAATAGAATATTTTCAGTCTCCATTTTGTGGGACTTTTTTTTATGGGTAAAATTTTTAAAAAAATGAACATTGCAGAAATAAAAGAAAAAGTATCAATAGCTGATTTTTTAGAAAAATTGGGCATTGAGCCTAAGCATAGAAGTGGAGCAGAGGCTTTTTATTTATCTCCAATTAGAGCCAGTGATACTGATGCCTCTTTCAGTGTGAATGAAAAAAAAGGAAAGTGGTTTGATCACGGAGAGGGAAAAGGAGGTAACCTTATAGATTTGGCTCTTCTATATTACAACACTGCTTCTGTTAAAACAGTTGTTCAAAGAATTAATGATTTATTCTCTGGAGTATTAATTTTACCCATTGCCAATAGAAATGAGAATTTTAAAACAAATGACATTGAAGTTAAGAATTACAATATCATTAAAACTAAAGATTTAGGTAGTAATCCAAGTATTACTAATTATCTTTCAACTCGTGGATTGGACACTGGTGATAAACATAATTTAAGAGAAGTTTATTATGAGCTAAAAAACCAAGCAGGGGAAAGCAAAAATTACTTTGGTGTAGGTTGGCAAAATGAAAGCGGTGGGTGGGATATTAGAAACCCATATTTTAAAGGTTGCTTAGGAAAAAAGGATATAACCTTTATCAAAGGATTTGGATTTCAAATACAGGTTTTTGAGGCAATGCTAGATTATCAATCTGCAATTAAAGAAAATCCGCATCGTACTTTAGCTACGTCCATAATTATGAACTCAACTGCTATGGTTGAAAAAACCATTCAGAAAATTAAGGAAGAAAAATTTTCTGAGATAGAACTATTCTTAGACAACGATGCTACTGGAAAAAAAATCACCGAAAAATTATTAGAAAATTTCCCAACTGCAAAAGATTGCTCAAATCTTTATGCAGGTTTTAAAGATTACAATGAGAAATTGATGGCTAATAATTTAAGGCCCTGGCAAAGCTTAGATGTTAAAGAAGAAAATAACAATATAACAAGATAGCAAGTCATTTATATAACTTGTTATATAGTTGCTTAGATATACTGATATTTATATAGCTTGTTGTATTGTTAGTTAGATATGTAGTTGTATGGTTATAAAGCTATTTAAATAACAGATTTGATTTTTTCTTTAGCGAGCAAAAAATTTCATAGTATCTAAGTTGGTTTCAAATACATAATTAAAGACCTTTTAAAGCGGAGTAGTTATATAGCTATATTTTCGTTTTTTAGGTTGCAAGATGTCTTTTTGTCAGACAAAAATGCGAAATGCATTTTTATCCCACAAAAAGTATCTTGCCTTACACCTACCGTCTCGTACCTCGTTTGGTAGGAGTAAGGGGTTAAGAAAACTCGCAACTCGTTTTCTTTTAGCCTGCAGCACTATTTCCTATTCCACATTTATGAAAGATTTAAAAAGGTTAAAAGGGCGACCTGTGCTTGAAATTGGCAAAAGAAATAAAAAGATTGATGTCCGTTTTAATGAAGAGGAATTTAAATTAATTGAAGAATTAGAGAAGACACTAGGATTAACAAAGACAGAAATTGTTCGCAGGAAAGCTTTAGATAAGTCAAATTCAATTGTGATTAATGCCAAAGAGGCAATAAAAGCTTTAGATGTGATTGGAGAAGAATTAGGTCGCTCTGGAAACAATATAAATCAATTAGCTAAATATGCTAACACCTTGAATAGGCAAGGCATTTATTCTGAAGTCGTTATTTCAAGGTTTAATGTTCTATTCGAAAATTATGTTGAAACACAAAAATCATTGGAAGTTGCACTTCGAAAAATTATAAGGTTGATGGGTAAATAACATTTACTTAAGCCTTTGTATAACTTGTTACATACATAGCTTGTTATCCAGTTATATTGTTATTTAGCTATATTATTTAAATGGTTGTTAAAATTCTTTCCTCCTCAGCATCTTTTAATGGTGTAAATTATAACACTAATAAAATGGACCAAAATAAAGGAGAGTTGATGAAGATTGAGAACTTTGGACCTTTACTAGGATTGGATAACTTAAGACCAGAAGATTATTCTAATTATCTAAAATTAGTTTCCGCCCAAAATACCAGGATAAAGGCACCACAGTTTCACGCTGCCATTTCCTGTAAAGGAAAAGAATATAATAAAGAGCAGCTAACAGAAATTGCAACGAGCTGGCTTAAGGAAATGGGATATGCCAAAAATCCATATCTAATCGTATTTCATAAAGACACAGAAAATAACCACGTTCATATTGTTTCTACAAGAGTAGATAAAGAGGGTAAAAAGATTTCCTCGGAATTTGAAAAAATTAAGGCAGTCCAAAACATTAATAAAGTAATGGGTATTGATGAAGGTATCAATGCTAGCCAAGATGTAGAAAAAGCATTAACTTATCAATTCTCTACAAAAGCTCAGTTTATGATGATTTTAGAAAGTAGGGGCTATGTTTTAAAACAGAATGAGCGAAATATTGAGGTTATTAAATTTGGTAAAAAACAACTTGATATTAATTTAGTAAGTATCAACGATAAGTCTTTAAGTTTTGAGAAAGATACCAATAGGATAGCTCAAATGAGAGCCATATTTGAAAAATATAAACTCGTCTATAATACAGACCTTTCTGCCAAAACAATGCTTCTAGCAGGAGGACTAAAGAAAAACACAGATACCTATACTTCTGACTTAAGTGAGTTTCTAAAAGAAAAATTTGGTATTGAATTGATTTATCACGGAAAAGATGGTAAACAACCTTATGGATATTCAATAATTGATCACGCAGAAAAAAATGTGTTTAAAGGTGGCGATGTTATTTCACTTAAGGAGCTTTTAAATTATTCAACTGCAAATAAGGTTTATGAACCAAAAAATCAAAGAATAAAGACGAATGATAATAAGACTAACATCACAAGTAAATTATCTGAAGAACAAGTAAATTATTATGCCACACTTTTAAAGGCATCACTCTACAATTACCCTACACTATTACAAGGGTTAAGTTCACAGAGTTTGGTAATTACAAAAAAATATAATGAACTTTTTTTGAATGATGTAATTGCTGGTGTAGAAGTTCCTATCTTGGAAATTTTAGAAACCGATGATTATCGAAATTTAACCCAATCATATTTTGGCAATGAAAATTTGCCTGTTGAAAGTTTAGAGATAAACCATTCTGCTCCTATTGCACAAATCCATTTAGCAGATGATCAAGACGATGCAGCTCGCAAGAAGAAAAGAAAATCTTGATGCTGAATTAAAATTTACACCCACAAAATTTATATACTATGGTAATTATTATTGGAAACCAAAAAGGTGGAGCGGGGAAAAGTACGCTCACTTTATTATTAGCCAACTTCTTAACACTAGCCAAAAAGAGAACTGTTACGGTTATTGATATGGACTATCAGCAATCTATTGCGGGTAAGTATGAAAAAGCTAAGCTCTTAGAAAATGCAGAGCCTTATGAGGTCATAGCTGCAAGCCTTGAGCATTATCCTGTAATGCTTTCAATTCTAACTCAAAACAAAGAGCAGATTGTAATTATTGATTTGCCTGGTAAGTTAGATGATGATGGATTGATACCAGTCTTTCAATCCGCAGATCTTGTTATATGCCCTTTTGCTTATGATGAATTTAGCTTTGATTCTACTGTTTTATTTTCTGTAGTACTAAAGAAGATTAATGCCAATGCACCAATCAATTATATTCCAAATAGAATTAAAGGGAATGTTAAATATGAAACGCAAAAGGAAGTAGAAGAACAACTTTCAAAGTTTGGGGATATTTCAACTCCGTTGCCTGATAGAATAGATTTTCAAAGAACTAACACTTTTCAAACACCTCTATCTGTTTATCCACTTATCATTCCTGTGTTTGAAAAGATATATGAAAAATATCTTTTGGCATCTAACTAACAAATATTATGAGTGAAAAAATAAAATCTCTAGCTGATTTATTGAGAAATAAGATAGCAGAACCGAATAAAGAAGTAGAAGTTCAACCCCCTATTGTTTTAGAAAAAGTAATTCTTAAAAAGGAAATAAAACCTAAAACTGATAACGTTGAACAACAGGTAGAAATATTAAATGCCATAAGAGCTTATGATTATTCCAACGGTAATAAAAATATGCTACACCCAAGACTTGATGACAAGACTATTCAAATGTTAAGTCAGTTTAAAATTGCTACTGGAGTGGATATGAATAAAACAGTTGCGTTTGCAATTCATTTTCTGTTTACTCAAAACCCCGAATTAAAAAATATCATTAAAAAATCACTTGAAAATTTCGAATTATGACCTGGTTACAGTTTTTTATGTGGATGGCAGCCATCTACCTACTTTATTATGCAATTAATATTTTAATAGACTCTATGGGATCAAGAGCATCTCCTAAGTCAAAAGATTTAGCATCTCAACAGCTAACCTTTTCAGAAGATGTAAAGCCTCAAATGATGGATGAAACAATCGAGGAAAATTATTTAAATGAAGAAATTGAGTTTTCAGAGAAAGTTGAGGAAGCCGATTATTCAGAAAGCCCGATCGAAACTTCTGGAGGTGTATCATTAAAAAACCTATTTGATTTAGCTAGAACAGAGGCAATCGAATTTACTAAACCTGTTACTTTTTAAAGCTATGAAAAAGACCCTGTTAATTATCGGTGTTTGTACCATTACAATAAAAGTTTATGCGCAACCTGGTGTAAGTGAAATGAATCAGGCAGCAAATAATATTTCTGGTTCGTTTTTTTCGATGCAGGATTTTTCTTTTGTCTTAGCTGCATTAGTTGGAATATTTGGGGCAAGTAGAATTTATTATAAGTGGCAAATGGGTAAAGATGTTACCCTTGATATAACTGCTTGGTTTTTTGCCTGTCTATTTATCGTACTAATGAACTATTTTCTTACCGCTTTATTTGGAATGTAAATGTTTGCTTTTCAAGTCCGCAAGCCATCTTTTTTTTAAGATGGCTTTTTTTATATCTATGAATTAATCAATTTTTATTACAATGAACAAGATCAACAAATTAAAAAAAGCAATTATGCTTGCAATTGTGTTTGCAGCATTTCAAGTACAGTCTGTATTTGCACAAAGTGGTGTTACTGGTATTAATACAGCAACCAGTAGCTTGAAAACCTATGTAGATCCTGCAACAAATATTGTACTAGCCATCGGTGCGGTGGTTGGCATTATTGGTGGCTTAAGGGTTTATTCTAAATGGAACAGTGGAGACCAAGACATTAATAAAGAATTGATGGGTTGGGGAGGTTCTTGTTTATTCCTTGTTCTTTCTGCTGCTGTTGTAAAAGCTTTCTTCGGAATATAGCTCTTAAAAAAATGGCAAAGCAATTTTCAGTTTATAAGGGGCTTCAAAAGCCCCTTATTTACAAAGGTTTTAAAGGAAAGTTTATTTATTGGGGGATTGGAGTTTTGCTTCTGGCTTTAGTCTTTGGCTCTTTAACAATGGCATTAGTCAATAAATATTTAGGTGGTTTTGTTTTAGTCGGTATTATAGTCGGTGGATTGTTTTATACCGCTGGTCAGCAGAAGAAAGGATTGTATAGTAAAACCAAGTATAAAGGAATATTTCTATATGCGGTAAATCTTAGAAGAATTAGTCAATATGAAAAAAGGAACAGAATTTAAATTGCCATATGTTGGTGTAGATCACGATGAGGATTATGATTTTCTATATGGTTTAAATGGAGAATTTTCAGTTATCATTAAAATTGATAATCCAGTTTTGCAGTATGCAGCAGCACCCGAAGCTTATGAAGAGTTTCATAATTTATTTGTGAATATTATTAAAATTCTAGGAGAGGGATTTTACATTCAAAAGCAGGACATTTTTAGTCGCTCTAAATATGAGGCAAAAAAAGCAGATGAATACTTGCAAAATAAATATAATGAACATTTTGCAGGTAGAGATTTTATTAAAGTTGATACTTATTTAACGTTAACAAAACAGGTTAAAAGAGGTGCTTTTTATGTTTATGATAAAAAAGTCATCAGAGATTTTAAGCAATCATTAAGTAAGGTAATTGATGTATTAACAATTGCCGGAACTAACCCAAAACCTTTAAGAGAAAAGGCAATCAATATTTTTGTAATGAGAGTGCTTAGTATGGAGTTTGCAAACAAAAATGTTTCGTTGAATAACATCGCTCCTACCGATACTGAAATAAATATCGGAGATAAAATTGTTAGAAGCATTAGCCTGGTTAACATTGATAATATTGATTTGCCCTCTCAAATATCAACACACATAGAGTTAAACGACAAGGATACAATGAAAGGTTTTCCGGTTGATTTATTCTCATTTTTATTTAAGGTTCCAGAATTTGAAACCATTTTATTTAATCAAGTTATTGAAGTGCCAAATCAGATGTTTACTTTAAATAAGCTGGAATTAAAGAGAAAAAGACATTCTGGAATACCTGACCCAGCCAACCTTATTTGTGTTGAAGATATAGACTTACTGTTAAATGATGTGGCAAGGGATAATCAACTCTTGGTAAACAGTCATTTTAATATAGTTTTATCGGCAGAGAGTGAAAGTGTACAGAGAGCAACAAATTTTATAGAAAGCTCTTTGTTTCAATTAGGAATAATTCCATCTAAAAATGCTTACAATCAGTTAGAATTATTTAGATGTGCATTGCCAGGTAATGGTGCTGAATTAAAAAAATATGATTGGTTTTTAACAACGGCTGATGCAGCTCTTTGTCTTTTTTTTAAGGAAGCCCTGGCTGTAGATGAAATATCAAAATTCCAAATCAGATTTACCGACAGGCAGGGCGTGCCAATTGCAATAGATCCAGCAGATTTACCGATGTCTAAAAATAGAATCAACAATAGAAACAAGTTTGTTTTAGGTCCTTCGGGTTCTGGTAAATCTTTTTTTATGAATGCATTAATAGAACAGTATATGCTTTATAATATGGATGTGGTTATTGTTGATACCGGACACAGTTACTCTGGCTTAAACAGTTACTATAAGGGTAAATATATTACCTATTCTGATAATAAGCCAATAACAATGAACCCCTTTGCTATTTCAGAAGAAGAGTACAATATAGAGAAGAAAGATTTTTTATGCACGTTAATTTGTTTGCTATGGCAAGGTGCAGAGGGAAATATTGGACAGGTCGAGAGAGATGTTATAGCTAATGTAATTAGTTCATACTATGCTGTATTTTTTAGTAAAGAAATAGAGGGAAGTAAAATTGCCAGTCTAAACTTTAACTCTTTTTATGAATTCGCAATTGAGACAATACCAAAAATTAAGGTAGAGGAAAACATACCTTTTAACGTAGATGAATTTAGATATGTTCTGAAAAAATTTTACAAAGAAGGGGAATTCGAGGCTATCTTAAATGAGGATGCTGACAAATCATTATTCACTGAAAGATTTATTGTTTTTGAGATTGACAGTATTAAGGAACACAAAATCTTGTTTCCAATTGTAACGCTAATTATTATGGATGTTTTCATTCAGAAAATGAGAAATCGTACAGGATTTAGAAAAGCTTTGATAATTGAAGAAGCCTGGAAAGCGATTGCCTCTCCTCTAATGGCTGGTTATATTTTATATCTATATAAAACAGTTCGTAAATTTTGGGGAGAAGCAATTGTAGTAACTCAAGAGCTTGGAGATATAATTGGAAATGCAGTTGTTAAAGATAGTATTGTAAATAACTCTGATACCATTTGTTTGTTAGACCAGACAAAGTTCAAAGATAATTATAAAGAGATAGCAGCTCTGCTTTCCATCAATGAAGTTGAAAGGAAAAAAATATTTACTATCAATCAATTAGATAATACCGATAACAGGGGGAGGTTTAAAGAAGTTTACATTAGAAGAGGCTCTACTGGCGAAGTCTATGGTGTCGAGGTTTCATTATTCCAATATTTAACTTATACCACTGAAAAACCAGAAAAATCTGCAGTTGAAATCTATACTTCAGCTTACGGCTCATACGCAGATGGGCTAGATGCTTTTGTTAAAGATATGATTGATTCTGAAAGTTCTTTAGGAGACTTTGTCTCTGCCATTAATAAAAATGCAAAGCCCTTACATACAGTAAATAGACAGGCTTCATAAATAAATTATCATTTACCTCTTAATTTAAATAGTATGAAAAAAATAATTTTTATGCTCTTATCCATATTTGCTTATGGATTTGGCTTTGGTCAAACTTTATATATAGACCCAACAACTTCTGCTGCAATGGCTGCTCACGCTGGGGTAATTAATAAACAAATGGGTAAGACCAATGATAATCTTACCCTTTTACAAAGAGGACAACTTGCAGTAACAGGGCAATTAGCTATTGTGAATGATATGCAAGATAAAATTTATAAGGGGCTTAGTGAAGTGTCTTCTGTGATAAATAACCTAATATCCATTAAAGAAATAGCTAATATAGGAATTGACATTGTGGGAGATGTAGAAAAGACAGTTGACATAGCAAAGTCAAACCCAGCCCTATTATTATTTGCTGAACAAGGTGCAAGAGAATTTAAAGTTCGTGCGACAAATTTAGCTATTGAGGTACAGTCATTTGTACTAAAAGGAGGTAAAAATAATTTAATGGATTCCGGGGAGCGTTCCAAATTATTAAATCATATCGCATCAGAAATGAGAATTTTACGAGGAACAGCTTATGGTATGCATCGTGCTATGTATTGGGCGAAAATGAGAGGTATTTGGGCTTCTTTAAATCCCTGGGCTGAATGGCAAAATATGGATGTGAGAATTGCTAATGATGTATTGAATGAAGCTAAATATTTAAAAAAATGAAAGGAATAGTAATTATAGTTATTGCCCTATTTGGATTAAATACGGCTTTATATAGTCAGCAGAAATCTTTGAATATTCCAGCTATTCATCAATTAGTAGAAAATTCCAGAACAGAATTTGATAAGCAGAATGAAGCTCGCGATAAACAGGCTGTAACAACAATAAATGAAGAGGTAAATAAAACTTATCTCGCAAAGCTGAAGAATAAATACCGTGAGCTTCAACAAAGGTATAGCCTTTTGGGAACTGCAATAGATGCCACTAATATTGGGCTTCAAGCAACCCCAATGGTAAACAATATTATTAAAAGCCAAACAGAGATTTATCAATTAGCTGAAAAAAATCCAGCATTGATTTTTATTGCTTATCAAACTGAAATTGAATTTTTACAAAAATCTAAAAGTTTGGTTTATTATTTAATTGGTTTAAGTGCAAGTATGGGAGCGGTAAATCAAATGAAACAATCAGACAGAAAAATATTATTTGATTTTGTTCTGCAGGAATTAAGTGTGATTCAAGATTTGTCCAGAGGATTAGTTAATTCAATTCAGTATTCAAATTTATCTAGCTTGATGCGCTCTTTGAATCCCTTTCAAGATTATATAGATATGGATAAATCTATTGTGAATGATATTATTACGAATGCTAAGTATTTAAAAAAATGAAAAGTATTTTAATATGCTTGATTGCATTTTTTATAGTAAATGATGCGATTGCTCAAAGATTAGTATTTGATAGAGCTCACTTTAATATTGTAAATGAAAATGGTGCGGTTAGAAATGCTGCTGAAATAACGCATAACCAATATCTAGGTAAAATAGATAATAATTTGCAAGACATCAACGTAAATGTGGGTTCTGTTGTTGCTGCACAAACAATGATTTATCAAGGTCTTTCAAATGTAAATTCAGCACTTAAAAATGGGCTGGCTGTTAAGAATATGGCTTATATCGTGGCTGATATAGTTAGTTATTCAAGTAAGATGGTTGAAATGGGTAAAGCAGAACCTTACTTGTTATTGTTTGCGGAAAATATGGGAAGGCAAATGAAAGCTAGGTCTTTTAGTCTGGTTAATGAAGTTTCAGAATTTATCTTAAAAGAGGGAAGTAATGTGCTGATGGATTATAATGCAAGAGACCAGTTATTGAGAAAAGTAACAAAGGAATTGCAAATAATTGCAGGATTAACATATGGTGCTTGGAAAGCAATGTATTGGGCTAAGCAGAAAGGAATTATCAAATCTCTTAATCCTTGGGCAGCTTACATAAATAATGATAAAATAATTGTTAATGATATAATTAGGAATGCTAAATATTTAAAACAATGAGGAAATTATTTTTTTTAATGATTGCATTTTTATTGTATAAAAATGTAAAGGCGCAAAAATCAATTAAGGATGAAAGTGTGGTTTATCAGCAGGAAAGAATGGTGCATAAACAGTGGGATAGAAGTAAGTTTACACCTACTTCGGGTTGGTTGGGCATTAATCCTTATTATTGGATGACGTGGGGCTTGCACCCTAATTATCCTAAGACCGACCATCGCCCATTAAGCCCAACTGGTCCACAAACTCAAAGATTGGGATTAGTTGCTGGTATGAGTTCCATTGATGACGCTTATAAACTTCACGCTGATACGCTCAGTAATAGCGCAGTTCTAGAAATTGCAAATCAATCTGGTGCTGTTTCTTTTGCTGATCCCTTATGGATTTTGTATTACTCTAAAGAATTAAAGCCTGTTTTAGAAAACTCAATGGCAAGTATTCTTATGCCATTGCCTACTAAAGTTAGAGTTAAGGTTGTTGAAGAGGGGATTTATGATTGGTATAAAAATCAGTTAGATATGTTGCAAGAAAGAATTGAAACAGCAAGAACATCAACATTAGATAGAGGGGCTAGAATTTTAGCCTATCATAGAATGTTAAAAGAATATCGGGCATTATATGGTACTTGGTCAACAAGAATTGCAGCTGCGCAAATGACAATGAGAATGACTGAACAACAGCAAAAGGTAAAAACTAATAATGTCACAATTGACACTTGGACTCCAGAAATGGATGTGAAAATTGCACGGGATGTAATTAATACTCGTAAATACTAAAAATATAAATATGAAAAAGAAAATTTACTTACTCTTATTGCTATTTGCAATAGGAATGCCTTTCGCATTTGGTCAAGGTACAGACTATAAAAAATCTGTAGAATTTTTACAAGGAAATGGGGTGTATGAAGAGGGTGTGATGGTTTTTTTAAAGGGATTAAAAGACTCTATATGGACACACTTTGATATGTTTATTGGAGATGCTAAAGCCTTGTGCGCAATTTTTATGATTATATATTTTGCCATAAAGTCTTACGAAATGATGGCTGGGGATAAAAAATTGGAAGTTATGCCACTCCTTCGTCCTTTTGGGTTGGTAATGGTAATAATTTGGTGGGGAACTTTTGTTAAAGTAATTGCCTTTCCTACAGATATTGTTGCAGAACGAACAGAAGAGATGTTTCAAAGTGAACAAACAAATGTTAATAATTTAAGATTTACCAGGGCGGACTATATGCTCAAAGTAGCCAACTCTCTCTATACATTTCAAGCAGAAACTCAAGTAGCAGAAAAGGAATCTGATAATTGGTTAGCAAATGCTTGGGACTCTGTGACCAGCACTGTCAAGGAGGGTATGAGTTCAGTTGTTAGTCCCCTAATAGAATTAAAAAATAGGTTAGAAGTTGGTATGCAACTTTTATTTACCCAATTGTTAGAATTGATAGGATTATGGATATTAAGATTAGCTGTGTATGTGCTTTTTATTATTCAAATTATTTATTCAAGTATATTGATAATTTTAGGACCTTTTGCTGTGGCAGCAAGTATTTTACCTGCCTTTAGAGATAGCTTTTCAACTTGGATTGCCAGATTTATAAGTGTAAATCTTTACTCTGGAATTGCTTATTTAATTATGTATATAGTTGCGTTAATGCAAAAATATGCAATGACTTCAGAAATAAGTAAGTACAAGGAGTTGATAGGTGAAGATGGGCTTAGTGCTAACCTCGAAAAAATGGCTTGGTTTGCAGGAAATGGAATTCTTTCTTTTGGTACAGTTATCGTCACTTTTTTAGTTGGAGCTATCTGTATGTTCACCGTGCCTAGTATATCTACTTGGATTATTTCAACTTCTGGTATCAGTTCGGCTGCTTCAAATTTTGGTAGGGGAGCACAGACAGTTGTAGGTGTTGCTAAAAAAGCTGGTGGTGCATTTATGTAATTGTTCTCGAATTTTCTCATTTCAAGAGGTTATCCCAAAAGATAACCTCTTTTTATTTAACTCAAATTTATTATGATAATAAAAAATATTGAATCCAAAATAAGATTGGCTTCTATAACTGCAATTGGCAGTTTGGTTGCTTCTATAATTATTGCTGCAATTGTAAGTTATTTTGCATTCAAGCAGGTTGCTATTGCAAGGCAGAGTGTTTATATCTTAGATAATAATGTTCCCATCTTGGCTAAGCAAACTGATGTTCAAATGAACAGGCCTGCAGAGTATAGGGCGCACGTTGATTTATTCCATTCTATCTTTTTTTCGTTAACTCCAGATGATAAGTATATAGAATATCAAATGGGAAAATCAATGTACCTCATTGATGAATCTGGAGTTCAACAATATAACAACCTTAAGGAAAAGGGATATTTTACATCCATTCTTTCTTCAAGTTCTGTACTAACCATTCAAACAGACTCTATTTATCTTGATTTACCAAAGAAATATTTTAGGTTTTATGGTAAACAAAAAATTGATAGAAGAAGTACGGTTGTGTTACGCTCCTTGATAACGGAAGGATATTTAAAAGATATTCCTAGAAGTGAAAATAACCCACACGGTGTTTTAATAACTAAGTGGAAAACGTTGGAAAATAAAGACTTAGAAAATGTTCAAAAAAATACATTCTAATAGAGACCCAAAAGACACTATATATAGTGAATTGAAAAAAGAATATAGTATTTACTTTGAGAAGTCTGGAGCATTGTTTCAAGGCTTTTCTGAAAAATACCCAAAGCAAATTTATATAGGGATGGTTGGGCTTATCATTGTATCACTTATTTTATCGTTTACGGTTTTTAGTGTAGATAATAAATCAGTTGTCCAAAAAGAAAAAATATCAATTCAGCAAAAGGCAAAAACAGAAGTGGTTACCCCAGTAAGTGATGGTTTTAACAATATTGTAGAAACATCTTCAAAGCTGAGAGAAACAATAAAGCTGAAAAATGAAATTGAGACAATCATAGCCAAGAAAGCCTTAACAAATGAAGATTCTCTTTTTTTACAAAATGCCCTAAACAGATTACAGGAAATTAATAAACCATTAAATAAAAAGAAATGAAAATAAATTTTAAAAAGCCAAAATATGTGCTGCCTTTAATTTTCTTTCCGTTTTTCTGCTTGTTCTTCTATGTCTTTAATAGTAGTGCTAAATCAAAAACTAAAAAAGAAGATGTAGTAGGCTTACAAGAGAATGTCTCAGAGGTATCTGATGACGTAAAGAAAAAGGATTTAACAAATAAGCTTGATGCGTATCGAAATCAATATAAAGAGGCCGATGGATACTCGGCCATTAATACCATTGGCGAAGAGGCTTCCCAAAATGGAGATTATGGAAGTAAATACTCTGATAAGGAAAAAAGAGTTTTGGATTCCATCGACCAGGTAATGAAAGCCAAAGGAAATAGTGGGAATATTAGGCAGAGTAGAGGTGATAATTATATTCCTTATACTGGCGATTCTCCAAATAAAAGGGCTGCTGACAATAGATTATCTCAAGAGGATAAGGCATTGGCTCAAGCATTATCAAATTTATCTGGTAATAAAAATCAAACTCTACAACAAACATCACAGTCAAATAGTGGTACTTATAGAAATAGACAGGCAGAGCAGGAAAAGGACCCGATGGATATGTTTAAAAAGCAGATGGCTTATGCCGACAGTATGGCTAAAGCAAATGATCCGGAGTATAAGGCTGAAATGCAAAGACAAGCTACAATGGCTAAGGCAGACGAAATTCGTAAAAACCAAAAGAAATTGGATGTACAAAAAGCAGATGGTGCTTCTGATGTCTTTAATACGTTGTTTGCCAAAAAGGATAAAGAATTTATCAAGGCAATAATTGATGAAGATGTAACCGGTTATGCTGGAAGTAGAATCAGATTGAGACTTTTAGAAGATATCAATGTCGGTACTTTATTGGTAAAAAAAGGAAATTACTTGTATGCTGAAATCAATGGTTTTTCTGAACAGAGAGTGAAGTTAGGCATTACCTCTATTTTGAATGGGGCAAAAATATTGCCTGTAAAGTTAGATATCTACGATTTGGACGGAATGCCAGGGCTTTATGTACCGTCATCTGCATTTAGGGAATTTTCTAAAAATTTAGGTGGAAATTCTATGCAGGGCTTTAATATGCAAGGCAATTCTCAAAATCAACAAGAATTTCTTATGAGTGCATTAGATAAAGTTTTCCAATCCACTTCAACAGCAATAGCCGGACTGATCAGAAAAAACAAGGCCAAAATAAAGTACAACACATACGTGTATATTATAGATTCAGAAGAACTTCAAAAAGCGCAAAAAAACTACTAATTATGAAAAAAATACTTTCTTTATTCGCCGTTATAACTTTAACGGCCATAAATCTTTATGCTCAAAAAAATACAGCTGAGGGAACAAAAAAAACAGATTTGCCAATAGTCTATTTAAATAATGAGATATCAATTCATTTTATCTCTCCAGAACCAATCCAATATGTAGATATTTCTAGTAAAAAAATAATTGGAGACTTACCTGTTAAGAACGTGCTTCGCATTAAATACTTAGATACGCTTAAACAGAAAAGTTTCAATTATACAGATGATGCAGTTATTACAATTGTTGGAGAAAAATTTATGGCTCAATATAATGTCATTTATGACCCGACTGCATCTGAGGGAAGTTTAAGAACTAATATTGAAATACTTCCAGCCGATATAAAACCCTTGGATGTGCCAAACATTACAATGTCAGAAAGGGAAATGAAAAACTATGCTTTGAGTATAATTAGGACTAAACCAAATATTCATTCTGTTAATTCACAAGCTTATGGTATTCAGGCAGAGCTTAATAATGTTTACACCTTGGGCGACTTTGTCTTTTTAGATATTTCCTACACAAATAGAACTAATTTAAAATATGATATTGATGAATTAAGGTTTAAAGTAGATGATAAAAAGGTCACTAAAGCCTCTAATATTCAATCTGTAGAAATTAAGCCAGAATTAAAATTGTTCGATGCTCAATCATTTAAAAAATATTATCGCAATGTATATGTGTTTAAGAAATTCACATTTCCTGGCAACAAGGTTTTAAATGTCGAATTAAGTGAGAAACAGCTTTCGGGGAGGATAATTAGTTTTCAAATTGATTATTCTGATATCCTTAGTGCAGATATGCTAAAATCTAATTAAGCATTATGAAGAAGTTTTTAATCTTGCTATTACTTTGTTTGTTCAATAAAGTATATGCTCAATCTGGCTTTACCTACGTAGGTGCTAGGTTAGGTTTAGGGAATAAGGAGGCACGTTTAATGGGTGTCAATCTTAATTTCCCTTCAAAATATCGTAACTCTTATGAAATTTCAGCTGATTATTTTCAATGGTCTAAAAGTTCCTATGAAGAATTACAGCTGGGCATAATATATAAGCCAGAATTTTATCGGAATAGAAATACTTCACTTAGGTATAGGATTGGAGGGGCGGTGGGGACAGATTTTTATAAATTTTTAGCTGGACCAGAATTGGGTTTAGAACTTGGCCAAGCGATTTATAGTGGTGCTGAAATTATCATTGCCAATAAAAACCAATACCTATTTTTTGCAGAAAAATCATATCGGCTTAGAACGAACCTATCAATTGGGCTAAAAATCTCGCTTTAATTAATCTATTAAATAACCAGCTAATCATTGGTTATTTTTTTATAAAAATTATGGAAGAAACCAAAGAAATACAAAAACTTCACGGGTTTTTGCAATGTGCCATTTATATGATGGTCATAATTGAATTTGCAATGTTTGTTTATATAAATGCTCCATTTTGGGGTAAATTTTCAATCGCTTTATATAAAATCAATAAACTGCCTATTTACAATAGTTTGTTAATTAGCAAATTGGCAACTCTGATATTAATATGCTTGGTTAGTATTGGAACATTGGCAAAGAAAAAGATTGATTTAGACCCAAAAACACATATTATTTATCCTTTAACTGTAGGTTTTATTTTGTTTTTTGGGAGTATCTTCTTTTATGATAGAGCATCATCAATAGTATTTAAATATACTACTTGGAATAACCTAATCTATATGATTTGCTCCTTGATTGGGGCTGTTGTAATTAGTGTTGCAATGGACAATGTTTCTAAACTGTTTCGCTCCGGTCTGGGTAAAGATAAATGGAATGTTGAGGGCGAAAGTTTTATGCAACAGATTAAAAGAGTTGATACGCCGTATTCTGTTAATATCCCAACACTATTTTATTTCAAGAAGAAAGTATGGAATGGCTGGATAAATCTAGTTAATCCTTTTCGAGGTACTTTACTGATTGGAACACCTGGTTCTGGTAAGTCCTTCTCTATTGTAAATCCATTTATAAGGCAAATGATTGCTAAGGAGTTTGCAGTTTGCCTCTATGATTTCAAGTTTCCAGACTTAGGACAAATAGCCTACTATCATTATCTTTTAGCAAAGCAAAATGGATTGATGAAAGATTTTGAATTTCACGTTATCAATCTAAATGAGGTTGAAAAAAGTAAACGGATTAATCCTTTAAGAGCTGATTATATTAAATCTTTGGCAGATGCATCAGAGACAGCGGAGGCATTAGTGGAGGCATTAAAAAAGGGAGATAAGTCTGGGGGTAGTGATGCATTCTTTACACAGTCAGCCGTTAACTTTTTAGCTTCTTGTGTTTACTTTTTGAGTAAATATGAAGATGGTAGATATTCAAGTTTGCCTCACGTTTTAGGTTTCTTAAACAGGTCTTATGAAGAAATTTTTACTACACTGTTTACAGAGCCGGAATTGGTTTCCTTATTATCCCCTTTTATGAGTGCTTTTAAGGCAAAAGCCTTTGACCAGCTGGAAGGGCAAGTAGGTACACTTAAAATTTTTATTAGCCGATTGGCCACTAAAGAAACATACTGGGTTTTTTCTGGAGATGATTTTAATCTTAAAATTTCTGATAAAAAAAACCCTGGTGTTTTGGTATTGGCTAATGATCCTAATACTCAAAATATAAATTCTGCTTGTTATTCTGTGGTGCTTAATCGCTTAACCAGGTTAATCAACTCAAAAGGAAATATGCCTTCTGCAATTATTATTGATGAGATACCCACACTTTTCGTACATAAAGTAGAAAATTTAATTGCAACAGCTCGAAGTAATAAAGTGGCAGTTTTAATGGGTTTACAGGAATTACCACAGTTTAAACAGCAATATGGAAAAGATACGGCAACGACAATTCAATCTGTAGTTGGAAATGTTATATCTGGTTCTGTTAGAAATAAGGAAACTTTAGATTGGTTAGAACGATTATTTGGGAAGTCTAAACAAATGGGCGAAAGCTTATCAATTGACAGGAGTAAAACTTCAACATCCTTGAATGAGAAACTAGAGATTTTAATTCCTGCCGGAAAAATAGCGTCTCTAAATGCTGGCGAAATGGTTGGTGTAATTGCTGCAGATGCAAATGATGCTTACACTGGACAATTTGATACCTCAGCTATAAACTGTAAGATAAATCTGAATATTAAGGAGATACAGATCGAAGAAAAGAACTATAAACCTTTGCCAGTATTTTATGATTTTAATGGAAAGAAAGATGAAAAACTTAGGAAAAACTTCTTTAAGATTAACCAAGAGATCGAAAATCTTGTTGCTTCTTATTTGTAGCTTGATTTTAAATTTAAAAGCACAAGTATTTAATTCAGTAACTCAACCCATATTTAATAATAAAATAGAGTTAGCAAAACCAATAGAAGTTCCTATTGATACAGTTATCAATACTAGCATTATTTCTAAAAAAATAATGTCGAACGTTAAAATTGATTCGGTAGATGTTTTCAAATTTTTCAAAACGGCAAGGTTACCATTGAATAGAATTTATCTTACCTCTGGTTTCGGTTACCGTACGCACCCAGTAACTGGAGAGAGAAATAAATTTCATTCGGGTATAGACTTGAATGCAAGGACGGATACAGTTTATTCAATATTACACGGTGTTGTTAAAGAGACTGGTTATAACAGCATTATAGGAAATTTCATTCGAATAACACACGGAAATTACACCAGTATTTATGGTCATCTATCCTATCGCTTTGTTAAGCCAGGAGATCTAGTTGCTTCGGGAACTCCAGTTGGTATCTCTGGTGCGACGGGTAGGGTTACTGGGGAGCATCTGCATTTTTCAATTAAATACAAGGACCAATTTCTTAACCCATTACCATTTTTATATCAAATGATGAACCTAGATACTCAAAGCCTTTATTATTCACTTAAAAATTAGTGATATGAGCAGCGAGGAAAATAAAAACAGAATTGGCGGTAAACAGCCAGAAATTTCATTCTTGCTGAATGAAATAATTGGCAACAATAACACTTCGTTTAAGGTCATTGGATTGCTTCGCAATCGAATATTACATATGGAAGATTTGTCTACCGGAAACAGGTTTAAACTCTCGCACGAAGATGGTTTATATAAATCTTTAATTCAAGCCAAACAGAACAAATTGGATGTTGTAAACGACAACAAAATAGAAATCCCCACTGAGAACAATCAAAAAACAATTAAACGTTAAACTTAAATATTATGTTAAAAGAAATTTTTAAAGAAAAAGATCTTCCAATTAAAGATTTGGAAAAAATAGGCTTAGCTACTAAAGGTAAGCTGTTAATTGATGTAAATGATTTACAGGCTATCCTTTCTGGTAAACGCACTGATATGATTAGTTTAAAAAATCTTTCGGCAGATGGTTTAAATATCGATCAGTTAGATGCCAAAATATCAATGAAACCTAATGCTAAAGGTAAATTGGATTTAATTATTCATCCTATATACAAGGAGGCTAGTTATCCTCCTTTTTTAACGGATGTTGAGGCACAGAAACTTCAAAATGGAGAGAGTGTCAATATCAGTAAAACAACTGTTGATAGTGCAGGCAATAAAAAGCAAATCTTGGTAGAATTTGATAAGGACACTAAAGAATTTGTAATTACTGATACTGACAAGGTAATTGTTCCGGATATGGTTAACAATGAGAAGTTAACTTTAGAGCAAAAAGAACGTTACCGTAAAGGGCAGGAAGTAGAATTAAAGGATGGTACTGTTTTTCAGATGAACAATACAGATAGAAAAGGTATGGTTTCTAATAAAACTGCCCTAATTGTTTCGCTTTTATTAGATGGTGGCATATCTTATTTATTAATGACTGGTTTAAAAGCTTTGTTCAGTAAAAAACACGATGAAGTTCAATCTAAAGATTTTGGTAAAGGTTATGAGCAAGCTTTTAAGGATATGCAAGCACAATTAAGCCAGGATAAAAAACAACATAATAGTTTTGAAATCGGGCATTCAAATAGTAACGAAAATTCTCGTGGCTATACAAGGTCGGGGGCTTCAAGATAATGCAAACGCATCCTTTTTTAACAAAATTAGGAGTGCCAAATTCGATACAAGATTTTTTTTCTGAAAGTTACAGCATAGATAAAATAGGAAATCTGATTTTTAATTATGGTGCTGATGGCTTTGAGCATTTTGGTTTTGCCTTTCATTTAGTGCCAAAGTCTAAAGAGCTTTGGGTTTGTGGTTATTCAAATTTAGCTAGAGAAGTCTTTTTGTGTGCTAATGCTATGGAAGCGATTAGCTTCCTTTCTATAAGTCAGCATAAGTTTAAAAATCTCGAACAATTGACTTGTATTGCTGTTGGCACTAAAGTCTCAATGGCTCAACTAAATTGGATAAAACTTAAGTTTCCAGATAAGAATTTTGGCTTTATATTTTCAAAGGATATATTAGGTCAAATTGAAGATGTTAAAGTCGCTTTAGCTCTTTCTGATTTAGCTGCCGAAATTTCAATATTTGATGAGGCTGTTAATGTTAAATTCAAGGAGCAAATATTTTCTTTTAGCCAGGCTAAATTTAGTTACTCAGCATTCTGCAAAGCTGTAGGTTTTAGGGCGAATATCCGCACGTACAAATCTAAAACTCATTGTTGCTTCCTTGAGCAACTTATTTCAAACATTTAATTTTAATTTTTATGAATATTATCGCTGATTGCCCAGTTTGTGGCAAAGGTAAGATGGTGGAAAAAACCAACGGTTATTCTTGCAACTATTTTAAAAGTATGGATGATAAGTGTAAGTTTTTTATCTATAAAAGCTATTTCGAAAAACAGATTACGGAAGAAATTGCTAAAGAACTTTGCTTAAATAAAGAAACTAACCTGTTTACAGATTTAAAGAAAAAGAATGGCGATTTGTTTTCCGCAAAATTGATTATTTCTGAAGATGTTATTAAGCCGGATTTCCCAAGTAATGAGTTGACAAATGCTTGTCCTGGCTGTGGGGGTAAAGTTGTAGAAACAGCAAATGGCTTTGTCTGTGAAAATTTCTTTGCCAAGGAGTGTAGCCTTTATATTGGTAAAAAAATTGCTAATAAGGAGATATCAGTTAATGTGGCTGAACAATTATTGGATAACCGTAAAACGGATTTTCTTGATGATTTTGAAAGTAATGCTGGTAATGTGTTTTCAGCAAAGCTTATTCTGGATGATGAATTGGTGGTTAAATTTGATACTACGATTTGCCCTTGCCCTAAATGCTCAACCGGTACAATCTATGCAAATGCTAAAGCTTATGGTTGCTCTAATTTTAAAGATGAGTCTATTAAGTGCGATTTTGTGATTTGGAAAGAAATGTCGGGAAAGCATATTTCAATTGATAATGTAATTCAGCTTTGTGAAAGTAAATCTACTGATGTGTTAAAGGGATTTAAGAAGAAAGGTGGAGAAACTTATGATGCGAAAGTAATTCTTAATGAAGAGTATAAGGGAGTAATTCAATAAATAAATTTGGGCATCCGGGCGGGCTATCCGTTTCTATCTTTTTGCCCTTTCTTATCCCATTTCACGCAAAAAGGATAACCACTTCTATCCCTGATGCAAAACCCAGTCCAATTAAAACCATAAAATCTATTGATATGAAACAACTAATCATCATTTTTTTTGATGTGTTAAGCATTTTTATTGTGCTTACCGCTGTAACAATTATTGTTTTTATCGGCTGGTTATCATCCAAAAAAAAATAAATCTTAATTAGTCATATTATGAATGAGAAAAATTTAGAATACCTGCTAAACAACTTAAAGTATTTAGGTTTTGGCGACAAATTAAATGATGCTCTAAATGAGGCCTTAAGTCGAAAGAACGATTCCTTTAAATTAGAAACTAGTTCCTTAATGCCTTTGCCAAATCAAAAGGATAACCCAAAGGTGGGTGATAAAATTATCTACGACATAAGCTTTTCAAAGGGTAAGGAAAATGATTTGTATTTTTTGAATAGTTATAAGGCAGAGCTTCAAAAGTATTGCAATAAGGATGTGGTATCACAATGTTTCTATGTAAATAAAGGTAAAGGTGTAACTGCAAAAGAGGCTTATAACCTTTTATCTGGAAGAGCAGTAAATAAAGATATTGTTCTTAAAAGTGGAGAAAAAGCTAATGTTTGGCTTAAGCTTGATTTGCAAGCAGAAAAAGAAAAGGGTAATCACCTTCTTAAATCATTTGGAGAAAAATATGGCTTTAACCTAAATAAGTCAATTGATAATTCTTTGATTAAAGGTTTAGAAAATCCGGAAACTAAGGAAAGATTAATTAAGTCATTAGAAAAGGGAAACCAACACGAAGTAACCTTTCAAAAGAATGGGGTAGAGGTTAAGGGTTTTGTTTCTGCAAATCCACAATACAAAACATTAGATTTTGCCGATGCAGAGTTAAAGCCAGTTTATAGTAAATCTGTTGATGCTAAAAATGTAGTGGATGAAAAGGCTCTGAAGGCTAAGTCAAATCTTGAGGCAAAAGCAATGGAAAAAGCGATAAATAAGGCTATAGCAGTCGGAGCAATTACATGTGTTGACGTTAGTGAGGGTAAAGGTTATTACGAAATGAATGGCAAAAAAATTCCTGGCATTATTCAGATCATGAACAATTTAAAAACCCCAGATGCTGTAAATAAGTTAATTTCTGATTTTGAAAAGAGTAGGGTTTCAAATGAAGTTAGCGCCGAACCGCAAAAGTCAAGAGGCAGATAAAATATGCCATAGTTGGTTTGACAGATGGGTGTCTGTCGATTTAGGGGGGTAATTCCCCCTTTATTAATCTTATAAATTATGAATTCACAAAATCAATTTGAAATAAAACCAACTACAATTTTTGGTTTTATTAAAGTATTCCCATTAATCCTATTAGCAATAGCCTTTTTAGTGTTGGCTAATGTTTATTTCCCAATATTAATTATTGGCTCATTAATAACAATGATTGTTGCTTGGTATAAATATATGTTTATCAGATACATCAGTTATTTAATCACCGAAGAAACCATTAAAATTAGAACTGGGATTTTTATCAAGAGAATTGATAACCTGGAACTTTACAGGGTTAAGGATTATGTTGTTGTGCAGAGCTTTATAATGCAGATTTTTAAAATAATGAATGTTACTCTGATAACCACTGATCAGTTAAATAAAAATATTGCACTTATTGGAATTCCTCAATCTGACATTACTGATGTTTTAAGGGAGTATGTTCAGAAAGCAAGAATAAATAACAGAATTTTTGAAATGAATTAATACAAATTATTATGAAAAGCATACTATTTACGGCATCATTTTTAATTTTTTATACCTTTTCTTTTGGACAGCAAATAATGAATGATACTACATTTGTTAGTGCCAATGGATCTATTTTAAATGTTAATGATGATTTGATTATTGGTTATCCCTCTGGACAAGCAAAAGAGTTTTTATTTATTAATAACCACACAGAAAAGAAGATTGGTTTTGCTGGCAAGCTTGCAGGTAAAGTAGCATCGGTTGGTTCTGGTGTTGGATTACTTGGCGTTGGAATAGGGTCATTAAATACTGTAATGACTGGCGTTAAGATTGCAGGAGCAGCTGGTACTATTGCGGATGTTGCATCAGTATCTGATTTGCTATTAAAAGGGGATAATCCTTTAACAGGACAAAGATTTAGAATTTTAAGGTTTAACAAAACTGGTAATCAAAAAAGAGGCGAACATTTCTTTGCTGTTGTAGCAGGACCAGGTAATGCGAATTATCAAATTGAGCTAGAACCAGCCTTGGCTACATACGAAATCGCAGGTTTAAATAATAAATTGTTCGCAAAGCCTTAATATTATGGAATTAGAAAGGTACATAATCAATGTTGAGCATTTTGGAAAATTTGATATGGAAAGCAACAATATTTTCTTTGCTTTAGATACTTTGAAAAAAGAACTAAGTCCAGATATTAGGTTTAATATTATTTCTGCATTCGTAATCAAAAGGAATGATTTTTTGATTGATATTACTGAATATCTAATAACGCAGTAAATTAAAGAGCTAACAAATCTTAATTTATGCTTTTACACAGCATAATTGTATCCACGTTACGGTAAACCTACACCGGGAACAATTATTTGCCCCACCTCAAAGCCAGCATAAAACAAGATTTGTTTAAAAGGCAACAATCTATCAACAAAGCACCCTAACTCGTTAGACCTTATTTGTTGATAGAACGTTGCTCCCTCCGCACCTTGTTTTTTATTTCGTTGCAATTGCTTTGCAACTGATTTTCAAAGGTAATCCCAAATATTTCAAACAAAATTTTTGCTTTCTAAAGAAAAATGAAAAAGCCTCTTTTAACTTATAAAGGTAGCAAGTGTTTTAATGGTACATATCAAAATATCATAAACATCATTCCGAAGTGTAACGTGTTTATTGATGTTATATCCCATTCATTTGAATGGGCAAAATTTCTCCCAAATAGGCTTCCTAAATGACAATCTCTTTAGGTCAGCCCAATGATACTCTTGGAGAATGCGAACCTGATCTAGACCGATGAAACCGTAACGCTTAAACCACTATCCGAAAAGTCAGATTAAGTCTTGGTTTCATAGCTCGTGTAGACTTGGCAATACGGTGGTCCCATTTTGCCTGCAGGTCGCCTTTCATCAATAGCAGTGATCCATGTTCCAGCCTTAGTGAATATTTCTCGCTATGGTCAGCCTTACTACGGATATCAAATGAGCGGACCTGGCCGAAGGTGACCGAGGCAATTGTGGGATGGGTACCCAATGCCCTTTCGTTGTCGCTGTGCCAGGCAACAGAATCGTTGCCGTCGCGGTAATAGTTAAGCAGTACGCTATTGAAGGCAACCCCAGCGATCGGTTCGACAACCGATTTGATCATCAGCAGTTCAGGTGTCCAAAGGTTGGGTGCAGATTTTCTTAAACTTGTATAATCATAGGTTTCCGCATCCGCATACCAGGCAGATAGCCTTGGTGTGATCACCTGTTTATCATACATGCTCACCACTTTCTGCGTCCAGGGAGTTTCTTTGATGAAGCGTTCCATTAACTGGTTGCCAAGTTCTGCATCAAAAACATTTGGCAAGTATTCTAGTACCTCTGTGGGAAGTCCTTTGGTTTGACCGCATTCCGGAAAAAAAGCTAACTGTTCCATTACTATTTTATTTAAAATTTCGCCCTCCATGGAAGGCCTCGTTCGGTTCTGTAGTCCGCACCTGTGAACAGTTGTTTTCGGACGGATAGGGTGGTGATTTTTCGTCCGAGCGTGAAAGTGTCAAGATCGGCAGCTGGTCATCATCTTTTGCGGTCATCCCTTTCAATAATTTTGTAAAATCAAAGCATTTGGAAACGATCACGTTCACCACTCCATTTGCCTTTTGCACTTTGCCCTCTACCATCAGCAGCCTAGAATGCAGGATTTCCTTGCGGTAGGTCTCAAACAATTTTTCAAAGACCACAAGATTGGAAAGCCCGGTTTCGTCCTCGATCGAGATAAAGCAGACCCCGCCGGCAGTTCCAGGGCGCTGGCGCACGATAACAAGGCCTGCAATCTTGGCCATACGCCCATCGTCGGTATCTCGGATTTCCTGCGAGGATTTAACATTGAAGAGCCTCAGTTTTTCGCGCACCAGACTTACTGGATGGGCCTTTAGCGATAGGGCAGTAGAGGTATAGTCCTGTACCACGTGCTCGCCCTTGGTCATCAAGGGCAATTGGATCTGCTGTTCCTTGTACGATTCTGAGGGCTGTCCTTCAAAAACGCCAATTGGTCGATCCTTTAGCGCGGATACTTCCCATAGTGCCTGACGACGGTCCAGTCCCATCGAGCGGAAAGCATCTGCATCGGCCAGCCGTTCCAAAGCTCCCATAGAAACACCTGCATCTAAAAGCGAATGCACGTTGTGGTAACCATTTCCCCTTCCCAGGACCAAAGCCTCCATATCATCTTCCCTGATCCCGGAAATCTGTCGAAACCCTAAACGAAGTGCACAATATTTGCCCGTTTTTTCCTGCAAAAAGTTATCCCAGAGCGATACGTTCACATCGATTTCCCGAACTTCTACGCCGTGGTTGCGTGCATCGATGACCAGCTGGGCCGGCTGATAAAAGCCCATGGGCATGGAGTTCAGGATTGCGCAGGCGAATACATCTGGATAATAACATTTCAGCCAGCAGGATACATACACGAGCAAGGCAAAGCTAGCGGCATGGCTTTCGGGAAATCCGTAACTTCCAAATCCCTCCAACTGCTTGAAAACCCGCCTTGCAAACTCTTCGGTATAGCCCTTGGCGGTCATGCCGTCAACCAGTTTTTTTTCGAACTTGGTCACCATGCCGTGCATCTTAAAGGTGGCCATACTACGGCGAAGTTCATCGGCTTCGGCAGGGGTAAAGCCGGCTGCCACTATCGCTATCTTCATCGCCTGTTCCTGAAAGAGCGGTACGCCTAGCGTTTTGCCCAAAATATCTTCGAGTTCCTTGGACGGATATTCCACAGGTTCCTCGCCATTTCGCCTTCTAAGATATGGATGGACCATATCGCCCTGTATGGGTCCTGGGCGGACTATTGCCACTTCGATCACCAGGTCATAAAAGCATTGTGGGCGCAAACGTGGCAACATCTGCTGCTGGGCACGGCTTTCGATCTGGAATACACCAATGGTATCCGCATTAGAAATCATTTCATAGACCTTTGGATCCTCTTCCTTATTGATGGATGCCAAGGTCAGGTCGAGATCATAATGCTTTTTGGCCAGGTCAAATCCCTTTCGGATGCAGGTCAGCATGCCCAGGGCGAGTACATCGATCTTCAGAAACCCGAGCGCATCGATGTCATCCTTGTTCCATTCTATGTTGGTCCGGTCTTCCATCCGGGCATGGAAAATCGGGCAAAGGTCGGTAAGTTTCCCCCGGGTAATCACAAATCCCCCGGTATGCTGGCCCAGCTGGCGCGGAAATCCCATCATCTGCCTAGTGAGGTCCAGTACCTTTACCAATAGCGGGTCGCGGGGGTTCAGCCCCTGCTCGCTGACACGGTCACTCTCAAACCATTCATCGGTAAATTCCCAAATGGAAGCTGAAAGTCTATCTATGGTGTCGGTCGATAGGCCCATGGCTTTTCCCACATCCCGGAGTGCTCCCTTTTGGTGGAGCTGGGTAACCGTGGCCACGATGGCTGCACGGTCCCTGCCATATTTGTTGTAGATGTACTGGATAACTTCTTCACGGCGCTCGTGCTCAAAGTCTACGTCGATATCTGGCGGTTCGTTCCTAGCTGAAGAAATAAAACGTTCGAACAAAAGATCGAACTTGGTCGGATCGACCGAGGTGATGCCAAGGCAGTAGCAGATGGTGGAATTGGCGGCGGAGCCCCTTCCCTGGCAGAGGATCTTTTGGCCGCGGGCAAAGCGCACAATGTCATATACCGTGAGGAAGTAGCTCGCATAGTTCATTTCCTTCACGAAGTTCATCTCATGGTTGATGTTGGTAGTGACCTTTTCTGGAAGCGGCAGTCCGAACATTTCCTCGGCTCCCTTCCAGGTCAGATATTCAAGTTCCTCTTGTGGCGCCCTATCACCAGATAAAATTTCCTCGGGGTAGACATATTCCAGGGAGTCCAGGGTGAACTGGCATTTTTCGGCAATTGTTATTGTATTTTCTATGGCTTCGGGATACTGTCGGAAGAGCCGCTGCATTTCCTCAATGGGTTTAAGGTGCCTTTCAGCATTCATCATCAAACGAAAGCCAGCATTGTGGATGGTGCATTTCTCGCGGACGCAGATCAATATATCCTGCAGTTCGCGTCTCTGGGCATGATGGTAATACACATCATTAGTTGCGACCAGCGGAACGTTCAGTTTTTTACTCAGCTCATCCAATCGGAAAAGCCTTTTTTGGTCCTGGCCTTGGTAAGATCTGTTTGCTGCTAAATAGAGAGAACCGTTTAAATTTTCTTTGTACTCTTTCAGGGCTTGGGGGAAGCTGAGATCAAAATCAAATCCCTTACCCAGTACATCAGGCGGTATGGTGATAAAAATAATATCTTTTTGGTTTGCAAAAACATCTGCTTTGTATAGATAGCATTTGCCCTTTTCTGCCCGAAAGTTTCCTTCGCTTAGCATCGCAGATAAACGACCGTAGGCTTCGCGGTTAGTTGGATATGCGAGCAGGGAAGGTCCGTCCAAAAGATCCAACCTGCATGCGGGAATGATTTTAATGTCAAGTTTTCTGGCCGCGGAATGCGCACGGACAATCCCTGCCAGAGAGTTCACGTCGGTAATGGCAATCTTGGGGTAGCCAAATGAGGCTGCCTGCTCAATGAGCTCCTCTGGATGGGAAGCACCCCGCAAGAAGCTGAAGTTGGAAGTGACCTGTAGTTCGCAGTAGCCCATAATCGTTTTCTCCTTTTCATTTGTTATGCAAAAAATCCGTGCAGGAACCAGGCTGAATGCTCTTCGTCATAGTGACCTGATCTGAACACCCAGTACCGCCTGCCCTTGTCATCTTCCAGGATATAATAGTCGCGGTGTTCGCCGGGCTCCATCCACCATTCCCGCTCGATACGTTCCGGTCCATCGGCTTTTCTCACCAGGTGCAGTTCATCCCTGTAGCGAAAGTTCATCGGCGGATAATCGGGTATTGGCGCGGTCACCTGGATCGAGGCTGGTTTGTGCAGCATTTCCATCGGGCGTGGATTTGATTTTTGCCATTTGATCTCGGTTTTTTCCTCTAGTGAAACCGCTGGTCGGAGGGAACGCTCAGGCCAGTAATGCGCCTGCGGGATATATCTTCTAATCGCCTGTGGCCCAACTTTTCCGGCAAGCCTGTCAAGGAGTTGGGCTAAACTTTGGTCGGCAAGGCCTGGTTTTCCGCTCCATAGCTTTTCCTGTGCAACGTGTACGGGCTCGGTCTTGGTAGCGGTCAAGATGAACAGTTCGATGCCAAGGTCTGGCTCAATCTGGTCGATTTTGAGTTCAAACAGTTTGGCCAGATGGGGTACGAGATGGGTAGGCTGGTTGGTGCCGATCTTGGTTTCGGTAACACGTCCATCCAAGCGGTAGCCTTTCAACTCTGCCGATCTTATGCCAAGCCCTTCCTTTGCAAGCCTCTCACATAGGGCCTGCAAAAGTTTTTCTATGGCGATTTCGATTGCTGGCTTGGTGCGGATCGGTTCCAAACAGAAAAGCCTTTCTTCGTATGGCGGTTTAACAATGATGGGGATGATGGTTTCTTCCTCGGTGCCAAGGGCCTGGCTGAGCCTCAACAAGAATTCCTGTCCAAATCTTCTGCGGAGCATTGAAGCTGGCAATTGGATGAACTTTCCAATCTTATCAAAACCCAGTTTGTGCAGGCGCTGGATGATATGCTGTTCCAATCGCAGTGCCATTGGGGGAAGATTCAAAAGTGCGTTATACTGTTGACCTTGTCCAATGATCGGGGATTTCCTGCCCAGCCTAGCCACTGCCCAAGAAGTGCCAATGGTGTCAGAGATTGCGCCTCGACAGTTATAACCGGATTCTTTTAACTTATTCAATATGCTTTCCAGGTATTTTTCTTCACCGCCCAAAAGGTGTGAACAGCCACTGGAATCCAGGATAATCCCATCGGGAAGGTCAATGGCCACGATCGGAGAATACCTAATCGCCCATTTGCCGATACGAATGAGTAACTTCTTATTGAAATCGATCTTGTCATCAAAGGCAAGGATATCAGGGACAAGCGCCTTGGCATCAGCAAGGACTGAGTTTGCAAATATACCCTGTTTTTCAGCTTCCTTGGATGAGGCGGTCACCATGATGCGGTTGCCCTGGGACATGGTGAATACATAGACCTTGTCCTTAAGTTCTGGTTTCTTAATGGCCAGGTAATCGCATAAGAGATTGGTGAAATAAATACTTAAATACCTCATGCGATCAGCCCCCTTTCCGGTAATGTAGTCGTTTGGGGCTGGGGATTTGTCTCTTGGCTTTCAAAAGGAGCAAATTTGTCCTCTGCCCATTCGATATAAAACTTTCCGCCTTCACCATTTTTTACCTTTAGCAGGTTCACTTCCCATCTTGGGTTCCCTACGCCAGGTATTCCCTCCAATATTTCTGTGGGCTGGGGCTTGATCTGCCATCTTGCGCTGCAAGCTGTTGCAGATAAGCTGCGCTTAGGCTCTTTTCTAAGCAATATCCCAGTCACGTGGCTTTTTTCTGTTGCCAGTTGCAATCTTCTACTTTGGGCAAAATCAATATCAGGAAGTTCAGCAAGGACGCAGGCCAGACCCTCGCATTTTAGCGCCTCTTCCATGACCGAAAGGATTTCCTTGGTGTAATAGAGATCCAAAAAAATGATTTGCTGGGGATCTACACCATAGGTTTCAAGTGATGGTGGAAATAGTTTACGGTTGTGACTGATCCATAGGCAGCTGTTTCCATTTCTCATGAGCTTTGCCAGCAGCCCTGCAATAAAGCCTTCACTGGCTGCAGCGTCTTCTGGGTGTTCGGCCAAGAACTCGTGGATGGTGCCGGTCGGGAAAACATCGTTAGGGAAACATGCTTCGATTTCGCCTAGCCCAAAACCATCACTCGTGGCTATAGGGCTGGGTTTAAATCCCTGCGCCGCTGAAATCTGCTGTCTGAGCCTAGCTAATATTTCCTGTTTTTCCCCTGTCATCGTTGCCTTTCTCACGCTATTGGTTTGCGTAAGACTTTATTAACAACAAAGCTATTACTAAAATTGTTAGTATTTACTAACAATTTTAGTAAAGTTATAAACAGTAAATTCTCAAGATGGCCTATATTTAACTACTCTACTCAAATAGTAATCTTGCCTTTTTCATTACTCGCGTGTAATTTGGACGAATATCATGTCGATTCAAAGTGTTGTAAAACGGCGGTATAATTTTATATTTCTGGGAAAAATTGTACGTCAGTAATTCAAATAATTTCCCGGGTCGGCTTTTTAAAATATGTTCCATATTCTCTAAATCACTTACATGCAATAAGGTAAGTGGATAGACGTAATTAGATTTATCATCATAACCATTCATCAACTCCGAAAATCGCTTATTAAAAATATGCGCCATGAAAGGCGTTTGTAGACTCCTTTCATTAAAAATTATCACTGGCCATATTCTAAGTGTTTGGTGTTCAATGATGTTAACATCAATATCGGTGAAATTTCTTTTGAAAGATTTAATATTGTTCACCAATTGATCAATACCAAAATCTTTGAAGAATTTTGCCCTATTCGATTTGTAAAGTTCACTAATATTGCCAGAATATTTTTCTTTATCGTAAATAGAGGTGGATTTAACTTCAGCCAGCATTATTCTATTGTGGTTCCTCAAATAGACATCGCCACATTCTATCAATTTCTTGTCGATTTTAATCTTGAGTTGATCAAATGTCCTTAGGACGAAATTTCGATGGTCGTTAAATGAATATCTTAGGTTTTTTTCGATATAGTCCTCAAAGAAATAGCCAATGATTGCCTTGTAATCCTGCATGGTGAATGGACTACCATTGGATAACTGCTTGTTTCTAAGAAAATCAAAGTAGAAATCATTTATGAACTGTTGATAAGCTTTTTCCAATAAAATGGAAATGTCTAATAACATGAAATTGTTTTTGTCCCTTTTGAAAAAAGGGTTTTTACGTATGTTAAGCAGTTTAAAAGTGTCCGTAGTTTCAAACTTTTCAGAAAATTTGTTAAAAAAGGCAACATATTTTTCGTTTTCCCTTAATGTGTAATAGAAATCCAAATCTGCGCTTTTGTTATTATTCGCAATCCACATACGGTGCAATTCATGTATAAATTCCTTAATCGTCAAATTGTAGGTACTTTTGAAATATTCAAGGATGTATCCCTTTGTTTTTGATTGCCGAGTTAAAAAATCCATAAGCTCCCAACCGCGATGAACAGTAAAGAATGGATCAACATACAAGAGTAGCTCGGAAATAGGTATCAATTTTGGGTTAAGGGTTTCAAAATCTATAGGTTCATTCTCATCATTGTCCTTAATTTTCGTAATCTCATCATTAACAGATAATAGGTATTGGAGCAATAAGTCCCAATTGTTTTCATTGCTTAATCTGAAACCATCAACATTTGACATGTTGCTCTGAATGATTTCCTCTAAAGCAAAAAGGCAGGTTTGCCTTGTGAAGATAAACGATTTTTTACCACCCGTTACATTATCTAAGGCCCTACCGTAGTCATTGAACATGTTCTGATCCCTACCACAAAAATTAAATAATTCTCTTCGCTGGGTGCTAAAATTGATGTCAATGGTTTTCGATTTTTTTGGTTTTAATCTATAATTAAGGGCTGCAATTTCTCCGATTATAATGTCTTTAGACATTTTGGAAATTAAGCTCAGCCTATCAGAAGGTGCTGGCCTGCGAAATATATCCTTATACCCAACAATGAAATTACTTGTTGGAAGACCATTGGCAGGTAGAGGTTTTGACGTTTTCATCTACTAGAATATTTTGATAGAACCAGTTTCAAGCCATTTGGGTATTTTTATGTGAGCTGCCTTGGGGTGGGCCTGAAAAATATATCGCAATGCAGTAATTGAATGCAATGCTTTTATCATCATCTGTTTTTGCTTTTCTACAAAAACCTTATCATAAAAATTTTCATTTATCCGGTGTGCGGGATCTTGCCGCTCCCGTCTAATTTCCTTGATTGGACCGAAAACTTCGTCTAGTGGCTTTTTGTCAGCAGCTTTATAATTTTTCTCTACAAACGCCTGGAGAAGAACTATGGTTCCTTTTCCTTTTCTCTCAACTACGCCATCAGAAACCGGAAGAAATTCCCACGTATCTATCTTGCCCTCAAAAAATGTTTTATTTATGTTTTCAGAATACATTTTATCAAGTAGAAGGATAAATGAGTTGTAATTCTCAAGTGTTGGTGTCATGAAAAAGGTAAATTCTTTTGGTCTTTTATCATCCTCGAAGGTTTTCCTGAACAATGGAACTCCAAAGATTGCTTCCGAAATTTCGTTCAGTAATTTTTGCTGACCAATAAAGGCCTTGAAAATAGAATAGGAAGTGGTCCAGGTACCGACAATGGTATTGTCGTAATATTCCTTAAGTATCTGGCAGTTATCCTTGCGTATTTTGCTTTTCCAGTATACCTGGTGTTCTGGTGTCAAGTCACTGAGATATCTTAGGTAAACGACTGCCACACGACCACCTTTCTCGTCGGTTCCAAGCCCAAAGGTCTGCATGAAGAACTTATCTTCCTCCCTTAGTTCCGATGCTTTTTCTTCGGTTTCATGATAGGAAATCTTGCCAGAATAATCCTCAAAGTCAAAACTGAACCTCGGGTCTTTAAGATAGCGATCTAGTACTTCAACATCAAAATAGATTGGCTTTAACTGTGGTTCACCTAGGGCTAACCGTTTTGTAAATGGCGATTCGGCATATTCATCTACATTCCTTTTTTGCCGCAAAAGATTTTCAGTCGGATATAGGCACACCGGATGGCTTTGTGATACAAAATCTGGCCCACCTTTTATCTTTAAGATGATTTTTGTTTCATTCTGCTTGGCTTCCTCCAATTTTTGAAGCTGGTGAGCAAAGGTATAAGATCCTAATGAAATGATATGTGGATTGGTACCTGTCTGGATTGTAACCTTGTCTTCTTCAACCAATATCTTAACTATTTCTATAATCTCACTTGGATCCTCCTTCATCTTTATTTGCAAAGCCGATAGGGGAATACCGTTAAAGTCTTTTGACTTTACATAAAAAGAAAGGATCTCCTGAAGTACTTTTTCTTTGATTTCCATTTTTATTCTTTCGGTATTACTCCTAAATCTTGCATTGCTTTGATTATGGCAATTGTTTTTCCCTCTGGTGAATAGCGATGGCCAAGTGGTATTTCATCCTGTTCAATGTTTTTCTTAATGGCGGATTTTAGCTCGTCATCCATTTTGCCATTCCCTCCAAGGAATACATGCAGTTCGTCAAGGTCATTGTCCAGGACTTCCATAAAATCTTCGGCGAGCATCATTGTAAACTCAGCGATGGCGTGCTCTAGCATTTCATGATTAACAGGCATTGACTGCTCTCCGTTTTCGACATTATTTAATGGGGCATCATTCATTGCATCTTCAAAGCCAAAGAACGCCACCTTCTGTTTTTCAGCATCCTGATCAAAAGTCATTTTGATTACCTGATCTCCGATGGCTGCATAATATGGATTGGTTTGGTTATGTCCAAAGTTTACAAATCCATCTCTATCTTCTTGGTAACCTTCGATTTTAAGGAGTCGGTATTTTATGCCAGTGAAGTCTGCTTCGGATTCTTCGGTTTTTAATCCATTGTTCAAAAATATTCTCAGCAGCTCTTCGTGCTCATCCGACAACTTTATTGCCAGTGTCCCAGAAACTGAGGCTCTCCAAAATACAGAAGCCCAAAAAAGCGTTGAAAGCTGCGGGTCATCATTGCTTTTGAAGGTAGTTTTTTCGAATTTTTCTATGCTAGGTGAATAGGAATGTTCAATTTCCGCAAGTTTTTTCTCACAATCAGAACACAGCAAAAAATCTACTATCATTTCAGACCGTGAGCCCGCAATCAGCTCATCTGTGACTTCACCATAAGTTTCCTCTAGTTTCTCCGGCTGAATGGACCTTCCAAAATAACCCTTGACATTCCCATTGCCTATCCTAAAACCAAATTCCAAGTCCCGTTTGTCGCTTCCATCCAGATTGTCCACCCTCTTTAAGAGAAAATGTGGTATGATATGAGATCCTGTTTTATCAGCCTCATTTTTTTTGCAAAGTTCACATAATTTCATTGTATTCAGTTTAGGTACAAGATAGTGTTTTTCATTAAAATTCATCTTTGATCTTAAACCGACAATAATCAGGAAAAAGCAAGGAACAGACTGTTTCATACTTACAAATTGAACATTCTATCGGTTAAGTGCTTTTTATAAATGTGGACTTTAAGGGTAATGTTTATTACTTTTGCGGTTAGCATTTGACCAATCTTAAAGAGAACTTTTTACTAACTTAGCTTGAATTAATGCTTTAATAATGGGATTTGATGATCTACCGCAGGTTGATGGTGCATCCATGAACAATGATACGGCGAAGAGCCGGCTCGTTTGGAATTTCAGCAGGAATGCTGGATTTATCGTGCGAGAGCAATTCCAGGACTTGGGCTGCGACTTTAAGATTGAGCTGATCGAAAAGGGAGCGACCAACTGGTCGTTCGATATCCAGCTGAAAAGTATAGCAAACCCAAAATCTATTAAGGAAGGAAGCATGCTGTCCTTGGCAATCAGGACTTCGACATTACGCTATCTCATTAATACCGCGCCTATATATGGCCTTTTGGTCATCTATGATGTCAGTTCGGATACTCTTTATTTCGAGTATATCGACCTACTTTATCGGAAGTTATTAAGTGAGAAGGAGGGCGTGGACTGGCAGCGCAATCATGAGGTGAGAGTTCATGTCCCCATTGTCAATATATTAAATTCTTCTTCACTGGCTGATATCCACAAAAGGTTTGTCCAACGGTTCAAGATGCTCGGAGCAATGAACAATGAGCATGGCGCTAGTTATGGATTGCCAAGTGACGGCACCATTACGGTCGAAAAAGGATATTTCATAAGCATAGACGATGCAGTTTTGGAATTGAAAGAAAAAGGCAAAATACCGATAAAACAGAGCGATTTGTCCCGTGTGTACGAACTGCTTGAAAATTTGCCTAAGAGAAAGATATTATCAGACAGGGATATTCTAAGAATCGCTGCACTGGTCTATAGTGAGGTCGGAAAGCTCGCCGATTCAATATACTATATCGATAGGCTGTCAAAAAGGTATCAGCTTGACGAAGAAGATAAACGCAAGATTGCCTTTATTTCGTTAAAGAATGAGCTTGGTCTGGGGGATATCGATAGAAAAACATTCGTCATAAAAGCGAAATTATTGCTTCCTAACTGCGGTTTTCTGGAAGAGCTATCGCTGCGAATGAATATATTGTATTTTGAACTTGGCAGTATAAAGGCTTTTGAGCCGATGCCAGCCGGCCTAGTCTCCGAGTTCGAGGCGTTGCAGGAGATGATTTCCAAGGTGCAGGATGATGGGCAGCGAAACTATCTTAAGGCCAAAAACTTGGATAACCTTTCTGTGATCGTTAGCCATTCACGCACCGAGGATATGAACAGAAAGGCCATATTTGATCAGCTCGGGATGAAAATGCAAAGTTGCCAGAGTGAAAAATACACTGAAAAAGGGTCGCGTCTTTTTTATAGGCTACATCTGGAGTACGCCCAAGTTGGAAAATTTGCATTCGAAAAATCGGAATTTGTACTCTTGGCTGCGGTTACAATTTCGAGCTTGAAGTTTTGGGTGGACTTTGAAATGGATATAATCATATTTGGAGACAAGGGAATATCAATGGAAAAGACGAGGTTGGAACTTACCGAAAGGATAGACATCGCTTTGGAAACTGCAACTATGATGGAGCATTACAAGCTATTCAGACAGGCCTATATGCTGCAGTGCCTAGCGCTTGAGCTTTTAGTGGTTTCAAGAGATTGGTTTGGTTTTAGTGACCTTTTTGATCTGGGAAAACTTGAAAATCAGATACAGCGAATGGAAAATGAACTCGAACTCTCTCCGTTTGTTTCGCAGATAAACTTCCTGATTGCGCAAAAACGATCAGGTAATCACCATGGTCTTGCAGGTGTAGCAGGAATAGCATCAATGAACGACCCCCAGATCAGGACCTATTCCACTAATGTTTTGGAAACAAGTCGATATCCCAATGCCAGACTCGAAAACATCATCCATGAAATGTCGGCTTTTAGGACATTCTACCAGCGCAATGCTGATGAGAGATTCGAACTGCTCGTTATGAAACCAGCCAATCCAGATATGGCATATGCAATGCCGCACATGTTCGTAATCAAAAACAAAAAGACCGGCATACAATCATTGCCCGCAATTGATATTGATTCGATATTGAACTCCTATGCAACACAGCAAGATTAAGGAAAGAAGCTGATGGCAATAACGATCATCCCCAATTAGCTCGGATATTTTACCTTGCCAAAACTTGGCCTACTAAACCTTCTGTTCCTCCATTTTGTTCAAGGACGATCTTTGTTGACAATCCAATTTTATTTTATCCTTCTTTTTGAATAAATTACAAATTCTAACCTTAAATTAATGCCTCTATGAAAATCCGCTATGATGAAAATGGCGTTCACCTGTTCAACAGGAACACCGGTGCAAACCTTCTTATCGACGAACTGAGCGTTCCCCATGACAAATGGTCGAATGCGCCAAGGCACGTTTCGTTTGCGCTTACGAACATCTGCGACCTTAAATGTGCCTATTGTTACGCACCCAAGGATAGGTCCGAGCTAGAATTTGAGGACCTGAAGAATTGGATAACCGAAATTGATCTAGGGGGATCCCTTGGAGTGGGATTTGGAGGCGGGGAACCCACGTTATATCCAAGATTAGCAGAACTTTGTAATTTTGCGACGGTAAATACTGATCTGGCCGTTTCTTTTACCACCCATGGCCATCGCATAACTGCCGCAATGTGTGAACAGCTGAAGGGTAATGTGCATTTTATACGAGTTAGCGTCGACGGTCTTGGAAGTACCTATGAAAAGTTGCGCGGACGGTCCTTTGATACCCTACTTGGCCAGATCCAGCTGATCAAAGCCATCGCGCCATTTGGGATCAATTATGTCCTAAACGCAGACACGATCCCAGATCTGATTCAGGTTGCCAATTTTTGGGAGCAGCAAGGCGCAACTGAGTTGCTGATACTCCCCGAAATCGACGCTAAGGGAATGTTTTCAGCAGACATCCTGTTACGTCTTAAGCAATTTTTGGACGGCTATACAGGAAAGCTGCCGCTGAGGATCAACGAAAACTGCGCGAATGGTCTGCCGATCGCGCAACCTTTCAATGATACCAATCCATTACTCGCATATGCATTTGTCGACGCCAGAGGGATGCTCAAGCGAACCAGTTATCAGACCGGCGGAATGGATATCACAGGAAAGAGTTTAATACAGGGTTTGGAGCTTATCAAATCCCAATCGGAACAATTAATAAATCATAAATGAAATTTTGGAATTCATACGGGTCTGAACATTCGGCCAATCTTGTCATGATCGGACATTTCAGAACCAATGCAGAAGCACAGGAAGCTTACGATGCGATAGATCAAATCAAACATTACTTGCTAGAATCGGAAGAGAGCTATGAAGATGGTACACGGTTTTCCAAGCCTTTGCGAGATCTATTGATGGAACTCAAGCTACATTCGATTGTACCTAGGGAAATTGATCAGTTCAACTATGAAGCCAGGACAAAACTGGAAGAGAATAAAATAGTGGTGACTACCGAAGAGTCGGATTTTTCGGCATTCCTGAAAGTCCTAATTGATTACGAAGCACGCGTTGAGGTCTACTCCGCACATACTTATACAGGTACTGGGGAAGGACGTTAAATAAGATAGCTATGGTGAATTGGTCAGTATTTGAAACACTTCCAGGAAGCGTCACTTACAATTTTGAAATGCTATGCAGGTCACTGGTATGGCTGAACTATGCACGTTTTGGTAGTTTCAGGGCATTGTTAAACCAGCCAGGAATCGAATTTGAGCTGATATTGCATAACGATTGCGAACTTGGCATTAGCAAAAGCCACTTTGGGTGGCAATGTAAATGGTACGATCTGCCACGGGGAAAGAACCTTGGCAAGACCCGCCGAGACCAGATCGAAGATGCTCTGACAAAAAGCATAGCAGCTAGGCCAAATCTAACCGACTGGGTGCTATGGACAAGGCATCCGCTCACAAAAACAGACCAAGTCTGGTTTTATGCTTTGAGCAATACACTAAAGCTACAGCTGTGGACCAGCCATGAAGCGGAGATGCTGCTAAACCTGAACGGCGAACAGCTTAAACGGACCTACTTTGGGGATTTGATCCTCACCCCAGAGCAGCTTTTTGCTCAGCATGAGCAGTCCGTTGCACCGATCAAAAAGCGATGGTTCCCACAGGTTCACCAGGAAGTCGATGCTGAACGGTCGCTTCGGCGAATGTTGGGGAGTGCTACCGCGTGGGATGAACTCATTAGGCTATCCGAAAATCTCAGGGAACACCATGTAGAGATTGATATGCGCCTGGGTACCGTTCCGGAGATTTTGAAAAATCTAACCGGGGAATTTCAGATGTGTATCCTCTCTTTTGCCGATCAGCTGAAAGTTGTTCATGACCAGCTTTGCGAGGGCAATTTTTTACACCTTCATCAAGGCATATCATCGGAAATGGTCGGACAGATAAAACATATCTCCAGTTTTCCGCGAAAAGCGAGAGGAGCAAGACTTCAGATTGGCCTGATTGCAACAGATGCATTAGCAGACCTCTACGAATCTGCAGAGGTGCTCTCAGAGGTGATGGATTTTTTGAACACGCGCCTAGTTGGGGTGGTTGCAGATGCCGGTGGCGGAAAAACACAACTGGCGGCTACTTTGACTGCCGCGAGAGATGACCGGCCGGCTGGGATTTTGCTTTTGGGAAGATTTTTGACCCACAGCAGCTCCTTGGATAGCTTAGCCAGCAAAGTGGTCATCAACGGCAACCCGGTTCCGAGTATGCAGGCTCTGGTGGCGGCCCTGAATGCTGCTGCGGAACGGGCGAAGTGCATTTTGCCCATCGTCATCGACGGTCTTAACGAAGCGGAGGATCCCAGGGACTGGAAGATGTTACTGTGCGAACTGGAACCTATACTTAAGAACTATCCAAGTGTACTGCTTATCTGCACGCTCAGGTCTGGCGAACAGAAGCGAAAGGGCAGGCGCGACGACTATTATTACGATGATCGAGATGACAAAAAGCCAAAGCCATTTGTCCAATATTCTCTGCCCGACGATACCATTACCTTTGAGATCCCAGACTTCGGAGATGACGTTGGTGATGCAATGGATAGTTATTTCGATTACTTTAAGATCAAGGCACAGCCTGATCTCCTATACGGTCATTTGCTAACCCATCCGCTTACACTCAGGATCTTCTGTGAGGTGACCAATCCCACAAGGGAAAAATGGGTGGGAATGGAGGCGGTGCCAAGGTCTTTAGCATCTCTTTTCGAGCGGTACGTGGACCAAGCATCGAAACGTATCGAAGAGCTTGCCCCAAGCCACTGCAGGTATCTGCAGGCAGATATCATCAACCAGCTTGATACTTTTGGGAAGCTGTTATGGTCTGCACGCGCCAGGTCAGTCAACGAGCGGCAATTTAGGATCGAAATCGGAGATGAGAAAAATCTTTGGGTGAATAGTGCCGTTAATTTCATGGAACAGGAAGGTTTACTGTTGCGTATGCCCGGTAAGGTTGCCGGCGACTATGAGATCATCCCGACTTACGACCTTTTGGGAGGTTATCTGGTTGCCAAATACATCATCTCTACAAATGGTAGGGATACCATTGGCCCTTGGTTGACAGAAGCGACCGCAGAAAATGCGCTTGGTCTCGAATACAGTACCCAACACCCGTTAAGAGAAGATATTATAAGGTTTCTTGTTGCGCTTTTGCCGCAGTTCCATGGCATCCAGTTGTGGCAGGTAGCTAAGGAATCTTTACGTGGCGAGGCGTTGGAGCAAACTCTTCTTTTGGAACCAAAATACCTTGACAAATCGACATTAGATGCAGTGGTTGACGCAATTAAAACATCCCCTACAGAGAGAAACCACTACCTGGGAAATCTGTTCGAAATCCATGATGCAGAGAAGCATCCACTGAATGCCCTGTTTGTAGATAGGGTGCTTTCTGAACTCCATACCGGAAAACGGGACCTGATCTGGACGGAATGGTTGCGCAGGAACGAAAAGCTTTTCCAAGAAGATCTCGACGATGTGGTCTCAATATGGTCGAAAGATCTGGAAAAAAGAACATATTCGGATCATCTGAAAGCAACCTGGCTGATGTGGGAACTGACCAGTACGAGCCATAAGCTTAGGCACAAAGTCACCCTAGCCCTGTACTGGTACGGCAGAGGTGCTATCGAGCATCTGTTTGAACTGACCGAAAGGTCGATGTCGATCGATGATCCTTATGTACAGGAAAGAATGCTGGCTGCCAGCTATGGAGCCTCGATGGCGCTGATGAGCAAATCTGGCAGTACGGATTTCGGGAGTTCAATTTTGCCGAGGTTTGCTAAAAAGCTCCATGCCGATTTTTTTGGAAATGATGCATCGAATGTTACCTCGCATGTTCTGATTCTGGACTATGCCAGAGGGATAATCGAACTCGCACATTTCACGGACAAATCTCTTTTTAGCGATGGTGAAATGGCCAAAATCCATTTCCTTCATCCCCGTACACTGAAACCTAAAACAAAAAAATTAAGCGATGAAAGAAAGGCAAGTCGCGAATGGCCGCTGGGTATGGATTTTGAGAATTATGTGCTTGGAAGTTTAGTGGAAGGAAGGCATAATTATGACTTTAAGCATGTAGGCTACCAGAAGGTCAGATCCCAAGTTTTATGGAGAATTTTTGATCTGGGCTGGTCGTTCGAGGAATTCAGTGCTACCGACAGGAAAATTGCTAATAGCCGAGATAGCTATGACCGAAATGATGGCAATAAAATAGATAAGGTCGATCGTTACGGAAAGAAATACTCATGGATAGCCTACTTTGAGCAGTTGGGGCTTAAGAAAAGGTCAGCTGAAGAGAAGATGGAGGATATTTATCTGGACAGGAGGGAGTCTGATGCTGATATCGATCCGTGCTTTCCATGCCCTTTACCTAAAGAGAAAATAGTTGACTTGGATGTTTTGGGAAGCGCTGAAATCCCCCTTCAAGAATGGATCAAGACAGGTTTTATCCCAGACCTGGGAGTCTACCTGCAACAAAATGATCTCGACGGGAGTTCCAGCTCTTGGGTGCTTTTGGATGGTCACATCGGTCAGCAGGATGAACACCGGGGCCGTAGCATGTTCGGCTTCTTTAGGGCATTTTTTGTATCCAAAGAAGACGAGTCCGAACTCGTGACTCAGCTACACAAACAGCGACTGGGAGGGCGCTGGTTGCCAGAGAAGGCGGAATGCAATGGTGCCTTTGCCGGTGAGGTACCGTGGAGCCCACACTTCCGCATAAACGGCAAACGCAAGCTCCGTTTTGTGCTTTCGGAAAACACTATCGAAGTGGAAGAATTGGAGGATAAATTCTATCTCGACGGGATAGGATTTGAACCATCTTTTTTAGACAGCTTGAAACTATCGGGAATTAACTTTTCAACGGGAAAAGAGGACAAGGACTTGAGCGATGAGGAGCTCAATAGAGTCGAAGTCCGAAAAGAGCCGATATTGGTCCCGAAAGTACAACAGGATTTCCTGAACATTCCTGTCCTGCAGCCTGTATGCGATCTACGCACTCCAGGCAAAACCTTATTTGAGGATTTTACAGGCGGCAGTACGCTAACAAGCGAACTGACAGATCTTTTAGATGTAAAGACGATACCCCAGAGCAGGGACCTCAGGAATTCAGTTGGAGGACGGCTGACCTTTCAGAATTCCTACCAAAAAAAATCCTTCAAGAATAGTGAACGGTTATTTTACCTGAAGAAGGAAATTCTGGATGCACTACTGGATAAACTAAATATGTCTCTGGTTTGGGCGGTCTGGGGCGAGCGGGAACTCTCGCTTGGCCAGTTCGAGCATTGGGACAGAAAGAACCCAGGTGAGGATTTGGCATACGCCGACTTTAAGCAGATACATGTATATGCTCGCCAATCAGCGGATGACATCTCTGGAGAAAAATAATTTAAAACGATGAGCTATCAAAAACCAAATTTGCTGGTAATGCATCTATCGGTTAAAAAAAACAGGCCTGCTCTATCAACTTATTTCGGTTTTGATAAGGGATAGAAAGATAGCCTAGACATCCACTATCCTATACGGTTATCAATCAAATAGGCGTTTTGGTACGACGATATCTACATGTTGCCCTGTTGGCTCGCCACCAGAAATAAACCAATTTTCTAAACCAGTAGAATAAACCTTGTTTCAATATCAGCTAAATGAGAGTTTTTTTGTTTATGTTGGAGAAACGCTAATTGGTTCAATAGCTAGGGGTGACTAAGATTGGGTTCAAGTGAGTGGACGCGAAATACTTCAAGACACAGTTAATGAATTGGGCTTATACTTAGATAAAACATTATCAAATGACGATTGAACAATATAAAGAACTATTTGATGAAATGTTTGTTGATCTAATCGTAAATACTTCAATCGAAAATGATGAATTGTTGGTGGTACTTAAACCTTTAATGAACTTTCCTAAGGTTAGTCTTGGTATTGCAATTAATTTCACAAATAAGATTGAAGATGATGTTTGTATAAAGCTTAAGCTTTATGAGTTTGGTAATAATAAATTCAAAATATTAAAATTAAATGCTATAAAAAATAGACGAATTTGAAATTGAATTACCAGGTGATTTACTAACGATTAAACCACAAGAAAACGGTCATTTGATGTTTTTTTAGGAGATAACAGGTCAAAAAAAGAAAAATAAAAAATCACAATTCTTCTATGATAATGCAAATCCCATATTTTTTGCGTTTGCAGGCAACAGTTACAACGATATAGAACTGTTTGCAGATTATTTAAAGGAAGTGGAAAAGTTATGTGTATAAACCACCCAACAGGAATTGAGCCAAAAGATTAAAGATTCTTTTCTCCTTTAAAATCTTGTAATGGAAAATCAGTTTTGAAAAAGCAGAATACAAATTCAGGTAAATACCCATTAAAAGATTTCACTACATTTTCGTTGTTAAGTTTTTCAAAAAATTCAGCACCAACATAATGTCTTTTTAACTGTTTGCCTCTATCTAAGATAGAAAATACACATGTACATTTATTAATGTTTATAGTATCTTTGTCTACAGGAAATTTTATTATGCAATCAGCTATGTACTTTCTGTTTTTAACAGTGACAATACCTTGTTCAGCTGGAAATTCATTTTCGTAATATATTGACATATTTTAAGTTTTAAAAAGTAAGATATCAATTTTTCGGCAATAATTATTGTTTGACCTTGTTATAATATTTGACAAAAGTACCCATCGGAAGCATACACATACATATCTCCACTAGGGTATTGGTTTAGATTTTAGTTATTAAAGAAATTACACCTAATCGCTTACACCCTGTTTGCACCATAATTTATTAAATCCTGTAAAATTCAAATAGTCAGTTGTTTAAGAATAAATCTCTAGTTCGATATTCTCCACCAAAAACCTATAACGACCCTTAAACGACTGTTTAGGGGTTTTTTGTTTCTTAAAATATGCTAAAAACTTATTGATTTGGCAGACTTTTGGCAGACTTTTTTGCATTACGGCAATAATTTATAAATGGGGTTCTCGACTGATGGACTTACCCCAAGGAAAAGACCTTTGGACAGTAACCTGACCAAAATTACGCCAGATTTTCTAACTGCAGAAAAATAGGAATCAATGCCTCTCCCTTTGTGGTCAGATTATACTCGATATGCAGAGGTTTTTGTCGTATCACAATCTTCTTCAACAAATTAACCTCTTCTAATTCTCTTAAAGCCACAGCTAATGCCTGCTTATTGGAACCTTCGATTGTACGCAGCAAACTACTAAACCGTAAAGGTGCTTTAACGGCCAGCCGAAAAATTTCAGGCTTCCATTTGCCCGAGAGCATCTTCAAAAGCGCTTGAGCCGGACAAGTTTCTTTATCAACTATCTCTTTTTTGGTAGTCATAATTTTCTGACTTATTGCCTAATTGAATTTAAGTACCCAATTTTGAATAAAGATAAAGAAAATGGTAGAAGGCAGTTATCAAAATTGAAAATAGCTTGTCTCTTCTAAATGCAACCCCTATAATCCCTAATACGAGCTTACCTTCTCAAAAAAAATCAGTATGCATCAACAAGCCAATCCATTGATATGTGACTCGGAAAATGGAATCTGTGAAGTATCAATTATCAAACCCAGTTCAGCCGCTAGCGGTAAGATAAAATCCAACAAAAAACTGAAAATTAGCCTAACACAAAACTTTGAAATAGTTAATGGCGAAAATGTAGAATGGCCTGCAAGAGAAATTATCCAGCCAGTTGATGCCTGTTACTTTTAAAACGCAATAGAAAATGAAGATTTTTAAATCGATGGGTGTAGCTGCACTCGTTATTGTTAGTTTTATTTTATTCATCGGCGCCATAATTTGGTGCTATATCTCCTGGGATAGATATCGTAAAACCACAGAGGCCATTCGCTACCAAAAAGAGGTGTGCGACACCATTCAAAAGGCTGAAGGTAATTTTCCGATGATGATAAGTGGTTTTAGTAAAAAGGAGCTCAGTAAAATTCATTTTTACCTGCAGCAAGGTAAATTATTAGTCAGTGATACGGTAATAAATTTTGCCGCTAAAGATGATGGAGAAACACAAACATTAAAGTTTCCTTTTAAAAAGTTTAATGCTGCAGATAAGCTAATTGTTAATATCGGCAATCGCTATTACGTACTTTCTGGCTACCGATACCAAGCTAGATACAATTATGGAATGTTCGGGCCAGTTGATCCTTGTTTTTGCGAATCAAAAGGTTTCGAAAAGATAAACGGAGAACCAGCTGGCTCGGGTTGGCTAATCAAAAAATACGGTTTGGTTGACTATCAGCTACCGCCGTGGCAGTGATCAACAGAAAATACAAAACGGAAGCTACAATTTTATCGAACCACAGAAAATGATAGACCTAAGAAAAAGTAATAACAGTAATCCATATTTTGAAACTTTAACAGCGGTTAAATCTAAAACAGTTGTAAGTTCTTCTTTTTACTTTGAAAACAATTTAATTATAGCAGATTGGAAGGGAAATATATGGTGCTTAAATCTAAATGATCAAGCTACGGTTTGGGAAAAAAACATTAAAAATCCCGTTCTTTTTGAATTTATATTTTATAAGCAAAAGCTGTACGCATTCAATGAAAACACATTTTTTGAAATTGATATTATTACGGGCGACATTACAGAAATATTAAATTTTATTCTAATAGGTTCTGTGGTTCATCAAAACAGCAAAATTTATTTAAATGAGAGAAGCAAAAAAGGACCTAACTCAACAGGAAAAATTCTTGAGATCGACTTAAACAATTTCAAGGTTGAGTGCATAAAAGAGGAAAATATAAAATCAACTTTTGGCATAGTAACAAGAACCGAAATTTTGGCTAATGAACAAAAAGTGTGTTTCTATTGCGATAAAGCTATATATGAATATAATGTGTTAACCCAAACAATAGAAATGATTTATGCGAATGCTGATATTGAAAACAGAATACAAGGAATATTTAACCTTGATAAATTTTTAATGTTTATACCAGGAATGAAAAATCCTAAAGCTGGAATAGGTAATTATCCAAAAAATCCTGATTTGTATTCTATGTTTATCAAAGAACAATTTAGTGAAGCCAAACCTATGGAGGAAACAATAATTTCTTCAACAATTCCATATAAAGTAAATTCTATAAAAATTGATGACAAAGAAAGTGTGGCATATTATGGAGGATATTTGTTTTTTAGTAATAAAGTCAATATCAAAATAGTAGAAAGTCCTGATAGAAAAATCACTGGACAAAATGGGTTTCTATATAAAAATGAAAATGAAATATATTTACTTGAACCCGCTTCATTTGATGGAGAAGAAAAAGAACAGGGTTTTAAACTTTACAAAATAGCTAACCAAACTATAATATTAATCGAGGAATTTTTAACCAATAAACTCGGTAAAAATTATAGAGAACCAGAGTTTGATTTCTTTGAAGATCAAATAGTTGTTCGTTGTGATGGGCAGGTGTATTTATTAAAAAAAATGTAGCTAGCAAAGGTTTTATAATAGAAGATCAAAACTGCAAAGTTAAAAAAGAGTTCTTCGATTTACTTTTCTGCAAAATTGAAGATTTATGCTTCAATTGCCCCGCCCGAACGCAAATTATTAAAACGCTAACAGAAATTATTCAGAACCGACCGAAACCAAAAAAAATGAAAAATAAATTAACATTATTTTTATCGATCATAACCTTCTCAAGCTTCGTTTTACAATCTTGTGAAAATAAAACAAAAAATACAGGCGAAATAAAAAAAAATAGTCAAAATCAATCTGAGCTAAAAAAAGCCGACCTTAAAATTATTCAGGATAAAGAAAAGGTATTAAAAGACGTTTTTGAATTCGTAGTATATAATGATGATTTGGACTATACTTCTCTTCGAGCGAAGAAAGGAGAAGAATTACACGATTTTGTAAATGATAAAAATAATGATAGAAGTTTACTAAGAGGGGATATTTGTGAGATTCAGTGGAGAAAGGATACGATTTATGTTGCAGGAGACGGAGAAACTCCAATCATTGATGATTGGGCAATCTCTATTAAAAAAATAAAAGATGGAAAAGTGTCTAAACTGAGAAAAGACTACAAAATGAAGCTTAAATATCATTGGAGTAAAGAGGAAAATTATTCCCAAAGTTTTTTAGACAAAATCTATCTATTGACAGAATATTACATTGCCAACTCAAAAAACAAACTTTTTAAACATCTTATCGGAGACAAAGAACAAATTGCTTTTTCAATAGAAAATCGAACAAGGAAAAATAAAGATTTTACAGTTATGGGAATTGGCTATGAACTTGAAAATCGTTCCAATATTTTTCAATGGCTTTATTACAATAATGAAAATGGCAAACTGTATGAATATGACTTATCCAATGATAAACTGAATGAATTCAAATAAAAACTTCCGCTAACGAGGATTTACATTCGGTAAGGGCTTTACCGTTTGCATTAGGCGAGATGAAGCAAAGCTAAATGCTTAAGTTTCCCACCCAAACACAAAGCCCCGAAACGTTAGTGGTAATACCGTAAGAACCGAAATTATGGGCGCTATTGAGATATTGAAAGATTATTTTGACAAAATTAAGTTGGGTTGCGACACGCCGACAAAATTTGACTTTGGAGCAAAACTTATTCAAAGTAATACAGCAGATTTTTTAGATTTTCATTACTCTATTCTTGCTGAGGCAGATACAGAAAAGAAACTTTATGACTTTATTGCAAGAAAATTTAAAGACAGACATTCATCAGGAGAAGATTATTTGCTAACCCGAATTAAAAGTGAACAAGACAATGTTGTAAAAGCAACGGTTTTACAAATTTTAGGCTCATTTAAATATTCAAAAATAAATCGAGCAACGGAAACAGCAGACCTTGCAAGAAAATTTTTGACTTCTGAAAGTGACACTTTACGTTGCAGGGCTCTTTGGGTTATAGGTTGGACAGGTAACGTAAATGACATTGAGCAAATATCGACTTTGCTTTTTAATGACACCAACAATGAAAATCGTTGTTGGGCTGGGACAGCAATGATGCAAATTTCTTTTAATGACAAAATATCAATAGAAAAATCGCTACCATATTTAAAAGTTGCTATTGCCAAAGAAACCGACATAAAGGCATTAGAAGGGATTTTGGTTTCAATACAAGAAATAACAGGAAAAAAATTAGGACTTAGTCCAAGTTCACACGACCCACCGAACGAAGAAAAAGTAGCAAAAGCATTAAAAAAAGCAACAAAAATGTTAGCGTGAAGAACAGCACTACCGCTAACAAATATTTTGCGTGAGGCAGACTGATTGCAAAATTCTACAGTAGTTTGGACTAGATTAATTCATATAGTGGATTTTCATGTACCGAGCTCACACGGGTATTGTAAGGATGAGGGCCTGTGCTCGGTTCCTTATGCCTATAAGCAATTTTTTTATTTTAACGCAATATGTAAAATAATATCAAATTTAAACCCATTGTTCACCTGACCAAAACAGAACAATCATGAAAATAAACAAAACAATAGATAGGGGTATTACCATCGGTTAAAACCCCATGTTTCTAACGATGGAATAATCGGTTCGAATCCGATATCTCTACCCATACTCATAACACATCTGATAATAAACGTTTAGTCGATTATCAGATGTTAATTCAGCCAAAAATCAGCCACGTTTCTTACCCATGAAGTGGCTTCGAGAACGTAATCCATATTTTTAAGGTAAAAGAATGCTTATATCAGTTAAATTATGAGCTAAGATATTTTTAAGGCCTATTTATCTTTAGTGATTATCTAAAACATAAAACTTCAGAATCAAATGCAATTTAATTCCTTGCCAAAAGGCTTATTGTTTATGCTAATTGCCTGTTTGCTATACCCAAATGTGAGTAAGTCCATTCAATCTGGAAATGATAAAACAGAGAAGGAGGCTTACATACCCGCAAAGATATGGAGGGTGCCAGATAATAACGATTATACCAATAATAATAGTGAATACAGCAATAAAAGAAGGGTAGAATCTGATAATATCGTAGTTTTTTGGGCCAAAGAATTTGGAGAAGATCCTATGCAAAATGCAGAGGTAAACAAACGTTTTAATGTGCATGATGCATTAAAAGAATGTGAACGTTTTTATCAAAGCTATGTAAACGACTTAAAATTGGTGCAAAAGGGAAAATCGCTTACCGATAAATATAAAATATTGGTATATGTGATAGGAGGTACAGAACAAACTGCCTTTGGTGGTGGAGCCGAAAATAAGATTGGTATTTTATGGACGCCAGCTGTACGAATGAATAAAGCCCCTTATGGCGCTTTAGCTCACGAGCTAGGCCATTCTTTTCAGTACCTGGCAAGCAACGATAATGGTACCGGGATGGGCGGGCCTATCATGGAAATGTCTGCGCAATATATGCTTTGGCAAAACTACCCAGAATGGATGACTTTCGAAAATTACCACTTGGTAGATTTTATGAAGAAAACACATTATGCGTTTCTGCATCCTGCTAATATGTACCATAGCCCATATGTAATCGAGTACTGGTCTAATAAATATGGAGTAGATTTTTTTGGTAAATTGATGCGTGAGGTAAAAAAAGGCGAAGATCCGGTAATGGTTTATAAACGTGTAACAAGTATCAGTCAGGAACAATTTAACGATGAAATTTTTGATGCTTCACGTCGCTTCATTACTTGGGACATGAAACGCATCGAAAATGTGGCCAGCAAATATGCCAATCAGCATAGGAGTACATTTAATGCAGTGGCTGATGGGTGGTATCGGATTGCGGCAAGCAATTGTCCGCAAAATTACGGGTACAATGGCATCAAACTAAAAGTTCCGGCTGTTGGAACTATGGTTCAATTGGATTTTAAAGGCATAGCGGGCGCTGATGGCTTTAGGGCAATAAAAACTGATATGGCAGGATGGAGATATGGTTTTTTAGCAGTTAACAAGGATGGGAAACGTGTATGTGGTGATGTAAATAGCAGTACAATAGGTATTGCTACTTTTAAAGTGCCTAATGATACTGAATATTTATGGCTAGTGGTAAGTGGTGCTCCAAAAGAACATTGGACAGTGTCTGGAAAAGACGAAAATAATGAGCAGTGGCCTTATGAGATTAAACTTACAGGCACAAGCTTGGACGAATCAGTGGTTAAATAAAATATTTAAATTTTATGTAAGATGGATGCTATTTGCACCAGCACATTGCCGAAGACAATACTATGATTAATGTTGGTGCTTTTTCTACATCAAGTTTTAATTAGGGCTGATTATAGTTGTAAACTTATTATAAATACGCAAGTTCTTTGCCGATTTTGCGCTTTTTTAAGCTTCTTAATAACCTTTGTTAATAAAAATATATTTTTAATTATCGTAATTCATTTAACTAAAATTGGACATGTTAAAAAATAAATTCTTAGTTTTTCTATACCTACTTGCAATCGTATTGCTCTCTGAGAACCCCATTTCATTAATGGCTCAATCACCATGGAAAGCACTCGCAAAAAGACCATCTACATTAGCATTGGAGAAAGGCTATACCACATTAAATGCAGGGCCATTTGATCTTAAATTGGTTAATTCATCGCAAACTGTTGCTGGCTTGATGCCGAAATTGGTTAAGGGTTTTGATTTTACTCCTAGCGATAGTTTAAAGGTGCGTAGTGCAGACGGGCTTTATCATTTGGGTGATATTAACCTTAGATTAAGAACCGGTAGTGAAACTGAATGGAAGAAATACAATACGGCTGCCAAACGTGCACCAATTAAAGCTTTAAAAGTAGCTGGAAATGTAATTGCTGGAGCAGATCTTGCTGCAACATTGCCAAATGATATTCCTCTAGAAGTGAAAAGATTTTGGGAATTACAAGGTGGTCAGCTAATTCTTCGCTTTGAGTTGAAAAATAAAACTGCGCTACCTGTAGAAATAGGCGCATTAGGCATTCCAATGATTTTTAATAATATTTTGGAAGGTAAAACTTTAGAAAAATCACATTCAGATAATGTTTTTTATGATCCTTATATTGGAAAAGATGCAGGTTATCTGCAAGTAGCACGACTAAGTGGTCAGCCATCAACATTGGTGGTAACGCCTTATGGGAAAACGCCATTTGAGGCTTATAATCCCCTATTAGACGATCCAACGCCGCGTGGAATTGTATTTGAGGGCTTTTACGAATGGATGGTTTATAGTAAAGCTTATGCAGAAAATGAGTGGAAAAACGCTGAACAATGGAATACACCAACTTCAACTATTTTAAAAGCAGGAGAAACACGTAGTTTTGGCCTTAAATTTTTGCTTTCGGGTACGGTAAAGAATATCGAAAGTACGTTAATTGCAAATAATAGACCTGTAGCTGTTTCGGTACCTGGTTATGTCTTGCCTCAAGATGTAAATGCTAAATTATTTATTAAGTATAGTAAAAACGTTAAATCTATATCAATTGAGCCTGAAAACTCATTGATGGTAAGCTCATCCACATCAACAAAAAATGCTTGGAAAACATACTTCGTAAAAGGAAATACCTGGGGTAGGGCCAGATTAACCCTTACTTATGAAGATGGATTAACACAAACCATAAATTATAAAGTAATTAAGCCAGAAACAGAAGTAATTGCTGCCTATGGAAATTTTCTGACCACTAAACAGTGGTTTGATCAACCAGACCCTATATTTAAACGTAACCCATCAGCTATTACTTACGATTACGAGAAGAAACAACAAGTGGTACAAGATAGTAGAGCTTGGATTGCTGGTTTAAGTGATGAAGGTGGGGCGGGTAGCTGGTTAGGCGCAATAATGAAACAATTGGTAAATCCAGATAAGGCTGAGGTTGATAAATTAAAGACCTTTGTAGATACAGTGATGTTTGGGCGTATACAAGTTAAAGAAGGCGCGGAGAAATTCGGCGTTAAGAAGAGCCTATTCTATTACGAGCCTGATTCGGTACCAAAAGATACGTATAGCAAGGATGTTAATTTTAAAACATGGTCTGCCTGGCCAATTAAAGAGGCTAACAATTTAGGTAGGTCTTATAACTACCCACACGTAGCTGCCGCACATTGGACATTGTACCGATTGGCACGTAATTACAGGGGATTGGTTGAGGAACAAAAATGGAAGGAACACCTTACTAATGCTGCTGAAACTGGTTTGGCAATGATAAAGTTTGCACCTTATTATGCACAATTTGGACAAATGGAAGGAACGGTCTTTTATTTGGTTTTAAAAGACCTGCAAAATGAAGGTTTAACAGAAATGGCATCAAAGTTAGAGGCAGCGATGAAGAAACGTGCTGATCATTGGCGATCGTTACAATACCCTTTTGGTAGCGAAATGCCATGGGATTCTACCGGTCAGGAAGAAGTGTATGTATGGTCTAAATATTTTGGTTATAATGATAAAGCCAATGTAACGCTTAATGCTATATTGGCTTATATGCCTGTAGTGCCACATTGGGCCTACAATGGTAATGCCCGTCGATATTGGGATTTTTTATATGGAGGCAAACTCTCACGCATAGAACGGATGATACACCATTATGGCTCTGCTTTAAATGCAATACCTGTGTTAATGGATTACCGTCAAAATCCAGATGATTTTTATTTGTTACGTACGGGTTATGGTGGTTTATTGGGTGGTATTGCCAATATTACCGAAGATGGTTTTGCACCAACTGCTTTTCATGCCTTTCCATCAACACTTAAAAATGATGGAATAACAGGAGATTATGGCTCTGGATTTTTTGGATATGCGGTTAACACTTCATCTTATTTAATTAACCATAAAGAATTTGGTTACTTAGGTTTTGGTGGTAATGTGTCTACGAGTGGCAATTTAGTTAAGTTTAAATTAACTACAGCAGCCAAATCATCTGTATATATTGCAAGCGCTGGACTTTGGATTACTCTAGATGCAGGACAGATAGACGAAGTTTCATATAATAAAGTCTCTAAAGAAATTCGTTTAAAATTGAATGCTGCAGGCCAATATACACCAAATGCATTGATAAGGTTGGAGCAACCAGCTAAAGTAATTGGTGTAGGTAATTATGTGCTGCAAAATAGCGCCATAAAGGACCATGGGGCTTATCAAATTGCATTGGCCAATGGTGCAAATACCGAAGTTGTCATCACACAAAAGTAAGTTAGGTTAATATTTAAAGTAGTAAACCTCGAGGATGTAAAAATCTTCGAGGTTTCTTGTTTTTATCAAGATGTGAAGATGGGGAATACGTAACTAAGTAGTGGGGCATTGTAAGGCATGAAGAAATCTAAAGCATAATTTTATAAGGAAGATCGCTTTGTGCCTTACAACGATTTAGCTATAGAATAGTCTGTAATACCATCATGTGTATCAAATTATTGGTCAGACTTAGTGATAAGGCTCATTCTCTTATGATTCTAATATCCCTAATATGGTTGGTTTTTGATTGCTAAACAATGCTAATGGGAGGTCTGGTATTGATCAATAATACCTATTATAAAAAAGGTCGAGATTTAAGTCTCGACCTATATAACTTGTTTTTAATGAACAGGCGTCAGGATAGCAGTCCAACCACCACCTTTTTCCATATTAATTTCTATGGTATTACTTGCGGTTACCGTGCTATTCGATATTTTATAATCGGCAGCATGTCTTGATGCGTTAACGCCATCACTTAGTACCTCCATTTTATACTGCGTGTTGTTTAAAAATGTAAGGGAAGCTTTAAATGTCCTTGAATTCCAGTCTGTCATACCCGAAATGTACCAGTTATTGCCATTTTTACGTGCAACAATGGCATACGCTCCAACTTTACCTTCTAACGCAATGGTTTTGTCCCAAACGGTTGGTATGCGAGAGATGAAACGGGTGCATAGCGTATCTTTTAAGTAATTTGAGGGATTGTCGGCCAGCATTTGTAAGGGACTTTCGTACATCACATACATAGCTACCTGATGCGCTCTTGTACCCATGCTCATTGGTTCGGAGTAAACGATATTAAAGTTTTTCTTTGTTGCATTCAGCATAGCTCCGGGTGTGTAATCCATGGGGCCGGCGGCCATACGAATAAATGGCAACGTGAGATTATGTGTAGGTGTAATTTCTGTACTCCATTTGTTATTTTCGGCTCCTCTAACACCTTCGTAACTTAATACATTTGGATATTTATGGTTTAAACCTACAGGTTTATAAGCACCATGCAAATCAACCATTAATTTATATTTGGCTGCAGTTGCTGCTGTACGTTCATAAAAATTAACCATGTACTGTTCGGCACGTGCCATAAAATCTACTTTTATGCCTTTTGCGCCCCATTTTGCATATTTGGCAAGAATGTTATCCATATCCTTATCTAAAGGCTCCCATAAAGTCCATAACCAGACACCTACATTTTTAAATTTTCCGTAGTCAATTAATGCTTGTATATCTATTGTTTTAGCAGGATTCAATAAATCGGTTGTTGTTCTAGTCCAACCTTCATCTAACATGATATAGTCTAAGCCATAGGCTGATGCAAAATCTATGTAATATTTATAGGTTTCGGTATTAATGCCTGCCTTAAAATCAACCCCATAAATATTATTGTCGTTCCACCAATCCCAAGCCACTTTACCAGGTTTTATCCAATCGGTATTGGTAATTACAGAAGGGGTAGACAGCTTATAAGTTAAATTATTTACAAGAAGGTCTTTATCGTCTTTACAGATGGCAATACTACGCCATGGATATTTTCTTTGCCCAGTAGTTTTTGCAATGTAATTAGCTAATTTGGTAATTTTAATACCGCGATCTCTCACTGGAATACTTTCTGCAATTACTTTTGGGAAACCAGCTTTAAGGTTTTTATCGCCTGTGCCAAATAGAAATAAATTAGGGTAATCGTATAAATCAGCTTCGCTTACCAACATTTTAGTGCCAGATGCCGAAAACAATAACATTGGCAATGCTGCATGTTGATTATTACTAAATGCTGTTAAAACTGAGTCTTTGTATAAGCTTTCGAAATGCGACAAAAAGTCTTTGTTTTCTTCTAGAGGCCAAAATACTCGGTTATTGCCACTAAAATTAAAATCGGCCGTTTCCCCAGTTACTTCAATTGAGCTTTCCTTTAAATTAGTTTCGAAACGATAGGCAACTCCATCATTATAGGCACGGAAATAAATGGTATAACCACCTTTAAAATCGAGTTTTAGTTCGTTAAAAAGGTTGATGATTTCTTTGCTTTTTACCGGAACAGTGGCAATGATTAAGTCATTATGTAGTTTTAACTGCTGTTTAATTAAAACAGGATTAATTCCTGGTTGTACTTTATGATTTAAAAGCAATGCAATTGAACTGGGCTGTAAAAGCAATTCAGTGTCTTTACTTACAGACCAGGTAACCCTGTCGCTAACTGCAATGCTAATCTTTATTTTATGATCTGGCGATAATAGCTCGTAATCTTTGGAAAATGCCCTGTTTCCAATCAATAGAGCGAGAATAAATAATATAGATTTAATGTTCATGATAGGGTTTCTATAGCCGTTAATTAAAAATGAAATTATAAAATTAACAGAAGGGTATTGATCAGATATTTCACTTGTTCTATCCGTATTTTACCCAATTTTTAAATACGCCCCTTAATGCATCTTTTTCAATTGCTTGCTATGATGGAGTACTGTGTTCTTCAATAATTTATTCGCGTAACTAAAATAATTGCAAACTATTAAGAGGGTTGCCAAAGGCAATAAAAATAAACGTCACTTTAACGTATATTGACTAATGGTGGCATGATTTTAACCGTTTCGCTTATTTTTTATTAAGTGCCTGTTAATATTTGTAAATTAATTAACTAAATATAAAAAATGATGAAAGTACTTCCATTTACCATGTTGGTTCCGGATGACAAGAGTGTTATATCTGAACAAATAGAATTACCCCATTTTTATCAATACCTCCATCGTCATGACGAATGGCAACTTACTTGGGTACAAGAGGGGGAAGGTACCTTGCTTGCAGGAAACAACATGCATTCATTTAGCAAGGGAGATATATTTTTAATTGGAGCTAATCTCCCACACTTATTTAAAAGTAATCCAGAATATTTCATTTTGGATAATAATAAGAAGATCAAGGCTTGCTCCCTTTATTTTAACCCCACTGGAATCCTCAAATCCTTATTTTGCTTGCCGGAAATGAGCTTGGTGAATGGCTTTTTAAATAACCACAAGCATGGATTTAAAATACCCGACCAGTATGCAAAAGAAATAGCCAATGGGGTATTGGCTGTCCACCACTCTTCAGGTACAGATATCTTGTTTAGCTTTATTAAGTTTCTCAATTCATTACAGGGCATCGATTCTAATCTAGAAGCTTTATGTTCAGAAGTATACTCTTCAGATATATCGGAAAATGAGGGCCGACGATTAAGTAATATCCTCAATTTTATCATGAGGAATTATAACAATCAGATTACTTTAGAGGATGTTGCAAATGCGGCATATATGACCCCACAAGCGTTTTGTCGCTATTTTAAGAAACATACTGGCCATACCTTTATCTCATTTTTAAATGAGGTAAGGATTAATGATGCATGCAAAAGCTTAATCTCTGGCCCAAAGGCCGATTGTATATCTGGTGTAGCCTATAAGGCTGGCTTTAATAGCATTACTAATTTTAACCGAGTGTTTAAAAATATCATTGGCAAGTCTCCTCGTGTTTACATGGATACTTATAATAGTGTAAGCAAGGTCAAATCAATGGTTTGTAGTTAATTTAAATCATTTAAAGATATGCTCAATTTTAAACCTATTTATTTTTATAAAATTACCTATTGTTTCCTTTTATTAATTTTTGCTGCAAAACCAAGTTTTGCCCAAAGCGAGCTTTATGAGCAAACCAGCGAAATGGGTACAACAATCATTTCTTATCAAAGAGATATTGCAGCTATTCAAGATTTTTATGCCCCATCTCCAACCAATGGTGGGGGTGGCTTTTCATTTAGGGGGAATAATGTATATGCATCTCCCGAGCAAAGGAAGCGGTTAATTGAGGTAAATGCCGATTACTTGGTAAAGCTGAAATTACTGGCATTTGATAAATTTAGTGTTTATGGGAAGGTGGATTATATTTTAATTAAGAAGCAGATTACAGCTAACCTAGATAAGTTAAAAGAGGATGCCATTGTTTATAAAGAAATTGAAAAATACATTCCCTTTGCCAATGAAATTTATGAGTTGGAAAAATTGCGCAGAAGAGGTACGTACTTAAAGGGTGCTGTAATTGCAGCTAGACTTACTAAAATCATGAAACGGGTTGACTCGGCCTCAGCAGCGCTAAAAAAGACAAATGATTTGCAAGGAATAAATGTATCTATTGCTAATCGTGCCGTGAATGGCTTGGTTTCAAGGCTTAAAAGTTTTACCGATTTTTATGTGAATTACGATCCAGAATTTACATGGTGGGTGCCTAAACCTGCCGAAGATTTGAGTGCGGCTTTAAATAAATATGCTCAAAATTTTGCGCTAAAAACAGAAAAGAGAGAAGGTAATGAAATTATTGGTACACCCATTGGAAAGGAAGAACTGCAAAGGCAAATTACAGCAGAAATGATTCCTTATACTCCTGAACAGCTCATACAGCTCGCTGAAAAAGAATTCGCGTTTTGCGATAAGGAATTACTAAAAGCATCGAAAGAAATGGGTTTTGGTACCGATTGGAAAAAAGCGCAAGAGCAGGTGAAAAATAGCTATGTTCCAGTTGGTAAGCAGCCCGAACTTATTGTAAAGCTACAAAATGATGCGCTTGAGTTTATTAAGGCTAATCAATTAATGGACATTCCAGATTTGGCAAACGAAACTTGGGAAATGGAAATGATGAGTGCTCAAAGACAATTGGTAAACCCATTTTTTACTGGAGGAAAAGAAATTAGTATCTCCTATCCAACGCAAGCAATGTCGCAAGAAGACAAGCTAATGAGCATGAGAGGTAATAATCCTTATTTTTCTAGAGGTACTGTACAGCATGAGTTATTGCCCGGACATCACCTGCAATATTATATAAACAATCGCTACAAAGATTATAGAGGCGTATTTTCAACTCCTTTTAGTGGAGAAGGATGGCCATTATATTGGGAGCTATTGTTGTACGATAAAGGATTCGCTAAAACACCTGAGGAAAAGATTGGGATGTTGTTTTGGCGCATGCATCGTTGTGCAAGGATACTTTTTTCTCTAAATTATCATTTAGGCAAGTGGAATCCGAAACAATGTATTGACTTTTTAGTAGACAGAGTGGGACATGAAAAAGCCAATGCTGAAGGTGAGGTAAGGCGTTCTTTTGAAGGGGGGTATAGTCCATTGTACCAAATAGCCTATCTGGTAGGTGGTTTACAAATCATGGCATTAAAAAATGAATTAGTGGATAAAGGCAAAATGTCGTACAAGCAATTTCATGATGCAGTAATTAAGGAGAATCAGATCCCGATTGAAATGATAAGGGCAACATTAACCAATCAAAATTTAACGAGAGACTTTACTACGCAATGGAAATTTTACGATTTTAAGTAACTAAACAACCAATAAACCAACCAAACAATTATGAAAGAAAACACAATGCAATTTAAGCCTACACTTAAGTTGATGGATGCTACTATGCTCGTTGCGGGTAGCATGATAGGCTCGGGAATATTTATTGTAAGTGCTGATATTACCAGAAATGTGGGCAGCTCTGGCTGGCTACTTGTTGTGTGGCTGATTACGGGTTTTATGACACTTACTGCAGCCCTTAGTTATGGCGAACTGAGTGCGATGTTTCCCAAAGCTGGCGGACAATACGTTTACCTCAAAGAAGCATACAACCCCCTAGTTAGTTTTTTATACGGATGGAGCTTTTTTACAGTGATACAAACCGCCACCATTGCTGCGGTAGGTGTGGCTTTTGCTAAGTTCACAGCTTATTTAATTCCCTCTTTAAGCGAAGATCTGGTGTTTTTAGATTTTGGCTTTATCAGTATCTCACCGGCCCAGTTGCTGGCCATTGTTGTTATTGTGGTGCTCACTTATATCAATAGTAGGGGGGTAAACAGTGGCAAGACAATACAAACAACCTTTACTTTAACCAAATTGCTGAGCCTTTTTGGCTTAATTATTTTCGGCTTGTTTTTTTTAGATAAAGAAATATGGAAAAGCAATTGGGAAAACATGTGGACTTTAGCTCCCTTATCTGTTGATGGAAGCCTAGGCACATATACTACTTTGGCTGCTTTTGGTGCCATAGCCGCAGCCATGGTGGGGTCTATTTTTAGCAGCGATTCTTGGCATAACGTTACTTTTATTGCTGGAGAAATAAAAAATCCAGCCAAAAACATAGGTTTAAGTTTAGCCTTAGGTACAATTATCGTAACTATTCTTTATTTATTAACCAATGTGATGTATACTGGAGTCCTTTCACTGCACGATATTGCCTATGCCGATAAAGATAGGGTAGCTGTGGCTTCAGCTAATGTTATATTTGGTACGTCTGGTACGATTATCATAGCCCTCATGATCATGATTTCGACCTTTGGCTGTAACAATGGATTGATTATGGCAGGTGCAAGGGTATATTATTCCATGGCTAAGGATAATCTATTCTTTAAAAAAGCTGGCACACTTAACAAAAATGCTGTACCTGGATTTGGCTTATGGATACAATGTATTTTTGCCTGTTTATGGTGCTTAAGTGGTAAATACGGCGACTTATTAGATATGATCTCATTTGTAGTGGTGCTGTTTTACATGCTTACCATTTTTGGCATTTTCATTCTTCGTAAAAAACGTCCTGATGCCGATAGGCCTTATAAAGCTTTTGGATATCCTGTTTTGCCAATTATATATATCATTATGGGCTTGGCCTTTTGCACGTTGCTCATCATATTTAAACCGAAATTTACTTGGCCTGGTTTAATCATAACCTTAACTGGAATACCCGTGTATTACCTGGTTACTTTTTTGAATAAGAATAAAAAAGAAATAGGGAATTCTTAACTAAATAAGGTTTGTAAAATTTATATTAATTCATACGTATGAAATTTCTTTTTTTTAGCCTAGTGAGCTTAGTTAGTTTTACTTTACACTTAAAGGCTCAAAACCATCAACTACCAGGTAAGGGTAATCCGATCATACCAGGTTACTTTGCAGATCCAACCGTTAAAAAATTTGGTGATACTTATTATATTTATGCCACAACAGATGGCAATGGGGGTGGCTTTGGCCCTTCACAGGTATGGATGTCTAAAGATTTCGTTAACTGGTCATTACAAGATATGAATTGGCCAACTACCCATCATTATTGGGCACCCGATGTAACCAGGGGCAATGATGGGAAATATTACATTTATTATTGTCAGCCAGTTGAGATTTTTGGAGCTGTTGGCGATACGCCTGTTGGTCCTTGGACTTCTTTATTACCAGAAGGGAAACCCATTGTGCCTAATTTTTTGGTGCCTAACGTAATCACGCTAGATGGACAAACGTTTAGAGACGATGATGGAAAATTTTATATGTACTGGGGTACTTGGGGCATTTATCCAAATCACGGCTGCGGAGTTGGCTTAATGAATCCAGATATGAAATCTTTTGCTAAACTAGCGCAAATACCCAATACGGTAGCGAAAGATTTTTTCGAAGCGCCATTTATGTTTAAGCGCAATGGGATATACTATTTAACCTATTCATCGGGCCGTTGCGAAGATGGAACCTATCGAGTTCAATATGTAATGAGTAAAACAGGGCCAATTGGGCCATTTGTTTTTGGAAAAAACAATCCACTTCTTTCCACTAATGCAGATGGTACCGTACATGGCCCTGGCCATCAATCGGTTTTACAAGAAGGGAACGATTTTTATATGATATACCACAGGCACAATAACCCGAATAATGAGGGCGGCTATCATAGGCAAGTGGTTGCCGATAAAATGGAATTTGATGCAGAAGGAAATATCGTTAAAATTAATCCCACACATGAAGGAGTAGGTTATTTAGCTAAAAATAGCAATCCACATACTAACTTGGCTTTTAAAGCAAAAGTTAAAGCCTCTTCTTTTTATAGTGATGATTTTAAACCAAGTTTTGCCGTTGATGATAACAATGGGACATTATGGAAGCCAAAAAATAATACAAGTGCATCGTGGCTAGAACTTGATTTAGGAAGTGTTAAAAACGTGAAAAGTATTCATACTCAATTTGAATACGCAACCTGGTACTATCAATATATCATCCATTATTCTGTTGATGGGAAAACTTGGCTAGTGTACGCCGATAAAACAAAAAATACCAAACACGGCAGTCCAGTTATTGATTTTGGTAATGTAAAAGCACGTTATTTAAAATTAACCATTACCGATACAGAATACCCAGGACTTAACAAAGCGGTTTGGAATATGAAAGCTTTCGATAACGATGAGTATCGCCCTAATGCCATCACCACAACAAAAAAAATAGCTGATCATCACAGTTATAAACCTCAAGGGCTAATTTTAGACTTAAATGCTAAATCTTTAAAAATAGGAAGTAGCGTTAACGAATGGGGAAATACTGGAAAGCTTAAAGGTAGTTTTTCGGCCGAACAATCGCAGGCTCCTGTGGTAGAAATTATAGGCGGAAAAAAGGCTCTTGTTTTTTCAGGGAAATCATCCCTTAAGTCGAGTTTCAAAGCTCCAGGCTCCTTAAATGGAAATAGTAGTTTTAGTGTAGCGATGTGGGTGTATAATCCAGAAATTGCTGATGAAGAACCAATTATAACTTGGACACAGCGTGGTGGGGATGATCTAACAAATGTAACAGTAGGTTACGGAGGTAATAAAAATTGGGGTGCAGCCGCACACATGGGTTGGCCAGATATGCCTTATAAAAAACTACCAGAAGCTGGCAAATGGCATCATATTGCATTGGTGTTCGATGGTACAATGGAACGTCTATATGTAGATGGCCTTTTAGATCGGGAAGAGCGGAAAATGTTATTTGTAAACAGGCTTAGTGAAATTTTTATTGGCACTACAACCGATCGAAATGCTTATTTCTCGGGTGCATTAGCTGCCTTAAAACTGTACGACATACCACTTACTGAAAATGAGGTAAAGAAAATGGCTGCTGAAAACTCTGATTCTGAAGCTGTGTTTTATTTTGAGACCTCGCCACTCGATTATGGTAAGCTTAAAAGTTGGAAAAATGAAGGTTTTGCTACTGGAAACTTAATACCAACTCGAAATTCCCCATTAATTGAAGATATCCAAGGTAAAATTGCCGTCAATTTAAATGATAAGGGAAAGATTGCTTTTAATAAAGCAGTTCCAATTGCACTAAATGGTACAAAACCCTATACCATCATAGCTCAGGTATTTTCAGAAACAGCTTCTCAATATTTAGCAATGGCTTGGCCACAAGCTTCAAATAAGTTGTTTAAAACGTTAAAAATTAAGGGAACAGGGAAGTGGCAACATCTAGTAAGTACTTTTGATGGCCGTTTGCATAAAACCTATATCAATGGTGTTTTAAGTAGTAAAAATGAAACTGAATTCTCGAAAAGTGGGGAGAACGAATTTACTATCTATGCCAATGGAGATAAAATGGCATTAGCTTCACTTATTGTATACAACTATGCATATTCACCAACAGGAGCATTGGAAGCCTACAAAAATTGGTTCAATACGAAACAAAATATCCTAACAGTAGCTACATTCGATCAGCTACCAAAAGCCATTTCACCGAATATGATTTCTATGTCTGCAAGTAACGTTAAGCTTGCAGGATCGAGCATTCACTATTATTTCACGGCAAAAGATGGTTTAAATAACAGTGGATGGTTAAACAGCAAAAAATATATCAATTTTGGATTAAGTGCCGATCAATTATATGCATATAGCGTTAAGGCAAGAGACAACTATGGTAATGTAACTTTACCTTCTGCCTACACTGATGTTTCAACAAATACGAGCCAATTTACCATATTTAAAGATGGTTTAGTTACTAATCATAATTTCCAGAAGGATGGTGTTACAGCTAGCCAATGGGATGGTTTTATTGGAGGCACCGATAAGGCATCAACCATAGATGGAGTACTCACTTTAGCATCAACAAATACCAAATGGGATAGGTCTACGCCGCTTGGGCCTTATTTATATAAAACGATAACTGGTAATTTTGTTGTCGAGGTTACCATAGCTGATTTAAGTGGATGGAAGGACAGGAAGGCAAATGGAGCCAATGATATTGGCCTTATGGTACGTGCAACAGATGGGAATGGGTTACTTCAAAATAGTGTGATGCTAGGCTGGGGGATAGGTAACATGGTAACCAATATGGGTAGTCGTGGACGTGTTCAGACCAATAATGGGTCTGCATTTAATTTCTATAAGTATTTGCAAATTGAACGCAATGGGAATCTATTTAATTTGAGAGCAAGTGCCGATGGTAAAAACTGGAAAGAGTTACCAGGAAGTCCGATATTACGTGTTGATTTTGACAAAAAGGCTGTTCAAGTAGGTATGTTTCAGGCTACTTATGGTGAACAAAGTGGTTATGGTTCATTTAATAATTTTAACATTATACAGCAGAAGTAAAGCCTAAGTTAATGGAATAACATCAAAAGATGTCATCCTGAGCGTAGTCGAAGGAAATCTTTTGATGTTATGATAAATTAAACGGGCCTTTCCCAAAGGGATGCTGCCAGCAAAAATATTTAACAAAAACCCCGAACCTGATTAAAGATTCGGGGTTTATTATATTAACCTTATTAAGGTTTTCTGGTAATTGCTGGTATTTGAACTGTTACGGTATAGGTACCTGCAGAGAACACTTTGAAATCGAAGAATACTGGGTTTGCATTTCTGTTTTCTACAGTGAATTGACCTGGAATACGATAATAATTACCCGTTCCATTGTTTCCATCCTTTATTGGGAAACCATTAGGAAGCTGTATAAATCCCCATTCTAATCCCGTAGTTGTTTTTACTACAGGGAAATAAGGGTTCATCTGCGACATGTTGCCACGATCTCCTCTTGTTACAACCTCACCGGCGGCAGCATTAAAAACAGCACCATTTTTATCTAAAAACTTAAAGATAATTTTGTTAGGTCCGGTTGCATCATGTGTAACTGTAATCGGTAAAAAGTTACTTGCCGAAAATCCAGTTTCGGCCCCAACGTCAGAAGTGGTGTAAAATGGACTTGTGCTTATCGCATAGTGTACTTTAGGCGTTAACTTTATTCTGCACGCATTTAAAAGTGTACGTGTTCCTTTAGCATTACTTACCTGTACATCAATCACATAGTCGCCCGTTGGTACATTAGCAGTGGCCTGTGAAAGGGCTATTCGTCCACCAATCTCACCTACCGTTAATGGAACTGAAGGTTTAAGTTCAATTTTTTTGTTCACTAATGCAATGGTCGAATCAGCCACCGTAATTTGGGCATTAAACTGTTGAATCATGTATTCTTTAAGAAATTCTGGAACATCTTTTCCCGTGGCCGAATTTCTAACTGCCAATAGCTTAACCGTAACAGGTCCTGAACTTCCATCGAGTTCTAATGCTTTAGAAGTTGTTACATTACCTTGAGTTGCAATTAAGGGGTTTGGCGAATAATACATATAATCGCTTATAAAGCCCTTTTCAACTTTTGCACATCCATATAAAATTGCTATAAAAGCAACTATGGAAAGATATAAAATTTTATATTTTGAGTTCATATTAAAATCTAATAAATGTGTGTGTATTACTTAAAACATGTAAAATTCCACCAGACGAAGGTTCTATTCCTGTGGTTTGACATTGAGCCTTTAAATCAATGTTTGGATCATTTGGCAGTAAAACTGAATTCGGTGGATCAATGCCCCCTCTTACTTTAATATAAAATAAATAATAAATAGGGGCCGATGACCATGATTCACCTGGCTTAGGCTGTAATATGCGCTGCACACCAGTTTGTGTATTGCCAAAATTTGGCGTCATGGTAACCTGCAAAGGTGCACTCGTTAATTCGACCTTAGATTTAGTCATGTAAATCCGTAAAGAATCAGCAGTTAAGTTTGCATACATGTCTGTTAATGTGTAGGTATTATTTTCATTTATCTTTTGTACCGAATCTCTTTTTATTTTAAGATACTTATTTATGGAATAATTGGTTGGTGCAAAAAAGGTTGCTGCGCTATTTACCTCATCTTTAAGTTTATAGTGGTCAATTGCCATAATTAAAGTGTCAAATAAATGGTACTTATGCTGTTTTAAGTAATCGTAAGTAGATAATGATGTTTTTGCTTCACTTAGTCCACCATCGGTTAGGTAATTACTTTTCTTACAGCTTGTAAAATATGCAAGCCCTAGGCTACATATTAAAAAATAGAGTAGTTTATTTTTCATTGTTTTACATCTTAGAACTCCAGAATGTTGTTTGTGTAAGCTTTTTATTAATTTGTAATAATGCAGGATCGATTGGCCAATAATATTTACCAGCATCGAAGTCTGACTTGCTGATTTTATTGTCTCCAAATTTTACAATACCCATCTTTTTTCCCAATCTAACCAGGTCATAAAAACGATGTCCTTCTAAGAACAGCTCACGGCCACGTTCATCTATAATGCCTTCGAACAAATTTGCATCTGTACCTGTCCAATCTGTTAATCCTGCTTGCAAACGAACTTCATTTAATACTATTCTGGCAGCACTATATTGTGTTAAAGCAGCAAGTGCTTCGGCTTTGAGTAATTTGATGTCTGCTAGCCTAAAAATGATAATGTTGTTATGTGTAACAGGGGTAATTACATTATTACCATTTACATAAGTAATGTTTGAATACTTAATACAAATAGGATCGGTTGTAGTTGTTAGCGCAAAAGCATTTGTAAATCTTTTATCATTTGCATTATTACCGTAAAGATTATTGAGTGTTGTCGTATTAATGGTAAAACCTGCATTGTTTGTAACTGTGGTTAAGTACGGAGTTTTTAAGGTGTAAGAAGAAATTCCATTTACGTTACCTTCATTTTCATCGCTTTGTGCAATTTCAAAAATACCTTCAGTAGATTTTCCTTTGAAAATATTAAGGTAAGTACCACGATCTACATATTGATAAAACCCTTGATTAATCACTTGATCGGTAGCTATATTACAGTTGGTATAATCGCCTTTCCATGCATAAATGTGAGCTAATAAAGCATAAGCTGCACCCTTGTTTGCTCTTACAGCTCTATTATTGGCATTATCATAATTCCAATTTAGCAAGCTGATAGCTGTATTTACATCTTTAATACATTGTGCAATTACATCAGCCTCTTTAGTACGAGGAAGATCTACAGCGTCAGTTATTAAGCCCGATTCGGTTACCAAAGGAATATCTCCCCAAATTCTAGCCATATAAAAATAATTAAAGGCTCTTAAAAAATAAGCTTCGCCTAATAAATTATTTTTTGCTACTAGTGAAGAAAACTTATCATCACCTATTGTGGGTATAAATTTGATACAACGATTAGCTTGATCTATTGCGCTATAAAAAGTATCGTAGCGGCGCATTTGCATCATTCTATCCCATACTTCAGACCCTGGAACAGCGATGGACCAATTTACATTTGAAATATCTGAATACCTCCATTGATTGGTAGTGTATTCATCAGTCGGTAAATCTCCATAGGCAAAAAAAGCAACCCCATCTGCTTTGTTTAGGGTTTTTCTCAACAAAGCATATCCAGCAGCAACACTTTGATCTGCATCCTTTTCATTTTTCCAAAAGGTTAAATCTGTTGATTCACTTATTGGTTTTTCATCTAAGAATTTTTTGCATGAAGCAAGTGTGCTTATTGCTATAATGCAAATAATATATGTAGTTAATTTTTTCATTGGATTATAATTTATTTTTTAATGGATATGAAGCTATCATAAGTTATGTTCACAGTTTATTTTTAAGCGGCTGTAACCTTATGATGGTTTCATCTTTGTTTTATTTAGAAAGTTAAATCTAAGCCAAATGTGTATTTTCTAGGGATAGGATAATCATTGCCAGAAGAATACCCATCAACACCAACTGCTTCGGGGTCAGGAACTGTAGATCTAGACCATACTTTAACATTGTCTAACAAACCGTAAAATCTAATTAATCGAATGCCCATTCTTTTCGAAACTTTTTCTGGAAGGGTATAACCTAGTCTTATGTTTTTAATCCTAAGGAAACTAGCATCCTCAACATACATGCTCTGTCCAATATGCCATTTATCAACTGTGTTTGTAATTAGGCCTGGATATTTTGCAACATCACCAGGTTTTGACCAGAAGTCGGCAACATTAAAGTTCGAAGCAGGTCCAGACCGTGGTCCCCATAGTGTATAAGGGTCACTTGTTCCAGCATCTTGTAGTTTATCAGAAAGATAACCATTACGTAATTTACGTCCTGAAATAAAGGTTGTTAAAACATCAATGCTAAATCCTTTATAAGAGAATGAGTTGTTCATTCCGCCTGTCCAATCAGGATTTGGATTGCCATAGGAGATGTTATCGCTATAATCGATGTTATAATCTCCATTCTGGTCTACCCTTGCTGGGTCTCCTGCACCAAATTGACTACCGCCAAACTGAGTTATTCTTTTACCTGTAAGTGGATCGATAGGAACATCAGAATCTCTAGAATAAATTCCTCTAACTTCCCATACTTTATATGTAAATAGTGGTTCGCCTACACTAAGGGTTTGTTGCATCCACGGTGGTCCGAAGGTAAAATCTCTGCCACCATTTGGAAGTTTGGTCACATAATTTTTGTTGTAAGCGATGTTAAAATTCGTATTCCACTGCACCTGTGATTTTGGTCCTAAATTGCGTGTGTTAATACTTAATTCTACCCCAGTATTACGTAAATCTACATAGTTGTTTGATATTTGAGAGAAGCCCGTGGTAAGTGGAACTGCTACATCAAAAACTTTACTTTTCGAATCACGAACATAGTATTCGGCAGACATTGATATTCTATCATTAAAAAAGCCTAAATCTACACCTGCATTAAATTGTGGAGCTCTTTCCCAGCTAATTGATGGTGCCGAGGCTGCACCATTATAATTTGGATACAGTACCTGTGTGCCATTATAGGTAGTCTGAGAACCACCTTGCCCATTGGCTAATGCAGAAAAAGGATATGATGCATCGGTAATTAACGTTTGGTACTGTGCATAATAAGCTCCTGGATCGTTACCCGTTATGCCATAACTAGCCCTCAATTTAAGGTAAGAAACTACCTTTTTAAAAGGGGTAAAGAATTTTTCTTCAGAAACATTCCATCCTGCAGAGATAGATGGAAATGCACCCCATCTATTATCTGCACTGTATCTTGATGAAGCATCAGTACGATATACAGCCTGCATTAAATATTTACCTTTATAGTCGTAAACAAAACTGCCCATCCACGATAATCGAGAACGTTGTTGAACGATATTGTTTGTGTAAAGATTTGCTCCAGATGCGATGCCATTAACTGTTTTTACCGCGTCAGAATTTCCCACACTTCTACTGTAGGTGCTATTACTCACATTTTTCTCCATTCCATAAAGCACAACCGCATTAAAATTATGCCCGCTTTCTAAGGATTTAGTATAATTTAATGTGTTTTCTAATTCCCAACGGTTGCCTTGATTAACCCAGCCTTCTGCTTCATTTTGCCCGCTGTTGCTTAATATATTCGGTTTAAAATAACCTCTGGTGTTATTATTGATATTATACGAAATTGTACTTTTTAAGTTCAAGCCTTTGATAATGGTATATTGAGCAGAGGTATTTCCATTCAAACTCGTAGTTCTATCATCGTCTCTTAGCTCATCGTAACGGCCACTATATAGTTCTTCTTCAGTAGTCCCAATCTTCCAGAAAGATGAGGGGAAGCCCCAAGTGGTAAAAGGATATTTGGTTTGATCTCCTTGTCCGTGTCTAGATTTGGTTAGGCCCACAAATAGGTTGGTTTGGACTTGCAACGATTTAGTTGGATTTACCTGAACAAATAAGCTTGGTGTGATTCTACTAAAATCATATCCCTTCATTACGCCTTCTTCACTAAAGCGATTAAATGAAAACCGATAGGAATACGTTTCTGTAGCTGCTGCAATACTTGCATCAACATTGGTGATTAATCCAGTTTGAAGAAATAACCCTTGCCAATCGGTATTGTTATTAAATGCAGAATTTAAACTATCTGTTAGCATCATGTTTAGATTGCCTAGCTGTGTATAACTACCATTACCAGCATATAAGAGATCCATTTTTAAACGTCTTTCGGCAGTTCCAGTTTGGATTGGTTTTAAGGCAGGCTTATTGGCAATTCCGAAATAAGTCGCTACTCTAATTTGAGGTGGTGCACCTATGGCTGCTCTTTTTGTTTTTACAAGAATTACCCCATTAGATGCCCTGGCTCCATAAACGGCAGCTGCCGATGCATCTTTTAATACGTCGACTGATTCAATGTCATTTGGATTAATCGCTTGTAACGGATTACTGCCATATGCAGAACCTATATCATTAACATCATAGATAATTCCATCAATTACATATAGCGGTGAAGAACTCTGACCTAAAACTACGCTAGTGGCTCCTCTAATATTTACAATGTTGTTTCCTCCAGGTTCCCCTGAGGTACTTAATACCGTTAAACCAGCAACACGTCCCTGTAACATTGAATCGAAGGTAGAGTAGGGGGTGTTTTCAAAATCCTTACCCTTAACAGAAGAGATTGCACCTGCGGTTTTCTTTCTTTGGATGTTTTGGTATCCAATAAGTACGACCTCGTTTAAAGACTTTGTGTCTTCTAACAATTCAATATTTAAAGTAGTTTTACCATCAATAGCAATTTCTTTAGTAGCGAAACCCACCATGGTTAAGGTGAGTGTTAATGGGGCATCAGCTTTTAAGATTAATGTAAATTTTCCATTTTCGTCTGTTGAAGCTCCATTTTTAGTGGCCTTTTGCGATACAGAAACTCCTGGAATAGGTAATCCATTGTTGTCTTTTACGGTTCCTGTAATCTTGGTTTGAGCAAAAACTTGCCACGGTATTAAAAGAATGGCAAGTATTCCAAATAATCGGCTTAAGGAAAGTTTAAATTTTAAGTTCATAGTTATTGGTTTAGGTTATAATTAATAAATGTCATTTTAACGTTTAATAAAATTAGGACACGGGGATGCTTAGATTAATGAATATTTTACCCTTTAATAATCATTTTTTAACCTAACACAATAAGTAAGAAATTTTGAAAATGAGTATTTAACCAAATTAATGAGCTGTATGCTGTGGAAAGGCCAAAATTTATTTGCTTAGGATAACGATTCTGGTTTTGAGTTAGCTTGTTTCTTTGTCAAGTTTGTGTATTTCCGTGAAAGTATCCATCTGGTGTCGTCCCAAACTGTCCAGCACGATAAAGGCATTTTCTTTTTAGTACCTTCTCATCTCCGATTGATCAAATATGTACTCTGGTATTCTCCACAAGACATATAACAACCTTAATCGACAGGGAATTAGAAGAACTTGTCAAAGCAATGACCAGATGGGGCATTCAACACCGAGAAAAGATTAAAAGTGAAAGGTCTTCTATTTAAATCAGAAGCAAGATTTAACCATGGATACAATGTGATAAACACAAAATTATCGACGAAAGAAAACACATTTTTTTTGAAAAATCAGTCAGATAGATATAAAGTGTCCTTATCGCAACTTTATTACACTTAATGCAGGTCAGCTTTAGCTAGCTATATCATTTGCCGCGTCCTTATCATCAGAAAGAAGGATCGCTCTTATGCGGTCAATGTGAATTTGAGAAAGGACTGCCCGTTCCATGGCAGATTTCGCTGCTGCGCCAGTCTGACTCTTTGCCATAGTAGTGAGTAGGTTTTTTCTTTCCTCGAACATTCTTAGAGCGGTCCACATTGTTTCCTCAATCTTTTTGGTTTGTTCGGTAAGGAGGGATTTAGACGTATATGCATGCCCGGTATGGCATCTGTATCTTAAAAGCGAGCCTTTGTCTTTGTCCACCTTCCATAACACCCCACCACATCCCGGACAGTTAAACGGCACCTGGTCACCAAGAGAATTAACAGCAGGCAGATCGCTTAGCACCCTGGTTGCAATTTTGTATTCTGTGATAATATCTTTAGGTATGGGCTTTTTATTTCCTGAAGGTTCAGAGAGAAGTTTGTAGAGCAATGGGCCCATTTCAGCTATTGGTAGGCAATAGTCAGCCTTTATCTGGTTAAGCACATTTTTTGGCATATCAGGGTATTCAGCATCATTTGGGTCCTGAACAACGCAGGTTCCTCCACAGCGTTTGATGGCGATCATTCCCGAAGTGCCATCGTCCAGATAGCCGGTAAGCGTTATACCAATGATTCTATTGGCAAAAGTAACTGCAGCAGATCTAAATAAAGGATCTATCGCTGGCCTTGACTTGTTTTCCTGTGCTCCCTTGGTTACCAATATTTTTTTGTCCTTGTCAATCATCAAATGATGGTCGGAAGGGGCAAGGTAGATATGTCCATTGATAAGTTTAGCACCTGTTGTTGCGTGTTTACATATAAAGTTGCCTTGCTCGTTCAGTGCATTCAATAGTATATTGCCCGTGGTATCAGCAGACATATGCTGTACGATTAATATCGGTGCCTGAAAACCTTTTTTTAGCTGGCCTATAAGCTTGATAATTGCATTTAAACCCCCGGCAGAAGTACCGATAACGATAACTTTATCTACTTTTTGCTGATTTGTGCCTTTTGCTGATTTTTGCATAACTATAATCGATTAATGAAGGCATGGAATGCTGAAGCAAAAGGTAGAGCCTTTTCCGATTTCACTTTCCGCCCATATTTTACCATTATGGCGGTGAATGATCTCTGCACATAGGTAAAGCCCAATGCCAAAGCCAGAGATTGTTTTAGTTTTTGCACTTTCAACCCTGTAATAGCGGTCGAAGAGTTTTTCTAGATCTTCTGTTTTTATTCCAAAACCATGGTCTTTAATGCTAATCTGTACGCTTTCTCCCTCAGCTTTACACGAGACTTCTATCATATGATCTGAAGGCGAATATTTAATCGCATTGGACAAAATATTTGTGATGACCTGCCCAATCTTATCACGATCTCCTTGAATAATACAACCACAGTCAGCAGCAACACTAATCGTTACTGTAGTGTTTGCTGTTGTTATTTCCGCCACGATTTCTCTTGTCAGCGCATCAATTTCAAAAGATTGTCTATTGAGGTAAATCTTTCCTGATTCTAAACGCGAAACATTTAGAAAACCACTGATCAGTACCTCCATTTTTTTTACCTGTCTCATCGTTTTCTCTAGTGCGCCTATTGCAAATTCATCCTTTGTCTTTCTTGCGTTTCTGTCCAATAATTGGAGATAGCCCTGTAGGGAAGTTAATGGAGATTTCAGTTCATGGCTAACGATGGCAATAAAATCATTTTTACGCAGGTCGTCTAGCTTATGGTCGGTAACATCATGCATAATTCCAGTTAGAAAAGCTGCGGTTCTATTCTTATCATGGGAAAGGTTTCCAATTGCCCTTACCCAGCTATGGGCATTATCTATCAATCTTACTATTGGAAATTCAATTTCAAATCTTCCATCATCTTTAATAGCGGTTTCAATCGCTTTCATCACAATGGGCTGATGTGAAATTTCAATTTGGCCTATAATATCATCAAGGGCAACTTCTGTATCGGCCTCAAACCCAAAAATTTCTTTAAGACGGATTGAGCAGAACAACTCCTTATCCTGGACATCGATAGACCAGGTACCCATTTCCGATGCAACCGTAGCCAAAGAAAGCATTTTTATGCTCTTGTCTAGTTCATGTTGGGCCTTTTTCAAATCAGTAACATCATAAAATGTGATAATGGCACCATTGGGCAAATCGTTTCCTTTTTTTAGATAAGGGCTGGTCATTACCTGATACAGCCTTCCCTGGTTACTTTCTATTTCCTTAATGATAATCTCTCCATCGCTGATCACTTTTTTGATATCATCTATAAGGGTCTCAAATTTTATATTCGTAGTGATATTGCTAAGAGGACGTCCCAAATCACTCTCCATGATATTGATATGGCTAACCGCCCCGGGCGAGTATTTTTTAAGCAGGATATCTTTGTCGACAAACAGTTGTCCATTGACATTACTGCGGAAATAGTTATTCAGATCGTCATTGAGGTCAGTTAGTTCATTAATTGTGTATTTATGTGCAGCATTAACTGTTTCTAGTTCTTCATTGATTGAATGAAGCTCTTCATTTGCACTCTGCATTTCCTCATTTGCAGACAACAATTCTTCATTAAATGCCTGCATCGCCTCCTTAGAGGTTTCCAAAAAATCATTTGATGAGTTAAGGTCCTGACTGGCCTGCATCAGGTCTTCCTCTAATTGAGCTATATATTCCTTTGTTTGTACATCAATTTTGAAACTTGCCACGTTATGTTGCACTTCAACAGTTTCTGACTTTTTAAATAGCACCAACATTCCCTTGAAATTGGTTTTTCTATCGGCATACGGACTAACAATCAAGTCGGCAGTGCTATGTTTAGCAGTTTCAGGTTCAATAAAGGAAATGTTATTGATTCTTTCCCTCTGGTTTGATTTGATAACCTTTTGGAGTGTAGAGCTGAATGCCAGACTAAGATTTTCTGGTAAAAGTTCACGAAGGTCAAATTTGAATCGTTCCTGCTTAAGGTAAGCGCTCAAATCACCAAAAGAGTTACTTACCTTGCCTTCCCTATCAATGATTACTCCTGAAAGACCGCTTTCTGAAAGAATGGCCTCATTGAGATCAGGAGCATTCTCTGAATTTCTTGGTAATGCTTTGGGTTTTATCTCTTTTTCTCCATATTTTATGGAGAGGTTAGAGATAGGGGCAGTTAACTGTCCGTCAAAGATTATGGCCCTATCAGATTTGATACTCTGGTAGATTTTCCACTTGGCGCTGATTTCTACGAACGTGTCTTTTGCAACCGAAATGTTTTCGCTTGATCCAAGAAACAAGTATCCATTTTTTCTAAGACCAAACCCTAGTTTTGCTAAGATCTGTTTTTGTAGCACAGGCTTGATGTAGATGAGCATGTTCCGGCAACTGATAAGATCTACATAACAATAGGGAGGGTTTTTGGTGAGGTCATGCCTTGCAAAGATCAACATTTCTCTTATCTCTGGTTTGATCTTGAAACTATCGGTCGCTTTATCAAAGAATTTTACAAGTCTCTCCTTGGATACTGTTTTGGTGATGTTATTAGAAAATACGCCCTTTGCGGCCTGTTTTAATGCATTTTCATTAATGTCCGTAGCAAAGATTTTGACATCTATATTTGATTTTTGTTCTAATAAGTATTCCTTTATAAGGATAGCAAGAGAGTAGGCTTCTTCTCCTGTAGCACAGCAGGTTACCCATACCTTAAGCAGTTCATTTTCGGATTTTGCAGAAATGATCTTTGGTAAAACTTCCCGTTCGAGAACTTCGTATGCTTCCCTATCTCTAAAGAATGAAGTAACACCGATCAGGAAATCACTGATCAACAGTTCAATCTCCTGTGGGTTTTTCTGAAGATAGGCAAAGAAGGAATCCAACTCCAACAGATTATGATGGGTCATTCTCCTTCTAATCCGTCTTTCAAGAGTACCATTTTTATAATGTGTAAAATCAAATGGATATTGATCTTTAATCAGGTCTACAAATTTGGCCAGCGCTTCTTCGCTTAAGGGCGCTTCTGCAGTAACATCTATTTCATTTCTAGTTGAGATGTACCGCTGAATGGCAAGTGGCAAGTCCGCTGCCGAAAACACATATGGGGTATCGATGGCGTTTAGCACAGACCGTGGCATTCCGTCGAATTTTGTCTCATTAGGATCTTGTACCATAACCACACCACCTGCATTTTCAACGGCTATTGCTCCAAGTGATCCATCGCTGCCTACCCCTGAAAGTACAATGCCTATGGCTTTGGGACCACGTTCATCTGCAAGGGAAGTTAAAAATGCATCGATAGTCATATGAGGCAGGGACTGTCCTTCCTTTTCTATCAAAAACAATTTTCCATTTCTAATGCCCATGTATTTTGTATTGGGAATCAGATATACCTTGTTAATTTCTACTGGCATTTCTTCCTCGGCTTCCAGTATATCAAGTTCACTATGGCGAGAAAGTATTTCAACCATTCTACTTTTGAAATCTGGTGAAAGGTGCGGGATGATAATATAGGAAACACTATCTATTGGTGTGTGCTCAAAAAAAGCTGACAGCGCTTCTAGTCCTCCAGCTGAGGCTCCGATAGCAACGATGTATTCTGGTTTTTTCATAGGGAGTAGGAATAAAAGTACCCAAAATTTGAGGCATAACCTATATTTATTTTAATAAGGAATAAATACCCCCTATAAGAAGAAAAACTTAAAATATTATTGCTATTGATGTTTTTGCCTTAATATGGCAGTTGAATCATATTTAGTTAAACCAGAAGGCATTGTTTGTTAACACAAGCATAACACGAAAAGCTAAACTCTCAGACTTTCAGATTGTTAAATGAAGGTTCCGTAATTTTAAAACCGGGAGGCATAATCATTTATGGGAAATATATGGGAAATTGTATTAATGGTATTGGGTGGACTTGGACTTTTCCTGTTTGCCATTCATAACCTCTCGGATACTCTTAAAGAACTGCTTGGGGATAAGGCAAAAAAGTGGCTGGGTTATTTCACCAAAAATGTATTCACAGCCATACTAACTGGGGTTGTCATCACCACCATCCTAGATTCCTCTTCGGCAGTGATCATCATGACTATTGTATTGGTTAATTCTGGCGCACTATCCTTCAGACAATCTATGGGCATTGTAATGGGTGCTAACATTGGCACCACTTTTTCTAGTCAGCTAATTGCATTAGATATCGGTCAGTATTCGCCGATACCCATCTTTCTTGGCCTAGTATTTAGTCTTTTCTCCAAAAGCGAAAAGATTTCTAGAACTGCAAAGGTCGTGCTCTATTTCGGTATTTTGTTCTTTGGACTGTATACGATGGAGCGGGCAGTTGAACCACTAAGAGACCATCCGGGCTTTCTGTCTTGGATGGAAAGGTTAGAGAATCCTTGGAGAGGAACAGCGGCTGGTGCCCTGGTAACTTTGGTAATACAATCATCATCGGCTACCGTAGGCATGGTGATTACTCTGGCCAAAAAAGGGTTGATCAATTTGGGAGGTGGGATTGCAGTTATGCTCGGCTCAGAATTGGGCACTTGTTCAGATACCTTACTTGCTACTATTCGTTCGGATAAACAGGCAGTCAAGACTGGGGTCTTTCACCTATTTTTTAATATTTCTTCTATTGCTTTGGGCCTATTGATTTTCCCCTTATATATCCAATTTATAGAACTGATTTCTGCATCTGCAAGCATTGAGCAGAAGATAGCCAATGCGCACATGATATTTAATGCAGCCGGCGTATTGCTCTTTATTCCATTTGTACCGTTAATCGAAAAGCTCTTGAACAAGTTGATATCGACAAAGAAACCATCACTTAAAGTTGTAGGCCAGAGTGAGACGTAGAGAATTGCACAGAGAACATTGTTACTGTTAACCAAAGGAACATTAAAATAAATATAATCTTTAATTCACATTAGGTTAATACCATTAAAGTAGGTTTAATTAAATCCCTAAGTTATGTTTAACGCATTTGAAACATCAAAAACAGAGCAGTTTAATACAATTTATTATGCTACTCACCGGAAGTTACATTGCACAGTTTTAAAACTCTGTAGAGACAGGGAACTTACGCTGGACATTTTACAGAAGGTTTACCTTAAGCTTTGGGAAAAGTGGGATGGTATTGCCGACAAGAAAGACCTATATCCATTGCTTTTCACCTATTGCAAAAATACCTACATAGACGAGTTGAGGAGGAACAATTGTGGTAGGATAGCCACTGTTCACATTACACATATTGCAGAATCACATGCCCCTTCGGTAGAAAGCCAGTACGGGAGAAAGGAATACCTGGAAGTAGTAAACAATGTATTGTTACGCTTAACCTCCCGTAGGCGAGAAGTAGTAAAATTATATCTTGAAGAAGGATTAACGCGAAAGAAGCTTTCTGAAAGGCTTTCTATTTCACCCAATACCATAGACAATCACCTTCGGGAATCATTATCTCTTTTGCGCCATGAATTACGGCTTTACCTAAAGACGGGTATCGATTAGTAGGTAGCAAAAAAAAACCGGTCTGATACCGGTTTTTGTTCAATATTTTTACATTGATTTAATATAAATTGTATATTGCATTTTCTTACAGCATAGATACCTGTAAAGAAATTTGAATTTTAAGGCTTGTCAGTAATGGCAGGCCTTTTTTATCAGTTTGCAATCCTTGCAAAAATTGCTTTCGAAGCCCTGATTTTCGTACTTGAAGTTGCAGGATCACCTATGCCCAATGAAACAACGGCATTGGCCACATAGGTAGTGCTACTGGCAGTCAGGGTATATCTTAATGTTCCATAACTATTGTTTGTGGAGGCTGGAACAGGATCAACATTCATCACTACTTCACCAGTTGCCGCATTTGTGCCGATTATTATATAAGTTGCACCCGTTGCACCAGTAGGCGTTAGTGAGGTAGGGGGTACAAGCTCCAAATAACCCGAAAACTTATTTCTGGTTATCCCATTAAGTTTCTTATCCATCGAAACAATTTTTCTTGCTCCAGCTTGGGTATAAATTAGCACTACCTCTATATTCATCAAATCTGGAAGTGATGCAGAATTGTTCACGAATCTGAACAGCACGTTACCAGGGGTGGCAGGCTTACTGTTTAAATCATCAAATAAAAGGGATGTTCCAGTGTATAAAAATATTGGGAGTGTATTGGTCTTGCCAACAGTGAAGCTAAGCGTAGTATCAATCAGCAACTTATTGTCATGGTCCAAAATTGTAAGCTTTCTCTCTCCAGTTTGAATAATCATATTTTTGCTAACAGTGCCCGTGATTCCTACAAGCATTGAATCTTGTAGCTTCCCATCAATCTGGATCAACAGTGGTTTTGAGCCAATTGGTGCAGATCCCGAAACCGACAGCTTTCCAAAATCAGGATAGGTAACAATTTCTCCTTCTTTCTTACAAGCAGAAAAAAGGAGTAACATTACTGCAGCAAGGTATAAAAGTCTATTTATCTTCATATGTTATTTGTTTAAATAAATCCCGGGGTCGTTAAGTCCCCGGGATAGTTTTAATGTACCAGTTAGTTTTTAGTATTAATAAGTATTTGTTCTAGGGGTATAAGATGCCCATCCAGTTGAATCCCAACGATTTGTGGTTGCAGACGAACCATCATTTTCACCAAACGCACCCACAAAACCAGTATTGGTGAAAGATGATAATGATCCACCTGTATGTGTAACAGTTAAGCTACCACTGTTCCAACCACTGGCCAATGGAGAGAAAATACCATTGATTGCATCGGTGATGTATCTCCAATCAGGTGCTGTACCATTGTATGGTGCAGTTAACAAAAAGAAATTAGGATCCGTATTATCAATAGTATTTCCACTTGAAGGATAACCATTGTTAGTAAAATAATGCAGGTAATTATTGCTATAAACCAATGAACCAGCAGCAGCACCTAAATTGGCACCGGCGTAGAAACCACCCACAACAGAGTTTTTGAACACACCACTAGAACCAGCTCTGAAAACTGTACCTGTACCATTGCTCGGAGCAGTAGTGGTATCTCCCAAAATACTGAAATTACTAAGTATTGGATTTGTAATCCTTGTTGAATAAGTTCCGCCAGTAATGATTGGTGAGGTTACATTATTAGATTCGATACCATTTGGATTACTAGATCTTGGATACAACGAAGTGTTAGGGTCTTTTTGTGCTACAGCAAATTGGATACTTCCTTCATAACCTTGGTCAAAATCAAAATCATCATCATCATTGAAATAGGAAATCAAATTCGTTGCATTAACCGATCCGCCAAAAAATTCGAATGCATCATCGGCACCAACTGATACTTGGATGTGATCTAAAGTAGTACCAGAACCAACGCCACCTAAAGTAAGTCCATTCAATTCATTACCGTCGGTAATTACTTCGCCGGCAAATTCAATTCTTACATTTACCAACCTGCCCGAGTTATCGTTTTCGATTTCTCCACCATAACCAATCGCATCTTTACCAGAAAGCGCAGCAGGAATTTGTGCTGAAGGGATTCCTTCTATTTTAGGTCTTACATTGTTTACAGGGGCTTGTCCTAATATTACTATACCACCCCAGTCTCCTTCATTACGACTGTTTGCTGAATATTGAGAAGTAAACACAATAGGTTCTGTTGCTGTACCATCAGCAAAAATCTTTCCTCCTCTTCTTACAACAAGATAGGAAGCAAAGCCACTTGTGGTATTAGGTTTATCCAAACCTTTGATAAATGTTCCCTCTTCAATGTTAAGTGTAGCCAAACTATCTACAAATACAGGTCCGTTTAAATAATAGAGTGTATCATTAGACAATGATCTGGTGCCTGTAATTAAACCACTTAAGGTTTGAACAACTGTTGGAACTGGCCTTCCATCAGTGTAAAGGGCTTTTGTAGATCGGTTAAACTGGCCATTAGCCGAGTTTTTAGCACTAAAATCTTTCTTACAGCTGGTTAAGCACAAAAAGAAAGATAAAAAAGAGAATAATAAATAGATACCTGTAGATTTTAGTTGAATTTTCATAAAATTAGTTTTTAAAAATTAAGGCATAATAGCCATGTTTGCAATTTTGATAGAATTTAAGTGTTCAGATTTGATACTGCCAGCTCATGTCTGGCTTGTTTTTCTGCTGCTAAACGATCCTCCTTTCTTTTATGGTGCATAATATGTAGGTACAATTAAAATCTGTAGATAAAATTGAGCGTATAATTGATTCCGTTTCTTCTTCTGAAGGTCACCACATCATAAACTGGGTTATAAGATGTTCCTTTGGGGTCAAGCTGATCTGCCGATAAAGCAACAGATCCATCCCCTGGATAACGCTCAACCGAGGGGTCAGCCTCTGCATAAACTGGATGGTCTGGTCCATACTGATTTTTATAGGTAATGAACTGCTGGTTAAGAAGATCGCTGATGTTTAAACGGAGCTCTGCACGTTGAGCCCTTAAGAATTTATAGCTCAACTGCAGGTCTACAACATCACGGGGATTTTCATACTCATCTGCAGAGGTGTAGGCAGTGGAAGTGACCACCCGTTTCCCATAACGATTGTACACTGCATTAAGGCCAACGCGTTTGCCAACAAAATTGATACCTCCATTAATAATATAGGGCGATTGGCCATATAATGGCCTGTCCCTCTTACTTGCAATAGACTTGCCAGCTGCATCAACTGCAATACCAGGTCCTAGATCAACAGAAGCATCAACCCAGGTAAAACTTCCCGATAGGTAAAGGTTTTTCCAGAATGCCGAAGAGGAAGAAAAGAACCGTAACGACTTACGGAAATCGACTTCAAAGCCTAGATCCCTTGCGCTGGATAGGTTCTTGTAAATCAGTAGTGGCTTAGCAGAAGTAGGCTCAAAGGTAAGTTCTATAGGATTGGTAAATTTCTTGTAGAAGCCCGAAACGGATATGATCTCGTCTGGACCGGGATAAAATTCATAGCGCAGGTCGTAGTTCTTAATTTGTGTAGGCTTAAGATTATTGCCACTAATGGTACGGAACACTTCAAAATCAAAATAGGAAAAAGAAGAAAGTTCCTTTAGATCTGGACGAGCTACAGTTTTGTAATAGGCAGCCCTGATATTCATTTTAGCATTAACCGCATAAATAGCATTTAAAGAGGGAAGCCAATCGTTTTTCACAATCGAAATTAGGCTATCAACTAACGGTGTAATCTCATTTGGATTAGTTATCTTTCCCACTGTATTGGTAAAAACTTTCTGGTTATTCTGTTCTAATCTCATCCCTCCAATTAATCGCAATTTTTCTATCGGCTTAAGATCTACCATTCCATAATAGGCATTTAACTGTTGGCTCCCATTGTAAGCTGTTGGCGATCCAGCCTTTATAGATGTGCCTGCACCGGTAAAAGAGAGGAGGAACAACTGCTGATCTACAAAATTCTTGTTGGTATAAACATCAGTGTAGGCAGACCCATTAAAATCTTTTGTTGCGCCAAGTACTTTTTTAATCCGGTATGATTCTGCGTTAAAGTCTGCTTTCCGGTAACTTCCCTGATATCCGAATTTTAGGGTTTGGTTTAGATTCAATAATTTAAATGGTACCGATAGATTTGTCTGGTAGGCATAACGTTTTTCTTTAAGATCTGAATAGAATAGAGAGCCATACTCTGGTTGATAATCGTTAAAACGATATTCATAATACTGATCAGGCGCTGAATCATTCCCCCCAACTGGTGGGCCTACCATATTCATGATCCGACTATTGGGCTGATCCCGCTGTAGGGTAGAGAGTGCCAAATTATAATCTAGTTTAATTCCCCTTGCACCAAAAGCATGTTCACCGGCAAGGCTACTTTGAAACAGCTCATTAATTAGCGTTAGTGCCGAATAGCCATTCATTTCTGAGTCGCCACTCTGGATATCAATACCATTAAATTGATATAATTTATCTGAAAACCGCCTGTTGTAGGTATTCTTTAAGGTGAATTTATTTTTGCCGAAGACATAACCAAGGTTAAGGCTACCCCCCATTAGCGTAGTAAACGTATAGTCGGTTCCCTTGTAATCTGATGAACCTGGCGCATACTGGTCGTCTTGTTCTGCTGTTTGTTCATTTCGATAGGTAAAAGCTGCGATGATACCCAGTTTGTTCTTTTTAATCGGAATGCTTCTACCCACCGTTAAGGCATAATTTTGAATAGGCTGTGCGGTATAACGGCGCATGGCCCAATTATCAGGAAACTGATTTAGGAATTGGGCCGCTTTTTGTTTTTCATCGCTTGAGGCACCACTGCCATCAATCTTGTTAGCTAAAACATTATATTCAGCAAATGTCATGCCTTCAGGTTTTTTCTGATAGTCGTTGGCATAGCCAAAAAAATTGGCCTGTCCTCTTTGTCCCCCAATAAAATCTTTCCCTGTAGCCTGTGTATTTAATCCACTTCCGATAGAAAGCGTAACAAAATTTTCTTCTGGGATGTCCTTTGTATTCACCTGTACCAACCCTCCGGTAAATTCACCTGGCAGATCAGGAGTAGCAGTTTTATTTACGATTATGTTATCTACAAGTCCGCTGGGGATCATATCAAATGCAAAATCCCTCCGATTGGGTTCAGTGCTCGGTAATTGGTTCCCGTTTAACAGCACATTATTGTAACGATCGCTTAAGCCGCGTACAACTACATATTTATTTTGTGACACCTGAAGTCCGCTTACCCGTTTCAATACCTGTGCTGTATTATTATCTGGCGTTCGACTAATCTGCTCTGCAGTGATCCCATCGCTCATACTTGCATTATTCTTTTGGCGAGCATATAGCCCAGCTATAGACGCATTTTTATAATCTGCCGTAATTACCACTTCTTTTAGCCCCTGTGTATCGGTCTTCATCGCTATGTCTAACGGTGTGCTTTTACCCCCGGTAACCTGTATGCCAGTAATCCGCTGCTTTTGATAAGAAATATAGCTTACCTCGAAGGTGTATATGCCTTCAGCAAGGGTCATCGAATAACGCCCGTCTACATCTGTTTGTACAATGTTTCCTGTTTCTACGATTTTGATTGATGCCCCAGGCATTGGCTGCCCTTTTTCGTCTACCACAGTGCCCGTAATTTTGCCTGGGCGTAACCTCTCAATTTTTTTTCCTTCACCAATCCTTACCATTATCGATTTTCCGTCCATGCTATAGGTTAGGCTAGCTTCATCCTGTAATTTGAGTAGCACTTTTCCAAGTGGAATTTGGTTCAGATTCAGCTTATTTATCTTAATTGCTTTAGCTTGGTTGTTGTCATAGCTGTAGCGATACCCAGCCTGTCCATTCAGTTTTGTTAAAACCTGATCCAGATCAGTATTATTTATCTGTAAGGTTATTGGAGCAGTAATTTTATAGACGTCGCTTGTAGATTGGCCTGCCGATTTTGCCACAGACAAGACCTGCATTGCAAGCAATATTATAAGTAGTATTAATTTTTTTTTACTAAAAACACGTAATTGTGTATAGAGATGCATAAATTTATTTTTTTTTAAGTTCTAAAGGCTTGAAGAATTGTTTGAGAGGGCGTTGGTGAGACAATGCCCTCTTTTTTTGGTCTAGATTTTTATGATGAATTTTCCTCCTTTCTTGTCATAGTCAAATCCGTAGATGAAAAGTATTTTTCTCAGCAGATCTTCTGGTCTTTGCCGTTCAAATACCCCAGTAAGTCTTTTATTGTTTAGCTTTTTGGCTTCAGGCGCTATAATGGTTATGTTATACTGTTGTGCCATCTTTTTGAAGGCATCAGCTAATGGAATATCATTAAAGACTAACTTCCCGTCGATCCAAGCATTCACGTCTTTGGTTTCAATACTTTTCACATCCATGTAACGGTTGTCAGTGCCGTATTTTAAGATCTGTCCGGGAACAAGGAATTTTTCTTGATTTTCAGCTTGGACTTTAACCCTGCCTCTAACTAGAATAATGCTGATATCTTTAGCGGTCTTATAAGCCTCTACGTTAAATGCAGTACCCAACACTGTTGTACTCAGGTTTCCAGATCGCACCACAAACGGCTTTTCTACATTATGAACAACGTCAAAAAATGCTTCCCCGCTAATGCGAACCTCTCTTTTTACTAAGTTATACTCTGATTTTTTATAGGCTAAAGAAGAATATGCATTTAGCCAAATGTTTGTTCCATCAGGCATCACCAATTTCTTAACGTTTATTGATGGATTGCCCATGGTTGTCCAGATGGCCAATGTAGGGGTGGCCTTATCCTCCTGCTTTTTCCAAACCGCATATACGCCACCAATTGTAAATAGTACAATAATACTTGCAGCTATCCGTAATGGAAAACTCCAGAATGTTCTTTTAGCACCCGGATTTTGGTTGGCATTTATTTTTATAATATCGCTGTCGGATTCGATTTCTTTTGAGATGTGCTTGATTACTTCTTCTGTCTCTATTTTTTGATGGATTACCTTCAACAATGCTAAAGATTCTTCCTGGTCAATTGTAGTTTCGTTAGTGGAATGCGAGGCTACCTCGTCCATATATTCATGAAATAAGGTGATATCATTTCCTTTAAGATAGGTGTTTACCATCTCATACTCTTCTGGAGAACAGGTGTTATTAAAATATTTGTATATTAATTCTTTTGTCATTTCCTTTTAATCTCAGAGCAGTTGTCTTGCTTTTAATAGTATTACGGATAGAAGTTGTTTTTTTACTATGACTTTCTCATTTTTTATTTGATTTAAAATCTAGGCCGGTTTTTCCTCTTCCAAAACTGATGGGTGACATTGTTGTACTACGTGCGAAAGAAGACTGGAAAACTGCTTTTGTATTAGCGGATAGGATTGGAGCTACTTTATTGGATGCAACTTTTGAACTAATAATAGGGGATGTACCAAGTGAAACTTCTAACGCTTTTTTTAGTAAAATTTCTTCTTTGTCCCCGAATTCTTTTAAGGGTAGTGTGCTAAACTCGTCTGCGAAATAATCTGGAACTAAGCCTGCACTATAATCGCCCTGCAGCTTTGAGTTGTATAATTTGAAAATTAGCGGGTGCAATACATACATTATTTTTTTTGGTACCCGCTGGTCATAAATTTCGAAACTGGACATATCCTTTCCTATGGTTTTTTCGCCAATCTGTACAACATTTAGGTAAGGTTTTAGGTTATTGATCAATAATTCTGCAGAAGATGCAGTGGCTGACGAGGTAAGGACAAACAATTTTTCGATTGAAATTCGTGAATTTATAACTTCAGCAAAAGTTCGTGGCAACGAGGAACCCTTTGCAATGGTCTGCCCAAAAGAATCGGTAAAGCGCCCTCCATTTTTATTGGCCTGGCTAACTAAAAAAATTTCACCTTCATTAACTGAAACAACTGCTGCGGCTACTTTTGCCGCAGAAGAAACCGCTCCCCCAGGATTGTAGCGCAAGTCTAGAATGAGGTCTTTAATCCCCTTATTTTTAAATTTTGCAATCGAATCAAGGATATTGCGATCAAATTCATCATTGAAATTATTGTAAAAGATGTACCCTGTCTTTTTATTCCCGTTGGAAAATATTTTGGTAAGATAAACTGGCTGTTCCCTAAAATAGGAATAAGAGATAGAGAAAAGTGGACCACTTATAAGTTGGTCATTTACTACCTTTAAAGTTTGTAATGAGATATTAGCACCTTGTTTCAATAGCTGTTTTATAGCGTTTGATGAGCTTGAGTTAATTTCTATACCATTAACTGCGCTGAATAAATCTCCTCTTTTTAAGCCCTTTTTTGCAGCTGGTCCGTTCGGAACAACCAAGGTAACCGTACCGAATATACGCCCGGGGAAAGCTGGCATTTGAACCAATGCATACTCAAATCCATAGTAGGCAAAAGAAGAATATTCGGTAGTATTTGCAGCTGGATCTTCCATATAGGAAAAACGATCAGCTGAATAGCGCAAGCCCTGGAAGAAAAGAGAGGCACTGTTATTTGGTTCAGGTTGTTTTGGTAATTGCTCGTTCCAATAATAATAAACCTTCATGCTGTCTAAAATCCATTGGTTTGCCTCTGGGAGAATTAGTGCCGCCTGTTTTTCTTTTTTGCAAGATATTGCAATCATGAGCAACAGAATCGATAATAGATTACATTTTATATTTTTCATATTAAAAGCCTGCAGGTGGCAGACTATAATATATACGTATGGGAATAGCTATTTTACTATTGCGTTTTTACTATTTTATCAATTGTCTATTAAGGTTAGCCCATCCAAATTAGCTCCCCCGTTTTTCAAAAAGCCATAAGTTACCGCATCGGTTGTGCAATCCACAAACTTCATTCGCTTAAACCTATTGTTCTTGAAGAAGGTGCCAATCAGGTTCGCATTTTCAAACTTCACCCAGTCGAATGAGCAGTTCTCAAAATAGCAACCTTCTATGGTACCATCGAAAGTTAGGTCCTTAAGCTGTGTTCCAATGAAGGAAGTTTCTTTCCATACTACACCCTTTAGATTGTTATGTTCAAATCCACCAGACCTTAGCTCCGTTTGGGAAAAATCCGAACCTGAGAAATCACATCCTTTGAGATAGCTTTTGAAAAGCTTAACTGCCTTTAAGGAACTATTTTTGAAGAGGTTGCCGTCAAAATAAGAAGTCCTAATATCGCTGTCGTCAAAGTCGGAGCCCGAAAAATCGCAACCCATAAAATAACTTTTCGAAAACTTGGCGCTCTTGAGCGAACTATCTTTAAACAAATTGTTATCTAAATGCGAACCTTGGATGTGGCTTCCATTGATGTTGGATGAGGAAAAATCACAGCTTTCTACATTGTTCGTTTTCAGCAGGAGTCCCGATAGGTCCGACCCTATGAATAGGCAGCGTTGCAGATTAGATGAGCTCAATTTTTCATGAAGGCCTTTCAGTCCTGAAAAGTCAGCGTCGGTCCAATTTCCACGTGACAAGTCCCAAACTGGCTTTGTTCTTTGTGCTATTTGGACTTCAGTATCTTGTGTATTCAAAGCAGATGGGGCTACAAGATCAGATTCAAAGCTTTCTGAGAAATAGTTTAGGTCAACTCCCAATATTCCAGCAAGCCGCTCAAATGTGGTGATATCTGGCATCGATTCTCCACGTTCCCATTTCCCCACGGCTTGTGGACTAATGAAAAGGCGTTCTGCAAGCCCAGCCTGCGATATCTTAATTTTTTTACGTGCTTCAGCAATCTTGTTGCCGATTGTCTTCATTTTAACCATAGCTATTCATTTGTTTCCACATCACAAAGATATTTACTCTCATTCCTAAAAAGCTGCATAAAGCATATACTTTTAGTTGTATTAACTTTATATGCAGTGGTTTTGTAGCAACCCACAGTTGTTTTGTTAGAATTTCCATGTAAGAAGGTATTTATAAATTCTCTCAGTCGAAAGGTCGATCGCAAACGCTCATCAACGGCTCAAGATATAAACCGACCTTCATCTGTAGAAAAGGAGCAGGATGTGTAATTGTTCATGCCTTCCAAAATGAAAAAAGTCTTTCCATTTTGGAAGGGTGCTTTGAATTTGTTTGCTTGGGTCTAAGCGGAAAAACAATGTTTATCCCAGTGATTACCGTTTTTTTGGAGGAACTGCTGTTTAGGGCATTCAGTTTGTTGACCCTAATGCAAATAAATTTAAAAATTATGTTTCTTATTATTTTAGGTATGCTTATCATTTCGGTAGGCTTTTTTATGGCCAAAGGCAACAGTCCACTGGCAAGGTTTAAGGGGATTGTTCGTATCGTTGGTCTTGTTGTAATTTTCCTAGGAGCAGTAACCTCAATGTTAAAGGTAATTGATGCGGGAGATGTTGGGGTAAAGACGCTTTATGGCAAGGTTGATGAAAATGTGCTCCATAGTGGGTTGAATATAGTAAACCCCTTGGTTGAAGTAACAACTTTCGATATTCGAACACAAAATTACACCATGTCAGCAGTGCACAATGAAGGAAACAAGGATGGTGACGATGCCATAAGGGTGTTGTCTGCTGATGGATTGGAAGTGGTAATTGACCTTTCTGTATTGTTTAAGGTGAAACCTACTTCGGCACCAAATATTCTTGGTACAATTGGAACAGATTATGTAGATAAGATTGTAAGGCCGATTACGCGAACTGCAATTAGGGATAATGCAGTTTCTTATGATGCTGTTGCGCTTTACTCATTAAAACGCGAGGAATTCCAGCAGAAAATTTACCAAACTATTGCTGCCAGCTTTGCAAAACGTGGTTTAGATCTTGAGCAATTGTTGGTTAGAAATGTAACACTCCCTCCTTCAGTAAAAGCAGCAATTGAATCGAAGATCAATGCAGAACAAGAGGCGCAAAAAATGACTTTCGTTCTTCAGAAAGAAAAACAGGAAGCAGAACGTAAACGTGTAGAGGCACAAGGTATTGCCGATTACCAAAAAATCTTATCTACCGGATTAAGTGATAAACAGCTGCAATATGAAGCCATCAAGGCTCAGAAAGAAATTGCTCTTTCTTCGAATACAAAGATTATTTTACTGGGCAGTAACAAAAATCCAGTTATTTTAGGTGGGATGAACTAGCTTTAATATAAGAGTAAGAGGTTTGAATAACTAAACTTATATTTGCATTAATCGCATCAACTTTATGGAACATACCATACTCATCATAGACGATGAAGCCAAAATCAGAAGCCTGCTATCGAGGATCATCGAACTCGAAGGTTTCCATGTGCTACAGGCTGCAACGGGAAAAGAAGGACTTAAGCTACTCAGTGCACATGAGGTAATGGTAGTACTAAGTGATGTAAAATTGCCGGATGCCAATGGGGTTGAACTGGTAATAGCAATCAAAAAGATCCGACCCTATGTTGAGGTTATCAATCTTACTGCATTTGGTACCATTGCAGATGGGGTAACAGCCATGCGAAATGGGGCTTTTGATTATATCACCAAGGGCGACGACAACGATAAAATCATTCCACTTTTGCACAAGGCATTGGAGAAGGCAAAGCTTCAGGCACGTGTTTTCGATCTGGAAAAAAAGGTTGGACTTAAACACAGTTTTGAAAGTATCATCGGTAGTTCCCCTGCAATTAAGGAGGCGATTACCTTGGCACAAAAAGTAGCGGTAACCGATACAACAGTGTTATTGCTTGGTGAAACGGGAACGGGAAAAGAAGTTTTTGCGCAGGCCATCCATTATGGAAGCCCCAGAAGGAACAAGCCCTTTGTTGCGTTGAACTGCAGTGGTTTTAATCCGGAACTGCTAGAGAGTGAATTATTTGGCTACAAGGAAGGTGCTTTTACTGGTGCGAATAAGGATAAAAAAGGACTGCTTGAAGAGGCAAATGAAGGCACATTGTTCCTTGATGAAATAGGGGAGATGAATATCGACCTGCAGGCCAAACTTTTAAGGGTGCTAGAAAATCAAACATTTATCAAAATGGGCGCCACACAGACCAGTAAAGTTAATGTTAGGATTATTGCGGCAACCAATAGAGACCTAAAGTCAGAATCAGACAAGGGCAATTTCCGTTCAGATCTTTTTTATAGGCTGTCGGTATTTGCTATTGTTCTGCCAAGCCTTTCCCAAAGAAAAGGCGATATCGTTCTGCTGGCAAAGCATTATCTGAAGGAGTTTTCTGACAAGGTAAACAGGAACGAACTTACGATGGACAATTCTTTCATTGAATATCTTTCTAACCATTACTGGAAGGGGAATATCCGTGAGCTTAAGAACATTATCGAAAGGGCGGTAATTTTAGCTAGTAGCAATGTAATTGGCTCTGATTTATTACCCTATGAGTTTAACAATGGTGCAAATGATGCTACGAACGCTATGGAAATGGCCATGGTTGAAAAACAACACATTATTAAAGTACTTTCTTATGCCCGAGGCAACAAGACTGAAACGGCAAGGTTGCTGGGAATAGGGCTCACTACACTCTATCGCAAAATAGAAGAATACAATATCAACTGATGTTTTTTTGCTTTGCCCGATATGAAAAAAACCTTTCCATTTTGGAAGGGTTTTTTTATGTCCCGGATTTCTGTTTTAGTTCTTATTTGATGTAAACTACTGTTTTTCAATTGTTTATGTATGTTCTTGTTTTTGTGGTACGCGGGTTGGTATAGGGTGCATAAAAACAATTAGATTATGACAGCAATCCTATTTATCCTCATCTTATTGCTCTGTTGGGCAATGTATTTATCCATCGACTTGTTCGAGAAAATCTAAATCCCATGGTTTCACTATTCATCATTGCGGTACTTGTATTCCTGTACATGGTTTACGTACTCATCAAACCCGAAAAATTTTAACCACTCCTTTTGGAGTTTAAGAAGTAAAAAATGAACACAGAATTACTCGGCATTGTTGCCACATTCCTGTTAACATTGGCTATAGCCATCCCGCTAGGGAAGTATCTTGCCAAGGTCTTTGCAGGTGAGAAGGTATGGACGGATTTCCTTAAACCGTTCGAGAGCGGAATATATAGGCTTTCCGGAATCAATCCCAAAGAAGAGATGAACTGGAAACAACACCTAAAAGCATTACTTACTATTAATTTGGTATGGCTAGTGTATGGCTTTTTTGTGCTTATCTACCAAGATAAATTACCTTGGAACCCAGATGGAAATCCGGGAATGTCGCCAGATTTATCCTTTAACTCCATTATCAGCTTTGTGGTAAACTGTAACCTACAGCACTATTCTGGCGAAACAGGAGTGAGTTATTTATCCCAGCATTATGTAATGATGTTTTTGCAGTTTGTGAGCTGTGCAACAGGTATCGCTGCTGCGGTGGTATTATTTAAAGCGTTTCGGGATAAAACTACAACCAAGTTGGGTAATTTTTGGGATTTCTTTGTGAAATCGATTACCCGCTTACTATTGCCATTATCATTGGTTATGGCATTGATCCTTACTTTTAACGGAACACCATCAAGCTATGAAGGCAAAGATCAATTCATATCTCTGCAAGGTGATACCGTAAATGTTTCTAGAGGTCCAGCTGCAGCTTTTATTGCCATTAAACATTTGGGTACAAATGGCGGTGGTTGGTTCGGTGCAAACTCTGCACACCCTTTAGAAAATCCAAACTATTTTACAGCTATGGTTGAGCTTATTGCTCAGGTAATTATCCCAATAGCCATGGTTATCGCTTTCGGTTTTTTTATTAGAAGAAAGAAACTGGCCTGGACAATCTTTGGTGTAATGACCATAGGTATGTTATTGTTGCTCATTCCTACATTAAGCTCCGAATTAGGGGGTAATCCGGCAATTGCAAAAATGGGCATATCTCAGGCAACTGGTGCTATGGAAGGTAAGGAGGTGAGGTTTGGTCCTGCAATTTCGGCCTACTGGAGTACAGTAACTACCATTATTTCTACAGGATCGGTTAACAGTATGCATGATAGCAGCATGCCATTAACAGGTGCATGGCAATTGCTGGGGATGATGATCAATTCGTTCTATGGAGGCTGTGGTGTAGGAATCCTAAATTATTTCATCTATCTGATCATTGCCGTATTTATTTCGGGATTGATGGTTGGTAGAACACCTGAATTTTTAGGCCATAAGGTTGAAGCAAGGGAAATTAAGATTGCGGCGATCATTACTCTGCTAAGTCCATTTTTAATTTTGACAGGTACAGCGATTGCAACCTACACATTCAACAACTATGGCGACGCAAACTGGGCAGTACAGCCCCAGAATTGGCTGAATAATCCAGGTTCACATGGTTTTTCGGAAATGTTATATGAGGTTACTTCTTCCAATGCGAACAATGGTTCAGGTTTCGAAGGATTGGGTGACAATAACACTTTCTGGAATGTACTAACGGGCATTATATTATTGCTGGGCCGTTTCTTGCCTATTATTGGCCCAATTGCTATTGCTGGTTTATTAGGCGCAAAGAAATTTATTCCAGAATCTGCGGGTACTTTAAAAACCGATACCAAAACCTTTGCGCTGATGACTTTTGCAGTTATCATCGTGCTCAACGCACTTTCATATTTCCCAGCTCTGACCTTAGGGCCATTAGCAGAATATTTTACAGCTTTAAGTAGATAACAAATGAAAACTAATAATAAATTATTTGAGCCTGCTTTGGTGCAGACTGCATTGAAACAATCCTTTGTCAAGCTTGATCCTAGGGCGATGATCAAAAACCCAGTCATGTTTACCGTGGAGATCGGTACTTTGGTTATGGCCTATGTAACCATTTACTCGATCAGCAACCAAGGGCAGGGATCGCCAATATATAACTTTTTTATCTTTCTGATCCTGCTGTTAACTTTGCTATTTGCCAACTTTGCCGAGGCTATTGCAGAAGCAAGGGGCAAGGCGCAGGCAGATAGTCTGCGCAAGACCAGAGAGGAAACACCTGCAAAGGTAGTATTGGACAACGGAACAACAGAAGTACGTTCATCAAACTCGCTGAGTAAAGGCGATATATTTATTTGCGAAGCTGGTGATACCATTCCTACCGATGGAGAGATCATTGAAGGGATTGCTACTATCGACGAATCTGCTATCACTGGAGAATCAGCTCCCGTAATCAGGGAATCGGGTGGTGATAAATCATCAGTTACTGGGGGTACAAAAGTGCTTTCAGATCAGATAAAGGTAAAGGTTACTACCGAGCCAGGTGAGAGCTTTTTGGATAAGATGATTGCCCTTGTAGAAGGTGCTTCTCGTCAAAAAACACCTAACGAGATTGCCTTAACCATTCTTTTGGCCAGTTTTACATTGGTATTCATTATTGTATGCGTAACCTTAAAACCATTTGCAGATTATGCAAATACGCCGATCACAATTGCAGCGTTGATTTCTCTTTTTGTATGCCTCATCCCTACAACCATTGGCGGTTTGCTATCGGCTATTGGTATTGCAGGAATGGACAGGGCATTAAGAGCCAATGTGATTACAAAATCTGGTAAGGCTGTAGAAACAGCTGGAGATATAGATGTATTGCTGCTTGATAAAACCGGAACGATTACCATCGGTAACCGTAAGGCTACCAACTTCTACCCAACTGCTGGGGTGATCATCAAAAAGTTTACAGATGCATGCGTATTGAGTTCTTTATCTGATGAAACACCGGAGGGAAAATCGATCATTGAACTGGCCAAGGCAGATGGACGTACCGTACTCGAAATTGCACCTGTTGGAGCAGAATTTATCAAATTTACTGCGGAGACCCGTTCAAGCGGAATCAATACATCAGACGGAAGAAGGATTCGCAAAGGAGCTTTTGATTCGATCCGAAACATCGTGATTAACGCTGGGCATACTTTCCCAACGGATATAGAAGATCAAGTGAAACAGATTGCTTCTAACGGTGGAACCCCATTGGTAGTGTCTGAAAACGAAGAAGCTCTTGGCGTGATCGAACTACAAGATATCATTAAACCTGGCATAAGTGAACGTTTTGAACGCCTGCGCAAAATGGGTGTAAAAACAGTAATGGTTACGGGAGATAATCCTTTAACCGCCAAATATATTGCAGAAAAGGCTGGAGTAGATGATTTTATCGCCGAGGCCAAACCGGAGGATAAGATGAACTACATCAAGGATGAACAGGCGCTTGGTAAACTGGTTGCGATGATGGGCGATGGAACAAACGATGCCCCAGCTTTGGCACAAGCAGATGTTGGGGTAGCGATGAACAGCGGAACACAGGCAGCAAAAGAAGCTGGTAACATGGTTGATTTAGATAATGATCCTACCAAGCTTATCGAGATTGTGGAAATCGGGAAACAACTTTTAATCACCCGTGGTACACTAACTACATTCTCGATTGCTAATGATGTGGCAAAATATTTCGCCATTGTTCCGGCATTGTTCATTGCATCAATTCCTGCGTTGCAGAGCCTGAATATCATGGGATTAAATAGTCCAGAAAGCGCAATCATGTCTGCAGTTATCTTCAACGCAATCATCATTCCAATACTGATACCATTGGCACTAAAAGGTGTTGCCTACAAACCTATTGGCGCTACAGCACTGCTAAGAAGAAACCTTTTCATCTATGGCATAGGTGGCGTGGTAGCTCCTTTTATTGGTATCAAACTTATTGATTTAGTAGTGGGGCTATTTGTATAAATATTAATCTGTCACGTTGAGCTTGTCGAAACGCAATCTTAAATCCTTCAACAGGCTACCGATATAAAATCGGCACACGTCAGGATGACAAAAACTTTAAAAAAATGAAAAAATATATCATTCAATCCATCCGCCTAACATTGGTATTAATTGTATTGTTATGCGTTCTATATCCGCTCAGTATCGCACTAGCTGGAAAATTATCTGCTGGAAAAGGTGGAGGAGAAAAGATCACCAAAAATGGAAAAGTAGTAGGATATGCCTTATTGGGGCAGTCGTTTACTAAGCCAGAATATTTCTGGGGTCGCCCATCTGCCGTTGGCTACAATGCTGCAGGTTCGGCAGGTTCAAATAAAGGCCCGTCTAATGAGGATTATTTGAAAGGGGTTTCAAATCGTATCGACACCTTGTTAAAATATAATCCTACCATAAAACGATCAGATATCCCAGCAGATATGGTAACCGCATCGGGAAGTGGCCTTGATCCAAATATTTCTGAGCAGGGCGCTATCATCCAAATCAAAAGAATAGCAGCTATTCGTAAAATCGACGAACGCAAGATTGCCGAACTGGTTATAAAAAATACGCAGGGCCCTTTCCTTGGAATGTTCGGTCCAAGTTCGGTAAACGTATTGAAACTGAATATTGCACTTGATGAAATTAAATAAGCAATCCTTTATCTCTTGGGCAGGGAGGTAATTATGGGTCTGCCCAACAATAATAAATCAAAAATAAAAGGTACTAACAAGTAATAAAAAGAATAGTATGAAAAAACTACTAGTTACAGCACTAGCATTAACCACATCCATTTATGTAAATGCCCAAGAAGCACCTAAGCTAAAAGTAACGGGTTACCTTGAAACCTACTATGGATACGATTTCAACGAACCATCAAATAACAACAGACCTGGTTTTGTATATTCACATAACAGGCACAATGAGATAAATCTGAACCTTGGATTTATCAAAGCCGCTTATGATAGCGGTAAGATCAGAGCAAATATAGCACTGATGGCTGGTACCTATACCAATGCCAACCTTGCAGCAGAACCGGGGGTACTTAAGAATATATTTGAGGCCAACGCTGGGATCAGGTTGAGCGAAAAGCAGAACATCTGGGTAGATGCTGGTATTTTCTCTTCTCATATCGGTTTTGAAAGCGCAATCTCAAAGGACTGCTGGGTGTTAACAAGGAATATTTCTTCAGAAAATACACCCTATTACGAATCGGGAGCAAAGGTAACTTATGTTTCCCCAAAAGGACAGTTTACAGCAACACTCCTTTACTTGAACGGATGGCAACGAATCAATCGTTTAGATGGCAATAGTAAACCTGCAGGGGGAGTTCAGTTGACTTATAAACCTACTGAAAAATTAACTTTAAACTATAGTAACTACCTTGGAACAGAAGGTGCAAACGCTGTTCGTGTAACAAGATTTTATCATAATTTTTATGCAGTAGCACAGTTGACAGATGAATTCGGTTTAACCGCCGGATTTGACTATGCCACCCAACAAAAGGTAAAAGGACAATCGGCAAAGAACGAAATTATTTCTCCAGTATTGATTGCGCAATACAAGTTCGATCCAAAATTCGCTATTGCTGCAAGGGCAGAATATTATGAGGATAGGGATGGCATCTTTATCGCAACAGGAACCGAGAATGGTTTTGAAACAATGGGCTACTCTTTGAACCTTGATTATTCACCAATTAGTAATGCGGTACTAAGGTTAGAAGGCAAAGTATATGATAGTAAGGACAAAGTGTTTACCAGGAATTTAGGTTTAGTAAACCATAACGCAACGCTAACCGCAAGTATCGCAGTTTCGTTTTAAACAATAAAACAATTAATTTCATAAAGTAGGTAAGAAAGTTGATGGAGGAAAACAAAGAAGAATCGGTCCAAAAGTTTCTTGATTTAGTGAAAAAATCCAGAAGAGGCAAGCTGAAAATCTATATCGGTATGAGCCCTGGTGTGGGTAAAACCTATCGGATGCTTCAAGAAGCACATGCCCTACTGCGTGATGGAATTGATGTTTGTATCGGCTATGTAGAAACCCATAAACGTAATGAAACCGAAGCTTTGGTGGCCGGACTTCCCATGATCCCTAGAAAAAGCATTTTTTACAGAGCGAAATCTCTGGAGGAAATGGATGTTCAGGCAATCATCAACCGCCATCCAGAAATTGTGATCGTAGACGAACTTGCGCACACCAATGCAGAGGGTTCAAAGAACACCAAGCGCTGGCAGGACGTTTATGATATACTTGAAGCTGGCATTAGTGTAGTTTCAGCGGTGAATATCCAGCATTTGGAAAGCATCAATGAAGACGTGCAACGGATTACTGGGATTACCATTACTGAACGCATTCCCGATAAAATCCTGGAAATTGCTGATGAGATTGTAAATATCGACCTAACGGCAGATGAATTGTTGACTAGGCTCAGGGAAGGAAAGATTTATGATAAAAGCAAGATCGAGCAGGCATTGGGTAATTTTTTTAAATCAGAGAAAATTCTTCAATTGAGAGAGCTGGCACTAAAAGAGGTAGTGCATCAAGTAGAACGGAAGATCCATTTTGAAATCCCAAAATCGGTAAAATTAAGGCCTGAGAAATTTTTAGCTTGTATTTCTTCCAATGCGGCAACAGCTGGGGTGGTAATTAGAAAAACGGCTAGGTTGGCCTCTTATTATCATTCGCCGTGGATTGTGCTCTATGTACAAAGTGACAGCGAGAGTTTGGACAAGATCAAGCTCGACAAACAGCGCCATTTGATCAACCACTTCAAGCTAGCAACAGAACTTGGAGCAGAAGTGGTAAAAGTGAAGAGCAATAACATTACCCAAGCGATCATGGATATGGCGGCAGAACGGGAGATTACCACGATCTGTATTGGCAAGCCACACCTTAATATTTTTCAGGTGATCCTGCGAACGGCAATCTTTAACCAGCTGTTGCGAAACTTGGCGGCCAAGGAGATCGATATGGTCATTTTATCTTAAACTCATTAAACTAATTTTACTACTAAAATATAAAACCATGAAAATCAAGACCAAATTGCGTGCAGGATTCGGATTTCTGTTTGTCATTGTACTTGGCTTTGGGCTTATCGCCCTTTTTTTTCTTAACTCAATCTCTTCCAAGGCTAAACTGATCCTGAAGGATAACTACAAATCCATTGAGTTTGTTGCGCAGATGCGGAATGTACTTGATGGTGGTGACTATCCCTTTTCAAGAGCGAATGCTCAGATTTTTGAGCGGAACCTTGAGTTTGAAAATAACAATATCACAGAGCCTGGAGAGAAAGCCGCTGTCGAGCGTGTAGTAGAGGGTTATAAAAGGTTAAAAATTGCTAGTTCTTTCGATGCTATCAAGGCTGCGGAAAGAGAGATAAGGTTTGCACTTAGTGATATTGAGACTGTAAATATGAGGGCTATCAGCGATAAAAACGAATCGGCCAACAGAGAGTATTCACGTGCTGAAACCTCTATTGCCGTAGCTGCATCTTTCTGTTTTATAGTACTTTTCACCTTTGTGATCAACTTTCCAGGGTTTGTAGCCAATCCATTGTCCGAGTTTAGTCAGGCAATCCGGCAAGTGGGAAATGGAAACTACCTGCAACGGTTACATTTTAACAATAATGATGAGTTCACAGAGCTTGCAAGTTCCTTTAATTCGATGGCGAAAAAGCTGCACGAATGGGAAAACAGCAATCTTTCCAAGCTCAAAAGCGAAAAATCCAGAATTGAAGCGATCATCGCTCAAATGCAGGACGCAATTATAGGGGTGAATGAAAAAGGTGAAGTACTGTTTCTGAATCAATTAGCAGCTAAGCTTATCGGTGTTGATGAACAAACCACTATAGGCCAGAATGTCAGCGAGCTAATGCAGAAAAATGAACTGTTGAAGAATATAATTCAGCCGCAGGGCGATAACAGAACACTGAAGATCTATGCCGATGAACGTGAATCCTTCTTCCAGCTGGAAAGCAGGGAAATCATAGTGCCTAATATCGAAACCGATGACAATCAGGCCATCTCTTCTTCGAGCAGGTCGGCAGGGAATGTATATGTCTTAAAAAATGTGACCCAGTTCAAGGAGCTTGACCAGGCGAAGACAAATTTCATTGCCACGGTGTCCCATGAACTCAAAACCCCTCTTTCTTCCATTAAGATGAGCTTGAAGCTGTTAAAAGACATCAGGGTTGGTGAGATGAACGGAGAACAACTAGAGCTTTTGGAACATATCCAAGATGACAGCGATAGGCTATTGAAAATTACAAGTGAGCTTTTGGATCTTTCACAGGTGGAAAGCGGTAACCTTAAACTTAACTTTGCGCTCACAAGACCACAGGAAATCGTTCAGTTTGCTGTAGAAGCTGTGAAGTTTCAGGCCGAGCAAAAATTGATTGTGCTGGAGCTCAAGTGTGAGGCCAACCTTCCCGAAGTAAATGTTGATATCCAGAAGACGGCATGGGTACTTGTTAATTTTCTTTCCAATGCGCTAAGGTATAGCTCGGAGAAATCCAAAGTGGTGATCGAAGTAGTTTCAAAGCAGGGTTTTATCGAATTTTCGGTCAGAGATTTTGGTAAGGGAATAGAGGAAAAATATCAGAAACGACTCTTTGATCGGTACTTTCAAGTGCCAACAGATGGTCAGAATAAGTCGGGTTCAGGATTGGGGCTTGCCATTTCTAAAGATTTTATAGAGGCCGAACAAGGGAAAATCTGGGTGGAAAGTGCTTTAGGAGAGGGAAGCAGATTTTGTTTTACCTTACCAACTGCTTAGTCATATATGATTGAGCAAAATTGGTTCAATCAAAAATAAGTGCGCTAAGTATTCACTACTCTTTCTAAGATGGCTCATTGTTTTCTAACTAATGGTTGACCAATTGATTGATAATAGAAAGCTGAGAACGTTTTAGGGTTATAATAAACGCATTTTTATAAACATGCCACTTAGTTGTTGTTAACGGCAAATTAACATCGACGCCTTATCTTTGCCCGCAAATAACAGCGTGAAATGAAACATATAGGCGAACAAGATCTTTTAGGTTTAATCAGAGATTCTGATTATGCCGCCTTTGAAGAGCTTCATCGCCGCTATTATCAGCAGTTATTTCTTTTGGCTGCAAAAAAAATTGGAGACCAAGATGAAGCTTATGATTTGCTTCAAGAAATGTTCATAGAACTTTGGGAAAAGAGGGCTACTTTCTCGATTTCTAATCCATTGCAAAACTATTTGAAAAATAGACTTTGGTTTAAGCTCTCAGGCTATTTCAGAACTAGGGGGTTTAAGGAAAAACATTTTCGAAATTTTGTCGATTTCCTACAACAACAGCATACCACCACACCTTATATGGACGAAATGGAAATTCGTGAGGTGGACTTACAATATGAGGCAGTAATGGAGGTTATTAACCGAACCATAGCCGAAATGCCCGATAAGATGCGAGAGGTTTTTTTGCTAAGCCGCAACAACGAGCATACAATTGCTGAGATTGCCGAAAAGCTTGAAATTTCACCAAAAACCGTAAAAAACCAGATCAATATTGCGCTTAACCGTATCAGAAGGGCGGTTTCAGATCCATCTTTGTCGGCTTTAGAATTGTTAGCTTTAATCTGGTTAACAATAAGGTAACCAAAAGTTAACAATTAATTTCTGGGCCTTTCGCCCAAGTACTGCTTATTACTAGTGTATGCAGGAAAGAAAACAACTTACCGAACTTTTTCAAAGATATCAGCAGGGGCTGGTAACCGAAGAAGAAAAAACACTGATTGCCCGTTGGCTTGTTCAGTTAGAAGTGATGGGCGAACAGCTAAGCGCAGCACAGCTAGAGGCTAAATCCGAACTTTCAAAGTCCGATCTTAAAAATCGTTTCTTTCCAGTTTTAGCTCCTCAACCAAAGGTAGTTCGTTTACCATTATGGCTAAAAACAATTGCAGCAAGTCTGTTCATCGCAGTAGCACTGAGTAGCATATTTTATACAATTAATAAGCGTGGTAAACAGTTGGAGGAAGTGGCCTTTAAGCAGATTGTTACAAAGGTAGGCGAAATGAAAACCATTACCCTTACGGATGGGTCTAAGATTACACTGAATACCCAAAGTCGCTTACAATATCCAACAAACTTTAATGACCAAACACGGGAAGTTTATCTGGTTGGAGAAGCATTTTTCGACATTGCCCACAATACAAAAAAACCTTTCAAAGTACACACTGAAAGGTTAAATGTACAAGTGTTAGGTACATCATTTAATATTAGTGCTTATAAAGAAGACAAGGAGATTGCTGTGGCTGTAGCTACAGGAATGGTTGGTGTTACGTCTAAAAATGATAGCAAAGGCACAGCCTATCTGCTTCTTCCGGGTGAAGAGCTGATTTATCATAATGCGGGTGGCACAATCAATAAATCTAAAAGGGAAATAGCGGACATTGGTTCATGGGATAGAGGAAAGTTTGTTTTCGAAAATGAAACGCTAGCAAATATTACAAGGCGACTTCAACGCCATTATCAGGTTAAATTTTTCTTCAAAAATACATCGATAAGCCAAAAGCAGATTAGCTTAACCACAAGCAATCAAAATATTTCAATAGTAATGAAAGCAATGAGCATTGCAGGAGGATTCCACTATAGCATTAACGGAAATGAGATTACAGTTTGGTAAAAACAAAGGAATTAATTAATAAGGAGGACTAGCCTATGTAACACAATAGCTATTATATCAGAAAAAAAGAGCGAAAGTGCTGGAACACTCCCGCTCAAATAAGTTTTTCTGATCCATCATTTTTCAAGGACAATAAACCATTTAAAAAACCATGCACAATTCTACAAAAATTAATGTAATTAAACTGCTTTTAGCCATGACAAGATTTGCCTTTTTGGTAACGATAGTCTCCATAACTCTTACAGGGGTATTAATGGCGGCCGAGGTAAAGTCACAGGATATCAATAAGGTTAAGGTAACTCTCGCCTTAAAAAATAACACTCTTGCTGAACTGCTTAAAAATATCGAACACCAAACAAGTTTCACTTTTACCTTTGCTAAACAGATTGGTGATAAGAAACTAGATGCGTTCTTAATCAAAGAAAGATCTTTAGCAGATGTGCTAAAGGAATTAAGTTCTATTAAACGTTTAAAATTTACCCAACTTGGTAGCTTAATCGCGATTAGTGAATTGCCAGTGCCACCTAAGCCAGGTCGTATTTCTGGAAAGATAACAGATGAGATGGGCGGGGCACTGCCAGGTGCATCCATTAAGATCATAGAAACAGGAGCAGTAGTGCAAAGTGATCCAGATGGAAGCTATAGCATTAAACTTCAGCCAGGCACCTACACACTAGAGTTTAGCTATATTTCCTTTCAAACTCAACGTGTTACCGCTGTAGTTGTTACGGAAAATCAAAATACTTCATTGAATATTGCTTTAAAAATAGCTTCCAGTGGCTTGAAAGAAGTTGTTGTTACTTCTAGTTATAAAAAGGCATCTATAGCAAGTCTATATAAACTGCAACAAAACACCTCCAACCTTTCAGATGGAATTTCTGCCGAGCAAATTAGTGCTACTCCAGACAAGCATGTTGGTGAAACCTTAAAACGGATTACTGGAGTAAGCACAACCGATAACAGAAGGGTTGTGGTACGTGGTATTGCTGAACGCTATAACGTTTCACTTTTAAACGGAAGTACATTGCCTAGTACTAGTGTGCAACAACGAGATTTTGAATTTAACCTGATCCCTACAAATTTGGTAGAGAATATAGTTGTGGCCAAGTCTATGACTGCAGATATGCCTTATGGGTTTGCAGGTGGATTGATACAGATTACTACTAAATCGGTGCCTAATGAAAATTTTCTGTCTTTTAGTGCAGGAACTTCTTTTAACTCAATCACTACTGGAAAAGATTTTATGGGTTATGGCAGAGGAAAGTATGATTATTTTGGTTTTGATGATGGCGAGAGAAATCATTTTCCTGAAGGAATATTTAATCTTGGTGGGTTTGATCCTAGGTTACCAGATGCACAAAACAAAATAAAGGCCGCTCAAGTTGGCGAGCAGAATAAAAGAATTGGCGGAACGGAAAGATTGGGCACCAGAATTTTTAAGGCTATGCCTTCTCAAAACTACCAGGTTAGTATAGGCAGATCTTATGCGCTAGATAGTACAAGTAGAAAAAGAATTGGATTTGTAGCATCGGCAAGCTATCGTAATACCCAATCTAACGATGAAATTGCTAGCATGCGTAGAGGAGATTGGAGCCAACAACCAGCTAGGGGCGATGACCCAACCGATGTTAATACAGGAAATATATACGGTTTTAACACTACGATGGCTTTACTTGTAAATGGCGGTTTTAAAACGCCAAGTCATCAAATCAATACCTATAACCTGTACACTCGTATTTTTGACAATAGGTTTAGCAGGATTACAGGTTGGAGCCATGAAAGCCCTAAAAACGACAGCGACATGAAGTTTGCAGGTACAGCAGAAGATGATCGCCCTAAATTTACCGACCTGTTGCAAAACAAATTGAGTAGCACACATAAAATTGGAAAAGTAAAAATAGAATGGAGTGCAGCAAGAACCGTTTTGAAGTCGATAGAAAAAGATGCCGTATCAGCATCGATTAACACTCGCGAAATTGGCAACATGGCTCCATTTTCTTTTTATGTGCCAAATAGTTATTCAGATCCAGGTTTTGGCGCTGTACATCGTGATCAATATACTTTTAGAGAGCAAAATTTTGATGCAATTCTTAATGTATCTTATGATTTTAAAATTGGTAGCACCTCACATACGTTTAAAACTGGCGTAAACTACCTGAAAAAACATGCCGAATATAACTGGGGAATATTACCAATTAGTATCGGCTCCAAATCAACCATACCCATAGCCCAAATTCCAATCCAACAATGGGGAAATTACATGGATATGAGTGGACCAGGAAGTAACTTATTCTATTTTCCAGCTAATTATTCCTTAAATAAATTTGAGGCTGAAAGTGCCAATAAAGGTGGTTTTGTAATGATGGACCATAAGTTGTTTTCTAATTTGAGAATAGTTTATGGTTTAAGATCTGATTATTACAAGTTGGATACAGTAGTGAACGCTGCTAGTATATTAGGAGATAAAAATAGCAGATTGATATTTGCTGAAGAAAAAGATTGGCGTGTTATGCCATCTGCCAATATTACCTATAGCCCTGTTAAAGAACTGAATATAAGAGCCTCTTATGCTAAATCGGCAGTAAGGCCAGGTATGATGGAAAATTCTAGATTCTCTCGTTTCGATCCTGATTATGGTTCACAAGTAAAAAGCAGTGGTGTATCGAGTACCATTATAGATAATTATGATGCTAAGATAGAGTTGTTTCCAGGAGCTGGGGAATTATTATCAGTAGGCTATTTCTATAAATATTTAGACAAGCCGGCAGAATTTTACCGTTTAGACAGGGAAAATAATGGAGTGGGTTATATCAACATCACTAACTCTGATTGGGCAAAAGTAAAAGGATGGGAATTTGAGCTACGTAAAAGCCTCGGTTTTATTGCTGATAAAGTACCTTTCTTGGCCAATGTGTACTTGAGTGGTAACCTAACGCTCCAAAAATCAACAGTGAGAGCAAGAGAACTCCAAGTTAAGGTATTGGCAGATAACACAGACTCGCTATATTATACTTACATCAAACACCCTCGTGCCCTTTATGGTCAGGTACCCTTGCTTTACAACGCAGGGTTGCAATATGTGGGTAAAAAACTAGGGCTTAACTTAACCTATAATCATGCAGGCTATAAAACTTTTATTACAGCCAGTCAACCAAATTTGGTAGAATATGAAAGACCACGTTCTCAGTTTGATGCACAGATCAGCTACAAATTCCTAAAAGGCAAAATGGAATCGAAACTAAACATGAGTAACCTACTGAATGCCCCTTTTAGGCACTTTATAAATGACGGAAGTACTTTCGACATCATACCCGATGGAGTTGGGGAAGAATGGCAGGATAGGTTCAAATATAAATTCGGCTTCACAGAAAAATTTGAAGAAGGATATGTAGATCCAGCAACCAATAGACAAGTTGGCGACAGACAAAGTTCAACCCGCTACTTAGGTACCACATTTAGTTTATCCCTTACCTATAACCTTTAATTATCCAAATAATGAAAATATATAAAATACATTACCTATTGGTTCTTTGTTCCCTATTACTGTTGGCTAGTTGTGAAAAGGAAGGCGAAATTGTAGTGAAGAATGTGAAAGCACTGAAACCTTTTGACATGAGAGGATATGTAGTTGGCGATACCCTTGAACAATATTTTGATGGGAATAAAATTCGGGATTGCTATGGCAAAGTTACACTTGGATATGCAAAACCAGAGCTTGCTTTTACAAATGATGAATTGTTAATGCAGTTTAAAAATAAACGCACAAAAGAATTAGTGTACGAACAAAAATTCAGCATCAAAGACGCTGATAACGTAGTACCCAAATTTTTTTACGATGGCGTAAAATTGTCTGATAAATATGAATATCCTACTGCACAGGGTAATGACTATTTAGTTAATTTCTATTTTGATGCACCTAAAGGATTGGAAGCAATAGATATTGCTACAGATATATTGGAGTATTATTTTGATGCAAATAATCAATTGGTGATTGTTAACGTTACAAGCCTCCCCATTGCCACAGGTGTAAAACCAGGCAAATGGACGCCGTACTATACGCTTAAACCACCACCTACACTAAATCCTACGCAAGCGGGTACTGATTTTTATCCAGTCATTTCACTCAAAAATTCTAAAACAAAAAAGTATGTAATCAATAATAATGCTTATGAAAGCGCTATTCAGATGGAAATCCCAGATCAATGGACATCTCAAGGAAAAACACAAAGTATGCATATACAGGGAAAAATAAACTCACTCAAGGCCTATTACTTTGAGGTTAATGATTTAGTTCAATACTAATAATTAAGAAGAAAACCGGCAAGGTACAAAGCATCTATATTGCAAAAGGATAGCAGATACCAAGGTTATCTATATGAAGTTAATGACCTTACATAGCTTTTTCATTAAAGAGGATAAACCAAGTTGTTTCGCCATCTTATAAACTTAAGAATGGCATTAAAGAGGCGGGTGCTATAGCATCCGCCTTTTGTTAGTTAGTAATTTTGTTTTCGTATGTCGCTTAAATTAGGTTTTAGTTCCAGTGTTATATTAGATTTAACCTTAATTTAAGGTTGGAAAGAAAAATCATACTTATTTTTATAGCTATGTTATGTATTGGTACGAAGAAGAAGTAAGGTCTGTTGAATCTAAGTGTGCCAAGTTGGGGCATGTGGCTGATGTGCTTTTCTATGGCAGTTCAACCATCAGGTTATGGGATAACCTAGAGGAGGATTTCTTGCCACGCAGAGTGGTTAATCTCGGTTTTGGTGGTTCTACCTTAGCGAGTTGTGTTTGGTTCTTCGATCGTCTTATGAATGGTTTTGCTCCAAAGGCGCTGGTGGTATATGCTGGTGATAATGACCTTGGAGACGGGAGACACCCAGAAGAGATCCTGATTTTTTTTCAGCAGCTGATGGCCAAGTGTAGTCTGCGTTTTGGTGATATTCCTTGTTATTTTGTTTCGCTCAAACCTAGTCCAGCCCGGTGGCATATGGCCGAACAGTTTAAGTATACCAATAACCTTATCGAGAGCGAGATCATCAGGTGTGATACAAATTGGAGATTTATTAATCTTTTTAAAGGCATGTTAGATAGAAATGGGTTGCCATTTCAGGAAATGTATGCCGATGACGGATTACATCTTAGCACTACGGGCTATGTACTTTGGCGCCAGTTGATAGGAGATGCTTTAGCCGAAGCTTTTCCTGCCGTAGTATAAAATATCATCTTGTGTTAATCTCAAGGTAATAAGCTTCTTCTATATTTCGGCAAAGTTTCTATCTTATGAAAAGGGAATACCATAAATGGTTCAGCAATAGTCTTCAACGTGATATGGAACTGTTAGTCTTTGGTCATAGTGGAAAGGCAGTACTCTTTTTTCCTACCAGAATGGCCAGGTTCTATGACTATGAGAATTGGGGTGTGGTAGATGCGCTACGAGAGCAGATTGAATCAGGATCTCTTCAGCTTTTCTGTGTAGATAGTGTTGATGCAGAAAGTTTCTATAATAGAGATGAACATCCGGAAGTTCGGATTGCGAGACACCAGCAGTATGAAGGTTATCTGGTCAATGAGGTGGTGCAACTGATTTATAAGGTAAACGATGGTGGGTTTATTCAAACGGCAGGCTGTAGCATGGGAGCTTACCATGCAGTTAATATTGCAATGAAATATCCTTGGCTTTTCCGAAGAGCAGTTGGGCTAAGTGGGAGGTATGATTTAACCAGAAATTTTGGTGACTTTAGAGATCTTTTAGATGGGCATCATAATGAGGCTGTGTATTTCAGTATGCCCTTACAGTTTGTGCCAAATCTTGCAGATGGTTACCTGCTCTCAGAGCTTCAAGATTTGGAAGTGGTGCTTGCGGTTGGTCGTGAGGATCCTTTTCTTCAGGGCAATATCGAATTTAAAAGACTACTTAGCGAAAAGGAACTTCCTAGCCAGTTGCATATCTGGGAAGGCAATGCGCATAGGGCTGCTGATTGGAAACGGATGGCACCTATCTATTTTTGAGCAATAACAAATGCAAATTTTAATTAAGAAGATAGGGCTTGGTTTACTGGTTTGTGACCATGCTTACGTGGACGTTTCTTTTTAGCTATCGGCTTGTTATTTACTGATTTTTGATGAAATTGTCTGCTGATTGGCGATGGAGAAGGTGCCTCTTTTTCAGGAACCTTGTTTAATATTAGTTCTCGATCACCTATTTTGGTGCCACTCAGTGCTGCTATGGCATTCTCAGCTGATTCAGAATCTGCCATTTCAATAAAAGCATAACCCTTGGTTTTTTGGGTCTGTCTATCCCGCACAATCTTAATAGTCACAACCTCACCATAAATGGCAATCAACTGAACTAGTTCTATTTCTTGGAAGTGAAGAGGAAATCCTGCGATAAATACCTTAACCATGGAAAATGATAATGTGAATTGCAATACGAAGAAACAGCTTAAAAGCCGATCTATTTTTAACGAAATATTATGTTTAGGTTAAATTAAATAGGTTTCGGAGGCCTTTTTTATAAAACGCAATCTCATTCATTGCCTGTTTTCTGTTTTGAACCAAATAGTATAGGAAAGATTTAACCCTAAGTTAAATACCTTCAAATTAGCTAATGGCGAAATAGATGAGCTAGGTTTACTTAATTAATGCAGACACAAAAAACATAAAAATGCCCAGAAATCCATCTGAGTATTTACTTAAAATTAATCTAACGTTTATATTTGATTGTTGTTTTTGAGCTATCATTGTATATCTAAATCATTTTTTACATGGCAGATAGACGTTTTTTTATTAAGGGAAGTATTGCAGGTTTAGCTTTAGTAGGCCTCAATTCGATATCAAGAGCGGTTGAAACTACATCAGAACTCAATAATAAAGATAACAAAGAAAAGAAGAAACTGCGTTTTGCACTAGTATCTGATGGTCACTATGGGCAGCCTGGGACCGAGTATAAAAAATTTCATAAAGAAATGGTACAATGGCTCAATCAGGCACATGATTCTAACCCTTTGGATTTTGTGATCATCAACGGCGATTTAGTGCATGATAGACCAGAACTTTTGCAAGAAGTGAAAAAAGATTATTATGATCAGCTAAAAGTTCCATTTTATGCATTGCCGGGTAATCATGATCATGCTGACACCGCCTTATGGAAATCGGTTTTTGGTTATGAAGACAATTATTCTTTTGAAAAAAATGGCGTTGGTTTTGTGCTGGCAAATACTTCAAATAGTAAGGGAACCTATCTTTGCCCTGACAATTTATTTATGAAAAGGGAGCTAGAAAAGGTCAGTAAATTGAAAACTGTATTTGTAGTATTGCATATCCCGCCGCATTTGTGGGTGCCTGAAAACCCTTTTGTTGAATGCGCCGAAACAATTAAACTTTTGCACAGTTATACAAATGTAAAAGCTGTGTTTCATGGGCATGACCATAGCTTAGACTCTGTATTCTATACAGGAAAACTACCACATTTTTTTGATGCCCATATTGGTGGAAACTGGGGTACAGGCTATCGTGGCTATCGAATTGTAGAAATAGATCAAGCTGACAGTATTAGCACCTTTCAAGTAAATGCTAGTGGTAATCCGCTTCTCAATCAGACAAAGTTCTAGGATGTTCCAAGTTGAAATGTTGTGGTGAGTGATTGGAAGAGAGAACAGTAATGGTTAATCGGTTCTCCAAATTAATAGATAATTCATAAATATTGAACGATTTAAAATGAGTATCCATTTCGTTAAATTAAATATTTTAGATTAAAGAAATAATATTTTACCTTCAAGTCAAATAATTTTCCCAAAATGAAAAAAATCATCTTTACGTTAATTGCCTTTATTTTTTCAATAGCAGTGTATGCTCAAAAAATCTTACCAGAGATTAAAGTAGGTACTGTATTACATTGTAGTGCTTATGTTGAAGGCCAGGCATATCCTCTATTATTAACTATAAAAAGTATGTCAGGTCCAGTTTCTATTGCATGGGCTGTTAATGGTTATGGCGAGGGAACTTTTGAAATGACCGCAAAATCTTTAGAAAGCGGTAGTAAAGTTTATGTGCCTACCCAACCAGCTTCAGGGGCTACAAAATTATCAGATGAAGAAACTTTTGGAATAATTTCTAAAACGGCATACAAATCTTTAATTGATAAAAAAGCATTCCCTTACAGTGGAATTAATTTTAAAATTAAAGCGTCAGATTCAAGCCCAATGAAATTAGGTGGTAAAGAAGTAGATGCTACACATGTAGTTAGTGAAGATGGTAAAATGGAGCTATGGATATTAAATAATGCAGCTTTCCCTATTATCTTACAATCAGTAGGCTTAACTACAGACATTGTGGTGAGTGAGATAAAATAATTTAAAGATTTCTTGTAAAAATATAAAGCCCGAAAGGGCTTTTTTAATTTGTAACCCTTATTTTTACACCGTAAAAGTTAAGGATAATCAACAAACAATAATTAAACAAATTGTTGATGACCTTGATCAGTAAAAATATGGAAACTAAAAAAACAGAAATATTCGATACCGTAGCTCAGCGCTTAAATATAGAAGGTTTTAACATTGTAAACCGTGATGAAACTCGTCCATGGGGTGGTTTTTTTGTAATAGATGAAGCGCAAGCACAACAATTTGCAGATACTTATTTTGATGGTTTAGATGTTGATAGTCTAAAAATTGGTGGTAAATTAAGTCCGAAGATTTTAATTGTAGCCCCAAATACTCGCTTATCTTGGCAGTATCATCACCGCAGAGCAGAAATTTGGCAAGTAGTTTCTGGTACAGTTGGTATTAAAACTAGCCAAACAGACGAAGAAGGAGAGTTAAAAGAATATCATCCAACCAATCAAATCAAATTACAACAAGGTGAACGTCATCGTTTAATTGGTTTAAATGATTGGGGAGTTGTAGCTGAAATTTGGCAACATACTGATGCAGAAAACCCTTCTGATGAAAGCGACATTGTTCGTGTTCAAGACGATTTCGGTAGATAATTGTTAACCTTCACTTACTAGAAATCTGTTTGTCAGTAAATAGACAGATTTCTTAATTACACACTTTATTTTGTAACGGATTAAAACCTAATCACTCTAAAATTCGTTTATAAAGCACACACTTCCTAATACATGATCATTTTAATCTTCTTTATTGCCCATTGGTTTTTATCGCTATTTAGTCAAACATTTTTTCTGCACAGGTATTCATCGCATAAAATGTTTAAAATGGAGCCCTTCTGGGAAAAATTCTTTTATCTAATTTTACTTATTTCTCAAGGCTCATCTTTCTTAAATCCAAGAGCTTACGCTATTTTGCATAGGATGCACCATGCTTACAGCGACACGGAAAAAGACCCACATTCACCACATTTTTTTAAGGATGTTTTTGGGATGATGATTGCTACCAAAAATATGTATATGGACTATTTAAAATATAAAATAGAGCCAGAGCCTGCTTTTAGAGGCAACTATCCAGAGTGGCCATTAGTAGATAGAATTGGCGATTCATGGATTTGGAGAATTACTTGTGGTTTATTTTATATTGGTTTCTATATTGCATTTGCTGAATATTGGTGGATGTTTTTATTATTGCCGATTCACTTTTTAATGGGTCCATTACATGGTGCAATTGTTAATTGGTGTGGTCATAAATATGGTTATTCAAATCATGATAATGACGACCATAGCAAAAACTCTTTACCATGGGATTTCTTACTAATGGGAGAATTGTTTCAAAATAACCACCATAAAAAACCAAATAGCCCAAAATTCTCATCTAAGTGGTGGGAGTTTGATCCAACTTACCCAGTAATGAAGGTTTTACATTGGATGCATATCATTAGAATTAGAAAAGTATAAACTCAGCATTCTCTTCTGAATAGGATATTAAAAAGGTTGGTGTTTCATCAACCTTTTTTGTTTTCTAAAAACTCCGCTTACTCTTTTTTCGTTTATTGCAATAAGATAGTTAGCTAAACCTGATTGGAGGGGAAAGCTCCCGATTTTTCATCGGGACTTGTACCAAAAAGCAGGACTAACATAAATAGTAGCACTACCATTGCTTTTCAAAAAAAAGATATGATTACAACCTTAAAAGTCATTTTTTCTACCCTTTTAGTTTGGGTAACTTATATAGTTATTAGTACAAGCTTAGAAAATTCCTTGTTTAAAGAATGGGATTTTTTAGGCTCAATTCCTTGGATGAGAGCTACACTTTGGGATTTTTACGCTAACATTTTTATCATCACTCTGTGGATGTTTTACAAGGAGAAATCTATATTTCTTAAAATCGTTTGGGTAATTTTATTCGTATGTTTAGGGAGCATTGCAACTTGTGCTTATGTGTTGATTAAACTATTCAAACTTAAACCAGGAGAAGGTGTTAAAGAATTGGTTGGCAATAGGTAGGCTAAGGTTGTTTATCTTGATACTCGATACTAAATACTTTATACTTTAAAATGGATTACAAACATCTACTTTTCATTGCACTCCTCTCATTAATTGCTTGTTGTATCATTATGTTTTTGGTTTGGATTTGGGCGAAAAAAATCAAAAATGCTGGTGTTGTTGATGTCTTTTGGGCGCTCAATTTCCCTGTAATTACGGTTATCACTTTTTTACTGTCGGAAGGATTTGAGACGCGTAAAATTTTAATTAGTAGTATGTTTTTAATCGCAGAACTAAGATTAGGACTTCATCTTTGGCAACGTGTTATTGGTCATTTAGATGAGGAAGAAGGTAGATATGTGCAGTTAAGAAAAGAATGGGGAAACAAAGCCGATAGAAATTTTTTCTTTTTCTTTCAGTTTCAAGCCATATCAAATGTGTTATTAGCTATTCCGTTTTTTATCATCATGGCCAATCCAAATACTGAGATTTCTATTTTAGAATATATTGGTTTAGGTATTTGGGTAATTTCTTTTTTTGGAGAAATGATTGCGGATCATCAATTGGCAGTATTTAAAAAAGATACAAAAAATAAAGGCAAAGTTTGTGATACCGGATTGTGGTACTACAGTCGTCATCCTAATTATTTCTTCGAGTGGTTAACATGGATGTCGTATTTCATTTTCGCATTAGCGACTCCTTGGGGCGTTTTGGCAATCATCAGCCCTGCTATAATTTTATATTTATTACTAAAGGTTACAGGTGTGCCTAATAACGAAGAACAAAACTTACGCAGCAAGCCTGTAGCTTATAAAAGATATCAAGAAACAACAAATGCTTTTTTTCCATGGTGGAAAAAAGGTTAAAGGTTACGAGTTAAAGGTTATGCGTCAAGTTGTATATCCAACTACAGAATTCGCAGCTCGAACTCACAAGTAAAATTCCATATGTGGTACGATAAATTGATAGAAAACGATAAACTTCCAGATCCAATTTTAAGAGCTGGGATTAGAAAACTGCTAAAACAACGCATAACAGATGAAACCGTAGGTGATGAAGAACTACAACAGCGAAAATTTATCACTTTGGTTAATGAACTGAAAGTATCTCCAATTGCTGTAAACACTAAAGATGCCAATGAGCAGCATTATGAATTGCCAACTGAGTTTTTCCAATTTTGTCTAGGTAAAAACTTAAAATATAGCAGTGGATATTGGAAACCGGGTGTAAAAAACATTGATACTGCTGAGGATGATATGTTGGCTCTGACTTGTAAAAGAGCTGATTTACAAAGCGGACAAAATGTTTTAGAATTAGGATGTGGCTGGGGTTCATTGTCGCTATATATGTCGGCAAAATTTCCAGAAAGTAGGTTTACAGTTGTTTCTAATTCTGCTACACAAAAGATTTTTATAGATGAAACTGCAAAACAAAGAGGCATAGAAAACCTAACTGTTTTGACAGCAGATATGAATAATTTCACTATTGCAGATATTTTTGATCGAGTAGTATCAGTAGAAATGTTTGAGCACATGCGTAACTATAAACTATTGTTGGCCAAAGTTTCATCATTTTTAAAATCTGAGGGAAAATTATTTGTTCATATTTTTACACATAAAACTTTAGCCTATAAATATGAGGTTATTGATGAAAGTGATTGGATGAGTAAATACTTTTTTACTGGCGGAATAATGCCCTCAAACCATTTATTTTTCTACTTTAACGACGATTTAAAAATCACTAATCATTGGGTGGTAAATGGAACTAACTATGGTAAAACTTCTGAAGCTTGGTTAAGCAATATGGATAAGCATAAGAAAGAAATTATGCCAATTTTAGAGAATACCTATGGCAATGGGCAAGCTGTAAAATGGTGGGTTTATTGGCGTTTGTTCTATATGTCTTGTGCCGAATTATTCAATTACAATAAAGGCAACGAGTGGATGGTTTGTCACTATCTTTTTGAAAAGAAGTAGTTTTTGTCATTCCGAGTTTACGAGGAATCTTATTAAGAGATTCTTCCTTCCTCAGAATGACAAACTTTAAATAAATATATGTTGAAGTTAGCAATAATAGGAACTGGAATAGCAGGAATGGGTTGTGGACATTTCCTCCACAAGAAATACGATATTACACTTTTTGAAGAGCTCAATTACATTGGAGGACATACAAATACGGCTACTGTTGAAGAAGATGGAAAACCTGTTTATATAGACACGGGTTTTATGGTTTTTAACTATCAGACTTATCCAAATTTGTGTGAATTGTTTAAAGAAATCGATGCCCCAGTTAAAAAAACTGATATGTCTTTTAGTGTGCAATACTTGCCTAGTGGATTAGAGTATTCGGGCTCAAGTATGAAACATCTTTTTGCGCAAAAACGGAATATTTTTAACCCTTCTTTTTTAAAAATGTTGATGCAGATTAATCGTTTCAACAAAGAAAGTGTAGCCATTTTAGATGACCCAAAATATGCGAATTATTCTCTCGGTCAATATGTTAAGGAGTTCGGTTATGCCAAAGATATGGTTTGGAAATACCTCATTCCTATGAGCTCTGCAGTTTGGTCAACCCCAATGGAACAAATTTTAGATTTTCCGGCAGTATCTTTAATTCGTTTCTTTAAAAATCATGGTTTTTTAGGATTGGATACACAACATCAATGGTTTACATTGCATAATGGAAGTCAGGCTTACCGTGAAAAATTGATAGAGCCGTTTAGAAATCAGATTAGGATCAATACCGAAATTGTAAGTGTTTTGCGATTGGAAAGTAACAAAGTTTTAGTAACAACTTCACAAGGAGTGGAATTAGAATTTGACAAAGTGATCATTGCAACCCATGCCAATCAAGCCTATCAAATTGTAAAGCATAAAACTGAAGACGAAGAACAATTGCTTTCCAAATTTAAATACCAACCTAATACAGCTATTCTGCATACAGATAAAAATCAAATGCCAAAGAAAAAATTAGCTTGGAGCAGTTGGAATTACAGGGTAGAAAAGCAAGGTGATGTTTTGGTGCCAAGTACCATTTACTGGATGAACAAATTACAAGGTGTTTCAGATAAGGTTGACTATTTTGTATCCATCAATCCCTCAGCTACGCTTAATAAGAGCAAAATAATTAGGGAAATTGCATATGAACATCCCTTGTTTGATGTGCCGGCAATGCAAGCACAAGAAGAATTATATAAACTAAATGAAACTGGGCCAGTTTATTACTGTGGTAGCTATTTTAAATATGGATTTCATGAAGATGCATATAAAAGTGCGGTGAATTTATGTAAATTACTGTAATGCGTAATTGCAGAGCTTGCTCCGATTTATCGGAGAAGAATGACGAAACAATCTATTTAGCAAGAAAGATTGCTTCACTGCACTCGCAATGACGACTAGACAAAAAAATGAACATAACTTCATTCATATATTCCGCCAAAGTAATGCATCATAGGTTAGCACCTAAGAAGCACAGTTTCTGGTACAATGTATATATGTTCTATATCGATTTAGATGAGTTGGAAACTCTAGATAAAAAACTTCGTTGGTTCAGTTATAACAAGTTTAATTTATTCAGTTTTAGAGATAAAGACCATATAGAGTTAGAACGGAAAACTGGAAGTGGAAAGACTAAAACTCTAACTTCTCAAATCTCAAAACCCACAATTCAAAACTCAATAAAACAGCAAATCACAACTTACTTAAAATCTCACAATGTGGAGATTGGCAATGGTAAAATCAAGTTGCTCACTAATTTATCTGTACTTGGGTATAACTTCAACCCTGTTTCTTTTTATTTCTGTTTTGATGAAAATAATTTTCCGCTTTGCGCAGTGGTTGAGATTAGTAATACTTACCATGAAATGAAAATGTTCTTTTTTGGTAAGGATGAATTGGATGGAAATACTTTCAGGCAGAGAACTCAAAAACACTTCTATGTATCTCCATTTATAGATCTAGACAGTTTTTTCGATTTTAACCTTGTAATTCCGACAGAAAAATTGGAAATTAAGATTGATGATTATGATAAAGATGGGGAGCGATTTTTTATCAGCACTTTAAAAGGAGAGCAAAAAGCATTATCAAATGCAAATATGTTGCGCTATTTCTTTGCTATTCCTATGATACCCTTAAGAGTGATGGGTCTAATTCATTGGCAAGCATTTAAATTATGGTTAAAGAAAATAAACTATCATCCAAAAGCGGCAAACCAACATTTACAAAAAGACGTATATAAACCTTATAAAAACAATTAGTAGTAAATATGTCATCTCTCTCTCTAACAAAATTGAAATCAAGCTTTTATGAAAATATAGTTATAAATGCACTTTGTAAAATGAACAAAGGCTTTTTGACCTTGACTTTGCCTAGTGGAGAAAATTTGCAAATAGGTAATCCAACTTCAAAATACAGAGCTAATTTGGAAGTTAAAAATGTAGGTTTTTTTAAGTGTGTGATTTTATATGGAGATATTGGTTTTGGTGAAGCTTATGTTAATGGTCTTTGGGAAACAGATAGTATTACCAATTTAATTAAATGGATTATCCTGAATATCGATAATGCACCCTTAGTTTCTGGAAGTAAAGTGAAATCTTTAGGATTAAATTTATTTAAATGGTTCAATAGAATTTACCATAATAATCGTTCAAATAGCATTACAGGATCACAGAAGAACATTGCAGAACACTACGATTTAAACAATGATTTCTTTGCAACTTTCTTAGACCAATCAATGACCTATTCTGCTGCTTATTTTAAAACACCAGATTTAACATTAGCCGAAGCACAAGATGAAAAATACCGTCGCCTTTGTGAGCAATTAAAGTTAAAAGCTACTGACCACGTTTTAGAAATTGGAAGTGGTTGGGGTGCAAATGCTATTTTTATGGCTAAAAATTATGGTTGTAGGGTAACTACAGTAACCATTTCAAAAGAGCAACAAAAACTCGGACAAGAGCGAGTTGCAGCTGCAGGATTATCAGACAAAATCGAAATCATCATTAAAGACTATAGAAACATTGAAGGACAATTTGATAAAATTGTTTCAATAGAAATGTTAGAGGCAGTTGGACATAATTATTTAGAAACTTATTTTACTAAATGTGCTGAGGTTTTAAAACCTCACGGGATTTTAGCTTTTCAAGTAATCACAAGTCCAGATAGTAGATATGAAAGTTTACGTACTGGCGTAGATTGGATACAAAAACATATCTTCCCAGGTTCTTTATTACCATCTGTTGCGGTAATCAATAAAGCTATAAACAATAGCAGCGAATTAACATTAGTAGATTTAAAAGATTTGGGCTTAGATTATGCTAGAACTTTAAAGCTATGGTTTATCGAATTTAACAATAAACTAAATGAAGTAGAAGCTTTAGGTTTCGATGAACATTTTATTCGTAAGTGGAATTACTACTTAAACTATTGCGAAGCAGCTTTTGAAATGCGAAATATCAATGTGATGCAAATGGTTTACACTAGGCCAAATAATACGGAGAGATAATATATTAGTTAGTTCGGATCTGCAATCCGGTATTTTTGGCTAAGAATTTTAAATCCTTAGGAATTAAAGTAGAGATTATAAATCTCTACTAAAACCCAATTTCAGAACTAAAACCAATATTTTATCAAAAACTAGAAACAAAAATGGTCCGTATTACTACGAACCATTTTTTATTTAAAGTTTTGTCATCCTGACGTGTGCCGATTTTATATCGGTAGCTTGTCTAAGGACATTTGATGAGCGTTTCGAAAGGCTCAATATGACAGTTAACTAATCTCTTCTTCTATTACCACCGCCACTAAACCTACGGTTACCACCACCAGCGTTTGCACCAGCAGTACTACCAGTATGGTTAGGTTTTCCACCACCTTGATGAGGTTTCTTTTTCGCGCCACTTAAATTTGGCTCACGTTCACGAGGCTCACGTTGGTTCCCTTTTTTCTTTCCCTTACCTTTTGCATCAGCAGCAGCCGATAGTAGGCTTTGCCAGCTCATCGCATAAGGATGATCTTCATTTACAGGAACTTTTATCCCAATCAATTTCTCAATATCGTCTAAAAATTCTTTCTCTTCGCCATCGCAAAATGAGTAGGCAATGCCGCTTAGTCCAGCTCTTCCAGTTCTACCAATTCTATGTACGTAAGTTTCAGGAATGTTTGGTAACTCATAATTAATTACGTGTGCCAATTCATCTACATCAATACCGCGAGCAGCAATGTCAGTAGCTACTAAAACACGAGTTGTACGAGCTTTAAAATTGGTTAATGCCCTCTGACGAGCATTTTGTGATTTATTTCCATGAATAGCTTCGGCTTTAATATTGATTTTTATCAAATCCTTAACCACTTTATCTGCACCATGTTTAGTACGTGTAAATACCAAAACGGTTTCAATTGCTTTGTCTTTTAATAAGTGAGCCAATAAGCTTCTTTTGTCATTTTTCTCAACAAAATAAACTGCTTGCTGAATTTTTTCTGCTGTAGAAGAAATCGGAGTAACCTCAACTTTTACAGGGTTTGTTAAAATGGTGCTAGATAACTTCTGAATTTCTGTAGGCATTGTAGCCGAGAAAAACAAAGTTTGTCTTTTAGCAGGTAATTTAGCGATTACTTTTTTCACATCATGAATAAAGCCCATATCTAACATACGGTCTGCTTCATCCAATACAAAAATTTCAATTTCGCGTAGGTTTACAAAACCTTGGTTCATTAAATCTAATAAACGACCAGGAGTTGCCACTAAAATATCAACACCTCTATGCAGGGCATCAGTTTGTGATTTTTGTCCAACACCACCAAAAATTACCAAATGTTTTAAAGGTAAGTTACGGCCATAAGCCTTAAAGCTTTCTTCAATCTGAATGGCTAATTCTCTTGTTGGAGTTAAAATTAAGGCTCTAATTGGTTTAGGCCCTTTTGTATTTGTATGTGGTTTATCTAACAATTGCAACATTGGTATAGCAAATGCTGCGGTTTTACCAGTACCAGTTTGAGCACAGCCTAATAGATCGCGTTTTTGTAAAATTGAAGGTATAGATTGCTCTTGTATTGGTGTAGGTTGTGTATAACCTTCGGTTTCAAGCGCCTTTAAAATAGGGGCTATGAGGTTTAATTCTGAAAATAACAAAGTATAATTTTTAAGTGTAAAATGTCGAAGAAGCTAGAACAATCATTGCTGGGAGGACTAACTTGCGAGTTGCTTTAAATGATAAAGAAATTCTGCTTCGGCATAAAGGTAAGTAAATTATTTAAACAATTCGTCTTTGCGAGGAGGCACGACGAAGCAATCTCCTGTAGTTAAATTCAAAAACTGAAAACTGTAAACTGAAAATTGATAACTGGAAAACTAATGTCAGTGCTTTTCGGCAATTACAGTCCTACCCTCGCTACAATCTTTTACCCCTAGATTCCCTAAAGGGGGATTGGTAAAAGTATTTTCGCTAAGTCAGGTTTATAGAACAAAGGAAGAAGGACGTGGTAATGAGAAAATACTACTTAGTCTTAAATTTTTTCACTGTATTTAAATCGCCAATATTTCCAGCATATTCTGCTATCCTATTTTTTATTTCGAGATTTGTAGTATCAAAATTACTTGCAACCCATAAAACACCAATAGCAAATTTTTTATAACCTAAGCCTTTTTCTTTTTCTCCTTCTTTCTCATAATCTTCTCCATATCTAAAGGCTAACTCTCCAATGTCCTTTAGGTCTAAGAGTGTTATTTCTTTATTTTCTTTGCTTTTGTCTAATTGGAAAGACTTTTCTAAATCTGATGCCCCATCTTTGATATCCCCTAAATTTATTTTGCATAAACCTAGTTCTCTATAATTTACAGCAAAAGGACCATCTAATTTGTTTGCCAGCTCATACCATTTTATTCCATTTTCATAATCTTTTTGTAGATAATAACTATGTCATAAAGCACTTTTAACCAATTGATGAGTGCTATCTGTTTTGTAAGTTTCTAGAAATTTATCAATCGCATTTTTATTAAGTTCAAATGCAGGTTCAATTTTTCCTTTTTCAAATTCATCTCCCGCATCAAGAGAATATTTTACCCCTTCATTAAATAATTTAAAAGCAACTTTTTCTTTAGTTTCCATACAAGATAATAAACTAGTTATCAACAATAAAATGCTCGCTAATCTATAATAATTATTTTTTGTCATTTCAAGTTTTTATTATGGACCAATCTCATATCTCACTTCTCCCTAACCTCCTTAAACCTCGTAAAAAACAAAAGAGCTAATAAGCACAATGCAAAACCAACTACACCATTTAGCCTCAAACCGTAATCGTTTCCTGGGTCTTTACCATAAACCGTAAGCATAGCAAAAATGGCTATACCCAACGTCTGGCCAAGTTTTACGAAAAGGTATTTTACAGCAAAAAACATTCCTTCATGATTTTCGCCTGTTTCTATAGTGTCTTTTTGAGCAATGTCTGCCAAGATAGCATTTGGTAGAATTCCTAAAGCGGCTAATGGAAACGATGCAAAAATTACCAATAGATACATCTGATTTGCAGGTTCAAAAGGTAATTTGCCTAAAAAGAAAATGGTAACAAATATTAAACTCAAAATGCCAAACGCTAAAAGTACGAGTGGTTTTTTTCCAAACTTTTTAGCGCTAACATTTATAAACGGATAAAAAACTAAAGATAAAACAACCATCAACCCCATAAATTTACCGCCATCAGAATCTGGTAAACCCAATAAAACCGTAACGAAGTATAATAAACCGCTACTCATCAAGCTCAAAGCAGTATAATAAGTAAAATCAGAAATCAAATAATATTTAAAATTGGCGTTTCTAAAAGTATTTTTAATTGCGGGTAATAGTGGAATATGAGTTGGCTTACTATCTACATAATCCCTTTCTTTAATAAAAGCGATTGGCAAAATCATTACCAAACCAGAGAAAATGCTTAATCCCCAAATGGTATATTGCAAAGCATGAAAACGCTCTGTAACGTGAAAAACTGTTTGAATTAAATCAGCAAAGTTATTGCAAAGCGCACCTAAAATCATCCCTAAAACAAAACCAACTTGTTGAAAAGTAGAAAGCTTTACCTTTTCTTCAGGTGTATGTGTTAATTCTGCCAACAAAGCATTATAAGGAATAATATAAGTAGTAACTGAAATAAAAAATCCTGCCAATACAATAGTTAACCACCATGCATTATTTAAACTTTCACCCTTAACTATGGGGTAGAAAACTAAACTACAACATACTACCGCAGGTAAAATTGCCCAGCGCATAATAGGAAAACGTCTGCCCTTTGGATTTGTACTGCTATCACTCACCGAAGCAATTAATGGATCATAAGCCGCATCAAATAACCTGCCCGAAGCTGCAATTAATGAAAGAATATTGAATGCGCCAAAAACCAATAATTGCGGCACTAAAGGAACTAATCCTGAATTACTCGGAGGTAAATAAAAATAAGGTAACATCACGATAATAAGATTGGTCATGATACTCCAACCCATCATCCCGGCGCAATAAGCAATTTGTTTTTTAAAAGGTAGCGTTTGTAGTGGCATTTAAATTTTTGAGAGGGCTTGTTCTAAATCAGCGATAATATACTCAGCTTCTTCCAATCCTACATAAATTCTTATCAACACGTGCCTATTATTGGCTGCATCGAAATCGGTTTTGCTAATTCCCGCACATGCTGGAATAATTAAACTTTCATAACCACCCCAAGAAACTGCCATTAAAATATGCTTTAAACCATTGCAAAAAGTTTCAATTTTGGTTAGTTTTGAATCTTTTAAAACAATGCTGAATAATCCCCCACACTTTTTCATTTGTTTTTTGGCAAGAACTAAATCTTTGTTGTCTTTGCTAAAGGGATGTAAAACTTTCTCTATTTTAGAATGTGAATTTAAATAAGCGATTACTTTATCAGCAGTTTCGCTAATCTTTTCTAGTCTAATTGGTAATGTTCTTAATCCACGTAATAAAAGCCATGCATTTTGAGGAGCTAATGCTGCACCGATATTCAAATATTCTTTGTTGAAAATTTTTTCTAGTAAATCTTTCTTTCCTGTTAAAACACCGGCGACCACATCACTATGACCGGCCAAATATTTGGTGGCAGATTGCGCTACTAAATCAATTCCATACGCAATTGGTTGCTGATAAAGAGGAGAGCAATAACTATTATCAATCATTGTTAAAATACCTTTTCCTTTAGCAATTTTAGCTACAGCTTCTAAATCTTGCACATCGAAACTAAAGGTATTTGGCGATTCGAGATAAATTAACTTTGTTTTATTGGTAATTGCCTTTTCGAACTGACTTAAATCTGTACCATCTATAAAAGTTGTTGTTACCCCGTATTTGGGTAAAAATTCTTTAAATAATTTAATAGTCCAACTGTAAGGATTTTCGACGCATACTACTTCATCTCCACTTTGCAATAGTGCTAAAATCGGAACTGTAATTGCTGCAATTCCACTGCTAAAAACCAAAGCATCTTCAGCTCCATCTAATGCAGCTAATTTTTTTCTTAAAATATCTATAGTTGGGTTAAATCCTCTTGAATATAAATTACCCTTATATTCATCAGCCAATGCCGCCCTAAAATCCTCAACAGTATTAAATTTAAAATTGCTAGTTTGAATAATCGGCGGAGCAATTGCATTAAAATAGTTTTCGCGTTCTTCGCCTAATTCATTTAATATGTATGATAAATCCATTAGTTAGTTTTTACTTTTCTATTATTGAAAAATCTAGAAATGAAGTAAATAACTACAAACCCTAAAAATATAATTAAACCATTTGTAGCAGCACTGGGGTCGTCACTATAAATACTAACGGTTACAAATAAATACGCTGCGATAAAAATTATAGGCATAACCGGGTAAAATTTCATAGTATAAATAGTGCTTTTATCTAAGTGTGCTGTTGTTTTACGTAAATAGAAAATAGCTGCTGCAGAAAAAGCCATTCCGATGCTGTCCAGAAATATGGTATAATTCAAAATCTTATCAAAGGTTTGAGCATAAAATAAAGTTAGGATTGCAATAATGGTAAATACTGTTAAACTCACAATCATTACATCATTTTTTTTGGTTTTTTTAGTAAAAATACTTGGTAAGGCTTTCTCTTCGCCCATGGCATACATTGCTCGTGGATTACTTAACAAATTCACGTTTACGTACCCTAAAACAGAAAAGAAAATTAATACAGAAAGAACCGTAAAACCAGCAGGGCCAAAAATTTTACCTGCTAAAATAGCGGCAATGCTTTCTGCGGTTTTTAGTTGTTCAAAGCCAATCACTCTCACATAGGCATAGTTTATAGCCATGTACAAGGTGATGATGATACCCAATCCAATAATGATAGAACGAGGAATAACTTTTTTGGCTTCTTTGGCCTCTCCACCAAAATTGATAGTTTGTTGATAGCCGCCAAAACTGAATGAAACAGCAATTAAGCATAGGCCAAGGGCTTTTCCATAATCACTCCATGTAGCAGGCAAACCAGATGTACTATTAAAAATTGGAGTAATACTGGAGGTTTGTTCCCCAAAAAACACAGCGCAAATTAAGGTGAGAACCATTACAATTTTAATCATGGTAAGCACATTCTGTGTTTTAGAGCTGGTTTTTAAGCCTAAAAGATTAATGAGGTAAAATATGATAATACTTATAGCTGCAATAACAATTCGGTATTCAGCTGTTTGCATTTCAGGACTTAGTATCACCTTACTTAAATATTCTGCTCCAATTAAGGAAACCCCAGCAACCGAGGCTGCATTGGAAACTATAATGATACAATTGATTGCAAATGCAATAGAAGGGTGGTAACAAACAGAGAAAATTTTATAATATCCACCAGTAACGGGATAGCGAGAGCCTATTTCGGCATAGGTTAATGCACCGCATAAAGCCACGAAGCCACCAACGCCCCATGCTAAAAAGAATAATTCTGGAATTTGTGCTTTATTCGCTACGTTAACAGGAGTTCTAAAAATTCCCATTCCAATAACCAAGCTCACAACAATCATTGCAAGGTCGAAAAGAGAGAGTTGTTTTTTTTCTGGCATTGTGCTTAAAATTGATTTTGGAAGATACAGTTTTTTAGTCTTTAGTCAAAAGCCTTAACTAAGAGTAACTAGCTTGTGGCATAAATTGGAAATGTTCATTTGTGGAAACTTTGTAATTGATTTGAACAGAGATTAGATTAAATTTGTAATGCTGAGTTGTTTACCGTACCCATTGTTCGTCATTGCGAGCAGTGAAACAATGAAGCAATCTATAAACTTTGATTTTGTTATCCTGAGGAACGAAGGCCCTCTTAATAGATTCTTCGCTGCGCTCTGAATGACAAAATGTTAACGCAACAATTATGGCAGAACCGATTTATAACGAAGATAGTATTAAGTCACTTGATTGGCAGGAACACATTCGCCGCCGACCAGGGATGTATATTGGGAAACTTGGAGATGGTTCTGCACAAGACGATGGTATTTATGTGCTCCTAAAAGAAATTATGGATAACTCTATTGATGAGTTCATGATGGGTGCTGGAAAAACTATCGATATAACCTTAAGCGACCAAAAAGTAAATATTCGTGATTATGGCCGCGGTATCCCTTTGGGTAAAGTGATTGATTGCGTTTCGAAAATGAATACAGGTGGTAAGTATGATAGTAATGCTTTCCAAAAATCAGTTGGAATGAATGGCGTAGGTACAAAAGCTGTAAATGCATTATCTACCTCATTTGTGGTACAAAGTTATAGAGATGGTAAAACAAAAAAGGTAGAATTTAGTAAAGGTCTAATTACTTTAGAACACCCAGAAATTGAAACTACGCAACGCAATGGAACCGCGATAACTTTCTATCCCGATGAAACCATTTTTAGAAACTACCATTACATTCCAGATTTTGTAGAAAGTATGATTTGGAACTACGTGTTCCTGAATACCGGCTTAGTTATCAATTTCAATAACCAAAAATATTTCTCGGAGCGTGGTTTATATGATTTATTATCAAAGCAAAACAAACCAGAAGAAATTCGCTACCCAATAATTCATTTAAAGGGACATGATATTGAGTTAGCAATGACACACGGGCAGCAATATGGAGAAGATTACCATTCATTCGTAAATGGACAATATACCACGCAAGGAGGAACACACCAGGCCGCATTTAGAGAAGCGGTAGTGAAAACCATTCGTGAGTTTTATAAAAAGGAATTTGATGCCAATGATGTAAGAGCCTCTATTATTGCCGCTGTTGCCATTCGTGTACAAGAGCCTGTTTTCGAATCGCAAACAAAAACTAAATTAGGTTCAGAAAAAATTGCTCCAGAAGGACAATCTGTCAGAGGTTTTGTTAACGATTTTGTAAAAAAAGAATTAGATGATTATTTACATAAACATGCAGATGTTGCAGATGCAATTTTAAAAAGAATAATCCAGTCTGAAAGAGAACGAAAAGATATAGCAGGTATTAAAAAACTAGCTAACGATAGAGCAAAAAAGGCATCACTTCACAATAAAAAATTAAGAGATTGTAAGGTTCATTTTAATACTACTCACGAAAAAAGATACGAAACTACACTGTTTATTACTGAAGGTGATTCTGCATCTGGCTCTATTACAAAAAGTAGAGATGTAGACTGCCAAGCTGTGTTTAGTTTAAAAGGTAAGCCTTTAAATTGCTATGAACTGACTAAAAAAGTAGTGTATGAGAATGAAGAATTTAATCTTTTACAACATGCATTAAATATAGAGGATGGTTTAGAAGGCTTACATTATAATAATATTGTAATTGCAACAGATGCTGATGTAGACGGTATGCATATCCGTTTGTTAATGATGACTTTCTTTTTGCAATTTTTTCCAGATTTGGTAAAAGCAGGGCATGTTTACATTTTGCAAACGCCTTTATTTAGGGTACGCAATAAAAAAGAAACCATTTATTGTTACAGTGAGGATGAACGAAGAGATGCCATTGACAAATTAGGAGGCAAACCGGAAATTACAAGATTTAAAGGTTTAGGAGAAATCTCTCCAGATGAGTTTGGATTATTTATTGGTAAGGATATTAGATTGGATCCTGTTATTTTAAAAGAACAAACCATTAAGAAGCTGTTAGAGTACTACATGGGTAAAAATACACCAGAAAGACAGCAGCATATTATTAAAAATTTAAGAATAGAAAAAGACGAAGTTAAAGAAGAAGAAAAAGAAAGAAATCTGGCAAACACAGAAGATTTAGAGGTTGCTTAAAAAATTGAATTTTACTTAAAAGAATAATTTTTTAACGTATAATTGCATATCCCTATTTGTTATTAAAAATCGCCATTAAAGTTATTTTTTGGCTTAATTAATTTTTTATTAACGAATTTCTATGCCAATTTCATCCGAAAAAAACTCGTCAACTCGCTATGGTCTTGTAGTTTTTTTAATCTTAGCATTATTTTTATGTGCAATTTTCTTTTACATTAGAAACAATAAGGGGCAACACCTTGCACATAATATCGAACAACTTACGGCGCTGAAAGAGGATTATCTGTTGATAGATTCTTGTATTGTTGTACTTTATAACGCTGATAATAATTGCAGGTTATATGCTGTAACTGGGCAAAAAGCATACATTCAAAAATTTGCTAGCGATATTAATTTTGTTTCAGGAATCTTAAATAATCTCAAAACTTCGGCTGAAAAGAATAAGCCCAAAAATCTTAGTGGGTTAGTTAATCAAAAAAGAGTACGAACAGAACTCTATTTAAGGTTAAGACAGCTAACAGATAGTTTGATTAACTTATCTAATAATGTAGACACAAATGGAAATAAGGTGAAATATGAAGATAGCAATGAGCTTACCTATAAACAGTTTAAAACAATGGTTACCATTGATACCATAAAATCATTGCCACTAGCTCAAAAAGAAAAAAACCTAATTGGTAGATTGGGAGATGCACTTAAACGTAAAAGCAAACCATCAGCAGATAATTCGACCAAAAGATATATAAGGACAGAAATTAAATTAGATACTTCACTGCAAAGTAAAAAGTTTAATAAACTCCAACTTAAAAACATGAATAATTATTTCCGCAATTTATATGCGGCAAATAATATGCTCAAGAAAAATGAAATTGTTATCCTGCAACTTAATAATAGAATTATAACTGAAATTGTTTCACTACTGCAGCGCTATAAAAACAAAGAGATATCGTTCGCAAAACAAAATAGGAGTGAGTTAAAAGGTGATATCGATAAAACTATTAACAGTATCGATAAAATCTTTATGCTCAGCATAGGACTGCTTATTTTATTAGTTGTTGCTATATTATATAACTTATGGAAAATATTTAAAAATGAGAACGATTTAGTTAATCATAGTCAGAAGATCTCTCAGTATGCAGTTTCTAAGAGTAGATTTTTGGCGAACATGAGCCATGAAATTAGAACACCACTAAATTCAGTAGTTGGATTTTCTGAGCAATTAAGCCAAGGAAAATTAGATGCGCAACAGCTGGAGCAAGTAAGTGCAATTAGAAGTTCTTCTATTATGTTGTTAGATGTTGTAAATGATATACTTGATTTTTCTAAATATGAAACCGGAAAAGTTTCTTTTGATAAGTTTTCTTTTGCCCCGTTTGATGCTATAACAGAAGTATTTAACAGTATTAAAATTCAGGCTACCAAAAAAGGAATTGAGTTTAAGAGTGATATTTCTTTTAAAAGGGATTTCTGTTTTTCTGGAGATTCTCTTCGTTTAAAGCAAGTAATGCTGAACTTATTAAGTAATGCAATTAAGTTTACAGCTAAAGGCTCAGTTACATTAAAGGCTGATGTAATACAAAATTCTAAAAAGCAAAGTGTACTAAAAATTCAAATTATTGATACCGGAATTGGAATTAAAGCCGAAGATATTGATATGATTTTTGATGAGTTTGCTCAGGTTTATCATTCCTCTACTAAAATTACACAGAAAGGTACAGGCCTTGGTTTAGCCATTTGTAAGAAAATTGTTGAGCTTCAAGGCGGACAAATCGGTGTTACAAGTGAAATAGGTAAAGGTTCAATATTCGGTTTTGAAATTCCTTATGATACTTGTATAACTAATGATGCTTTAAAAAATGAGACTGTAGTTAGTATTAATGCCAATGGAGTTGAGGGTAAACATATTTTATTAGCAGATGATAATAAAATGAATATTCTATTGGCACAAACTGTACTCAAAAAATATAAAATGGTTACAAAGGCAGCTTATGATGGTAGGGAAGCTTTTGAGCTATTTAAAATCGATAACTATGATTTAATCTTAACTGACATACAAATGCCAGAGATGGGTGGCATAGAACTTACTCGATTAATAAGGTCTTATAATGACAAAGAGAAATCTATTGTTCCGATTTTAGGTGTAACAGCAAATGTTTTAGAAGAAGACCGTAAAAAATATATAGAATCTGGTATTGATGATTTAGTATTGAAACCATTCTCAGAAAAAGATTTAATAGATAAAATAGCCAAATACTTGAAAAAAGATTAAACTTCTGGACAATTTACTGTGTCCTCTGGATGTTGTGGAGGCAGAACTTCTACTTTCTTTTCTACAACAATTGTTTTTAAGTGAACTGCGTATTTTGAAGGACTAATTCCATTTTCAAACTTCTCAGCATATGCTTGAGTAAATTCTGCACCAAAGTATAAAATGATGGATGTATAATAGATCCAAACTAATATTACGATTATTGAACTTGCAGCGCCAAATGCAGAGCCAGGATTACCTTTCTCGATATAAATACCTATGACATACTTACCCAAACTAAACATCAAAGCGGTAAATAAAGCTCCAATTAATGCAGGTTTCCATTTCAAAATTACATCAGGTAAAACCTTGAAAATAATAGCGAATATGGCTGTAACCACGGCTAATGTTAGAACATTTGTTACAATCAACATAAAAAAACCTGAGATTTGTTCAATGCCAATTCTAGCGGCATAAATTTCTAGTTTATTGCCAATTCCTACTACAACACTGTTTATAACAAGAGAAACTAGAAGCAAAAACCCTAATGATGCAATTAATGAAAATGACAATAAGCGGTTTGTGATTAGCTTTTTCCAGCCCCTTTTAGGAACGGCTTTTACTTTCCAAATTTGATTAATACTATCTTGAATTTCAATAAATATAGCAGTAGAACCTATAAGTAATGTAGCAATTCCTACAACTAAACCCATTGTGCTTTTGCCAGAGAGATTTGCATTTTCAACAAAGCCTCTCAATTGGTTTGCTGCATCTATACCAATCATCTCACTAATTTCTCCAAACAATTTGGTGTTGGGATCCATATTATCTCCTAAGAAGAGGCTAGCAGCAGAGATAATAATGATAATCAATGGTGTAAGTGAAAATATAGTATAATAAGCCAGTGATGCACTTAACTTCATTACCCTATCTTCCATAAACCCTTTTCCAGCAGCTATAAATAAGTGATAAGTAATTATTGCTACATTTTTTACTTTTTTTAATAACCTAATCATACTATTAAAACGGATAACCAATACCGATGTTTAAAATAAAATTCTCTCTGCGCCAAGTTTTGCTACCAAAATCAACTTCATTTAGCACCCAACGTTGTCCGCTAGGAAGGTATGGTTTTCTAATTGGAAAAGCTCCATCTAAACGAATTACAAATATTTGAGCATCTATTCTTAAACCGGCTCCAGTGCCAACAGCCAATTCACTTAGCGCTCTACTCAACTTAAAACCAGAACCTGGCCTGCCCGTATTTGTAGTTCCTGGTATGCCTGTATCTTCTTTTCTCAACCAAATATTTCCTGCATCAACAAATAATGCACCATATAAAACACTTACAATTTTAAACCTGAGTTCTGTATTCAGCATCATTTTAATATCTCCGCCTTGATCTGAGAAAGTTTGATTGTCGGGTACTTTATAAGTCCCTGGGCCTAATGTTCTAGCTCTAAACGCTCTAATGTCATTACTTCCGCCAGCAAAAAACTGCCGAACAAAAGGTAATGTAGTGCTGTTGCCGTATGCATAACCATAACCCAAGTTAAGCCTGCTAGCCCAGGTTACATTTCTATTTACCTTGTAATAATCTCTTAAATCTGCCTCAAGTCTTACAAATTGAGTTAATGAGGTATTAAATAATCCCCTTCTACCCAAGTTATCTTTTTGAACAAATAAACCCCATAAATTTCCTCCTGTTTCTATGCCTCCATTAAAATAGATGTTATTTCTTCTGTAATCTTCCATTTGATTAGTGAAGGTGAAATTATAATTGCTACCGATGATGAATTGATTTTCAAGTGAGCTACGTAATATAGGGTTTGCATTAAAAAGGCTGTCTTTTGTTGCGGTATCAGGGAAACTTGCTTGTACATAGTTAACCGATATTGGATTAAAAGTATGCTCTTTTCTAATATTTTCTTTCCAGTTGTAACCAAATTCTGCTTTAAAAGCATTTAATGAATATTGTGAACCTCTATTTAATAATTGGTAAGAAAGTGAGGCTACGGTTTTAGGAATAAATGCATTGGTAGCACTTGGTTTGTAAAATGGAACAATGAATTGGGGAAAGGTTAATTTGCCTTCTAATGTAAGGGATAGTGAGTTTTGCCCTTTCGCTAATCCACTATATTGCGTTTCGAAACCGCCACTTGCACTAATATCTAATTGCTCAGCGCCTCTAAATAGATTTCGTGTAGTTTGGGTTATTTTCACTTCAGAACCTATGAAATTACTTGATTTATTTGTTCCGGTAACTGAAAAACTCAATGAATTTTTCTTTAATGGGGTAAGGAAAATATTTAAGTTAAGCTGATTGTTCTTAAAACTATCAATTGGTAAAAACTCTACTCTTACATCTCTAAAAGCACCAACATTTACCATCCTATTTAAGGATTGGTTATGGTCTTTTCTATTATAATTTTCGCCCTTTTTAAAGAAAACCAGCCTGTCAAAAAGTTTTGGTTTAAATGTATTTCTATCATCGTAAATATTAAAATCGTGATATGGCTGTGGGTGCAAATTTCTTAATAAACTATCTCTTCGCAAATTGTAATTTGGATAGATATTTATATTTTTTATCGTATATGGTTTTAGCGCAGCATCTGGAGATGTGTTTTTTACTTTCAATGTAATGTCTACCAAATTTTTGCCAATCGTGCTATCAACTTGTAATATCAAATAATCTGGACTGAAATAGAAATAACCACTCTCTTTTAAATCATTATCTATCCTAATCCGTTCATTTTTGTAAGTATCTAAATCATAAAAATTACCAACTTTTAATAATGTCTTATCTTTGTTTTTGTTGATATTGTTAGTTAGAGTTCCCGTGTCTTTAGGAAAGGTTACACTATTGATTTTATATCTGTCGCCTGTGGTTGCAGTATAAATTGCTTTTCCTTTTTTGCCTTTAATTACTGTATCTCCCGTAACATCTGCTTGCAAATAACCTTGGCTAATTAAGTAACTTTTTAAAACATCATTATTGTATTTTATCTTTACTTCGCTCATTAATACAGGTTTTTCTCCTACTTTATTCTTCAACCAATTTCCTATTCCTTTTGGTTTAACGGTATCGGGAGCAAGATTATACAGTAATAATTTCCATTTAATACCCAATAGCGATTTGTTAGGCCTGGGACGAGTTTTATTTTCTAGCGAGGTTTTAACCTCTTTTTGGTCAGCTATTCTTTTACTAGAATCAGGATTGATAATAACATCGGCTCCCGTATATAAATATTGCCCAGGTTTAAGTCGTCTGGTTGTACTACAGCTAGCCAAAACCAAACAAGCCATTAAAATTATTGTAGATTTAATTAGTTGTTTCATTTTTTGGTTTCTGTTCTATTTGATTTCTTAATCTCTTTGATCTCTTTTGGAAAATCTCTTTAAATTTATTGTAATCTACCACTAATGTAAAACCAACACCAGTTTCAATAATCTGACCATCAACAATACCTTCGTTTTGGTTACGTCTATAAAACCTTAACCTGTACCTGCCATCAGCAGAAAGCATATAATCTATATTTACATTACCTGCGATAGCTGATGAACTTTGCCCAGGAGTTTTTGGCCCCTCTAATCCAAATGAACTACCAACTGTTATGGTTAATCTATCATTTAATAATTTTTTAGATAAGCCAACTTCTAAATCTGTTTTTTGTTCTAATGAACCAGTCGAATAATCTTCAGATGAGTTTACGCCAAAGTTTAAATCAACACCTTGAATTAAATCAGACGCTAAATTATTCAACTGTTCAGTTAACAATTTACTTACGCTTGAGCGAGCCCAGGTGGATGCACCACCGCCACCACCAACCAAACTTTGGAAAGGATTGTTAGCAATAAACCTATTCAAAGCAAGCAAAGCAAATACTTGTTTATTCAACTCATTTTCATCTCTATTTACATTTTGTAATTTGGTATAAACTATTCCTTCTAATGCGCCACGTTCATTTTCTGGTAAATCAATTTTGAAAGAAATAGTTGGCTTTAACAATTCATCTTTCATATACAAATAAACTTGAAAGGGCAATTTGGTTTTTGCTCTAATGTTATCTGGTTCATTAATTAAATCAATTGGTGCAGCATTAACTTCATATAAAGCCGTTAAATCAACAGTTGCAGCAGTTGGCTCTCCAGTCCAAATTATAGTACTTCCCTTAACAATTTTAAATGGTCTTTTACCTAACGGAGCAACTGTTAAACTATAAGAGCCTTCTATAACTTCATACCTACCAGTTAAACTTATTTTTCCGCTGCGGTCTATAGTTGCATTTAAATTGGCATCACCTTTTATATTCAAGTTATCGCCATTCTGTGGATCAACAACTACGTTTAATTCAGCTTCTGGATCAATTGTTATTGCAGCAACTAGATTAACTCCTTTTAAAGGTGATTTACTTACGCTATCAGTTTTTAAAGCTTTTTGACCATTAAAAGGTGGTGCATCTGCATCTATAAATTGTACAATTCCTTCTTGGTCAATAACAGATGGGTCGCTGATGGGCAAGGCATAAAAGAATTTAGTTCCTTTATTAACATTAAGTCTCATATTTACATCAGGCTGATTTAAATCTCCACGAACTTTAATGTTGCTGGTTAAATAAACAGTACCATAAATCATGTCATTATCAGCAGCAGTAGAATTAATTGCTCTAAAATTATTAGTGGTAATATCTAATCCAAACCTTACATTTTTAAAGTCAGTAGTATAAATATTGCCATCAATAATTGCCTTTTGTCCTAACGAGTCAATTATTGTAAAGTCATCAAATCTTATACCTTCATTATTAAATGCTATTTCTTGAGTTGGCATAGTGAAATAAGAATTGATATAAGCAACATTAAATCCAGCATCATTAAATTTAAGTGAGCCTAAAATTTTTGGTGCTGTCAATTCGCCCTTAACATTAAATTGGCCAGTTATTGTTCCTTTTCCTTGCCTAATTTGACCTAAACTAACACTTTCTATTTCTTTAAGATCTATCTTATCAATATTTACAACTAAATCTAATGCACTTTGTGGAGCTGTATAATAAAAACCACTTGCACGTAATTCGTGAACTCCTTTTAATCTTGCATCAACCTGAAAAGCGTTGGCGGTATTGTTGTTTACCAATAAACTTAAATCACCAAGATCATCTTTTTGATAACGCAATTTGCTGATATTTAGATTGGCTTCAAACTTAGGGTTGCCTACTATGTCTTTTACATTAACCAATCCATTAATAGTTCCACCAACCATTGAAGTATCAGTTTCTGCAAATTTTGTGATGGTTTCTATCTGAAAGTCTTTAAACTCTACACGCATTGGAGAATTTGGTGTGTTGTTAATGCTGTTGATGCTTAATAATTGTGAACCTTGACTTAAATTAAACTCATTTGCCAATATTCCTGATTTGCCAAATTGAATATAGTTTGCTGAGGGAATACTCCATTTTTGATAATCTAATAGCAGTTTATTAGGGTCAAGGTTAAACCTAAAGTCTTTTTTATAAGATTTGAAAATGCCACCAATTACATATTTATCTTTCCTCTGTCTATCTCTAAGGAAAATATTTAAATCTAATTGATTATTAGCTGCATTGCCTGAAATTTCTGAATTAAATAATACTATAGATGGGCTTTGAATACTTTTAATTGTTAAATTGTAATTTAACTTTTGGTTGTTATTATTTACTGCAAGGCGAATGCTATCCACATTATAATCTTCATACACCACTTTTGGAAAAGAGGCATTCATAATCAAGCTATCTTTTTTTGTATCAATTAATCCATTTATTCTTGATGGAACAAAAGTTGTTAATTGTGGAACAAAATCTTTCAAAAATTTAGGGTTATAAACATTGATATCAAATCTAAAACGCTGATCTGGAATGGATGTAACCTCACCAAATTGATAATATTTATTAATTTGATTAATGATGGCATTTCCGATTTTACTTAACTGATATTGCCCATCAATTTTTGCACTTAATAATTCTGATTTTAACGATAAACTATTAGCTGTGGCAGATGAATGTGCAACAATTTGAACAGTATCTACATTAAATCTTCTGCCCTCTTTTACAACTTGTAAACCGGTTGCGAAAATATCGCCATTTAAATAATCCACATCAGCAGTGGTAATGTTTGCTTTAATATTTCCTGCAACTTTAAATTCTGTTGCACTAAAATTCAATTTTTGCAGGTCAACTTGTTTTAAGTTTACATTAGCTTTAACAGCAGGATATTTTCTAGCTAAATTAATCTGTGCATCTAAATTGAAATTGGCATTACTATCAGGCATACTACCTTTTACATTTAGCAATTGTTTGGCATAAGTGCCACTCATCTTTAAATTGCGGTAATTGTATTTGTTATAAGTTGCGCTTAAAACTGTGGCATTAAATTTTGCGTTGATTTTTTTTGGATCCAAACCTGTTCCAATTACATCAGCTTTTACGGTAACTCTGCCTAAGGTGGCTTGTTGTTTTAATAATCTGCCAACATTAAAATTGTTTAAGCTGATGTTCGCTTTATAACTTTCTTTCCCTTTAGGCCCTTTCATGTTTGCAACAATTACCGCTCCTCCCATGTCCGTTTGTATGTTTAGATTAGTGCTAAAATCGGTCATCGAGCCTTTAAAGGTTCCCTTGGCGTTAACTACATTCGGTAATTCAATAGTAGGAGGGAGTGATTTTTTAGGAACCACAACTAAAATATCACTTTTGGTAAGGTGTAGTCTTTTAATGTTTAAATCAAGATAAGTTTTATTGATATCAGGTAAACCTTTTGCCCTTCCACTAATGTCAATTTGGGTATTTTTTAACCCACTTAACTGTAATTGGGTAATATTTAAATTGTTTAAGTAGCCATTAACATTGGCATTTAATTTAATTTTTTCATTTCTATAATTTGCCGGGATAGCATCACTGAAAAAAACTGCATCTTTTAAACCAATGGTTGTATTTTTAAAATTCAAACTCATTTTAACCCTTTCAGGATGTTTCGTTAAATCCTCTAATGAGGTAAAGTTTAACTCAGTTGCATTATCAATACTGGTATTTGGAGTTTTTAGGAGGAAATTAGCCAGCTTAATTTGTTTGTTGGTATAAGTTGCATCGCCTTGTAATTGATTTAAAACGAAACCACTTTTATCTTTTAACGAACCATTGTTTACCTTAACAGTTATGCCCCCATTAGCGAAATTTAAATTCCCAGCACCTAAATTAAAATTGGTAATGTTAAGGTGATTAAAATCTAATCCTTTTGCTGGTTTTGCTGCTAAATTGTCAAACTGTACCTCATTGTCATTAAAATCAACTTTCTTTAAAAATAAAGCTAGGGGGGATGCTTCCACAACAACTGTATCTTTTACTTTTTTTAAGTTGTTGCTAGGCGCAGGTTTAAAAGCAAATAAAATTTTAGATTTATTTAATCTCGCTTCATCAGCATTATACTTGCCATTTGTTAAATCTACCTTTAAATTAACTAAGCCTAAATCATTAATGTTTGCAATTGCTTTTGTTGTTGACAATTGGTCATCATAATTTATTTTTACATTGCTAAATGAAAAATCCTGAATTGCTATAGTTGGTAGTTTTCCAGTTGATTTTTGTGTGCTGTCTACACTATTGGTAATATGTTGTACCAAATGCGTTAAAGGTTTTTGCTGAAGATAATTAAGATTAGTGTTTTTTAAACTTAATTCTTTGATAACGTAATTTTGTTTAACTAAATCAAAATCTTTAATCTTCGATTTAAATTCACCAAGATATAATTTCACATCGTTACCTGCTACATCATCCCTGTAAGTAATGCCAATGTCTGTGAATAAAACTTTATCGATTCTAAATTTTAAAGGGGCAGAAGTGGTATCTTTTTCTGGATCTTTTTTTTCTTCAGTCATAAAGGCATCAACTAAGAAAGAAAAATTAAAAGCAGTGTCTGGATTAATACGTTTTACGTTTGCACGTACGTTTTTTAGTTCAATGCTGTTTATTTCAACGGTGTTTTTTAAAAGCTTAAATAAGCTAATGTCAACCTGTAGTTTTTCTGCATATAATAATGTATCACCTTTTCTATCTTCAATATAAAACTTATTAAGCACCACATCTTTTGGCAGGGCGATTTTAATACTTTCTAATCTAACTTCGGTTTTGGTCTTGTTTTTAAGGTAGGTAATAGCCCTATCCTTCACAAAGTTTTGTACGGCAGGGATATTTAACGAAAGCGCAATGAGAACAACCAACAAGATAATGCTAGCGATTGTCCATAGGAAAATTTTTAAACCTTTACGTAAATACTTCTTCAATCGAGATAAATTTGAGATGGTAAACCTTTTTACACTAATATTATGCCAATTACTATTAAATTTTAAACAAATAGTGATTAAAAAAGTTCTTTAGAATTTAAAGAAAAAATAGCTTACGTTTATATCCCGCAAATAATTTGTGGAAACAAATCTATGAACACACAAAATTTCACCATCAGCTACGAGACTTTTAATAGTATAGAAGAGCTTTCAGGAACTGATAAAATGTTATGTGCAAAGGCGAAAGAGGCATTGGTTTCATCATTTTCCCCATATTCTAAATTTAAAGTAGGAACAGCTATTCTTTTAGCCGATGATCAAATTGTATTAGGGAGCAACCAAGAAAATTTAGCTTATCCATCAGGTCTTTGCGCTGAAAGAGTTGCCTTATTCAATATTGGCTCAAATTATCCAAATGCTGTTGTTAAAACAATGGCGATTACTGCACAAACAGACAATTTTAAAATAGTAAACCCAATTACTTCGTGTGGCGGCTGTTTGCAGGTAATGATTGAAGTAGAGAAAAGACAAAAGACACCGATTGAAGTTTTATTCTATTGCATTGATGGGCAAATTCTAAAAATAAAAAGCGTTAAGAATTTATTGCCTTTTGCATTTGTAGAAGATAGGTTGGAAAAATAAGGTCACTAAAATTCACCATCTAAGACATTTTAGAAAACCTAAAAGTTATCTATTCATAAACCATATGTCTATCCTTCGTTTGTCATTCCGGGGAACGAGGAATCTAATAGCTAGATTATAGCACAAATAATTTTTTTAGTGTGAAAATGCTTAGCTGTGCTTTGATATTTTAGATGGTTAAAAAATGGTTTGTCAGTCCGACTTTGGAGGAATCTGATAGATTAGATTATATAGATTCTTCGCTTCGCTCTGAATGACAAACTTTTATTTGGTAGAAATCACTTAAATTGCTTTTCAAATCTTATTTATGTATAGCTCTTATGTGTTCATTTTGCATCTATTCTTACCTCTCAACACCCTGTTAAAAACTTCTCTCCAAAATTCTAAATGCAAGCCTTATATTTACGCATCCCAAATACTTTTATAGCGAATGAGTGAAGAATTAGACAACAATTTAAACGAAGATGCCTTACCGGATAATCCGGAAAATAAACATTCAGTTATCCCAATTAACGGACTTTATGAAAATTGGTTTCTCGATTATGCTTCTTATGTAATTCTGGATAGGGCGGTGCCTCATATACACGATGGTTTAAAACCTGTGCAGCGCCGTATTATGCATTCGCTAAAAGAAATGGATGATGGGCGTTTTAATAAAGCCGCAAACGTAATTGGGAATACCATGAAATACCATCCGCATGGAGATGCCTCTATTGGCGATGCGATGGTACAGATAGGCCAAAAAGATTTACTAATTGATTGCCAAGGAAACTGGGGCGATCCGATTACGGGAGATAGTGCAGCGGCACCTCGTTACATCGAAGCTCGATTATCAAAATTTGCCAATGATGTTGTTTTTAATGCCGATACGACAATTTGGCAATTAAGTTATGATGGGAGAAACAGCGAACCGGTTACTTTACCAGTTAAGTTTCCATTGCTTTTGGCGCAAGGAGCAGAGGGTATTGCCGTTGGTTTAGCTACCAAAGTAATGCCACACAATTTTATAGAATTGATTGATGCTTCTATTGAAATTTTAAAGGGAAATAGAAGTAATATTTTACCAGATTTCTTTACTGGAGGAATGGCTGATTTCTCTAACTACAATGAAGGGATGCGTGGTGGTAGAATTAGAGTTAGGGCAAAAATTACCGAAAAAGATAAAAAAACTTTGGTCATTACCGAAGTTCCATATAGCACAACTACTGGTTCTGTAATTGATAGTATTTTGGCTGCCAACGACAAGGGCAAAATTAAAATCAAAAAAATTGAAGACAATACTGCGGCTAATGTAGAAATTGTAATTCAGCTGGCACCAGGTATCTCACCTGATGTTACTATCGATGCTTTGTATGCGTTTACAGCTTGTGAGGTTTCCATTTCTCCAAATACATGTATCATTAAAGATGATAAACCTCATTTTTTAACCGTAAATGATATTTTAGAGCAAAATACAAAACACACTAAATTCTTACTTAAACGTGAATTAGAAATCCGTTTGCACGAGTTGCAAGAGCGAATTTTCTTTAGTTCACTGTTAAAGATTTTCATTCAGGAAGGGATGTACAAAAATCCTGAGTACGAGAATTCTGCTGATTTTGAAGGAGTGGTTACTGTGTTGAATTTGTTGTTTGATCCTTTTAAGCCGTCGTTATATAGAGAAATTTTACCTGAAGATTTCAAAAAGCTAATCGATAAGCCAATGAGTAGCATTACTCGTTTTGATGTGAAAAAGGCTGATGAACAAATGAAAGCTTTAGAAGATGAGATTAAAGTAGTTAAAGGTCATTTACGTCATTTAACAGATTATGCAATTGCTTGGTATCAGAAACTGAAAGACAAATATGGTAAGGGTAGAGAACGAAAAACAGAAATACGTTTATTCGATAAGGTAGAGGCAAGTAAAGTTGCTTTAGCAAATGTAAAATTGTACATGAACCGTGAAGATGGTTTTATTGGTACTGGCTTAAAGAAAGACGAATTTGTAGCTGATTGTTCTGATATAGATGAAATCATTGTATTTCGTGAAGATGGAAAATGCATCGTCTCTAAAGTTGCAGATAAGACTTTTGTAGGTAAAGGCATCATTCATGCACAAGTATTTAAAAAAGGAGATGAGCGTACGGTTTATAATATGATTTATAAAGACGGAGCGAGTGGTACAAATTATATTAAACGTTTTGCAGTTTTGGGTGTAACTCGAGATAAGGAATATGATTTAACTAAAGGAAGCAAAGGCTCTAAAACTTTATATTTCACAGCAAATCCTAATGGCGAGGCAGAAATTATTAATATTCAGCTTAAACCCCATTCTAAATTAAAGAAATTGCAGTTCGACGTAGATTTTGCTGAAACTGCAATTAAAGGTCGTGCTTCACAGGGAAACATAGTATCTAAATATCCTATTAAAAAGGTTTTACTAAAAACTAAAGGTGTTTCTACCTTATCAGGACTAAAGATTTGGTACGATGAATTATTGAAACGTTTAAATGTTGATGGTAGAGGGAAATACTTAGGCGAATTTGATGGGGATGATAAGATTTTGCAGGTTAATGCCGCAGGTTGGTATGAGTTAACTTCGTTCGATTTAAGTAATCACTTTGATCCAGGCATTGTACTCATGCAAAAATTCGATCCTGAGAAAGTTTATGGATTGGTACATTTTGATACCAAAGCCAAAAATTATTTCGTAAAAAGATTTGTATTCGAACTACAACCTGCTGGAAAAGAGGTAAGTATCATTAGTGAAGAACAAGGATCTAAAATGATCTTTATAACTGGAAAGCCAGATGCAACATTGCAAATTGATGTAGAGAAAGGTAAATCGAAAACACCCGAAACTTTAACAGTAGAATTAGCTGGATTAATTGATGTAAAGGGGTTAAAAGCCAATGGCAATAGACTTTCTCCACACGAAGTTAAACAAGTTGTTTTGGTAAATGCAGAGCCTGAGATTGGTATAGAATTAGTTGAGCCAATAATAGTAGATGATGTTGAACCAACTGTTGCAGAAGTTGATGGTGAGCAGGAAAGTTTTACTGAAGACAATGCTACAGCTGATGAAAACGAAGCAACCGAATCAACTGAAATTGTGCAAGAAATGACGATTGAAGAAATCATTCCTGAAATAGTAGAAGAAGCAGAATTGCCTGAGATTAAGGTAACGCACGTAGAAAAGCCGATACAAGAGACTCCGAAGAAAAAGCCAGTGTTTAAGTCAGAAACACCAAAAGTAGAGCCCAAACCTGAGGTCAAGAAGAAGGTGGAGGTTGTGAAATCAAAGGAAGAAGAACCAAAGCCTGATACCAAACAGGAAGAACCAAAACCTGTAAAAAAAGTAGACTTTGAAATTACCAATCCAGATGATATTAAAATTGACGATAAAGGTCAATTAGGCTTTTTCTAAACCTTTTAACCACATAGATACATAGAAAACATAGCTATGTGCCTATGTGGTAAATATTGTCCGTTCAAAAAAATCCTTTCAGCTCCTTGGTTGGTGGCTCACCAACCATTAATTATAACATATACCCTCTATTGTTGGTATTACCACCAATCATCACAATAGTAACATTATTTATTTTTCGCTTAAGCCATTTAAAACAATATGTGCCTATGTGGTAAATAACAGTTTGTTTTAATCTTTTTAAATCTATATTTGCATCACTCAAGGGGTGCTGGCTTTTAGCAAACTCAAATTGTAAAAGCTAGCTGAGATTATACCCATTTTAAAGGTAGAAGGTAAAAGGTAAGAAGGTAGAGGGGAAACCCTAAGCCCTAAACCTTCCAGCCCTTTAAATGTACCTGATCTGGATAATGCCAGCGTAGGGAGAGGTTGAGTTTACAATGCTGTTTCGCCCTGTAACAGCTTTTATTAATTTTTTAATTGTCTTAACAGACTGCATTGTAAATGATGAATTTTCAAGAATGGTTTATGCTGTTTCAGCAACAAATTGTAAAAACTTCCTTAATCGAGTGGATTGCTGTAGGGTTTGGGATTTCGGAAGTATTACTCGCCAAGAAGAATAATATTTGGCTTTATCCAACTGGTATCATATCTATTTTACTATCTATGTTTTTATTGCTTAAAGTGAAATTATATGCAGAAACACTTTTGAGCATGTATTATTTGGTAATGAGTATTTACGGTTGGCTTTTATGGAAAAAACGAAAGTTAGAAGTACAAATCCAAGTTTCATGGTGCACAAATAAAGAAATTACAATTGCTGTGCTTATTTCTACTATAGGTTTTTTGATATTGTATATAGTTTTAAAATATTTTACTGATTCTGATGTGCCAATATGGGATGCTTTCGTATCCTCAACTGCATGGGCAGGAATGTGGCTTTTGGCAAAGCGTAAAATAGAAAACTGGATATTTTTGAATATTTCAAATCTGTTTGCTATTCCATTATTAATCCATAAAAAGCTCGCTATGTTTGCAGTATTAACCACAATACTATTTATTGTTGCAATTTTTGGCTTTATAGAATGGAAAAAAATAGAACAAAAAAGAAAATTGGTATTAGCTAATTAAACGGATGGAAGAACTATTGAAATTAGTAGATAAAAACAAGATTTTAGCATATGCAGGTATTGCAGAAACACTTGGTCAATTGCATCCAGAGGTAATAGAAATAGCAATTAAAGAGCAATGGTTTAAATTATATGTGCCAGAAGTTTATGGCGGACCCGCTAAAATACTTCCAGAAATATTAAGATTATTAGAAGAGTTGGCTTATTTAGATGGGAGTTTAGGTTGGACAGTTACACTTTGTAGTGGAGCTGGTTGGTTTGCAGGGTTTTTAGATCCAGAATTAGCTAAAGAAGTTTTTGCCAATAGAGAAGTTTGCTTTGCAGGCAGTGGCGCAGTAGGGGGAACTGCTATTAAAACTGATAATGGATATGTTTTAAATGGACATTGGAATTATGCTAGTGGTGCGTTACATGCAACTATTTTTACAGCAAACTGCAAGCTAGAAAATGCAGATGGTTCTCCGGTTCTATCAACTGACGGTGAACAACTCATTAGCTCTTTCATTTTATTTAAGGATGAAATCAATATTTTACCCGGTTGGTCTTACTTTGGTTTAATCGCTACTGGTAGTCATGCTTTTGAGGCAAAAGATTTGCATGTACCATTAAACAGAACTTTTCAGATCAATAAAGAGATAAAGGTTGATATCCCTGGATTCGACTATCCATTTTTACAATTGGCAGAAACTACATTAGCTGTAAATAGCGCTGGCATGGCTAAGCATTTTTTACAATTAACAGAAGAATTGTTTTATGGCAGAACAGGGATAAAACGTTACAAGGAAAATCAAATGCTTTATTTTGATGCAGAATTTAAGCAATGTAAGGCAGAATTTGAACAAGTTCGTAACGTATTTTATGAAGCCTTTGATTTATCATGGAGTAGTTTGATAAATGAAAAAAGCATTAAAGAAGATTTGCTGAAAGAAGTAAGTTTAGTAAGTAGGAAGTTAGCCCATACAAGCAGAAGAATTACAGATACGCTTTTCCCTTATTGTGGATTAGAAGCGGCAAAAAAGGAATCAGAAATTAATAGGGTTTGGCGTGATATACATACCGCAAGTCAACACTCACTTTTAACATTTGAGGATTAACTCTTTAGTATTAGAATTTTTGCTAAAGTGTTTTATTTTTCATTTTTTCATATGCTTGGCCTGCTCTGAGGACATAATCAGCATTTACATTTTCCTTTTTTGCTAAATCCATCGCTATTTTTTGAGTAACCAATGCTTCGTTATATATACCCATAGCATAATAAATATGTGCTAATGTATCATAATAACTTGATTTAGGATCTAATTCTATAGCCCGTTTACTCCAAATCATTGCTTTAGAAAGATGATTAATATTTTTAGTTCCCGTTTGATAGAATTTATAAGCGATGTTATTTAGTTCATTGGAATATTGATTTGTGGCCGTAACTGCAGTGAAAGTCATCTCTGTACGGGTAACTTTCTGTGTTGGGTTTAACCTTAAAAGACTATCGATTTTTTCTTTAGACGCCATTTTTCGATTTGAATTATCTGGCATTTGCCTTCTCATCTTTTCTAAATCTTCAGCCTTATTCTTTTTATCTAGTTTTTTTATAGAATCCGCACTCAATTTCATATAATGCCTGTCGTAAAAACTTATGGCACTTCTAAAGTATGAAGTAGTGTCTCTTACGGCATTGTAATAGGCCAACATTCTTGTCTCAAAAGCTTTTTCACCTTTGTCTCGGTTTGAATTCCAAGTGCCTCTAACAAAATTTGCAACTTGGTATGCCTTATTTATGTTTTTTTCTTTTACAGCAGCATTATAACTATTCATTATAATCGCATTATTAATTGCTACACGTTTATCTAATGGTTCTTGCTGATAGATCTTATTAAAAATTGCTAGATTAGTTCGGCTAAATTTGTAAGCATTTCCATCTAATTGTGGCCCAGCTTCAAGAATAAATAACACTGTTTCATAATCATTAAAATCGCCAACTTTTAACATATTTACATAATCTTCAATTAATTCAGAATTGTCAGTAATTCCATTTTTCTTCCTTAGGTTAATTAACTGTTTAAGTATTTGGATATCTGTTTTATTTGCTTCATGAGCTTTTGCTAATGTAGTCATCGATTCCTCCTTACTCATTAATAAGGCTTTATCCATCATCGTTAAATACTTAGATTTATCAGATGAATAACCGAAATCTTTATAAAAAAGATCTTGATTAGTATGCATAAATAGAAATGAAGGGAAATTAGTGATTTTATAAGTCGAAATTATTTTTCTCATCACTGTATCAGCAAAGTTAGCCTCAAAGACAATAAAATTTGCTTTCATCTTATTTATCACATCATCTTCTTTAATAGCTTGATTTGGCTTTATTTTGGCCGCCATTTCGTCTGATGGTTTAACATTAATGATTAATAAAAGTGGTTTTTGTCTCTCTTGAGCAAGTTCAATTGCCTTTTGATAAGTTTTGGCATCACTTAAACTTTGAGAAATAGCAGCAAAAGGGAGAAGAATTAGGAATGTTAAATTTAGAATGATTTTCATTTGATGTAGATATTTCTCTAATATAAAAAATCCCCATTCAAATTAATCGAATGAGGACTTAAAAATATTTATAAACCTAATTATTGGTATTGAATATAACTAGGAATTGGTTTTAATTTCATTAACTCTTCTGGTGTCATTAAACGTTTTGGTTCTTTTTTCAAATCGTTTTTATAGAAAATTTTGAAACCAGTAAATTGAACAGGTTCTCCATAAATAAAATGACGATAAGTACCTAATTTTAAATCAGGTTCGCCCCAGCCATCCATATGCATAACAATTTGTACTTCTGGTCTTAACTTGATGCTTTTGTAATTTGTAACCATTTTTTTAGTGAAACGGTGTACCACAAATACCTTAGGTGTTAAATTATGTTTCTTAACAATGTCTGCTAAATAACCAGTTACATAATTTAAATCTGCAGCGTCATAAGTCCCTATTTTTTTGCCTGGCAATGAGCCATCTTTCATAGAGAATTCTGGGTCAATACCTAAATGTACATTAGGCATTTCCAAATATTTTTGAATGTGAGGAAGTTCTGCTTTGATATTACTCAATGCTACTTGTAAATCTAAAAATACAATGGTATTAGGTCGCATCTTTGCAATTTTTAATACAGAATCAATCTGTTTGTTTCCCATTCTATTAATGTACTTACCATCTTTTCCAGGTGTACCACTTGCAACTGCAGCAATGTAGTGCAAGCCAGCTTGTACAGGGGTAGAAGGATCCACTTTTTCCCAACGTTTAATTTCTTTATTTAAACGAGACCACATTTCTTTTGGGGCATACTCGCCTAAAGCACCCATTTTTTTAGAATGCAAGTTTCCATAATAAACAACAATGCGTTTAAAGGGTAAAATTGCACCATCAATTGGGTAAGGTTGATTTTTTACCGGCCACTTGCCTGTAGTATCGCCATTAGCTAATTTTTTTACTAATTGATCGTATTTTGCTGTATCTACTGGAGCACGTAAGTTATCTTCTTCAACTTTAGTTGTATCATTTGAAGCAGTTTTTGATCCAGGTTTTTTAGCATCAGAAGTACAATAAGCAAAAGTGCTTATTGTGGCTATTCCTATTAATAGACCACCTACAATTTTTGTTATTTTCATGGGATAGATATGATTAGTTTTTAGTTAAAATTCCAGTTTTGCAAAAATACATCATTTCATCACAGCCTTGTATTATAATTATCCACACATTAACATTTGATATAAAATAAGTGGGAATTGGTATCCAAATGTATTCTTAAACTTTATATACACTACTATTCAAGAATTCTTCGTACTATAAAAAACCGCTATACAAGTGTTTAAAGTTTATTTTAAATATTATTTGTAATTAGTCTAAATAAACTTTATCATTGCGTTATTATTTGAAATCATTCTAAATAACAAAATGGTGAAAACATATTTACTCTCTATTTTTCTTTTACTCTTATTCAAAAGCACTTTCGCGCAACAGCAAAATAAAACATTAATTATAACAGGTAAGGTATTAACAGTAGAAGGTTTACCTGCTTCAGGATTGCTCGTTACAATTAAAGATTCGAAATATATTGCCTATACTCAAAACGATGGGTCATTTAAAATACCATCAACAGCTGGCAACAAACAATTAATTATAAAATCTGGTATTTCTTCGTTAGAACAAAATATTGAAGTTAATGCTAACCAGTTAGTAATACTTACAATTACGCTAAAAGAAAAAGCTTACGAACTAAAAGAAGTGGTGGTTACAGCACAATATGGGCCGCAATCTATCAAAAACTCTGTTTATAATGTGCGAACCATAAGCGCAGAAAAAATTAGACTTAGAGCGGCAACCAATGTGCAACAGGTACTAAACACTGAATTGGGTTTTCGTTTTAATAACGATTTAACATTAGGTACAACAGATGTTGAATTGATGGGGATGAGTGGTAGAAACATCAAAATCCTTTTAGATGGCGTACCAATGGTAGATCGTTCTGATAGCAGAGAAAGCTTAAACCAGATAGATATTAATACAGTTGAAAGAATAGAGATTGTTGAGGGGCCAGTTTCTGTAGTTTACGGTACAGATGCACTTGCCGGAGTAATTAATATCATTACCAAAAATGCTGGTAAATCATTATTAAATATTTCTGCTAGAGTGCAAGAAGAAACTGCTGGAAATGAATACGAAGCTTTAAGTGGTGCTGGATTACACAATCAGAACATAGGCGTAAGCTGGCAAAATAAAGGTTGGAGTGCGTTAGCTGGTTTTAGCCACAATGCGTTTGGGGGATGGAATTTAGCAGAAAAAACAGCTACACTAGATGAAGTAAATGCCATTACCAATAGATGGAAGCCAAAAGAACAATTTTTAGGAAACACTAAAATTGGTTATAGAAACAATAATTTTAACATTTGGTACCGTTTAGATGGTTTAAAAGAAACAATTGATACCAGACTAGGTATTAATCCAAATAATTATAAAGGCAAATTACAAACCTACACTACAAAACGTTATACGCACCAAATTCAATCGGAATATAGGTTTTCTAAGCAAGTAGAACTTACAGTAGTTGCTGGATATACAGACTTACAAAGAGCTACGCGTTCTGTAATTCATGATTATACTACAAATACAGAACAACTTACAACAGATGCAGGAGAACAAGATGTTGCCAAATTCAATGGTACAAGTGCGAGGATAACTGTACAATACTTTGCCAATAAAATGATTTCTATTCAACCTGGCTTTGAATATAACAGAGATGCTGCAAGTGGACAAAGAATTAAAGGTACGCCTGTCATTAACGATTATGCATTTTTTGCTTCATCAGAAATTAGACCGACAGAAAGCATTAACATTCGTCCAGGTGTGAGGTTTATTAAAAACTCTGTTTACGATGCACCAGCAGTTATTCCTTCCTTAAATACCAAATTCGGATTAACAAAAAATTTCGACTTGCGTTTATCTTATGCTCGTGGTTTTAGAGCACCAGCTTTAAGAGAATTGTATTATGATTTCTTTGATGCCAGTCACTCGATTAGAGGGAACGAAAATCTAAAAGCAGAACAATCTCATAGTTTCAATACATCATTGGTTTGGGCAGGCATACAAAAAGATGATATGCAGTTTAGAAGTACAGCAACAGGCTTTTATAACCTCTTTACCAATAGAATTGACTACGGTATGGACCCAACAAACTCATCCATTACCACATTAATCAATGTTTCTAGATATAAAACCATTGGTGGTACACTAGATAATACTTTCATCCTTAAAAATTTACAAGCAAGTCTTGGTGTTTCTTACATCGGTAGGTATAATAATCTCTTGATAAATGAAGTAGCACTAGATGTACCAGAGTTCATGTGGGCACCAGAAATCAACGGAAATGTAATTTATAATTTCCCTAAAATTAATGGTAGCGTAAGCTTATTCTATAAATACACAGGCAATAGACCTGGCTACCAATTGGCTACGGTAGATGGTGTGCAAACAGCTAGAGTGGTAAAAATTGGTGCTTTTAGCTGGGCAGATTTAATGCTTAATAAAAACGTTTGTAAATATTTTACCATCAATGCAGGTGTTAAAAATCTATTTGATGTAACGCAATTAACAAATACTTCAACTTCTAGCGGTGGCGCACATAGTAGCGGTGGCGCAAGCGTTCCATACAGTTACGGTCGCTCGTATGTGCTAGGCTTATTATTTAACTGGAATAAAAATTAATCCCAAATCCTTAAAATACATTTAAACACATATTAAATTAATAAAAAATGAATAAACTTAACTCATTCGTAGCGGTTGCATTGTTAGCTCTAACATTTACAGCATGTAAAAAAAGTAAAGATGAACCAGTAATTGTTGTACCACCATCTGATGGTAGCACATTAACTTTAGAAGGTAAAACAGCTGAATCTAACTATACAAATGTTGTGTATACAGATTTAAGTAAAGATAAAACAACCAAAGTAGATAGAAAATCTTGGGCTTTAGGCTTCTATTCTGGTGCAGATTTTAAAGTAATGTTAAATCAGTCATTCCAGACTTTAGCTGCAGTAGTTAATAAAACAGATATTAATGCTGTGACTTTAGACGATGCTAAAACCACATTGGTTTATAATATAAATTTGCAATCATCAACCTTAGCAAATGCAGTTAGCTTAGTTGATAATTACAACGGTAGCCTAAACCGTACAGCAATAGCTAGCATATCTGCTACAGCTGATGAAAATAAAGTCTACATTTTATCTGTCAACGGTTTGTTTATAGAACCAAATCTATATAAAATACGAATATTAAGAAATGGTACTACTGGCTATACGCTACAATATGCGAAAATCCAAGAGACAACTTTTAAAACTGTAAATATTTCTAAAAGTGCTGACTATAACTTAACATTTGTTTCGCTTGGAAATAATAACGATGGAGCTATAGTAAATGCTGAACCAAAAAAGGATGAATGGGATTTAAATTGGAGTTACAGTACCTATAAATCTGTTGCTGCAAATTTAGAGTCTAATCCTTATTGGTATCAAGATTTTATTTCTATAAATACCTTAGCTGGTGTTAGCGCTGCACAAGTCTCAACAACTACTAAAACTTATGCTGCATTTGCAGAAAGTGATATTGCTTCATTAACTTTCTTAAATGAAAGAGATGTAATTGGTTCTAAGTGGAGAACTTCACCTGATTTTACTGGTGCCGGAGGTGGTGTGAAAACAGATTTATTCTATGTGATAAAAGACAGTTCAGGTAATGTATATAAGTTAAAATTTGTAAGCTATATTACAGGAGATGGCGGCGAAAGAGGTAAACCAGTTATCGAGTATAAATTGATTAAAAAAGGATAATATATTTGGTTATGTTTTGTTTAGGAGCTAGGCTTTCGAGGATTCGGAAGCCTTTCCTATATCTTGAATCCACTAAAGGAGACTTGTTATACCAATTTGTATGTTCCGCCTTTAGGGGGCTAGGGGGTTCTAAACTTACCAAAAACTCCTAAAGGCAATTTAATACCAGAAGTGGCCTGTAGATAAAGCTCACCAGTTTCTAAATTTTTAACTTGAGGAAAAGATGTTTTAATTAGGTTTTCTACAATAACTGAAGAGAAACCCAAGGAGTACGTATTTAAAATTAAAAAATGTTCTTCTTCGTCCAGTAATTGTACTACATCGTGCATCATTTCTTGAATATGGTCTTCTAATTTCCATTTTTCTCCATTAGGGCCGTGTCCAAATGCAGGTGGATCTAAGATAATGCCATTGTATTTTTTACCACGCTTCAACTCTCTTTTCACGAATTTCAAAGCATCTTCTACAACCCAGCGTATATCTTTTAAGTTAGATAATTCCTGATTTTCATTAGCCCAGTTTACCACTTGTTTAATCGAATCTACGTGAGTAGTATCAGCTCCTGCAGCTTTTGCAACTAAAGACGCCGCTCCTGTATAAGCAAAAAGATTAAGTACTTTCGGAATAGGTGTTTTAAATTTTTTAATTGATGATGAAATATAATCCCAGTTTACAGCTTGCTCCGGAAAAACGCCAACATGTTTAAATGATGTTAAACCTAAACGTAAATTGATGCTAATGTCGTCATTCTTATAATTTACGTTCCAGCGGTCTGGCACATTTTTATCAGCTTTTAGCCATTCGCCACTAGTTGCAGAACGACCTTTAAAATTAATATGGGTTTTTTTCTTCCACTCTTGCGGTGATAAGGTCTTTTTCCAAACAGCTTGTGGTTCCGGACGAGATAACACTAAATTGCCAAAGCGTTCTAGTTTTTCGAAATCTCCGCAATCTAATAATTCGTAATCTTTCCAGTGTGTTGGAGTTAAGAGGCTTATCATAAATGGTGTAGTAAATATTAAAGTTTGCCTTTAGCTGCTTTCATAAAGCGGCTGGCAAATACAAAATCATTCAATTCTTCTATATCTGTTTTAGAAATTTCTTTGTTAGAACCCTCCCAGAATTTTTTTCCTTCGTGTAAAAAAATAATATAATCTCCAATACCCATTACAGAGTTCATATCATGAGTAACCACGATGGTTGTTGTATTATATTCTTCCGTTAATTCCTTAATTAACTCATCAATTACGATGGAAGTTTTGGGGTCTAAACCAGAGTTCGGCTCATCACAGAAAAGATATTTTGGGTTCATTGCGATAGCACGAGCAATACCCACACGTTTTTTCATCCCTCCAGAAAGCTCTGCAGGATATAATTTGTTTTTTCCTTCTAGGTTAACGCGCTCTAGACAAAAATTTACACGATCTAACTTTTCTTCCCTAGTTTGCTCGGTAAACATGTTTAAAGGAAACATGATATTCTCCTCAACTGTCATCGAATCGAACAATGCAGAACCTTGGAATAACATTCCAATTTCTTTTCTTATTTCAATTCGCTCTTCAAAATTTAATTGCGTAAACTCTCTTCCATCATATAATACGGATCCTTCTTCAGGTTGGTGCAAACCAATCATACATTTTAAAAGAGTGGTTTTGCCAGAACCAGAACCACCAATAATTAAATTGGTAACTCCTTCTTTAAATGTACCAGAAATGCCTTTTAAAACCTCATTATCACCAAATGATTTGTGGATGTCTTTAATCTCGATCATAATAATAATTGGGTTACAATGTAATCGCACGCTAAAATACTAATACAGCTTACAACAACTGCTCTTGTACTTGCTTGAGCAACTTCTAAAGCACCACCTTTAACGTAAAAACCTTCGTAAGCTGGTACAGAGGTAATGATAAAGCCAAAAACAAATGCTTTTACCAATGCTACAACAATAGTATATGGATTAAAATCCGTTGTAATGCCCTGCATATATTCGGCTGCAGAAACTGCTCCAGAAAGTGTTCCACCCAAATAACCACCACCAATGCTTAATACCATTGAGATAATAACCAATACTGGAACCATGGTAATACCTGCCAAAATTTTAGGTAAGATTAAATAGCCTGGCGCATTGATACCCATAATTTCTAAAGCATCAATTTGTTCGGTTACCCTCATGGTACCAATTTCTGATGAAATAGCAGAACCAATTTTACCAGCCAAAACAATAGCGCTAATCGTAGGACTTAACTCTAAAATACTCGAGTCACGATTTACAGAACCAATGATTGTTTTAGGGATTAAATCACTAACCAACTGGAAAGCAATTTGTAAAGTCATTACCGCACCAATAAAAGTAGAGATAATGCTAATTAACCCTAAAGAGCCAATACCAATAAAATCCATCTGTTGAAAAATGGCTTTTAAATATATTTTAGTTTTTTCGGGTCTTCTGAACGCTGCTTTTAATAGCAGTATATACTTGCCAAAATTGGTAAAGTTCATTTAATATAAATTAGCTTTAAAGTAATTACAATATTATACAAAGAAACAATAAAAAATGTTCTGGCTTTGTGTGTTTATTAAAAAATATTATTGTTTCCCGATATTAATACCCTTTTTTGTGCTAAATAAAACATCTTATTAAGTTATGAATGCAATAATAACTGGTGCAACCAAAGGTATTGGAAAAGCAATTGCTTTAAAATTAGCAATTAAAGGATACAATTTAGCAGTTTGTGCAAGAACTGAAACTGATTTGCAGTTACTAAAGGACGAATTAGCACAGTATAATGTTAAGGTAATTGCCTTAAAGGCAGATATGGGAAATAAAGATGAGATCTACAATTTCTGCAATGAAGTAAAAAGTTCATTTAATAATGTTGATGTTTTAATTAATAATGCAGGAGTTTTCATGCCTGGAAGTATACTTGATGAAGAAGATAAAAACTTTGAATATCAAGGCATGGTAAACGTCAATGCCACCTATTACCTGTCTAAATATTTTGGTAAAATGATGCGTTCGCAACGCAATGGACATATATTTAACATCTGTTCTGTGGCTAGTTTAGAAACAATTGAGAATGCTAGCAGTTACTGTGTAACAAAAACAGCGATGCTAAGTCTTAATAATGTATTGCGGAAAGAATTAGCTCAATACAACGTTAAGGTTACGGCAATTTTGCCAGGTTCTACATTAACAGCTTCATGGGAAGGAACAGAAATTAACCCAGACAAGTTTGTACAACCAGAAGATATTGCCAATTCTTTATACTCCATTTTAACTTTAAGCAGTGGTGTAAACGTTGATGAGATCATTTTGAAGCCTTTAAATTTTTAAACAATAAATAGGAGGAGATAGTCATGGAAAAGAGATTACATAGAAACGAACACGACAAAGTTGTAGCTGGTGTTGCATCTGGGTTGGCAGAATACATGCAAGTAGATATTACAATAGTAAGGCTATTGTTTGTATTGTCTACCTTGTTTTTAGCTGGTGCAGGTTTACTTGTTTATATTGTAATGTGGATTGTTGCTCCATTAAATAATGATCCTATGGCAAAATTTAAAAAATTCAATGAGCATTTTGAAAAGCAGAATGCAACTTTTAACGGCCCATTTAATAATCCACAAAACACTGAAGAAACAAAATGGAATACACCAAATACAGATTTTAACACGCCAAATGATATGAATAATTTCCAAAAACCTAAGAGCAGTGACACAGGCCGAACCATTGGTGGATTAATTTTATTGGTGCTAGGTATTTACTTTTTACTAAGGCAATTAGATATCCTTCCATACTGGTTTAGCATTTGGAAAATATACAAATTATGGCCATTAGCTCTTGTAGCAATTGGTATTAGCTTAATTTTTAGAAACCAAAGAAAAACAGAGTGGGATAATTTTAAGAAAACAACAGAAGAAGCGCAAAAAACGCAGACTGAAAGCCCTGTTAAAGAAGAACCTATAATTACAGAAGATAAAGATTCGGCAACACCAAATCCTTAATTAGAACCACAAATTAGTATTAATTTAAAACTTAAAGCAATGAAATTTGACAGAATAATATGGGGTGTGCTACTTTTGTTTATTGGTGGTGTACTATTGTTAGATAATTTTGATATTATCACTTTCTATTGGCGTAATGTATGGGATTTTTGGCCAATATTTTTAATTATATTAGGTGTAAATATTTTATTTAATAGAAATAATTCGCAAACCGGAAACATCATTTCATTAGGTATATTGGTTGTCGCTTTGTCTATTCTTTTTGTAAAGGGGCAAGAAAAACCCACAAGTAAGTATTGGTGGAGCAATGGTGTAAAACATCATATTGATATAGACGATGATGACTATGATAATGACAACGATAGCAATAGTTACAGTAAATTAAATTTCTCCGAGCCTTATCTAGCCACAGATGCAGCTAAAAAAACAATCTTAAATCTTTCTGGTGGAGGAACCTCTTTTGAACTAAAAGGAAATACTGATAGTTTGTTTTTGGCTGATGTTAAAAGAAGAAATGGAAACTTCTCTCTAACAAAAACTACTTCAGACAGTGTGAATACGCTGACTTTTAAAATGCAGAATAAAAATAAGAATTGGTCATTTGGAAATGGTAATGATGTTGATGTACATTTAAATACCAATCCAATTTGGGAAATGAACTTAAAAATGGGAGCTGGGCAAGTAAAATTTGATTTAACAGATTATAAAGTTAGAACATTAAATTTTGATGGTGGTGCAGCTGAGTTAGATATTAAAATAGGAAGCTTATTGCCAATTGCTGATGTGACTGTTAAAACCGGTGTAGCAGAAATAAAAGTTCATATTCCTGAAGGTTCTGGATGTAGAATTAAAACAAAAACAGGCTTATCTACAAAAGACTTTACAGGTTTTACAAAGATTAGTGAAGGTGTGTATGAAACACCAAACTATCAATCGGCAGCGAATAAAATTTTCATTAATTTTGAAGGTGGAATTAGCAGCTTTGAAGTAGATAGATATTAATGACCGAAAAAAGTCAGTAAGCATTCAAAAAATAAAAGATGTATATTAGTGTTTAGCTAATATACATCTTTTTGTTTTAAGCCAATTTCCTCAACAATTCTCAAATTTAATGGAATACACAGTAGTTATAAATGGTAAACCAGAGGGGCCATATAGTTTAGCCGAACTTAAAAATCTAAACATTAAGCCTGGGACATTTATTCGTAAACCGAGGATGGATGATTACAAAGAGGCACATGAAATTGCTGAATTAAGGGAGTTGCTAGGATTTAGTTTTCAACAAACTGCCCCTCAGTATTTTGCTTCATTTGATCAACGCTTAATGGCATCTGTGATAGATTACTTCTTGTTAATGATAGCGTATGTAGTCATTGTGCTTTTAGCATACATATTTATAGACCAAAAGCTATTTAGAATTGGCACTGCATTATTCTTTTTATTTTTGGTACCAATTGCTAAAATGATTTATTCTACAATTGCTGAAGCCTCTATTAAGCAAGCAACCATCGGAAAACGTTTGTTAGATATTAAAGTAGGTGATATGCTCGGTAACCGTATTTCTTTAAGTGTGTCTTTTGCCAGAAACATGGCTAAAATACTTTCGACCCTTCCACTGTTTTTAGGTTATTTTTATAGTTTTTTAAATAAAAAGCAGCAATGTTTACATGATGCCCTGGCCAATACTTTAGTAACTAAACAAAGATTGATATAACACTTGTAGGTTTAGCCTCGCTACTAATGAGTAATTAACTATACTGTTTTAAGAACATAAAAGACTGCAATTTTCAACAACAATTTAACAATCCAACAATATAACATTTGAACATTTACTCTATCTTTGCGTTGCATGCAAGACATAATTAAACCATACCAATTAGAAGGTGGTTATTGTAATAGTTTAACCCAATATTCTAGATTTTTAACCCGTGAAGTTAAGATTGGAAATATCCCAATGGGAGGTTTAAATCCTATTCGCATTCAATCTATGACAACTACAGATACCATGAATACTTTGGCAACAGTAGAACAAACGATTAGGATGGTAGAATCTGGCTGCGAATACGTACGAATTACTGCACCAAGTATAAAGGAAGCCGAAAATTTAGCAAATATCAAAAGAGAGCTACATGCTCGTGGTTATGATGTTCCATTAATTGCAGATATTCATTTTACGCCTAATGCTGCCGAATCAGCGGCTCGAATTGTAGAAAAAGTTCGAGTTAATCCTGGTAATTATGCAGATAAAAAGAAGTTCGAAAGCTTAGCATACACAACTGATGCCTACCAGGCTGAGCTAGAAAGGATTTATAAAAAGTTTACCCCACTAGTTAAAATTTGCAAAGAGTACGGTACAGCAATGAGAATTGGTACCAATCATGGTTCGCTTTCAGATAGAATCATGAGCCATTATGGAGATACACCAAGAGGAATGGTTGAGTCTGCAATGGAATTTATCCGCATGTGCGAAGACTTGAACTATTATAACTTATGTATTTCTATGAAAGCTAGTAATACACAAGTAATGGTGCAAGCCTATCGTTTATTGGTAGAAATGATGGTGAAAGAAGGAATGAATTATCCTCTGCACTTAGGTGTTACCGAAGCAGGAGATGGAGAAGATGGCCGTATTAAATCTGCTGTTGGCATCGGAACTTTACTAGCTGATGGTTTAGGAGATACCATTCGTGTTTCTTTAACAGAAGATCCAGAATTTGAAGCACCAGTTGCAAGAGCTTTAGCAGATAGGTACGAGAGAAAAGCTCAAAGCGAAAAGCTGGAAGCTGAAAGTACTGTTATCGTTTGTCATCCTGAGCCTATCGAAGGACTTACCTACTCTCCTTATCAATACACTCGCCGCATCACAACTCCTGTTCAGCAAATTGGAGGCCATTTCCATCCAGTTGTTTTGATAGACGTGACCAAACAAAACCTAAAAGACCCTTATTTTTTAAGTGCTTTAGGCTATAATTACAGTGCCGGATTAGATAAATACAACCTATCAGACCAAGCTTGTGATTTGGTTTACTTAGGAGATGAATTGCCTTCTTTCTCTTTTCCAGGTAATTTAAAACAATTGTATAATTACCATACTTGGCTAAATTTAAAAGATAAACATAATTGTTATCCGCTATTAAGTGAAGAAGAGTTTAACAATGCAGTGCAAAAAGATGAATTGTTGAACTTTGTAAGTATCAATGCAGAACAATTCAGGAACTCAACTATTCAACAATTTAATAATACCACTGTAGTCATCCTCGAAACTGCTCAAAATCTCGGAATGCAACAGCAAAGAGCATTTTTCGTTGCTTTGCAACAGCAAAACATTCAAGTTCCAGTAATTATTAGAAGGACTTACAACAATGTTGATGCAGATCAGTTAATGTTATATGCTGCTAGTGACCTTGGTGCTTTATTAACTGATGGTTTTGGAGATGGTGTATGGATTCATGCCCCAGAAGCAATAAATCTATCCTTAGTAAACTCTACAAGTTTTGGGATTTTACAGGCTACAAGAACTCGTATTTCTAAAACAGAATACATTTCTTGTCCAAGTTGTGGAAGAACTTTATTCGATCTGCAAGAAACCACACAATATATTCGTTCTAAAACAGATCACTTAAAAGGTATTAAAATTGCCATTATGGGTTGTATTGTAAATGGCCCTGGAGAAATGGCTGATGCCGATTATGGCTATGTAGGTACTGGACCTGGGAAAATTACTTTATATAGAGGTAAAGAAGTAGTGAAGAAGAACGTAAATACCCCATCGGCATTGGATGAACTCATCGAAATTATTAGAGAAGACGGAAATTGGGTTGAAACAAAGTTGTAGGTAATAAGTTGTAAGTTATACGTGAGGTCATATCACTAAAAGCACTTTAAAAAACTTATAACGTAGAACTTACCACTTAAAATTTACATGCCCCAAGCTGTAATCACTACATTTCTATTGCCACCATAATTGCGGTGCTCGCATAAATAAATTCCTTGCCAAGTGCCTAATGCCAATTCGCCATTGCGAATAGGAATCATTACTGACGTGTCTAATAATGCTGATTTAATATGTGCAGGCATATCATCAGAGCCTTCATAATCGTGTTTGTAATCAGGGTCGTTTTCAGGAACAGCTTTATTAAACCACATTTCAAAATCTTTTCTAACGGTTGGGTCGGCATTTTCATTAATGGTTAACGAAGCAGAAGTATGTTGAATAAAAACTTGGAGCATGCCAATTTTTAAATCCTTGATTTCTGGAATAGCCTGTAAGATTTCAGCTGTGATTAAATGAAAACCTCTACTTCTCGCTTTTAAGCTTATTGTTTTTTGAAACATTTGCATAATTATTATCAATTGTCATGCAGAGCAACGCGAAGCATGTGAAGGGTAAGTTTACAAAGAAATCCTTCGACAAACTCAGGATGGCAAAAGTGATTAATATTTAAAATCTTCTCTTCCCGGACTAAAAATATCCAACAATGTACAATCAGTTACTGCTCTTCCACCATGTGGCACATTGCCAGGAATTAAAACAAACTTGCCAGTATCTAAAATCTGAGTTTCGTCGCCAACTGTCATCTCAAACTGACCTTTTAAAACAAAAGCACACTGGTGGTGAGGGTGACTGTGAATAGGAGAATCGCTCCCAGCTTTAATATCAATAAAATTAATGGTATTGTTATCGGTATGAATAAGTTTAGAAAAGAAACCTGGACTCATTTCTTTAACTTTAATATCGGCAAATTGACGGAAAATCTCTTCGTTCATAAGATCTAAATTAGACAACAAAAGTATAGATTTTTATAAAAGCGAACTATAAATGTATGAAGAGATTTCGTTGCTATTTTTGAAATGTTCTTTTAAGTTAATTTTTTTAATTAAAAGTAAATAATGAAGGAAATTTGTTAGCTTCAATAAATTTTGAGGATGACTTTTAAAGCGCGAAGTAGATTAGTAATAGTATTGGTGTCAGTCGCTTCGCTAATTCTTATCCTATTTAATTTTTATTCGTCAAAAATCAAGTCTGGAGTTAGATCTTATATCAACGGAGAATCTGCTTACTCTAAGGGCCAGAAAGATGCCCTCTTAAATTTAACTTATTATTTAAGTACACAAAAGCCATCTTATTGGGAAAAGTATCACGAATCGTTGAGGGTTCCAGATAGTGATAATAAAGCCCGACATGCCATGGTAAACAATGAGGCAGATTCTATTGTATATGATCATTTTATTAACGGAAAAATACATCCCGCTGATATAGGTAATATTATTTGGTTGTTTAAGAACTTTAGAGAGGTGCCAGATTTTAAAAAAGCTGTTGAGCTTTGGAGTAAATCTGAACTGATACTAATTGATATCAAGAAAACTGCCAATGCTTTTAAATCTAGTGTAGATAATAAGTCAATCAATCCAACCTTAAAACAACAACTTTCATTAAAAATTTCTATATCTAACATTAAGCTAACAGAATTGGAAACAGATTTTTCTAAAACGCTGAGTAGCATGGCAAGGAAAATCGAAAATTTATTAAATTGGGTAAATGCACTAGTTACAATTTTAATTGTTGGGAGTTTATCAGCGTATTTAATGCTAGTAATTGCTAAGTTATATAAATCTAAAAGTGAATTGAAAGTGAGTTATGATAAGGTTTCTGATTTAAATTTAGAGCTAGATACCTTTGTTTATAGCCTTTCTCATGATTTAAGAGCACCATTAACCTCATTGCAAGGCCTAGTTAAATTAGCTTCGTTAGAAACAGATTTAGATGTAATGAAAGAGAATATTCATTTAATGGACAGGCTATTAGATAAACAAGATGTATTTATTAAAGATGTCATTGCTTTATTGCAAAGAAGAAATCTAACCCCACAATCTAAACTTATCAATTTAAAAACCATTATAGAGGATGCTTTTGCTTTAAATGAGAATCATATTAATTATAAAGGGATTGAAACCACGATTGATATAACTGAAAATTCTTTGGAAATTTATAGTGATATCGTATTTGTTAAAATTATAATCAATAACCTTATCTCAAATGCTTTTAAATACAGCGACTCAAAAAAAGAGCATAGATATATTAATGTAAAAGTGAGAAATTACAATGAACATGTGATATTGGATATTGAAGATAATGGAATAGGTATTTCTAAAGAGTTTCACCAAAAAGTTTTTGAAATGTTTTTTATACTTGATTCTGGTAAGAGAGGTACTGGTTTAGGTTTATACATTATCAAACAGTCTGTAGAGAAACTAGGTGGAACCATTCATTTAGATTCCACATTGGGAGAGGGAAGTAAGTTTACGATTACGCTACCTAAGTTTGATTAAGTAATTTATAAGCTTGGGTTTTGAAGCATTAACCAATTGTGTGGTTGCCCTTTGTAGTCAAATATCTCAATAAATTTAAATCCTACCTTCTCCAAAATATGTTTTGAAGCACCATTCCTAATATCGGTTATGGCATAAATCACATCTAACTTTAATAGTTCAAAAGCATATTTAATACTAATCTTAACCACATCTGTTGCAAAACCTTTACCCCAATGCTTGGGTAGAAAACGATAGCCCAGTTCGTAGAAATTTTGATGACCATTCATCTCCTCAATTATTAATTTTAGTCCACCCCAACCTAAAAATTCCCCGCTTTCTTTTTCTATAACTGCTAAACGGCCCACACCATTTTCTAAGTATTGTTTTTGAATAAATTCTATATTTTCTTTCGCTTGGGCTAGAGTTGTAATCGGCTGATTGCCAACATATTTTTGAACTTCAGGATTTGAATTGAGTTCAAACATTCCATTTACATCTTCAGTTCTTAGTGCTCTTAAAATTAGTCGTTCGCTCTCTAAATAGAATTGCATTTGATAAATATGCTAATAGAATCTCAATAAATCTCATTTAAAAATACCAAACTTTTCTCGCAAACCTGAAACAACTGAGCTGGAATAGTCTCTTTTTCATAAGGATGTGATGCACCATACACATGATTGGCGCCTTCAACTTTTACCAATCTACTATTTGGATTTGCGTCTGCTAGCTTTTGTGCAGTTTCAAAAGGTACATTTACATCATCATCACCCTGTACAATTAACCATGGAATATTTATCCGCTTTGCGCTAGCTAAAATGTCTAATTGATTTTTGTTTGTTTCAAAATCTTCTAATAATGTAACATTCAAAGGCATTTTCTCTTTGGTTCGAGCATTTTCCACATAGATTTTCCCTTCCTTTTTCCAATCTTTTTCCTGCCCTTTTTTCCAAAGACTGTTAAATGAAGAGATCGCACTCCAGGTAATTAACCCTTTAACATACGGGTTATTTGCGGCTTGTAAAATGCTTAATCCACCACCACGGCTATGACCAATTAGAAAAACTTTGGTAACATTTAGGTTTTGTAGGGCATAATTTATAACCAAGTCAACATCTAACATTTCCTTAGAAACAGTATTAGCCGCAAAAGTTTCTAGATCTGTCACATCATTTGGTTTTTCTATCGTTACTCCGCTATGCGATAAATTAAATTTTAAGTATCGGTAGCCATTTTGGGCAAAATATCGAGCTACTAAGTGATGCGCTCCCCAATCTTTAAAGCCTTTAAATCCATGAATAAAGATAACTAATGGTGCATTTTTTTGAGTTTCGTTAAATGTAAGGTCCATTAAAATTGGTAAATCATTACCTCCTTTAATGGTATGTTTTTCTACAGTAATCATATAATTCTTAAATTAAATTAAACTTCATTCTTGAACACCAATACGCCCAAAAAACGAAGATAACCTGAAAAGGTATTCTTAGCCAAGCTATAAAAGGGGTAATGGTCCAATTACCTAACAAAAATGGAGCATCATTTGCTTTTTGAATCATAATAATATGTGATGACAAAAATACGATCAACATTAATATGATTCCCCAACAAGCGTACTTCCTTGCTTTCACAGAAAAAAGTAATAGGGCAAAAGTAATTTCGAAAAACCCTGCGATGTAATTTAACATTTTTGGATAGGGTAAATAAGGTGGTATTATGGTTAAATAAGGAGAAGGTTTGATGAAATGATTAACTCCAGCACCAAAATAAAAGATAATCATTAGCCATAAAGCTATTTTTTGCCACAGGTTCATATCCTAAATTAACCAAATTTTGTCAGCCTTTTATCAAGTAATTTAAGTGAACACCCAATCCATATAATGAGGGCGTTTTTTAATTTAAAATCTTTCTAAATTAGGGTAAATTACAGCGTAATGACAGATATACGAGTTTGCGTATTTACTTTTGTTACGCTAAAATTAACAGGCTATAACCATTTTGGAATATTTAAAGATTATTGCATTTACACATAAGCAGATTGACCTAAAAGCTTTAGGGAAATTAGTAATATGTGAGCATACGCTGGATGATAGGTTGAGAAATATCCAATCAGAACTAAACATTAAAGAAATATTTTACATCGGTACTTGTAACCGAGTAGAGTTTGTATTTACTGTTGCAACAGAAATTGATAAAACTTTTATTAGTCGTTTCTTACACGTATTAGATATGGGTTTACCTGAGGAATATATGGAACAGTTTATTGAAAATGTATCCGTATATGAAAAAACGCAAGCATTTAATCATTTATTGCGCACCTCTTGTTCTTTGGAAAGTTTAGTAGTTGGTGAAAAAGAAATTTTAGCTCAAGTGCGTAAAGCTTACGAGGCTTGTAGAGTGGCTGGCTTTACTGGCGATTACATGAGAATGATTATGAATCGTGTGGTTAAAACAGCAAAAGAAGTTTATACACATACTAATATCTCAAAAAACCCAGTTTCAATTGTTTCTTTGGCCTATCGCAAACTGCGTGAATTAAATGTATGTGCTAATTCTCGATTATTGATTATTGGTGCCGGTGAAACCAACAAAAATATTGCTCAATACCTTAAAAAGCATAAATATTCTAACTTTTCTATCTTTAATAGAACAGTAGAAAATGCAGAAAATTTAGCCAAGGATCTAAACGGAACAGCCTATCCACTTTTTGAATTAGAAAATTACAATCAAGGTTTTGATGTAATTATAACTTGTACTGGTGCAACGCAGCCAATTATAACCGAAGAAATTTATATTAAATTATTAAACGGAGATACTGGCAAAAAAGTAATTGTAGATTTAGCAATTCCTAATGATGTAGCACCGGAAGTAGTTAAAAACTTCCCATTCCACTATATTGAAGTAGAATCTTTAAAAGAAATTGCTCGAAAAAATATCCAAGAACGTTATGATGAGTTGATAAGTGCAGAACACATTATAGATGCAAATATCAAAGAATTTGATTCTGTTTTACGCCAACGCAAAATCGAAATTGCAATGAGTGATGTGCCCCAAAAAATTAAGGATATCAAACATAAGGCTATCACTACTGTTTTTGCAGATGAGATAAATACAATGGATGATAACTCAAGAGCGGTTTTGGAAAGAGTTATGGATTACATGGAAAAAAAATGCATTACCATACCAATGGTAATGGCAAAAGAAATTCTAGTAAAAAATAGCTAAATAGATTTGCGTATTGAGATATGAGATTTGAGACAACAATCAAATCAATTTCCCAATCTACTTTGCGCTCTTGGCGTCTTTGCGGTTAAAAGAACTCAAAGCATATAACCCTTTCAAAATTTTATTAATTTAGCAGAAAACTAAGCATAAGGTGAAGAAAATAATAATCGGTACACGCGGCAGCGATTTGGCATTATGGCAAGCTAACAATACAAAAGATAGATTGGCAAGCATTGGAATAGATGCAGAATTAAAAATCATTAAAACGCAGGGCGATAAAATATTAAATCTTAGACTTGATAAATTAGAAGGGAAGGGTTTCTTTACTAAAGAGTTAGAAGAAGAGCTTTTAGCTGGTACAATCGATATTGCTGTGCACTCTCACAAAGATTTACCAACTACAAACCCAGCAGGATTAATCATTGCAGCAGTTACTGAGCGTGAAGATCCTGCAGAATTATTACTGATTTTAAAAGATTGTGTAGATGTAAGCCAAAAATTATCCTTAAAAAAAGGAGCAATGGTTGGTACTTCATCTAATAGACGTAAAGCGCAGTTATTGGCTTTGCGTTCTGATTTGAATATCGAAGATTTGCGTGGGAATGTGCCAACGCGTATTCAAAAATTACGCGATGAAAATTACGACGCTATTTTATTAGCAAAAGCTGGTGTAAATAGGTTAAATATAGATTTAAGTGAGTTTCATGTAGAAGTTGTAGATACAACAGAATTGGTTCCGGCACCAGCGCAAGGTGCCTTAGCTATTCAAATTCGTGAAAGTGATACTGAATTGTTTAACGCTTTGCAACAGATACACAATGCGGCAACAGCCGAAGAAATTGCTGTTGAACGTAAAGTGTTAAACCTGTTTGAAGGCGGTTGTCATATGCCGTTAGGTTGCTACTGTAAAAAAGAAAATGGTTTTTTCGAAGTTTGGACTTCTAAAGCAGAAACTGATGAAGATTTTCCTGACCGCTTATTTTTAAGATCAGAAACTACTGAAGGTTTAGCGGAGAAAATTGTTGCTGGGTTTGATAAAGAAAGAAAAATGCCAACTAAGGTTTTCATATCCCGAGAAATCGGAGAACATAGTTACTTTAGAAAAGCTTTAGCTAAACATGATATAGAAATAGATGGGCGTTCGTTAATTCGTACATTCCCAATTGTAAATATTTTAGATCCTTTTTATTTAAAAAACATCGATTGGATATTTTTTAGCAGTAGAAACGGAGTTGAATATTTCTTTAAATTAAACCCGCTTTTGGCTAAAAAGGTAAAGTTTGGTGTAGTTGGTCGCGGCTCTGAAGATACTTTGAGAAAATTCGGTCACTTGGCAGATTTTGTTGGCGAAAGTGGAGATATTGTAGAAGTAGCGGAGGAATTTGCAAAAATAGTTGGTGGACAAACCGTACTATTTCCAAGAGCCCAGGATTCTTTATTAAGCATTCAAAAATCATTAGGGATAGACACAAAAATTGTAGACCTGCCAATTTATGAAACCGTAGTAGCTGATGATATTGATGGTACTACCGCTGAAGTTTTAATCTTCACAAGTCCATCTAATGTTGATGCTTATTTTGCTGATAATTTACTAGATCCCGAACAAAAAGTTATTGCCATTGGTAATTCAACAGGTAAAAAGTTTGAAGAAATGGGCGTGAAATACACTTTGCCTTATTCTCCGGATGAAATTGGACTAGCAGAAGCTGTTTTTGGAATATAATTAAAGCTTAAAGGAGAAAGCTGAAAGACTAAAGCGAAGTTATCTGTATGTCGTCATTGCGAGGAGGAACGACGAAACGATCTTAAAGCTATATATTAGAAAAGGAAGTTCTAGAACAGGAACTTTGTTAGATAAACCTGATAGTAGTGAAAATATTTTTGTCATCCTGAGCGAAGTCGAAGGACAAAAAAGATTGAAACGAATAGCATGACTACATTAACAAAAGAACCATTATCACTTTTCTAAAAAATGATATTTAGGTTATCATACTAAATTATAAAATAAATAGGTTTGCAGTTTAATTTAGAGTTATGGGTTACGAGTTATGGGTTATAAGTCGTGATGCATAATAATATAATAAATAGATCAGGGCTCGATGCCCATAACATGTAACCAACAACTTGTAACCAATAACATGATTAGACCCCGTAGGTTAAGAAAAAATCCAGTTGTTAGAGAACTAATTGCAGAAACGCGATTGTCGAAGGATATGTTTATTTATCCATACTTTGTTGTGCCAGGAACTGGGGTTACAAAAGCAATTGATGCAATGCCAGGTGTAAACCATTTTTCTACAGATACGTTATTAAAAGACGTAGAAAAAGGATTAAAGTTGGGTGTGAATAAAATTATGTTGTTCGGTGTTGGAGATGAGAAAAGTGAGGATGCAAAATCTGCTTACAATCCACATTCTTTAGTGCCGGTTGCAGTTAGAGAATTAAAGAAAAATTTTGGCGACGATTTATATGTAGTAACTGATGTTTGCGTTTGTTCTTATACAGCTCACGGTCATTGCGGCATTATGAAAGATGATTATATCCAAAATGATTTATCAGTAGACTTAATTGCAAAAATGGCGTTAAATCATGCAGAAGCTGGTGCTGACATGTTAGCACCTTCAGATATGATGGATGGTCGTGTTGCTGCAATTAGACATAAATTAGATGGGGGTGGTTTTGTAAACACGGCAATAATGAGCCACGCCACCAAATTTGCTTCGGCCTATTACGGTCCGTTTAGAGAAGCGGCAGATTGTGCGCCAAATAAAGGTGATAGAAAAGCTTACCAAATGGATTTCAGGAATGGAACTGAAGCAGTAAGAGAAGCATTGCTAGATGAAAGTGAAGGTGCAGATGTTTTAATGGTTAAACCAGCTTTAGCTTATTTAGATATTATTAGTAAATTGAAGCAAAACAGTGACCTGCCAATTGCTTGTTATAATGTTTCGGGAGAGTACTCGATGATTAAAGCAGCAGCACAAAGAGGTTGGATAGATGAACAAAAAGTAGTAATGGAAACGATGCATGCCTTTGCCAGAGCAGGAGCTAGTATCATAACCACTTACCATATTAGAGATATAGTAGAGAATAATTGGATGTAAGAGGAAGCTTAAAACTTAAAGGAGAAAGACTAAAGCGCTTGTTTTAACGCCTAGTCTTGAGCTTTTAACTTTGGTCTTTCAGCTTTTAGCTTAAAAAAAATGTTAGAACAGTTAAAAAAGATATTCTCGGGAAACGAAGAGGAGATGCCGGTAAATACAGGAAGCAAACCTGATATTAGTCGTGAGAAATCGGCAGAATTGTACGCGAAATCGAAAACCTATTTTCCTGGTGGAGTAAATTCTCCAGTTAGGGCTTTCAAATCTGTTTATGGTACGCCATTGTTTATTCAAAAAGGAGATGGCTGTTACATTTGGGATGCTGATGGAAATCAATTTATAGATTTTTGTGCAAGTTGGGGGCCATTAATTTTAGGTCATAACAATGCTAAAATAAGAGAGAAGGTAATCGAAGTAATGCAAAGCGGAATGAGCTTTGGCGCACCAACTGCATTAGAAAATGAATTGGCAGAGCTGATTATTAAGAATAACAGTTATGTAGAAAAAATCCGCTTTACAAGTTCTGGAACAGAGGCTGTAATGTCGGCTATTAGGTTAGCTCGTGGTTATACTGGAAAAGATAAAATCATCAAATTTGAAGGCTGCTACCATGGTCATAGTGACTCGCTTTTGGTAAAAGCAGGTTCTGGATTGGTAACTTTTGGAGAAACCTCTTCAGCAGGTGTACCTAAATCTTTTGCCGAAGAAACAATTGTTATTCCTTTAAATGATACAAATGCAATTATTAAAGCTTTCGAGCAATTTAAAGATCAAGTTGCTGCGGTAATTATAGAAGGCATTCCGGCAAATAATGGTTTGCTAATGCAAGACAAAGCTTACATTGAATTTTTAAGAAATGTTTGTACGGAAAATAAGGCTTTGTTAATTTTTGATGAAGTAATTACTGGTTTTAGGGTAGGTTTTGAAGGAGCAGCTGCTTATTACGGCATCAAGCCTGATATTGTAACTTACGGAAAAATTATTGGTGGTGGTTTGCCTGTTGGGATGTATGGAGCTTCTGCAGAAATAATGAGCCATATTTCACCTGATGGTGGTGTTTATCAAGCAGGAACTTTATCTGGCAATCCGGTTGCAATGGCTGCGGGAATTGCAACTTTAACTGAACTTTTAAAATCAAGTTTTTACAAAGATTTAAACCAAAAAACCAAAGAGTTTGTAGATAGCATTCAGCGTTTTGCAACGGCAAGAAATTATAAGTTCAAAGTGTTTACGGTTGGTTCTATTTTTTGGTTTGCTTTTACCGATAAAGATATCAAAACCGCAGAAGATATTGATCCTGCAAGTATGGAGAAATTTAAACTAATGCATCGTGAATTGCTAAACAGAGGGATTTATTTAGGGCCATCTGGTTATGAAGTTGGATTTGTTTCTGCAGCACACACTAAAATAGAACTAGAGAAAGCAAAAAGAGCTATTTTTGATGCATTGGATTTAGTTTTTAGTAAGAAATAATAATTGTCACATTGAGCCTGTCGAAATGTAATTGAAAAGTCCTTCGACGAGCTCAGGATGACAAAAAAACATATAATGAAAAAGTCACTGCTCATATTTTATTTCCTATTACTTTACGCATTGCTAGAAATGTTTTGGTGGGGAACCGTTGTAATCCAATTGCAACCTCAGCGCATGGCGATGGTGATGGGAGAGGGTTCTGTTTTCTTGTTTTTACTTTGCATTGGTGCTTATTTTATTCACGCTTCTATTAAAAAGGAAGATAAACTGCATGAACAACAACAAAATTTCTTACTGTCAGTTACACATGAATTGAAATCGCCTTTGGCTGCAATTAAACTTTCTTTACAAACCATTGTGAAGAGAGATTTAGATAAACAATTACAAACTTCTCTACTTAATAATTCATTAAAAGATATTGAGCGATTGGATGATTTGGTAGAGAACATGCTACTGGCTACCAAGATTGAAAGTCGGACCTATTCATTTCCAAAAGAAGAATTTGATTTCTCTGAATTGGTTACTAAAATTACAGACAGATTGCAAGTTCATTCTTGCGGTAACCAACAGTTAATCAATACTAAAATTGACAATAATATTAAGGTAGTAGGAGATAAATTTGCTTTATCATCGGTTGTTACAAATTTGGTAGAAAACGCCGTTAAATATTCTGGCCCTTGTGCCGAAATTGCAGTAAGCCTCTGTCAAAATGACGGTAAGCCGTTTTTAACGGTTTCTGATAAAGGTCCCGGCATTCCGGATGGTGAAAAAATGCTTATTTTCGATAAATTTTACCGCGTTGGCGATGAAAATGTACGCAAATCTAAAGGTACTGGACTTGGCTTGTTTATTGTTAAAGAGGTATTACAAAACCACGACGCTGATATTAGCGTTAAAGATAACACACCGCAAGGTGCAATTTTTGAAGTAACATTTAACTAATATGCCACAGAAATTAAGAATACTATTGGTAGAAGATGAAGATCATTTATTAGATGCCATCAAATTAAACCTCGAATTAGAGGGTTATAAAGTTCATGCTGTTAAAGACGGTAAAACTGCATTAAAAATTTTTAAGGAAGAACGTTTCAACCTTATCATTTTAGATGTAATGTTGCCAGAAATGGATGGTTTCCAGGTTTGTGAAACTATTCGTTTAGAGAATACTGAAGTTCCCATTTTGTTTTTAACGGCTAAGAATACTAGCGAAGACCGTGTAATGGGTCTTAAAAAAGGAGCTGATGATTATTTGGTAAAACCTTTCAACTTGGAAGAATTAATTCTACGTGTTGGAATTTTGGTGAAACGTAGCTTAAAAGCAGATGACTTAAAAGAATTAAACTCTTATAAAATTGGCGATAAGACAATTTATTTTAACTCTTTTGAATTGAAACAAGATGACGGAACCGTTGTGCCTTTAACTAAAAAAGAAACAATGTTGTTGAAATTATTAATTGAGCGTAAGAACGAAGCAGTTTCTAGAGAACAAATCCTTGAAACAGTTTGGAATTACGATGTATATCCTTCAACAAGAACAATTGACAACTTTATTTTAACGTTCCGTAAATATTTTGAACCTGATCAAAAAAATCCAGTGTTCTTTCACTCGATTAGAGGTGTAGGTTATAAATTTACAGATAGCGCAAATTAATGTACAATACTTGGAGTAGATATGCTTTAATGGCAACTTTTGCCCTTTCTGCATTGGTAAGTTTATATTTCAATCAATACCAGCTGGCTGCTATAGCCGGCTTTCTCTTTGCCTTTATTTTATGGAGTCACTTTAAACACAGTTCGGTGTTATTGGCATCGAAACATTTTAAGGATGCAAATTATGATAAGGCAGAACAAATATTAAATGAAGTTGTAAACCCAGATCGACTAGCAAAAAACCGCCGTGGATATTACGAGTTTATGAGAGCAAATATCGCTTTGCAACGAGAAGATTTTGAAACTGCAGAGTTTCACTTTCAAATTGCTAGCCGTTTCCCCTTGGGTGGGCAAAATGATAAAGCGTTTGTAATGATTCATTTGGCCAATCTCGCCCTGCGTAAAAAGGATGGCGAAAGAGCAAAAGCATATATAGAAAAAGCCAAAGAGTTGGCAACAACATCAAGAGCTAAAGAAATTATAAAAATTATAGAGAAAGAAGCCAATAATTTGGCCTAATACAAGATGGAGAATAACTTATTTTTAGACGCTGCAAATTCAAAAGCTACAGAAAGACCACCAGTATGGATGATGCGCCAAGCGGGTCGATTTATGCCACAATATTGGGAAATTAAAAACAAATATTCGTTTTTAGAAATGTGCAAAAACCCAGAGATTGCTGCAGACGTTACCATGTTGCCGGTTGATTTGTTAGGCATTGATGCGGCAATTTTATTTTGCGATATTTTAGTAACTGGCGAAGCAATGGGTGGCGATTTAAGTTTTACTCAGGGTGTTGGACCAAAATTCGCTAATCCTGTTCGTACCGCTGCTGATATCGATAAGTTAGAAGTTGATGTTGTAGATAGGTTGCAATATGTAGCCGATGCAATTAAAGTAATTCAACAACGCTTGGATGGTAGTATTCCTTTAATCGGTTTTGCTGGAGCACCTTTTACGGTAATGAGTTACTTGGTTGAGGGTGGTTCTAGTAAAGATTTTAAGTTAACCAAGTTGTTAATGCACAATCATCCAGAATTAGCACACCGTTTATTGGCTAAAATTGCGAAGGTAACTACGGATTACTTGAACTTACAAATTGCGGCTGGTGTTAATGCTGTTCAATTATTTGATAGCTGGGCCCTGGCTTTATCTTGGAACGATTACCAAGAATTTTCTCATCAATATAACCAACAAATTATTGCTGGTTTAAATAGAACAAATGTTCCGGTAATTTCTTTTTGTAAAGGAAGTTCTGTTTTTGCACCAATTATGGCAGAAGCAAAACCTGATGTAATTTCGGTAGATTGGAATGCAGATTTGTTAAACATTAAAAATGCATTGCCTGCCGGAATTGCTGTTCAAGGGAATTTAGATCCACATATTTTATATGCTGACCAACCTGTAATTAAGAAACACATTCATCAACTATTTGAAAGAATGCGTGGAACAGAAGGTTTTATCTTTAACTTAGGTCACGGTATTATGCCTGATATTCCTTTTGATAATGTAAAATATGCAATTGAGGTTGTAAAGGAATTTAGATATTAATTGAACTCATTTTAGTATATTAGCTATATCTAATAAGAAATTTTATGACAGTTAAATCTCTAAATGACGAGGATAAACTTCCGATACAACAAGTTATAAAAGCCATTAACAAGAAAATGGAAGATGTAATTCGCATTGTCGATGCCTTGAATTTAGGCAGAACAGAGGTTAAGGAAGACGGTGTTTATAGAACTTTTAACGATGGTAAAATTGTTAAAATAGCGGGAGGCATATTTAAGAAAAAACGTTTATCTCATAAAAGAATTAAATTGTTTTAATGCCCAAACAACCAAAATTAAGGATTTTTGCAGGTCCCAATGGTTCTGGTAAAACTACTTTATTTGATTCCATAAAATCTATCTATTTCTCAACAAAGCTATTTGTAAATGCAGATTATTTAGAAGAAGCTTATAAAAAGAGCAACTTCATAAATTTATCTGATTTTGATATTTCCTGTGCGGAAAATGAATTTAATCAATTTTATTTGGCAAGTGGCCTTTATAAAAAAGCATCATTCAACTCAGATACCTGGAATTTAGAAATTATAGAGAATGTAATTGTTACGAGAAATCAACAAGTCAATACTTTATTTAATTCATATCATTTTGCTATTATAGCTGATTTCATCAGACATCAATTAATCGCCAGCAAAAAATCATTCTCTTTTGAAACTGTATTCTCACACCCTTCAAAACTTGAATTAATAGACTTAGCAAAATCGAATAATTATAAAGTCTATTTATATTTTATAGGAACTGAAACACCAATAATGAATTTGGAACGTGTAAAAGACAGAATTAAAAAAGGTGGGCACTCCGTGGAAGGCGAAAAAGTTGAGAAAAGATACTTCTTAACAATGGGATTACTAATGGATATGGTAAAAAAGGTTGATGAAACCTATCTTTGGGACAATTCTGGAATAAAGCATAAGTTTTTAGGAAGTATAAAAAATGGTTTTGTAGAATTTGAACAGTTAAATATCCCTAGTTGGGTTGACAATTATATTTTAGAAAAGATTAAATAATGAACGATTACTATCAATACTTTTTAGCGGTTCACATCATCTTTGTAGTAAGTTGGATGGCTGGATTGTTTTATGGTGTTCGTTTATTCATTTACCATACTGAAGCTAACGATAGACCAGAATTAGAAAAGAACATTCTTCAAAAGGAATTCACTAAAATTGAAGGTCGTTTGTGGAATATCATTACCATACCGGCGATGTGTTTAACGGTTTTAGCTGGTGCGTTAATGTATTACACCCACTTCGATTTCTTAGTTACTCAAAGTTGGATGTGGGTTAAACTTGGTTTTGTTGGGCTATTACTCGTTTACCATTTCATTTGTCAAAATATAATGAAGCAATTGAGAAATGGAATATTTAAGTATTCTAGTAATCAGTTGCGTTTATGGAATGAAGTTGCCACGATCTTATTGGTTGCCATTGTATTTACGGTAATGCTAAAAAGTGCAGTAAACTGGATTTATGGTTTATTAGGATTGATTGTATTTTCTGCAATTATCATGATGGCTGTGAAGATTTACAAAAGATATAGAGAGAAAAAGTAAGAGTAACTAATTTTTATTCCAGATATTTTTGTCATTCCGACTTTGGAGGAATCTCACAGTTGAATTAATATTTCTAAATGAGATTCTTCGTTGCACTCAGAATGATAATAGAAACTCAGACTGACAATCTTAAAATAAATTAAATGAAAAAAAATCTACTTATAGCCTTCCTCTTTTTGCTTTCTGTAACTACTAAAGCTCAATTCAACAATGAAGCAATCTTTAATCGCATTCGCCCTGCTGATAGTTTAGACAAAGAATTACATTTTAATTTCTACAATTTCAATTACGTTAGAAATTACGAATACTCGAATAAATTTCACGATGGTTACACTTTGTATGGTACACAGCTAGAGCCACAATTGGTTTATTATGCCAACCCGAATTTGGCTATTACAGCAGGTGCTTATTTGCGTAAGGATTTTGGAAATGAAGGTATTTATGATGCCAAACCTTTATTTAGCTTAAAATACCATAAGAAAGATCTTACCCTTATTTTTGGTAGCCTAGAAGGAAATATTCAACACAATTACATAGAACCAATTTATAATTTCGAAAGAAAGATTACAACACCAATAGAATACGGAACCCAATTACTGGTTGATAAAGAGAAATTCAAATTAGATAGTTGGATTGCCTGGCAAAAAATGATTTACAAGGGCGAGGCTGCAAAGGAAGAGATTGTTGGAGGACTAAGTACTGAAACTTTTTTACTGAAAAATGAGAACTGGAAACTGTCAATACCCGCTCAGTTTTTAGCTTACCATCAAGGTGGGCAAATTGATGTATTGAAAGATATTCCTTTAAGCACTTTATTTAATGGCGCTGCAGGCTTTAAACTGCACAAAACAATTGGTTACGATGTGAAAGAAATATTTACCGATAATTACGTTGCTGTTTATAAAGATTTTTCACCAACAAAAGTTAGGGCATACCAAGGCGGTTTTGGCTTGTGGCTAAACGCTGGTATGAACACTAGGTGGGGTAGCTTAGTGGCTTCTTACTGGAAAGGGAATAATTTTTTAACTATTAAGGGAATGCCATTGTATCAATCGGTTTCAGAAACTTTATATAATGAAGGCTTTAAACAAAACAGCAGAAGCATTTTGGCAGTTAGATATGTTTATCAAAAACAGTTGATCCCTAATTTGTATTTAGATGTTCGTTTTGAACCACATTTTGACCTAGGAACTCCAGATGCTGATTTTCAATTTAACCACTCTTTATTTATAACTTACAAAGAGAGTTTTAGAATTTTTAAAAGGAAGTAGAAGGAGTCAGAAAAGTCCGAAAGTCTGAAAGAGCCAATTTACGAAGTTTCAAAGAGCTGTGCGATGGAGAACTTCGTAAGTTTGCAAGGCCAGCAATCCATCCTATGAAAAACAGCCCTTTGTTAAATAAACCTGATTGAAGCGGTAGCTCTTGAGCTGAAAGCGAAAAGACCAAAGCTGAAAGCGGGACTACAGTATCTATAAAATGCTAACATTCGTTTTCAAACATTAAGAAATAAAGGACCATTAGTCTTAATATATCTTAGTACCTTAATGTTTGTACTTTGCTATCTGTGAAATCTTTTTTTAGAAATTTATTTGCAACTGCTTGCAACCTTTTACTTCTAGGGTTCATCTACCCTATACAAACAACAAATGAAGGTGACTAAAACATATACGATTGATGACTTGATGAAAGGCTGCAAAGCTGGCGACAGGAAGATGCAAGAAATGCTATATAAGCAAACTGCATCGAAAATGTTGGCCGTTTGTATGCGCTACGCCAAAGACCGTATGGAAGCTGAAGATGTATTACAAATGGGATACGTTAAAATTTTCCAGAAAGTTAAGGAATACCGTGGCGATGGCTCTTTTGAAGGTTGGATAAGAAGAATAATGGTTAATACCGCAATTGAAAGTTACAGAAAGAATTTACGCTCTTTAAGTATTGTGCCAATTGAAGATGCTTACGAGCAACCATCACAAGGATTTGATTTTAGCAGCTTAGGCATGCAAGATTTAATGAAGGTAATACAGAAACTAGCGGACGGTTATCGCATGGTATTTAACATGTACATTATAGAAGGTTATTCGCACAAAGAAATTGCAGAAACATTAGGTATCTCAGAAGGTGCCAGTAAATCTCAATTAAGTAGGGCGAGAGCAATATTGCAACAAGAAATTATTAAAATGGAGGGCTTTGGATATGCAACACATGCCGGATAAAGAATTCGATAAATTATTTAAAGACAAATTCGTGGATGCGGAAATTGAACCATCTGCAAATTTATGGGCTAATATAGAACAACAGCTAGAACCTAAACGCAAACGTGTTATTCCGATTTATTGGATGGCAGCTGCAAGTGTAGCAATTGCAATTACTGCGATGTTGGTTTTTCAGAAAACAGAGAAAATTAAATTGCGTGGAGCTGAAGCAACAGCAGTTTTGGTTAAACCAATTGAGCAAGAAGTAGTTAATGATGTAGTTTCTACTACTTTACCTATTACAGAAACTGTTAGTAATACAGATAGAATAGCAAGCTCAGAAGCTAAAACTCTAACTGTAACACGTGAAAATAGAGCTCCTGAAAATAATTTAAAAAATATACAAGAGCCCGTGCAACCGATGCTTGCTAGCAATCGTCTACCTATTAAACAAGCAGAAGTTAAACTTCTAAATGTTGCTCCGATAAAGGAAACTGAGGTAGAAAATCCAATTGTAATTGCAAGGGTAGAAACTCAACAAACAGGTATAGAAACCTCTGCAGCAGAAGAGATTGTTACTGAGAAAAAAGGGATTAGAAATGTGGGAGACTTGATAAACTTTGTGGTAGACAAAGTAGATAAAAGAGATAAAAAGTTAGTAAGATTTAATACAGATGATGATGATAACTCATCGATAATTGGAATAAACATTGGCTTTTTGAAATTTAACAAAAAGAATAAATAAGATTAAGAAACACATAAACCAAACAAACATACACACACAAATGACCTGCACGGGTTTGCATATATTCAATGATAATAATAACCCGTGCAAGCTTCATTACCATTAAAAACCAAACAAACACACAATGAAAAACTCAATATTAACAACAGTTTTGGTAAGCGGACTTACCTTTCTGGTAGCTTTAAGTGCAGGTGCACAACAAGATAGCGTTAAACGCAAAAACAAAGATATCAACTATGGTGTAAACATATCAATAGGTAAAAAAGACAGTAGTGGTAGAATTGATCCTAATAAAGGTCGTTTTGTAGGAGGAATAACCTTTACCCGTTTAGATATCGGTTTCTCTAAATTAATCGATAACGGAAGCTTCTCTTTATCACCAACGAATGATTTTTTAGATTATAAAGCTGGAAAAACAAGCCATGTTTCATTTGATATTTTGCAAATGGGCTATAGATTTAACCCTAACTTTAAAATCTATATAGCAGGTGGTTTCGACTGGACTTTAATTCGATTGAAAAACAACATTACAATGGTGAAAAATAGTCCGACTTTAACTTATACTACAGAAACTCCTGAAATTTTGTATAGCAAGAACCGTTTTTCTAGCAGTTATGTACATGTTCCTTTAAACTTTGAGTTGAGAACCAAGGAAAGCCATAAAGGAAGACGTTGGTACCTAGTTGCCGGACCAGAAATTGCTTTCTTATTAAATGGAAAAGTTAAACAAATAAGTGATGAGCATGGAAAGGTGAAAGTTAAAGATGATTATAATTTTGCTCCTTTCCGTTACGGCGGTACTGTAAGAGTAGGGACTAATGGGATAGCTTTATTTGCTAAATATTATGCAAGCGATATGTTCGATAGCGCACCTCAAAAAGGATTAAAAAATATGGCATTCGGTTTAACTTTTGGATTAAATTAATCCGAAAGTCCGAGGTCCGAAAGTCAGAAAGATTTTGTTCGAAACTTAGTGAGCTAATGAACCAATAAACCAAACACACACAAATAAAACCCAATCCTGCAGACGAAAGTTTGTAGGATTTTTTTGTTGGACAACTTCTAATTTTATGGCTAGTTTTTCTCGCAGATTCGCTGAGACCGAAGAATGTTAGCTAGAAACCTTTTGTTTTCAACTTTCTGCTTTAGTCTATAAGCTTTCACCTTTATTCTTTCAGCTTTAAGCTTTATCTTTACCATGTGAACGAACAAATAATCACTGTAACTAATTTAACAAAACAATACCAAGAAACACAAGTGTCTGGTATCTCTAACATTAGTTTTTCTATTAAAAGAGGAGATATTGTTGCCATAATTGGCGAAAGCGGCAGTGGTAAATCGACCCTGCTAAAATGTATTTATGGGTTGTTAAAGCCAGATGAAGGTGAAGTTTTATTAAATAACCAGAGGGTAAAAGGACCAGATGAACAACTCATTCCTGGTAATACCGAAATGAAAATGGTTACCCAAGATTTTTCATTGAATATTTATGCCAAGGTTTACGATAATATTGCTTCAATGTTGTCTAATACCGATATTAAAGCGAAGCAAGAGAAAACCATGGAAATGATGGAACACTTGCACATTACCAAGCTAAAGGATAAAAAAATAATAGAATTAAGCGGGGGTGAACAGCAGCGCGTGGCGATTGCAAAAGCCTTAATTAGTGATACGAAGGTTTTATTGTTGGATGAACCTTTTAGTCAGGTTGATTATTTACTGAAAAACCAATTGCGTGCAGACATCAAACGCTTGGCAAAAGAAACTGGTTTAACCATTATTTTAGTTTCTCACGACCCAACAGACGGTTTATTCCTTGCTGATCAATTGCTAATTCTTAAGCAAGGGATACTTTTACAAAACGATAAACCAGAAACTATTTATCAAAATCCATCAGCTCTTTATACTGCACAAATATTAGGTAATGCGGTTGTTTTAGATGCTGTACAAGCAAATAAATTGGGACTTAAAACCCAAAAACAACATGTAGTTTTTTATCCAGAATGGGTAGAGCTAAAAAGTACTTGGAATAGCAGAAGGTTTGAAGTAAAAGAGGTTTATTACAAAGGTTTCTACGACGAACTTTTACTAGAAAGGAATGGAGTTACCATTAGAGCTTTACAACTTAATAGTGGCGAGCATAAAAAAAACGACCACGTTCAAGCGAACATTGGTCGTTTTTTAGCGTTTTAAACCTCTATACTTAGGTTACGTTTTCCGCTGCAATTAAAACAACTTTTATACGTGTTAATGTACTTGGACGCGTTGTTCCATCGTAAAATATTCTTATTCGGCCTTCGTAAATTTCGTAATCAAAGTTAGATACAGCATTAGGTAATTGGTAATATCCTGTTGCATTTACACCATCTGTAGCAATATAAACAAGTACGCCTTCGTCTTTTAAATTGACAAGGTCAATTTCATCAGCAATTAAATCAACATAGAAACCGCCACCAGCATTTGGTATCCATGATGCAGATGTTCTATCGAAAATAATTGTTCTGTTTGGTGTAGTCTGATTAATAATAGTGTCTTTTTTGCAAGACGCCAAACCTAGTGAGGCGATGCAAAGGAATAGGATTGTTAGCTTTTTCATGTTGTGTGTGTGTTTTGCAATTTATAATGCAAAACTATTGCCAGTTTTCTGTAATTATATATCACAGATGAAAAGAATGGGCACAGATGAAAAATTAGTCTTTTAGGGTGAGTCTTTTATCTAAAATTTTAATCTTTAAAAGTAATTTTAAACCTTGGTCTTTCAGCTTTAATCTTTTGGCTTATTATACCAAATACTCAAATAAAGTTTGGTCTTGGTTTAGTTCAATAATTTCAAATTTGAAGGTTTTCATCCGCTCCACTAAACCATTATAGTCTTCAGGGTCTTTTAACTCAATTCCAACTAAAGCTGGTCCACTTTCACGTTCTGTTTTTTTAATGAATTCAAAACGGGTAATGTCATCATGGGGACCTAAAACATCATTCACAAATAGTTTTAATGCACCTGGTCGTTGAGGGAAACGAACGATGAAATAATGTTTCAATCCTTCAAAAAGTAAAGATTTCTCTTTAATCTCTTGCATTCTTTCGATATCATTATTGCCACCGCTTACAATGCAAACCACCTTTTTACCTTTAATTTGTGCTGCACATAGATCCAATGAAGCAACTGCCAGCGCACCTGCAGGTTCAGCTACAATTGCTTCTTCATTATATAATTTTAAAATAGTAGTACAGACTTTTCCTTCTGGAATTAATAAAATTTCATCCAATAGCTCTCTACATATCGGATAAGTTAATAATCCTACCGATTTAACAGCAGCACCATCAATAAAACGATTGATTTGTTCCAGTTTTATTGGCCTACCTGCTTTGAAAGCAGCATCCATACTTGGAGCACCTTCTGGTTCTACACCAATTAATAAAATATTGGGGTTTGTCCCTTTTAAATATGTTCCAGTTCCTGAAGCTAAGCCACCACCACCAATTGGCATAATTACAACTTCTGCATCTGGTAAATCTTCTAAAATTTCTACCCCAACCGTTCCTTGCCCTTCAATTACATGGTAATTGTCAAATGGTGGAACGAAAGTCATATCATTATCTGCGGTAAAGCGTAAAGCTTCTGCTAAGCAATCATCAAAAGTATCACCAACCAAAACAATATTTATCCAACCATTCCCAAATAAAGTAGTCTGACTTATTTTTTGCTTAGGTGTAATTTCGGGCATGAAAATGGTGCCTTTAATTTTTAATTCTTTGCAGGAATAAGCAACGCCTTGAGCATGATTACCAGCACTTGCACATACAATTCCATTTTGAATTTGATCAGCAGGAATTTGACTCATCATGTTATAGGCACCACGTAATTTGTAAGATCTTACAATCTGCAGGTCTTCACGTTTCAAATATACTTGACATTCGTATTTTTCAGAAAGTCTAGCATTATACTGAAGCGGTGTGCGCTTAACAACATTTTTAATACGTTCTACTGCTGCTAAAAAATCAAAGTTGTACTTGTTTGGCATTATTTTAAAAATTAGAAAGGCTGTTCAATAAGTTTGCTGCTAAAAAAGCAATTAATCTTAATGAACAGTCTTTATCATTACAAACTTACAATTTTCTGAACTTTGTAAGTTTATATATTTTTAGCTAACCAATCGCCAACCTCAGAGGTTTTGTAAGCTTTATTTGTTCCAGATAAATCTTCGGTAACAATACCTTCTGCTAACGATTTGTTTACAACAGCTCTAATCAGTTCGGCTTCTTCCTTTAATCCAAAAGCATCCTCAAACATCATTGCTGCTGATAAAACAGTGGCCAATGGATTAGCAATGTCTTTTCCTGCAGCTTGTGGGTATGATCCATGGATAGGTTCGAAAAGTGACGTATGTACACCAATAGATGAAGATGGCATTAGACCCATAGAACCTGAAATTACTGAAGCTTCATCAGTTAAAATATCACCAAAAAGATTTTCAGTTATCAATACATCATAAGAATTTGGCCATTGTACCAAACGCATTGCAACTGCATCAACAAATTCATAACTTACAGTAACTTCTGGATAGTCTTTTTCCATATCCTGTACAGTTTCTCTCCATAAACGCGACGTCTCAAGCACATTAGCTTTATCTACACAACAAAGTTTTTTGCTTCTGGTCATTGCCATTTCAAAGCCTAACTTCGCTAAACGCTGAATTTCGGCACGTGTGTAAGTACAGGTATCAAAAGCGGTATTTCCATTGTCTTTTCTTCCCCTTTCACCAAAGTAAATCCCACCTGTTAATTCCCTTAAGATAATTAAATCTGTTCCCTCAATTCGCTCTCTTTTTAACGGAGAGTTATCAATTAATGATGGAAAAGTAAAAGTTGGACGAACATTGGCAAATAAGCCTAATTTTTGGCGCATTTTTAATAGTCCTTGTTCAGGACGAATGGTGGCTTTTGGGTCATTGTCAAAACGTGGGTGACCAATTGCTCCAAAAAGTACAGCATCAGCTGCCATACAGATTTCGTGGGTAGCATCAGGATAAGGTTCACCAACTTCATCTATTGCTGCAGCTCCGGTTATTGCTGCAGTCCATACAATTTCGTGATTAAATTTCTTTGCTATTGCATTTGATACTTTTACGGCCTGATCTATAACTTCTGGCCCGATTCCATCTCCTGCTAAAAGCGCAATATTAAATTTCATATATAGTTAATTTTATTTTTAAATAATGTTCAGCATTTTTTGGGTAGCCTTGATGGCTGAAACAGTTTGATCTGAGTCTAGTCCTCTTGTAATAAAAATTTTAGATGGTATTTCCCAAGTGATAATTGTTTCGCATAAAGCATCTGAATTACTACCTGGTGCTATTCTTACAGCATAGTCAATTAACTTAGGCAAAGTCCGCTGGTTCTTACCATACACCTTTGTTAAGGCAACCATAAAAGCATCATATTGCCCGTCACCTTGGGCATTTTCTTCAAATTGCTCACCTTCAATTGTTACTGCAATGGTTGCAGAGGGTCTTAAACCCATTGAATTGGTTAATACATAAGAGTCAACTTTTACTTTTTCTTCATATAAACTGCTGTCGAGTACATCGGAAATAATATAAGGGAGATCTTCTTTGGTTACGGTTTCTTTTCTATCACCAAGTTCAATCACTCTCTGGGTTACTTTTTTCAAATCTTCATCGTTCAGTCTTAAACCCAATTCTAAAAGATTCTTTTCTATGTTTGCTTTTCCTGATGTTTTGCCTAAAGCATATTGTCTTTTCCTTCCAAAGCGTTCTGGAAGCAAATCGTTGAAATAAAGGTTATTCTTGTTGTCACCATCAGCATGAATTCCTGCTGTTTGGGTAAATACATTGTCGCCCACAACAGGTTTGTTAGTTGGAATTCTAACGCCAGAGAATGTTTCTACCAGTTTGCTTACCTTATAAATTGATGATTCTTTTACACTAACATCAACCTCAGGTGCAAAATCCTTAATTACCGCAATTACACTTGCTAAAGCTGCATTGCCCGCTCTTTCACCCATTCCATTTACAGTGAGATGTAAACCATGTATGCCTACTTTTACTGCTTCTAATACATTTGCTGTACCTAAATCATAATCATTGTGTGCATGGAAATCAAAATGAGTGGTTGGGTATTTCTTTAACAGACGACTGATAAATTGAGTAGTTTCTGTAGGAGTTAAAATTCCCAGTGTATCAGGTAATAAAATACGCTCAATTTTTTGGGTAACTAAAAAATCTAGAAACTGAATAACGTATTCAGGAGAATTACGCATACCATTGCTCCAATCTTCTAAATATACATTGGTAGCAATGCCATTAGTAGCTGCTAGATCAATTACATGTTTAATTTCGGCAAAGTGTTGCTCAGGCGTTTTTTTAAGTTGGTAGGTGAGGTGATTTAATGAGCCTTTGGTTAGTAAATTTTGAACCTTTACACCAGCATTAATCATCCAATCGATAGAAACACCATTATCAACAAAAGAAAGAACTTCAATGCGATTGATATGTCCATTTGCTTTTGCCCAATCTGTAATTGTCTTAACGGCTTGAAACTCGCCATCAGATACACGTGCAGAGGCTACTTCTACGCGATCTACATGTAATTCCTCGATGAGTAGTTGACTAATCGTTAACTTTTCGGAAATGGAAAACGATACTCCAGATGTTTGTTCTCCATCTCGAAGTGTAGTATCCATGATTTCTATTTTTCTTTTTTCCATTGAGGCTGTTTCCTGATATAGGTTTTTAGGATGTTTAAGTTGTCAATTCTGGTTTCCTAAAATGGAAGTTTAGTTGCAAAGTCTTCAATTTCTGTTTTGATACTTTGGAGATAATCGATGTCATCAAATCCGTTTAACATATTATGTTTTTTGTACGGACTAATATCAAATGATTCCTTTTCATCAGTTCCTGAAATTGAGATGGTTTGTGCTTCTAAATCCACTTCTAGTTCTGTATTAGGATTTGCTAAAATTGTGGTAAAGATTTTGTCAGCAAATTCGGCACTCACTTGTACTGGTAACACACCAATGTTTAAACAGTTATTTTTAAAGATATCTGCAAAAAAACTAGATACTACACACCTAAAACCATAATCATATACTGCCCAAGCAGCATGTTCCCTTGATGAACCAGAACCGAAATTCTTGCCTCCAACTAGAATTTTTCCACTGTAAATAGGATTGTTTAATACAAAATCTTCTTTAGGGGTATTATCTGGATTATATCTCCAATCACGAAATAAGTTATCGCCAAAGCCAACTCTTTCTGTTGCTTTTAAAAAGCGAGCTGGAATTAACTGATCGGTATCTATGTTTTCTATCGAAAGAGGCACTGCTGTACTTCTTAAGACGTTAAATTTATCGTAAGCCATTTTTATAATTTAATAGTTCATTGGTTCAATAGTTCATTAGTAATGGTTGTTAGTATTAGTCCCTTGCAATATGCATCCAGATCTTCAACTCACAACCCGTAACTCACAACTACTTTAAAAGTGTTCTTGGATCGGTAACTACTCCAGTTACAGCAGCAGCAGCGGCAACAAGTGGACTAGCCAATAATGTTCTAGATCCAGGACCTTGCCTGCCTTCAAAATTTCGGTTTGAAGTACTTACAGCATATTTTCCTGCTGGGATTTTATCATCGTTCATTGCTAAACATGCCGAACAACCAGGTTGACGTAAAGTAAAACCAGCTTCAGTAAAAATATCCAATAGGCCTTCTTCTTTGATTTGGCTCTCCACAATATGTGATCCCGGAACTAGCCAAGCGGTTACATTATCAGCTTTATGCTTTCCTTTTACAATAGATGCAAATGCCCTAAAATCTTCTATACGACCATTGGTACAACTTCCAACAAACACATAGTCTACTTTTTTGCCAATCATTGATTCTCCTTCAGAAAAACCCATATAACCCAATGATTTGGCATAAGTAGCTACGCCCCCTTCAACATTTTCAGCATCAGGAATATCTTGTGAAATCCCAATTCCCATACCTGGGTTGGTTCCGTAGGTAATCATTGGTTCAATTGAAGCACCTTCAAAGGTTAATTCTTTATCGAATACTGCACCTTCATCTGTTTTTAAGGTTTTATAGTAAGCTAGTGCTTTTTCCCAAGCTTCACCTTTTGGACTAAACTCACGTCCTTTTACATAGTTGATAGTTGTTTCATCTGGAGCAATCATTCCACCACGAGCACCCATTTCGATACTAAGGTTACAAACTGTCATTCTTCCTTCCATGGTCATGTTTTCAAAAACATCACCAGCATATTCTACAAAATATCCGGTAGCACCAGATGTAGTGAGCTTAGAAATAATGAACAAGGCTACATCCTTAGGTGTAACGCCAAGGCCTAATTTTCCATTCACGTTGATACGCATTTTCTTTGCTTTTGGCTGCATGATGCACTGGGTAGCCAAAACCATCTCAACTTCAGAAGTTCCAATACCAAATGCAATAGCCCCAAAAGCACCATGGGTTGAGGTATGCGAATCACCACAAACAATGGTTGAACCTGGTTGGGTAATACCATATTCTGGACCTACCACGTGTACAATGCCATTTTTTTGATGACCTAATCCCCAGTGACTAATGCCATATTCGTTTGAATTTGATTCTAGTGCTGCTAATTGATTTGCAGAAAGCGGATCAGAAACAGGTAAATGTTGATTAATTGTTGGTGTATTATGATCAGCCGTAGCAAATGTACGTTCTGGATATAATACTTTTATTCCTCTGCTTTTTAACCCTAAAAAAGCAACTGGACTTGTTACTTCGTGAATAAGATGACGGTCAATAAAAAGTACATCAGGTCCTCCTTCAATTTGACGCACCACATGTGCATCCCACACTTTATCAAATAATGTCTTGCTCATTTTATATAGTTTATTTTGTTTGCTTAACGTGCCACACTCGATAATTCTCTCATCATTAAGCTGAGATCTTCATCATTAATATCTAATTTACGGTCCGCAATGGTTAAAAAATGATGATAAGCATTAGCTAATTCATCTTTGCTCAAATTATGACCTAACCGTTCCAAATGGAATTTTAATGCATGTCTTCCACTTCTAGCAGTAAGTACAATGGTTGCATCAGGAAAACCCACATCTTCTGGACGAATAATTTCATAGTTTTCACGATTTTTTAAAAATCCATCTTGGTGAATACCAGAACTATGTGCAAAAGCATTGCTTCCTACAATTGCTTTATTTGGCTGTACAGGCATCCGCATTTGCGAACTTACCATTCGGCTTATTTCATAGAAGTTTTTGGTATTGATGTTCGTGTTCAATCCAAGGTTTTGATGCGTTTTTAAAATCATTACTACTTCTTCAATGGAAGTATTACCAGCACGCTCACCTATCCCATTAATTGTACCTTCAATTTGGCGAGCTCCATTTTGCAGACCAGCAATTGAATTGGCAGTAGCCAAGCCAAGGTCATTATGGCAATGCACTGATATGATTGCTTGATCGATGTTTTGAACATTATCTTTCAAAAATTTGATCTTTTGTCCGTATTGATCTGGCAAGCAATAACCATTGGTATCAGGTATATTCACTACGGTAGCGCCTGCAGCAATTACAGCTTCAACCATTTGTGCCAAAAAATTAATGTCTGCTCGACCCGCATCTTCAGCATAGAACTCAATATCTTCTACAAATTGTTTAGCATACTTTACAGCATCAACTGCTCTCTGTAAGATTTCTTCACGAGTGCTGTTAAATTTATGTTTAATGTGCATGTCTGAAGATCCAATTCCAGTATGGATTCTTGGTCTTTTTGCATATTGTAGTGCAGCTACTGCCGAATCGATGTCACCTTTATTAGCACGAGTTAGTGCGCAGATGATAGGTTGCGAAACTGCTTTAGACAATTCCACTACGCTTTGAAAATCACCTGGACTAGAAATCGGAAAACCAGCCTCAATAATATCCACGCCCAGTGCTTCAAGCTCTTTGGCAATTTCAATTTTCTCAGGGGTTGTTAATTGACAACCAGGGACTTGTTCTCCATCACGCAAGGTGGTGTCAAATACATAAACTTTGTTCGGATCGTGTAACATAATTTTTAATGTTAATAATTATGAACAGTTAAGCATTGCTAACCGTTTCTAAAATATTTTCTATCGCTTGTACTTCGCCATTTTCCAATACAATTCTTTTTTCTATACAATCAGGAAGTTGAGATTCGAAATGGCCTACATAAATTAAAGTAGTTCCATTTTTACATAACTCATCTATCAATTTGTTAAAGTGAAAGGTTTGTTGTTGGTCTAAACCTTGACAAGGCTCATCCAGAATTAGTAATTCGGGATTTTTAATAATTGTTCTGCCTAATAAAGCCAATCTTTGCTTTCCTAATGGAAGCTGACTCATTAAGGTGTTTTTATAGTCATCTAAGCCAAAAAAATAAATCAATTCATCGGCTTGTAATCTTTTGGTATAACCAGGTTCGCAAAATAGGCCAGAGCTGTCGTAAAAGCCAGAAACAATGCTTTGCCAAACTGTAGCTGAGGGATCAAAATACCAATGTAACTCAGGTGAAATTAGTCCAATCCGTTCTTTGATTTCCCAAATGCTTTCACCACTACCACGTAAGTTGCCAAATAAATAAAAGTTATTGGCAAATGCCTGAGGATGATCCGCACAGATTAAGCTCAATAGGGTAGATTTACCAGAACCATTTGGTCCTTGAAGAGCCCATTTTTCACCAGCTTTAACTTCCCAATTGATATTTTTTAACACTTTTTTATCGCCGTAACTCACATTTACATCAATCATTTTAATGAGATGTGATTTTACTGAAGGCCATTGTTTTTTCCCAAAAAATGCAGGCAAAGGTTTTTCAACCTCAGTAAATAAATCGGCTAAATGTTGCATCTCTGCGGTTTCAACCAATTTCCCGCTTTCAATTTTTGCAAAACGATTGATGCTTGATGGCATTTCTGTTTCATTAGAAATCAAAATTAACTGAGTTCCATCCTCAACTAAATGATCTAATAATAAGTTTAAATTTCTTCTAGAAGCCGAATCAAGTCCATTATAAGGAAGGTCTAAAATTAGTAATTGTGGTTTTAACCAAATAGCCTTAATTAATTGTAGTTTTTTATGCTCTCCGCTTGATAACTCAATTAAAGTAGCTGCCAATAAATTCTCAAAATCTAAGGCTGCCAATATCGGATTTAACGTATCAGGCTTAAGTTGGTTTTGTTGCCCAAAATGCCTTAGTTCGCTACCTACCGAGTTGGTTGTAGAAGCAACTTGTTTATTGTAACGCTGCTGATAATAGAAATTAGACTGTCCTTCTAAGTCTTTAAATTGATACCAATTGGCTACATAGTGAACCACGCCAGCTAAATGGCTTGCCGGATTGAAGTTTATTTCTACAGTGCCATAATTTGGAATTAAATTAGCAATGGCCTTAACTAATGAAGTTTTTCCGTTGCCACTTTCGCCCGAAAGTAACCAGTTTTCACCAATATTAATCGTCCAGCACAAATCCTTTAATACATATTTATCCTGAAACTTTAAATTAAAATTGGTGATATGGACGACGGGTTTTTTCATCAAGTTGGTTCCTAATTTTTATAAGCTTTAATTCTTAAACGTTTATAATCTGCTATCCATTGACCGTTCTTATAATGAGTTGGTTTTAATATTTGTACCGCTAAGTCCTTAATGGCTTCTGCTTCATCAGTGGTTAAATTTTTAAAAGCGTGTGGTGCAAATTGATTAATCCAATCATACATTCCATTTTCGCCATATAAATTTGTTGGTCTATCAAATAACCAGGCTTGTTCAACTTCAAAACCGTGTTTTTCTAAAAGAGTTGAAAAGTTGGCAATAGAAGGGAAAAACCAAAAATTGTTAATTAATTTTTCATTTAATCCTAAGTTTTTTGAAGCAATTAGAATGGCATCGGTAATGCTTTTTATATTTCCTTTGCCTCCAAATTCTGCAACTAATCTTCCGTTGGTTTTTAAACTTTTATAAATTCCACTAATTAATGCATCTTGATCTTCTATCCAATGGAAAGTAGCATTGCTAAAAACTGCATCAAATATTTCATTATATGGTAATTTGGTAGCATCAATTATTTCGAAACCAATTTCAGCGTGATTTGCTTTTGCTACCGCAATCATTTCTGGAGAAGCATCAATGCCAAAAACCTCAGCTCCACTTGCTGCAATTTGTGCAGCTAATTGTCCAGTGCCACATCCTAAATCTAAGATATCTTCACCTGGTTTAGGTGCAAGCCATTGCAAGGCATCTGCACCGTAGTCAGATACAAAGTGATGTTGCTTATCGTATAAATTACTATCCCAAACTATTTCTGGCATATTGCACCCTAACCCCCTAAAGGGGGAATTTAAAAGTTTATAATTATATTTTCTAACATCCAAAGCCCCCTTTTAGGGGTGGGCGTTAGGCTGTTTTAATCGCTTTCATTGCAGTCATTGCTTTACGCAAAGTAGCACCAATTTGCTCTACTTGATGAGAACGAATCGCTTCGTTAACTTCAATCAGCGTTCTGTTATCAACCGCACCATCTTTACCTTCATTAAAGTTTTTACCAACTAAATCAGTATCCACTTTTTTCATAAAGTCGCCTAATAATGGCTTACAAGCTTGGTCAAATAAATAACAACCATATTCGGCAGTATCAGAGATTACACGGTTCATTTCGAACAGCTTTTTACGAGCAATGGTATTTGCAATAAGCGGTGTTTCGTGTAATGATTCGTAGTAAGCAGATTCTGGTTTAATACCAGCATCAACCATGGTTTCAAAAGCTAACTCAACACCAGCGCGAACAAAAGCAACCATTAAAGTATAGTTATCGAAATATTCTTGCTCACCAATTTTTACATCACCAGCAGGTGTTTTTTCGAAAGCAGTTTCGCCAGTTTCAGCTCTCCATTTTAATAAATTTCTATCGCCATTTGCCCAATCTTCCATCATTGTACGACTAAATTCGCCACTCATGATATCATCTTGATGTTTTTGGAATAATGGACGCATGATATCTTTCAATTCTTCTGAAATCTCAAAAGCTTTGATTTTTGCAACATTGCTCAATCTGTCCATCATTGCAGTAATGCCACCTTGTTTTAAGGCCTCAGTAATTACCTCAACACCATATTGAACCAATTTAGAAGCATAACCAGCATCAATTCCTTTTTCTACCATTTTATCAAAAGATAAAATAGAGCCAGTTTGCAACAAACCACAAAGAATGGTTTGCTCACCCATTAAGTCAGATTTTACTTCGGCAACAAAAGATGATTTTAAAACACCAGCTTTGTGACCACCAGTACCCACACAATAAGCTTTCGCTTGTGCCAATCCTTTTCCCTGTGGGTCATTTTCTGGGTGAACAGCAATTAATGTTGGTACTCCAAAGCCTCTTACATATTCAGCTCTAACTTCACTACCTGGGCACTTTGGAGCAACCATAATAACAGTTAAATCTTTACGTATTTGCGTTCCTTCTTCAACAATGTTAAAACCGTGAGAATAAGACAAAGTAGCACCTTCTTTCATTAAAGGCATAATTGCACTAACTACAGCAGTGTGTTGTTTATCAGGAGTTAAGTTAATCACCACATCAGCAGTCGGAATTAATTCTTCGTAAGTACCTACTTTGAAGTTGTTCTCAGTTGCATTTTTCCAAGAATCTCTTTTAGCTTCAATTGCTTCCTTACGTAAGGTGTAGCTTACATCTAAACCACTATCTCTTAAATTTAAACCTTGGTTTAAGCCTTGTGCACCACAGCCTACAATAACCAACTTTTTACCTTTTAATGCGTTCACACCGTCCAAAAATTCAGAACTGTCCATAAAGTCGCATACGCCTAACTGGTTTAATTTTTCTCTTAGAGGTAGTGTGTTAAAATAATTTGCCATTGTTTTTTTATGTTATATTTTGGTTGATTGATTTTTATTATTGTTTGTCATCCTGAGCCTGTCGAAGGACTCGTCGAACCTCATTATATATGTCTTTATTCTTTTATCCTTGTTCTTTTCTCTTATCAGAAAATGAAAGTCAGTAGCTTTTATCTGCTGCAGTCCCGCTATTCGTTACTCCCGAAGAAAAATCGGGATTCACTGCTATCGGGTTTATTTTACAGCGGTCTGTGTTTCAAACAATGCATTTTGCTTTAGCCTTTCCGCTTTCTTCTTTCTCCTACGTCTGTGCTTCAAACTCTGTATTTCGCTTTAGTCTTTTTGCTTTGAGCTTACTTACATTGTAAAAACCTTCTCTCCTTTGTCCAGATATTCATTTTCAATCACATCCTGACCTGGTTCTTCACGTTCAAACTCTCTAAGTTTAGCATTAAAACCTTCGCTATCTTTAATGATTGCAACTCTTGCACTACGTACAAATTCAATTAATCCATGAGGCTGTAAAACCTCAATCAATTTATCGGTTTCCTCTCTGTGTCCAGTAGTTTCAAAAACAGTATAGTCCTTTCTAATTACAACTACACGTGCACCATGCTCACGAAGCAAGCGTTCTACCAGTACTTTTTCAGCAATTTCTTCTGTAGGAACTTTATAAAGTGCCATTTCTTGCCAAATGATATCTTCATTGGTGTTATAGTATACTTTTAATACCTCTATCTGTTTTTCAATTTGGCGGGCAAGCTTTCTTACTACATCTTCCGCTTCATGAATAAGGATATTGAAGCGATGAATGTGTTCAATCTCAGAAGGAGAGACATTTAAACTTTCTATATTGATTTTTCTCCTTGAAAAAATAATCGCAATCCGATTCAATAATCCGATTTGGTTTTCGGTATAAACGGTTATTGTAAATTCTTGTTTATTATGTTCTGTACTCATAGCAACAATTTTTTATTTTATAAACTCCCCCTTCAGGGGGTTGGGGGGTTATTTCAATCTAATTTCACTTACACTACATCCCTGTGGTACCATTGGGAATACATTATTTTCTTTGGTAACCATCACTTCTAATAAATAAGAACCTTTGTGGTTAAGCATCTCGTTTAATGAACTAACTAAATCATCGCGTTCTGAAACTCTTTTGCCAGCGATGTAATATGACTCTGCCAATTTCACAAAATCAGGGCTAGTGATGTCTACAAAAGAATAGCGTTTTTGGTTAAACAACTCTTGCCATTGACGAACCATTCCTAAGAAGCGATTATTTAAAATCATGATTTTAACATCAGCTCCAAATTGCATGATGGTACCCAATTCCTGTAATGTCATCTGGAAACCTCCATCACCAATAACAGCTACAACCGTTTTGTCTGGTGCTCCATATTTAGCGCCAATTGCAGCAGGTAAGCCAAAGCCCATTGTACCTAAACCACCACTGGTTATATTGCTACGCGTATTATTGAATTTAGCGTAACGACAAGCCACCATTTGGTGCTGACCAACATCACTTACAATGATCGCTTCACCTTTGGTTAAGATATTCAATTGGTTAATTACTTCACCCATGGTTAATTCACCACTAGTTGGATTTAGTTCTTTGTGAATAACAGCATCAACTTCAGCTTTGGTATATTCTCTAAATTTAGCAAGCCAATCTGTATGTTTTTTCTCATCAACTAGCTCAGTTAAAAGAGGTAAAGTATCTTTACAATCTCCCCAAACTGGAACAGTTGATTTTACATTTTTATCAATTTCAGCAGGGTCAATATCTAAATGAACCAATTTTGCTTGTTTTGCATATTTATCTAAACGACCCGTTACACGGTCATCAAAACGCATCCCGATAGCAATTAAAACATCACATTCGTTAGTTAAAACATTAGGCCCATAGTTACCATGCATACCCAACATGCCTACGTTTAACTCATGGTCTGTTGGAATTGCACCAGCACCTAAGATTGTCCAGGCTGCTGGAATGCCACTTTTTTCTACAAATGCTTTAAATTCTTTTTCGGCTTTGCCTAATAAAACACCTTGACCAAATAAGATAAATGGTTTTTTAGCTTCATTAATTAGCTTGGCAGCCTCTACAATGTATTCTTTACGGATATTTGGTTTTGGTCTATAGCTACGGATATGATTGCATGGTACATATCCCTCATAATTGAATAACTGCATTTGTGCATTTTTTGTAATATCAATTAATACAGGCCCCGGTCTGCCGGTACGAGCAATGTAAAATGCTTTCGCCAATACACTCGGAATTTCTTTAGCATCAGTAACCTGATAATTCCATTTGGTAACAGGTGTAGTGATATTAATTACATCCGTTTCTTGAAAAGCATCAGTACCTAAAAGATGAGCAAAAACTTGACCAGTGATACAAACCAATGGTGTGCTATCTATTTGTGCATCTGCAAGTCCGGTTACTAAATTTGTAGCACCTGGTCCACTGGTTGCGAATACCACACCCACTTTTCCAGAACTACGGGCATACCCTTGTCCAGCGTGAATACCACCTTGCTCATGGCGAACTAAAATGTGTTGTAATTTATCTTTATAATCATAAATCGCATCATAAATTGGCATAATTGCACCACCCGGATATCCAAAAATGACATCGGTTCCTTCTGCAATTAATCCTTCTAATAACGCTACAGAACCTGTAACTTCTATAAATGTTTTAGTCTCTGGCGTACTTGTTACTTCTTTTTGTAATGTTTCCATAGTTTTAATATTCATCAGTTACACAACCACTGGCTGCATCTGATACTGTTTTAGCATATTTATATAAAACCCCTTTTGTAACTTTTAATGCAGGCTGAACATATTTTTTTCTTCGTTCTGCGATAACTTCTTCGCTAACTTGTAAGCTAATGATGTTATTCACTGCGTCGATTAGAATGCGGTCTTCATCTTCAACCAATCCAATTAAACCACCTTTATAAGATTCTGGTGTAATGTGGCCAACCACAAAACCGTGTGTGCCTCCAGAAAAACGGCCATCGGTAATTAAGGCGACTGATTTTCCTAAACCAGCACCAATAATTGCTGATGTTGGCTTTAACATTTCAGGCATACCTGGTGCACCAACCGGTCCAGAGTTTTTAATAACAATTACATCACCAGGCTGAACGCGACCACTAGAAATTCCTGCAATTAAATCATGTTCCCCATCAAATACACGTGCTGGTCCTTCAAATTTTTCGCCCTCTTTACCAGAGATTTTGGCAACTGACCCTTTTTCAGCTAAGTTTCCGTACAAAATTTGCAAGTGACCAGTTGCTTTAATTGGCTCGCTTAATTTTTGAATTATTTTTTGGTCATAATCGATAATCGATTTCACATCAGCTAAATTTTCAGCTACAGTTTTTCCGGTTACAGTTAAACAATCTCCATGTAGTAAACCCTCATTTAACAAATATTTTAATACTGCAGGGATACCTCCATATTGATGTAAATCCTGCATCAAGTATTTTCCACTTGGTTTAAAATCAGCAAGCACAGGAGTTATATCACTCATTTTTTGGAAATCATCTTGCGTAATTTCTATGCCAATTGCTTTACCCATTGCAATAAAGTGCAATACAGCATTAGTACTCCCACCTAAAATGATAATTGAACGAATTGCATTTTCAAATGCTTTTCTTGTCATAATATCAGATGGTTTGATATCTTTTTCTAATAATATTCTAATATACTTTCCAGCATCTAAACACTCTTGTTTTTTATCATCACTTATTGCAGGATTTGAAGAAGAATATGGCAAACTCATACCCAAAGCCTCAATTGCTGATGCCATGGTATTTGCAGTGTACATACCACCACAGGCACCAGCACCAGGGCAAGTATGTTTGATGATGCCCTGATAGTCTTCCTCAGAAAGATTACCACAGATTTTTTGGCCCAATGCTTCAAAAGCAGAAACAATATTTAATTCCTCACCTTTGTAATGTCCTGGGGCAATCGTTCCACCGTATATCATAATAGATGGACGATCTAAACGAGCCATAGCCATAATTGCACCTGGCATATTTTTATCGCACCCAGGGATAGAGATTATCCCATCATAGTATTGACCGCCACAAATGGTTTCAATACTATCTGCAATTACATCACGGCTTACTAAAGAGTAACGCATACCATCGGTGCCATTACTCATTCCATCACTAACGCCAATGGTGTTAAAAATCAAACCCACTAAATCATTTTTCCAAACACCAGTCTTAACCACTTGAGCCAAATCGTTCAAGTGCATGTTACAAGTGTTGCCATCATAACCCATACTGGCAATACCAACCTGAGCTTTTTGCATATCACTATCAGTTAATCCAATTCCATACAACATGGCTTGCGCTGCTGGTTGCGTTGGGTCTTGTGTAAATGTTTTACTGTATTTGTTGATTTCGTTCATTGTTTCTTTATCTGTATTCGGTCGTATCAATTATTTAATTTGAGGCAAAAAAAAACCGCCTCGTTAGGGAGGCGGTTTCGATATTGTATATTTTTATATTATACGCAACGATTTCCACCTCTATTTTTAGAAATGACAATAATAATGTTGCTAATAATGTTTGTATATAGATTCATGTCGATGACTGAATTACAAACATACTAACTAATTAAAAAAAACAAAGAACAAATATTGTCTATTTCTTTACTATAATTGCCGCGATACTTTTTCAATTTAGTTTGTAAGTATCGGTTGATAATTTAGTTAACCAACTAAATTATCACTTCATAATTTACCTTCTCTAGTACAAGGTTTTTGTATGCCCTTTGTATAATGTAGCCAATGCTATCGCCCCATCTTTGTCGGTAAACTACTTCATCAATAGTATGGATACCAATGATTTCGGCTGCAGTTCCACAAAAGAAAGCACTATCAGCATTTTTCAATTCGGCAACACTAATATTTTTTTCTATAATTTCTACATCTAACATTTTGCAGAGCTCTATTACTGTTGCACGAGTAATTCCTGCCAAGATATTCCCTAAAGCCGGAGTATATAATTTTCCGTCTTTTTCAATAAAAATATTTGCTCCAGAACCCTCTGCTATATTTTCATTCATGTCTAAGAGTAAAGCTTCATCAAATCCTCTTTTCTTAGCGTCAGTTGTTGCTAAAATTGAGTTTACATAATGTCCGCTAATTTTTGCCTCAACAAAAGTTGATTTTGGATTTGGCCTTTGAAAAGGTGAAATGCATACTTTTAATTGTTTATCTCCAAGATAGGCGCCCCATTCCCAAGCACAGATCATAATATTAACTTTACTTGGAGCAATTAAAGTCATGTTAGGGTCGCTATAAACGATAGGACGGATATATGCATCCTTCAAATTGTTTTTTTCCAATAAGCGGTAGGTTTTCTTGATCAATTCTTTATTGTCCCATGGATATGGCATACCAACCAACTCACAAGACTTTTTTAGCCTTTCAAAATGTGCTGCGATTTTAAATATTCTAGTTGCATTATGCGTTTTATAAGCCCTAATGCCTTCAAATGCAGCTAATCCATAATGTAAAGATTGGCCATACAAATCTGTTTTTGCATCAGCGGCTTTTACGAACTGGCCGTTTAAATAGATTACCGTTTGTGAATCGTAGTATTGCATTTTAATTTCTTTATTTAAAAAAAGCGTCCCTTTTTTGTAAGGGACGCTTTGGTATATTTGAGTATTAATTCATTTTATAGCGACCCTTGCTGCTTACTTAGTAGCAGAATAATAATAGCAATAAGAATGACTAATAAAGTTGGTCGTGAAACCACTCTATTTGTGTTACTTAAACTAAAATTAATTGGGTTGTACATTGTCATTGTTTTATAAAAACCAATTTAGTTTTTAGTTCAGAAACTAGCAAGGCTTATTGTAAAATAAATCAAAAAAAATTTAATTCCGATTTAACTTGGTTTGCAAAATATAATATTGTTATTACGGGTATATTCAGGCAAGACAGCGGTAAGATGTAGACTAAATATGGAATCGGTATTCGGTCTGTTTATTATGCTTGCATTATAATTTGACGATTTTCGGCGTAAAATTGGAATAGTGATGAAAAAACTGTTCAAAGTTTTCTGTTTTGAAGCGCAAATTTCTGCAACTATTATAGTTAGTCCTGCCATCCACTTTACGTCGCTTCGCTTTGTGTTCGTTCCTGTCAGGGCTAGTTAACTTAGGCTTGTGCAAGGAACCCGTAATAGTTGCACAGCAGGTTGTAAAATAAACCTGATTGAGCTGGCAGCCCCGAATTTTTATAAGGGCTATAGGTAAAAGCAGGAGTGACTCTAATATGAAATAATGAAATGCTTTTCAAATATTGAGATTCACCATAAGGAATTTAAGAAAATATAGGAGATAGTTTGCTAGAGCTTGCTCTTAAACGCACTTATATTTCTTATATGGTTTAAAAGCTAAATATTATAAATGAGATTGCTGTCGCCGCTCCGAGGTTAAATAACAAAAAAGCCTTCCCGATATTTCGAGAAGGCTCTTAAAGTGTTTTTATAAAAGCTTAAGCTACTACAGCTTCTGCTAATACAATTATTTTATTATCCAGAACTTCTACAACGCCGCCTTTAATATTAAAGATCTCTTCGCCGTTGCTGTTTCCCTTAATAATTACAGGACCATCTTCTAAAGTAGAGATAATAGGAGCGTGGTCTTTCAAAATTTGAAAAGAACCTAAAGTTCCTGGAACTGTAACTGCCGTTACTTCCCCTTCGAAAACTTTTTTATCTGGAGTTAATATTTCTAAAGTCATTTTTAAAGTTTTACGTTTTACGTTTTAAGTTTTAAGTGTTTCCACCTTGACTTATAACGTATAACTTATTACGTACAACGTATTAGTTTGATTCTGCTAATAATTTTTTACCTTTTTCGATAGCTTCTTCAATGCTACCAACTAAGTTAAATGCAGCTTCTGGATATTCATCAACTTCACCATCCATGATCATGTTAAATCCTTTAATGGTATCTTTAATGTCAACCAATACACCTTTTAAGCCTGTAAATTGCTCAGCTACGTGGAAAGGTTGAGATAAGAAACGTTGAACACGACGAGCTCTTGATACTACTAATTTATCTTCTTCAGATAATTCATCCATACCTAAAATCGCAATGATATCTTGTAATTCTTTATAACGCTGTAAAGTTTCTTTCACACGTTGAGCTGTGTTGTAATGCTCATCGCCTAAAACAGCAGGAGAAAGGATACGAGAAGTAGAATCTAGTGGATCTACTGCTGGATAAATACCTAGCTCAGCGATTTTACGAGAAAGTACTGTTGTTGCATCTAAGTGGGCAAAAGTTGTAGCCGGTGCAGGGTCAGTTAAATCATCTGCAGGTACATATACAGCTTGTACTGAAGTAATTGAGCCACGTTTAGTTGAAGTAATACGTTCTTGCATTAAACCCATCTCAGTTGCCAATGTTGGTTGGTAACCTACCGCAGATGGCATACGACCTAATAATGCCGAAACCTCAGAACCTGCTTGAGTGAAACGGAAGATGTTATCAACGAAGAAAAGGATATCTTTTCCAGCGCCTTCGCCATCACCATCACGGAAATATTCTGCAACTGTTAATCCTGATAATGCTACACGAGCACGTGCACCAGGAGGTTCGTTCATCTGACCGAATACCAATGTTGCTTTAGATTCTTTTAATTTTTCTGTATCAACAGATTTTAAATCCCATCCACCTTTTTCCATTGAGTGTAAGAATTCATCACCATAGTTAATTACACCTGATTCGATAAACTCACGCAATAAATCGTTACCCTCACGAGTACGCTCACCTACACCAGCGAATACTGATAAACCAGCATAAGCTTTAGCGATGTTGTTTACCAACTCCATGATCAATACCGTTTTACCCACACCAGCACCACCGAACAAACCAATTTTACCACCTTTTGCATAAGGTTCTAATAAATCGATAACTTTAATACCAGTAAAAAGTACTTCAGTTTCAGTAGATAGATCTTCGAAACGAGGAGGAGCATTGTGAATTGGACGACCACCAGTTTTATCAACTGGAGTAATACCATCAATAGCTTCACCAACTACATTGAATAAACGGCCTTTAATTTGATCTCCAACCGGCATTTTGATCGGTGCACCAGTATCTAGTGCTTCCATACCACGTACCAAACCATCTGTAGAATCCATCGCAATGGCACGTACACGGTCTTCACCAAGGTGTTGCTGAACTTCAAGAACGATCTTCTGTCCGTTTTCTTTAGTAATCTCTAATGCAGAGAAAATTTTAGGTAAATGAGCATCGTTAGCAAAACTTACGTCAACTACCGGTCCTATGATCTGCGCTATTTTTCCAATGTTAGGCATATATTGTTTTTGATAAAATTATAAAAATCAAAATGTTAAAGGCGTTTTTCAACGCTTGTATTTCGGTCTGCAAAGCTAAGAGTTTTCTGTTAAAATTTTATATATAAATTAAAAGTTTTTCCACAGTTTTTTGATATTGTCATCTCTATAATAAATGCGGCGTAAAATTCATCATTCTATGCCTTATTTATCACTTTAAATTTTAACTAAAAACTATAACCTACGCTAAATCCTGGCCAAAGTTTGTAAAATAAATCATCCCCAACACGGCTTTTCGAATAATCATCCTGAGATAATTTTACTAGGAGCCCAGCACGATACATTAAACCACCTTCTGGTTTTTGATGACGAAAGCCTAATCTAAGCACAGTTACTTTGGCGGTTTTCACCTCAGTATCTATGATTTCATTATTACTATTTAATTTATAATTGGAAACAAGGTTGAACAACGATAAACCAATGCCCCCCTCAAAAAAATTCTTACTTTCGGTTTTTTTGCTATAAAGAATATTTAGTTCTAGAGGAAAGGACCACTTTCCGTAAGTAGGGGCATCTTTCTTATTTCTTGGTATGAACTCAAAACCTACTCTTGGGGCTAGCTTAAAATGAGTCGAAATTGGGATAATTCTATCATAATTAGCAGAGTATAAAATACCGTTACCACCTAATTCTATATATATAGAATTCTTTTTCATTTGCTGTGCAGCTGCACTAAAGCTAATTAAGACTAGACTTAAAAATAGAAATGGTAATAAGTTTTTGTTTAAATAAATTTTTGTTAGTTTGTTTTTCATTTTAATTGTTAATTAAATACTATCGATTAACAATAGGGAGGATGCGAAACAAATATATTACATTTAAGCGATTACAACATATAGGAATAAATAAAAATGAAAACAGTATTAGTAACAGGTAGTAATGGGCTTTTGGGGCAAAAATTAACTGAAAAAGTTTTAAAAGATGGGGGTGTAAATTTAGTGGCTACTTCAAAAGGAGAAAACCGCTATCCCGTTAAAGAAGGTTATCAGTATGCAGAAATGGATATTTTAAATCCTGCAGAAGTTAAAGCGGTAATTGAGCAGTATAAACCTGATGCAATTATTCATACAGCAGCAATGACTAATGTAGATACCTGTGAAGATGAAAAAGAACTTGCTTATGCACTAAATGTAGAAGCGGTAGCTACCTTGATCTCACTTAGCGAAGAGCACAATATTCAATTGGTGCACTTATCTACCGATTTTATATTTGATGGGAAAAAAGGTCCTTATGATGAATTGGCGGCACCAAACCCATTGAGTTATTACGGAGAAACGAAATTGAAGGCTGAGGAATTGATTAAAAATTCTAGTGCTAAATGGGCTATTTTGCGTACTATAATAGTATATGGTATTGTAAGTGATATGAGTAGAAGCAACATTGTTCTTTGGGCAAAAGGAGCACTGGAGAAAGGAAACCCATTAAATATAGTAAATGATCAATGGCGCATGCCTACTTTGGCAGAAGATTTAGCTGATATTTGCTTGCTTGCTGTTAAACACGATGCACATGGAGTTTATAATGCTTCTGGTAAGGATATGATGAGCATTGCTGAGTTAGTAGCTCGTGTAGCAGATTTTTGGAAATTAGATAAAAGTCTGATTAACGAAATTAGCGCAGAAACTTTAAATCAAACTGCTAAACGCCCTAAAAGAACAGGTTTTATTTTAGACAAAGCCATGACCGAATTAAATTATCATCCACATAGCTTTGAAGAAGGGTTAGAGATTTTGGACAAACAAATCAAAGAAAGAAATCAATCAGTTCATTAGTTATTTAGCTAACTGTAAAATATTAAAGAACAGTAGCTCAGTGACCAATAAAGTAGTAAACATTAACAAATTAAAATATGTCATTACAAGTAGGAGATAAAGCTCCAGATTTTAAATTATTCAGTTCAGAACTTAAAGAGGTTTCATTAAATGATTACAAGGGAAAGAAATTAGTAGTACACTTTTTTCCCATGGCCTTTACAGGAACATGTACCACCCAATTATGTACAATGAGAGATAGCTTTGGTTATTATGAAGGAATGAATGCAGCTGTTGTTGGTGTATCGGTAGATTCGCCTTTTACATTAGCAAAATTTAAAGAAGATCAGTCTTATCAATTCCCATTATTATCAGATTTTAATAAAGAAGCATCTCAGGCTTATGGTGCTTTTTATGATGAATTTGTATTTAATTTGAAAGGAGTTTCTAAAAGAGCTGCCTTTGTTGTTAATGAAGAGGGAGCGGTTATTTATGCAGAAGTGTTAGAAAATGCAGGTGATTTGCCGGATTTTGAAGCAATTAAGAAAGTAGTTAGCAGCTAAGAATTAGCTAATTAGCTAAGTGCGTAATTAGCTAATCTAATTAATTCGATAAAAAAATTGCTAAAGTGAATTTCAAGCGTTACTTTTGCAATCCGTTAACCATACGGATAATGCATTTGTAGCTCAATTGGATAGAGCATCTCACTACGGATGAGAAGGTTTGGGGTTCGAATCCCTACAAGTGCACCAACATTGAAGAGCCTTGCTGCCAACAGGCGGTAAGGCTTTTAACTTTTAAAGACAACCTTAATGCTGAATTTAGTTCTCTTTGGCCCTCCAGGTGCAGGCAAAGGCACCCAATCTGAAAAACTGATTAACAAATATCAGTTAGTGCATATATCTACAGGAGATCTCTTTAGAGCACATATTAAAAATCAAACTGCTTTAGGAAAAAAAGTAAGTAAACTTATTGCAGAAGGAGAATTAGTTCCTGATAAGATTACTATTGATATGTTAGAGGAAGAAATTGATAAAAATCCGAATGCAAAAGGATTTGTATTTGATGGTTTTCCTAGAACCATTCCTCAGGCTGTAGAGTTAGATAAGTTTTTAGAAGGAAAAGGAAGTAGAATTGATGGTGTGATAGCACTTGATGTTGATAAGGACGAGCTAGTTAAACGTGTTGCTTTGCGTCAAAAAGAAACAGGTAGGTTAGATGATCAAGCAGAGAAATCTCAAAAACGTATTGATGAGTATTTCAATAAGATCATACTTGTATTACCTTACTACGATGAGCAAAAAAAGCTGACCAAAATTAATGGTATAGGTAATATTGAAGATATTTTTAATGGCTTATGCGCCGTTATTGATAAATATTAAATTATAAAAAAATAACAGATAGCGGGAAAGATTTTCAGTTCTTCCCGCTTTTTTGTTTTAAATAGTTGTTATGTCACAGGGATCAAATTTTGTAGATTACGTAAAGATATGTTGCCGTTCTGGCAAAGGGGGTGCAGGTTCTGCTCATTTGCATCGTGATAAGCTAACGTCGACAGGTGGCCCAGATGGGGGTGATGGAGGAAGAGGTGGCCATGTAATCCTAAAAGGAAATTCACAATTTTGGACTTTACTTCATTTAAAATATCGTAAGCATATTATTGCCGAAGATGGTTTAAGTGGTGGAAGTAGTCAGAAAACAGGAAAGACCGGTAAGGACGAAATTTTAGAAGTTCCGTTGGGTACAATTGCCAGAGATGCAGAAACTGGTGAGATCTTATTCGAGATTACCGAAGATGGAGAAACCAAGATATTAACTCCAGGTGGAAGGGGTGGATTAGGTAATTGGCATTTCAAGACACCAACTTTACAAACTCCGCGTTTTGCTCAACCAGGTGAATCTGGTAAAGAGGAGTGGATGGTTTTAGAATTAAAGGTGTTAGCCGATGTAGGATTGGTGGGTTTTCCAAATGCTGGAAAATCAACATTGCTTTCTGTATTATCAGCTGCTAAACCTGAGATTGCTGATTATCCTTTTACAACCTTAGTGCCTAATTTAGGCATTGTTTCTTACCGTAATGGAAAATCTTTTGTAATGGCAGATATTCCTGGAATTATTGAAGGTGCATCAAAAGGAAAAGGATTAGGGTTTAGATTTTTACGTCATATTGAACGTAATTCTGTTTTACTTTTTATGGTGCCAGCAGATACAAGTAGGACGATTAAAGAAGAGTATGAAATTTTGCTGAATGAATTACAGGAATATAATCCAGAGTTGATGCAAAAGCCACATTTATTGGCAATTACAAAATCAGACATGCTTGATGAGGAATTAAAAGCAGAAATGAAAAAAGACTTACCTACTATTCCATCCATTTTTATCTCATCGGTTGCCCAACAAGGGATAACAGAATTGAAAGATATGTTATGGATGGCAATTAATACCCCCAATCCCTAAAGGGGAGTTTAGAATTATTGGTAGATAACCAATTAATAGTAAACTGATTAATCAATAATTCTATCTTTAATCTTTACTGCAGGGTTACCTTGATAAATAGTATAGGCAGCTAAATTTTTTGTAGCTACAGATCCAACGGTTAATACGGCATGAGAGGCAACGGTTACACCAGGACAAACAATTGCCTTAGCGCCAATCCAAGCCCCATCTTCTAAAAAAATTGGTTTTGTAATCAAATCAAATCCAATTTTTTTAAAGTTATGATTACCTGTTAAAAGCATTGCTTTTTGAGAGATGCATACATTTTGCCCAATTGTAACTTCAGCTAAATTCTCTATTCTACATTCTGCTAACCAAGAATAATCGCCTATAGTTAATTTCCAAGGATAATGGATATAGATATATGGCTTAATCCTTACCTCTTTTCCAATTTTTGCTCCAAATAACCTTAATATAAAAACAAGTACTGAGCTTATTGGTATTAATCCTGAACGGAAAAATAACATACTAACTAAATACCAGCAAAATACCTTAAAAAAAGACGCTCCTACATTAAACTCTTTTTTATCAAAGTCTTTTTTAAGTTTTGTTTGATTTTTCAACTTTAGAATCTATCACTTGTTTAACAATAGGATTGGTATTCTTTTTTATCCAATAATATAGGACCAAAAATATAATAATGTAAACAATAATATTAAATACCTCGTGATGGTAAGTAAAATTATTTCTTTGAGAATTAAAGAAACCTAAGAGAACTCCTAATGCCACAATTCTAAACATATTTAGCAAGTAAATTAAAATAAGGCCAAAAATTAAGAGCTTGATTTTAGCTTTAGTTTTTGCTGGAAAAGCAATTGCGAAGGCTGCTAAAAAAGACATCACACCTAATCCTAAACAAGCATAATTAATTCGTAGATGTGGGCCACTAATTACAAGTATATCCATTTCATTATAAATGGCATAAAATCCAAAAAGCTTTATTAACCAAACAGCTGGAACAATTAGTGTTGTTTTTAAACCTTGTATATAATCAAAATGGGTGGCAACAAACGAGTTGTAAAATCTTCCTCCTTCACTCATTACACTATTCATAAAGAGATTACCTTGACTAAAGAGGAAATAAAAAAATAGCAGCTTAACAATGAAAATTATTGCAGCTTTATTTGCCTTTTTTTTATCGTTTACAGGTTGTTCCATTCTTACGGGATGAGTGTTAATTTTTAGGCGAATTTACGTCTTTTGATTTTATAATTTCTTTGATTTTTACATCAACCATCAATCTAAACCAAAACCCTTGTAAAAAATGAAATAAAATACCAGTTGAACCGTCGAATATGCCAAGCTTATAAATTAAACGATAGCTTAAATACAGAAAAGGCCTTAAGCCCAAAGGCAATTTCCACCATAATCTTTTTAAAGAAGCATTACGTTCATCTGGACTACCAAAAAATTTTGGTTTAATAGTTTGGCCACGTAGGTTATTTAACCTTTCTACTTCTTCTTGAGCTATTAAATCACTGTATTTATTATGCTTATCTATCCAAAAACTTATTCTATTCTCTTTTAGGTTCTCTTCTAATATATGCCCTTTTTTCCAGATAATTGTTTTTTCAGCAACAATGAACCTATGGTCCATATTCTCATTCAGGTCTGAATATCCAATATCGGTTCTAAACATTTTTAGCAAATATTTAGGATAAAATCCACCATATTTAATCCATTTACCTTTAAAGAAGTTCTTTCGATTGAAATAGATGCCATTTACATTTAAAAAGTTTTCGTTTTTAAAAGTTTGCAATTGTAAAAAAAGTTCAGGAGTTACAATTTGATCGGCATCTAATCCAATAATCCAAGGAGTTTTAATATCAAAATTTTGTAGGGCAAAATCCCATTGTTTGGGGTGATTTTCAAAAGCATGAATTTTAACTTCCGCTTTATATTCTTGGGCAATTTTTAAAGTATCATCAGTACTTCCAGAATCCAAAATATAAATTGGTGCATTTAAACCTTCAATAGATTTGAGTAACCTAGGTAAATGTTGTTCTTCATTAAAAGTTAAAATGATAAAACTAAAATCTGTCATTATATTTTGGCTTTAATTACCATAGATTTCCAAATATAAGGCATCCTTCCACAGCCTATAAAATCAGTTATTGTAAATCCTTGTTCTTCTAACAATTGGGTTATTGTGTTTTTAGACCAAAATTTAATATGACCCCCATCAAATAATGGATTTACATGTTTGTCCCAATTACCCATTACTGATATAATTAAGTTTTTTAAATAGCCATGATAGGGTGTACTTAAAATCAATTCTCCACCACCATTTTTTAACAAGATGTTTTTACAAAACAACGCAAATTTTCTTGGATCATATAAGTGTTCTATTACCTCAGTAGAAATAATGGTGTTAAAATTTAGATGTGCTAGTTTTTCTGGAAGCTCATCTTTAGAAAGATCCTGTAGTGCAAAACGGTCAGGAAATGATTCTGAAGCAATTTGTATGCCTTTCTCTGAAGCGTCTGTACCATAGGCATCAAATCCTTTTGCTAATAGGAGTTTTACTAAAGCTCCATTTCCGCACCCTAAATCAAGTATTTTTTGATTTTTATGAGCACCTAATAAATTTAGTATGGGTTGATCTAAATATTGGTGAGCATGAGATGCGTTGGCATGTTGAAAACCAAAATCTTTATATACAGACATTAATTTACTTGTTGATAAAATGAAATATATTGATGAATTAACTCTTCTGAGCTAAAGTCATTTTTTACAATTTTAGGTGCTATTTTACGAATCTCTACTCGCTTATTCTTATCCTTATAAGCATTTTCTATATTCGTCTGAATACTTTTACTTGTTAAATCAGTGACCCAACCAAAATCATTTTTAGTTACGTAATCAGCTAAACCAACTTGGTTTGAGAGTAAAACAGCTGTGCCAACACTTAAACTTTCTACTACAACATTCGCAAAATTTTCATTGTATGAAGATAATACCATTAAATGATGCTCTGCTAATAATTTAAATTTATCACTATTGTTAATCTGACCAACCCAATTTATTTGGTTATTAAGGTTTAAACTTTCGACTTTGTTCTTTAGCTCAGCAATATAGTTCTCTTCTCCAGAACCAGCTATAGTTAATGTCCAATCAAACTGCAATCCAGCTAAAGCCTCAAGCAATAATTCTAAACCTTTTTTCTCTTCAATCCTAGATAAAAAAATAAGTTTAAAAACGCTTTCTTGCTCTAACGATTGAACAAATTCATATTTATCGTTTTTTGAAAGTTCTACAAGATTTGGAATGACTGTAATACTTTTTGGATTTATAAATTGCAATATATCTTGCTTTTCTTTTCCGCTAGTTGCATGTATATGGCAATATGCTAATAGCTTTTTACCCATTAAAGAATGAATAATGGATTTAATACTTGCATTTCTATTGCCCAAAGTATAGTTTGTTAACATTCCTCGAGGTGATAAAACAACTGGAATATTATACCATTTGGCTATTTGGCAACTAAAAATTGAAATCAAATTCCACCAGGCGTGAATGTGTATTACTAATTTACTCTGGTTTTGACCTTGTAAAATGAGGTGCCTTAATTTTTTTAAAAGACTTGGTGAAAAGTGTGTATGATCTTTAGTTAACCTTTTAAAATAGGTAACAGTTACACCATCAACTTTTTGAGGTTTATTTGTAGCAACATTTAATTCGGTTTTACCGTTGGCAGTAGTTGTTAGAACTTCAAGCTCAACTTCATTTTCAGTCAATACTTCACATAATTTAGCTACAGACATGGTTGGTCCACCGTAAATGTGAGCCGGTTTATAAGCTGCTGTTATCTGCAGTATTTTTATTCGCATGTAATTCTATTATTGTATTTGATTTTTTTAATACCCAAAAAATGGCAAACATGGATAAATAGCCATAGAATATATTGTTAAGCAAGAATTCGAAATTATTACCTCGCCATAAATTTTGAAAGATAGCATTGAATATTACAATACAACCTAATTCATAGCCCCCAAATAAATCTTCTGCTTTATTGCAAATCCATTGAGTTATATAACCATACAAGAAAATGGAAATAAATACTCCTATAAAGCCTGCACTTACATAACCATCAACCACTGGTCTAGTTTTGGCTGAAACAGTAGAAATCCTATTGGCCACACCAGCTTCATATACACGTTGCATAGATACTGTTTCGGTCACAAATTTATTTGGCCAAAGCGATCTTGGGATAATAGCTAAGATGGAGTTCTTGAGGATTTCAAAACCATAATAATCCCTTTCTGCTGGGATATGCTCTACAAATCTAGTAAACATATTAATTTCACTTAAGCGGTTGGTTAAAAACCCCCAATTAGTTTCATCAATCGCTGGTTCATCATTTGCTATTAAGGCATTAAATGCTTCTGTTCTTGCTTCTGTTGCTGATTTTTCACCGTTCCATGATTGAGACCGTATTATATTCGCAAAAGTTGGTAGTATATATAATAGAATATAAATTGTAGGTATTGCTAAGGTTAAAATAGTTTTTCTATAATAAGGATAAAGCAAAAAACTAATAATAATGATGTTAATAATGATACTTTCTTTGTAACCAGTTAACGTTGAGGCTAAAAAGTTAAAAGCAAATAAACCACCTCCAAATATCATATACCCTCTTTTTTTTTGAACAACGCCCCTAACAAATACAAAGGCACTACAGGTAATTGAAACGTTAATTAATCCAAAAGAGAATTGATAGATACTCGGTATGCGAGAGGCCAATACTCCGAAACTATAACAAAATACACATAGCCAGATTAGAAAGAAATCTAGATTAAGATTTAATTTATGCCTAATAACTGGAAACTGTTTGATTTGTAAAATTATTCCTGTTACTAATGCAGCATGTGCTAATACTGCCATACGTTGACATTTGGCAATAATATAAGTTCCTTCATTTACTTTAAACGGCTGCCGGCTTACTTTATTAAAATATTCATAACCCATATGGTCCATAAAGTAAAAAATAGAAGTGCAGCACATAAAACCGGCAAATATCAATTGAATAAGTACAATTGGGCGCATTATTTGCTTCGTTAATGATAAATCTAAAGAGATAAACCGAACCTTAGAAAGTAACGTCCAGTAAAAAATAAAGAATGACCCTAACCATGCTACAAAAAACGAAATAACTGGGTCTATTTGAACAATTATAGATAATATCCAAGGGATATATATCAATATTAATACTTTTTGCCTGGACTGGTTTTGAATATTATCTGTTAACATATTTGTAAACTGCATTTACTTGCTGTTCAAAACTCCAGTCTTGAATGTGATTGAAGGCATTTATACCTTTGGTTTTTAAGGTTGCTTTATCTTTTGTTAAAGCTATTAATTTTTGTGTCAAATCTGATAAATCTTGATTTTTAAAAGTCGAGCCATTATCTTCATTTACTAAATCTAAGTAGCAACCAACTTTATCAGAAGTCAATACTGCTTTACCAGCAGCCATTGCCTCATTTACTGCTAATCCCCAAGTTTCCCCAGGTCCTTTAGAAGGTAAACAAAATAAATCACAAGCTTGATAAACTGCAGGCATAGCGGTTTGATTTTGGAAATCCATGAAATGTATGTGTGTTAATTTTTGGTTAATCACTTTTGATTTTAAAATTTCTTCCAAAATTCCATTTCCAACAAAAAGCAAATGAACATTACTTTTTGTTAAATTTTTAAAAGCTTCCAATAATAATTCTGGATCTTTTTTAGGCTCTAATTTGCCAGCAAACAATATCAAGATATCGTCTTTATTGATGTTGAGCCTTTCTCTGATTTTAATCGATTCATTGTCTTTATTTGTAGAGAAACGAGCATTATCTATGGCATGAGGTGCAAATACTAACTGATTTTCACCTAAACCATATTTTTTAAAATATGCTTTATTGGCTGTGCCTACATAAAATGCAGTATCAATTTGTTGATATACCCATTTAAGTAATATACCTTTTAATAAGTTTTTAAAGCTGACACTTTGGTCTAACAACATTGAATCGCCTCTAAAATAGACAGGGATTTTCCCTTTAAAATGGCGCATAATTTTTAAATGACTAACGTAGCTCCAACCATAAATTAAAATAGCATCTGGCTGATAGGCATTAATTTTGGCTATGGCATCTGGATTGATAATTCCTTTAAAATGGTGGCTACCTTTATCTTTGGCTTTATTATCTAAAAACTCATAATCATAATCACTCAATAGGGGGATATCCCATTCAATTTTTTTCTTAAAACCATGGTCAAATTTATTTAGATGTTGATTTCCTGCAGTATAAAATACTTTAATATTCATTTTTTTGGCTAGCAATTGAAATACTGGCGCATAATATTGAATAGGATGAGTACTAATGATTGCTAGTTTTTTAGTCATTAGGGCTAAATATTCTCAACATTAAGATTTTTAAATTGATGAAGTAAGGTATCATATTGAATACGAAATGCACAAGTGTTTTTAGCATTATTTAAGCAATTTATTGATTTCACTTTCTGCATTCTATTGCAACTGCATCAACAAACCTGTCATCTTGCTCTACTGCTATAAAGTTTTTATCCTCACTATCGTTAAACTCACATCTTCTACAATTTGTAAAACCAGCATTAGTCAACTCATTTATAAGCGATTTTTCATCCCACATCCATAGATGTTTAGAATTTCCAGAGATTTCTTTCAGTATTCCCATTAGACTGGTATTTCTATTTTCTATGCCTAACCCAGTTGCTCTCATAAACTCTGAGGCTGGATCATTTATAACATTATAGTTCTTGAGGTACTTTTCTGCAAGTTTTTTTAAATCAGGTACTACGCATCTAAAAATTCCATTGGTTTTTAACAGTTTATAAGTGTTTTTTAAAGCTGTTTTTAAATCTTGGTAAGCTAAATGTTCAAGAACATGAGAACAATAAATCCCATCACAACTGTCTTCTTTCTCGGGTAAGCCAGTTATAATATCTCCGTAACTTACATTTTTAGGGAATCTTTGCTCATTTTTAACATAGAGTTTTCCTAAAATAGGAATTCTTTCAAATCTTAAAGTAGGAGAGGCATCATAATTTTTCCAGCCGTCTGCAGAACTAAAACCACAACCATATTGTACATATAAACTCATTTGATCTAGTAAATTTTAACGTGAAACTACTGCATTAAATATGTCTACTTGTTTCTTTGTTAAAAAAGAAGCAGTATAAGGCTCAAATGCTTGCCAATTTGTTAAAGGTGTTTCTTTTTGAATAACATTTTGTAAATAAGCTTTCAGTATAGCAAAAACTTGTGATGAATTTTGATCTAATGTAATCAAATGTCCAGCATTACATTCTTTTAAAATATCACCTGCACTACTTAATGGATGAAAAATACCTAATAATGGTTTTTTAGCCAAAATATAAGGATATAATTTAGACGCTGTATAGGTAGGGCTGGATGAACCTATAATGATTAAACCATCTGCTTTTAGCAGACCTTTAATACTGTGATAAAAACCAATACGATCAGTATATTCAGTTACGTAGTGACCAATACCAAGGCTTTCTGCGATGGGTTGGAGTGTCGCTACACCTTTACCATTTGGTGCATAACTAGTGCCAATAAAATGAAAATGAATTTGATTAAATAAGTGAGACTCTTGCTGTATGCCACATTTAAAACCTTCAAATAAAATTTTGATTGCTTGTTGCATGTCATAACCACCTCTGCCAATGTATACTAGATTGATTTTGCCCGTTTCTTGAGTATAAGCTAATTCCAAATTTTTATCATTATTAGCGGCAATTTTAAAATCTAGATCAAATGCACCAAAGGTGATAACTTTACTTGGTACTGATTTTATGTGAGGGTATCGTTCTTCTAAGACCTTAATATATCCATCAGAAACGCTAATTAGCGCAGCTACGCTTTTCATCGCAATCGGCTCTAAATATTTATTAAGGCGATAAGAAAACCAATATTTTTTAGGTCGTTGGGCCTTGGGTTTATCTTGATAAAAATCAGAATACCAAGGATCTTGCATATCTATAACATATGGAACGTTAAACTTTTTTTTCCAATAGGCCCCTAAAATGCAGACAGGAAACTGTGTAGTAGAAAAATAAATTAAATCATATTTTTTATCGCAAAGTAATTCATCAACTTTTTTGCGATAAAACCATAAAGAGCGTAATGCAATGCTCCCTAGACCAAATTTAGCAGTCCATTTTTTAGAAAATGCTTTTACCTTATGAATGATAATATGATTAGGGATTGATTCTATTAGAAGCGGGTCTTTTACAAAATCAACATAATTTTCATCCACAGTAACAACCTCTGTTTCCCAATCGAAATCATTAAAATAAGGCAAGCTCATCCTCACACGTTGCATATCTGCTGTATTAATTGGGGGGAAGTATGGTGAAATGATAAGTAAACGCTTTTTCAAGAGGATTTAGCTACTAATTGTTGATTAATAATTGATAGAAATTTTTCTTTTTCAATTTCCCAATTTAATGTTTCATTAGCATATTTAAACGATTGCTGTTGATATTGAATTAATAATTCCTCATTTTCAATGCAATTTTTAATAATTCTGACAAGGCTAACTGGATCTTTCTTTTCATAAACCTCTCCCATGTTTGCATATTCAGCCATAAACTGTTTTTGGGCAGCTGTATCTGATGCTATAATAGCCAAGCCGGCTTGTACATAGGTAAATATCTTATTTGTTAAGCAAATATCTCGATTTTTAGGAGTGCTAATTTCAGTAGCTAGGCCAATATCAAATTTAGAAGCGAAAGAGAAAATTTCATCTGCAGGTATGGGTGGGTAATAAAAGATGACATTATTTTCTAAACCATTTTCTTGTAAAATGGTTGAGAAATGGTTTCGTATTGATACATCAATATTTCCCAGTAGGTGGAGTTCAATAGCATGTGCTTTTAAAATGCCCATAGCTTTAATCACTTCCTCAAGTCCACGTTTTAGACCTATTGTTTGAGAGAACCAAAATAACCTTAGTGAGCCATTTTTAGGCATTTTTAGCGTATGATTAGCTTGTCTCGGAAAAACATTTAATATGTTTGTAGGTGCTAGTGATGGATATAATTCTTTGTAAGCCGAACTAATTAATGGACTAGCGGAAGTAAAATAATCAAGCTGTTTAATGTACTTATCTTCAATATAGGTATTGAGTAAAACAGCGGGGTTTAATTTGTCATCACTAGTCTCATTTCTATGAAAGTCTTCAGCATCAAAACCACATTTTGAATGGTTTTTTTTCGCTGCTACTACTGCAGCCGGAAGTGCAGCAAGATTGTGAGCGATGTAAAGGTCTGCAGGAATGTTTTTTGCTTTTTGCATCAATAGCAATGTGCATCTGCCCAAAGCCAATTCACTAATCTTATCCCTTAAACCGAACCATTTAACAAGTAATTTTGATGCCTTATGCAAAAGTCTAGTTTCCCAATACATAAATCTATTGGATGTTGGGCTTCCGCCAATACAAATTGCTTCCCACTTACTATTCTGTAAAATTGTCTCATCTAGCTTTGTTGCCCATTCTGTCCAATGTTGATAGATTACAGTTACTTTATATCCAGCATCGGCCAAAGCATCGGCTTCTTTAACTAAGCGAGGATTTATTGATGGCTGCCCAGAGGTTAAAATTAATATCGATTTCAATTTTTATTTAAGAATTCTACCCAAGCACTTAACTGAATATTTTCATGACCCAATTGTTTTTCAGGAACTACACCATTATTCACACTTAATATAATTTCGGGTAAAAGATTAATGTATACTATTGGCTTATTAAGGGGGTGTAAAGACCAACAGTCATCAGCACTCATCATAAATCTGTACTTTCCTGCATATTTAAATCGTTTAAAAAACATGTTTTCAACTGCTCTAGGATAGCCTCTGTTTAAATATTTCACTAACAAGGTTTCTACTAATGCAGGTCCTTTTAAGATAGGGAGCATTTTTTCTAATCTTTCTTTATCAATTAAAAATTGCCTAGCTGAAAAAAACTCATCCTTAAAGCCGTTGGTTACAACTTTAAATTTCGACCAATGATCATAACTGGGTTTAGAAATTTTAAGCCCATTTAATGGGGCAGCTCCAGGGCAAATAGAAATACAATCCGTGTTTTGTTCTAATAGTTGTATAGCCTTTTCATACCATACAAAATCTGGTTTCTGATATAAAAGCATATCGCCATCAAAATGCAATACATATCTGGTTTTGCATAATTCTAATCCAGCTAAATAAGAAGTTATCCCTATTCCACCATATTCATGAGTTTCTTTTACAATATTTCTTAAATATTTCTTTGAAGTTATTGCTACTAAGGGGTCTCCTTTTTCAATAAAATAAATGTCAGAGACTATTCCTTTAGCTAGTAGTGAGTTGGCAATTTCTTTAATTTTTAATACATTTTCACTATAGGTGGGCTCTGGGTATTTTTTTGATGGATTTACAAGTTTAGTTTGCTGCGGTTTACAACAATCCACCACTAACAACCTTCTTTTTATAGATGAATGTTGATTTACTAAAGCTGGAACTGTTAAATGGGCATAATTTATGTCACCAGGTGATAAATTTATCTGTAAAGTAATGTTTTGATCCAATTGGCTATATTATATTTTTATTTAGAATGATGCCTTGCTCATTAGTAATTGGGTATTTACCCATTCAATATCAAATGTAGCAAAGTAATTTTCTCTGCTTTTTTGGTAATCTACATTATGAAGTTGATTAGTCGAAACATCATATCTACATAATTTATATGCTTTAGATGATAAATATGCTACAAGTTCTTCAGGTTTAATGTTTGCATTTTTAAGTCCTTCATTAATCTCCAGTTGAATTACTTTAATTAATTTGTCGTCAAGCAATTTTTCTGCACCTTTTAAGACTGATAACTCGAATCCTTCGGTGTCTATTTTTATAAATTTGAAATCACTTATATGTTCCTTGGTAGCATATGTATCTAATCTAACTGATTTTTTTGGAGCATTTTTTCCATTTAGTTGCTCTGTAATATGATTTTCTCCATCTAATTCTGTAGTAAAATTTAAGGTTCCGTCTATTTCACTTACAATTAAATTATTTATCGCAACTGTTTCAGATAATGCATTAATATTTACGTTGTCCTTTAAGCGATTAAAATTAATATCATCAGGCTCAAACGCATGTATTTTGCCTGTTTTAACGAATTTAGACATCCATATAGTATAGAAGCCCATGTTACTTCCAACATCGCCAACCTGATCATCCGGTTTTAAAAATCGACTAATAAAATTGAACTCTTCCCAATCTACAATATAATTATACATTAGCCACATGCCATGAAAAGAATCGAAGTTCAAATAAATTTTACGATCCTCCCAAAGAGGATAAATCACATTTTTTAATTTAAATAGGCGAATAGTTTTCCAGTAAAAAAAGCGTTTTAATGCAAATAACTTATTTTTTTGGTTAAACTCAGATTTAAAAAGGCTATTTATAGACTTAAGCATTGCTAATTTATAGATTGATAATCCATCTTGTTAAAACTTTGTTGGGAATTGTTATTTATGGCTAATAAATTTAAATCCGATTCATGATTTGAAGGCAGAAATTGTGTTAAGACTATCTCTTCGTTTTTAAAGATTGGTATATGAATTGAAAAATTAAGGGATTCTAAAAGTTTAATTATTTCTAATGGATGATAATTGTATTTAGAGGTGTTAATTGGAGAATATTCAAAATAGATTGCAGCGCAATTTTTTAGATTTTGCAGTGCCCCCTGTAAAACAAATAGCTCGTAACCTTCAACATCAATTTTTAAGAGAGAAATTTTAGGCAATATCACTACTTGATCTAATTTCTTCATCTGTACGCGTAATGTTCTTTTATAGCTTATTCCCTCTTTAACTACTCCATTTTGATCATCAGTACCAATATTGGAAAATGTTATTTCTTGATCTTTTTCTCCTAAAGCAACTTGATAGGTGTGGGCATCATATAACTGATTTAATTTAAAATTTCTTTCTAAGGTTTTAAAAGTATTAGGATTGGCTTCAAATGCATAAACTGAAAGGTTGTTTATGTTTTTAAATGATGCTAAGCATAATGTGCCAATATTTGCACCTACATCAACATAAGTATCACCACTTTTTAAGAGACTTTTGATAATCAATTCTTCTTCATTTCTACTATTCGGATCAACAAAACAATTTAATGCTAAAACATTTCTAGAAAAATTAATCTTATAATTACCTTTTTTAATTTTAAGAAAGCGGCTTATTCCCGATAACAAGAAGAAATATCCAATCGCTAATCTTAAACTATTGGGGTGATTTAGAATTAATTTAGTATGAAAGGTAATTTTTTTAATAATTTTTTCCAGGATATTATGTGTTTAAAAGAGAGTGGTATATATTGATATAATCATTTACGATTTTATTGCTTGAAAATCTTTTTTCGGCACTTTCCCTAGCTTTTTCTCTTAAAATTTTCGAATAATTATTCACATATTCGCATAATTCATTAAAATCGTTAGCCAAGTAACCATTAACACCATGTTCAACTACCTCAAGGACAGCGCCTTTGGGATAACCAATGACAGGAGTGCCACAAGCCAATGCTTCGGCCATCACAATGCCAAATGGTTCATTCCATTCTATGGGCATCAAAAATGCACTAGCATTTCCTAAAAGTTCATTTTTTTGCTGATCGTTTACTGGGCCTATATATTTAATTTTTTCACTTAGATAGGGCTTAACTTCCTTATCAAAATAACCTTGGTGCTCATTAGGAATATTTCCTGCAATAATGAGTTTTTTGTTTGTTGCAAGTGCTACTTTAACAGCATTATGGGTTCCCTTTAAAGGCTCTATCCGACCAAGAAATACCAATGGAGCATCGTCATTAACTTTGCTGTTAAAATTATATATGCTTAAATCAACCCCATTATAAACCGTATGAGAAGGGGCGTAAGGGCTAATTTGTTTACTAATGTAGTCGCTACATCCTGTAAAAGACAATGTATTTTTACGAGCAAATTTTAATGCTTTTTGTATCTGACTAATTGTAGGTTCCCTTTGATATGACATTAACTTTGGAATGTTTGTCATTAAAAATGGCAATAAATAGGCTAAACGGCTAAAACTGTGAATAACATCGGGTTTCCATGTACCAAGTTGATTAACAGCCATAATATTTTTCAGGTGACCTATTGTTCCATTCTCAGCATAAGGGTACTTAATTAGCTCTACATTTACATCAGAATCTTTATGCGCCACCAATATCACGTCATGGCCATTCTTAGCTAAACCTTCAACCAAAAAGTGTATTATTCTTTCAATACCACCATAATTTATTGGAGGAACCGGGATAAAAGGATCAGCTGTAACTGCGATTCTCATACTAGATTAAATATTTAAATGATGCGTGATTTTATGGATTGAATTTATAATGCTATGTTCATTTAATGACCTTTTCTGCCCATTAATACGGAGTTCATTTCTTTTATTTTTATCTCTTTTTAACATGTCTATTTTTGCAAGCATTTCTTCTACATTAGTGTAGGTTTCAATTTCATTTCCCAAATCATAAAGAATTTCTAATCCCTGGGTATACTCCGTTAAGTAACATGCACCAAGCATCGGAGCTTCTATATCTCTTAATCTTGAGTAAGTATTAGGGTTTTTTAATGGATATCTAAAACTTGGATAACGATTGACACCCAAAGTAATTACACTTTGTTGTGTGATTTTGATATACTCATCAAACTGAAGCTTGCCATGTAATTTGGTTCTTAAGTTTACTGAGATAGGGGTTGAACTATTTTTTTGTTTAAATTTCTCATAATATCCACTTAACCCAAACCTATTTATAAAATCGAGCTGATTTTTCACCGTTTTTAAGTAATTACTTTTTGGTGCGGCCTCCCTATATAGCTCATTTTCTGATTTAAGCCAACCTGCACCATAAATCTTAAGATCGACGTTTTTATTAACGATATCTTCGAATAACATTGTTCGTTGAATATCTTTAGAACCAATAAAAGATACCTCATTAATTTCTGTAGCTGCAACATAACGATACTGTGGTTCTACCCACATTGGCATTGGCAAGTGAATAAAATTATACTTGCTATTTTTATACATATCAAGCGCTTTGTATTCAGGTACCCAATTGAGGTCAAATACTGAGAATTCCTTAGGTGCTTTTGTAAATTCTCTAACATTATCACAAAAGAAATTTACACAGGGAATTCCCATGGATTTTATTTGGATAATGGTTTGCTCATCAACTTGATGAGGATATAAATAACTTAAAAAAAGTGAAATGGGTTTCTTTTTATGCTGCTTTCTTATTTCATTTAAAGTAAGCTCCCATGTTCTTGATTTCCAACTCGCAAGTTCAACAGCATTTTGAGAATGAACTAGACCCTCGGCCCAATCAACAGCTGCCTCAGTCCAATTATAACCTGCTTCTTCAATTCCATTCTTAATATAATATTCCCAAAAAGAATAGGCAGGGATTTTATGGTTTACTTTGGATTGAAAAAAAGCTAAAAAGATATTCATGCTTTATGTTTAGCAAATAAAATATCGATCTGACTCAAATTTTTCCCCTTCGGAATATTTTGTCCAAAAGCTTTTACCTTAAAATTATGTGAATTCATAAACAAGATCACCTCTTCAAATAACGGCTGGTTTTTATAGTATTCTATAAAGCTAACTTCCATTATTATATATTTAGTATGCTGAAGAATAGCTGTTGCTCCTTTTAAAGCTTCAAGTTCATATCCTTGGATATCTAGTTTAATTAAATCTGGTTGTAATAAATTTTCTTGCTTTAAAAAGTCATCTAATTTTACAATTTCAATATCCAATTTTTCAATTTCAGTAATTTGAAATTCATCACTTAATACCTGTGTAGAACTCAATATGCTAGATGCATCTGCGAAAGAACTGAGGTTAATTTTTGAGGCTATATTTTCATTACCCACCGCATAAGGATATAATTTAATGTGTTTTAAGTTCTGAGTGTTTTTATTAAACTCATTTTCACAAAGCCTTAAAGGTTCAAATGCATAAATGTATGAATTGGGAAAAATGCTTTTTGCAAGTAAAGTCCAAGTGCCTGCATTGGCACCGATGTCCACTATTACCTTAATTTCCGATTCTAAATTAACTAGCTCTAATAATTCTAATGAATCGATATGGCCTAACTTTAAATTTTTAGCAGGAGTAGATTTTAATTTATCTAACCTGCCTTTATTTTGAAGCAAGTTATTAAGCCTTGAAATTATTTTATTAAAAAAAATCATTATTAATTAAAAAGGTTTTCTTCAATAAAAATGGTGTTAACATAAGTATCGGCAAATATTTTATATCCATTTTTTGACATTAGGTTTATTATTTCTTCTGATTTTACCCCAGTTAAGTTTGTAGAATAAGAAATGGTTTCGATGCAAAAAATTTTAGGTCGGTAAGTGTTAAAATCAAACTCATTTAATATTTCTACATCAACTCCTTCAGCATCAAGAGAAATTACGTCTGGGCAGGTTGTAAAATTAAATTTTATTAGGTCATTTATATTAATAAGTTCCATAGGGATTGATTTGAGAATTTTTGCCTCCCCATTTTTTTCCATCCTGTTTGCCTCCTCTTCAGAAAAGGTACTTAGTAAAGAATTTTCCATCATGTAATAGGTGCTGGTTTTCTCATTATTTATACCAACTCCTACATTTAAACATTTATCTCTTCTTCTATTTCTTTTAATCTGATTAAAAAGTTTTGGATTTGGCTCTACACAAACACCATTCATGCCATTTAAGTACATTAAGAATGTATTGTTCATATTAAAAGGATGATTGGTACCAACATCTAAGTAAGTAACCTTTTTTAGCTGAAGTGATCCGATAATGAATTGGATAATCAAATCTTCGCCAGTTTGAGAGAAGCTTAACTTAGTATATATATTGAAAAATTTACTCAATATTTTATTAAAAAGGTATTGGCATTTAAGTATGATCATATGTATTTCTTTAAGCGTTTTATTATTTTCCAGCCAAAAATTTTAATTAACCCTTTGGTTTTAATGGTGGCTGGAAATTTAATTGTAGGCTTAGGTAAAGTTGTTAAGTATATTTCAGCTTTTTTTACCAAGTCGGTTTCGCTAGGATAATAATGGTAAATAAATGACTGCCAAATATTTGCAGCACTTAATAGGGCAGCATTACTTTTGCTTTTGTTTAATAGATAACTAATACTTAACTCCATCGATCTAAAGCAAGATTCACTAGCTTTTCTGCCTTGTTGCCCTGCTAAACTGTTTTCATTTCCTGACCTATAATATAACATGGATTGTGGAGAAAATATAACTTTTTTTGAAGCTAAAATGGTCTTGGTAAAAAACTCTAAATCATCCACTAGCGAAAGACTTTCATCCCATAAGCCAGTATTGTTAATTATGGTGCTGGGAATCAAAAAAATTCCAGACTGGGTCATCGATTTGCCTTCTTTCCAACTAGTACATATCCAATCAATAGATTCCATATCTTTCCAGCATTCTTCAGGCCTTAAATCAAGATTACTTAAATCGTTATTGTAAAATCTTCCCCACTTACCAGATATTACACAATCTGGATTTGCCATTGCCAATGTTACCTGAGCCGAAATCATCTCTTTATTTATAACATCATCGGCATCAAAGAATTTAATTAATGATCCAGTAGAAAGGCGATATCCATAATTTCTAGCAGCAGAAGCTCCATTGTTTTCTTTAGAAAACACCTTTATTTTTTCGTTCTTATATTTTTCTGCAATTAATAAGCTATTGTCTTTACTGCCATCATTAACAATGATTAATTCCCAATTTGTATAGGTTTGATTAATCACACTTTCTATTGCCTCAGAGATATATTTTTCTCCATTGTAAACAGGCATGATAATAGACACTAGAGGATTAAGCACTTGTTCTTAGCTTGTTTTTGAATATTCGAATCATCAGTTCTCTAGCTCGGATAGCAAAATATGCGTTAAAAAAAGAAAGTAATTTAACGACTGAGCTTTCATTTCTCGTTATTTTTGGATCGAGCTTTAAGGCTAAATCTACAGCTTTTTTTGAAGTTTGCCAGTCTGATAAACTTGCAAGAATGATGGCATTTGCCCATAATTTTTGAGCAATTTCATTGTTGTAAACCTTCCCAACTTTTTCAGCATTTATCTTCATTACTTCAAAGTGAGCCTGTGCACATTTTACTTTATTTCCATCAGACATCGAGTTTTTAATATGATAATTGATGATGCTAATTTCCTTTTCAACACCAAAAGTAAGTCCAGCGATAGCTAATTTGCAATGAAACGCAACATCCTCATTGTAAATAATTTTTGCATCGATATCATAACCTCCGATTTTCTTTAATTCTGCAACCTTGTATAAACCACAAAATGGATTAATTTGGTTAAGTATCGCATATTTAACAGGATCTTGTTTAAGCTGATCTGAATCGAAATCTGATTTTGATATTAATTGATGGGTTTCATTATCTCTATACTCAAAATCAAATAGAACTACATCTTGACAATTATCTTTATTAATCCATTGATGCGCAAGAGTAGTGAAATTAGGCAATAACTCGTCATCTGCATCATGGAAATGCACCCATTTGCAATTTGTTGTCTCTAATAGTTTGTTTTTTCCATAGGAACAACCTCTATTTATATCGCCATTAACCACTTTTGCCCCATAACTTAAAGCTGTTTCAACTGTAAGGTCAATACTGCAATCGTCATAGACTAAAATTTCATCAAATGGAATTAGTTGGTTACCTGCTGATTCGAGCAATCTGGGTAAACACCAAGCCGCATTATATGCAGGTATACACAAAGCTATCGTATTCAAAACTTGGTATTTAATTTTTTCTTTAATCTATTAATCATGTGATTAAATATGTATTTTAAAGGTAAAACATCTAAAACCTCAGGTAATAAACTGTTATTGGGTTTATAGATTTGCTCTAAATAGATATTCGATACTGGAGGATTGAAATTTAATAGTATTTGTTGGTACAAATTTAAATTTTTCTCAATTAAAAACTCACAATTGAGGGTTGTATTCATAGTTTTATAACCTTCGTTAATTAGCTTTTCATAGGCTACATCATCCAAATTTGCAATGGTTTCTAAGCAATTTGCTAGTTCTTTTGGATCATTAGCCGGGTACTTAAAGCCATTAACGCCATGGTTTATTAGAGTAGATGAACCTGCGCCATCTGAACATATTATTGGTGTGCCCACACTCAAATATTCTAGAAACGTAAAATTAAACATGTCCCAAGTTGATGGAATAACTGCGAATTTAGCAGCGGCTTGCTTTAACTTAATTTTTTCATTAGGAAGTACATTTTGAGGCACAATTTTTTGTCCCCAAATGGTTGGGTATTTATTTTTTAAATAGGTTGATTTAGAAATTTTTGGAGAGTAATCCATGTCTCTTCCGTACCAATGAATAGGAATATTAAAATCAGGAATTAACTCCATGGCTTTAGATAATTGCTCTGGACCTTTCCATTGTTGAATACGAGCACAAACAATCCCGAAATCCTCTTTTTTTATGTGGTTAAATTCTGTTGGCGCTTCATAAATCGGTAAAATATAGGTGACTTCTTTATTTGGTAAAAGTTTTTTCCAGAACTCACAATTTTGTTCACTGTGAGTAACCAATTGATCACAGCGTGAGAGCATTAGCAGCTCTGTTTGCCTGTTTAAATCTCCATTTAGTTTATCATTTAGCTCAGGTTGATGTAATTCTATTTGACCACTACTGCCATGCAATCGCGTAATTACAGGCTTGGTATGGTTAATTAACCATGGAATATAACCTAAACCAAAGTCAGTACACTCAATAATATCATAACCTTCACCGCCATTACTTTGATCCCACATCGCCCAGGCGGCAGCTAAATTGCGTTGGTAAGCGGGAGATAATTTTAAGTGTTGAAATTGACTTAAATATTCAGAAAATAAGTTTGGATCTAAATCTTCACTTTTAATATTGTCCGTTTCAAAACCTGAAGTTCCTTGAAAATAACCACTACCCAATATTACTTTTACATGCTCACAAAAAGGCGCAATTTTTTTAATATACTGAATGTAATAAGTAGATATACCGCCACCAGAATGAGGATAATACTCAGGAAGAATAAATAAAAGTTTCAAAAGATATGCCTAGTATGTTATTAGCTATTTAAAGCTTTGAATGAGTAGCTGTTTAATTATAAAAAGGTTAATTCGATGGAATGGATATTTAAGGATAACTAAGATGCTATATTTAAAGGATACATTTCTTTTGTACCTTAAGTTCAATAGTCTAATTGTAAACTGTATAAGATCATCTTTCTCCCTTATTTTCAGAGTCCGTGTATCGGCTTCACCTTTTTGTATAGGCAGAAATTTTTTCCATTTATTTGTAACTATTATTTGATTACTTGCCCATTCCTTTGTTTGACTTCCAAAGCTGCAATGTTCCAAAAGAATATCATAAACAACTCCAACTTTACCAAGTTGTGCCATAGCTAAACTAAAATCAATATCGTATGCGTGGAACCCATCAATTTTCTCATCAAAAGAAATTTTTTCCCAATGGGATTTAGTAGTTCCTAATAGCATTCCATCCAAAACAGCAACTTCACTTATATCTTCTTCATTCGGATTGTCATAGTAAGAAACTGTTGTTCCATCCTTTAACTTTTGAATTTGATTGATACGATTAGTGTATTGTATATTAGAATATACTCCTGATGGAGTTCTGGTTTTAATTATGTTTCCAAGAATACCAATAAGACTTATTTTTTTGTTTGAAAGATGGTGGATAAAGTTTCTATCCCAGTCTTTATTTTTAAAAATGATATCTTCATGTACAAAGCATAAAAAGTCATATTTACTTTGCGCTGCACCTAAATTATAAGCTTGGCTTATGTTGTATTTATTTTTTGAATTGTCTATAACAATTAATTCATAAAGAAGAGATGTTGTTTCTGTTAAACTTTTCTTCAACAAGCTTAACTTTGTTTGATCGATAGAGCATGTAATGATAGACAACATTCTATCTATTTATAAATCAACGTTAAATCATTTTTGATTTTCTCTAAGTATTGCTGCACGTTTACAGAATTAAAGTACTTGTAAATTCTTTGTACATATCTAACCTCAACATGATAAAACCTAGATTGGATATACTTGAAGAATGGGATTGTCTTTTCGAATTGATGCAATTGTGCAATTAATATATTGTCCTCTTTCCATTTTTCAATAAATTTATCATTTTGAGTTTTAGCATCTGGTTGTATTCTTACTACAGCTAATGGAAATTTAACATGTTTAAGTTTTTTACCAGGTATTAACCTGAACCATAATTCAGAATCTACAGCACAGTGTAGTTCTTCTAAAATTGGTTCGTGAACTCCGGCTTTCCAAAAACAAGAATGTTGCATAATTATACCACCTACAAACAAATATTTAGGTGTTACATAATTTGCTTTTTCATAATGCAATTCATTTTTATTCTCGTCTATTACCAACGAATCGCCATACAAAACATCTGCTTTGCTTTTAACAAAGGCGCTTGCCAACGTGTAAAATGCTTGATCCATATAAAAATCATCACTATTTATCCAAGCGTAAATTTCTCCTGAAGCAAGGCTAAAACCTTTATTTATAGCATGACCTTGACCTTTATCCTTTTTAGATTCGTAAAAACTTATCCAAGGAGAATAGCGATCTAGTATTTCTATTGTGTTATCGGTACTGCCTCCATCTATTACAATGTATTCTAGATTTGGATAATTTTGTAAAAGTACCGCTCTAATTGTTTCTTCAATAAATTGACCTTGATTATAAGTGGGGGTAACAATGGTAATTTTAGGCCAACTTTCTTTAGCAGCGTAAATCTTTGGGTCTGTTTCCATATCCCATGGCCACCCTTTCCTTGTTGATTTTGGTAAATTGCTTAAAAGACCTTCTCTATCATAAATAACTTTTTGAAGAGGGTAATGCAATCCATCTTTAATGAAGCTATTTCTATATTCTTTTAAGTTAGGAAGTAGAGTATTTAAGTCCAATTTTTTCTAATTATAGCAGCTTTTGAAAATATGTGTTCTAATGCAGTTAGTGCAGCATTAATGTTAAAATTATTCCCATTTTGAAATATTCTTGAGTTTTTTTCTTCGATTTGATTTAGCATTTCTTCTACCAAAGCATTCATATCCCAAGGTTCAAAATAACGAGGATATTCGCCAAGTAACTCTCTATGACCCTTTATATTACTAATAAGTATAGGGCAATTTAAAAAGGCAGCTTCTAAAGGAGGCATATTAGAAGGCCCTAAATAAGTTGGCATTACTAGTGCAATCGCATTTTTATAATAGGTAAACAAATCTGAGTTATCTACAAATCCAAGTGTTTTAATGTGATTATCCAGGTTTTTATTTTTGATGTAGTTTTGAATGTACGTTAAATTCCCTTTGTCTGAACCAGTGAATATAAGTTTTAGCTCCGGGTGTTTTTTAAGCACTTCTTCAAAAGCATCTATTAATAAAGTATGGTTTTTATGAGCCCAAAACTGCGCTGGGTATAGAAAAAATTGTTTAAATGCTAAATTAGAATTTCTTAATGTTTCTTGTTGCACCTCAAGAGGTATATTTTCATGGATAACTTCGCCTGGAAAAATTGGCATTACCTCTATGCGGTCAGGATTAATGTTTGTATATTTTATAAGTTCTTCTTTCCCAAATTCAGTTTCTGTAATAATAATCAATGCTTTTGGCAATATGTTTTTATAATATTCAGTCCTAGTTTCAAAATCTTCTAAAAATTCTGGAAACATAAAGGTCGATATATGCCCAATATCCCAATAAATGGTTAAAAATGGGAAATTGTAAGTATTGCCATCGGGATTTAGATAAAATAGAACCTTAACCTGATTCTCATCTAGTACTGCTTTGATTTTTTTATTTCTAGCATCAGAATGCCTTTCTTCTTGTTGCTTTAATAGTCCTTTGAAAAGATTAAATGGTAATTGCTTTAATAGTTGAATGGAAGTTTTTCTTATTAAATCTCTAAAAGTATAGGTGCTAAACGGATGAAAAGTGATTAATGGTTTCTGCGTTTTTATGTCTTTTTTTTCAAAGTTGAGAAATACTATTTCTACGTTGTTTTTAAATTCATAAGTGTCAATAGCTTTAACCAATTGCTTAGTATAAGAGTAGCTACCACCTGCCAGAGGATTATAATCGAAACTAATAGGGATCCCAATTTTTAACTTATGCATTCGATAATTATTTTTTGTTGATCTATAGTTAACCCCAAACCACTTGGCAAATAAAACCCATTTCTTGCTAATTTTTCTGCTACTGGATATTTTTCATCCTTAAATAACCCCATGGTTTTAAATACAGGCTGCTCGTGCATGCACCAAAAAAATGGTCGAGTACCAATATTATTTGTAGTTAAATGATTAACTAGTCTTTCTTTTTCTTTTTCATTTGGCGCTACTAAACCAAATACCCAATAAATATTTTCTGCAAAGTCGGTTTTATCTAAAGGCAATTGGTAGCCTTTCTCTCTTAAAAAAGAAAGTTGACGTTGGTACGTAGCGCCCATCTTTCTTTTAATGGTAATAAAATCATCAATTTGTTCCAATTGAGCTAAACCTAAGGCTGCTTGCAAATTAGTCATTCTATAATTCCAACCTAATTCATGGTGCACAAACCTTGGTCCATTTGGTTCAAAGCAAAGATTTCGTAATTTTTTACATCTTTCAGCTAGCGCTTTATCATTAGTTAATAACATCCCACCTTCACCCGTAGTAATATGTTTGTTTGGATAAAAGCTAAAAATACTTAGGTCAGCTAAACTACCACACATCTTGCCTTTATATGTTTGACCATGCATTTCTGCAGCATCTTCAATTACTTTTAAATTGTGTTTTTTAGCTAAGGCTAAAATAGGATCCATATCTACTGGTAAACCATAAATATGTACAACTAATATTGCTTTTGTTTTTGGTGTAATTTTAGCTTCAACTTGAGCTACATCCATGTTCCAAGACAGCGGATCGCTATCTACCAAAACTGGTAAAGCACCTGCATTTACAACAGATTGAGCTGGAGAAATAATGGTAAAAGTAGGCATAATCACCTCATCACCCGATCCAATGTTTAAAGCTTTTATTGCAATATCTAAAGCAGCAGATCCATTACTCACTGCAACGCCATATTCACAACCAATATAAGTACTGAAGCCTTCTTCAAATTTTGAAATAAATGGACCTTCACTAGAAATCCACCCGGTTTCTATGCACTCTGTTAGATATTTCAGTTCATTGCCATTAAGCAATGGTGTATTTACAGGAATTGATTGCTGCATTATGATTTAAGTTGGCTAGCTATTAATGAGTGTGTAATTAAATTTTCTGCAATATATAACATACTCCCCATGTGTTTGTGGAAGGAATGGATCCAGTTAAAAATTCTTCAGTACCCAATAGATTAAACCCTGTTGCATAAGCTAGTAACTCAATTTCTGGTTTGCTAAAGTGGCGCATTGGGTGTTTTTCTACTATTGTATTTGTACTTTTATTAGTAAGGTTAGTAATTGCTATATCGTAATTAACTTCAACAACATTTTTTTCAGAATAGATTACAGGATCTGCTTTTCGAATAACCTCAATGGTGCCATTCTGTAAAACTTTAGTCCGTTTTTCTGGTATTTGATGATAAACAGCTGGACTATGCCAAACATCAAAAATAAACAAGCCGTCTTTATTTAAATGTTGATGAACATTTTTAAATGTTTGAAGTAAGCTTTCATTATCCGTTAAATAACTAATTACGTGAAATAAAGAAGTTGCAACATCAAAAGTTTGATTAAGATTAAATTTGGTTATGTCTGCAATCTCAAAACTAACATTTGCATTTTTTTTCTGATTAGCTATAGCTATCATATCTTCACTACGCTCTATTCCCAATACTGTATAACCTTTATTTGCTAGTAAAAATGCATGTTTGCCTGTGCCAGCTCCTAACTCTAAAATTGTTTTACTTTTGGGACGGTAGGTTTCTATCAATCCTATTACATAATTTGTTTCTAGAATATAATTTTTGTCTTGGTAAAGCAAATCATAGTATTGACTATACAATTTAAAATTTTCATTCATTCTTTTGAAATAACTATTTGTAATTTATATTTTCTTGACGATGTTCAAATCTTACTTTATCTTCATCGCCACAGTAGGGTCCTTGCTTAATTTCTATCATTTCAGCATTTTCCAACATTTCAAAACCATGTCCACCAGCTGCTAATAGAATTACATCACCTTTCTCTACTATTTTGCTTTCTAAATAATTTCTATCATCATCATAAAAATCCACCCTCACTTTGCCAGATTTGATGTATAAAACCTCTTGTGTTAACGTAACTTTTCGTTCAACTAAGTTATGTACATGAGGCTCAATTACGTATCCTTTAGGTCTATTCATATAGCCCAATTGCTGAGAGAAATCTCCAGGTGTGAAGAATGATATGCCTTCTTTTTTATAATTAGCTCGAATTATAATTGCAAGTACAATTTGTTGATGTATTATTTGTTCAACCATATTTTAGCCATTAAATTAGTTTAGATTGAGCTACTAAAAATCCTGTCCTAGCGCTGTATGGAAAGGTTCTTTCTGCCATTGGCGGCAGCGTTACTTCAAAGCTTAATATATTGTCTTGCCAATCGTAATTCTCTGCTTCGCTAGCCCCTAACCAAGCGTATATGAAATAAGTTCCTGGGATAAAACCAGTTAATTTAATTTCGCAACTATACGAAGTTTCACCTCCATTAAACTGTATAAATGGTTGTAAAGAAGGGACTGCTTCCATAATTGTTCCACCTAAGCTACTTTTTATACCAAAGACTACAAATGCAGCTGGATTTTTTGATGCAGAGCTGGTTTTAAAGCTAATCGTTAATACCAGGTCTGGTTGTGTGCCAGAAATTTGGTATTTTATGCTAGTGAAGTGTGGTCGATGCAAATTTTTCTTTGTTACCCAATTATCAATAGAGTTTAGGCCACTATTCTGGTAGTATTCTATACAATCATGAATATTGCCTACAAATTCTGACTTGCCACTATTTAGGACAATTCCATTTTTACATAGATTCATTACGGCATCCATATTATGACTCACAAATAATACCGTTCTCCCTTGGCCTTTACTCACTTCATCCATTTTACCTAAGCACTTTTTTTGAAATTCAGCATCACCAACCGCTAAAACTTCATCTACAATTAAAATTTCGCTTTCTAAGTGTGCTGCAACAGCAAAGGCTAATCTAACGTACATACCAGAGCTGTACCTTTTAACCGGAGTATCTAGGTAACGTTCAATTCCGGCAAAATCAACAATTTCATCTAGTTTGCGTACAATTTCTTTTTTACGCATGCCTAATATGGCACCATTTAAAAAAATATTTTCTCTGCCACTAAGTTCTGGATGAAAACCTGTTCCAACTTCTAATAAACTTGCTATTCTTCCTTTTCCTGAAATTTTTCCTGTAGTAGGAGAGGTAATCCGACTTAAAATTTTAAGCAAAGTACTTTTACCCGCTCCATTTCTTCCAATTATACCAACTGCATCACCTTGTTCAATTTCAAAATTGATATCTCTTAAGCTCCATACGATATCACTTTCACTTTTAGTGTTTTGATCGTTGATTTCTCCAATTCTTAAAAATGGATCTTCCTTGCCACGAAGTTTTGCATACCAACGTTCTATATCTCGGCTGATTGTTCCGGTGCCGATTTGACCAAGCTGATAAGCTTTAGATAAATTTTCTACTTTGATTGCTGCTGACATTATTAGATAATTCTGCTCTTTGGATGGAAATTATAGTTGTTAAACTGTATCTACAAAATTTTTCTCTACCTTATTAAAAACTACAATTCCAATTAATAATAGAATAAAAGTAACCCCAGAAGCGTAGCCCAAGCTTTCCCAGTTAAAACTTCCTTCTCCTAAAAAGCCATACCTAAACGTCTCAATAATAGAGGTCATAGGATTATACTCAATTGCCCAACTGTAGGATGGATATTTTTTTTCAACTTCAGATAATGGATAAATTACTGTTGTAGCATACATTAACAGTTGTACACCAAAGCCAACAAGAAATGCCAAATCACGATATTTGGTTGTCATAGCGGAAATGATCATTCCAGTACCTAACCCCAATAATGCCATTAGAATAAGAATATAGGGAAATAGTAAAATAGCCCATGAGATTTGAAAATGTGTACCTGTAAAATAATAGTAGCACATAAATGCAATGAACAATATCATTTGAACACCAAATCTAACTAAGTTGCTTACTACAATGCTTAAAGGCATAATTAAGCGGGGAAAGTAGACTTTTCCAAAAATATTGGCATTGTCTTTAAAAACGGTAGAGGTTTTGGTTAAGCAATCTGCAAAATAATTCCAGGCAGTAATTCCTGCCATATAAAAGAGTGGTTTTGGCAATCCATCTGTAGAAATGCCTGCAAGATTGCCAAAAATAAAAGTGAAAATAATGGTAGTAAATAATGGTTGTATAAAAAACCATAGAGGACCCAATATTGTCTGCTTATAGAAAGATACAAAATCTCTTCTCACTAATAATCCTAATAAATCTCTATACTCCCAAACCTCTTTGAGTTTTAAGTCAATTAGCGAAGATTTGGGTTCGATTATCCAATTTGGAGTTACATTGTTCATAGATTTGATTAGTTGTTTATTTTCCTTCCTCTTTATGGTATGGACGATAAGGTAATCTTATTGGTGTTTATGATATGATAGTTGTTCCATTAAATATCAATTCCTTAATACTTTTACAATATTTTTCATAGTTAAACGCATTAAATACTTTGTTTTGCAGTTCAATTTTTTGCTCATTATTAAGGGGGGATGCTAATAATTTTCCTAGTGTTATTTCTATTTCGTTCATGTCATCTGGGTTAACCAATTTTCCCAGGGCTCCATTTTGCAATGCATCCACACTTCCATCTTTGTCTCCTGCAACAACATTTAATCCACTAGCTAAAGCTTCAATAAATACAATTCCGAATCCCTCTTTTTTACTCGGTAACACAAAAATATCAGATAGCAAAAAATGGTCGCTTATTTCGGCCTCATCAACAAAACCAATTAATTTAACGTATTTCTTTATTTGGAGCTTAGTAATTAAATTCTCAATTCTATGCCTTTCCTCTTCATCTGGCTTGCCAGCTATTAAATAGATTAGATTTGGGTTCTTTTTGATCAAATTAGGAATGATGGCCATGGTATTATCATAGCCTTTATATTTTTCTGATGATGATAATCTACATAATGATAATAATACCTGGTGATCTTCATTTAAACCATATCTAGTTAACAAGGATTTAGGTTTGTTAAAATTAGATGGGAAGTAATAGAATGGATCGAGGGAATTATTTAAAATTTCAATTTTTTCGGGATCAATACCATGTATTTCTTTAATTTTTTCTGCTGTAAAATGACTAACTGCTATAATCTTATCTAATCTCTTTAATGCTTTTAATTTAGCGTCTGGTAATTTCCTCCAAATCTCAATTCCATGAGCTATTAGGTATACTTTTGTATTTGGACTAAACCTTTTAATCAGATAACCAATAGACAACAAATGAACATGGCTTAATAAAACTACGTCAGATCGAATTCCTTTAAATAAAGATTTAATAACAAAACGTTTCCTTTTTTCATTAAAACCATGAAATTGATGTTTCTTTAAATACCTAGAATCTCTATCGAAATTTTCGTCGTACATGCAATTTACGTTGGCTTCAACTATGCCTTCTTGTGACAGATCATATAACGATCTACATATTGTTCTACAAACCTTTTCAATACCTCCAGTAAAACTGAATACTTTTAAGGTTAGAAACAAAACTTTTTTAGCTGCCATGATATATCTTGTAAAGAGCAAAGGCAGATGACCAATGAAGGTTATTCTGGTTAAATGCTTGCATTAAGTTTTTAGCTTTTTTATTCTGGTACAAATCTGGAGACGATATATCCTTGTTTTTTTTCATCCATTCTTGAAAAGGAAATGTAAAACCCATTTTAGATCTATTCCAAGTTTCTATTGGTAATTCCTTTTTGTAAGCCTCTATCAGTAAACGTTTTTTCTGATGCTCTCCGAATTTAATAGCTGGGTGAATAGAAGTGACTAGATTGATAAAATTTACATCTAGGAAAGGAACTCGAACCTCAACACCATGGCTCATGCTCATAAAATCTGTATCTTTTAACAATTGATTTTGCATATACATATTAATCTCAAACCAACTTGCACGTTCTTCATCATTTAAATAACGAATACTGTCATCCAATGGAATATTTTGTAGGCAATCAATAACAGTTTTTAAATCTATGTCTAATAATCTCGCAATAATATCTGGGGTATATACTCCTCTCAAACAAAGGTATTCTCCTACTGGAGATTGGAAACTTAGATAGTAAAGCCTTCTTAATTTGGTGTTTTTAAGAAAACGAGCTGCTTTAATCAGTTCCTTACTAATTTTTCCCATGTTCTGAATTTTTCTTATCCGATCAAAAGATGGATAGCCACCAAATAATTCGTCAGCTCCTAAACCTGATAAGACAGATTTAATACCACTGTCTTTTGCGCATTTACAAACAAACCACGAGTTGATACCATCATTGGTGGGTTGATCCATATCGTTCAAAATCCTATCAAAATTATAAACAAAGTCACGATATGTGATGGTATGCTCTTGATAACTTGCTTCAACACGATTATAAACTACTTTACGCTGGGAACTTTCTGAATAATCAATTTCATCAAAATTTGCTGAGATAGATGTCAAATTTCCTTTCGAATAGGTATCTGCTAATAAAGTGATGATACTCGAATCAAGCCCGCCACTAAATAATACGCCAATATTAGCATCAGATACCAATTGGAATTTAATGGCTTTAGTTAATTCTTCCCTAATTCTAGTAATTGCTTCCTTTTCTTCGATAATTTTAATAGCGGTATTGAATTGGAAGTAAGAATGAATTTTAAATGAGCCATCATTTAATTCATATTTAAGGAAACTACCCTTTGGTAAACTGAATACATCTTTTAGTGTTGTAAAGGGTTCTGGAATATGCCCGAAAGCTAAATAATAAATTTTCCAATTTTCATTTTTAAACTGCGGAATCCCTGAATGTTCAAATGCTTTAATTTCAGATGCGAAAATAAAATGCTGTGTGTTTCCTTTATAATAAATAGGTTTAACTCCACTTTGGTCCCTAGTAAGATATATACAGTTTTTTTGTTTGTCATGTAAACAAAAAGCAAAAATACCGTTTAATTTTTCAAATGCAGCTTCTCCCCAAAATTGATAAGCTTTGATAATAACCTCAGTATCTGTCTTAGTTTTAAATTGATAACCATTGGCGATAAGTTCAGATCTTAATATTTTGAAATTATAAATTTCTCCATTATAGGTAATGATTATTTTTTCGTCATCACTTAACATAGGCTGATGGCCGGCTGGGCTTAGATCTAATATCGAAAGTCTTCTATTACCTAAACAAACCTTACTTTCTTCATCTAATGCAACACCAAAATCATCTGGCCCACCATGAATCATACTATTGCACATTTGTGTAACCTGATGGTTTAATTCATTCGATGATAAATTTTTAGTAATGACGCCTGCTATTCTACACATATGTGATAATCAATATTGCTTTATTGGAAAGGGTAAACTGTAGCAGTCTTTATTAATTGCTATAAAATATTTAGTACTTTAATAGGTATACTTTTTCAGGTCAAATTAACAATTTTAATGTATTTAAACTAATAAGATTATACATAGCTTCGCCCTCTCAGTTACATTGTTTTGTTTGTAACATGTTAATAATAAGCTTATTACTTTATTGGCTCTATGAATGCCATAGAAGTATTAATTAAGATAGAATAGCCAAGCGACTCTAATCGTAAAACTAAACTTTTTTTGTTCTTTAAAGATACTAATTCCGCAATAATTCCCTTAAAAGGCCCTGCTTTAATTAAAACTTTTTCTCCTAAAGAAATTTCATATTCAATTAGTTCAAGGTCAGTATCATTAGCTAATAATAACCTAAGATCTTCTAGCTGTTTATCTGGTATTGATGCAATTTTTCCAGAAAAATAGATAAAACGAGAAATTCCATAAGTTGTTAAAACTTCAGTATACTCTTTTGAGGATATATAAATAAATAGATAAGATTTGAATAGTGGCTCTTCAATAATCTTTTTACGGTCGCTCCATTGTTTAATAATTTTCTTTAAAGGCAAATAGGTTTCAATATTTTTCCGATTTAACTCTTCTTGTGTTTTTTTCTCAGCTCTAGAACGTGTGTATATAGGGTACCACTTGTAAGTATTTTCGATCATATATTTATCGCATCATCTCAAATGCAGCTTAAGCGAATGAGGATATTTAATATTTCTAGGATGAAGATTACTGATTACGGACTAATTTTTATAATTAGTTTCTGCTAAAAGTCAAACCAAAATTATTTCTTCTTCCAAAACTCCCACCATTTTTTAGGGTCATTGTCATAGTAGCCAGATCCTGCATAGCCAGAATAATCCGAATAATAATAAGTACTATTGCCACCACCTCTAGAGTAATCGGTAGTGTAGTAATTAGAATGTAGCGCATCATCACCAAATGCATTTAAAACAATAGCTAGATTGCTCAATCCATATTCTTTAGATAACCTTTCAGGGATAGCTGCCGCTCTATATTGAGATTTTCCTGAACGAATTACAAATAAATTTACATCAGACTGTCTAATTAATGGAATGGCATCAGAAACAAGACCAACAGGTGCTGTGTCTACTAGAACATAATCATATTTTGGGGCTAGCAATTTTAAAAGTTCCTTCATATTATCTGTATGTAATAATTCTGAAGGATTAGGTGGAACTGGACCAGAAGGAATAAAATCTATATTATGTACATCATCGTGCATCATTACCTCTTCTAATCTATGTTTGCCGGTTAAAAATGTACTGAGCCCTTTTTTATTATCACTACCAAAAACTTTATGAAGTTTTGATCTACGCAAATCTGCAGCGATTAAAATAATTTTTTTATCAATTAGCGCTAATGTTCCAGCAAGATTAACGGTTACAAATGATTTTCCTTCACCAGAAACCTCAGAAGTAATACAAATGGTTTTGCTTTTTTTGTTAGCTGCCAAAAAACTCAAATTAGTTCTAACAGATCGAACGGATTCCGCAAAAACTGATTTTGGCTTTGCTATGGATAATGCTTGTCTACTATCTTTATCAATATAGTCTGGGAATTTCCTTATTACTCCAATAATTGGTGTACTTGTTAAAGATTCTACAGTTTCCTTATCGTAAATATAAGGATTAAGGAAACGAACTAATAAAATTAATCCCACTCCTGCAGCTAAACCCATCATTACAGAAAAAGAATAAACTTTATTCGGATTTGATGAAATTGGAGTTGCATATGATGCTAGATTTACAATCGCAGCACCTGGAACAATTGCAGCAGCATTCAATTCAGACTCTAATTTTCTCTCTGACAAATAAGTAAGTACCTTATTACTCACATCAAAATTACTTTGATATCTTAAAAAATCCTTTTCCTTAGGGGGTAAGGCATTGATAGTTTGGTTAATTTGAGAAATTTGACTATTAATGTATTTAATTGTGTTAAGATTTCGAACTTTAGAAGAATTAACATTCATCCGAATAGAATTTTTTAAAGATAAAATCTGGTCATCTAATTCTTTAATAGGCTGTGAATTTGGCCTAAGTTCTTTTAGTTTACCTTCGCGAATTGTAATTAAAGAGTTCAACTGCGATATTAATCCACCAAGTGAAGAACTTAGATTGCCTTCCAAATTTAGATTAATAGAGGTTTTATCATGATTGTTTCTTAGCTGGTCTTCTAATTGATTAATACTGATTAGTTCTAAATCTAAAGTAGATTTTTGTTTTTCTAGATCAATTAATTTCCCAGCATTATTTTGACTCGTGGCATTAAGATCGATAATTTTATTTTTAACTTTATAACTAGCGAAATTTGACCCAGCAGTATCAGCCTTTTTGTTTGAGAATCCCAATTGTTGATCTATGAACGCTATTGTTTGTCTTGCAGAACGCCTTTTTTCTATTACATCATTTGCAATATATTCTTTCATTATCGCATTAAGCATATCAGTAGCAAAAGTTGCATTTTTATCTACAAGACTCAGAGACATCACATTAGTGTATTTTGCAGCCTCGTCTGCATTTACATTTGCTCTTCCTATAAAATCCTCTTTAGAGTTAAATTTAAAGCTATAATCTCCTAAACTTGGGATTTGACTTTTTATACTAAAGACCATATTCCCCAAGTTAATGTTTTGGTTATAGCTATATTCTGTTTTAGCTCCTTTTTCACTTGCTGACAATAAGAATTTTGTTGAGTTTACAGGTTCAACAAAATATTCATTTCTCGCAAAATCAACCGAATCCTGTTGTTTAATTTCAATCTCAAAGGGTTTACTCGGATATAGTTCTGTCTTTCTAATAGTGCCTTGAAGATAATAAGATACTTTATAGTCTAAATTTTCAATAGCTTTCAAAATAACAGCATTACTTCTTATTACAAATCCTTCAGCTTGTATTTTATCAGTATAGTTGTATACTTGAGAAGTTGCGGCTACAGAATTAACTGTAGGATTACTTTCTTGCAACTTTAATTCTCCATAAGTCTGGTAGGAAGGTACAGTATACATTAAATTGATTTTTGCAATAACCAATGAAATAAGGATACAGCCTGCAATCCAATACCAACGACTTAAAAATACTTTGAATATTTTATAAAAATCTATGTCTTGTCTTATAGATTTTGGACTTGATATACTTTCTTGAGTATTCATTATTTAGTAAATGTAAATATTAATAAAGCTACGTTGAGTAACACAAGAACTGGTTGAATAACGCTATTAACACTCTGTAATTTTTCGCTTAACGCATTACTTTTAGTTTGATTGATAATGATAATGTCGTTGTTTTGTAAAACTAACTTTGAGTATCTACTCGCTAAACTATTAATATCATTTAAATTAACATAGATAATCTCTTGTTTGTCTTTTTCACCTCTAATGATTTTTAAAGTTTTTCGATCTGCATTTTTAGTTAAACCACCTGCCTCACCTAAAATATCTATTAAAGTTGTGTTATCCCTTTCCAATAAAAAATTTCCTTGTTTATTAAATTCACCAAATAAGGTAACCTTAACATTAACAACAGAAACCTCAATTATTGGGTCTTTTAAAAGTTTATTACCGTAAATTTCTTGAAGTTTCAATGAAGCCTGTTTACGTGTTAGTCCTTGAACGTAAACTTTGCCAATTGCAGGTAAATCCACATTACCATCTTTATCAACCTGATATGAAGTCACATTAGGTCCCGAAACGGCAACTGGAGCTACACTTATCCCACCCTTAACTCCAAATTCTTTGTCTTGTAAATTTCTAATCGCTAACAGATCATTTACTTTTATTTTATAATAGATATCTCCCATTCCTTGATCATTTACCACATAAACTTGTTTTATTGTATCGGTTACAATGTCGGTAGGGGCATTAAATAAAGCTTGTTCTTTGCGTGCTGAACAAGAGCAAAGCATAAAAATGATAATTACTAGGAAAAATAAATTATTGATGCTTAAAAGTTTTTTAATCATTTTAATTTGGAAATGAATTTAGAAAAGTAAGAATTGGTTTGAACATTAAAGATGCTAAAAAAAATGATAAAGGAATGTATGTATTTAACTCTTTGTTGTATGTTGTATAAGTTAACTATTTTTCTTCTTACTATAGCAATTTTCTTTCCAAATAAATATTTAGCTAGGACAACTTATAATTTTTATAAATTATGTGGATTATACCAGCTTATTTTATTGAAGAATACAGAAAACTTATTATATTTTTCATAGACACTCGCATACCAAATTTGTTTTGACAGTTGGACATAAATTTGATAGGTATTGTAATTTAATATAGTTATAAATATGTTTTAACTTAAATATTTCAAATGATCTCTCTCAGTTTCGTGACAAGTAAAATAATACGAATTTTTGTCGCAATTACTATCCTCTGTATTTATTCAGCTAATTCATATGCTGTACAAGGTTGCTTTAGTACAGCAACTAATAAATTTTACTATATCCACTTAGGCTCTGCTAAGTATGATGGAGATTTTTTTGCAACAAGTGGAGTTGTAAGTTGCAGTACATATTCTGTTAGGATATTCACTGGCGGTACCTGTAAAATTAAAAACACAACGAGTTCAAATTATAAGCTGGCTACTACTAATATGATTTATCCATGTCCAATTGATGATTATGTCCCATTTTTTCTGATTGACAATCCTAGTTGTGTGTAGGCATGAGGAATTGTGTGTATGAAATTCCCCATAACGCAACACTTATTGTTAGTGCATTAATTTATGTAGTTTATTTAGCTCATTATTGAAAACAAAACATTACAGCTAACAAAAGACTTCTAGTGAAGGAATATATCTGTTGGAACGCGTAATAATTTAATAATTAGGTAATCAATTTTGTTAAATTTCAAAATAAAAAATTAAGCTAATTACGTTAATTTATTTGCAGAGTATTAACATAGAAGTCGTCAATAGGTATTAGATGCAGTTTTTTATGTCATATTAATTTTAGTTTAAGATTTTTTAATTATAGCAATGCATCAATTGTGGCATTGCTATTGTTTAATTATTTGTTTGACCTTATAATTTGCTTTGAGATTTATAATCCTATTATTTCTATTTAACTTTTGCATGCTTACTCGCTTATTAGCTAGTAATCCTGGCTCTAATTATGGTTGTAAGATAAATAACAGCCCTGCAACTATTTATGCGCATTGGCAGAAAACGGATATGGCGCCAGGTAATCCTTGGTGGGGCCCTTTTCACTATTATAACACATCCTCTCCTAAATATCCTATAAACTACAGCTCTAATTTAGCTTGTGGAGAGGTAAATGCTTCCGCTTCTTTTGTTGACTCCAATCAACCCTGTTTTGTGAATTTTGGAGGTGGTAATTATGTACAAGGTAATTTAGGTACGTTTACGCTTACTCCAGGTTCTTATACACCTTGTCCGATTGATGACTATTTACCAGCTTTATTTTGTTTTATTGGTGCTTATGCCATCTATTTCATCAAAAGGAGGTCCCTGGTATAAGGGAAGTTCCTATTATTGTAATGATAGCCATAAATTGTTTAGACATATAATTAAGTAGCTTAATATAATTTTTATCTTGTAAGCAAAATGGTTAGCCACATACAGCCCATGAGTAGATCTCTGCATATTTTATCTTTATTACGGTTGCATTTTGAGAGCAGCAAAATTTCTAGCAAAAACCAATGAAAGTAACCATCATCACTGTCGTTTATAACGGAGAAAAGTACATTAAAGATTGTATCGAATCTGTATTAGACCAGAACTATGAAGATATTGAATATATCATTGTGGATGGGGCATCAACAGATAAAACTTGTTCAATAATTGAAGATTATCAAGCAAAAATACACAGGTATATTTCTGAAAAAGATAAAGGAATGTATGATGGACTTAATAAAGGAATTGCATTGGCTACCGGAGATATTATTGGTATATTAAATGCAGATGATATGCTAGCCTCTAATACAGTCATTACCAATATTGTAACTTTCTTTAAAGTTAATGGTGCAGAAGGTGTCTATGGAAATCTTAATTATGTAAATGCCAGTAACCCCAATCAAATTATTAGAAAATGGATTTCTAGGCAATACACCAAAAGGGCTATTGAACTTGGTTGGATGCCAGCACACCCAACTTTATATTTAAAGAGAGAGCTTTTTAAGAAGCACGGCAACTATTCTTTAGATTTTGGCACTGCTGCAGATTATGAATTAATGATTAGATTTCTTTATAAATATAATGTTAGGGCATTATTTATTAATGAATTGATAGTAAATATGAGGGTGGGGGGAATGAGCAATTCTTCCTTAAATCAACGTTATCTTGCTATGAAGTATGACTTTAAAGCTGCAAAAAAAAACAAACTCCCTTTTGCTCTGTTAACTATTGTTTTAAAAAAAATAAGTAAGGTTTCACAGTTTTTGCATAGAAATTAATTAAATTAACTTTCTATAAATTTTAATAGGTACTTTTGGTTATACGCTCAACTTTTTTATCGTGGATTTTTTTCAGAGTCATTTAGTATATTATATTTCAATAGTTGGCTTATCCTTTCTAGTGGCAATAGCTGGTATACCATCTATTATTTTTACCGCTATAAAATACCGTTTATTTGATCGATCTGATGGGTATCGAAAATTACATCGATTGCATATTTCTAGGTTGGGCGGAGTTGCTATATTTTGCAGTTTTACGATAACAACATTGCTCTTTGCAGCAATGGTAGATTATAAACAAGCAAATTTTTTAATCACATCTTGTATTATATTATTTGCATTAGGTTTAAAAGATGATTTATATGGCATAAACGCGAGCACTAAGTTTTTAATGCAATTAGTTGTTGCTGCAATATTGGTTGTAGCTGGAAACTTTAGGTTAACAAGTTTTTATGGCGTATTTTATCTTTGGGAAGTTAATATGTTGTGGGGTAGCTTATTCTCTATTGTAGTTATAATTTTTGTAAATAATGCCTTTAATTTAATAGATGGTGTAGATGGATTGGCAGGCACATTAGGGGCTTTGGCAACTTTATGTTTTGGAGTTTTTTTTGCAATAGCAGATGCTTATGCCTATGCATTTATCGCTTTCGCTATGTTTGGTTCTGTAATTGGATTTTTGATCTTTAATTATTATCCGGCTAAAATTTTCATGGGAGATACTGGAGCGCTAATTATTGGTCTTGTTGCGGTAATTTTAGCAATTAAATTTATTGAATTAAATAAAATTGGATCAAAGCCAGACCCAAATTTTTATTCTGCTCCAGCAATCTCAGTAGCAGTTTTAATAGTGCCGATATTCGATTCGTTGAGGATATTTTTTATTCGTATTATTCAACGCAGATCCCCATTTAAGGGAGATAGAAATCATGTTCATCATCGATTACAACGTTTAGGTTTTACTGCCAACCAAATTGTTTTTTCTCTTTCCTTTTTTAATGTTTTAATGATATCTCTGGCGTTAGTGCTACAAACCTTAGGTAATTTCACTTTAATCTCAATTATACTTAGTATATGTGTGATAATGAATACATGGATTACCTATGCTATAGGCAAGAAAATAGACCGCAATTACAAGCTTACAGATGTTATCTTTAAAGATACTTTTAACCCATCAAGCAATTAACTTATTTCTTAATAGCCTGTTAAGTTAAAAACGACAAAAAAATAGCTTTCTCTTAAAAGAATATAGCTAGTTTTGCTCCATGAATATTGCAATAAATGGTTTTGGTAGAATTGGGCGTACTTTTCTTCGTACAGCACTAGAGCGCCAACTAAATGTTATAGCCATTAACGACCTTACTGCACCCGCAACATTAGCTCATTTATTTAAGTATGATTCTGTGCATGGTGTTTATAAGGGTGATATAGGTTATGATGATGATTCTTTACTTATTAACGGTAAAAGAATTAAGGTATTAGCCCAAAAAAATCCTGAACTACTACCATGGGCTGCACTTCAAATTGATTTGGTTATCGAATCAACTGGTAAATTTACAAATAGAGAGCAAGCAAATTTACATATTCAAGCAGGAGCAAAACAAGTGCTTATTTCTGCTCCAGCAACCGATAAGGATATCCCAATGGTTGTTATAGGTGTAAATGACGAAAGCATTAATTTGCAATCAACAATTTTATCCAATGCATCTTGTACTACCAACAATGTTGCTCCAATGGTGAAAATTTTAGACGATAATTGGGGTGTTGAAGAAGGGTATATTACTACAATTCACTCAATGACAGGTGATCAAAATTTACATGATTCACCGCATAAAGACTTAAGAAGAGCGAGAGCTGCATCCTCATCCATTATTCCAACAAGTACAGGTGCTGCAAAGGCAATTACACATATTTTTCCGCATTTAGATGGAAGACTAGGCGGGGCAGGAATTCGGGTGCCAGTTTTAAATGGTTCCTTAACTGATTTTACTTGCATTCTTAAACAAAAAACAACAATAGAAGATATCAATTTAGCGTTTAAAAATGCTGCAGATGGTAAGCTTAAATCAATTATTGAATATACTGCAGACCCAATTGTTTCTGTAGATATAATTGATAACCCACATTCTTGTATATTTGATTCTCAATTAACTTCTATAGTTGGCGATTTGGTAAAAGTGGTTGGATGGTATGATAACGAATCTGGTTACTCCAATAGATTAGTAGATTTAGTAGAAAAAATAGCGATTGCGAATGGTTAAATTTGTCCCATTTGAGTTCACATTAGGGCTTAGAAGTAAAATTTTAAGGAATGGCTTGGCTCCAGAGGAATGTATTTTCCCGACAGATCAAGTAGAAGGAGCTTTTCATCTGGCTTTTTATGTAGGTAATGAAATTGCAACTATCGCTTCTTTTTTTCCTAATAACTATAAGGAGAACAAAGAACTAGGCTACCAGCTCCGTGGCATGGCTACTGATACTCCTTTTCTTGAAAAAGGTTTTGGTAAACAACTTATTGAATTTGCTATTGAATATATAAGAAAAACAAATGCAAGATATATATGGTGTAACGCAAGAACACCGGCTATAAAATTCTATCAAAAACTAAATTTTGAATTGGTCTCTGAAGAATTTGAAATAGCAGGAGTGGGACCCCATTATGAAATGATTTTAAAACTAAATTAAGATATGAACACAATAGACCAATGTAATTTCAAAGATAAAAAAGCGCTAGTAAGGGTAGATTTTAACGTTCCTTTAGATAAAGACTATAATATTACTGATGATAAAAGAATGAGAGCGGCTTTGCCAACCATAAATAAAATTTTAAATGATGGTGGGTCTGTAGTGCTAATGTCGCATTTAGGAAGACCAAAAGGTGGTCCTGAAGAAAAATATTCTTTAAAACATATTTTAGGTGATTTATCAAGAATGCTTGATCAGGAAGTGAAATTTGCTGATGATTGCATTGGGGCTGATGCTGAAAATAAAGCGAATAACCTTTTTCCAGGAGAAGTTCTTTTGCTAGAAAATTTGCGTTTTCATCCTGAAGAGGAAAAAGGCGATGTTGCATTTGCAGAAAAACTATCGAAACTAGGTAATATATATGTAAACGACGCATTTGGTACCGCTCATCGTGCACATGCTTCTACAACTATTGTGGCTCAATTCTTTCCAAATGCAAAATATTTCGGCTATTTAATGGCTGAAGAATTAAAAAATGCAGAAAAAGTTAACCATGGTGCAACAAAGCCTTTTACTGCTATTATGGGCGGGGCGAAGGTTTCAGATAAAATTTTGTTGATTGAAAGTTTATTAGACAAAGTAGATAATTTGATTATTGGTGGCGGCATGGCTTACACTTTTGCAAAAGCACAAGGTGGAGAAATTGGCACATCACTTTTAGAAGAAGATAGAATGGCTTTATGCTTAGAATTGCTTGATAAAGCAAAAGCGAAAGGTGTAAACTTAATTCTTCCTGTTGATACAGTGATTGCTGATAAATTTGATAACGAAGCATCTAAAGACCAAGTAGATACAGGAAAGATCCCTGAAGATTGGATGGGCTTAGATATTGGCTCAAAAACGATCACTTTGTTTAATGAAACAATTAAGAATTCAAAAACCTTATTATGGAATGGCCCAATGGGAGTTTTTGAAATGGCCAACTTTGAACAAGGTACAAAAGCTGTAGCAGAAGCTGTGGTTGAAGCGACAAAAAATGGTGCTTTTTCTTTAATTGGTGGTGGAGATTCTGCTGCGGCCATCGCTAAATTTGGTTTAGAAGACGAAGTGAGCTACGTTTCTACAGGTGGTGGTGCTTTACTAGAGTATATGGAAGGAAAAGAATTGCCAGGTGTAAAAGCGATTATGAGCTAACTAAAAGCATTCATTTAAAGCTGTTTAAGGCGGTGTATCGAATTATTTTCGATATACCGCCTTTTTTATTGTCCCAAAATTTCGTTCAAAAAATAACCAAAAGTGGGACAAAAATTCATAAATAAAGATGTTGAAAACTTTTTTGTGGTAAAAAGTGGTAAAAAGTGGTAGAAGTGTTTTATTTTTACACTACATAAAAAGTGTATAGACCGTAATGACTCAACTGATTGGAGAATTTGATTGCAAGCTAGATGCGAAAGGACGCTTAAGTGTTCCTTCTTCGTTGAAGAAGCAATTACCTGATGTTGAGAGGGATGGGTTGGTTGTTAGTCGTGGTTTTGAGCAAAATTTAATTATTTACCCTAAAAAAGTTTGGGAAGATATTATTGCTGAAATGATGAAGCTTAATATGTATGTTCCAGAGAATAGAGACTTCGTTCGTAAGTTTCAGCGTGGGGCAACCGAACTTTCACTAGATGCGGCTGGTAGAGTTTTATTGCCAAAATCATTAACTGATTTTGCAAAAATAGGTTCTGAGGTAATATTGGCTTGTCAATTAGATAAGGTTGAGGTTTGGGATAAAAAAGCTTACGATAGTTTGTTTGATGAACCTTCTGAAGATTTTGCTAAGCTGGCAGAAAAAGTAATGGGTGGTAAAAATAGGAGGATAGAAGATGGAGAGTAATTACCACGTTCCGGTTTTGCTAAAAGAATGTATTGAAGGTTTGGATATCAAGCCTTCTGGTGTATATGTAGATGTTACTTTTGGTGGCGGTGGTCACTCTAAAGAAATATTAAAAAACTTGGGCAAAGATGGTGTCTTGATTGCTTTTGATCAGGATCCAGATGCGCAAAGAAATAAAATAGATGATCCTCGTTTTCTGTTTGTTGATCAAAATTTCGGGTTCTTAAAAAACAACCTCCGTTTACTGGGTTACAAGCATGTAGATGGTATTTTGGCAGACTTAGGTGTGTCTTCTCATCAATTTAATGAGCCAAGTAGAGGGTTTTCTACCCGCTTTGAGGCTGATTTGGATATGCGTATGGATAAGCAGCGTTCGTTAACGGCTGCTGTAGTCTTAAATACTTATCAAGAAGATAAGCTTCATAAAATTTTTGGAATTTATGGGGAGGTTAAAAATGCAAAATCTTTAGCCAGGGCTATTTCTACTGCTCGTATGGAGCAGTCAATTGCTACATTAACAGATTTTAAAAAAGCGATTGCAGCTCATATTCCTAAAGGAAAAGAGAATAAATATATGGCTCAGGTATTTCAAGCGCTAAGAATTGAGGTTAATGCAGAAATAGAAGTGCTCGAAAGTTTTTTAGTGCAAAGTGCCGAAGTTTTAAATCCAGGTGGCCGCTTAGTGGTAATGTCTTATCATTCATTAGAAGATAGACCTGTTAAAAGTTTCATTGCTAAGGGAAAGTTTAGGGGTGAAGTTGAAAAAGATTTTTTTGGCAATGAACAAAAGCCATTTAAATCTATTACTCGCAAAGCTGTAATTGCTGATGAAGAAGAGCTGGCTAAAAATAGCCGTGCTAGAAGTGCAAAATTAAGAATTGGGGAGAGGATATGAATAACCAATTCAGAAAAAGAATAGAAGAACACGAAGAGGAAGATATTCAGGCTAATGAAGAACTTGAAGATCCGAAAGAGTCTGTAAAAGAAGGGAGTACAACTGCTTTTTTTAGAAAGCTATTTGTAGAGGGGGTGGTTTCTAAAGAGTCTGCAACCGATATGCTTCCGTTTTTAGTCTTTATATGTGTGCTGGTTATGATTTATATCGCAAATAGCCATATGGCTATGAAAAACATAAGAAGCATAGATAAGCTAGGTAAAGAAGTTAAAGAGTTGAATTGGGAGTATAAATCGCTAAAAGCAGACTTGATGTTTAAAAGTAAATTAACAGAGGTTGCAGCGAAAGTAGACACATTAGGTTTAAAAGAATTAATAGAGCCACCAAAAAAAATTGTAATCAGTAAAAGATGAACATTAGAGCGAACATATTATTAAGGGTATACTTAGCATTTGGGCTAATTGTGCTTTTCGCCTTTGCTGTTTTGTTAAGGCTGGGCGATGTGCAGTTTGTTCAAGGAAAAAAATGGAAGGCTATGGCGGATAGTCTTTCTGTTAGAGAATTTGATATTGAAGCGGTTCGTGGTAATATCTATTCTAACGATGGAAGCTTGTTAGCTACTTCAGTTCCGGAGTATGAATTGCGCATGGATATGTTTGCTGGCGGAATTGCGAAAGATGAGATTTTTAACGCAAAAGTAGATTCTTTAGCATCTGCATTGGCTGGATTCTTTAAGGATAAAACTGCTAAAGAATATTCTCGTTTTTTAAGAAAAGCTAGACAAGATACATTGAGGGCGGTTCTAATTAAGCGTAGGGTTTCTTACGAAGACTTAAAGGTAATTAGAAAATTCCCGCTATATAATATAGGATCTTATTCTGGTGGATTAAAAGCAGAACAGCAAAACAAACGCATTTTGCCATTTAAAGACCTAGCTGCTAGAACAATTGGGTATAAAAAACCAAATATTAGTGTTGGTTTAGAGGGTGCTTATGGCAGTTACATCGATGGAGAAACCGGCAAGCAAATGAGGCAGCGTGTTGCAGGCGGGCTTTGGGTTCCAATAAATAGTGATGCAGAGATAGCGCCAAAAGATGGTGCGGATATCATTTCTACCATTGATATCAATATGCAAGATTTGGCTCAAAATGCCTTAAAAGAAGGCTTAATTAAAAGTAAGGCTCATCATGGTGCAGTAATCATTATGGAGGTTGCTACAGGAGAAATTAGAGCTGTTGCAAATTACACAAGGGTAGAAGAAGGTGTATATAAAGAAGCATTCAATTATGCGATAGCTGGTAATCAAGATCCAGGTTCAACTTTTAAACTAGCTTCTTATATGGCGTTGTTAGAAGATAAGCTTGTAGATACCAATACCATGGTTGCGACTGGTTATTATCAGATACCAGGTCATTTAATTAAAGATTCTCACCCTAAAATTGAAACGGTAACGGTAAAAAGTGCGTTTGAGAATTCTTCAAATGCAGCCATTGCAAAATTAATTAACATTAACTATGGGCAAGACCCTATGAAATTTACAAATCATTTATACAAGTGGGGTTTAAATGAAATGATGAAATTGCAAATTCCAGGTGAAGCTAAACCGAATATTAAAAATATTGAAGCAAATAAAAGCTGGAATAAGAATATGACCTTGCCGCAGATGGCATACGGTTATGAAATGGAATTAACTCCATTAAAGATGCTTTCATTTTATAACGCAGTTGCAAATAATGGGAAATACATTGCGCCAATTTTTGTAAAAGAAATTAGAAGACTGGGTAATCCAATAGAGCAATTTAAAGCTCGTGTAATTAATGAGAAAATATGTTCTGATGTTACATTAAGCAAGATTAAAAGCATGCTTGAAGGCGTTGTTACAAACGGTAGCGGAAAACAGGTTGTTTACAATCCACTTTATAAAATTGCTGGTAAAACCGGAACTGCTCAAGTTGCTGACGGCAATTTGGGTTACAAAGCTAAAAAGCAATACCAAGCTTCTTTTGTGGGATATTTTCCAGCAGAAAAACCTAAATATTCAATGATTGTGGTAATTAATGATCCCATTGGTGAGTATTATGGGGCATTGGTTTCTGGACCAGTTTTTAGAAAAATTGCAGACCGCATTTATGCGGGTGATGTAAAAATGTATAGTGGTGTAAAAGAAAATATGGTTGGTAATACTACTGCTCCTTCTGCTAAAGCTGGGCAAAGCAAAGCCACACGAAAAGTTTATAACGCATTTGGTATCAAAGTACTTTACGCAGCAAAATCAGACTATTTCAATTCTGTAGACACAAGTAATGGTGTCGCTTATCAAGAAAATATCCCTGTAAAAGGTGTTATGCCAAATATTGCTGGAATGGGTTTGAAAGATGCGATGTATTTAATTGGTAATGCGGGTTTGAAAGCTAGAGTAAAAGGGAGTGGGAAAGTAACAAGCCAATCCATCTTGCCGGGAAGTAGAATTGGAAAAGGATTATTAGTAGAAATAGAATTAAATTAAATGCAATTACAAGATTTACTATATGGTGTAGCAATAAAAAGCTTGGTTGGTAAACCTACTATCGAGGTTACTGCTTTGGCTTTTGATTCTCGTATGGTAAAAAATGGCACCATGTTTTTTGCAGTTAAAGGTACTGTTGTTGACGGACACGCATATATTGAACAAACAATTCAATCTGGTGCAACTGTAATTATCTGTGAGCTTATGCCTGCAGATTTATTAGATTCTGTGACCTATGTAGAAGTTGAAAACTCTGCAGTTGCTTTAGGTATTGTATCAAGCAATTTTTGTGAAAATCCCTCTGCTAAATTAAAGTTAATAGGTATTACCGGCACTAATGGTAAAACAACAATTGCTACTTTATTATTTCAGTTGTTCCGTGGCTTAGGCTTTAATGTTGGATTAATTTCTACAGTTCAAAACCACATTAATGATAATGTTATCCCTGCAACGCATACTACTCCAAATCCAATTGCATTAAATGCGCTTTTACAAGATATGGTAATGGCTAATTGTGAGTATTGCTTTATGGAAGTGAGTTCTCATGCCGTAGTTCAGCATCGGATTGAAGGATTAAGTTTTGCCGGTGGTGTTTTCTCAAACATAACCCATGATCATTTAGATTTTCACCAAACATTTGATAAATATTTAAAAGCTAAAAAAGAATTCTTCGATAATCTTCCAAAAGCTGCCTTTGCTTTAACAAATGCTGATGATAAAAATGGAATGGTCATGTTGCAGAATACAAAGGCTAGCAAGAAGACCTATGCTTTAAAACAAATGGCAGATTTTAAAGCAAAAATCATCGAAAATAAATTCAGTGGCTTAAACTTAAATGTTGATGATATTGATGTTTTCTTTAAAATGGTTGGTTCATTTAATGCCTATAATTTATTAGCGGCTTATGGAACTGCAATTTTATTGGATCAAGATAAACTTAATGTATTAACCATATTAAGTACGCTAGCGGGTGCAGAAGGTAGGTTTGATTATGCAGTATCTAAGCAAGGTATAATTGGAATAGTTGATTATGCACACACGCCAGATGCAGTTCAGAATGTACTGAGCACTATTGCCAATATCAGAAAAGGAACAGAACAGGTAATTACTGTATTAGGCTGTGGTGGAGATCGAGATAAAACGAAACGCCCTATTATGGCTCAGGTAGCTTGTGATTGGAGTGATAAAGTGATTTTAACATCTGATAATCCTAGAACTGAAGATCCACAAGCCATTATTAAAGAGATGGAAAAAGGAGTTTCTCCAACCAATCAGCGCAAAGCATTGAGCATTTTAGATAGAAAAGAAGCAATTAAAACAGCTTGCCATATTGCAAAACCTGGAGACATTATTCTAGTGGCCGGAAAAGGGCATGAGAAATACCAAGAAATTAATGGTGTAAAACATCATTTTGATGATAAAGAAGTACTAACGGAACAACTAAACCAAATCAACTAATGTTATATTTATTATTCGAATATCTGCATAAGCACTATGATTTTCCTGGATTGGGGTTGTTCCAATATTTGACCTTTAGAGCTTCGCTTTCAATTATTTTGTCGTTGATTATTACCACTGTTTATGGTCGTAGAATTATTGATTATTTACACCGTAAACAAGTAGGCGAAACAGTAAGAAATTTAGGTTTAGAAGGCCAAATGCAAAAACAAGGTACACCTACAATGGGTGGAATTATGATTTTGCTGGGTATTTTAGTTCCTACATTGTTATTTGCAAACATTACAAATATCTATGTTATTTTAATGATTATCACCACTTTATGGATGGGGGTAATTGGTTTTGTAGATGATTATATTAAAGTTTTCAAAAAAAATAAAGAAGGTTTAGCAGGTAAATTTAAAGTTGTTGGTCAGGTAGGCTTAGCAATTATTGTAGGCTTAACAATGTTCTATCATCCTAATATTGTTGTTAGACAAACGGTGGATGAAACAGTTGTTTCTGCTAATGCAGCACCAATGGTCTTAAGACAAAAAGGGCAAAGTTTTTACTATACACAAGATGTAAAATCAACCAAAACCAATGTTCCTTTCTATAAAAATAATGAGTTTGATTATGCAAAAGTTGTTAAGTTTTTAGGAGACGGTTATGAGAAATATGCATTAATTATTTTCTTGTTTTTTGTAATTACCATTGTTACAGCAGTATCAAATGGAGCAAATTTAACAGATGGAATTGATGGACTAGCTACAGGAACATCTGCTATTATTGGAATTACGCTTGGTATTTTGGCTTATGTTTCTGGTAATACTGTTATCGCAGATTACCTAAACATTATGTACATCCCGAACTCGGGTGAGCTCATTATTTTTGCTGGTGCATTTGTGGGCGCATGTGTTGGTTTCTTATGGTATAATTCTTACCCTGCTCAAATTTTTATGGGTGATACGGGAAGTTTAACTATAGGTGGGATTATCGCAGTATTTGCGATTATGATTCGCAAGGAGCTATTGATCCCAATTTTATGTGGAGTGTTTTTGGTAGAAGTTTTATCAGTTACACTTCAAGTAAGCTATTTCAAATACACTAAGAAACGTTTTGGTGAAGGAAGAAGAATTTTCTTAATGTCGCCGTTACACCATCATTATCAGAAAAAAGGATACCATGAAGCTAAAATCGTAACTCGTTTTTGGATTATTGGGATCATGTTGGCCATTATCACATTTGCAACCTTAAAACTACGCTAATGGAAACAAATAGGATTGTAATTCTTGGAGCTGGAGAAAGTGGAGTAGGTGCAGCAATGTTAGCGAAAAAACATGGTTTTGATGTCTTTGTGTCTGATTTTGGTGCTATTGCCGATCGTTATAAATCTGCTTTAGAGGAGTTAAATATCTCTTTTGAGGAGAAACAGCATACTGATAATTTGATATTAAATGCAACTGAAGTAATTAAAAGCCCGGGTATACCAGCTACGGCTCCAATTATAAAAGCTTTGGTTAAAAATAAAATTCCAGTAATCTCAGAAATTGAGTTTGCTAAAAGATATACCAAAGCAAAGACCATTTGCATTACTGGTTCAAATGGCAAATCAACTACAACAATGTTGACTTACCATATCCTCAAAAATGCAGGTGTAAACGTTGGTTTGGGTGGTAATATCGGTCAGAGTTTTGCAGCTCAAGTGAGCACTACAGAATTTGATTGGTATGTTTTAGAGATCTCCAGCTTTATGCTAGATGATATGTTTGATTTTAAAGCGGATATCGCAGTATTATTAAACATTACAGCAGATCACCTAGATCGTTACGATTACAAATTAGAAAACTATGCTGCATCAAAAATGCGCATCATTCAAAATCAAACTGAAAATGATGTTTTTATTTACTGTGCAGATGATGATGAAACCAATAAAGCATTAAAAGAAACTAAAGTCAATGCTAAACAGTATCCATTTTCAATTCGTAAAAAAATTGAGACTGGTGCCTATTTAGAAAACCAAACCATACACATCAACACACAACCTAAACAACAATTAACCATGTCAATTACCGAGTTAGCCTTGCAAGGCAAGCACAACATTTACAACTCTATGGCTTCGGGCATAGTAGCTAAAGTTTTAGAGTTACGTAATGAAACCATTCGCGAAAGCATGGGCAACTTTAAAAATATCGAGCACCGTTTAGAGTTTGTTGCTAAAATTTCTGATGTTATTTACATCAATGACTCTAAGGCAACCAATGTAAACTCTACTTGGTACGCACTTGAAAGTGTTGGTACAGATGTAGTTTTAATTATGGGAGGTGTTGATAAAGGGAATGATTATGATATGCTTAAAGATTTAGTACGCAGTAAAGTTAGAGCCATTGTGTGTATGGGCAAAGACAATAAGCGTATTCATGAAGCTTTTGAGGATGATGTAGAAATTATTGTAAACACTTTTTCTGCCAATGAAGCAGTTCAAGTTGCTTACCATTTAGCAAAAAAAGGAAATACAGTTTTATTGTCTCCAGCTTGTGCAAGTTTCGATTTATTTAAAAATTACGAAGATAGAGGCAACCAATTTAAGGCAGCAGTAAAAGAATTATAAACTATGTTTAGTATCAATGCACTTCTAGAACGTACCAAAGGAGACAGATGGATCTGGCTGATTATCATCATGCTTTCTATGGTTTCTATTGTGGCAGTATATAGTTCCACAGGAGCCATTGCTTATAAAAAGGGTGTAACTGTAGAAAGATATTTGTTTTTTAAACACGTAATTTTTGTGCTGATGGGGATTGGCATGATTTATATTGCTCACTTACTTGATTATAAGTATTACGCGGGTATTTCTAAAATATTAATGATTGTTACAATTCCTCTCTTGTTTTATACATTAATCTTCGGAACAAATTTAAATGAGGCTTCTCGCTGGGTTAAAATTCCGATAATAGGGTTAACTTTTCAAACATCTGATTTAGCAAAATTAGCACTAATTACATTTTTAGCGAGGATGCTTACAAAGAAACAGGAAAATATAAAAGATGTAAAAAATTCATTTTTACCTATCATGGGTTCTGTTGTTGTTGTTTTTGGGCTTATTGCAAAAGCCAATATGTCAACAGGTTTAATGCTGTTTGGAGTAAGTATTTTGTTGCTTATTGTAGGAAGAGTGAGTATCAAGCAAATTTCAGTTGTATGTGCGGGTGGAGTTTTTATGATATTTTTTCTGTTTTTAACAACAGATCGTGCAGGAACATGGAAGTCTAGGATTAATACTTTTATGCATCCTGAATTACAATCCTCAGATAAAACATTTCAGTCAGACCATTCTAAAATTGCATTGGCAACTGGCGGCTTATTTGGCAAGGGACCTGGTAATAGCACAGAGCGTAACTTTTTACCGCATCCATATTCTGATTTTATTTTTGCCATTATTATCGAAGAATATGGAACGGTTGGTGGTTTAGCAATAGTTGTGCTTTACCTGGTTTTGCTCTATCGATGTGTGCGGATTGTGGTACGAAGTCCCAAGGCATTTGGTGCTTTACTCGCCGCTGGGCTTAGTTTCAGTTTAACCATCCAAGCATTTGCAAATATGGCAGTTGCAGTAGGTTTAGGTCCTGTTACAGGCGTACCCCTGCCGCTAGTAAGCATGGGTGGTACATCAATGATATTCACCAGTATAGCTTTCGGTATTATCTTAAGTGTAAGCCGGGATGTAGAAGAACACAGTATTAAAAAGGAAGAAAAAGTAGTTGTGGGAACAATTCCTGCAATGGGTTAAAAACATAATAAATAGAGATTAATACACAAACAATAAACACCCTGTCTTACAGCCCTTCTTTCGGGGAGGGCTATTAAGGCAAACAAAAAAACAAAAATGAATAATTTCCCAAAAATTATCATATCTGGAGGTGGCACAGGCGGGCATATTTTTCCCGCCGTTGCTATTGCCAATGCTTTAAAGAGCATTTCGCCTAATTGCGAAATTCTTTTTGTAGGGGCACTTGGTAGAATGGAGATGGAAAAAGTTCCAGCTGCCGGATATAAAATTGTGGGTTTAAATATCAGTGGAATACAAAGAGGATCAATCCTTAAAAATTTAGGATTACCATTTAAAGTTATTTCAAGTGTACGCAAGGCGATGAAATTAATTTCAGATTTCAAGCCAGATGCAGTTGTTGGGGTTGGAGGTTTTGCTTCTGGACCATTATTGTATGCAGCTTCACTAAAAAAAATACCATATCTGATACAAGAACAAAATTCTTATGCAGGTATAACAAACAAGATGCTAGGTAAAGGCGCTGCTAAAGTTTGTGTTGCTTTTGATGGTATGGAAGCATTTTTTCCAGCAGAAAAAATAATGAAAACAGGAAATCCAGTAAGGGCAAATATAGTTGACATTAAAGGCAAACATCATGCAGGTGCAGAATTGTTGAAATTAGATCCACTTAAGAAAACAATTTTAGTTACAGGCGGAAGCTTAGGTGCGGGAACCTTAAATAAAAGCATAGAAAAACACTTGACAGCACTTATTGCACAAGATGTACAAGTAATATGGCAGACAGGCAAGTTTTATTACAATGGAATTTTGGAACGTGTAGGATTAAACTATCATCCAAATATTATCATTTTAGAATTTTTAAATAAAATGGATTTGGCATATGCAGCTGCCGATTTAATTGTTTCGAGGGCAGGCGCAGGTACAATCGCAGAGCTTTGTTTAATTAAAAAACCTGTGATTTTGGTTCCATCACCAAATGTTGCAGAAGATCATCAAACAAAAAATGCAATGGCATTGGTTAAAAATGATGCAGCTGTTTTAGTCAATGATCGTTCTGCAGAAGATACATTAGTTACCGAGGCATTAAAGCTTTTGAGTAATAAAGAACGTTGTGAAATATTAAGTGAGAATATTGGAAAAATGGCATATGAAGATGCAGATGTTGTAATTGCCAAAGAAGTATTAAAATTGATAAAAAGCTGAAAGTCTAAAGTAAAAAGACCAAAGCATAAAGTATAAGATAAATAATATAAAAATAGGAAAGGCAGCTTTGAGCTTTAATCTTTCCGCTTAAAGAAAATGGAACTAAGTAAAATAAATAGAGTATATTTTGTGGGTATCGGTGGTATCGGTATGAGTGCGATTGCTCGGTATTTTGCTAAGCGTGGTGTAGTAGTTTGTGGTTATGATAAAACCCGAACAAATTTAACCATTCAACTTGAACGCGAAGGAATTCTAATTTCTTATTTAGATGAGCAATCATCAGTGTCAATATGTTTTCAGCAAAATCATGATGATACTTTAGTGGTTTACACACCTGCCATTCCAAAAAATTCGAATATTTTAAATCATTTTAAAGAAAATGGATTTACACTAAAAAAACGTTCTGAAGTTTTGGGTATTATTAGTGAAGGGATGTTTTGTGTGGCCGTAGCCGGAACACATGGTAAAACCACAACTTCATCTATGATTGCACATATTTTAACAGATACAGGTTTTGGCTGTACGGCTTTTTTAGGGGGTATCACAAGTAATTACAATAGCAATGTACTGTTTGGTAAAAACAATGTTGTGGTTGTAGAAGCTGATGAATATGACCGTTCTTTCTTAACACTTCACCCAGATGTTGCTGTAATCACTTCAATGGATGCCGACCATTTGGATATTTATGGAGATGAAAGCCACTTACATGATTCTTTCAATCTATTCGCTGACCAATTGAAAAAAGATGGAAAGTTGTTTGTGAAAGATGGTTTGCCTATGCATGGTATAACTTATAGTGCAAGTGATAATTCTGCTTTACTGGCAAGTAACATTCATGTAGAAAACGGAAATTTTGTTTTTGATTTTAATGATGGATATACTGCTATAAAAAATTTAAGCTTGGCAATGCCAGGAAAACATAACGTAGAAAATGCAGTTGCTGCAATTGGGGTAGCTTTGAGTTTAGGTATCCATCCAAAAAGTATTAAAAAAGCGGTTGCATCTTTTAAAGGGGTAAAAAGAAGATTTGAAACTATAGTAAATACACCGGCTCATATCTATATAGATGATTATGCACATCACCCAGAAGAGCTAAGAGCTTGTTTTGATGCAGTAAGACAATTACATCCTGAAAAGAAATTAACAGTAATTTTTCAACCCCACTTATTTACACGTACTCGTGATTTTGCTGATGAATTTGCAAAAGTTTTAAGCACAGCAGATGAAACTATCTTATTAGAAATTTATCCCGCTAGAGAATTGCCTATTGATGGTGTTAATTCTCAAATGCTACTTGATAAAATTACAACTGATAAAAAGGAGTTATGTGGAAAAGATTCGGTGTTAGAACTCATAAAGAACAAAAATCCTGAACTACTTTTGACTGTTGGTGCAGGAGACATTGATACATTGATAGAACCATTAAAAAACACATTAAATAATGCTTAAAAGAATAAACTGGAAAGCGATTTTTAAAGGGTTTGCCTGGCTAGTATGCTTGGCGGGAATGGTTGTGCTTATGAGTTTCATTGATATTAATAAGCAAAAAGTGAAATGCACTAAGGTAGAGATACTGATTCCTGGTGCAGACAATTTTATAGAGAGAGAAGAAATAGATGCTATTTTAAAACAAGGAGAAGGAGCGTTGATTGGACGTAATTTAGAGACAATTAATATTCATCAAATTGAAAAAAATATAAAATCTAATCCATATATCGCATTTGTAAAAGTATATGCAGATATGGATGGGATCATTCATATAGAAATTAAACAGCGTCAACCAGTTTTAAGAATTATAAATGCTGGTGGGCAAGATTATTATATTGATAGTGATGGTTTAAAAATGCCAATGTCTCCAAACTTTACTGCTAATGTTTTGGTTGCTACAGGTAATATTCTGGAAGGCTTTAGCGGTAGAATAGATACATTGTTAACTCCATTAGCTAGAGACTTGTACAAAACAGCATTATACTCAAAAAGAGATACACTTTGGGATGCGCAGTTTGAGCAGATCTATGTAAATGAAAAGAATGATATTGAGTTGATACCAAGAGTAGGAAACCAGCGTATTATTTTAGGTAATGCAGATTCTTTAGAAACAAAAATGAATAACCTGCTAGCCTTTTATAAACAAGCGATGCCAAAAGTAGGGTGGAATGTATACAAAACGATCAACTTAAAATATTATAACCAAATCGTTTGCGAAAAGTATGATTCGCTTGCTGTTAAAAAAGCGATAGCAGTAGTGATTGACACCAATTTTGTACAAAAAAAGGCTACAGATTCTGTAATTAGAGATGTAATTAAAGAAGAAATTAAAAAAGCTACAGCAGAGGATGCTAATGAGAAACCTGTTGTGCAAAAACCAGTTGTAGTGGCTAAGCCAACTATTACAAAAGAAAAAGTAGCAGAAAAAACAGTAGCCAAGTCTACAACTACAGGGCCTGCAAAAACAACAGTAACCGAAAAGGGTAAAACAAAGCCGGTTACTACAACTAAAGAGAAGACAGATACCAAGAAAAATAAGTAAAAGAACTCAACAAAATAATAAAGTTATGGGCAAAGAAAAATCTACCATTCAATCTCCAATCGTAGTAGGATTAGATATTGGTACAACAAAGATTTGTGTTATTGTGGGTCGCAGAACACAACACGATAAAATTGAAGTTTTAGGGATTGGTAAAGCAGAATCAGCGGGTGTAACTCGTGGTGTGGTATCCAATATTCAAAAAACTGTACAAGGTATTGCCGCTGCTGTAGAATTGGCAAGTAGCCAATCTAACGTAGAAATCCGTGTAGTAAATGTAGGTATTGCTGGTCAGCATATTAAAAGTTTACAACATCGCGGAATCTTAACGCGTAGAGAACTACAGAACGAGATTAGCAAAAAAGACATTGATAAATTAGTTGATGATATGTTTAAACTTGTTATGCCTCCAGGTGAAGAGATTATTCATGTGTTGCCTCAAGAATTTACTATTGATAATGAGCCAGGTATCAAAGACCCAATTGGTATGGCAGGAGTTCGTTTAGAAGCGAATTTCCACATTATTTCTGGTCAGGTTACTGCTGTCAAAAATATTATGCGTTGTGTAACTAACGCGGGTTTGCAAACCCAAGAGTTAATTTTAGAACCCCTTGCATCATCTGAGTCGGTGTTGAGCGACGAAGAAAAAGAAGCAGGCGTGTGCTTGGTAGATATTGGTGGTGGTACTACAGATATTGCTATTTTCCATGAGGGAATTATCCGCCATACAGCAGTTATCCCATTTGGGGGTAACAGTGTAACAGAAGATATTAGAGAAGGTTGTTCGGTAATGCGTAACCAAGCAGAATTGTTAAAAACTCGTTTTGGATCAGCATTAGCTGAAGAAAATAAAGAAAACGAAATCATTTGTGTGCCAGGTTTACGTGGTAGAGAACCAAAAGAAATTTCAGTTAAAAACTTAGCTTATGTAATCCAGGCCCGTATGGAAGAGATAGTTGAGCATGTTTATTATGAAATTAAATCTTCAGGCTATGAAAAAAAATTGATTGGTGGTGTAGTAATTACTGGTGGTGGAGCGTTATTAAAACATCTAAACCAATTAGTAGAGTATGTAACTGGATTAGATTGCCGAGTTGGGTATCCAAACGAGCATTTGTCTAAATATGAAGACATGCCTAAAACAATTTATGATGATTTGAAAAGCCCAATGTATGCTACAAGTGTTGGTCTTTTAATTAAAGGAATTCAAAAAGCCGAAGAGTTGTTAGAAGAAATGAAACAACCTGGAGTTTTTGTAGAACAGCCTACGGTAGCAAAAGAGAAAAAACGCAGTGGCGGAGGTTTGTTTGATAAGCTACTCAAAAAAACCACAGAATTCATCAAGGATGATATGAATGTGAGTGATGAGGATTACATCAAACCGTAATATTTATCCACAAATCGGGATTTTTCCACATTATTAACAGTTGTGGAAAACGCCTGTTAAAAAAGTGTTAATATTACAAAAGAGATGAACAGAAAATTTCAATTTTTAAACAACTGATTCATAACGATATGAAGTTCGAAATGTTAAAAGATAAGTCATCAATCATCAAAGTAATTGGTGTTGGTGGCGGTGGAGGTAATGCGGTAAACCATATGTACCGTCAAGGAATTACAGGTGTAGACTTTATTATTTGTAATACTGATGCGCAAGCATTGGAGTTTAGCCCAATTCCGAATAAGGTACAATTAGGTTCTAGCTTAACAGAAGGAATGGGTGCGGGCTCAATTCCAGAAGTGGGTAAAAATTCGGCTATAGAGAATATAGACGATATTAAAGCCATGTTGGGCAGTACAACCAAAATGCTTTTCATTACGGCAGGTATGGGTGGTGGTACTGGTACAGGTGCTAGTCCAATTATTGCTCAAGCTGCAAAAGAACTTGATATTTTAACAGTTGCAATTATTACCACTCCTTTTGCCTTTGAAGGTAAAAGACGTAAAATGCAAGCTGATGATGGTTTAGACGAATTAAAAAAATACGTAGATTCTTACCTTGTAATTTCGAACGACAGGTTACGTGAGATTTTTGGAAACTTAACTTTAGGATCAGCTTTTGCGCAAGCAGATGATATTTTAACAACTGCTGCAAAAGGTATTGCAGAAATTATCACGGTTCCTGGATATATCAACGTAGATTTTAAAGATGTGCGCACTGTAATGAAAGACAGTGGTGTATCTATAATGGGTAGCTATTCTGCTTCTGGTGAAAACAGGGCTTTAGCAGCAGTAGAAGGTGCTTTAGCATCTCCATTGTTAAAAGACAACGAGATAGAAGGAGCTAGATATATTCTTTTAAACATCAGTTCTGGTTTGCGTGAAGTAACCATGGATGAGGTAACTATCATTACGGATTATATTCAAGATAAAGCAGGTCTTTCTGCAGATTTAATCTGGGGTAATTGTATTGATGAAAGTTTAGAGGACAAATTATCGGTAACTATCATTGCAACTGGTTTCCAAACCACAGAACAAAGAGCAAAAGATAAAGAAAACGTTAAAAAGATTTCATTATTAACACCAGAAGAAGCTCCATTAGTGAGGCCAGTTGAACCGGTTAACTCTTTCATTGAAACTAAACCTGAACCAATAAATACAGAACCAGTTTTAAAAGTTCAAGAGGATCAAAAGCAGTCAGACTTGTTTGGAGATTTGTTTAACTTAAGTAGAACTTCAAAAGTAGAAGAACCTGAAAATAATATTACAGTAGTTCATCAATTGGTAGAAGAAGAAACTCCAAATGCAGAAGTGCAGGATGCTGGTTTTGAGTTTGAAGTTAAATTGTCAGAAACTGAATTTGTTTTCGAAACCCCAGTTGCTGAATTTGAATTTGAGAAAGAAGTTGCTCCTGAGCCTATTGCTAAGGAAGAGGAAATAGTTGGGTTAGATGATAATAAAAATGATGATTCAATTGAAGATCAATTAAGAAAGTCTAAAGAAAGAATTTTGAAATTGAAAGATTTGAGTATGAAATTGCGTACAACTAATGGTTTGCAAGAGTTAGAAAACGAACCAGCTTATAAGCGTAAACAAATGCAATTGCAACAAGTTCAGCATTCTTCAGAATCTCAAGTTTCTAGGTTTACATTAAGTAATGATGAAGATGGTTCTACTGAAATTAGACCAAACAATTCATTTTTACATGATAATGTTGATTAAAAAATCAAACAAATTATAATTTAAAGCCTTAACAATAAAATCGTTAAGGCTTTTTTTACAATGTAGCTGTAGAGTTACATTTAGATAAGAGTGAAAGTTCTAATCAATGTAAGGGTGCAAGCGAATTCAGTCAACATTTAAAGTTATTGATTGTGGTTGGTTTCACACCTTGTTAAATAGGGATTTTAAACTTAAATTTGCGATAAATAGAATAGATTACACTAAATATAATAACATTGGATATTTTCGAGAAAGTAGCAAAGCGCATGGGCCCAATTGGGGAACATTATGAATGGTCTCATGGATATTTTTCTTTCCCTAGATTAGAAGGGGAGATTGCGCCACATATGAATTTTAGAGGCAAAAAACTTTTAGTTTGGAGCTTGAATAACTATTTAGGCTTAGCTAACCATCCAGAAGTTAGAAAAGCTGATGAGCAGGGAGCAGCAGATTTTGGAATGGCTTATCCAATGGGTGCTCGTATGATGTCTGGTAATACTAAATACCATGAACAATTAGAGCAAGAATTAGCAGCATTTGTTGGTAAAGAAGATGCTTTTGTACTTAACTATGGCTACCAAGGAATGGTATCGATAATTGATGCTTTGGTAGATAGAAAGGACGTTGTTGTATATGATGGAGAATCGCATGCTTGTATAATCGATGGATTGCGCTTACATATGGGCAAGCGTTTTGTTTATAAGCACAATAATATCGAAGATTGTCGCAAGCAATTAGAAAGAGCTACTAAATTAGCAGAAACAACAGGTGGTGGCATATTGGTAATTACTGAGGGTGTTTTCGGAATGTCAGGCGCTCAAGGTAAATTAAAAGAGATCATAGATCTTAAAAAGGACTTTAATTTCCGCTTATTAATTGATGATGCACATGGTTTCGGTACTATGGGCCCAACGGGAGCTGGTACACACGAGGCACAAAATTGCATAGATGGTGTAGATGTTTATTTTGGAACATTTGCTAAATCTATGGCAGGTATTGGAGGTTTTGTAGCCTCTACTAAAGAATTAACAAATTATTTTAGATATAACCTACGTTCTCAAACCTATGCTAAAGCATTGCCAATGCCTATGGTTATCGGTTTATTGAAACGTTTAGAATTATTAAAAAACAATCCAGAACTTAGAGAAAAACTTTGGAAAGTTGCTACAACCTTGCAAAAAGGACTAACAGCGCGTGGGTTTGATATAGGTGTTACTGATACAGTAGTTACTCCAGTATTTTTAAAAGGAGAATTATTAGAAGCAACTGCCTTAACTATGGATTTACGTGAGAATTATGGTATTTTTTGTTCAATTGTTGTTTATCCGGTTATCCCGAAAGGAATGATAGAGTTGAGGTTAATTCCTACCGCTGTACACAGCATGGAGGATGTACAACAAACGTTAGATGCCTTTAGTGAAGTGTCTGATAAATTGAAAAACGGCCACTATAAAGAAGCTAAAATACCAACTACATCATAAAATTACAAAAAAATGCCCTCACAATACTGTAGAGGGCATTTTTATTGGATTATTATCGTAATTACTTGTAATTCAGTATGTTAATAATTTTTTAACTAAGTTCACTTGTTCATAACCTACTGTAATGTGGAAAAAAACAGGTGTTTAGGCACTTTATTATTGTTGAAAATGTTTTTTTATTAAAATAATCCTCTTACTTTAGTATAAGAGTATTAATCAAAACCTTAAAAAAAACTAAAAGGAGTAATTAAAAAATGAAAAAATTTAATGAAGTAAAAGCACTAGTTGCAGCTTTAGAAGCTGATGCAGACAAATTCTACAACAAAGCTAACAGCGCAGCTGGAACACGTGTACGTAAAGGTATGCAAGACTTAAAAAACTTAGCTCAAAGCATTCGTTTAGAGGTTCAAGAAACTAAAAACAAAGCTTAATTAGCCTCTTGTTTAAACAAAGAAAGCGCCACTAACCGAGGCGCTTTTTTTTATGCTTTTAAGTTTGCTATTACGCAAATACAGCAAGTTGATCTAATTGTTTCGTAAGGCTTGCGGTAAGCACAGCTGAAGCCTTTACTAAAGGAAGGCGAACAACATCATCGCAAATGTTTAAAGTCTTTAAAACTGATTTTACACCTGCAGGATTTCCTTCTGCAAACATCAACCTTGTTATTTCTAATAAACTTAAATGTGCAGGTAGGGCAGTAGCATAGTCTCCTTTTAAACACAATCTGATCATATCAGATAATTGTTTAGGTAAAGCATTGCCAATTACAGAAATTACACCAACTGCACCAATTGAAATCATTGGTAAAGCAATTGGATCATCGCCAGATATTAAAAGAAAGTCTGAAGGCTTATCACGCATAATTGCGTTAAACTGCTCAAAATTTCCACAAGCTTCCTTAGTAGCAATGATATTCTTAAAATCATGTGCTAAGCGGCAGGTAGTCTCTGCACTCATGTTACTTCCGGTTCTGCCAGGAACATTATATAACATGATAGGCATTTCACTCAATTCACTTAAGTATTTATAGTGTTGATAAATACCTTCTTGCGTTGGCTTGCTATAATAAGGGCTAACAGAAAGTACAGCACTATAGTTGTTGTTTTCAAATGTCTTAATTGCATCACCGATTACATACGTATCATTACCTCCAATGCCAGCAACTAATGGTAAACGGCCATTGTTAATTTCAGCAGTAAAATCCCACACCTTCTTCTTCTCGTCCTTGCTCAATGTGGCAGTTTCGCCTGTTGTACCTAAGGATACAAGGTAATCTATACCTCCATCAACCAAGTGATTAATCAGTTTTTTTAATCCCTGATAATCTACCGTTCCGTCTGTGTTAAAAGGTGTAACTAAAGCCACACCAGTACCGTGAAATTTATTCATTTTTAAATTAGTATTATATCAAGACAATGATCTTGATGTTATTATTCGAGCATTTTTAACAATTCATCTTCGCTAATTAAGGGAACGTTTAGCTTTGTTGCCTTTTCTAATTTAGATGGCCCCATGTTGTCTCCAGCAACCAGATAGTTTAATTTAGCAGAAATTCCACTTAAAATCTTTCCGCCATTTTCTTCAATTATTGCTTTTAGCTCTTCTCTGCTATGTTTTTCGAAAACTCCCGAAATTACGAATGTTTTTTCGTTTAATTTATCACTTTGCAATAATAGTTCATTTTCTACAACTTCAAATTGCAATCCTGCTGCTTTTAAAAGCACTATTTGTTGTAAATGATCCTCTTTTGTAAAGTATTCGCGGATACTTTCTGCAATACGAATTCCAATTTCATCAATTGCTGTTAATTCTTCAATTGATGCGCTGGCTAAATTGTCAATGTTTTTTATACCTCTTGCTAATTTTTTGGCAACCGTTTCGCCAACATATCTTATTCCTAAGCCAAACAGTACTTTTTCAAATGGCATTTGTTTAGAATCTTCAATGCCCTTTAACATATTCTCAATTGATCTTTCACCAAAACGTTCAATCAGTTTCAGTTCATCAGCTTTCTCTTGTAAAATATACAAATCACTAATATGAGCAACTAGTCCCCGCTGATAAAAGGTTTCTATGGTTTCATCACCTAAACCATCAATATCCATTGCTTTTCGGCCAATAAAATGCTGTATTTTGCCAACAATTTGTGGCGGACAGCCTTCGTCATTAGGGCAATAAAATGCAACTTCACCTTCTTTTCTAATCAGTGCTGTTCCACATTCGGGACAATGAGTAAGGTAGACAATTGGTTGGGAATCTGGTTTTCTTAAATCCAGGTTAACTTTAATTATTTTGGGAATAATCTCCCCACCTTTTTCTACAAAAACGGTATCACTTTCATGTAAATCCAATCGAATAATTTCATCAGCATTGTGTAAAGTGGCACGTTTAACAGTTGTACCTGCCAATAAAACAGGTTTAAGATTAGCTACAGGAGTAACAGCTCCAGTTCTACCAACTTGATAGGTTACTTTTTCTAAAACTGTTTGTACTTCTGCGGCTTTGTATTTATAAGAGATTGCCCATCGTGGAGATTTCGCTGTAAACCCTAATTCTTGTTGTTGTGCGTAACTGTTTACTTTAATTACAATGCCATCAATATCGTAACTCAATTTAAAACGATGTTCTTCCCAATAAGCAATGAATGCCAAAACATCATCCATGTTTTTGCTCAGTTTGCTATGCTCAGAAACATTAAAGCCCCATTCTTTCACTGTTTGCAAACTTTCCCAGTGAGTTTTAAACAATTGTTTATCACTATTTAGCGCATATAAAAAACAATCTAACGGACGCTTTTTTACCTCTTTAGAATCTTGCATTTTAACTGTACCACTTGCAAAGTTCCTAGGGTTTGCATAAGGAACTTCTCCAAGCTCTTCACGTTCTTTATTTAGCCTTTCAAAAGCAGCACGGTGCATAAAAACCTCACCTCTTATTTCAAATATAGCTGGAATTTCTTTTCCTTTTAATTGATGCGGAATGGTGTGTATAGTTTTAATGTTATTGGTTACGTCATCACCCTGGGTACCATCACCACGCGTAACGGCTCTCACTAAAATTCCGTTTTCATAAGTTAAACTAATAGATAGCCCATCAAATTTAAGCTCGCAAACGTATTCAAAATCATCTCCAATGGCTTTTTTTACACGTTCATCAAAATCTCTTAGGTCTTGTTCGTTGTAAGTATTGCCCAATGATAACATTGGCCACTTATGTTTTACAGTTACAAAGTTTTTAGTAATGTCTCCACCAACTTTTTGAGTAGGCGAGTTGGGGTCGGCAAATGTTGGATGTGCTTGCTCTAATTTGGCAAGTTCCTCTAATTTCTTATCAAATTCATAGTCGGCAATAGTAGGCATTGCCAATACATAATAATTATAAGTATGTTGGTTTAACTCTGCAACTAGTGCATCCATTTGTTCTTTAACCCCAAAAATCGACATGTTACAAATATAAAAATAGTATTGAGAAGTTGGATATGAGATATGAGAAGAGGTTTATTGTTTTTTGAAAAGCAATTGTGATGCAATGATTAATGTTAGTCCTGCTAACCGCTTTACTCGCCCGATAAAGAATCGGGCTCATGCTCGCTATTATCAGGTTTAGCTTACGCAGGCTTTTGCAATTATGAGGGATTGCAATGCATTTCATTCCAAATTGGAAGAATCTCAGAGTTAATTCTTTTCTAAGAGAATTCTTCGCGATGCTTAGAATGACAAAAGAGTTTTACGTTTCTAATTAAATTAATCTTTTAGCTTAGCTTCAATCTCTTTAAAAATATCCATGTAATCTTTTTCGAGTATATGGATATAAACCTCCAACTGTTCCGTTAATAGAAAAACAGTTTCTTCTTTAAAAGGATGTACCCACAAACGCATACAAATACGTTGTAAAGCATAGCTAATGTTCTCCAGTTTTTGATAGCTCAACAAATACCTGCTTGATTTAAAACTGTTTAAGAACTTAAAGAATTGTTCGGTGTCTGTACTTCCGCATTTGGTTAAAAATGTATGAAGAGATTTATCATCAACTGCTTGTAAATGATCATAAAATTCATTGATATTTACCCTCCTATTTACCACTAAAAGATGGTCTAAAACTAACTCAACCCCAATATGTGAAAGAAATGATGGCCTAACAGGACTGTCTTTTAAAATAGGTAATAGCAATTGCTTGAGCTTTGCCATTTGTTCATTAAAAAAATCTGATGAATGAAAGATCAAGTCGACTTCCAAGTGTCTTTTCCAGCCCTTTAACAATGAATTTAGCGCTGCTTCTTTGGTAAAAAGTTCCTCCTGTTTTTGAGGATATAAGTTCCAATCTTTGTGCGCATTCTTTACCAAATCGGGCAAAACAGTTCCAATAACCATGTTGGAGTCTTGGTTTTTGCTTTCAAAGTAATAATGCGAAAGGAAGTTCATGATGTGAAGCTAAAAGATTAAAGCTAAAAGACCAAAGCTAAAAGACCAAAGCTAAATTCAATTTTGACTGTTTTGTGGATTTATAAATGCGCTAACTTGTTTAATATGGAATAGTCTTTCTGCTTTGGTCTTTAGTTCTTTCAGCTTAAACTCTTATCTTTGCCACCTTATATATAATTGATGAAAAATTTTGTAGATGAATTGCGTTGGAGAGGTATGTTGCATGATATTATGCCTAATACAGAAGAAAAACTAAATGAAGGTATGACTTCTGGTTATATTGGTTTTGACCCAACAGCAGATTCTTTACATGTTGGGCATTTAACGCAAATCATGACATTAATCCATTTTCAAAGAGCTGGACATAAGCCTTTTGCTTTAGTTGGTGGTGCTACAGGTATGGTTGGCGATCCTTCTGGGAAATCAGACGAACGTAATTTGCAAACACCAGAAATGATTGAGCATAACCTTAAGGGCATGAAAAAACAGCTTGCCAAATTCTTAAAGTTTGAAGATGCTGGAAACGGTGCAGTAATGGTTAATAATGCAGATTGGTTTAAGGACATGAACCTATTTACCTTTATTAGAGATGTTGGAAAGCACATTACAGTAAACTATATGATGGCCAAGGATAGCGTTAAAAGACGTTTGGAAGGTGATTCTGGTCTATCTTTTACCGAATTTTGCTATCAATTGATACAAGGTTACGATTTCTATTATTTATGGAAAAACAATAACTGTTTGGTACAGATGGGTGGTTCTGACCAGTGGGGAAACATCGTTACCGGAACAGAATTAATTAGAAGAAAAGACCAAGGAACCGCTTACGCGATAACAACTCAATTAATTAAAAAAGCTGATGGAACTAAGTTTGGTAAAACTGAAAGTGGTGCTGTTTGGTTAGATCCAGAAAAAACTTCTCCATATAAATACTATCAGTTTTGGTTAAACGCATCTGATGACGATGTTAAAAAATGGATTAGAATCTTTACGTTAAAAACCCAAGCAGAAATTGAAGCCTTAGAAGTAGAACATGATGCTGCACCACATTTGCGAATTTTACAAAAAGCATTGGCAGAAGATATAACTGTAAAAACCCATTCGGTTGAAGCTTTAGAAACTGCAATTAAAACATCTGAATTTTTGTTTGGTAATGGAGCCTTAGCTTTTTTAGAAACTTTAGATTCTAAAAGTGTTTTAGAGATATTTGAAGGAGTTCCTCAATTTAAAATCTCAAAAAAAGAACTTGCAGACGGAATTGATATTGCTACACTTTTGGCAGAAAAAACTACAGTATTTCCATCAAAAGGCGAGGTTAAGAAAACAATTCAAGGTGGTGGATTAAGCGTAAATAAGGCAAAGGTTGCTGAAATGTTAGCCAATTATTCAACCATAGATTTAATAAATGGTGAATTTATTATTGTACAAAAAGGAAAGAAAAATTATTTCCTTTTAATAGCAGAATAGATAGATATTAGAATTTGAAATCCCAGGCTGAAAGGTTTGGGATTTTTAGTTTTATTGAACTAGCAAATTGCAACCTCTAATATCTGCATTGTCAAATCTGCCTAAAACTTCAAAACTACCATTAGGATAAATTCTTCCTAAATCTTGCGTAGCAATAAAAGAGCAGGAATTGATATTAGCCAAGTCGATAACATTAATTCCTCCACTTTGTCTATTTTCTAACAAACTTAAAGGATCTGAAGTATCTCTAAGCAAGATTTTCATCCATGGTGGACAATTAAATATCCCTTGTCCGTAAGAATAGCCTTGAGAAAGCAATTCGGTCATTCCATATTCACTGTGAATATTTTTTACGCCAAAACCAGTATATAAAGTATCATGTAATTCTTCACGCACCATTTCTTTACGTTTACCTTTCATTCCGCCAGTTTCCATCACAATAAGTTCAGGAAAATCAATTTGATATTGCTCTACAAAATCTAATAAAGCGTAAGTAACGCCAATAAGAATGGTTTTTTGGTTCGCTTTTTTAAGTTTAATTAAGGTAGCATTAAGTTGATCTAAATCATGCAAAAAATATCCACTCTGTGGGTGTTTACTTTTTTTTAGTAAATCATCTACCATATAAATTAATGACGAGCCTTCTCGCTCTAAATAGGATGGAAGTAAGGCTAAAATGCAGCTGTCTTTCGGGTTGCCGTAAAATTGTTGGAATGCTTTGTTGAAGCTTTCTTCGTAAACTTTTACCTCACTTACAAAATGCTTACTTGTAATTTGGCCGGTTGTACCTGAACTACTAAAAATAATCTCAGGTTCATTAATGGTACTTAAAACTTTATGGCTTTTAAAAAAGCCAATAGGTAAAAATGGAATTTGCTTATAGTTATTTACTAATGATAAATCAATTTTTAAATAGTGAATATAATCTTTGTAAACTGCACAATTTTTTGCTTGATGTGTAAATATAGCTAAAGCCACTTCATTAAAAGTAGCTTCATTATTAATGGAAAAAATTTGCTCAGTTGTAATATTCACTGAACAAAAATACAAAGAAATATAATTTTAGGACTGAGTTTTTAGGCTAATCATCGCTTTTCTGAAATGATAACCACAATAGCCAGAAATACCTGCTACCAAACCACCCAATAAACCTGTTATTGCAAGCACTACTGGCCAAAATTTAACACTTAACATTTCTGCAATTCTTGTTGCCAATACATTATGGTTTGGTAAACTTTTAAATAATGCAAAGCCAACCCACAAAACAAGAATAGCTAAAAATGGTTGCCAAAAAGAGATTTTTCCTGTCTTGCCAATAAGGCCACAAGTTGCAAAACATATAATGATAATTACCCACCAAGGTAGAACCATTTGTAAAAGAAAAGATGCTATAATGATAACTAGAAATACCATATTATTTTTTTGAAATTTTATAATGAGAAATTATTTTACCTGATTTATCATCAGGAGATTGCATGAAAAACAAATCATAAAGTTTACCATTGGCCCAAGTATCTATCATATTGTCATAAAATGGACTGCCTGGATTACCTGATTGTCCACCCGGATAAACACCATGCCCTTTAACATTTTTACCTAGTTCAATAACCATTCTCCATGATGGGCCATTGGCTTCGCTAATAGCATTAACTGTGCTTTTTGCACCACCTATTAATAATTTTTTTGAACCAAACCCAGGTATCTTCGCTAAGTGTGGAACATTTGTGCCTTTAACTTTGCCCCAATCCCAGTTTTTGCCAATTGGTCCGTATTTTCTTTCTAGGCTATCACATGCAAATTTAAATGATTCATTAACCAAATCAGACAAGGTTTCTTTTTGACTGGTATTTACTTTATCAAACCATTTAGAATTTGGGTCTTTTTGAATTAGTTGGACCGTTCTATCTCTTGCTGGAAAACGCATCGGCACATCAGCTATAGTAAAATCATCAGCCCAAATATTGTTATCTAATCTTTTGGTCCATAAGTCAAAAATGCTTGCAGCAACTTCATTAGCATCAAAATACTTATTCCACTTTGTGGTAATATTGAAGGCCTCTTTTTGGGTTGCGTTTAGTTGTGCAGCGTTAATTAGGGGCAAAATATAGGGTAATAAATTTTCTGCGATAAGACTATAAGAATCGCCTTGCAGAGTGCGCATGCTATCAACATTTATTTTGGTCATAGCTGCTAACCTGTCATTAATTCTTTGACCGCGTTCATATGGAGCAAATTCCCAATTGATGTAATAAGGATAAGTAGGGTCTGTAGAAGATTGATTTGCCGAACTCACAAAGTTACGAGGAGGGTTTTTTACAGTAGGATTTTGTGATGCGGGGATCCATCCCTGCCAATCATTTCCGGGATCAGAACCATCTAAAATAAATTTTCCTTGATCCTTCCACTTTAAAGGAAATTTTCCATTTGGAGTAATGGCAATGTCGTTTTGGGCGCTTGCAAATATGAAGTTTTGAGCTGGAGCGGTAAAATACGTTAATGCTTTCCTGTAATCAGCATAATTTTTTCCTCTATTTAAATAATAGAAAGTCATTAACTCATTAGATTGATCGTGAGCAATCCACCTTAAAGCATTTCCTATCGGAACATTATTGGCTCTGCTATATTGAGTTTTTTGCAAATAAACTACAGGGCCTTGGTGTGTATAATAAACGGTATCTATTTCATCTGCTGAACCTCTAATTTTAATTTTTTCATAACGTTGGCTAGTGTTTTTCCAATTGTTGTTGTACCAATATTGTTTATGGCTATCGTCTTTAAATTTAATTTGATAAAAGTCTAAAACATCTGCAGCAACATTTGTTACACCCCAGGCAATATCTTTGTTAAACCCAATAATTATTCCTGGAGCACCAGGCAAAGAAACCCCGTATGAATTTAGACCAGGCGCATTAAGCTGAATTTGGTACCAAATAGAAGGAAGTGTTAAATCTAAGTGTGGATCATTAGCCAATATTGGAGAACCAGATTCTGTTTTAGCACCAGAAACCGCCCAATTGTTACTGCCTATGCCTTCTACCTTTTGTTTGGTGCGAACATCTCCAGTCAACATATCTGTAAAACCAGTAGGCGTTGGTGGAATAGGAAGGGGGGTGAAATCCCACTTTGTACCTACTGGAATGATAGGACTCTCTTTAAAAGGATAGTCTGGAAATAAGTCTTTAGTAATTTCTGGCCCAAATTTTTTGAGGATATTGGTCATGTAGAATTCATCAGACCCCATAGCTAAAACGGCAGACATTTGCTTAAGTAATAGAGCGCATTTAATGGGTGTCCAATCTTCGGGTTTAAAATCTAATATTTTATATTCTAAGGGTAAGTTAGATTTAGAAAGTGAATGGATGTATGCATTTATGCCTTCGGTATAAGCTAAAATCATTTCTTTAGCTTTAGGATCGGCCATCATGCCTTTCAAAGAATTCTCTGCTCCATAAACCATACCCATTCTCCGCTGATAACGGTCTACTTCAATTGCCTTTATACCAACAACTTCAGCTATTCTTCCTGCTGCAAATCTAGTTTGGAAATCCATTTGCCAAAGGCGATGCATAGCAGTTACATAACCCTGTGCATAATAAACATCATGGTCATTTTGTGCAAATACATGGGGAATCATTCTATCGTCAAAAAGGATGTCAATTTTGTCTAGTGCCCCTTTTAGAGAGATTTTTTTATTGGCACTAATCATATCACTTTCAGCGTTTTGCCAAAATCCAGTGAAGGGATTTAGTAATTTTAAGATTGGTGGGGTATCTCCAAATTTTGTGTTAAATGCATATGCCAATAGAATTGGTATAATGATACAAGTAAGGGCTTTTACTCTATTCATATAGTGTAATTGTAAGTTTATTTGGTAATTGTTTCTAAATATGCTTAGTAACAATTTCTGCAATTTAAGATAAAATTGAATTCAATCGTAATCAAATTAGATTTTGTGAACCAAATTTATTGCAGAATAGAATTTGTTAGTTTAGAAATTTGTATTAAGTTTATATTAAATAAACAAATATAAACTACTTAAGTATGAACAAAATCTTTACAAAAGTCATTTTTATGCTTTTTATGCTACTGGCAACTGGGGTTGCAGTACATGCGCAGAGCATAGTGGTTAGCGGTACAGTTACAGATAAGCTAACCAAAGAGCCCATTCCAGGTGTTAGTGTAACTATAAAAGGAAAGACTGTCGGATCATCAACAGATTTGAAAGGTCAATTTTCTTTCAGTACAACAGAAAAAACACCATTTACAGTGGTGGTTTCATACATTGGATTTACTCCTGTAGAAAGAGAAGTTAGTGGGAATACTTCAAACCTAACCTTTGAATTAGAGAGTGGCGCAATTTTAGGCCAAGAGGTTGTAATTTCTGCTTCTAGAACACCAGAGCGTATTTTAGAATCTCCAGTTTCTATTGAACGCATCGGTTCAGCTGCTTTAAAAGAATTACCTGCCTCATCATTTTATGATGCTTTAAGCAATTTAAAAGGCGTTGAGATGAGTACGCAAAGTATGACTTTTAAATCTGTAAATACGCGTGGTTTTAATGCAAATGGTAACGTTCGTTTCAATCAATATATAGATGGAATGGATAACCAAGCGCCAGGTTTAAATTTCTCGGTTGGTAATATTGTTGGTTTAACGGAGCTTGATGTAGACAATGTAGAGTTATTGCCAGGTGCTTCATCAGCATTATATGGTGCTGGCGGTATTAATGGTACTTTATTGATGACATCTAAAAATCCATATCAATATCAAGGTGCTAGTTTCCAATACAAAACAGGTATCAACCATGTTGATGATGATGCTTCAGGTCAAGGAGTACAGGAATATAGAGAATTAAATGTTCGTTTAGCAAAATCATGGAATAACAAATTTGGTTTTAAAACATCATTTGGCTTTTTACAGGCAAAAGACTGGGCTGCAACAGATAAGAGAAATTTTGATAGAGTTGGCCGTTTGCTAAAGGTAGGGGATAGAAGTAGTGACCCTAATTATGATGGTGTAAATGTTTATGGTGATGAGGTTAGTGTAAATATGATAAATACAGCTCAGTTAGTTAATGCAGGTGCAATTGCAGGTATCAACACGGCAACTGGTGGTGCTATTCCAAATATTCAGACACAATTAAATACAATTTTTGGCGCATTAGGTGTTGCTGCAGGCGCTGCCCCAACAGCTGCACAGCAAACTGCAGCACTAGGTTTTTTACCGGCTGCGTTAAGGCCAACGGTACAAGGTTATCTTCCATTTTACATTGGCTTAAGAGTACCAGGACTACTTCCGAATCAATTTGTTTCTAGAACAGGTTATGAAGAAGCTAATCTAGTTAATTATGATGCTAAATCATTAAAAACGTCAACTTCACTTCATTATAAATTTACAAATACAATTGAAGCTATAGCACAAGCAAATTGGGGTACAGGAACATCTGTTTACACTGGTACTGGACGTTATTCTTTAAAGAACTTTAAAATTGGCCAATATAAATTAGAACTAAAAGGTCAGGATTTCTTTTTAAGAGGATATACAACTCAAGAACGTTCGGGTGATGCTTATAACGTAAATGCTTTGGCTACCTTTATGAATGATACATGGAAATCAAATTCAACTTGGTTTCAGCAATACATTGGTAACTATGTTGGTGCTAAAGGAGCAGGACAGCCTGATGCCGCTGCACATACGTTTGCACGATCTCAAGCTGATGTTGGTCGTGTAGTACCAGGAACTGGAGCTTTTGAAAATTTAAAAGATGCCACATCTAAAAAATTTGTTGGTAAAGGCGGTGCGAAATTTAACGACAAAACTAACTTATATCATTACGAAGGTATGTACAACTTTTCTAATGCATTTAATAACGTAGTAGAATTTCAAGTTGGCGCATCTTACCGTGATTATTTCTTGCATTCTGATGGTACTATTTTTGACGATTCGGCTCGTGACATTACTATTAGCGAATATGGTGCTTTCGCTCAATTGGGTAAGAAATTTGGTGAAAACTTCAAAATGACAGTTGCTGGTCGTTATGACAAGAGTAAAAACTTTGAAGGTAGGGTTACTCCACGTGTAACCGCAGTATATACTGTTGCTAAAAACAACAATATTAGAGCATCATTCCAAACAGGTTACCGTAACCCCACTACACAAGATCAATATATAGATTTGGAAGTTGTTAGTAATAACCGTTTGATTGGGGGAATTCCAGAATTGTTAAATAAATATAATTTATATAACAATAAGGCATCAACTTCTGCAAGTTACAGAGCATTTTTAGCTGCTAGAGCGGCGGGTACTTCTACTACAGGAATATTACAAGATTATACATTTGATGCAGAAGGATTACGTCCTGAAAGCGTTAAATCTTTTGAATTAGGTTATAAAGGATTATTGAACAGTAAATTGTTAATAGATGCTTATGCCTATTATAATATTTATAAAGACTTTATTGGTGGAGTAGAAATATATCAGGATGCTGCTTCTGCGGCGCCAAAAACTTTTAGTGTACCAGTTAATATTGCTGGCGAAGTTAAATCTTATGGTGCTGCATTTGGTTTAGATTACCAAGTTGGTAAATTCAACTTCAATGGAAATACATCTTATAATAAATTAAGTGATACACCAGTTGGATTTGATAATAACTTCAATACGCCTGAATGGAGATTTAATGCTGGTGTAGGAAGTAGAGAAATTATTAAAAACTTCGGTTTTAATGTGCAATACAGGTGGCAAGATTCATTTTTATGGAGCTCTACTTTTGCAACAGGCGATGTCCCTTCATATTCAACATTTGATGCTCAAGTCAATTTGAAAATACCTTCAGTTAAATCTGTAGTTAAATTGGGTGGATCTAACATTTTAAATAAATATTATAGCACTTCATTTGGTAATCCAGAAGTTGGCGCCTTATATTATTTATCATTTACATTTAATCCATAGTAGTTTATAATTTATTAAAAGCTCTCCGATTTTTCGGAGAGCTTTTTTGTTAATATTATATTTATAATAATCTTTGTGTTTTAACATAATAATTAACACTTTCGTTAGTCATATCAGCCAAATATAAAATGATAAAGAAATTAATTTTTTTCACGGTAATTTTATCGACCCAATTTCAGCTGCTTAAAGCTCAAATGCCAAATCTCGAAAGGATTGAACCTATGAATTGGTGGATTGGCTTTAAGGATCAATCTCTACAATTATTAGTAAGAGGAAATCGAATTGCCGATAGAACTATTACACTTAATTATGCAGGTGTAAAACTTGTAAATGTTCAAAAAGTAGAAAACCCTAATTATCTATTCTTAAACCTTAAAATTTCTTCAACAACAAAATCGGGAACGTTCCCGATTTTGTTTACTAAAAAAGGAGAGAAGGTAATTAGCTATAATTATGAGCTAAAATCAAGAACAAACCATACAGCAGGTATAACTAATAAAGATTTCATTTATTTAATTATGCCAGACCGTTTTGCTAATGGTGATTTAAGTAATGATCAAATCAAGGGAATGAAGGATAAACATTTTAGTCGTGATTCGATGTATTACAGGCACGGAGGAGATCTTCAAGGTATCATTAACAAATTACCTTACTTGCAAGATTTGGGTGTAACTACCTTATGGCTTAATCCGGTTCTAGAGAATGACGAGTATGTAACTTCTTATCATGGTTATGCCAATACAGAAAATTATCAAATTGATCGTCGTTTTGGTAACAATGCGCTTTATAAGAAACTAGTTGATGAGTGCCATAAACGTGGAATGAAGATGATCAAAGATTTAGTGCATAACCACATAGGAGATCAGCATTTTTTGTTTTTAGATCCTCCTTCTAAAGATTGGTTTCATCAATGGCCAAAATATACTGGTACCACTTATAAAGACCAAACTTTATTTGATCCTTATGCATCATCAGCTGATAAAAGACTAATGACAGATGGTTGGTTCGATAAACACATGCCAGATGTTAATCAACAAAATTCCTTAGTTAAAAAATACATTACACAAAGTCACATTTGGTGGATTGAATATGCTGGATTGGATGGTTTTAGGTTAGATACCTATGCCTATAACGACCGTGATTTTATGGCAGAATGGGCAAAAGCTGTAAGTGCTGAATTCCCGAAATTCACCTATTTTGGTGAAACTTGGGTAAATGGAACAGCTAATCAGGTTTTCTTTACTGAAGGAAATACAGCTAATCAACATTTTGATACAAAATTACAAGGAGTTACAGATTTTCAAACCTACTTCGCAATTAATGAAACGTTAAATGGGAAATTTGGTTGGACAGATGGTGTAAATAGATTGTACTCTGTTTTAGCAAGTGATTATCAATATAAAGATCCTACAAGAAATGTTTTGTTTTTAGATAACCACGATACAGATAGGTTTTTATCAAAGGTTGGAGAAGATTTTAATAAATACAAATCAGGCATTATCTTGTTATTATCACTTCGTGGAATACCACAAATGTATTATGGAACAGAAATTTTAATGAAAAATTTCGCTAACCCAGATGGCAAGGTTCGAGATGATTTTCCAGGAGGATGGAATGGAGATAAGGTTAATAAATTTACCGCAACAGGAAGAAACGAAAAGGAAAATGAAGCCTATAATTTTGTTAAAAAATTAGCAAATTATAGAAAAAACAACGCAGTTTTGCAGACTGGAAAAATGATGCAATTTGTACCAGAAAAAGGTATTTATATCTATTTTAGGTATAACAATGATAAAACCGTAATGGTGGTAATGAATACCAATGATCAGGTAGAAGACCTAGAAACAGCTCGTTTTTTAGAAAGAATTGGTAAACATCAAACCTTGTTAAACATCATTACTGATCAAAAATTGCCAATTAATAAATTAACATTACCAGCCAAAACAACTTATATATTTGAACTACAATAATATGTCTAACATAAAAGCGTGTATTTTTGATCTTGATGGCGTTATTGTTGATACTGCAGTGTATCATTATAAAGCATGGAGAAGATTAGCCAACCAATTGGGTTTTGATTTTACAGAAGAACAAAATGAAGAATTAAAAGGCATTAGTAGAATAGAGTCTTTAAAAATTATATTAAATTGGGGTGCTGTTAGCAAATCTGATAAGGAGATGCAAGAACTGGCCACCTTAAAGAACAATTGGTATGTAGAAATGATTACCAAAATGACGCCAGAGGAAATTTTGCCTGGAGCAAAAGAATTTTTGGAGTTAGTAAGGACTAATCATTACTTAACTGCTTTGGGTTCAGCAAGTAAGAATTCGGAAACTATATTAAAACAAATTGGCTTAATGCATTTGTTTGATGCGTTGGTTGATGGAAATAAAGTAACAAAATCGAAGCCCAACCCAGAAGTATTTTTGGTGGGTGCTAAAGAATTAAACGTACAACCAGAAGAGTGTGTTGTTTTTGAAGATGCAATTGCAGGGATACAGGCTGCAAAAGCTGGAAACATGAAGGCAATTGGTATAGGTAGGGCAGCTGTTTTAAATGAGGCAGACCTAGTTGTAGCTGGATTATTTGAAATGACTATTGAGAAAATGGAGAATTTATAATTAGAATGAAGAATTATATCAAGCATAACGAGTGGCAGATTATTGAAGAAGGATTTGATCCGCACTTAAACAAAATTTCTGAAAGCATTTTTAGTTTAGGTAATGGAAGAATGGGGCAGCGTGCCAATTTTGAAGAAACTTATACTGGAGAAACTTTACAAGGTAATTATGTTGCCGGTGTTTATTACCCTGATAAAACTAGGGTAGGCTGGTGGAAAAATGGATATCCGGAATATTTTGCTAAAATTTTAAATGCAACCCATTGGATTGGCTTAACTATTACCATAAATGACGAAGTTTTAGATTTAAACACTTGTAAGGTGTTAAACTTTAGTCGGGTATTGGATATGCAACAGGGAACATTAACTCGAAAATTTATTGTTGAACTTAGTAACGGGAACGTTCTCGGAGTTGAAGCTATTCGTTTCTGTAGTATTGTTGATGATGAAGCTGGTGTAATAAAATATACCATTACTCCTCAAAATTTTGATGGAAAAATTACAGTAGAATCTAGCTTAGATGGGGATGTTAAAAATCAAGATTCTAATTACGATGAGAAGTTTTGGAATGAGATTAGCGCTAAACAAGTAGGGGATTGTGCATTATTAAACTTAGAAACAAAAAAGACTGCTTTTTGGGTAAGTTCAGCTATATATACAGCAATTTATCAAAATGAGAAAGACTTAGGATTAAAATCATCTTTCATAAGCAAAGAAAAATATGTAGCCCAACAATTTACAGTTGATGTTAAAAAAGATCAATCGACCACTATTTATAAATTCGCTGTAAATCTATCTTCAGAAAATTATAAAAAAGAAGATTTAGAAACCACTACAATCGCAACATTAAAAAGAGTAAAAGCAAAAGGTTTTAATCAGATGTTGGCCGAACAAGCAAAAGCTTGGGCAGTAAAATGGCAAAATGGAGATGTCATTATTGAAGGAGATGTAGCTGCTCAACAAGCCATCAGGTTTAATATTTTCCAATTGCATCAAACTTATACAGGTGAAGACGCCCGATTAAACATTGGTCCGAAAGGATTTACTGGCGAAAAATACGGTGGCTCTACTTATTGGGATACAGAGGCCTATTGCTTGCCTTTTTACCTGGCCACTGCACCTCAACAAGTGGCAGAGAACCTGTTGATCTACCGCTATAAACACTTAGAAAAAGCAATTGAGAATGCGGAAAAACTAGGTTTTAAAGATGGTGCAGCTTTATATCCCATGGTTACCATTAATGGAGAAGAATGCCATAATGAATGGGAAATCACTTTTGAAGAAATCCATAGAAATGGAGCTATTGCTTTTGCTATTTTTAATTACATCCGTTATACTGCTGAGCAAAAATATTTGGCCGAATATGGTCTAGAAGTATTGATAGGTATCGCTCGTTTTTGGGCACAACGCATCAACTGGAGCATTGAAAAAGAGAAATATGTAATGCTTGGTGTTACAGGGCCTAATGAGTACGAAAATAATGTAAATAACAATTGGTACACCAGCACAATTGCAACCTGGTGCTTAAAATATACAATTGAAGCAATTGGTTTGGTAAAAGCTGATGATGCAAAGAAATTAGAGCAGATTTTAACTAAAACGAAATTTGATACCGAAAAAGAAACCTCACATTGGAAAGACATTATAGAGAAAATGTTTTATCCTATAGATGAGAAGTTAGGTGTTTTCTTACAACAAGATGGATATTTAGACAAGGAGCAAATATTAGTTAAAGATTTACCAACTGTTGATAGACCATTGAATCAAAAATGGAGTTGGGACAGGATTTTGAGGTCATGCTTTATCAAGCAGGCTGATGTTTTGCAAGGAATTTATTTCTTTGAAGAAGATTATGATTTGACAACCATTCAGCGTAATTATGATTTTTATGAATCACGCACAGTGCATGAAAGTTCATTATCACCTTGTGTACATGCTATTATTGCTGCAAAATTAGGAGATTTAGATAGGGCTTATGAGTTTTATTTACGCACCTCTCGTTTAGACTTAGATGATTATAACAATGACACAGAAGATGGTTTACACATTACTTCGATGGCCGGTACTTGGCTAAGTGTTGTTGAGGGCTTTGGTGGTATGCGTGTAAAGAACAATCAATTGCACCTTCATCCGGTATTGCCAGAAAAGTGGAAGTCTTATGCTTTTAAAATTGGGTTTAGACATACAATTATTACAGTTAAAGTTACCACAGAAAAAGTGAGCTTAACAAATGAAAGTGAGCATGAACTTAACCTAAATGTTTTTGGGAAAGAGGCTCATTTAAGTGCAAATGGAACTTTAGAAATTAATTCATAAATCTATAATCAATTGAAAAACGTTATCAAAATAGCAATATCGATAGGCCTTTTTTGTGGCTTGTCTGCTTGTATAACAAAAAATAAACTAGAAATGTTAGATACAAATCAGACTACTACGGAGAAAATAGAAAATAAAAAATTGGTGATTTACCAAGTTTTTGTTCGTCATTTTGGAAATAAGAACACCACCAATAAATATTATGGTTCTATTGAAGAAAATGGAAGTGGTAAGTTTAATGATATCAATGAAAAAGCCTTAAACGAACTTAAAAAACTAGGGGTAAATTATGTGTGGTTTACTGGTGTAATTGAGCATGCTACCATGACAGATTATACCAAATATGGGATTAGAAAGGATGATCCTGATATCGTAAAAGGAATAGCTGGTTCGCCTTATGCCATAAAAGATTATTATGATGTTGATCCAGATTTAGCAGTAGATGTTAAGAATCGAATGACAGAATATGAAGCTTTAATTAAGCGCGCACATGAAGAAGGTTTAAAAGTTTTGATGGATTTCATCCCCAATCATGTGGCAAGGACTTACCACTCTGATCAAAAACCTACTAATGTTGTAGATTTAGGCGCAACTGACGATACTACTCAAAGCTTCTTGCCTACTAACGATTTCTATTATATTCCTAATCAAAAATTTATTGTTCCTGCAGCTTATAATCCAGGAGGAAACGAACTTTCTAGCCCCTTAAAAGATGGAAAATTTGAGGAAAATCCTGCTAGGGCAACGGGTAATAATGTATTTACTCATGCCCCAAAACTAGATGATTGGTTTGAAACCATTAAACTAAATTATGGATTAGATATTCAAAATAATACCAAGAGTTTTGTGCCTCATCCCCCTGTTTGGAAAAAGATGAGAGATATTTTAGCTTTCTGGGCATCAAAAGGTGTAGATGGATTTAGATGTGATATGGTAGAAATGGTACCAGTAGAATTTTGGAGTTGGGTAATTGCAGATTTAAGAAAGAAATATCCAAACCTGATTTTTATTGGAGAAGCCTATGACAGAAATGAATACAAGAATTTTTTAGTGAATGGAAAATTTGATTTTTTGTATGACAAGGTAGGTTTATACGATGGCATTAAACGCCTAATTGTAAACGATAATAATGCTACAGTAAAAGACATCAGCTTTGTTTGGCAGAAAGAAAGCAATGGCTTTTCACAACACATGTTGCGGTTCTTAGAAAATCACGATGAAACAAGGATTGCCTCTAAAGATTTTGCTCAAAATCCATGGTACGCTATACCCGGCATGGTAGTTACTGCAACATTGTCATCAGGTCCGGTAATGATTTACAACGGACAAGAGGTAGGGGAGCCTGCTCATGGAGTAGAAGGTTTTGGAGGGGATGATAGTCGCTCATCTATATTCGACTATTGGAGTTTACCGAGTCATCAAAAATGGATGAACGATGGTGCTTTTGATGGAGGAAAATTAAATGATGAAGAAAAAAAACTACGTCAGTTTTATACAAAATTATTAAACTTAGTTACTCATAATGAAGCAATTTCAAATGGTAATTTCTATGAACTTTTGCAGGCTAATCAATCGTCAGCTGGCTTTAATGCTAAAGTTTATGCTTACCTAAGGTACACTGAAAATAAGCGTATTTTAATCTTGGCGAATTTTAATAGAACCGAAAGTAAGTTAATATTGAATTTGCCTAAAGATGTATTGGACACTTTTCAAATTAATGATAAAGCCATCACTTTTACAGATTTATTAACTGAAGCTAAGTTTAAAACAGACAATATAAATAAGGGACTAAACTTAAATATGCCAGCAACAAGCGCTGTAATCCTAGAATTTTAATCCTTCGACTACGCTCAGAATGACTGTCAGTCTGAGCGTAGTCGAAGACTAACCAACTATAACCATGACTGAATTTCAACGCAAGCCAAAACTTTCGTTTTGGAGTATTTTTAACATGAGCTTCGGCTTTCTGGGTATTCAATTCGGCTTTGCATTGCAAGGTGGGTTTATGTCTCGCATTTTTCAAACCTTAGGAGCAAGTCAAGACAGTATTCCCGCTTTATGGATTGCAGCACCCTTAACTGGTTTGTTGGTACAGCCAATTATAGGTTACATGAGTGATCGTACATGGCACCCAAGATGGGGAAGGAGAAAACCATTTTTTTTAGTAGGAGCTATTTTAAGTACAATCGTTTTGTTTTTCTTACCAAATTCTCCTGTTTTATGGGTTGCTGCAGGCTGTTTGTGGGTTTTAGATGCCTCTATCAATATCACAATGGAACCATTTAGAGCTTTGGTAGCTGATAAATTACCAGATTCTCAACGTTCATACGGTTTTGTAATGCAAACCCTCATTATTGGTGTAGGTACTTGGATTGCAAGTAATTTGCCATGGTTAATTAATCAATTAGGTGTTTCAAATGAAGCATTGCCAGGAATTATTCCAATGTCTGTAAAAATTGCATTTGCCATAGGCGGAGTTGTTTTTTTAGGGTCAGTATTGTACACCATTTTTACTACTTCAGAATATCCACCAGATGATTTAAAAGAGTTTAAAAAAGAAAATGAAGCAAGCAAAGGCTTTTTAAATGGTTTTAACGAGATATTTTATAGCATCGGCAAAATGCCTAAAACCATGAAATTGTTAGGCGTAATACAGTTTTTTAGTTGGTTTGCCTTTTTTGCGATGTGGAGTTTAGCAACACCTGCATTAACTACTCACGTTTTTCATGCACCTGCTCCAGTAGAATCTGCTTTTAACATGGCAGATGAAGGTTCTAAAGCATTATTCATGGCTGCAAATAAAGCTTATAATAATGCGGCAGATTTAGTAGGTTCTTATATGGGAATGTATGGTTTATCATCAATGGCGTTTGCTTTATTGCTTACCTTTTATGCGGCAAAAAGAAGCATAAATAGAAAATACATCCACATGTTTAGTTTATTTGCTGGTGGTTTAGGTTTCATCTCTATGTATTTTATTCAAGAGCCATCGCAATTGATTTATTCTTTTATTTTAATTGGTATTTCTTGGGGTAGTATCTTGTCCATGCCCTATGCAATGTTGTCTAGTGCTATAAATCCGAAAAAAATGGGGATTTATATGGGGATTTTTAATATGTTTATTGTAATTCCGCAAATTATTGCTGCAACAGGTGGTTTAAACTATCTTTACCATGTAATTTTTGGTTCAGCGGTAATTAATGCTATGATTTTGGCAGGTACTTCATTAATTATTGGGGGACTGGCCAACTTTTTGATTACAGATAAAAAAGTAATTACACATCAAGCGGAGGATACAGAAGTATGGAGTTAACCGTGTTTTAAGAGATTTAAAAATTTATGGAAGAAGGAAATAACAAAGACGAAAAGGAAATTATAGCCGCAGCATCAGAACATATTGAAGAAGAAATTATTCAACACCTTAATAATCCTGTTACTGACTTAAAGCCAATAGTAAAGCAATATTTAACTTCCGTAACAAAAGTTAAAAAAGAAGGCAATAGATTTTACTTTTCAGATGGGAACGCAAAAGTAGAAGTTAGGGTAGTAAGTGATGAAATTATCAGGGTTCGATTGGCACCACATGGTGTTTTTTTAGATGATTTTTCTTATGCTGTGCCTGTTGTAGATCAGAAAGTAACCACTTTCAGGTTAGAAGAAAATGATACCCATTATGCCATTTCTACAAATACAGTTACTTGTAAGGTTAGTAAAGAAGATTTTTTAGTCTCATTTACAGACAATACTAGTGGCATGTTGATGAGCCAAGATGCATCACCAATGCACTGGGAAGAGAATGTAGAATTTGGTGGCTATTATGTTTATGCAACCAAAGAATGTTTACCAGAAGAGAACTTTTTTGGTTTAGGAGATAAGTCTGGGAATATGAATTTGCGAGGTAGAAAATTCCAAAATTGGAATACTGATGCTTATTCTTTCGGCTGGGATCAAGATCCATTGTATCGTACCATTCCTTTTTATATAGGCATACATCAAGGTGCTAGTTATGGTGTTTTCTTTGATAATACTTTCCGCTCTTATTTTGATTTTGGAAATGAGAACAATTATAAAACCAGTTTTTGGGCAGATGGTGGTGAATTACAATATTATTATATTCATGGGCCACATATGATGGACGTTGTAAAACGCTATCAAACCTTAACTGGAACACATCAGTTGCCACCAAAATGGGCTTTGGGTTACCACCAATGTCGTTGGAGCTATTATCCAGAAAGTAAAGTTAGAGAAGTAGCGCAAGGGTTTAGAGATAACAAAATTCCTTGTGATGCAATTTACCTAGACATCGATTATATGGATGGCTATCGTTGCTTTACCTGGAACAAAAAATATTTTCCTGATCCTAAAAAAATGATCAAGGATTTATTGAACATCGGTATGAAAACCGTAGTCATGATAGATCCAGGAATTAAGGTAGATGATAATTATTGGGTATTTAAGGAAGGAAAGGAAAATAATTTCTTCTGTCGCCGTAGTGACGATTATTTTATGGAAGGTCATGTTTGGCCAGGCAGATGCCAATTTCCAGATTTTACCAATCCTACAGTTAGAGAATGGTGGGGTGGTTTATATAAAGAATTAGTAGACTTAGGCGTTGCCGGAGTTTGGAATGACATGAACGAGCCTGCTGTATTTGGTGCAGGAACTTTTCCTAATGATGTAAGACATAATTACGATGGTTATCGTGGTTCCCATCGTAAAGCGCATAATGTTTATGGTATGCAAATGGTGCGTTCTACTTACGATGGTTTAAAAAAGCTAATGCGTAATAAACGTCCATTTACCATTACAAGGGCAGGTTACTCAGGTATGCAACGTTACGCTTGTGTATGGACAGGAGATAATGTAGCAACATGGGAACACTTGAAATTAGGAAACATCCAATGTCAACGCATGTCTATTTCTGGAGTACCTTTCTGCGGAACAGATATTGGAGGTTTTAGTGGAGAGCCAGATGGTGAATTATTTACCCGCTGGATCCAGTTAGGAACTTTTTCTCCTTTTATGAGAGCGCACTCTGCAGGTGATACTGCGGTACGTGAACCTTGGAGTTTTGGAGAACCATATACAGCCATTAACCGTAAGTTTATTGAATTGAGGTATCGCCTAATGCCGTATATCTATTCGGTATTCTGGGAACATTACCGTTACGGTTTTCCAATATTAAGGCCATTGGCAATGTTAGAGCAAGAAAACATTAGTAACCATTTCCGTCAAGATGAATTTACTTTTGGAGACAAGATATTGGTTTGCCCGGTTTTAGAACAAGGCGCTGTTTCGAGAATAGTTTACTTGCCGAAAGGGCAGTGGTATAACTTCTGGACACATGAATTGTTGGTTGGTGAGAATGAATATAACATTGAGGCCCCTTTAGAAGATATGCCATTATTTGTGAGGGCTGGGTCTGTTATTCCAGAATACCCAGTAATGCAATATGTAGGCGAAAAACCAATTGATGAGGTTTGGTTAAATATTTATTATGCAGATTATGAGGTAAATTCATTCTTGTTTGAAGATCATGGAGATACTTTCGCCTACGAGCAAGATATTTATTTAGAGAAGAAATTTAGTGTTAGAGGAGATGGTAAAAGCTTGTTTATACAACAAACTACAGAAGGATTATATACACCAAATTACGAGTTATATGATTATAATGTAATTGGCTTACCTTTTAAAGTAGGTAAAATATTTGTAGATGATAAAGAAGTAACTGATTTTAGTATTGATGATCGGAAACGTTTAAGATTTAAATCGAATAAGAACTTTATCCACATTAAAATTATAGGAGCTTAACCCTTAGTTAATTGTTATATTGTAAGCACTGTCAAGCCTTGATAGGTGGTGCACCGACCAGAATTAAATTGTAATAGAACTGAACATGGCCAATACAAAAAAAACTACCATAAGTAAAAAAGTAACGGCTCCTAACGAAAACCCATTTGCAGATTTTTCTAAAAGTGTTTGGCAACATAGTCTATTAACTGATTTTGATATTGCGCTTTTCATATCTGGAAAACACTTTCGTTTATACGAGAAAATGGGTGCACACCTGCTCACTATCAACAAAACAGCAGGTACTTATTTTGCGGTTTGGGCACCAAACGCACAGCAGGTAGCCGTTATGGGTGGTTTTAACAGTTGGGACAGAGAAAGTCATCAATTGTATAAAAGATGGGATGCCTCTGGAATTTGGGAAGGCTTCATTCCTTTTGTAGGGAAAGGTGAAGTTTATAAATATTACATTAAAGGTTTTGATGGAAGTGATTTAGAAAAAGGAGACCCCTATGCTTTGAGATGGGAACATCCACCTCAAAAGGCTTCAATTGTTTGGGATACTGATTACACTTGGAAAGATAAAGCTTGGTTAACAAAACGCCCAAAATTAAATGCTTTAGATCAGCCAATTTCGGTTTATGAATTGCATTTAGGTTCATGGCAACGTGATCCTAGTAATCCAGAACGGGTGCTAAGTTATGGCGAGATCGCAAATACATTAGTTCCGTATATTTTAGAAATGGGTTTTACTCATGTTGAGTTAATGCCAATAATGGAATATCCCTATTACCCATCATGGGGATACCAAATTACTGGATATTTTGCAGCAAGTTCTAGACATGGAGCACCGCAAGACCTGATGTATTTGATAGAAGAGTTACATAAAAATAACATCGCTGTTATTTTAGACTGGGTTCCTTCACATTTTCCTGGAGACGCTAATGGCCTATTTAACTTTGATGGTACACATCTATACGAACATGCAGATATGCGTAAAGGGTTTCATCCCGATTGGAAATCATACATTTTCAATTATGATAGAAACGAAGTGCGCTCTTTTTTAATTAGTAATGCAATGTTTTGGTTAGACCAATTTCATGCAGATGGGTTAAGGGTTGATGCTGTAGCTTCTATGTTGTATTTTGATTTTAGTAGAACTGCAGAAGAAGCTGGGACAAATGAGTTTGGCGGAAGCGAAAATCTTGGTGCAATCACTTTCTTAAAAGATTTAAATGAAGCCATTTACGGCATGTATGAGGGCGTACATACCATTGCAGAAGAAAGTAGCACATTTGATGGTGTAACAAGACCTGTGTATGTTGGAGGCTTAGGTTTTGGTATGAAATGGATGATGGGTTGGATGAATGATACCCTGAAGTATTTTAAAAACGATCCGATCAATAGGAAATTTCATCATCATCAGCTTACGTTTAGCATGACTTATGCTTTTACTGAAAACTTTATGTTGCCTTTTTCGCATGATGAAGTGGTTCATGGTAAATCATCCATGATTTATAAAATGCCTGGGGATGAATGGCAAAAATTTGCAAACCTACGCACATTATATGCTTACATGTTTACGCATCCAGGTACGAAGCTTTTATTTATGGGTAATGAATTTGCGCAAACTAACGAGTGGAACTTTACCGAATCATTAAGCTGGGATTTATTACAACATGCACCTCACAAAGGAATGCAGCAATTGGTAAAAGCCTTAAACCATCTTTACCGCAAAGAACCAGCCTTATATAAATACAACTTCTCTTATGAAGGCTTTGAGTGGATTAATGCAGATGATGCCGACAATTCTGTGTTTATCTATTCAAGAAAATCTGATAAAGCAAAAGATACTTTAGTTATTGTGCTAAATCTAACTCCAGTTTTCAGAGAAAATTTCCGAATAGGTGTGCCAAAAGGAAAATGGAAAGAAATTTTTAATACAGATGCAGTAGAGTTTTATGGTAGCGGGAAATTGAATGTAGATACCTTTGCAGCTGAAAATATTTCCTTTAACAATCAACAACAGTCAATTCAAATAAATGTAGCTCCTTTAGGCGTTTCTATTTTTAAAAAGGGAGTTTGATTAAGTCCAGTAAAGTCGTCATTGCGAACGGAAGCGAAGGGTAATGAGTTGGGGTGAAGCAATCTGCATTGTGGGGAGGGAAATGAAAAACTCAGAAAGGAGATTGCTTCGAGCGGTGAAGAACCGACTCTCGCAATTACGAGATTAAGAGTGAAAGATGCTAAAAAGAGACTTCAAATTTCATAAAAGATTAAACATTAAGGCATTAAGAAACATTAAGATTTAATTGTTATAGTTCTTAACTGCCTTAATTTCTTAATGTTTAAAACAATTGAGAATGCTAAAAAGAAACTTCAAATTTCATAAAAATGATAAAGGCGAATGGTGGTTAATTCTACCTGAATGGAAAGGTGATCCTGATGATTTGCAAATGATAGAAGGTGCCGATCAATGGCTCGATATAATAAGCAACGATATAAAAGAAGTTAAGTTAGAGATGTCTGACAAATATTTTGTGGAATCAGAAACTTTAACACTCTTAAGAATTAGAGAAGAAAATTTCGGTGGGGGTGGGATTTATTATCTAGATACTTACGAATCCAAGAAAGTAGATTTGAAACTTTGGCTCTGTGATGTAACTAGTTTTGTATTTGATTGCATTCCGCAGAAGTTGTTTTTTAAGATTATTGATAAATAATTTTTTAAATATTTGTCATTCTGAGCCTGCGAAGAAGCTACCACATTGAATTTCGTTTATTAGATTCCTCCGAAGTCGGAATGACAAGTTATATAGATAACCTCTTTTTCAAAACAATAATAGCAGATAAAATAACAATCAATCCACCAATAATTCCCAAAATTAAGTTCCACTTTATTGCTGGAGACAATTCTATTTTTTGGTCTGTGCCCATATAAATTAAACTATCCCAATAATAAGGAAGATAAAAAATATTACTAGTTTGAGCGCTATTTAACCAGTCTAATTTTGCTTCGTGTAGCGCCTCTCCACTTGTTTCATTCGATAGGAGGTGGATGTAGAAATTATTTGTAATTACAGCTGCAGCAACATCATTTACATTCCATAAACCAGCAATAGTTGCAGATGTTCCAATGGCATTAAACCCTCTTGATAAGCTAATGATCCCTTCGCCATTAGCTAACAGGCCATCAGCAGTTCTGCAAGCACTTAAAACCACTAAAGATGGAGCACTCTTTTTAGAGGCAAGCTCAAAAAGAAAGACTTTTTCTTTATCAAAATCTAGAGTTGGCTCTTGGTTTTTGCCAGATAAATATGCATGCGTACCAATATGAAGGACTTTACTTTCTTCAAAAACTTGATTAAAGGTTTTGCTATTTACCTCTTCATTAAAGAAAAATTTACCTCGAACTATTTTCCTAATGCTTTCAGCCTCAGCTTCAACAGCTTTTAATGGTTTGTTGTTGTTGTTTTGATGTGTGATAAAAAGACCAGTAAATTCTTTGTCGTTAATTTTGGCTTTATTAGATACTAACGTCTTTAAAGAGAAAGCATAGGTAATTGTATTGGTTTTTATCAAAAATGGCCAGTTAGCTATGTTTGCTGAGAAATCTTTTTTGGTAATTAGACCATCAAAAGAAATGTAACCTAAAATCTCATCTGGAACAATAATTACTGACTGGTTTTTAGTTAGGTTTACTCCCTTTAAAATAGATTGATAAACCCTATTCGATGCAGTATAAAATGCTTTCGGATTATTCATCATCGCATTCGGTCCATGCTGAAAATAAGTATCAACAAACGACTGTATAGTTGATTTTATAGTGTTGGAATGGCCTAGCTTAACTACGTTGTTAACTTTTCCATTTTCGATATCAATTACATAAATGGCATCTTTTCCAAAAAAATATTCTATAATTTTTTTATTAGGCAATGCTGATAAAACTTTCGCTATGGGTGTGTTATAATTATCTGTATTGAACTGTTTATATTTTTGTTTTATTTGTTTGGTTACCAAAGCCAGAAAATATTTTAATTTGGCTGTTTCTGTTGAGTTTTTATTGCTCTTCCCTTCAACTTCTTGTTTCTCATTGTAAATGATAGCCCTTTCATAAGCCCGTTTTTTAATAAAGAGAGAATCTTTCTGATTGTCAGCAGCAAGTACTTGATTTCTGTTAATCTGATCTAATAATGTTCTGCTTTTGCTTTGTTCGGCAAGGTTTAAAATCTCATTTAAAAGCGATTTATCCTTAGTTTGTTGGTATAAGTTGAAAGTGATTTCAATTCCTTTTTCGGCAATGATTTTTAGATTAGCTTGCAAACGTTCCTTTGTTTTATCATCAGCAAATTCATTCCTAATTTTATCAGCAGAAAGCAGGGCCAACTTAATGTGCTGATATGCTTCAGTAGGTTTTTTTAACTGCAAATTAGCTTCTGCCATTTCTTGAAAAACATCAACAACCATATTATCACCATATATTTTGCCAACATCAACTTTGTTATGCTTCGTTATTTTTAATGTAGATAATGTCTGGTTAAAATGAGTAATAGCTAATTGTGGCTTATTTTCTAATAATTTAATAGTGCCCAGTTGAGTTAAGATGTTCGCCTTTTCTCTTAACCTAGTTCCATTGTAATACTGGTTATGTATATTTAATGCTTTGTTAAAATAACCTTCCGCTACTAAATGCTTGTTCAGTTTCCTGAAAATATCCCCGGCTGTAATAAATGAGTTCATCAAAGTGTATGCATTATCTTGATTGATGTTTTTTTGTTTTGGTATGTTGCTTTCAATCAGCTTTGCTGCGGTGGCATATTCTTCTTTGTCGAACAGAATACCTGCTAATATATTGTTTAGGATAATGTTAGCTAGACTATTTTGACTAGCCAGTTTCAAGCCTGCATTCACACTTTTTTCAGCTTCACTCAAGTTACCCATAGAGCGATAAGAAATGGCCATATTGCTATACAATAAAGAAAGATGCTGAGGTGAATCATTTTTTCTTATGAGGAAGTTTATAGATCTTTGTTGTAGGTATAAAGCCTTTTCGTAATCTCCCAGCCTAGTATAATTGTTGCTTAAGGGTTTGAAAGTATATTCTACAATGTCGTAAACGGCTACTTTATTTTTTAGGTAATAATCAAATGCAGCTTCGTAACTGTTAATGGAACTCAAGATATTTCCATCTAGTAAAAAAATATAACCCTGCGTATTTAATAGATTTAACCAAGCAACTTTTTCTTCAATTGTTTTAGCTTGTCGCCAGATTTTCTTTTGAGTATCTATTAAATAGAGGCTTCCCTGTGTAGGATTTATATTTGCATAATCGAGTCGCTCATAAATCCAGTCACTTAAATTATCTTTTTGCTTAAATGAATCTAGCTTTTTTTGAATGTCATCGCCCTGCGCAAAAGTGAAAGAACCTGAGCAAAGAAGTAGAACGAATAATGTAAAACGTAAGAGTGCCGAACGCATATATGAGATTGCATTTCAGCTAATTTAATAAAAAGTAGTTAGTTATAGTAGTTAGTATTAGGATAGCTAAGCGTTAAACCATAATCAATAACCATTTATAACCAATTTTTAGTTCATAACTCGCACCATAACCCCATTAAAACTTCCAAGTTACATAAGTAGCCATTCTATTATTGCTCGTTTTAGGGTCAAAAAGGTATCTAAAACCAACAGAAGGCCCAACTCTTACTAGACCTAATTGTATATCTGAAAAGAAAGATATTCTAGCATCTGCAAAATTCTTTTTCAATTCATTTGCAATTACCTTTAAATCTGAGTTAGTGGTAGTGCCATTTGCATTTGTTGTACCTAATGTGTAATCTAATACATCTGTACTTTTATTATAAATGTCTAATGAAACCAATGCACCTGCTCCAGCACCAATATATTTGTTAATGTTGTATCTAAGCTGTGCAGGCACCACATTTATTGTAGTTACCTTTTTAATTTTGGTATAATCTTTATTTAAGATCCTGTAGTTTATTCGATTAACAGTTGTATCTTTTCCTGGCCCACTTGAGCTAACCAAATAGGTACTTTCTTTAAAAGAACTGAGATATAATTCTGCTTGCCAATAATACCTGTGTGGTGCATAAGGAGCCAAGCTTGCGCCAATTACAAAATTTTTATTGTTTAAATAATTTCTATTGTCTGTTTCAAAGGGAAAACCGTAGCCGATAATTAATCCAGGAGATAAGCCCATTTTAAATCTGCCAACGGCTCTATTGGTATAAATGGGCTCATTTTTGTCGAAAACAATAGCAGCTCCACTTTTAATGGGTAGCTTTTTAGGTTTCTCTTTAAACTTTATTTTATATTCAACAAAACCCATCGTAGAATCTGCATCATTTACCCCTTTTTGCTGCATTCCAGGTAAGTAAATGTTGCTAAATACAAAATGCACACTATCTATTCCCTTAATAGTTTTGATGCAGCTTTGATTGGTATATGCAGAATCACAATTAATTACTTCGGGTTTAGTTTTAGTAATTTTAATGGTTTCTTGGTTAAAGACCTCAGAAATATTAACAGCTACATCTACCTTTTTTGCAGGACCTTTTCCTGTGTTTTGGAAACGTATTTTATAAGTTAATTCTCTGTTTTTACCAGTAAAACGATAATTCATTCTGGTTTTTCGCAACACCATCTTATTAGGGTCATGAGAAGCTACAATTTGTAATTCCATGTTAAAAAATTCTTTTTCTACCAAAGGATTATCTGGAATAAATACCGCAGTAATTCTAACAACAGCATTGGTATCTTTTAGCATTTCTGGTGTGGTTTTAAAATGCATAAACAGAAAACGTTCTTCATTCTGCTTTAGGTTTTCGAAACGCCAAGTTTCACTACTTTTAAAATCTTTTGCTTTGTCACTTAGTAAGATTTTTTCATCGTAAAATAGTTGTTTTTTATCTGCCATGAAGCTATCATGAGCATCCTCATTTTGATTGGTGAATTGTTTGCTCATGATGGTTTCATCTGCATTAAATTGCATTTCGTTTAATGATGCATAATAAACAGGAGGATTTGTTTTTTTAACCGGCAAATAGGCTGTGGTTAGTAACGATTTTAGGTCAGCTTTTTTCTCACCATTGTAAGCATGGGTTTCTGCTAAAACAAAGTTATTATTGGTGAATTCTTTATCATTAAATAAAATAGCCACCGTTCCATTTAAATTTTGTTGCCCATTTTCTGCTTTGTTTCGGTAACCAAAAACAATCATCATATCATCTCCAGGTTTTGGCATACAATTACTTTTCAACTCTATGCTCCCGCCCATTTTAAATAAAGTTGGCTCTGTAGAAACTGAAGCCATCATAGGTTTGTTAACTGTTGGTTTAATTGGTTTAGGCCTAGTTGGCGGACGTTTGCCATCATCGTAATTATTTGTAGCAAACAGTCTTGCAAATATGGGGTCTTTGCCTTTATAAATATGGATTGGGTCTTTTTCAAAACTAAAACCCCCATCTCCAAATTCCCAAAAATAAGTGTAAAATGGGGCAGGTGCTCCAGCAATTTGTCTTAATGGTCTTAATTCTGATGTAAATTTAGTTACGCCATTTTCGGTAGTATAATTAATAATTGCGGGTACAGTATCAGTTGGTAATACCTGTGCATAAGCTGAGCTTATTCCTACAAAAAGTAAAATTGAGAGTAGCGTTTTCATCTTAATTAAATTTATAGATTTTTATCTGTAATTAACAAATGTAAGAAGATGAGACCTCTTATTGGCCCCATCTTTATTGTTAATATTTGGGAATATTAGTAATTATTTAAGCTGTTTATGGCAGCTTGAACTTGAGCTTCGGTAGTTTCTACTAAGCTTAAAGTAATGTTTTGATTGGCAACAATTGTGGTTTCTAGCTCTGCATAATAATACTTGCCATCTTTAATAGAGAATGATAAATATTTACCCTGTGCACCAATAGGCATCACGTCATCATAACTTTTTACTTTATTTGTACCATCTGGAGTATAGATTTGAGCAGCAACATTACTTCCTTTTGCACAAAAGAATACAAATGTTTCGCCACTAAATGCCCTAAAAGAAGCCATAGCGCCAGGGTTGTTAACTAAAGTTACGCGAGTTGTAGTTTTAGGATTAGTGTAGCTATAAAACACATCACAATTGATCCAACCTAAATTGCCCATATCAAAAGTAAACGTACCGCCATTTACATCTGCTTCACGTTTAATTTGTACGCCACCACCATTAGGGTTTTGAACAGGTGCTTGCCAAGCCATTTGATTATCTGCACCAACTTTTTCTACACCTTCCCAAATTTGTGTAGTACCCGTTCTATTTGTAGGGATAGAAATTTTAATGGCTGCACTTAATGCCTGGTCTACTTTTGTACCATTTACATTCGCATTTAAGTAAATAAAACCATCAGATGCTAAGGGAGCTCCACTAATGTGATTTGTATTTGTGCCACTAAATAAAACATCACTTCTTTTTAAAACTTCCATTGCATCGATACTTATATCGCCAGTTACTGCAACACCACCAAGTTTAATAGCACCAGCCGGAATTGTAATTTTTGTTCCACCCTTTAGCGTGAAAGTGTTAGAGATACTCCCATTAATTTTTACATTTTGTACTTGAGGACCAAAGATGGCTGCAAATTCTTTAGCAGAGTTGGCCGTATTTCCATTTGTTTTGTCTTTTTTACAAGCTGCAGAAAATAAAATTATAATTGCAACTAATACATAGGTTAGGTTTAACTTTTTCATGATCTTTAATTTTAAATTTTGCTTACTCTGTTTAGGCTTTTCAGCGAGCGCCATTTTATAGGTTTTGATGATATATAAACCATACCCGAAATTTGTTACCCCTTATTTCTAAATTTATTTTCGCAATGCAGAAGAAAGAGTAAATTAGCAAAGGAAATCGCTCTAAATCTAACGCCAATGGCAAAATCAGTACATCAAGATCAGCGTTATTTATTGGCATTGGTTAATAATGATGCAGGACTTATCAATGAGATTTATAAAAAATGCGCTGGCAAAGTAAAATCTTTTGTTGTTTTTAATAATGGTACAGCAGATGATGCCGAAGATATTTTTCAAGAAGCTTTAGTAGATATCTACAATCAGGCTAAGTACAAAGATTTACAACTCACTTGCCCTTTTGAACCTTTCTTGTTGCTGGTGTGTAAACGTAAATGGTTAAATGCTTTAAAGAAAAAATCAGTTTTACAGGTAACAAATAGTGAAGATGATTTATTACTTGTTGGTGAGGATACATTTAAACAAGCTGAGCAACTGGAAGAACAGCAAGCACAAGCTGATTTATTTTTAAAAGCCTTTGAAAAATTGGGTGACCGCTGCAAAGAAATTATAAAATGGAGTATGCAGGGCGATGCGCAAGAAAAAGTGGCAGAAGCTTTAGGGGTTACTTATGGCTATTTAAGAAAAAAGAAATCTGAATGTATGGCGAGCCTAATTAAGTTGGTTCAAGTTAATAATTAGAAATGATGGCTGAGGATAAAATTTTACTAGTTGCCCGCTACAGTGAGGGAGATATGGATGAAAATGAAATTGCCAATTTTAAAACACAATTGCAAGATGATGTTGAGTTGCAACAAAATTTAAAGGAGTATCAAAACATTCATCAAAGTTTAAAAATGCAATTGGCTAATGATGAAAGTGATCAACGTTTTAAGCAACATTTAAACACTTTAGGTAGACAACATTTTAGCGAAGAAGTTAAAGTTATTTCATTTAGACCGTATAAAAAATGGCTTCCAGCAGTTGCTGCAATATTAGTTGTAGGTTTATTGCTTTGGGCACCATGGAATAGCAGTTTGTATAGCAATTATGCAGATAATGGACAAATGTTGATTACAGAAAGAGGAGCAGCACAGCAAACTAATTTAGATGTTGCCGCTTCATTTTATAATGATAAAGATTATGTAGCAGCAGAAAAATTACTAGAAAGGGAATACCTGGCCAATCTACAAAATGAAATGGTGGGTTATTATTATGGTATTGCTTTAATAGAAACCCATCAAGAAGAAGTTGCAAGAACCGTTTTAACCAAAATTTATATTGGAGAATCTGCATTTAAATATGATGCAGCTTATTATATTGCACTAAGTTATTTAAAAGAGGATAAAAATACCGATTGTATAGCTTGGCTGAAAAAAATTCCACCAGGAACAGGCCGTTATGCAAAAGCCACGGAATTATTAACAAAATTATAGCAGATGATTCAGGTTGAATTTGCAAACAACGTTGTAAATGTTTTAAAAAAAGATGCTAATGTAATAGGATTAGCTGTAGCCGGTTCGTGGATTTCTGATGAACTTGATGAATTTTCAGACCTAGATTTAATATTGGTAACCAAAGAAAAAATTAGTGGTGATAAATCTAAAATGCTTTGGTACGCAAACAGTTTTGGTGATTTATTAAATGGTTTTACTGGAGAACATGTTGGTGAACCCAGGGTGTTAATTTGTTTATATGACAACCCATCATTACATGTAGATATTAAGTTTGTAACACTTGGGGAGTTTAAAATCCGTGTTGAAAATCCTGTTATATTATTAGATACAGATGGGCTGTTAAAAGATGCTATTGAACAATCATCAGCTCAATTTCCTTATCCAGATTACCAATGGATTGAAGATCGGTTTTGGATTTGGGTACATTATGCCTTATTAAAAATAGGAAGAGGGGAGTATTTTGAAGCCATTGATTTTTTTGGTTTTGTAAGAATGGTAGTGTTAGGTCCCTTATTACATATTAAGAATAAAAATTTGCCAAGAGGTGTAAGAAAAGTTGAAACACAACTTGATGTTAAAGACTTTGAACAATTGAAACTTACGTTGGCAAGTCACAACCGAAAATCGTTGATAGCTGCCTTGACAAATATGATTGATTTATACCGAAGCCTGCAAAACGAATTATTTACAAGCGAGATTTTAAGACAAGAAAAAACTGAAAAGGCTGTTATTGCCTATCTTGAAAAAATTAAAAATGTTGGTGAGAATTAACGGATTTTATAAAGTTTAATTGTTACAGCATGGTTTAATCAATTTTACTATATTTAATCTTTAATAACGCTCAAAACTTTTCCATGCTTCAAGTAGAACTAAACAAAGTTAACTAGCTATGTCAACAAAATCTAAAAAATTGATTCGCTGGTTTTTAATACGGCCTAAAGCAGCAGGTTTTATATTTTTTCTATTTCTACTTACACTCATTTTTTTAATTGTTCAACAACGTTACCACCTATTTAGAGAAAATAAAGAGAGAGATATCGCTAGTATTTTACATGGAGTAGAAGAAAAGTTAGAACAGTCTTTAAAAAATACTTATACCGTAGCATTAACACTTGCTTTAACATTAGATAACAAGGGTGTTCCTAAAAATTTCGATAAGGTTGCAGAACAGCTGATGCGTTCTAACCCAGATTTACAAGCAGTTCAACTGGTGCCAAATGGAGTAATTAAATACGTTTATCCATTAAAAGGAAATGAAGCAGTACTAAACTTAGATCTTTTTAAAAGTGCACCACAAACTGTATATGAAGTAAAGAAAGCCATTGCTGCCAGAAAAATGTACTATCAAGGCCCAGTTAAACTTACACAAGGCGGTACAGGGGTGGTAGGTAGACTACCGCTATTTATCGATAATAAATTTTGGGGCTTTTCTGCAGTAGTTATCAAGTTGACAACATTTTTTAAAATTGCAGGTATAGATAATAAGCAATACGAAGATTATCAATTTCAATTTTCTAAATTCAATGAAATAACAGGTAAAGAAGAATTTTTTCTTCCAACGCCACCAAATTTTTCAAGGGCACAATCTAAAGCCATTACTTTTCCAGATGGCGATTGGAAACTATATGTTGTTAATGTAAACCAATTTGATACATGGTGGGAGTTGATCAGTGCAATTACATTTGGTTTAGGCACTGCCGTATTATCAAGCTACTTATTAACTAGGTTACTGAAAAAACAAGGTGAATTGCAGAATATGGTATTCACTCAAGCTTCGCAATTGGTTCATACAGAAAGTAAGTATAAAAAAATATTTGATCACGCCGCGATCGGCATTGCGAGGGTAAATTCTGTTACCGGAGAAATTTTAGAAGTAAACGAATACCTATGTAATTTTTTAGGTTATACAGAAGCAGAATTGTTTGCCAAAAAAATAAAATCTGTAATTTATCCAGATGATGTGAACGATGATGGTGCCTATTTTAAACAGATTTTAGCAGGGAAGATCAGGAAATTTAATAAAGTAAAAAGATACTTAAACAAAAACGGAAAAATTATTTGGGGCAATGTGATTATAACCCCCTTATGGGATGCTGGAGCAGAGCCAACCAACCATATTGTAATTGTAGAAGACGTAACCAAGCGTAAAGAAGAAGAACAAATTTTAATATCGTCTCAGCGTAGAATAGAATCGCTAATTAATACCATTGATGGAATTGTATGGGAAGGAGATCCAGAACGCAATAGATATACCTTTATAAGCAAAAAAGTGTATGACATTTTAGGCTATTCACCAAAACAATGGGTTGCCATTCCAAATTTTTGGTTTGACCATTTACACCCAGAAGATCGAGAATGGGTACACAGTTATACTTTAAAATCTACAGAAGAAAAAGAAAGAGATTTTGAATATAGAATGATTGCTAAAGACGGTTCTGTTGTATGGATTAGAGACATAGTTACTGTAATTGCAGAAGAAGACAATCAAGTAAAGCTTAGGGGTATTATGATTGATGTGACCAGCAAGGTACAAGCAACCAATGCACTGAGTAAGTCTTTTAATTTGGTAACAGAACAAAATAAACGATTGCTTAATTTCTCTTATATCGTTTCTCATAACCTGCGTTCTCATGCCAGTAACATATTAGGTATTTCTACATTGATAGAAAATGCAGAAACAGAAGAAGATAGAGATGAAATGATCAAACTATTAAAAACGGTGGCCGATAATTTGAATGACACTTTGCTTAATTTAAATAACATTGTTAACATTCAAACTAGCATTGATATTATTGTTGAACCCTTAAGCCTAAACGATTATATTGTTAATACCATGACTGCCCAAAATGCGCAGATTTTGGCTAAGGAAGCAACTATTTTAAATAAGGTAGATCCAAATGTGCTGGTTAATTTTAACCGGGCTTATTTGCAAAGTATTTTGCTTAATTTAATTTCTAATGCCTTACGTTATAGTCACCCAGATCGAAAACCAGTAATTTCTATTACCTGTTTTGAAGAAAATAATCAATTGGTATTAAGAGTATCTGATAATGGGGTAGGTATAGATTTAAATAAACATGGCGACAAGATGTTTGGCATCTACCAAACTTTTAATGGCAATGCCGATGCTAGGGGCTTTGGTTTGTTTATCTCTAAAAATCAAGTAGAGGCAATGGGAGGGAAAATTGATGTAGAAAGCGCTATTAATAAGGGAACTACTTTTAAAATTTATTTTAAATAATTGCCTAAAAAAGCAAAAAGGGATAACTAAATCAGCCATCCCTTTTTTCAATTTTTTTTATTCATCATCATCTTCACCAGCATCTAAAATATAAGATGGTTCTGATGCATCATAGGCTTGTTTAAGCATATCGGTTTGAGGTTCCTCTTCTTCTTCTGAGGAAACATTGGTATCATCAAAACCATTAGAGTGGATGTCTTTTTGACTTTGTTGGTCTTCTGCCTCCGAGTTCTGAGAATCATCAAGAGGAATATTGTTTTCTGGAGTGATCATAGGTTTTACGTTTGTTGATATAACAACGGATTGATGGTTGTTGTTTTGAGATTTAGGCTAAAGGAGCAAAGCTAATCATTTACTTCTTGTGGCACTAAGTTAAACAAGACAGGGTTTGTTTCCGCTCTTTGCCGCGGTGGCATCAAACTTTTCCCTTGATGGAAAAGTATGCAAAAGATCAAGTCAGGAACGAAGCTTCCTCGCTCAGGGCTACGCATGGCCCGCCGTTCCTGTCACCCCAACGCTCTTTGGACAGTAGTTAATAAGAAAATTAGGGGTTGATGATGGGTTGGATAGCGGGAAGCTTATTCAACAATACCTAAAATTAGGTATTGATTGGGTGATTAAATACTTATACATTTCGCAATCTCAATACATTTAAAAATGAATAACATAGTAAAATTAGCAACAATCGTATTATTGACAATGGTGTCATTCGCCGTTAAAAGTCAGGCGCAAACTTTTAATGAGACTCTTAAATACATTAATCAAAAATTTGTTTGCTGTACCAAGTCAACAGCCACATACAAAGGTCAGTCAGTTCAAGTTACCTCTCAGGGACTAGTTACAGTAACCGGCTTTCTAAAGGATGAAAACAGAGTGTACAATGCCAAGTTTGATCTACTTAGTCTCTATACTGGAAAGGATGGGAAATATCCAATTTACACTACGGGTAACCATCTTAGTTTTGATGATAAACCAGCTCATGCCTTTACTTTTGTATTTAAAACAGTTGAAGAAGCTGAAAGCGTTAAGAAAGCTTTTATTCATCTGCAAACACTCTGTAAAAAGAATAGAGAATCATTTGATAACTAGATGTAAATAAGGGTAACTAATCATTGGAGTAGAAAAAATAGCTTGAAGAGTTAAAAATGGCCACTTTGATTGCGGAATGAGCGGCCACTTCCCCGAAATATCCATGTTATTAACAAAATACGACACATAAGTTTACCGTTTGATTTAACGCACAGCTATTTTCATTTATTAACCGAAGTCAAGAAATATGTTTAAAACTTAGAGTTGTTTTGCACTCAGTCTTTTAAAACATATACATGAAACAAATAGGTACAACCGTTTTATTTTTATTATTCTTATTTACCTCAGCTTTCTCCCAGAATTTCAATCAAACCGTGAGGGGAGTGATAACGGATCAGGACAGTAAGCAGCCTATAGAGGGTGCCACAATAACTATCGCTGGTAGTAATCCTTTAAAAGTTATAGTAACCGACAAAGACGGGAGCTTTAGGTTCGACAATATGCCAATTGGAAGAATTATTTTACACGTGTCAAACGTGGGGTACGAAAAAATTATACTTCCTAATATTGTTGTTAATTCGGGCAAGGAAACAGTTTTAAATATAAACATGCAAGAGGCTGTTGCTCAACTGGAAGGAATAGTATTAACTTTCGATAAAAACAAAGGTCAGCCCTTAAATGATATGGCCTTGGTAAGTGGTCGGTCTATTTCTCCAGAACAAACGAATAGATATGCAGGTGGTTTCAATGATCCATCGAGGATCTTGTCTAATTTTGCAGGAGTTACCAGTTCTCAGGACGGCAGTAATGATATTATTGTGCGAGGTAACTCTCCTAAATATATTCAATGGCGGTTAGAGGGGATGCAAATTACAAATCCAAATCATTTTTCTGATCAAAGCGCAGTAGGTGGTTCTATTAGTGCGTTAAATAATAACTTGTTAGCAACTTCAGACTTTTATACCGGTGCCTTTTCAGCAGAATATGGAGATGTATTGTCCGGGGTATATGATGTTAAACTAAGGCAAGGAAATAATGAAAAATTCGAATCAACATTTGGTCTAGGTGTATTAGGTACAGAACTTACATTCGAAGGGCCATTTAAAAAGGGCTATAAAGGTTCCTTTTTAGTGAATTATCGCTACTCTACAATCTCGTTGATAAGCAATCTCGGACTGGCTGAAGGTATAAACGGGGCATTAAATTTTCAAGACGCTGCTTTTAAAGTTGTATTGCCAACTAAGCAGGCTGGACTGTTTTCTTTTTTTGGCTTGGCAGGTCTTAGTAATTTTCTGTTTAAAGATGTATCACCTGCCCTTTGGCAAACACCTGGAAGCAGGGTTGTGCCTAACAAAATAGGTGAAGACTATGATAAAGGTTCGCACCTTGCGAATTTGGGCATGAACCATACCTTGACGATAAATAAAAATAGCCATATTAATACTGGACTGTCTTTCTCAAGCGAAGGTATTGATGATAATGTTTTCGAGAATTTCAAAACCAGCACTTCAGAAAGTAACCAACTAAATTTTAATGGCCGATTAAGAAGATCGACATACAGGGGCGAAATTACCTACAACAACAAACTCAGTTCGAAGCTTAAACTACAGGTGGGCTCTAAATATGCGTTGCTCGATTACAATTTTAATCAAAGTATGTTCAGAGATAGCACGAACGTTAGATCTACATTGGTTAATTTTAACGAAAACATCAGTACAATTAGAAATTTCATTAGTTTTAGGTATAGATTTAATGAAAAGTTGACTACTGTATTTGGTGTGCAAAACATGAATGTTTTGCTGAATAATAAGAGTACAATCGAACCACGATTTTCGTTAAATTGGGAACTAAGTAAGACTAGCGCCCTAAGTGCTGGCTTTGGCAAACACAGTACAATGGAAAGCATTCACCATTATTTCACCCAAGTGAAATCATCAGACGGAAGCAATATAGAGCCTAATAAAGACCTTGATTTATTAAAGGCACATCATTTCGTGCTGGGATACGAGAAACGTTTTAGTCAAAATATGATGGTAAAGTTAGAAGCGTATTATCAAGATCTTTATGACTTGCCCGTAGCAAATTCTAAAGAGAATATATTCGCTACTATTAATGAGGGGCTCGATTTTCAATACCTTGACTTGGTAAACAAAGGAAGCGGTAAAAACTATGGAGTAGAATTAACTGTTGAACGCTTCTTTAACAAAAATTTCTATTATCTTGTGAATGCTTCGGTATATAATTCTACCTACAAGGCTCTTGATGGGATCGAACGTAATACACGGTTCAATGGAAATTACCTTGTAAATGTTCTTTTTGGTAAAGATTTCCCAAAACTTGGTAAGACGCAAAATAAGACAATCAGCTTTAATAGTAGAGCATTTTTTGGAGGAGGTAAAAAAATAATTCCGTTGTTAAGGGGTGCAGATGGGAATTTGGCTGTACAGCCCGCCAACAATAGATTTTATGATTATAGTAAGGCGTATGAAAATAACATCCAAGATATATACCAATTAACGATGTCGGTTAGTTATAAGATCAACAAACCAAGGGCAACCCACGAAATTTTTCTTAATATAGAAAATGTCACAAATAATAGGGCCAGACTTACAGAATTTTACGATCCGGGAGAACTTGGGGCTGTTGGTTACATGAAGCAGGGGGGCGTGTTCCCTAATTTGATGTACAGGGTTTATTTTTAACTGATTTATGGATATGATGAAAGCTGCAATAAGGTATGAATATTGTACTCCCGATCTACTAGAAATTGGCAGAATGTCTTTGCCAAGGCCCGGCAACGATGAAATCTTAGTGAAAGTAAAGGCCACAACGGTAAACCGAACAGATTGTGGAGTACTTACGGGAAAGCCTTGGGCCATTCGGCTTTTTACTGGCTTATTTAAACCTGTTCGCCCAATTACAGGAACCGATTTTGCGGGAATAATTGTAGATAAGGGAGACAATGTAGCCCAATTTGAAATTGGTGACGATGTCTATGGCTTTTTTGATCAGGGCTTAAGTTCACATGCTGAATATGTAGCTGTATCAACAAAAAAAGCAGTACTTAAAAAGCCCGAAAATGTGACCTTCGAACAAGCAGCAGCCAGCCTGGAAGGATCACATTATGCTTTTTATTTTTTAAAAGATCTTAAGTTGAATGCTGGAGATCGAATTCTTATAAATGGTGGAACTGGGGCTATTGGCAATGCGGCTCTACAGTTTTTAAAGCATTTTAATGTTCGCGTAACTGTAACCTGTGAAACTGAATTTGTAGAGGTATTAAAATCACAAGGGGCCGAAAGGGTAATTGATTATCAGAAAGAAGATTTTACTACAATTAATGAACAATTCGATTATGTTTTTGATGCAGTTGGGAAAAGTAGTTTTGAAAAATGCAAGCCACTGCTGAAATCAAAAGGAATATATATATCATCTGAACTAGGGAAAAATTGGCAAAACGCTTTCCTTGCCTTATTATCTCCCCTTATGTTAGGGAAAAAAGTGAAATTTCCACTGCCCTACACAATAAAACGAAGTATGAAGTTTATTAATGAACTTGTTTTGAATGGAGAGTTTATTCCTTTAATAGATAGAAGATATAAATTTGAGGATATCGCAGAAGCATATCATTACGTACTAAGCGGGCAGAAAAAAGGAAATATTGTTATTACTTTCGACTAACTAAATTAGACTTTATAGATTTATATCAGAATTATCTTAATTTTAAGGGATGAATTTTGATATTACAAAAGATCTTGACCAAGAGTTGTTAGAGATCAGAAAGTCTTTAATAAGCTCAGATTACAATACGCAAGAAGAAAAAGACTTTTTTGCGGAGAAAATTATTGTCAAAAAAGTAAAAAAAGGCGAATTCCTTATAAGAGAAGGTCAATTCATCAAAGCCTCCTACCACTTGTATAAAGGATGCATCAGGGAATATTATCTCAAAGACGGCGAAGAAAAGACTGTGAGTTTTTATACTGCTGGCGATAGCCTTTCTGAGGAAGAAAATACAGCCAATCGGGTTCCTAGTGCTATAAGCTTGGAATGCGTATGTGAATGTATTATCTCTATTTTTACCTTTGAAGTTGAAAAAGAAATGTTTAGAAGATTCCCGAGATTAGAGTCGCAGTGCAGGGTTGGAGCTGAAAAGCGATACTCAAATTACAAAACAGAAATAAACAATTACCTTTCATCCAGTCCGGGCGAGCGCTATGAGAATTTAATGAAAACAAAACCTGAGATTTTTCAATTCGTTCCGCTCTATCATATTGCTAGCTACCTCGGCGTAAAGCCCGAATCGTTAAGTAGAATAAGAAACCGATTACGTACATCTTCATCTTTGAAGTAAATCGTTTTCTATGTTTTATTTATTGACTTAAGTTAAGAAAACAATTTTTTATTGTGTGTTTAAAATATATAGTAACTGCAGAAGGGTATTTTTAAAGTTGAATAATCAACAGCCACTGAAAATACAGTAGGGTGCAAGTATGAAATCACTAATGTTCAATTGATTTTATTCAGTTAAAATTCTTGTAAAAAAAGAAAGGAGATTATCCATCCAGACTAATCTCCTTTTCTAACCAAATATAAACCTGTATGAACGGGTTATTTTTTTAATCCAATCTTCCGGATGTTTTTTCTTTTTCTAGTGGTTGTGTTTGCCTTGTCAACCAATGATGATACAAATATATAAATTATTTTTAATAGTGTATAAAATACACTAAGGAAATTTAATTTATTTTTTATTTCATGTTTTTCAAATGACAAAACTGCTTAAATGCTATCGTTAACTAACATTTACAATGCAAATATAGTTCCAATATTCTTAAGTATTCATTAGTGAACGTTAAATTTATGTTAAAAGATTGTTTTTTAATGTTAATTTATTGGTTCTCTTATGCGCTAGAACAAGGCAAATCTTTACTCAACTCTAGCTTTTGTAAAACAATAGCTAAGGCATAGGAGGGAAATAGAAAATAATATTTCATAAAAAATGGCGACACCATAGGTATCGCCATCTGTATTTTTATTTTAAAAAAAACTTTTCTTATAAAGTTCCGTAGTATTCTACAAATTTCGCAAGTGCGGAAGAATATCCCCACTCATTGTCATACCAGGAAACAATTTTCACAAAGTTATCATTTAACGAGATCCCAGCTTTAGCATCAAAGATAGAAGCGTGATCATCACCAATGAAATCAGAAGAAACTACTTCGTCTTCAGTATAACCAAGTACACCTTTTAATTCACCTTCAGATGCTGCTTTCATTGCAGCTTTAATTTGCTCATAAGTAGCAGGTTTTTCTAAACGAGCAGTTAAATCTACTACTGAAACATCAGCCACAGGAACACGGAAAGACATACCTGTTAATTTACCTTTTAATTCTGGAAGAACCATACCTACTGCTTTAGCAGCACCAGTTGATGAAGGGATGATGTTAGAGAAACCACCACGGCCACCTCTCCAGTCTTTAGCCGAAGGACTATCTACTGTTTTCTGTGTAGCTGTTACAGCATGAATTGTACTCATTAAACCTTCAACAATACCGAAGTTATCGTTTAATACCTTAGCAATTGGCGCTAAACAGTTGGTAGTACAAGATGCATTTGAAACAATAGTTTGATCTGCAGTTAATTTATGGTGATTTACACCCATTACGTAAGTAGGGATGTCGGCATCTTTTGCTGGAGCAGAGAATACTACTCTTTTTGCACCTGCAGCAATGTGTTTTTCTGCATCAGCACGAGTTAAGAATAAACCAGTAGATTCGATAACGATATCTACACCAACTTCATTCCATTTTAAGTTTGCAGGATCTCTTTCTGCAGTGATACGAATTGTTTTTCCGTTTACTACCAATTGTCCATCTTTTACCTCAATGGTTCCGTCGAAACGGCCATGGGTAGTGTCATATTTTAGCATGTAAGCCATGTAATCTGGCTCGATTAAGTCGTTAATGGCAACAATATCTAAGCCTCTTTTTATTGCGGCTCTAAAAACTAGTCTGCCAATGCGGCCAAATCCATTTATTCCTACTTTAGTCATTGTATTTAATTTGAGTAATAATTAAGTAAATTATATATTGGTTCTTTTGTAATTGTGATAATTTTAATGTCGTTTTTTTCTGCAACTAAGCGCAGTCTGTCCTGAAAATTTCCGGCTACCGTGCCTACAAAGTGTACTTCTTCATTAGGGTGTTTTGCTGCGGTAGGCATTAAATAGGTTGCAAAGTATTTTTCAAATGATTGATCGATAATTTGTTCTAGGTATTTATCTGATCTATTGTCTATATAGAAATCTAAGAAAGAGCTTAAATAATTTTGAACGCCAGGTTTTTTATAAATTCTTTCTAAAATTAGCGGTCTATCTACATTGTATTTCTCTTCAAACTTTTTTCTAAGTGCCGCAGGCATTTTATCTTCTAAGTAATTCTTTAATAAAATTTTACCTAAATAGTTGGCCGAACCTTCATCGCCTAAAATGTAGCCTAGGCCATAATTGTTTTGTTCTGGTGTTTTGCCATCAAAAAATGCACAATTAGCACCACTACCTAAAATGCCTACAATGCCGGTATCCTCATAACAGGCTGCTAAAGAAGCACCATATAGATCATCTCTAACTTTTATTTTAGCATTTTTAAAAAATAGATTTAGTGTTTCTGCCAAAGAATTTTGCATGGCAACAGATGATGCACCAGCCGCAAATGCGTAAATCTTTTTAACAGATTCTGCATGGTTGATGAGTACATTCGTCTTGTTCAATAAATAAAGGATATGCTTTTGGTCGTTAAAAGTCGGATTGATACCCGGAATGGTACATTCTGCTATGGTTTTGCCTTCATTTGATATTTTCCAAAAGGCACTTTTCGATCCGCTATAAACTACTGCTATCATGCTATTTAAATTGATAAAACATGGGTCATCTCTAATAAATCATCCTCTAACTTATAATTGTGTGCATGCAAAGCTTCTTCTAAACTGGTTAGTTTAATCTCGTTTCCGCGAAGACCAACCATTTGCATACTTGCACCTTTTATCAGTTCATTTACAGCAGAATAACCTAATCTACTGCCTAAAATTCTGTCGAAACCACTAGGACTGCCACCACGTTGTAAGTGTCCTAAGATAGTTACTTTAGTATCGTAATGGTCAAATTTTCTTTTTACACTTTTGGCGATATCATAAGCGCCACCATATTTATTTCCTTCAGATACGATTACAATACTTGATGATTTCTTGGTATTTACACCAGATTGAAGTTTTGTGATCAAATCTTTTAACGAAGTTTCTTTTTCGGGCAATAAAACTGCTTCGGCACCACTAGCAATAGCTGTTCTTAAAGCTAAACATCCAGAATCTCGTCCCATTACTTCAATAAAGAACAAACGGTCGTGAGAATCTGCAGTGTCTCTAATTTTATCAATTGCTTCAATAATAGTATTCACCGCGGTATCGTACCCCAAAGTAAAATCAGATCCGTACAAGTCATTATCTATCGTGCCTGGTACACCAATTACATTGATGCCATATTTTTCGCCAAACCTTTTAGCGCCAGTAAAAGTTCCATCGCCTCCAATTACAATCAATCCATCAATTTCTCTTGCCTTTAAATTCTTAAAAGCAATTTCCATTCCTGCATCTTCCTTAAAAGCCATACATCTAGCTGTTTTTAAGATAGTGCCGCCCATGTGTAAAATGTTGCTTACAGAGCGAGCATCCATAGGGATGATGTTGTTATCGATTAATCCTTGATAGCCTTGCATTACACCAAACATACTTCTGCCATGGTAAATGCCAGTTCTAATGATGGCTCTTATACACGCGTTCATACCTGGGGCATCTCCTCCTGAGGTAAGTACTGCAATATTTTTAATATTTGGTTCCATTTTAATACACGAATATAGTGTGTATTTTTTACACTAAGTAATTTTTTTTCATTATTTTTACGAATTAACGGTATAAGTGTATTTATTTTGTTCTAATATTATAAAAAATAATAAACGTATTTGTTTTGAAAGAAGTATTACCTGTGTTTAATTCGGCTGTCTCTATAGACTGTGTTTTATTTGGTTTCGATAATGGCGAACTCAAGATTTTATTAATTGAGAGAAATGAAGAACCATTTAAAGATTGGTGGGCTTTGCCTGGTAATTTGGTGGGAGAGGATGAGAGTGTAGATCAATCTGCATCGCGTATTTTGCATGAACTTACAGGTTTAAGCGATATATATATGGAGCAATACTATACTTTTGGAGAGGTAAGTAGACACCCACAAGGTAGGGTAATTACTGTTGCTTATTATGCAATGCTAAGGCTAGGAGGAGATAAAGCATTAAAACCTTTAACTTCTTACGCTAAAAAAGCACAATGGATTAATGTAAAGGAATTGCCTAAGTTGGGTTTTGATCATCAGCATATTTTTGATAAAGGTTTAGAGAAGATTAAACGCAGAATTAAACATTTGCCAATTGCTTTCGAACTGTTACCAGAGAAGTTTACTTTAACTCAAGTACAAAACGTTTATGAGTTGATTTTGGGTAAAAAACTTGATAAAAGGAACTTCAGGAAAAAGATTTTGAGCTTTGGTGTATTGAAAGAGTTGGATGAAAAACAGAAAGGGGTTTCTTTTAGAGCAGCTACACTTTACAAGTTTGATAGAAGGAAATACGCTAAGCTTTTTGGTAAAGAAATTTCGTTTTAACGTACAACTGCTTAAGCAATACCCTCTTAATGGTAGGTGCTAAATACTAAGTTTTGAATTATTTTTATCAAATAAATACAAATTTCATAAGAATTTTATCTTTGATGTGTTATATTTACACTATCAACCCTGATATATGGAGAAACTCTACAAATTAATTGTACTTTTTGTTGGGCTAATCGCAATGAATTTAACTGTTCAGGCGCAGTTCTCCTATTCTCCGTTTTTAGCTTCGGGGGTTAAATATGCTGAAATAAAATATTTTAGTAATCCTTATGAAGGAAATATTTCATCAAATTATGATTGGAATACTATTTTTTCTTCTCCCAAGGCTAAACAAGCCATAGATTTTACCAATTATCCAAACCCAGCCTCAACATTTACAACAGTTGGCTATACTTTAACTGCAAAGGCAAATGTGGTGTTAAGGGTGATTGATTTAACTGGAAAACAATTGGCGGTATTGATTAAACAAGAGCAAAATGCTGGTAAGCAAGAGTTCTATTGGGAGCTTTCTAAAAATAACATTACCTCTGGCATGTATATTTTAATTCTGCAGGTTAACAATAAAAATTATAGCAGGAAAATTATTGTTCAATAATTTCTTTTTCACATCATTTAGTTTTTCTACACTGAGTAACCTGTCACATTACCCTAAGTTTCACACTGAACAAAACGGTAAAACATAGCTCAAGTGAATCAAATATTAACAAGAAAGCCTCGATATTATCGGGGCTTTCCTGTTTTAAGATTGTAATTTATTTTTTGCTTAAATGGTAGTCTACCAAATCATCTATAGGTGATCGGATGATTTTACCTACACCCATTTCATATCTATCGGCCACGATGCTTAAAATGTCTCTAAAGCTATAGCCTACTGATCCAACACAATTTAGTTCGTAATTTTTATAGTTAGGGTAGTGGATAACTAAGTTTTCAAAGAATGCTGTAAATGCATAATCAACAACCGAATGCGTATAATCTTCATAGCTTTCTTTAAAATCATAAATGAATTTACTAAAGCTAGCACAGAAACGGTTAGGTAGTGGTTTATTGTAGATGTTATCAAATATATCTTCGTTTGTTAGTGCATAGTTATCGTAAAAGCTTTCTCTTAATCCCTTTGGCATATAACCTTTCATGTAATCTGCTAGGATGCGTTTTCCAATGTAACTACCACTTCCCTCATCGCCCAAGAAGTAGCCCAATGAATCGATATTTAAAGAAATGTCTTTACCATCATATAAACAAGTATTGGTTCCTGTTCCTAAAATTGCTGCGAAACCTTCGTTATCGCCTAATAAAGCTCTGCAAGAAGCTAGCAAATCATGCCCAATGTTTATTTTGGCATTAATGAAAATCTTTTGCATGCCATCTTCAACAGTTTTTCTTTTGGCATCGGTAGAGCAACCAGCTCCATAGTAGTAAACTTCTGTTAATTTTTCTGCCTCAAGGTGATCTGGCAAAGAGGTTTTTAGTGAACTTTCAATATAGTCACTATCTACAAAGTAGGGATTATAGCCTTCGGTATTAAAATGGATTTTTCTTCCGGCTTCATTGATTAAACACCAATTGGTTTTTGTTGATCCACCATCTGCAATAACTATCATTTTTTGGTTTGATTAAGTTGTGTAATAAGTAAAAAGTCTACCAATATATGTGGCTTTTTTGAAATAAAAAATTAAAATTTAGTTTTTATTTTCTTAACAATAAGTTTATGTCAAAAGATTGAATAGGAGCTAAAAAGAAAGTTTTTTTATAAAGTGTATTTTATACACTAATAACCCTCATTTTAGACCGATTATTTTATTGGTATGCGGTGTTTGAAAAAATAAAAAGCCCCTAAAATTAATTAGGAGCTTTTTTAAAATTTTGTAACAATTTAGTTTTTAGTAATGGTATACGTTCTGTTAAATTCATCCAAAACGATTGTGTAATTACCAGCTGAAGTAATGACTAAGTTAGCTCCGCCCTCAGCAATTACCCCTGCAGCGCCTCCATAATCATTTGCCCAACTTCCTTTGGTGAAAATAAACTTGAATTCTCCTACTGTCATGTTCGTGGTTACGGTCCATTTGCCATTACCACTATAGGTCATTGCTGGTAACAATGCATTATTTGTAGAGTTGTCCCACCCACCAGCAGTAGCATTACCAACTAAAAATAAGGTGCCATCGGTAACTGCATACCTTAAGTTTTTAATGTCTGTGCCATTCCAAAGAATACGTTTTAAGCCAGTAGAATTGGGAACTGTAAAATTGCTTTCACCAGTTTCGAGCATTGAACCATCTGTAACACCTTTACCATAATCTCTTTCTTGGTTAACTGGACCACCACCATTTGGCCAATTTGCACCATCAATTAATTTAAACTCTTGTCCAGCGGTTAAGTTTACGAAACCCAAGAATTTATTTGTAGCTATTAAAGTTAAGCCTTGGGTAGGGAATACGTTAGGTGGGTTCCAACCTCCTGCGGTTGCACCGCCAACAGCACCCATACGACCAGCTTGAACATAATACTTTAAGTTTTTCTGATCAAATGTTACTCTGTATACACCACTGGCCCCGTAGTTTTCGATGTTTGCTTCATTGTCAACTGCAGCATCTCCAGGGCTTCCTGGTTTCATGCCCCAATCTGAAGAATTTAAACTACCGCCTGGCCATTGTTGCTGGTTTAAGAATTTTAATCCCCCATTACCGGCTGTTAATTTAACATAGATGTAAAAAGTTCCAGGGTTTGAAGCATCGGGAATCATCTGTAATGCATTTTCTGCAGTCCAGCTAGCTGGTGTATCTCCACCTACTAAAAAGATTTTAACTTCCCTAGTAATTACTAAATCATTTACATAATCAGCTGTCTTTTTGAAAGTACCAGAAGTAGCTTCAACAGTCCACTGTAATGCAACAGGAGTAGCTTGATCAGTATAACCAGCTGCTGTTAGTTTATCACTAATGTCTTTATATCCAATTGATATTGCAGAATCTAATCCAGCATTGTCTGAAGTATAGGTAAATAAAGGCGTATTGAAATTTCCACCTTTAGCTACAAATTTCACCTGGTATTTTGTTAAGTTGGTTGTAACACCTGGGAAAGATTTTTGCCATTTAAATTTCAAAAAGTCTGTAGTAGAATTTGGATTAATTACCACAGCTGTGCTTGAAGAAACCGGTCCATATAGAAGGAAATTGCTTACACCATCACCCATACGGGTAACAGCAATGTTTAAAATAGGAGAGGTACTTACCGTAACCGAGCCGTTTGTAGCTTTAATTGCCCAAATTAAATCAGTTTTAATACCATCGGCAATTCCTTTTGCTTTTAAGGCATCATCTAATTGCTTTTGCGTAAGTGTAAGCATAGGGCTTGTGCCACTATTATCTGAGGGTAATTCTATAAGTGGTGCATCAATGTTCCCGGTTTTTAGTGCCACTACAAACTTATAAGTAGGAGCAGTACTTACACCAGGTTTTGCCGCACTCCAAGTAAAATTAACTTTAGCACTTGGGGTTGCAGAGTTTAGAACCAGCATGGCATTATTTGAAGGGGCAGAGATTGTGAAATTTCCTAATGCTTCACCTTTTGATACATCATCGAAATCTGTTTTTTTACAACCTAGAGCAATTGCTACAACTGCAACGAGTAGGTATAATATTTTGTTTTTCATATTGAGCTTAATTAAAAACAGTATAAGTTACTTCATTTACTGGTCCAGAGGTCGGCACATTTGCTCCAGTTGCATCCTTTATACTTCCAGTAAATTGATAAGAGAATTTGCCTAATTTAGTTCCAGCAGGTAGGGTAATTAATCTTTCTGGAATAAAAGAATATGAATACAAAGTATTAGATACTTTTGTGGCTACTAATGCAGTTCTTGTTGCTACAACTACCGGAGTAGCTGCATCGTTATAGAATGTCAAGGTCACTTTTATATCAAACATCCTTTGTAAGTTTTGATCAGTTGCTAAATCTTGATGAAAATAAACGGTACTCATATCAGTATAATCTAGCTTAGCTGGAAATATGCGAAATTGAGCAGGAGTAAAAACTAAAGGATCAAATTTGAAAGGTTTAAAATCTGCAGTTTGTTTTGTGCCGTCTTTGCTTTTTCCTAAAAAGCCAAAGTTTATTAGCTCTGCAGGGCTTTGGCCAAACTGAGTAGTACCTGTAAATTTGTAGGTAAAGATATTAGCTGATACTCTAGTCATTTTAGCAGATTCTGAAGAACTACCCCATTGACCGTTTGTTAATGCATCTTTTCCACCGCCAACACCATCATTAGAGAACATCCAAAGATAGACTTCTGATTGTCCGGCCATACCTGTGCTAGAGATATCTAAGGTAATTGTAACTTCATCTTCTGATGTAAAAGTTGCTGGGCTTAAAGTAACTTGTGCAAATGTAAATGCTACACTTAAGGTAAATATGATTGATAATATTAATTTTTTCATGATTACTATTTACTTTTTAGTGAATTGATAAGTATAACTAACTATAGCTTTACCGTTAAATTTCTTAACTTTTTTAAGGTAAAACTTGCCAGTTTTTAACTCAGCATAAGAACCTAAAGTTAAAATTGAAGAAGTTGTTCCATTTTTTAAGGTAATTATTGTTGGAGCATTAGGATCATCAACAGTCCAAGTACCAGTATTAAAATCAGCTATTTTAGGAGAGTTTCCTGGGGTAATTGTGAAATTAGTTGGATTGCCAGCTGCATCGCCCTGCAAGGCGATAACTAACTCCTTATAGGCATATACATTAGTAATGTCTAATTCTTTGTAAGGGAAACCTTTGGTTACGGCATCTTCATCTTTTTGCGTAACTTTTGAAATCGTCCATGTTCCTTGTAGCTCTTTCAAAACATTTTCTGGATCACCGATTGGACCAAATTCTTCTGGCTTACATCCCCAAAATGATAGGAAGCATAATGCCAATATGATATATTTAATATTTTTCATGTTTCTATATATTTAATTAGTTACATCCACCTTCTACATTTCTCTGGAAACTGGTATTACTTGCCATTTCGCCTTGAGGGAATTGCAAGGTTAAACCAGGGCAATTCCAAACAGCACCACGCTTATCTATATTTTCGCCTTTTGCTCCAATTCTCTTAATCTCAGAAATTCTATTACCTTCTCCAGCGAATTCTATACTACGTTCAAAACGAGCATTGCTTTTAATTAAACTAGCAGAAGAAGCGAGAGGGATGCTTTTAGTTCCAGCATAAGCTCTTGTTAAAATATCATTAATGTCTTGAGCACCAACCGTTAAGTTGGTTCCAGTTTCTGCGGCAGATTCTGCTCTAATTAATTTCATATCTGTTAAATAAAGTACAGGAACTTCTATGTGGTCGAAATTGTATTTTTTAGTAACTATTATCCCTGGATATTTTACATTATCAAATAAAGCTTTTCGAGTGTCATTAGGTGTATTAACACTTGCAAAAAAATCAGTTGTAAACCTTAGTGTAGAAGCATTAAAATCTGATCTGAATTGATTTCTTAATTCACCGCCTGGTTCATAACCACCATTTGTATAAATTATTCTAAAAATACTTTCCTTTGATCCTGTTGTTGAAAATCTTGAAGCATAAGTATCTAGTACAAATTTATTACTTGCAATTACTTGATTTGAATAGATGTAAGCATTGGCAAAATCGTTCATTTGAAAGTAAACTTTAGCTAATAATGCTTTTGCTGCCCATTTAGTTGCATAACCACCATTATCATCAGGTAATTTAACTTCTGCAATTTTTAAGTCTGCAATAATTTGATCATACACTTGTTTTACTGTTGCACGAACCCCCTGATCAATACTTGTACTTGTTCTAATAGGTACACCTAAATGAGAATTGTCTGTACTAAAACCATAAGGTTGTGCAAATAATTGAACTACTTGAAAATGGGTTAAAGCTCTTATAAACTTTGCTTGACCTTCAAGGTTATCTCTCATAGTAGTAGCTTTATCTAAATTTTCTAAAACCGTATTTGCTCTAAAAATGGTTTGATACATATCTGTATACATTCCGTTTTTGTAGTCGCCAAACACAGAAGTTTTACGGCCATATATTTCACCAAAGTCTCCACTTAGCAAACTACCATTTATTTGATCAGCAAGCATTTCGTTGATGGCTTGTATTTTACCGCCAAACATATTGCCACCCCCAACAATTTGATAAGCCGAGTTCATTACCGACTTTAAACCTGTTTCATCTGCTATTGCTACATCTTTAGGAAGAGACTCAATAGGAGGGGTTTCTAAGAATTTTTCACATCCTGTACCTATGACTGTTATTACAGAAAGTATTAAGAATGATTTTAATATATTTTTATAATTGATTTTCATTTCTTTATCTATTAATATCTATCTAAAATGAAGTTGATAACCCAAAAGTCAACGATTTTTGTTGAGGTGTAGTTAAATAAGTTACGTTAGGACTCATGTTCCTGTCTTGTGGATTTTCGAAATCTCTCGCAATTTCTGGATCTCCACCTGGGTATTTACTAAAGGTTAATAAATTCATACCTGTTGCAAATATTTTTAGACTTTGTAATCTTAATCTTTTTATAAAATTAGCAGGCACATTATAAGATAGAGTTACTTCTCTTAAACGTACAAATGTTGCGTCATACAAGAACATAGTTGAATTGTATTGCCACTCACTAGATAAACCTGCGTAAGTACTAGGATTTAAAGTTAAACGTGGAAAATCTGCAACATCGCCGGGTTTTCTCCAACGATTAGCAATATCTGTTCGTATGTTCCAATCGGTAACAATACCTAACTGGCGTTTTGCAGAAGCATCATAAAGGTTTCCACCTATGGCGAAAGTGAATAAGGTATTTAATTCAAAACCTTTATATGAGAAAGTATTGGTTAAACCACCAACGTAATCAGGCAAAATTTTTCCAACAGGAACACGATTATCTAACGAAAATGTTTTAGTCTCGAAGCCATCTTTATCAAGCCAAATTGGTAAACCATCAGCTGGATCTACACCTTTAAATCTTACTAGATAATTAGTCCCGATAGGATAACCAACTGCGATACGAGTATCATTTGTACCACCACCAACAGCATCCGGAGTTAAGCTACCTAAACTCAAAACTTCATTGTAGTTTTTAGATGCGTTTAATCTAGTTACCCATTTAAAATTATCTGATTGAATATTTATTGTATTTAGACTTAATTCATAACCTTCATTTAAAATTTCACCAACATTTAAGTAACCAGTAGCAAAACCAGTAGAAGGAGAGATACCACCATTAATTAAAGCTCCTTTTGTATTTTTCTTATAATAAGAGAATTCACCAGTAATACGACCATTAAATAAACCAAAATCTAACCCTAAATCAAGATTTCTTCCCTCTTCCCATTTTAGTGCAGGATTAGCGACGTTTGTTGGGAATAATACGGGTTGCCCATTATAACTGCCAGAAAACTGAAAGTTTTGATAATATTGTGCAGGTGGAAAACTTGCACTACCCACCAAACCGTAACTAGCTCTTAATTTTAAGTTGCTAATTACTTTGCTGTCTTTTAGAAAATCTTCTTGGTTAATGTACCACGAAGCAGAAGCAGCAGGGAAGTAACCATATTTATTTTCTGGACCAAATTTAGACGAGCCGTCTCTACGTGCAAGTATTTCTAAATAATATTTATTATCAAAAGAGTAATTGATACGTGCAAAAAGCGAAGCAAAAGTATCTCTTCTAAACCCACTATAGTAAAGCAAACTATTGCTAGCCGCTAAGCCTTGCATAGCTAAATATAAATTTGTTTTGTTTTCAGAAAAAGGACCGTCAATGTTTGCACCATCAGCAGAAATTCCATTAGGATAAGTGTTTTGATATGATAGCTGAGATTCTGTACCTATTAAGAACTTTAACTTATTTTTACTGTCCAATTGCCAATCGTAAGTAGCTGTTCCAGAAAAATTACGGTTAAATATTTTTGTTGGATATAAAGTAGCACTATTTGTTGTTGCATTTCTTAAAACTGCAGGAGTATAGATGTTATCTTGAACATCTAAGTTATCCATGTTAAAACTACCTTTAATGCTCAAGTTTTTAACAGGAATTAATTCCATGGTAATTCCGGCTAACAAACGCTCATTTCTAGTCTTCCAATCTAATAAACCTATGTTTCTAGCTGGATTTGGAGTGTTAGCAAAACTACCATCAGTATTATAAACAGGATATATAGGTAATGCCGTAGACATAGCATCACCTAAACCACCGCCCCATGCTGCATTTACACGTTTGTTTATGCCCTTATCATAGCCTACATTAATACTTGTAGAGAAGTAAGTTGTTGGTTTGATATCAAAATTAGTTCTAAAACCATAACGCTCATAAGAGTTACCTACTAAAAAACTTTGATTGTCACTGTAATTAGCAGATACATAACTTTTGATTTTCTCGGTACCTTGGCTAAATGAGAATGCCTGATCATTAGACTTTCCTGTTTGAGTTAAAATACCCCACCAATCTGTATTGTTTTGTTGCGCTTGAGCCCAAGTCATTGCACCTGCAGCAGTTGGTAAAGAAGCTTGCCCTGTATTGCCATCATTATTCCATGCTTCTTGACGCAATTGTAGCCATTCTGCACCTGTAACAAAATCAGGTCTATTGGCATATGTGCTTAAACCATATTTAGTAGATAGCGAAAATCTTGGTTTCCCTGTTTTACCTCTTTTAGTTGTAATTAAAATTACACCATTTGCACCACGAGAACCATAAATACCTGCAGCGCCAGCATCTTTTAAAATTTCAACAGATTCAATATCGTTAGGATTAATTGTTGCTAATGGGTTTTGGTTCATCGCACCACGGTTACCAGTAATGAATGGATCTGAAGTAATAGGAATTCCATCAACTACATATAAAGGATCACCACCGGCACTAATAGAACCAATACCTCTAATTCTAATTACCGAGCCACTACCAGCCAAGCCACTACCTTGTGTAACTTGCACACCAGGCGCTTGCCCTTGTAAGCTAGCTTCAAAACTAGGTGTTGGTAAAGAAGTTAACTTGTCTCCGCTAACTTTAGAAATTGCTCCAGTAACCTCACGTTTAGTTTGTGTACCATAACCAACAACAATCACTTCGTTTAGGTTTGTTTGTTCACCTTTAAGGTTAAAGTTTGCAGTTACGTTTGTTGAGCCAACTGTAACTGTTTGTTTTAGAGTAGCGAAACCGATAAACTTTGCTGTTAAAGTATATGTCCCACTTGTTAATCCTGTAATTCTGTAGTTTCCATCATTGTCTGTAACTGTTAATTTCTGTGTACCATCAACCTGTACAGAAGCACCTGGAATTGGTAGTTTAGAGTCGTCAACAATTTTACCAGAAATGCTTCCGGTTTGAGCGTAAGTTGTCAATGTGCAGAGTGCAAAAAGCATCAACAAACAAAGCTTAATTGGGTAAAGTTTTTTCATAGAAAAAGCCCGTTTTAATGGTTAAATATTTGGTTATAAAATCTTGTGTGTTACACTATTGTAAATTTAACGTAGGAGATGAAAATTCAAAATTTTATATCATTTTTTTTTTAAACACCATATTTTAAAGAGGTGAAGGGCTTAAAAAAACGAATAATTGGCTGATTTTTATCTTAAAAAAAATTATCATTATTATTTTAAATAACTGATAATCAATTATTTATATTTTTAATACTAAAAATAAGGTGTAATTTATACACTATGCTGTTTCTATAGCGTTTTTCGGGAACGTTTTCGGGAACGTTCCCGAAAAAATCAATGCAAAATGAAAACTTGTTAGGACGGCAAAGGCAAAATTCTGCGCGTTTTGACCAAAACTCATTTTTTTTTGAAAAAAAACAGCCTCTTTTTTAGCCTAAAAAACAAGGTTTTGAACAGTGCTATTTATGCGTTTGAAGTAGACTCTCTTTGCATTAATTTCGACTTTAAAATTACCTCACTATCGGGGTTAACTTCATTCGGATTTTCGAGCATTTTAAAGAGCATTTCTGCAGCTGTTTTTCCTAGGTCGGAAGCTGGTTGAGTGATGGTGCTTAAAGCTGGATTTAGTAAAGGAGCAATCTCTAAACTAGAGAAGCCTATTACTTTTATGTCTTTTGGTATAGAAAGATTAATATCATAGCAGGCATAGTAAGTGGCAAAGGCCAAACGCTCTACAGAGGTAAAAACACCATCGGGTTTTAAATCTATAAATGCTTGTTTTAACAAGTCTATGTTTTCTTTGTAATTGTTAGTACAATCTATGATGAGTTCTTCCTTAAAAGGGATTTTATATTTTTTGAGTGCATCAATATAACCTTGCATACGGGTTTTGCCAATAGATAGCGTTTTGTTTACAGCTAAATACGCAATGCGTTCGCAACCTTGTTGAATAAGGTGTTTAGTTGCAGAAAAACTACTGTCGTAATCATTTGTAATTACACGAGGTGTTACAATGTCTTCATAAACACGATCAAAAAACACTAACGGCAAACGCTTTTTAGAAAGTTGATTTAAATAATTATGGTCATTTGCTTCTCCAGAAACCGACATGATAATTCCATCGGCTCTGCCATTGTGTAAATGTTTTATAAATGAAACCTCTTTTTCAAATTGATCATTTGTGGCATAAACCAAAATGTGATAACCTTTTGCACTAGCTACTCTTTCAATTCCTTGAATAGCCAACGAAAAGTAATTATTGGCTAGTTCTGGTACAATTACAGCAATTGTTTTGCTTTTTTGTTCTCTTAAATTGCTTGCGTAATGATTTGGTTGATAATTTAATTGCTTTGCCATCGCTAAAATACGTTCTTTTGTATCTTTGCTGATGTCGCTATTATCTCTAAAAGCTCTAGAAACGGTTGATGTAGAAAGACGAAGGGCCTCGGCTAATTTTTTAATATTTACATTATCCATCTACAAGTAGCAGTTATTTTATTCTTTATAATTTTGGATGTAAATATAAATGATAAAAAAAGTATTTATTTCTATTTATTTGTTAAATGATTATAAACTATCTCCAAATCATGAGAAAAATCTACTTTATCTTAATTTTTGTTAGCATTTGCTTTGCAAGTGAAGGTCAAGTGAAGGTTAAATTCGAATTGCGTGATATTCCAAAAAGCAAAGATTCATTGCCAACTTATTTTGTTGCTGGTAACTTTAACAGTTGGAAACCCAACGATACCCCATATCAATTTAGAAAAACAAATGAAGGGAGCTATATACTAGAAAAGCAATTCCCTACTGGTACTTATGAGTTTAAAATTACTCGAGGAAATTGGGCAAAAGCTGAAACTGGTAGTAAAGGGAATCCGAGAGGGAATAGAAGTTTAAAACTAAATAAAGATACTCTTGTGCAACTAACTGTTTTGAATTGGGCAGATGAGTTTAAACAATTACCACCAAACCATACTGCATCGGTAAATGTTAGTTTGTTAGATAGCGCTTTTGAAATTTCGCAGTTGCATGCAAAAAGAAGAATTTGGATTTATTTACCACCATCGTATACAAAATCTAAAAATAGCTATCCAGTAATATATATGCATGATGGACAAAATCTTTTTGATGAATTTACAGGTGGTTATGGAGAATGGAAAGTAGATGAGATTTTAGATCAATTTATTGCCAATGGAGGAAAAGAATGCATTGTGATAGGCATAGATCATGGGGGTACAGAAAGATTAAAAGAATATAATCCTTATGATAGTCAATATGGTAAAGGAAAGGGGAAAGAATATGTTGAATTTCTAGTGAAGACTTTAAAACCATATATCGATCAGCATTATAGAACAAAACCTACTGCTAAAAACACTTCAATTGCGGGAAGTTCTATGGGCGGGTTAATTTCTATGTACGCTATTGCTACTTATCCAAAGGTGTTTGGCAACGCAGGCGTATTTTCTCCAGCGTTCTGGCTAGGAAAGTCTATTGAAGTTGATACTAAAAAAGAATTGAGCAATTTAGGGGGCAATAAAATCTATTTTGTGGCTGGAGACTTGGAGAGTAAAACAATGGTTAGTGACATGAAAAGCGTTTATCAGATCTTAAATCCTGCTGGTGCAAACAAAAATATAAAATTTGTAGCTAAAGCTGATGGTGAACATAAAGAATGGTTTTGGACTAGAGAGCTCCTAGATTTTTATAAATTTATCAATAATTAAAATAAGATTTCAACATTAAGAAATTAAGTAAATTAAGATCTCATTTATACTAGTAACTATTTAGAAATAACGATGACTAAAAGGGAGTTAACCCACTTATCATATGAAATTACGGGATATGCGATTAAGGTACATAAAGCCCTAGGTCCAGGGTTATTAGAAAGTGTTTATGAAAAATGTTTACACTATGAGCTAAACAAGAATGGATACGATGTAAAACAACAGTTAATTATACCTGTAATTTATGATGATTTATTAATTAATACTAATTTGAAATTAGATTTGTTAGTGAATGGTTTAGTAGTTATTGAATTAAAAACAGTAGAAAGTTTACTACCTGTGCATGAAGCACAAATACTAACTTATATGAAATTATTGAAAGTTCCCCAAGGTTTGCTCATTAATTTTTTTACTGACAATATTACTAAATCTATGAAGCCGTTTGTAAATGAATATTTCAATATGCTTGAAGATTGAACATCAATTTTTAAATTATGTAATAACAAAAATAATTGAGGGAATACTTAATTATCTTAATGCCTTAATGTTAAAGATCAATGAATAGAATAGATTTTAGGAGCGATACAGTTACAAAGCCAACGCCAGGCATGCTTGATGCCATGATGAGTGCTAAAGTTGGTGATGATGTGTTTGGTGAAGACCCTACTGTAAATGCATTGGAAGAAAAACTGGCAGCAATGTTTAACATGGAGGCAGCTATGTTTTGTCCTTCTGGTACCATGAGTAATCAGATTGCCATAAAGTGTTTCACTAATCCGATGGATGAGGTTATTTGTGACCAAACAGCTCATGTTTATAGGTATGAAGGTGGGGGAATTGCTTATAATTCTTTGGCTTCTGTTCGGTTACTAAATGGAGATAGAGGTATTTTAACTCCAGAGATGATAGAGCCAGAAATTAATGCAGATAATATCCATTATCCAAATTCTAGTTTAGTTGTATTAGAAAACACAGTAAATAAGGGTGGAGGAAAGTGTTATTCACTTTCTCAAATTGAGCCTATTCATAATTTATGTGCTATTAAAGGAATTAAACTTCACTTAGATGGGGCAAGGTTATTTAATGCGTTAATTGCTACTGGAGATAGAGCTTCAGCTTATGGCAAATACTTTGATGGAATTTCAATCTGTCTGTCTAAAGGTTTAGGTGCACCGGTAGGTTCGGTGTTTTTAAGTTCAAAAGCCGTTAGAAGAAAAGCAGAAAAAATTAGAAAGGTTTTAGGTGGGGGAATGAGACAAGCTGGTTTTTTGGCCGCTGCTGGAATTTATGCACTAGACCATCATATCAATCGCTTGGCAGATGATCATAAAAATGCAAAGGCTTTAGCAGCTGCGTTAAGTAAAGCCAATTATGTTAGCTATGTGATGCCTGTAGAAACTAATATTGTACTATTTGATGTTACACCAAATTACAAGGCAGATCAAGTTATAAAAGCGCTTGAAGCCAAAGGGATTTTATGCAACAGCACTTCAAATCAAACCATAAGATTTGTAACCCATCTTGATGTTTCTTCTGCAATGGTTGATCAAGCCATTGAAATACTTTCAAATTTGACTATTTAATATGTCTAGCACTACTTTAATTACAAAAATATTAGTAGCCAATCGTGGTGAAATTGCGCTACGCATTATGCGTTCGGCTAAAGAAATGGGCATACAAACTGTTGCTGTATTTTCAGAAGCTGATAGAAGCGCATTGCATGTACGTTATGCAGATGAAGCAATTTGCATCGGCCCAGCACCATCAAATCAATCTTATTTAATAGGTGATAATATTATTGCCGCCTGTAAAACTACTGGGGCACAAGCTATCCATCCAGGATATGGGTTTTTGTCTGAAAATGCTGGTTTTGCAAGAGCTGTAAAAGCTGCAGGGTTAATTTTAATTGGCCCTACACCAGAAGCTATGGAAACTATGGGTAATAAGTTAGCTGCTAAAGCTGCGGCTTTAAAATATAATATTCCAATGGTTCCTGGTACAGAAGAAGCAATTACTGATATTGAGGAAGCAAAAACTAGAGCGGTAGAAGTAGGCTTTCCTATTTTAATTAAAGCAGCAGCAGGTGGTGGTGGTAAAGGAATGCGAATTGTAGAAAAAGTAGCAGATTTTGAAGAGCAAATGCATTTAGCAGTTAGTGAAGCAACCTCTGCTTTTGGTGATGGGTCTGTATTTATAGAAAGGTATGTAACTTCTCCTCGTCACATAGAGATACAGGTTTTAGGTGATACTCATGGCAATATTGTTCATTTATTTGAACGTGAATGTTCTATTCAACGCAGGCACCAAAAAGTGGTTGAGGAAGCACCATCATCAATATTAACTGAGGAAATTAGACAAGCAATGGGCAAATGTGCGGTAGATGTAGCGCATTCGGTTAATTATGTGGGCGCTGGTACTGTAGAGTTTATTTTAGATGAAAACCTAGATTTTTTCTTCCTTGAAATGAATACTCGTTTACAGGTTGAACACCCAGTTACAGAAATGATAACTGGCTTAGATTTGGTAAAAGAACAAATTAAAATAGCACAGGGTGAAGCATTAAGTTATGGTCAAGAAGACCTGAAAATTAATGGTCATGCAATGGAATTGAGAGTTTACGCAGAAGATCCTTTAAACAATTTCTTGCCAGATATAGGTACATTACAAACCTATACTACACCTAAAGGGAATGGTGTTAGAGTTGATGATGGTTTCGAAGAAGGGATGGAAATTCCGATATACTACGACCCTATGATTGCCAAATTGATTACTTATGGGGCAAATAGAAAAGAGGCAATAAAGCGAATGATCAGGGCAATTGATGAATATGACATTACAGGCATACAAACCACACTAAGCTTTGGTAAATTTGTAATGCAACATGAAGCTTTTACTTCTGGTAAATTTGATACTCATTTTGTAGGTAAATACTTTAATGCAGATAGCTTAAAAAATGAAAATGAAGAAGAGGCCATGTTAGCAGCTTTAACTGCTGTATGGTTAATGCAAAAAGAAAAAGTGGCTGTTTCTAATACTATTCAAACAGAGACAGTTAGCAATTGGAAAAAGAATAGAAAGAAATATATATAAATAATACGTCATGCTGAACTTGTTTTAGCATCTTCTGCAAAGACCCTGAAACAAGTTCGGGGTGACACAACCCACATCAAATGTTTACAGGAATTATAGAAACCCTAGGCGAAGTAGAAAACATTGTAACAGAAGGTACAAATGTACATTTCACAGTAAATTCTAGTATTTGTGCAGATTTAAAAATAGATCAAAGTGTGGCCCACAACGGTGTTTGTTTAACCATTGTAGCGTTAAATGATAATTCGCATACGGTTACCGCTATCCAAGAAACTTTAAATAAAACGAGTTTAGGCAATTTAAAAATTGGAAGTAAAGTTAATTTAGAGCGTTGCATGCAAATGAATGCCCGTTTAGATGGACACATTGTACAAGGCCATGTAGACCAAATTGCCAAATGTATATTGGTAAATGAACTTGATGGAAGCTGGGAATATCGTTTCAAATACGATTCGAATTTGGGTAATGTTACGGTAGAGAAAGGCTCAATTTGCGTAAACGGAATTAGTTTAACCGTTGTTAATTCTCAGAAAGATGAGTTTTCGGTTTTTATTATTCCTTATACTTTTGAGCATACAAACTTACACGAGGTTAAGGTTGGCGATACCGTTAATTTAGAATTCGATATTATAGGAAAGTATGTAGCTAGGTTAATGAACAAAGAATAAGACCATAGTCACTATTTGAAAAGCAAAGGCAGTGGTTCTTTTGAAAATGTGTTCCTGCTTTCACTCTTAGTTTCGATGCCTTCGGCTAATCGAAAGCTAATCCGTTCAATCAGGTTTATGAACGAAAGACAGCGCTTTGAGAAAATTCTTCACAACAGTTTAGAGTTTTGTTAAAGCTAAAATCAGTAAATAATGTATAGTAAAGAAGAAGCATCAAAACTCCGTCAACAATTCTGGATCACTTTCGGAAAATATATGAAGCCTATTCCATCAGCAGAGGGTTTGCAAATTAATTGGGTTAATTACAAAACCGGAGTAAAAAATGTTTTCTTTAGAATGAATGCCGAACAGAAAAAAGCAACCATTTCTATAGATATCACCCATAGTGATGAAGAAACAAGACTATTGTTTTTCGAACAATTTAAAGCATTCAAACTTTTGTTTACCGATGCAGTACATGAAGAATGGGAGTGGGAACAACAAGCATTCAATGAATACGGAGTTGCACTAAGCCAAATTTCCATTGCAGTAACAGGTCTTAGTATTTTTAATCAACAAAACTGGGCAGATTTAATCTCATTTCTTAAACCACGCATTATCGCATTAGATCAATTTTGGACAGATGTTAAGCCTATTTTTGAAGCTTTAGGTTGATTAATTTCTGCTATTCGAGTTTTTGAATATTCTATTTGAGACTTATCCTCAGCTTTTGGTTTGCTTTTTAAGTATTGATTGTAATAACCCAATGCAGTTTTAGTTTGATTTAGTTTAAAATCATACAATAGCCCCAAACGGTAATAAATGGTATTATAAGCACTAAAGGTTAGGCCTTTTTTATAAGCAGCAATTGCATTGGTGTTTTGGTTTCTTTCTTCATAAATTCCGCCCAAAAGTGAATAATAAAGTGCTGTATTTGGAGAAATTCCTTCCTCTACGGTTTTTTTAGCATAAGTAGTGGCCATTTCATAGTTTTTTAATTCACGGTAACTGATACTCATATAATATAATATTGATTCATTTTGCAATGCCATATCTTCTAATATTTTATATAATGTAATGCATTTTTGGTAGTTTTTGAGAGAAAAATAAGCTCTACCTACGTCTTTTACTACATTCGCATCACCACCATTTTGTAATAATTTCTCACCTACACTAATCACTTCCTTGTATTTTTTTAATTCATTTGCAATTGGTAACTGAGCTTGTTGTAAAATAAAGTTACTAGTATCTGCCGCTATGGCAATTTTTAGAACCTGATAAGCAGGCTCATAAATTTTAAGATTTTTATATTGAAATGCTAAATCATAAGCAACATCTGCATCAATGGCATTTAATGCATTTGCCTTTTTTAGATACGCAATTTTTAAAGCAGTGCTGTCTGTAAAACCTGCTAATTGCTTATAGGCATTAAAGTTTGTGCTATCTAGCTTTATAATGCTTTCTAAGTAAACTTTTGCTTTTAATTCGTTTCCTCTTCTCGAATTAATGCTCGCTAAACTGAACAAGACTGGAAGGGTATTTGGTTGTATCGCATTAATTTTAAGATAGCTTTTCTCTGCATCAGGCAATTTGCCAGCCATCATATTGCAATATGCAATTTGGCTTAAAGCTTTTACATCTTGTGTATCTTCAGAATAGACACTTTGCAAGTACTTTGCAGCATCAGCATAGCGTTGTGTTTGGTAAAAATCTAAAAGTTTTTCCTTATCTATTACTGTGGTTTGTGCATTTAAGTTTTGATAGCAAGAAAGGGAAAGGATTAAAATAAATAACTTTTTCATAACCAAAGGGATTTAAAACTAAATTATTAGTTATTTAATAGAAATCCAAATCTATTTTACTTTTATTCATCTTATTCAAACTTTTAGCTGTTTCATTGGTTCTATTAGAGAAACAGAATGTTTATCATTAATTAAAAAGAATTATGAATACGTTAAAGAAGTTTGAATTAATGGAAAAAATTGTAAGGGAATTAGAAGACTTACAACACTCACAACAAGCAATTATTCAAAAAATTGGAAAAATTGAAGTTGATAATATTGAATTAGGTGACAGTAAATTAGATAAAGATTTGCCAGATATGCATCAAAGAGTTGCAGATAACTTAGATTCAATAGTAGATATTTTAAGTTATTTTGCAGATAAAACAGAAAATTTTGGCAATAAAAACAATGTTGATGCTTTGAAAGAACAAGAAGCAATTAATCAAGCAACAGGTCAATAAAAATAAAAGGGCTCAGAATTTATCTGAGCCCTTTTATTTTGTAGTAGGTAAAGTGATACAGAACTTTGCACCTTCACCAACTTTACTAGTTACAGTAATATCGCCATCGTTTCGTTTCATGAAATCTTTGCAAACGATTAGGCCAAGCCCCGTGCCCTTTTCATTTAAAGTTCCACGCGTAGTAACATTTTCCTCTTTAAATATTTTATCAATAACATCTTCAGCTATGCCCACGCCATTATCTTGAATACAGATTAGCATGGTCTGATTTTTCTGATAAGCTGCTGTGATGTGTATTTCTGAATTTACATTACAGAATTTGATGGCATTATTCAGAACATTTCGCATTACAATCTGTATCATCAGCACATCAGCATAAACCATCTCTCCAGGAAATACATCATGGATAATTTTAATTTTCTTTGTAGTAGCAGAAGGCAAATGATAATTAATTTCGTTAATGATCAAGTTGCGAAGGTTAAACAATTCCTTCTTAATACCAAAGCCCTTTAGTTGGCTTCTAGACCAGTGCAAAATGTTTTCTAAAAGGTCAGTTGTATAAATAATATCCTTACTTAAAGTTGGTGATAGACTTTTAAATTCTTCACTAGTGATTTGATCCTTCGCAATCATTTTTAGTACTTCAGAAAGATTTACCAAAGGACCTCTTAAATCATGAGATATAATTGAGAATATTCTGTCTTTTAACTGGTTTAGTTTTTCAAGTTCATTGGCTTGCTCTTTAGTTTTAATTGCATCTTTTTTTAGGTTTGTTTGATCTTGCAGCTTAATGATGCTAAAATCATTGCTTAGCTTATTGTCATTTAAAAAAAGAATGTCGGCTTCTAGATATTTATCTTCATCCTTAACAGGAAGAATCAGTTCAATTTTGCCAGCTTTATGCTTATTTATCCTATTAAAAAAATCTGGTTGATGAAGAAAAACATCTTGTAGATCTGTTCCAATTAATTTTTTTCCTTCAGGAAGATTAATATAATCGAGTATAGATTTATTGTAGTCTATTATTCTATTTTGTTGATCCAGCACAAGAAAGCCATCCTGCATTAGCTCTAAAACTTTCTCTCTAGCTATAGGGATAATATCAAATAACTTGAAACGATAAATGCCTATTAAAATTAAAAAAGTGGTAATGATAAATGCAAAAGGCGTAACGTCTACATGGCCAAAAGGCCTTAATCCCAATAGGTATACCATATTTGCAAGCCATGGTACAATAGCAGAAATAACAATGCTATAATTTTGTTTTCTATATATCGGATCGGAAGATCGAAACTTGCGAAGAATTAGAAAACATCCACAAGCAAGTAGCAAATAAAAATATATTGTAAAAAAATGATACCAAATTCCAGCTTTTATGCTTGCCAATGGAAAGGGGCCTGAACTATCAACTATTATCGTACTATAATGTAAATGATGATAGGCATTAGTCCATACCATTAAAATAGTGGCAAGAGGAAATAGGAGTATGAGTATAAGATTTAACGGTTTTTTATACCAAGATTCTTTGCCGCAAAAACTCAAAGCGAATAAGAACCAGAACAGCGGTAAGGTAGCAATACCTATATATTCAATGTTAATAAACAATTTAATTTGCGACAATGTGCTGCTTGCAAGTTCGAAACCATAGGCTATAGACCAAATTGCATTGGCAAACATCATTAAACTAAACCATCTTACAGCATCGCCACCTTTTCTAAAAATGTAGGTTGAAACAACAAATGTTGCTGCACCACATGTTAGCAGTACTATAGAGAAACCGTTAAATGTAAAATCCATTCATAAAATGTCAAAAATTGGCCATTAGAGATATGTTTAGCTGAATAGATAAGTAGATAAAACTACACATTTTAGCTTTCAATTAAAAATATTATTAGTTTTACGTATAAATTCTAATATTTAATATTATTCTTATGAAAAAGATCAGTTTATCACTATTACTTCTTTGTTGCAGTTTTTTTGCATTCAGTCAAGTTATTCCATCTTTCCAGTTTGGGGTAAAAGGGGGGCTTAACCTTTCAAAATTTAATACTTCAAACACATTTAGTAGTGATAACCAAGCAGGTTATTATGCGGGTGTTTGGGCACGTATAGGTGCTGCAGGTATACACTTACAGCCAGAGCTTTATTTATCTGGCAAAAATGCAACTTTAAAAAATGCTGCAGGTGTAGAGAATAAAGTAAAATTCACCAGCTTAGATATACCTGTTTTAGTGGGTACTAAAATTGGTGCTGCCGGAGTAGGCCTACGTTTAAATACTGGTCCGGTTGTATCATTTGTGTTAAATGAAGATCAAAGCCTTTCTGAAGCAGCGTCTTCTGCTTTTAATGGTAATTTTAAAGATCAAGCATTTGCATGGCAGTTTGGTGCTGGTGTAGACCTAGGTAAATTAGGTGTAGATTTAAGGTATGAATTAGGTCTTTCTAAGCTAAATGCTTCAGGCTATTCTTCCACAAAATTAAATTTATTTACACTTGGCTTAGCTTACAAAGTGTTCTAAAAAAATCATATTTTCATTAATGACAAAAATGGGTAAGCTTTTAGGGTTTATCCATTTTTTTTGGCTTTAAAATTGTTGTAAGTTTCTCGCCAAAACTTAAACCTTATTGCCATGAATATCAAAGAACTACTATTAAACGGACAAAGCTTTTTAGCGCTATTAAAAGAGTTTGCAATTGAAGCTAAAGATATCGTAATACAGGACGAAAATTTGATACTTGCTGACCAAAATTTAGCACATCGTGAAATAGGCAAGGAGACAATTTGTATTGAAGGTAAAAATGACAAAGGAATTTTTAATTTCTTTGGAACACTGCACTTCAATTTGTTAAATAAATTGGCGGTTTTCGAGATGCAGGGTTTTGAGCAAGTTGACCTAAGAACTAACTAATTCTTTATCGTCTTTTATAATTTCCTTTAATTCATACAGAAAAGCCCCTTTTATAGGTCTAATTGGACTTGTACTGGCATCACTTAATACCTTTACAAAACATGCTCCGAAGTAGAATATAAAGGAAGAATAAAATACAAAAAGCATAACTAAAATAATAGAACCCGAAGCTCCATAAATGTTACCAATGTTACTTAAAGGCAACATTATTCTTAGAATATACTTTCCTAAAGTAAACAAGATACCAGTTAACAGCCCTCCTCTTATTGCTGTTTTCCAGCTAGGTCTTCCATTTGTTAAGAACCTAAAAAGAACGGTAAACCAAATGGTAACTATAATTATAAATAAAATTTGATTTAAGATGGAGAGAAATACTTTTCCGAAAGTGGGTGCCGCAGTATTGATGTAACTTCCTATAAATGCTTGGATGCTATCTGTTACCAAACCCACAAAGAATAAAATTCCGGCTAGCAAAATAATAATCATAGATCTTCCCCTTAATTTTAGGGTAAATAAAATTCCTAGTTTATCATTTAATCCAATCCTCCAAATTTGATCCATTGAGTTTTTAATTACATTAAATAGTGTTGTAGCTACAAAAATGAAAAATACAAAACTTAAAATGGTGGCTAGCCAATTGTAATCAACACCTCTAATGTTTCTTAAGGTTTCACGAATTTGAGCCGTGCTGCCTTCATCTAAAATACTTGCTAAACGTTCAAATATTCTTGTAGCTAAGGTTTTTCTGTCTACAAAGAAGCCAAATAAGCGTATTAATATAAGCAGAATGGGAGGCAAGGCAAAATTGGCAAAAAATGCAGTTGCACCAGCTAAACGTAAAGGATCATTTTTTCTGAATAGCTTAAATGCCATTCCAAAATGTTTAAAAAACAGCTTTGATCTTTTTATTTTCGTTGCGTACATTCTTAGCTTTGCCCTGAACCCAAAATTAGTAAAATTATGTAAATATTCTACCTTACTCTTTGGTAAAGGTTATTTAGTATTTTGTTAATAAACCAAGAAATAAATTAAATTTACGCCTAGTTAACCTGTCAAGCTAAATCAATGAGAAAATCATTTTCTACACTAATTTTTATTACTTTCTTTTCATTTTTTGCAAATGCACAAGAAGTAAAATATACTTCTGGTAACGATAGCTGGAATGCAGATTCTCTTGGTAATCAAAGAGCACTTGTTAGCTTTGTTGGAACTGGAAAAGTAGCTAAAGTGAGCATTGAATGGCGCAGAAGCGATAATGATCCATCACAGAAAGCAATTATTGTTCAGGATGCGAAGACTGGTAAAAAGATTAGTCATATTTTGCCTTTATCTTTAGGTAGGGAAAAAGGTGTAATTTGTTTTGAACCAGAAAGCGGAGCAGGTACCTATTATATCTACTACCAACCTTACAAAAACGAAGGTAGGTCTAATTACCCAAAAGGAGTTTATCCAAAACAAGAAAAACTAAAAGACAATTGGTTAGCTAAAGAAGATGCAACCACCATACCTATAAACACAAAAGTTTTAGAAATACAATCTATTAATGCTTTTAATAGTGTTTACCCAATGGAGGTTATTGCAACCGAAGCAGAAGTAGCTAAACTAAGAGCTAAAAATGCAGAACCTGCTTTTCTTGTTTTTCCAGAAGATAGGATGCATCCTATAGTAATGAAAAATGATATTCCACAACGCTGGATTAATAAAAATCAAAAAACATTTTCAGATAGAGCATTTAGAGGAGAAAATTTCTCTTTTCAAATAGGGGTTTTTGCATTAAAAGACCTGCAAAATGTAAAATTAAAATTTAGTGATTTAAAAGATAATGTCGGGCATAAAATAGCGGCAAGTTTAATCTCTTGCCTTAATACCAATGGTGTAGATTATAGTGGAATGCCTTTTAACAAAGAAGTTAATGTAGCTAAAAATCAAGTACAGGCATTGTGGTGTTTATTAACCATCCCTGCTAGTGCATATAGCACAACTTATAATGGCACCGTTACTATTTCTTCAGCCAATGCACCTTCTCAAATTGTTAAACTGCAATTAATGGTAGTGCCTAGGTCTGTTAAAGAAAATGGTATAAATGAACCTTGGAAACAAACTAGGTTAACGTGGCTAAATTCTACATTAGCTCAAAAAAATACCGTAATAGCCCCATATACCGCTTTACAGGTGCAAGAAAATACAATCAGTCTTTTAGGTAGAAAAGTTGAACTTGATAAAAATGGTTTCCCAAAGCAAATTCAAACCTTTTTTAGTCCAGAAATGACAGAAGTAACCACCACACCAAATAATTTATTGGCAGAAAATATTCACTTCCACTTTGTGCGCAAAGCAGATGGAAAAAATATCAAGCTAACAGATGGCGGTGTACAATTTACTAAAAAGGAAGCTGGAACTGTACAATGGAAAACTAAAAGTGGCAATGATAGTTTACAAATTGATGTAGCTGGAAGTTTAGAGTTTGATGGTTTTTTAGCATATACAGTAAAGGTAACAGCTTTAAAAGATGTTGATTTGAAAGATGTAACCATGCATATTCCCTTTAATAAAACTGCAGCCACCTACATGATGGGATTAGGTCAAAAAGGAGGACTAAGGCCAGAAAAGGTAGAATGGAAGTGGGATGTAGCCAATAAAAATCAAGATGGTACTTGGTTAGGAAATGTAAACGCTGGCTTGCAATATTCTTTGAGAGATGAAAAATATGTAAGGCCTTTGAACACAAATTTTTACTTACAAAAACCATTACTATTACCAACGTCCTGGGGTAACGGAAATAAAGGTGGTGTAACAGTTGGTATAAAGGGAAGCTCAATGTTAGCGAACAATTATACAGGTGAACACAGCATGAAGAAGGGAGATGTATTGTATTATAATTTCACATTGTTAATTACACCTTTTCATACCATTAATACAGATTTCCAGTGGGAGAATAGATTTTACCATAAATACAATACCATCGATAGCATTAAAGCTAAAGGTGCAACAGTAGTAAACATACACCATGCAACACCAATCAATCCTTGGATTAACTATCCATTTATTGAACATGCTAAGATGAAAGCTTACATTGATGAAGCACATGAAAAAGGATTAAAGGTAAAGATTTACAATACCGTTCGTGAGTTGTCAAATAGAGCATATGAAACCTTTCCGATGCGAAGTTTAGGACATGAAATTTATTCGCCAGGTAAGGGTGGAGGTTTTTCTTGGTTGCAAGAACATGTAAAGGATGATTATATTGCTGCTTGGTTTGTACCAGAAATTAAAGATGCTGCCATTGTAAATAGTGGCATGAGCCGATGGCATAATTACTATGTTGAAGGCATGAATTGGTTAACCAAAAATGTAGGTATTGATGGTATTTATTTAGATGATGTTGCTTTTGATCGAATTACCATGAAAAGAGTAAAACGTGTACTTACTCAAAATGGGCAACCTGGGATTATCGATTTACACTCTGCAAATCAATACAATAAAAGCGATGGTTTTAATAACAGTGCAAACCTGTATATGGAGCATTTCCCATACTTAAATCGCCTTTGGTTTGGTGAGTATTTTGATTACGAAAAGAATAAACCAGATTTCTATTTAACTGAAATCAGTGGTATTCCCTTTGGTTTAATGGGCGAAATGTTACAAGATGGTGGTAATCCTTGGCGTGGCATGATTTACGGAATGACCAATCGTTTACCTTGGTCTGGCAATAATGATCCCAGGCCTATTTGGAAAGTTTGGGACAATTTTGGAATGAAAGGCACAAAAATGATTGGCTATTGGTCTGAGAATTGCCCAGTTAAAACAAGCAATGCCGAAGTTTTAGCAACTGTATATAAAAAACAGGGTGCTGCATTGGTTGCTATTGCAAGTTGGGCAGATAACGATACTAAAATTACATTAAATATAGATTGGAGTAAATTAGGTATTGATCCGGCAAAAGCAGTGATTACTGTTCCAGAGGTACATAGTTTTCAAGCGAGTACAACTTTAAATGTACAAAGTGAAATTATTATTCCTAAAGGAAAAGGGTTACTAATTGTGATTAAAAGAAAGTAAATAGTCCGAAAGTCTGGAAGACCGAAAGTCCGAAGATTTTATTGATTAGAAAAGCAAATGCAGAAGCCCGATTTAGGTTAGTCGGGCTTTTCGTTTTATCTTTTTTAATTATCCTTCGACTACGCTCAGGATGACCTTAAAAAAGGATATCACTTCAATCCCGTTTAATTAACAAGAGTTTGTGCTACTATGTTAGGCAACTTACAAGCTTGCCAAAAACCACTGCCTTTAATTCTAAACCCGACAGGAATGATATCCTTTTTCACGAAGTCCCCTTTAGGGGATTTAGGGGTAAAAGATTTAATGAATGGCGGGACTAAGATTGCTAAGGACTACTAAATGGCTTTTCAGAAAACTTTTAGCACTTTTTGTGGTTATTCTACAAAACTTAAACTATGAATAATTTCTTCAGAACGATAATTGCAGGCTACGGTGCTAAAAAACTAGGTGGTGGTTGTTTATCTACCATTGTTATTTTTGTGATCATTTATTATGCTTTAGGCCATTGTTAAAAGCTGTTTTCTAAACAGCTTTTTCTTATTCTCTATCATCCTTCCAAATTAACTTTTCTTTGGTACGCTTATCAAAAAAGTCTTTACATTTTCCATCGCCTTTTCCTGTAAATCCACCATCCGGACTACAAATTAAATTGCAATTGCTATCATAAAGCAAACTTGGTATATCACAGCACTTTGCAGGGATGTAATAAACAACTTGTCCATTGTATTCGTATTGCCAAACACTTGCTGGTGGATTTGCTATATTTTCGGACTTTAATTTCTTAATCTTTTCTAACAGACAAGTTGGAACAGCTGCAAAATCTTCTTTTTTGCAAGTTTGGGTTTGTAAAAGCACAAACCCAATGAGTAACAGTTTAATTTTTAAAGCCATTATATTGGATTGGTATAACGGTATAGCGTTGAGCGTATTGCGTAAAGCGTTCTGCATCGCCAAACGCCTTACAAATTTCCTCTTAATTCTTGCTCACGTTCTAATGATTCGAAAAGTGCCTTAAAATTACCAGCGCCAAAAGATTGTGCCCCTTTACGTTGAATGATCTCAAAGAAAAGGGTAGGACGGTCTTCTACAGGTTTGGTAAAAATTTGCAATAAATAACCTTCTTCATCACAATCAACCAATATACCTAAGCTTTTTAACAGCTCCACTTCCTCATCAATTTCTCCAACACGTGTTGGCATCATCGCGTAATAAGCTTCTGGAGGTGCACTTAAAAATTCAACTCCGCGAGATTTTAATTCGGTAACTGTTTTAACAATGTCTTTTGTAGCCACTGCAATATGTTGTACACCTTCGCCTTCGTAAAACTCTAAATATTCTTCAATCTGTGATTTCTTTTTACCCTCAGCAGGTTCATTGATAGGGAATTTGGAGAAGCCATTGCCATTGCTCATTACCTTGCTCATCAAGGCAGAATACTCCGTGTTAATTTGCTTATCATCAAATGAAAGGATGTTTACAAAACCCATTACTTCCTCATACCATTTTACAGTTTCGTTCATCCTGTTCCAACCCACGTTACCAACGCAATGGTCAATATATAAAAGACCAGCGTCTGCAGGATTGTAATCGCTGTTCCATTCACGGTATCCAGGCATAAATATTCCTGTATAGTTTTTGCGTTCTACAAACATGTGGATGGTTTCGCCGTAAGTGTAAATACCGCTCATTTTTACTTCACCATGCTCATCAGTTAAGGTTTGGGGCTCTAAATATGGTCTTGCACCACGTTTAGTAGTCTCTTCAAATGCACTGTAGGCATCATCAACCCAAAGTGCTAATACCTTAACACCATCTCCATGTGTTTTAACATGTTCTGCAATTGGGCTATCAGATTTTAGCGCTGTTGTTAAAATCAACCTAATTTTTCCCTGCTTTAATACATACGATGCCCGGTCTCTAACACCAGTTTCTGGTCCGGCATAGGCCAAAGACTGAAAGCCAAATGCTGTTTTGTAATAGTGGGCAGCCTGTTTGGCATTGCCTACATAAAATTCTATATAATCCGTTCCATTAATTGGAAGGAAATCTTGTGCCTTTGCTATTTTTTCTGCGAATGTTTGTGTGCTCATATTGTTGTTTTTTAAGGGTCAGAAAGTCCGGAAGTCGGAAAGTCCGTTAATGTCTTTCGGACTTTCGGTCTAATAACTTTCGGACTTTACTCTACGTTTATCTGCCAGCTGGTATGGTAACTTTCATCTTCAATATCAACCGCATCTTGTGTTAACATTAAAGGTCTAAAAGGATCTATCATCACCGCCAGTTCTTCAGTTTTCTCTTTACCAATAGATTTTTCAACAGTTCCAGGATGTGGTCCATGAGGAATACCCCCAGGATGTAAGGTAATTTGACCTTTTACTACGCTTTTACGGCTCATAAAGTCTCCATCCACGTAATACAACACTTCATCACTATCTACATTACTATGGTTGTAAGGAGCTGGAATTGACAATGGGTGGTAATCATACTTACGGGGAACAAAAGAACAGATCACAAAGTTATGGCCCTCAAAAGTTTGATGAACGGGAGGCGGTTGGTGTAAACGGCCTGTAATTGGCTCAAAATCATGAATAGACAATGCCCAAGGGTAATGAAAACCATCCCAACCTACAAAATCGAAAGGGTGTGTTCCGTAAGTGTAAGGGTACATAATGCCTTGTTTTTTAATCAAAACTTTAAAATCCCCAAGCTCATCAATTGTTTCTAAATCTTGTGGGCGTCTAATGTCTCTTTCGCAATAAGGAGAGTGTTCTTCCAATTGTCCAAATGAATTGCGGTAGCGTTTTGGAGAACGAATAGGACTGAAACTCTCAACTATAAAAAGCCTATTTTTTTCATCATCAAATTCTAGCTGATAAATGGTGCCGCGAGGAACAACCAGGTAATCGCCATAGGCAAATTTGATTTTACCGAAGCCAGTTTTTAAGGTTCCTGTTCCTTCATGAATAAAAATAACTTCATCTGCCTGACTGTTTTTGTAAAAATAATCAGTCATTGATTTTCTCGGCGCTGCCAAAGAAATATGGAGATCACTATTCACCAAAACCGGTTTACGACTTTGCAAGTAATCATCTTCTGGTTTAATGTTAAAGCCAATTAAGCTTGTGTGGCGCAAATGTTTTTCACGAGCAATTTTAGGTTCTACTGAGTAAGGCTCGCCTAAAGATTTTACAATTGTTGGTGGATGACAATGGTAAACTAGTGAGTATAAACTCGAAAAACCCTCTGTAGAAACCAATTCCTCAGCATATAAATTGCCATCTGGTTTACGAAAAACCGTATGTCTTTTTGGTGGAATTGTTCCTAATGTATGATATATGGGCATAGCGTTAGGTAATTTGGTTAGAATGTAAATATATAACGATAAAAACGTGAAAACGTTTTATGGTGTGTAAGGACTAAGTGTTGCCTATAAAGAATATTGCGCAAAAATGATTTTTGAAAGCATAGCATATCTAAATGCAGCGAGAACCTCGTTTGCATTATGGTTTTGATATGTTGATTTGCTAATCATTTCAGTGAGTAAAATTATGATTTTTAACTGCAATTTCAAATTAATTCATACTTTTAAATATGGCGAATGATAATCAAAATTTAGAGAAATTAGCTGTTGCAAAAGCTGCCATTAAGTTTGTGAAAAATAATGATGTGGTGGGTTTAGGTACTGGCTCTACAGCAACAATAGCCATTAAAGAATTGGCAAAGCTGATGGTAAATGGCCTAAAAATAATTGGTGTGCCAAGTTCTGAGGCAACAAAAGAATTAGCTGCCTCATTAGGTATTCCTTTATTAGAATTAGGTAAAGTTAATTCAATTGATATCAGCATAGATGGAGCTGATGAGTTTACTGAAAATTTTGAACTGATAAAAGGAGGTGGTGGTGCATTATTTAGAGAGAAAATAGTGGCTTCATTAAGTAAGAATAGAATTATCATTACAGATTCATCTAAAAAGGTAAACAATTTAGGTGCTTTTAAAGTTCCTATAGAGGTGCTTCCGACAGCCTATCAATATGTTGTAGATCAACTTGAAAAGTTAGAGGGTAGCGTAACTTTAAGATATAAGGATGATAAAATTTTCATCACTGATAATTTGAATTACATTGTTGATGTAGATTTTGGCTTAATTGATTATCCTGAAAAGTTGGGCGTAGCACTTAACCAAATTGACGGAATTTTGGCACACGGGATCTTTATTAAATTAACTACAACTATTTTGATGGCAAAAGATGGTAATGTAATTACATACTCAAAAAAGCAAATTGAAGAGAACTAAAATTAACTGTAGGTTATTGTTAATTAAAATTTTGAATTATATGGCTAATCCTTAGCTTTACCAGTATATTCTTAACCAAATATCATATGAAACTAGTATCCTATAAAACTGAAGATATTGAACATTTAGGTGTTTTTGTGAATGGCCACATTTACAACTTAAACTCATGTCACAAATTAATACCTGATGATATGAATGCTTTTTTACAAGGTGGAGAGCCTTTAATGGAAAGAGCAAAACAAATTAATGAAGATATTATCTCTGGTGCCATAAAGCCAAAGGAAGAAGTTTTTTATCAAATATTAGCTCCTGTACCTCATCCAACTTCTTGTAGGGATGGTTATGCCTTTCGCCAACATGTGGCATCAGCAAGACGCAACCGTAAAGTAGATATGATTGCTGAATTTGACCAGTATCCAATCTTTTATTTCACCAACCATAATGCAATTCAAGGCCCAGGAGAAATAGAATGCATGCCAGATCATTTCCAAAAATTAGATTTCGAATTAGAAGTTGCGGTAGTAATTGGTAAAAAAGGGAGAAACGTAAAGGCTGCTGAGGCTGATGAATATATAGCTGGCTACATGATCATGAATGACATGAGTGCTCGTACCTTACAAATGGAAGAGATGTTGTTAAATTTAGGTCCCGCAAAAGGAAAAGATTTTTCAACTGTAATTGGACCTTGGTTGGTTACACCAGATGAATTGGAACCATACAAAGTTGATGCAAAACCAAATCATGTAGGTAATGCCTATAACTTAAAAATGACATGTAGAGTAAACGGAGTAGAAGTTTCTGCAGGTAATATGGCCGATATGGATTGGACCTTTGCAGAAATAATTGAGCGTTGCGCTTATGGCGTTGATATTTTACCTGGAGATGTTATTGGCTCTGGAACAGTTGGAACAGGCTGTTTTTTAGAATTAAATGGTACGGGATTATTAAATGATCCTAATTATAAAACTCAATGGTTGCAAGCTGGTGATGACGTAGAAATGCAAATTACTGGATTAGGAAGTTTAACTAACATTATCACCAAAGTTGATACTGATTTTTCAATATTAGCTCTAAAAAAATAATCCTTAATATAATTTGTCAGTCTGAGCTTGTCGAAGACTATTAAACCAAAAAAGAATTCCTTCTACAAGCTCAGGATGACATTCTTTTTTGGTTTTTTTATTCCAACTTTACAACATTCAACCTCTAGCTATAATGCTTACACTCAATACATCAGATCTTTCGCTTATGCAATTGCAAAATTACCTGCAATATGCTATAGCCCCGCGACCAATTTGTTTTGCATCTACTATTAATGCCGAAGGTAATGTTAACTTGAGTCCTTTTAGTTTTTTTAACATGTTTAGTACAAATCCACCGATGTGTATTTTTTCTCCAGCTAGAAGGGTAAGAGACAATACCACAAAACATAGTTTGGAGAATGTATTAGAAGTTAAGGAATGTGTAATTAACATTGTAAACTATGCAATGGTACAACAAACAAGTTTGGCCAGTACCGAATATGCAAAAGGTGTTAATGAATTTGAAAAGGCAGGTTTTAGTATGCTGGAATCTCATTTGGTAAAACCACCAAGAGTTGCTGAAGCACCAGTACAATTGGAGTGTGTGGTTAAGGAAGTTATCCCTTTAGGAAACCAACATGGAGCTGGAAATTTGGTTTTAGCTGAAATAAAGTTAATTCATATTAAAGAAGAAATCTTAGACAGTGAAGGAAAGATAGACCAGGCTAAAATAGACTTGGTTGCTCGTTTAGGCGGCGATTGGTATTGCAGGGTTACCCCAGAGAGCTTGTTTAAAGTAGCAAAACCACTAACAACTTTAGGTATAGGGGTTGATGCTTTGCCGGTTTCAGTACGTAATTCTAAAGTATTAACTGGAAACGATCTAGGAATGCTTGGTAACTTAGAAAAATTACCAACTGATGCAGAAATAGATGCCATGCAATGGAATGCAAATGTAAAGGATATTTTAGATGCAACAATTGGAGATGTAACCAACCGGGAAAGGGAACTGCATGAATTGGCGCATCAACTTTTAGCTACCGGAAATGTTATTGATGCGTTGAAGGTGGTGTTGTTGTAAGTTTTTGTCAATCCTAATTGATTTGTCATTCCGACTTTAGAGGAATCTATTGGATAGAATTTAATGAATAGATTCTTCGCTTCGCTCGGAATGACAAAAACGCTCAGAATGACGAAACTTCTTAGAATAATAAGTTCGCTAATACATGATAACGTCTTAGCGAGGAGGCACGACGAAGCAATCTGCTGATATAGTTAGTCGAATACCCTAATATAATTGTCAGTCTGAGCCTGTCGAAGACCATTAGACAAAAAAGAATTCCTTAGACAAGCTCAGGATGACATTCTTTTTAATACCAGTCAATTCCCGCAAGGAGATTGCTTCACTGCGTTCGCAATGACGTGTATGTTACTTATTTCGAGAAGGAGAGACGTCTTAGCGAGGAGGCACGACGAAGCAATCTGCTGATATAGTTAGTCGAATACCCTAATATAATTGTCAGTCTGAGCCTGTCGAAGACCATTAGACAAAAAAGAATTCCTTAGACAAGCTCAGGATGACATTCTTTTTAATACCAGTCAATTCCCGCAAGGAGATTGCTTCACTGCGTTCGCAATGACGTGTATGTTACTTATTTCGAAAAGGAGGGGCGTTTTTGCAAGGAGGCACAACGAAGCAATCTGCTGATATAGTTAGTCGAATATCCTAATATAATTGTCAGTCTGAGCCTGTCGAAGACTATTAGACCAAAAAAGAATTCCTTCGACAAGCTCAGGATGACATTCTTTTAATACCGGTCAATTCCCGCAAGGAGATTACTTTACTGCGTTTGCAAAGGCGATAGTTTCTGATAAGAAACCGTACACATTTCTTTTAATACATCAAAATTAATATCTGTTAACGTTTTAATGTAAACACAACCTTTTCCTGCTTTATGCTTACCAAAGCGAGATAGTAATTCTTCTTTTTTGTTTCCATCACAGCCCATAATGTATAAACTTATGTTTGCTTTTCGTGGTGAAAATCCCATCATAAACCAATCGCCAGTTTTACCAGTTGAATAAGAATATTTATAATCTCCAAAACCTATAATTGCAGTACCCCACATCTTACCTTTGGCTTTGGTGGTTTCTTCCATTAACTCACAAATAGCAAAGCAATCTTTACGTGTAGTTTCATCTGTAATTTGATTTAAATAATCTGTTACAGATTGTTCGGTAACCTTTGTTTTAAGTTCTGCCATACTAATGGGTTTTACTTAATGAAAATAAGGAAAAAAGGATAAAAGGAAGAATAATATTATTCTACAATGCTAACAGCCTTCATGAAACGACTTTTGTAATAGTCGTTAAATTCTGTTACAGTAACTCCATGTGCTTTACCAGAAGTAGAATGGATGAATTTAATATCTCCATTTTCTATAGAGTAGATAATGCCAACATGGCCAATTTGCCTAACTCTAGGATTAGTCCCAGTGAAAATTAAAACATCACCCACTTTCGCATCTGCCAATTTTACTGGAACCCCAGCACTTGCAAACTCAGAAGATGAACGGGGAACTTTGAAGCCGAAATTGCTAAATACATAACTTACAAACCCAGAGCAGTCAAAACCTTTTTCTGGATTACTAGTAGCATATCTATAAGGAACACCTATTAAAGATTTAGCAAAATCTAATACTTGAGTTGCAGTAGAGCTGGCAACCTTTGGAACGTTGCCCAATATTTTTTCCATCATTTTTTGATATTGCGTGGGTAACGAAGCATTATCTTGAGCTTTGCTGTTAAAAGCGAAAATCAATAGCAATGAAAGGATCAATAGTATTTTCTTCATACGTGTTGTTTCAAAGATAACAAAAAAATACAAATGAGATAAAATGTTGAAAACTTGTTACTTAACTTTGGTTTGTGTTTTAGAAAGATGGATTTATGGTGTAGTTACTGCTACTGGTAGCACTTTTCCATTGAAAAACTTATGTCCGGTTTTAGCAAAGTCTGCAACATATTTTCCCATTTCAAAAGCCATTACCGGACTCTCATACCCTGGAAAAGCAGCCTCTAACATTTCTGTTTGCGCAGAACCTAAGGCTAAGCAATTTACTTTTATTCCTTGCTCAGCTAATTCAAAAGCCAAACACTCACTTAAAGTATGCAAGGCAGATTTACTAGCAGAATAAGCCGCTAAGCCAGGAAATTTAACACTTCCTTGAAAACCACCCATGCTGCCAATATTTATAATGTGGCTTCCGCTTTGCATTAAAGGTAAAGTAGCACGAATCATTTTAAAATGACTCACCACATTGCTTTCTAACATTTCGGCTAAATCAGCGGTTGTAGTATCTAAAAATGGTTTGTTAACTAAACTTCCGGCATTATTTATCAGGATATCTATTGTACCTAATCGCTCAGTTAAAAATGGTACCAAGACCGTATAATCGTCATTTACTAAATCAAACTCAACAGGTAAAAGTGTACAATCAGGGTTGATCTGTTTAGCAATATCAAAAAGCTTTTTTAATTTATCTGCCGAACGTGCAATACAAACTACTTTGTTTTTACTATCTAAAGTAAATTCTAGGGCTGCTTCAAAACCAATTCCGCTACTTGCACCAGTTATTATTACGTTCATTTATAAAAGTTATAGGTTATAAGTTGTAGGTTGTACGTTTTACTAATAACGTAAAACTTACAACTTAAAACGTTCTTAATCTTCTTCTGTAATTAATTGTGTTACCGGATTGGCAATTACATGTAGTCCATCATTAATTAATTTGGTATGGTCTGCTATGGTTGCCGCCTTCATTTCAAGGTATATGCGTAATTCTTTCTCAAAACCATCACCTAAGTTTCTGTGGTATACAATTTCTAAAATTTCTAAAGCACAAAGCCAATCTGTTCTATGGTTAGTTTTTAACTCATTAAATATGGTTGGTAGTTCTTCATAACCCTTTTCATTTTCTCTCGCTGAACGTACTTTTTGGTATAATACATGTAACTGTTGTGTTTTTTCATCGTACACAGTTTTATGAGTTTGCTCATGGCTAATTAATGGAATTTCTTCATAAGCATCCTTGTCTGCAGCACCATTAAATACAGAAACTATTTTTTCGCCAATTGCCATGTCATAAATACCCCATTCTGGCATAAATAGCACATTTCCATTGCCTTCTTTAACCGTACAATCTTCAAAAGCAATCAGAATTACTTTACTGTCTCTAATTAAAATGTCTTTAACTAGTCCATTAACAGTAATGCCACTTTCAAAATTAAGTTCAACATGCTTTCCTTCAATAATTCCCATTAACTCAAGCTCAATTAAATTGTGCTCTTCAAATGGTTTTTCAATTCCTTTTAATTTGCCAACAGGCGAAGAAAATCCATCCTTATGGTAATCTTTTCCATGTCCAGCTAACTGTTTGCCATCATGAGCTAAAGCAGAAAGACCTGTAGTTTTAATGAAAGTTAATTCATCTTTATTGTTCATGCCAACATCGGTAAAAATACCTGTAACCTGCAATCCAGAACTATAAACTGCGGTACTAGGGTTTTTACATTCAATCGCTTTTAAAATACTCTCTGTTCCTCCACGTCTAAAGGCCATTGTATCTGCAAATGTTTCTAGAACATCAATTAAATTCTGGAAATTTTCCGTTACAAATAATTGAGGTTGTTGCTGGGTAATATCGTATTGATAATTTATTGTATTTAAATCGTACCAAATCTTTTTAACATCTGCATTCATACAGGTTGCACTTTCACCTATAGAAGAAAGCAATGCAGCACCATAAATTTTAGGATTTTCTAAAGTGCCAATTAAGCCATATTCTACAGTCCACCAATGTAAACGTCCTAATAAGGCCATTTCAGATGGTTCGCCCATGTTGTCGGCTATATGTCTTAAATTCTTTTCAGCTACTGCAATTTCTTGCTCATCAACACCATAAGCTTCTTTTAAAATAGAGAGTTTACGAATGGCTTCATACAATTCGAAATCTTTGCTAGAAAACATTGCTTTAGCACCAATAGAGCCAAAATAGCTTAAGTAATTGTTGTAATCTGTATCTGCAATAATTGGAGCATGACCAGCGCTTTCATGAATAATATCTGGAGCAGGAGTATATTCAATGTGATTAATCTGGCGGATATCTGCAGCAATTACCAAAACTCGGTAAGCTTGGTATTCCATAAATGCAGCTGGTGGAATAAAACCATCAACAGTTACCGCGCCCCAGCCAATTTTGCCAAGATTATCATTCATAGACTGCAAATCAGGAATATATTCTATGCTTAATCCTGCTCTTTGTAAACCCTTGATGTAAGGGTAAAATGCCACATGCTTTAAATAGCTATAGTTTTGGCGCATTACATAACGCCAAACCGCTTGGTCTACTGGCGTATACTTCTCATAATTTTGCTCAACTATAAACTGTCTTAAATGTTTTGGAAGCTTAGCTACTTGTTGATTATTAAAATCATTAAAATCACTCATAGGTTATGTGGATATTGATTATGGCTAAAATAGCTTGTTCGAACTAGTAATCCAAAAAAAGAATGCCCTTTTACGCTAAGATGATGAGTATCACTTTTATTTTTCAAAGTTTTAAACAATTTAACTTACCACATAGGCACATAGGGAATAGTAGTAAGAATCGATTATTAGATGGGTTTCAATCGTCCTTTGTTCGGCTATCCTTTATCTTTTCGTATTACCTAGATCGTACCTGCGTATTACCAAGTTCGTATCTGCGTCGTGTCTTGTTCGACTCTTGACCGAAGAAATGTCGAATTTTGGCTTGGCATATAAACCGATACGAGAAGCTAAGACGAATTAAATACGAACCAATCACGGACTAGGTAGGGACTAGGTACGAGCTAGGTACGAAGTCTTCTAGAACACAAGTCGCGGTAAGGTCGCAGTAATGTCGCCTTAAGGTCGCTGTAAGGGTATGTGAATTTAGGTTGAGATTTGGCAGGTTTTTGCCAGGTGGGAGGTATGATTTAAATATAGGTATTTTTTCGAAATTATCACGTTTTAACCTAAAAAAGGGGGGGTCAGTTTTTATTAAGTGTTGCTAGTTTTTCCTCTACTTCCATTACTTTTTCTAGCCAAAATTTAATGGCTTCTTCATTTTTAATGTTTTTCTTATCTGCTCTATAACTTTTTGGTATTTGCCATAGCTGTTGAGAGTTTTTGCTATGATCTCGATCTAATTCTGCACTTGTAGTGGGTTCAATTCTATTTCTCCAAAATGTTATATTTTTAAAATAGTCAGCTTTTAAAGCTTCAAAGTATGCAGTTAATTTTTCGGTAGTATTTGGGATATATCCTGGACCAGTGCAACCACAAGAGTGAAAAGTAATGCCAACTGAATATAACGTTTTAATGTGTGCCCATTTTTTTAGGTCGTCTTTTTTGGGCGACTCAAAATCCAGTCCCATGCTGGCCATTAAACCAGCACATTCTGGGCACTTGGCTTCAACTTTTGTATCTTCACCTCTATAAATATCGGCCATGAACCTCCGTTTAAATGTCTTTCGGCAATTAAAGCAGGCATAATGTGGCTTATAAGAAGTCATTGCATAACGACACATAATTTAGCTTCTTAGTTATGTTGTAAGTTGGTGTAAAGCATCTGCTAAGGTATTTACAAAGTTAATATGTTTTGATTTATTACTTTCAAAAATAAAGTCTTTGATGCTTTTGCTTTCATATTTGTCAAAATCGCCAATAATGGCTAGTGGAATTCGATAATTAGAGAATTTCTGAAGAATCTCTCCGGCTATTCCTGTTTTTAAATCAAAGAAGTTAGGTGTTATATTTTTCTCGTAAACGATAATTTTGTCGAACTCTTGATAGTAGAGATTACCTAGTAAATCTAGCCCATCTTCTGCAGAGTTAATGATAATATCTTCTGATGTTACTTCGGCAATTTTAATGTTGTTGATGGTGTGTGTTTCGATGTTCATTTTTAGTAATTTTATTTCTTCTTCTTTAATGTAATCTTACTGTTTACATTCTTTTCGAAAATTGCATTTTTTCTGTCGATGATAACTTTATAGGTATCAAAATCTCCATTTTTTCTGTCTAGTTCTGATATCTTAATTGATTTATCATTTTTCAAAAAAACCAATAAATTAATTCCATCTGATAATTTAATTTTATTTTCATTAATGTTTGATAAATGTATGTGCAATTCGTCTTCTATTTGGCCTATAGATGAATAGGGTTCTAAAATGAGTAGCTTATCATAATCGAAATCATCAATAGTAGAAAGATCAATTTCTTTTGGGTTTGAATTAATTTTAGCTTCAATAATTTTAGTTAGACCCTCGTCTGTAGTTAGTTGAGATGTATAGTTGCAGTAACTTAAAGTTAAAATTAAGGCTAGTAATAAAAGGACTTTTTTCATTTAATTATTTTGTTCTTTTTAGATTTTTTTATTCTTTACGGATTTAAATATTAATTATTTTCATCTCTAATTTTTAAGATTGTTCTAACTGCGCTATATAAAACACCTGTGTTCCAGTCAGATAAATAGTTATAGGTTCTATTTATTTTGCTTTTATCATCAAGAGAATAAATTGCAAAATAGGTTTGATAATCTCTTGTTGCAACTTGGTCCCAAAGAATTTGTTTCTTTTCTTCTTTTATTAATCCAGCAATATTTATTTCTAAACCCTCTCTTTTAAATTTAACTGCCCCGATATCAAACTCTTTTGTCTCATTAAATTGTTGAAGAAGATTATTTGTGATATCACTGAAATAGAATACCCATAATGTATTTATTATTTTAATGTATTTTTCATAATTCTCCTGTTTCTTCCTCCCATAAAAGCTTTTGAAATTTATTTTCAAGATTTTACCCTCATTATTTCGGATAAATATTTGATACTCTCTCCCAACGGTAAATTCAAAACCCCTAATCCATTTAACCCCAAATCTGTATGCTGTAATTGAGTTTTTTTCAAATTTTGTTAAGCTTTTAGTTGAGGATTCGTCGTCTTCAAAGCTTATAAATGTTGGATCTAAAATCAATTGTCTAGGCTTATTATCGAATGGTCCTCGCTTAATTGTTAATGTTATTTGTTCTGGATTTTGAGACATTGTTATAGAATTGGCATAGCTTATTATTGAATTAATTTCTAAGCAATTTCATGTTTAGAAATGAGATTTCCAGTAATTTTTATTTTGTAGAGTTTAACTAGGTCTTTGGTTTTCAGAGGGCTTGACAATATTCGGTTAGGGCTTCAGTAATCATTTTAATTTTGTTGCCCAAAAAGATTGATTTTTTTAGATCATTACAAATTTTTGCTTGCTCAGCTTCTGGAATTGAAACTTTCTCTTTTGAAGCTAAAATTGTTATATCCTTACTTTGTGATAGTGTTCGACTATTTCCAAATTGGTATTTTCTGATTCTTGCAAAAGCTCTATTGGCTAAAGCAAATTCCATAAATGGTTCTAGCTGTAAGGCCTTATCAAAGTCTGCAATAGCTTCGTCAAATTGAAAGTCGTTCAGCTTAATGGTCCCTCTCGAAAAATATGCTTCGGCATAGGTACTATCTAGTTCCAGTACTTTCGAACAATATTTAATAGCTGACTTAAGATCTCCCTCCTTATTACTTTCGTTGCTTCTTGTCATTAACTGTGTAAGTTTTTCAAGCTTTGGGTCTTCAGTTACTTTACCATTCTTAATGAAAACACTCTCTTTAATTTTTCCATTTGAATAGTATTTTATTGCATTACCTTTTATTTCCCCTTTATCATAATTGCTACGTAGTTTAACTTGTCCGTTTGGAAAATATGATTCCCATATACCATTTTCTTTACCATCAACGAATTCACCTTTTTGCTTTATCGATCCATCTTCATAAAACTCTTTTTCAAAACCATGAGCAATTCCTGATTTATAAGTTCGCTCTGTAGATATTTTTCCATTCTGAAAATATAAAACCCTATACCCATTTATTTTTCCATTCAAAAAAGTTCCTTCACCTTGTTTTTTACCGCTATAATAGTAATCAATGATTCTGCCATTAAAAGCAGCACCATGAAAATGCCAAACGCCATCCTTCCTTTCCATTTGTTTTGAAGAGGGAATCATTTTAATACTGTCTGGCCGATTTCTGTACTCCTTTGTGAAAAGGTAGATGGCACTGTCAAATTGCTCATATCCTAAGCGTTTTAGTTTCTCTTTATCCTTTACCACGACAAGATCTGCAATATCATTTTGGGATATTTCATTTCCTTCTTCAGGGTCTTCGATAACAGCTATTGAGTCTACAATGTAGATAATCTTGTCATTCGAAGCTTGCCCAAAAGCGTTTAATAATGTAAATGCCAATAGGACGGCTATCAAAATGGTTTTCTTCATAAGGTTTTTTAATAACTACAAATGTGGTTTTTTGCACTTCTATAGCATAACCCATAGGGTTTTGTTATTTGGTGATTTGCAGTTAAATTAATCTCTGCAATTTAACATTTTATAGAAAATTCTTTACCGCTTTTACTTCTTACAGCTCTTGGGCTTAAGCCTCTTTACCAAATTGATGTTAAATGCTGGCTTTTCTTCTACTTATTTATCAATTAGTTTCCATTCTCCTTTTTTGAAATATACGTTGTTAAATTTTGGTGAATAGAACACCAAATAAAAGCTCCAAGCACTACGATAGGTAGTTGGATTGCTTGCCATAATATGGTGAGTCGTATCATCCATATTTATGATTAAACGTTCTGATCTATAGGGTTGACTGGTCATGACGGTTCCTCTATAAGTTTTTAATATCCTTTGCTTGTCAGTGACATAAAAATAGATAGAGTCATTTTCCTTAATTTCAAACCTAAAATTATCATATTGCCAGTCGGCTTGTTTGCCTGGAAAATAGTCGCGATTAATGATGTAATGCCCGTAATAATCTTTTTTCTTCAGTTCTTTTTTCTTTGTTAAAAACTGAAATGTTAAAGATATAAATGCAAGTCCAAATATTGCAAGCCAGATTGCTCCAAGTATTTTGTAGAATATTTTCTTCTTTGTTAGCAACCAGCACAATAGAAGCAAAACTGTTAGTGGAATAATGATAAAAACAAATAGTATATTAAATCCAAATCCCATTTTCTTTCAAATTATTTCAGTCTTCAATTGCCTCAATGCCTTGTTCCTTAAGCTTCTCTAGGTGATCTTTCATCGCTTTAAGCTGTTCTGGCGAGTGGCTTTGCCAAGTGGTAACTTCACCGATAACTCGAATTGGGGATTTTGTGCGGTATGATTTTGTAGGATTGCCAGGGAACTTTTTGTCTGTTAAATTAGGGTCGTCTTCAAATGGGCCTGTGGGTTCAACGATATAAATTCTTTCCTGTCCTTCACCTATGGCAAGTTCAGCACCCCAAGTTGCAGCCTCTAGGGTAGCGGTGAAATAAATGTATTTAGCTTTATTTCTTTGTCCGTAGTTTGAATTAAAGCCAACTTCAATTAAGTCTCCTTGTTTTAGCTTAGCTTTTGTGCCATGATAAAATGGCACTGCATCTTGATGGTTGGTCACTGTTGATTGGCTTTTTTGTTCTTCCATTTTTTTGTTTTTTACTGTTTATTATTTTTTCTATTGATCGCATATATCAATACTGAAGAGATTATGCACATAACTACAGCAGCAATGATGAGCGAACTTTCTTTTTGTAAAATTCCAATAAAGAAGTCGCCCACAAACATTACTAAAAAGAAAATGTATGCAATGGTTAACATGGGAATGGATTTTTTAAATGTGGCAAAGGCAAAGATAAAACCAAGTGCAAATTGTCTAACAGCCCACATATAGATAATGTAGTCAACACCTTTTGCGTTGAGGTCTACTGTTTCCATAACCGATTGTGGTGAGAAGCATAATGAAAAGCTGACCATAATTTCGAGCAATGCAAAAATTCCGGATACGATGAGTATCCATTTTGGTAATGATTTTTGTTCTTCTTTCATAATATGTTTGTTTTGGTTGTTTGTAGCTCTTGCAAGAATTGAAGGTAAGCAATCTTTTTGTTGTACCCATGGATACACTGCCGATGTAAAATCGGCACACGTCAGGATGACCAACAAAGATTTATAATCGAATATAATGTTTTTGCATTGATAAGAAACCTTAAATAGTAGCAAGAACCTGCGTTATTTAAACCTGATGGTAGTGAAAATCTTTTTGTTGCGTCCTTCGACAGGCTGCCGATGTAAAATCGGCACACGTCAGGATAACAAAAAATGGGTGTATCTACTTTTCTAAAAAAAGCTAACCTTTCTTTCCCAATTTTTTTACGCTAAACGTAAAGTAGTGTTGGTATAAATAACTAAAACCTGCTAATAAAACTTGTACAGCAAATCTTGCAACAGTTGGGTAAATTAAAAGTACGTCTGCTAAAAATTTATAAAGTGATATATTAAGTAATATATTAATGAACTGTAGATTCATGAATCTAAATAATTGTACTCTTCCCCTAACTTCACTATGTGTGAAAACTACATAACGGTTCATGATAAAACTGTAAGGAATTACGAAAGCAAAATCTATAGCCATTGCAGCAGTACCGCGTTTTAGCGTAAAGAATAATACCTCTACTTCGTCTGTTTTAAAAAGATGATAGAATGATAAATAATAGACTATGTAACCTAAAACAAACGTACTACCACCAGTAGCTAAATACCTAAAGTTATGCAATGAAACATATTTTTTAAATGGTGGATGGAAAAAATCTATAAAGGCTAATATTGCTTTGCGCATTGGTGTTGTTGGTTTGTTGAGATTGTTATTATGTTGAATTGTGATATTGCTCTATTGTTATTTTTTACCCAGCTCAGGATAATAATGGCGGTTATTTACTAACTGTTAACTGGTTTTTAATCATTCTGGTGTTGTACTGCTGTATAAATGCTTTGAGGTATTTTTCCATATTAGCTTGTATTACAGGTTCTTTATCTATTAGGTTTTTTTGTGTTAGTCTATCGGTTTTTAAATTAAATAAAGCAGTAGATTTTAGCCCATTATTTTGCAACAAATAATCACCTTGGTAAAAGCTAAAACTACCATCGTTGTTATTAACTACAAAGTTGTTGTTTTTATTGCTCAACGCATCAAAGCCAAATGCAAAGTATGGTTTGTTGTAATTAAGGTAATTTAAAACAGTAGGCATAATGTCTGTCTGTTGTATCAATTTGTCTGTTTTTCCTTTTAAATCGCCACCCGGATAATAGAACAAAATTGGAATAGAAAAATAACCTGGCGTGGTTTGATATTCTGGTAAATAAGATACTGTAGCATGGTCTGCAACCAATACAAATAAGGTGTTTTTGTACCAAGGCATTTTGGCAGCAGTGGCAAAGAATTTTTTTATTGCCATATCTGTATAACCTACAGGTTCTTGTATGGGTAGTGAACCTTTTGGAAATTTACCTATATATTTTTCTGGTACTTTAAAAGGATGGTGAGACGATACAGAGAAAAAAGCAGAGAAAAAGGGTTGTTTAAAAGTATTGATCGTTTTTGCCATGTATTGCATAAATGGTTCATCCCAAATGCCCCAAATGCCATCAAAATCTGCATCGTTATTGTATTCGCTTTTGCCATAATAGTTTTTAATTCCAGCTAGGTTGGTGTAAGCCGAAAAACCCATAGAACCATTGGGAGCACCATGAAAAAATGCGGTTTCATAACCTTCATCACCTAATAGTTTGGCAATACTAGTAGTTTTATTGCCAGAGTAGGTAGAAAGTACAAAAGGTTCGCGAATAGAAGGGATACCCGAAATAATTGAGGGTAAGGCATCAATTGATTTACGTCCGTTGGCATAGGTATGTGATGAAGTAAAACTTTGTGCAACTAAACTGTCGATAAAAGGGGTATAGCCTTTGTAAGTGCCGTTTAATAAATCCTTATTTAATCCGCCAATATGTTCTTTTCCTAAACTTTCTATAATTAAGAATACTACATTGAGTTTTTTAAATGGTGCTTTATTTTCTGGCTGATGAATAGGGTTGTAAAGACTATCTAATGTTTGCTGATTAAAATAATTGACTGGTTTTAAATTAGACGACTTTAACGTTTTCATGATGGTAAATGGTGTGTTGAGCACTAAACTCATATCGCCTGGAGATGCTACAAAATCGCCCGCATTACTCATGGTTATTGGTCTAGTACTGTGACGCCATCCGCCTCGCATCCCAATAACAGCTAAACCAGCAATTAACACCAAAGCTAAAGTATGTGCCAAGTAAACTTTCCATGTAAATTTTGGTGCTTTTTGCAAGTGAACCAATTGAAAAAGTTTAATGAACAGCCAAATGAAAGCCATTAATAGAATTAATAAAAACCAAAAGTCTATTAAAAAATCTACTGCAAGTTTAAATTTATTTTGCTCATTGCTAAACTGGGAAAATACACTTGCTGTTGTTCTTTTAAGGGTATACTTGTAGTATGCGAAATCTACGAAGTTTGCTAAAAAGCCAAGGCTATTGGTAATGATGAATAGCCACTTGCAAAATTTTTGATAACCTATTCGATATCTAAATGGGAAAGGAATTGCTTGAAGTACGATAAAAAGCAAGTTGAGGTAGAGTAATGCAACGATATCAAATTTTATTCCGCCTAAAAAAATATAAAGTAATTCTGAAAAACTGATATGGTTAAAAAGAGATAAATTAGATAGGTAAAAGCCAAGTCTGCAAAGTGTGTACAAGACCAATAAAACTAAAAAGCGATAAGCTAATACTATATAAATTGATTGTTCTCTTTTACGTGTTTGGTCCATTTATTTTATAAAAGTTCGCAATTTACGGATTTGTTGTTAATTAATTCACCACCTAAGGCACCTAAGCATGCCTAAGAGAGTAAATGGATTTGTAAATGATAAATTTATGATGGACTTAGGTTCCTTAAAAATACAAAGTGGTAAAAGAATGTAAGTTGCCAGTTACGAAATATGTAGATAATTCTATTTATTGTAACTTAGTTCTGTGATGAGAAATTTATACTTAACTCTTATTTTAACTGTTTGTGTTTTTATTGCAAACGCACAATCCGACACCTCTGCTTATAGAATGCAGGCTACAAATATCCAAAAGAAATTTGCGCCTGATAAACGTGCGATCTATTTTAACATGCAGATTAGAGGAGATTCTGTAAAACTTGAAAGCACTTCTCAAGAGGTATTGAGTGAGTTTGATAAAGTTAAACCAACTATGGCAAATGTGAAATTTACAGCTACATTATTGCCAGCCAAGTCTTTAAACGGACTAGAATACGGAGTTTCAAATCTTTCTGTAAGTAACAATAGAGCAAATCCACAGAATGCCGCAGAGCTGATGACGCAAATGCTTTTGGGTACACCCATTAGAATTTTAAAAAAACAAGGTGGATTTTATTTGGTTAAAACCCCCGATGGATATCTTTCTTGGACTGATGGGAGTGCCATTAAACCAATGAACAAAGATGCTTATGAAGCTTGGCAAAAATCTGAAAAGGTAGTTTTTACAGCAGATTATGGACATAGTTTCACTTCGCCAAAGATAGATGGAATGAGGGTTTCTGATTTGGTTAACGGTAATATTCTGCAATTGTTAGCGTGGGGAAGGGCCTTTAGTAAAGTTGGCTATCCAGATGGGAGAGTGGCTTATGTACAAACTTCGCAATTAAAACTTTATAAAGACTGGATTAAAAGAGTTAACCCCAATGCTAATGCCATTTTAAAAACTGCCCAAACCTTATTAGGCGTTCCTTATTTATGGGGAGGTACCTCTATTAAAGGGGTAGATTGTAGTGGCTTTACCAAAACTGCATACTTTTTAAATGGAATTGTTATTCCGAGAGATGCCTCTCAGCAAGCTTTAATAGGTACAGCCATTGATGTATTAGAAAATGACAGCATTAGTGTAACCAAGTGTTTAAAAAACCTACTGCCTGGAGATTTATTGTTTTTCTCTGCAGCTAAACGTAGAGGTATAAATGGAGGTAGGGTTTCGCATACGGCAATTTATATGGGTAATGGAGAGTTTATTCAAAGTGCTGGAATGGTAAAAATTAGCAGTATGATAGCTACCGCACCAAATTATGACAGTGGACAAAGCACTACACTTGTTGGAGCTCGTAGGATATTAACTGAAATAGGAAAACCAGAAATTACTAGGATAGAACAGCACGACTGGTATGGGAAAAATTAAAATATGATTACAATCTATCATAACAGCAGCTGCACTAAAAGTCGAATTGCTTTAGCTGCATTAACAAAAAATAATGAGCCTTTTGAGATAATTAATTACTTGGAAGATGTGCCAAGTATTGAACAATTGAAAGAAATTATTGTGAAGTTACATATCAAACCACACGATTTAATCAGAACTAATTAAGCAATTTACATCGAAAAATTTAAAGGTAAATCTTTAACTGATGACGGGTGGATTAATGTAATGCATAATTATCCTATATTAATTCAAAGACCAATTATTGTAAGAGATGATTTTGCTGTAATTGGCAGATCTGATGATGCTTTGGATGAGATTATATGAAAAAGCCAGCTTAATTTAAGCTGGCTTTTCTATTCCTTTGCCAAACAATTACATTGTTATAGTCGTATAACTTAAGTCAAACTTACCTTCAGTAATCGTTTTCTTTGTACTTAGAAAGGTATCCATATTTGGGGCAACAAATTCAAATGTCCCTTTAACAGTAGTAGTGCTAGAGCTAGTTATAATTAACTTTCCGGTTTTTACCCCAGTTTCTGAGGCATACGAGCCAGTTTGAGATTGATCTTCATTATAGCTACCTTGGGCATCAATATCAATGTCATAAGTGCCATTTCCTTTATAATTGTAAATGATTACGGTTAAAGCTTTAACACCATTTGTACCAACAATTGTCATCATATTTCCTAGTGCTGCGCTTTTAACTAAGCCTGCTTGCCCAACAAAGTTGGTACTCGTGCCATCAACTTTTGCACTCATATTGGAAGTGCCTTGGCCTGGTGTAGGTCCCGGAATTGGCTCTAGGGTAATTACAAATTGCCCTTCGGTAATGGTTTTAACAGCCCCATCGGTATTAACTGCTTTAAACTCAAAGGTGCCAATAATCACTTTGCTATTGTATGTTGTTATCTTTATTGTTCCAGTTTCAGCATAATAAGCATCAGCATAAGGATTGGTTATACCTGCTATATAAGTACCGCTAGAAATTAAATCGGCAGCATTATAAGTCCCCACACCTTTAAAATCTTGAAAACTAAGAATAAATCCTTGTGGGTTTTTTAATCCGTTAATGTCGATGTCTTTTGTTCCATCTTGATTTGTGAATGGTTGTGCATAAGCAAATTCGCACTCTACTAAAACACCATCAACTTTTGCGCTCATCTTCGTAGTGTATGTTGTTGGTTTAGTGCCACCAGGGCCAGAACCTTCTACAAATACGATATCTTTTTGGCAAGAATTAAAGCCCAAACATAAAACAGTAAGAAATAAGAAGAGAGCGTGTAATTTTTTCATTTTTATAAAGATATACTAAGTTAATAAATTTCTCCAACTTACTTTACCCTCAATAATGGTATGCAATTCTTTGATCTCAATTCTTTGCTGCTCCATTGTATCACGATGACGAATAGTAACTGTGTTATCCTCTAGAGTTTGGTGATCTACTGTAACACAGAAAGGTGTGCCAATCGCATCCATACGGCGATAACGTTTACCAATTGCATCTTTCTCTTCATACACACAGTTGAAATCAAATTTCAAATGATCCATAATTTCACGAGCTTTTTCTGGCAGGCCGTCTTTTTTAGTTAATGGGAAAATAGCGACTTTAATTGGTGCCAAAGCTGGATGTAAACGCAACAATGTTCTACTGTCTTGTTTTTCTGGGGTGCTTAAATCTTCCTCTTCAAAGGCATTGATCATCGTTAACAAAAACATACGATCTAAACCAATTGAAGTTTCGATAACATAAGGAACGTAATTGCCATAAGGCTTGCCTTCCTCATTTAAATCGTTATCAAAATATTGCATTTTCTTGCCAGAATATTCTTGGTGTTGTGTTAAATCGAAATCAGTTCTACTGTGAATTCCCTCTACTTCTTTAAATCCAAATGGAAACTCGAATTCGATATCTGTAGCTGCATTTGCATAATGCGCTAATTTAACATGGTCATGGAAACGATATTTTTCTGGTGCAGTTCCTAAGGCTTGGTGCCATTTTAAACGAGCCTCTTTCCAATAGGCAAACCATTTTTTATCTTCACCGGGGCGAACAAAAAATTGCATCTCCATCTGTTCAAATTCACGCATACGCATAATGAACTGACGGGCAATTACTTCATTTCTAAATGCTTTACCAATTTGTGCAATTCCGAATGGAATTTTCATTCTTCCAGATTTTTGCACATTCAAAAAGTTAACGAAAATACCCTGTGCTGTTTCCGGACGAAGGTAAACCTCATCACTTCCCTCTGCCATTGCACCAAACTGAGTGCTAAACATTAAGTTAAACTGACGAACATCAGTCCAATTCTTTGTGCCGCTAACTGGACAAGCAATTTCATGCTCTTCAATTAATACTTTTAAACGAGGTAAATCTTCTGCAGTTAAGGCAGCATCCATGTCAGCCTGCAATTTTGCTGCTTTTTCGGTTTTGCCATCTTTCTCGTAACGAGCAATTTTATCTTCTAATAGCTGATCTGCACGATAACGTTTTTTGGAGTCTTTATTGTCAATCATTGGGTCGTTAAAACCATCAACGTGACCACTCGCTTTCCATACTTTAGGATGCATAAAAATTGCAGAATCAATTCCTACAATATTCTCGTGCATTTGCACCATTGCTTTCCACCAGTAAGTTTTAATATTGTTTTTTAATTCGGCCCCTAATTGTCCGTAATCATAAACAGCACTTAAACCGTCATATATTTCGCTGCTTTGAAATACAAAACCGTATTCTTTAGCATGTGATATTACATTTTTAAATTGTTCGTCGTTAGTTTTAGCCATAGTAGCGCAAAGATAATATTTTAAGCCGAAAGACTAAAGCCAAAAGACTAAAGCATAGATAGAAGGTCTTCCTTGAAAACTACAAGTACCCTTTAGGTGATTTTGGGTTTTTTGAAAAGCAATTGTTTGCAAGAAACTAAAATCAGTCCCGCCCTCGCTGCAATCTTTTTAGTTTTTCGTCATTTCGAGCGCAGGGAGAAATCTGTTACTTAAGTGCTAAAAACGAACAGATACCTCAATCGTTCCTCATTTCGGTATGACGGTTGGTAAAAAAACAAAAAAGTATTTTCGCTAAGTCGGGTTTAGGAGGCAAGGGCAGAGCAGCTATTAAATGGTTAACTGACAATCTAGCAATTCAACAATTGAGCACTCAAACAATCCATCATTTTTCCTATTTTTGAAGCAATGAGTATCAAAGTAAAAAGCCTATCAAAACATTATGGTCAGCAAAAAGCAGTTGATGCTATTAGCTTTGAAGCTAGACCTGGCAAAATCTTAGGCTTTCTTGGGCCAAATGGGGCAGGTAAGTCTACCACCATGAAAATGCTTACTGGCTATTTAGCGCCTACTTCTGGAGATGCGGAGATCTGTGGTAAAAGTATTTTGACTGAAAATTTGGCAGTAAAAGAGCTAATTGGCTATTTGCCAGAAAATACGCCTTTGTATAATGACATGTACGTTCGTGAGTTTTTAAGTTTTGTAGGAGAAACCTATCACATTGCAAATTTATCACATAGGGTTGAGGATGTGATTAAACAGGTTGGATTAACGCCAGAGCAACATAAAAAAATCGGGATGCTTTCTAAAGGTTACAAGCAACGTGTTGGTTTAGCTCAAGCAATTATCCATCATCCCTCAGTTTTAATATTAGATGAACCAACTTCTGGCCTAGACCCTAATCAATTGACTGACATTAGGGCATTAATAAAAGATTTAGGCGCAGCTAAAACTGTAATTATCTCTACCCATATTATGCAAGAAGTAGAGGCAATTTGTGATGAAGTTATCATCATTAATAATGGAAAAATTGTCGCGAATGACACAATTTCCAGTCTTAAAAATCAATACAAATCAAATTCTCTAGAAGAAATATTTAGAAAATTAACTGGTTGAAATTCATTTAATTAACTTTTCATTCCTAAAAGTTGTCAATTTAGTGACGATTTACTGTAACTACTGGCTTAGTTGTTGTGTCTTAAGCAGCAGTATTAACAAATATAAATTAACAAAAAACACATGAAAAAATTATTATTATCATTAGCATTAGTTGCAGGTTTAGGATTTGCAGCAAGTGCACAAACAGAAGGTGCAGTTAGAAAATTAAGTATTGGTGGTGAAGTTGGTTTGCCTACTGAAAGTGGATCAAAAGACTGGTTATATGTTGGTGGTTCATTGCAGTATGAGCACCCAGTAGCAAAATCTTTAAACTTAACTGGTTCTGCTGGTTATACAGCACTTACTTATACTGGTAGTGGACCTAGTCTTAGCTTAGGTTTTATTCCTTTAAAAGCTGGTGCTAAATATTATTTTGGTGGTAACTTTTATGGTGCAGGTGAGGTAGGTGCTACAATTTCTACCGAAAATGGTGGTGGTACGGCATTTGCATTTGCTCCGGGCTTAGGTGCTTCTTTCTCAGTTTCAGATAAATCTAGCTTAGATTTCGGCTTACGTTATGAAACTTGGTCTAACAATGGTTCTAGTTCATTTGTTGGCTTACGTGCTGCTTGGGCATTTGGTTTGTAGGTTACAATTTAATATCAAATAATAAAAAAACCTCAGCAATTTGCTGAGGTTTTTTTTAAGTAGTGTAGTTCCAGATCAGCAAGATTTTGATATGAAGTTTAAGAACAAAGTTTTTTCTGTTGGCCTAGGCTTTACTTTTTAATCCTAAAGTCTTTAATTAAAAGTCTCAACAATTGTGTTGAGACTTTTTTGTTTTAGGAGATATTGCATAACTTCGGCGTCATTAATCGCCTTGCATGTACGCAGTTTTTAAAAGAGAATTATTCAGTTTTTTAAATTCATTAATGGCCTATATCACCATTGGTGTATTTTTATTGGCTTGCGCCATGTTGCTTTGGGTTTTTCCAGATACTTCGATATTAGATTATGGTTATGCAGAGCTAAATGGCTTTTTTAGTTTAGTTCCCTTCCTTTTTATGTTTTTAATTCCTGCAATTACCATGCGTTCATTTGCAGAAGAAAGAAGAGAAGGCACCTATGTGCTTTTAGCAACAAGGCCCTTAAGCGATACCCAAATTATATTGGCCAAATATTTAGCATGTGTTGTTTTAATGGTTTTTGCTTTAATCCCTACTTTGGTTTATTATTATAGCATTTCTGAACTAGGCTTACCCAAAGGAAATATAGATACTGGTGCAGTTATAGGCTCCTATTTAGGCTTATTCTTATTGGGGAATGCATTTTCAGCTATAGGCATTTTTTCATCCTCTATCACGAAAAATCAGGTTATTGCATTTGCAGTAGCGGTGTTTCTTTGTTTTTTTACTTTTAGTGGTTTCGACTCAATCAGCAAAATATTCGAACTCCAGGCTTTGGGCAGTGTATTAGTTAATTTCGGAATTAATGAACATTATCAATCTATAAGCAGAGGGGTGCTTGATACCAGAGATCTTGTCTATTTCATCACTTTTGTGTTGGTGTTTTTTGGTTTTACCAAACTAGCTATAGGAGGTAGGAAATGGTAGGTGTTCAGAATAAAGCTGAAAGATTAAAGACTAAAGGCCAAGGACTAAAAAAGAAGAATTACCTAAAAATTCTTGTGTTTTTAATTGTGTTGATTCTGATAAATGTTTTAGCACAGTATTTTTACACCCGTTTCGATTTTACCAAAGAAAAACGTTATACCTTAAATCAGAAATCAAAAGAAATTTTAACAAAAACAGAAAAAGACATCACCATCACAGTGTTTTTAGATGGGGAAATTCCAGCTGCTTTTAAAAGATTGCGCAACGCAACGAAAGATTTATTAAACGATTATAAAGCGTATTCAAGTGCCAATGTAAAAATCATTTTTGAAGACCCCTTAGCTGGTGTTATTGCAAGTGAACAAGATACTATTATTAAAAATTTGGGAGAAATAGGCATTAGACCAGTTGCGGTAAATATTAAAAATGATGCAGGTTTAACGCAAAAAATCATCTTCCCAATGGCACTTATAGAAATTGACGGTAAACCAATGGCTGTTAATTTGCTTCAAAAAACAGGTGGGCCAGCAACTGATTATGAAACAAATATTACCAGTTCCATTCAAACCTTAGAATATTCATTTACATCGGCTATTAAAAGATTAGAGAAGGGCTACAGTCCTAAAATAGGCTTTACCGAAGGACATGGAGAATCATCAAATCCCCAATTTTACGATGCCATTAATAATACGCTTTCCCAAAATTTTTATGTGGGCTGGGTAGATCTTAAAATCATTAAAAAACAAGGGTTAGATGATTTAGATGTAATATTTATTGCTAAGCCAAAAACTGCACTCACAGAGCTTGAAAAATACAAAATCAATTATTTTGTAATGAAAGGTGGTAAATTAGTTTGGTCTATAGATCAGGTTACAGCAAGTTTAGATAGTTTGCAGAAAAAGCCTCAAATGATGGCTTTTAATAACCAACTTAATATAGATGATATGCTTTTTGAGTATGGAGCTAGAATCAATTATAACTTAATTACAGATGTTAATTGTGCCTCAATACCTATAGCAACTAATAATCCCGGTCAGCAAGCACAAATAGACTTGGCGCCCTGGATTTATTACCCAATTCTTGCACCAGATACCACTAACGCGATTGTTAAAAATATTGATGGCATTAGAGCAGAGTTTGCAAGTACGGTAGATATTATTGATGTACCCAACGTAACTAAAAAGGTTATCTTACAAACCTCACCTTACAACAAAGTCTTCGAAACGCCTAAAATGCTCTCTTTGCAAATGTTGGCACAAGAACCAAAGCAAGAAGAATATACCAGTACCCCAAAAACTGCAGGTATTTTATTAGAAGGGAATTTTAAATCTGTATTTTTAAATAGACCAATACCAGAGGGAATAACTGAAAATTATAATGTACCTAGCATTAGTAAACCAACTAAAATGATTGTAATTGGCGATGGAGATATTTTTACTAATCAATATAGTAGTACAGACAATTCTGTTTTTCCACTGGGCTTAGATAGATATACACAGCAGAATTATGGCAACAAAGCATTGTTGCTAAATATTGCAGATTATTTTACAGATGACAATAACCTTATCGCACTAAGAAATAAAGAAATTAAAGTAAGATTACTAGATAAAGCCCGTTTACGTACAGAAAAGTTGAAATGGCAGGTGATAAATTCAATTGTGCCGTTAGTATTGTTAATATGTTTCGCAATTTTTCAACATTATTACCGTAAGCATAAGTATGCGAAGTAATTTTTATATTTTTGAGATTATACAAAACAACTATGAGATTTATAGTATCAACTTCCACGTTATTAAAACATTTGCAGACTGTTAATGGTGCATCTAGCAGCAGTACAGTTTTGCCTATATTAGAAAACTTCTTATTCGAAATTAAAGATGGAAACTTAACTATTTCTGCTACAGATTTGCAAACTAGTATGACCACCTCGTTAGCTGTAGAATCTAAAGAAGAAGGTAAAGTTGCCGTTCCATCTAGAATATTATTAGATACTTTAAAAACGCTACCAGATCAACCAATTTCATTTAATATTGATGACAATAGCTTTTCAATAGAAATTAGCGCTGGTGATGGTAAATATAAATTAAGCGGTGAAAACGGAGATGATTTTCCTAAAATTCCAGTTGTAGAAAATGCATCATCTGTAAATTTACCAGCATCTGTTTTAACAGAAGCAATTACAAAAACAATTTTTGCAGTAAGTAATGACGAGTTAAGACCAGCAATGACAGGTGTTTATTGCCAACTTTCTCCTCAACATATTACTTTTGTGGCAACTGATGCACATAAATTGGTTCGTTACCGCAGAATGGATAGCAAAGCTGATAAAGCTTCATCATTTATCCTCCCTAAAAAAGCATTAACGTTATTGAAAGCGGCTTTACCAAGTTCTGATGTAAATGTTTCGGTTGATTATAATGCAACTAGTGCATTCTTTAAATTCGAAAACATCAATTTGGTATGTCGTTTAATTGACGAACGTTATCCAGATTATGAAGCAGTAATTCCTGCTAACAATCCAAATAAATTGGTAATTGATAGGGCATTGTTCTTAAATACTTTACGTAGGGTTGTAATTTTCGCGAATAAAACTACACATCAAGTGCGATTGAAAATTAACGGAAGCGAATTGAATATCTCTTCGGAAGATTTAGATTTTGCAAATGAGGCTCACGAACGTTTAAGTTGCCAATATGAAGGTGAAGATTTAGAAATTGGCTTTAATGCTCGTTTCTTAATCGAGATGCTTGGTAATTTAAGTGGCGAAGAAGTTACCTTAGAATTGTCTACCCCAAACAGAGCTGGTTTATTAATTCCACAAACTAACGATGAAAATGAAGATGTTTTAATGTTAGTAATGCCTGTAATGCTTAATAACAGCTACTAGTTAGAGAAAAGATTAAAGAGCAAGGAACAAAGATAATTATATCCAACAAGTACAAAATGGCTTAGGTTACTGAGCCATTTTTATTTAATTGAGGTCATATTTTAAAATTTAGTAACTTATCAGAACGATATCGTTACTTTTGTAAAAAAACAGAACAACTTGGAATTTCTCGATTTAATTATACAATTACTTACTAATACCAAAGAAACATTAGAAGTAATCATGCAGGAATATAAAACCTGGACCTATCTAATTCTTTTCATCATTATTTTTGCAGAAACTGGATTTGTGGTTACCCCATTTTTACCAGGAGATTCGATGTTATTTGCTGTAGGTGCGCTTGTTGCAGGCGAGGGTACAGGCTTAAACATTTGGTTTATGCTAGTCATTTTAATTATAGCAGCTATTTTGGGCAATTCATTAAATTATCAACTGGGTAAATATTTTGGAATTAAGGTTTTTAAAGAAAATAACAAAATACTTAAGTTAAAATACTACCATCAATCTCACGAATATTTTGAAAAACATGGTGCTAAGGCCATTGTTTTTAGTCGTTTTTTGCCTATTGTAAGAACAATTGCTCCTTTTGTTGCTGGTGCAGCTAGAATGTCTTTCGGTAAGTTTACTTATTACAATGTTGTAGGTGGTATTGCTTGGATTACAAGTTTATTGTTTGCCGGTTACTTATTGGGTAAAATTCCTTTTGTAGAAAAGAATTTTGAAATTCTAGTGTTAATTATAGCGGTTGGAACTTTTGTGCCAGTAGTTTATGGCGCATTAAAATCTTTATTCTCTAAAAAACCAGTTGAACAACAAATAGAGGAAGAGATAAAAGAAGATTAAATATTCTTCTATATTACCGTAGTGAGGAGATATCCCATAGCTATGACATTTGATGTTATTAAGTCAGTGCTCAAGAGGATTCGAGACTTCTCACTCCACTTTGTTACGTATCGAAGTGACGGATTTAATGATTAATTCTCTCTGCCAATAATTTTTCCTTCTTTATACTTTTTTTCTTGTTGCTCGGCCCATTTTTTATCTTCTGGACCTGGTTCTAATTTAATTAGGTTTTTAAGTTCAGGCTGACCAGCATCAACCCAAGCTGAAAACCAAAAAGAACCAATAGTTATAATTGCTGACCTCATTTGTTTTTCTACCATCCCATTCATTTTATCTTGATAGGCTTTTGAATAGGCTTCAGAATATTGTTTTATCACCGTATTGCTTCGTTCAGAGAAACTATACTTTTGGTCTGATGGAAATGTTTTATTCAGCTCTGCTTCAAGTAGTAAAACACTATCTAACAAACTGTGCGAATGTTTAACAATTGCCCAGGCAGCTTTTAAAGGATCGTCAACATAGCTTGCCTTCCCAACTACAAAATTATAACGGGCAGCGAATAATTCTGGTATCCTACTTTCCCAAAATGCATGAATGCCAACCTGATTGGTTAATTGTCCGTTATGGTTATTAGTAGTATGCAATGGGACATGGGCATCACCTATATAGTGACCGAGTTCTGCAGAATACTTTAATATTTTTAAGGAGTCATGAGTTTTAAAAGCCTTAACCAAACTGTAATACGTCCGTTGTATTTGCCAGGGCACAATACCGCTTTCATTTAATTTCTTTTGACCATATTTGGCCAAGGCATCATTAAATTTTGGAGGAATGCTATCCATATTTTCCTCGTAGTTTTCTACATCTAAATAATGCCTTGGTGCTTCTAAAGTGTCAATATATCTACGCTTATCAGGATCTACAGCATGTTCTACAATATATTTATTGGCAGTTTTATAGAAATTAATCATTTCACTTGGCAGGGTGAAAATGGCCAATTGATTTATTCTACGGTGAGCAAAAAAGCCCCAGGAAGTACACAATATAAAAGGGATGATTAACAAGGTTAAAATTGTTAATCTTTTCATAAAATGAAGATAAATAAATTTTAGAATTTTCCTGCTATGATTATCCTTTTAAATGGATATAATGTTGGCGATTTAGGGAACCGAGTTTGTATTCGCTTTTTATATTCAGCTATGAAGTTCTCTCTCATTTCTCCGTTCAATTTTTCTAAATAAGGAGGTAAAGCGGAACCTGAAATGAAATCATATAAATCATTAGATGACTTGGCTATGATTGGATAGATCTTTTCAAACACAGTTATAGTTTTTGCTCCCCCTTCAAAAAGTAATTGCGCATAAGCATCTGTTTTAAGCACTGGAGAAGTCCGATGATAACCTAGCAGACTATTTTGGTAAGGTTCTTCTTGAACTAGATTATCAAGAATTTGATTTAAAGCATTTTGAGTTTGTGATGGCATTTGAATAGCCAATTGGCCATTAGGGTTTAAAAGCCTAATAATTTTAGGAAATAATGTTTCATGGTCATCAACCCATTGAATTGCTGCATTAGAAAAAATTAAATCCCATTTTTGATTGGTATCAATTTGTTCTTCAATAGAGTTTTGTTTGAAGCTTAAAGTCTCACTAGCGAATGCTTTTGCTTCATTTAGCATTTCAATTGAAGAGTCAACTCCTAAAACTTTTGCATTTGGTAACTTCTCGGCAAGCATGCTGGTTAACTCTCCGGTTCCACAACCTAGATCGATTACCTTTAAGTTGGGCTTAATTTCGATTAGATCTAAAATATCATAAAACGGAGCGTACCTTTCTGTTTTAAATTGATTGTATGTCTTTGGGTTCCATGCCATGGTTTATATCTATTAATAATTGTGAATAACCGACCATAAGGGAATGAAAACTATTAAATCCTCTCTACCCATTTTATTTCTTTAGGTAATTCAATATTTGAAAACTCTATATGTATAACTCTTCTTTTGGTATTATTTGTTGTTCTTGATGAGCTATGTAATAATAAAGGTTTCATGATCATGATGCCGCCTTTTTTAATCTTGCAAACGGTTTCACTTTCAAAGTTCCAATCGATCGTTTCTGGTCTATAAATTTCTTTTAAATGAGATTTCGGAATAATTTTTAAGGCACCATTATTTTCATCTGTATCATCTAAATGAATACGGATTGTGTAATTGTTTTTTAGGATTTCGATTGGTGGTTGAACTGCAAACTGATTTTGTTTAACTGTCCATGGCCCAAAATTTGCAAGCTCTACTTTTTTATCTACTGAGATTGTTAAGTCCTGATGATAGGAAACAAACCAATTGGATTGCTCAGGTTTATCGAAGTAAATAGATTTAACAACAAAATAATCTTCACCAAAAGTAGACTGTATAATTGACTTTAGTTTAGAGTTAAAGACCAACCCATAGACTGCTGGAATTTCTTTTAAAAATTGTCTAATTGCAAATAAATCAGCAGATTTTCTAAATGTATCTTTGGTTGTATCAACCTCATTAATCACAGCTAAAATTTGCTCAATTTCTTGATTAGAATAAACATCAGAAATAATCGAAAAACCTTCTGCTGAAATTTCTTTGTTCATTAATTAGCTTGATTTAGTTAATAAAACGATTAAATGATTGCCAGTATTTGTCTTTATAGATATCAAAGCTAATGTTAAATTTATCTTCATAATCAGCAATGATTTTTTCGACTACTTTTGATACTTTACGAAAGTCTTTACAAGCAAAATAAAAATCTCTGGTACCATCTGCAGTTTCTCTTCCAATGTTTAAATAACCTTCACTGTCTTTTAATTCACCTAAAAGAATATCTTCAAAATCATTTAATTGAGCCATTGTTTTATCATTAGGAAAACCATTTTTATCTGGTACAAACTTTACAATAATATCCAAAATCCAAGGATGTGAAGCTTTGTTTTCCCAACTTAACAAATCCATATTTATTACTGCTAATAGAGGTTTGCCATTTTGTAGGGTTCCTTCTAAAATAGAATGATTGTCGGTTTCTGTACTGTGCCAAAGCCCATCATATTTTTCTATAAATTCTTTTTCTCTCCATATTAAAAAGTCTTTTAACTTTTCTATTGGGATGAGCTCTTTTTGAGCATTTTCTTTACCAAGAACAACAATGTTATCTATTGTAGTAGCAAAGTTTAATTCTCCTAAGAGGTTATCTAAAAAAATAAAAGTTCCATTGATGATGGTGTCTTTATTGGCCTCATTTAAATCGTTATTAATTATTACAACATCAATCTCATCGGGATAGTTTGGGTCTTCATTATAATAAAAGCTGATGTTGCTTTTAGTGAACTCATAATCTGCCATCCTAATGGTAACATCTTCAATATTTAAGGCAGGTTTTAATGCAGTAAATTTCCATCCATCAATAACTGGTGCCGCATTTACTAATTCTTCAACAAAAACAATGTTTTTAACAATGCCATCAGCAGTTAATACTAATTCTGCAGTATTATCATTCATCATACCTGTTAAAAAATAGTAACCCTCCCTAAGTTCGTTTAGTCTGGGAGAAAGTTTTTCAAAGAAATTCTTTTCAATCGCGTTGTTTTGGCTAACTGCTTTATAGAAAGTTTTTTCATTTTTCTGAAACCAATTCCAGAAATCATCATAATTATTTATTGTTTCTTCTTTAGAACCAAATATGTTTTTTAAAAAGCTCATTATAATTTATTATTATTTTAAATCTTTATTCCACTACTTTAATTCCTTGGTCATTGGGAGACTCTGGTTGCATAGGCATCATGCTGTCTCCCTCTAGAGGGAGCTGGGGGAGGACTGCTATAACTAACTCCTCAACATCTTATAAGCAAAAAAGCCAAGTAGAGCGATAATTACCCCCATTAAACACCAAAGCCATAATTTATTCTCAAACAATGGAGCTTTAGTTTTTGCTGTTGTAAAAGCTGGGTTATTTTGCTCTGCTCCAATAGCTAATGCAACAACACTCATCGGAATTTTATGCTCAAAGTTCTTTAATTCATAACTAGGTGTAGTTGCCTCTTTGTTACCATAATATAGGGCATAGCTTAGGCTTGCATCATCAAATCTGCCAACCAGCTCATAAACAGGGCCTTTTAAAGTAATGGAAGTTAAGTGCAAAGGTTTATTGTCATTGTTTTCAATTGTAACCTTTAATCGGCTTACCAATGTGCCTGTAAAATTAAATTCAGGAACTTCTAAAGAGCTAATGGTGCCTTCAAACAGTGGGGCGTAATTGTATTGGATGCCTTTGTCAGTTTTAAAACTGTCTGTTACATATTCAATTTTTAAAGCTCGGTAGAAATCGAAATCACCTTGTGTATTTATTTTTAAATAAGATAGGGGAGTAGGATTGGCTAAAGTAACATCAATTGTGCTTTGCTTATTTTTTGCATCATTAAATAGTTGGTAAGATTGGTAGGTAATGTTTTTCGAGATGCCTTTTAATGTATCTGTCTTTAAAATTTTAGCTGCACTTAGCTGTGGTTGTTCATTGGCTTTAATGGCTAATCTAAAATAACTATATTTTGCTACAGGGAAATTCAGTTGCGTAAATTGATAGTCGGTGTTATTGTTTTTAATAGCTAAAATTCTATAATTCTCTAAAACAGTAAACCATTCCTTATTGTCATTACTTCCTTCAAGTTTCACTTTCCAATCAAAATTGGTTTGCTTAAATGAAAGCTTAATCTGATTTATTGTAGCAGCAGCTGATGCTTGGAAAGTATAGAAATATCCATTGGCATTGTTGCTCTGGTTAATGATATTAAAAGAAGTTTCTTTGTCTGTCATTTGATCAGCACTTTGCTCTAAAATGTAGGGAACCTCAACAGTGTCTTTTCCTTTAAAGCCATAAATTCTCAAATCTGCCAATCCACTTTGTGCATTTTTGAAAACCTCATTTGGTAAAGTAATACTATGCCAGGTTGTATTTATTCCCTTCAGTTCTCGTTTATAACGATAGGTGTTTGTTTGTGCTTGTAAACCAATAGCACAGCATACTAACAAAGCAAGTATTTTAATTTTCAGTTTTAACATCATCAATAATTAAGTGTTTGTATTTATTGTAAAGGAAGGAGATGATTAATAAAAGTACCCCAAGAGATACAAAAACAATGGTTTTCGAAATGGTATCTAATGAAGAGATATCGTAGAAGAACAATTTAATTAGTGTGATGCCAAACAAAATTATGGCGCCGATCCGTAAGTGTTTTTTGTTTTTCCAAAGACCTATGCTAATTAAGAACAAAGCATAAACGCCCCATAAAATGCTCAGTCCTAGCTTATATCCATTTCGCATTCCATATAGTTCTAATAAGTGTAAAAGTTCACTGCTAATCACCCAAAGTACAGCGATGTACAACAAATAATCGAATGCAGTTTTATTGAACTTTTTCTTGAAAATTTCTGATTTACTAAGCTGATAACACATTCCCATCAATAGGACAAAAAAGGCCAAAGAGATATACCTTACGGTAATGTTCATTGTACTGCTTACAAAATACTGATCGTTTTGTGAAATGTAAGTTTCTCTTAGTATACTTAAATTGTACAATCCCTCTGTTAAAAATGCAATAATTACAAAGAGGTTAATGATGGTGTTGGTAATCGATAACTCATTGTTTTTTATTTTTTTAAGATTTAGATAAGTCAATCCACTTGCAAAAAACAGGGTGTAAATGTAGACCCAAGCCTTTTTAAGCCAAGGGATATTTTCATTGTAAACAATATTAATACCTCTTCCAGAAGGTGTTGTGTTTATTTTTGTCTGCTGATAAATATGCTGGAAATGATTAGCAATTTCAATTCTGAAAGTATAATAAACAGTGGCAATAAGTATGGTTGGTATCGCATAAGAAAGGATTTGTCTGATGGATAACACCTTACCAGTATCTTCCATATCCTTCGCTTTTCTAGTTACGATAAACATTCCTAAAAAAGCCAATATGAAGATCGAAGCACTTAAAAAACCAACGTTTAAGAAAGGTTTAACAGGTACGTAATCTGTATCGTAATTAAATTCACTTGAGCTCATTGCCCAATCTTGCAATAAACTTAAAAAAGCTAAAAATACAAGTGGAAATGATAGCTTTTCATAAATTGTAATATTCTTCATCCTGCCTAGATAGAACAAAATAGAAGCTTCAACTACCCAAAAAATAGTAACCCAATTGCCACTTAGCTGAACAGGGACAGCCATAGTAACGAATGTAATTACCATTGCCAAAATGAAATAAAATAGGCTCTTGTCTGCCAGTTTACGTTTGTAAATTACTAGGCTTACCACAAAGTGGATAATTGCATTAATTAGGGTAAATAAACCTAGCAATTCTTCGCCATTTTTATTTTCGCTTAAAATATAATAGCCTATTCCGTAAAATACGAAAGAATTTAAGAGCAAAACAATCACATCTGAAATGCCAAAAATCTCTGCTTTGGTCACTTTATAAGCTAAGTTGCTGATATAAAAAGTAAGGAAAAAGATGGAAGCAAAGCTAAAAGCCAAGGTGAAATGTACGGTGTCTTTATAATCAAAAAGTAGCCAAGATGCGAATATTAACCATGTTAAGCCAAAAGACATATAGAACAATGGTTTCCAATATTTTTTAAAGCTTAGTATGAGTATTCCGATGTTGATAATGGCCATGTAAGTAAATAATACCGCAACTTTTCCAGAGCCATCACTCAGTAAAAAAGGAACGGCATAAGCACCCACTAAACCAATGTGTGCTATCACCTGTTTATTGTATTTAATAGCGGCAATAACTGTAAATGAAGTAAATATTACCATTAACACAAAAGCAAGTGTTTGCGGTATTAAACCATAAAAATCGTATGCAGCATAGGTAAGGAAGTACATTATGGCTATCGAACCACTCAATAAAACAGCGCTAAAACTTTCATATTTCGCTTTTAATTTTAGCGCAAAACCCATCAAGGCAATGCCAACTAAATAGCCTAAAATAATACGTGTTAAAGGGCTAAGCATATCTTTATCAATGGCATATTTAGCACCAATGGCAACACCGATCACTAAAATTAAAATCCCAATTTTACTGATTAAATTCTCACCAATAAATTTCTCGAAATCAGACTTACCTAAATTTGCCCGCTTAAAATTATCACTAAAATTAGGTTGGCGATTTGCAGGTGGCGTAAATGTTGGAGGAGTTGATGAATGGGTACTTATTGGTGTGTTTTTTGGAGGAAAAATAACCTGCGGTTCAAGGTTTGAGAACACTTGTGTACTTAGAGCAATTGGTTCAGTACCTGGAGATTGTAATTGTTTAATCTCTTGTCGGAGGTTGTTGATTTCTGCCTCAAAAGTTTGCTGTTTAAGGGATAGATTTTCTAGCTTTAACAGTAAAATATTTAACCTTTCCTTGTCATTCTCCATTCGTATAGTTTATGGTAAGTTTTATTAAATATAGCAATGATTGCGACAAGGTTGACTATTTAATTCAAAGTTTAACTTATTCATCAAATGATTTTCTATAAAGGAAATACAAATGCTTTTTTGGAAAGTAGTTCGCCTATACACTACCTCTACTTAAGCCTATTATTAAACTTCGTAAGTTTTTAAGGGAACCAAAAAGATGCTTCTATTGTGCGATTTAAAATACAAGGATTGTAAAACTATTAAAGGTTACATAGTGAATTATTGTGACCAGTTCTTTTGGGATAGATTATCAAGGCTATCAGCTTTTTTGTACGTGTTAAATATAAAGTTGTTACCGTACTTTTTAAATAGCAGTTGTTGCATTTTTATACTATAGCAATTCATTTCGGATAATGGCACACAACCTCCTGAAATTGCTTTAGTTTTGTAATTAGCTAATAGGTTTAATCTGAATATTTTATTGTTTGCAATATTTCCCAATCCCCAAAATACGACTTGATATTCTCCTTTCTTAAAGTCAATAGCAGCATTTTCTTTAGCAATTGAACAAGTTGGACACTTATAATAGAGTGTTGCAAAAGTTTCGTCTTGCCAAAAATACATTTGTGGAATTACAAAATAGTATGCACTTGCTAAACCAAGAATTATAAAATTTAATGCAGAAGCGTATATGGAGATTTTTATAAAGTTCATAAGCTGATAATATGATCAATCACTTATATGATGATCAATTTTTAGCTTTCCATAATTTCATTTGCTAAATATTTTGCAGGAACATAGTCCGTTAACCAAACTCCATTTTCAGCTAAATAGAAATTGAATTGATCATTAAACATTTCTTCTGCATTAACTGTAAAAACAAAAGGTTTTCCATGTCTACTGCCTACATTAATGGCTGTTTCAAAATCTACACTTAAATGTACATGTTGCCTGCTCTGTTTTTCTATTCCAGATTTAAAAATAAAGGCTGCAGTTTTTACCGCTGTGCCATGGTACAATAATTTAGGTGGCTTTTGAGGAGTGTAAGCCAAATCAATACTGACAGAATGACCTTGACTGGCTCTAATTTTATCGAAGGTTTCATTAAATGCAAAACGTTTTTTATTATTTGTTTCAACAATGTAATTGAGTGTCTCTTGGTCTAATTTAATGTCATGAGCAATAGCTTTTTCGATAAGAATAGTAATATCTGTCCAACCATTTTCATCTAATTCAATTCCAATGAGTTCTGGATGATGCCTTAATACGTAACTTAAAAATTTACTTATTCTTTTACTTTCCTTCTCGCTTAACATTTAAACTCAATTATTATACGAATATAACCTTTTGTGAATTGCTATGGAAACGAAAATAGTACGGCCGAGAGCGGGGCAAAATGCTTAATAAACTTGTCATTCCACCTCTGGAGGAATCCATTGGCGGGATTAATAATCAAGCGAGATTCATCGCTTCGCTCTGAATGACAAATTATTGCTCGTCTATACTCTTACCTTTCATGGCTTGGCCAACAGCCATATCCATTAAGCGTTCTGCAAAAGGACGGGTAAATTCATTTAATTCATCTGCTTTTTTAAGGATGAGGTCTTTCTCGCCTGTTTCTAATGCTTCTTTTAATGCTGTAATATGCGCATTGGTAGCATTAATTTCTGCTTCAGTTAAAATTTGACTGTTTTTATTGATAAATCTTTCAGCTGTATAAACTAACTGTTCGCCTTCGCTTTTAGCTTCAATCAGCATTCGTTGTTCAACATCGCTTTTTGCATTTTCTATGCTGTCAATCAACATTTTCTCAACGGTATCATCACTTAGTCCATAACTAGGTACAATATCTATTTCTTGTTTTACACCAGAACGTAATTCTATCGCTTGAACTGTTAAAATTCCATCTGCATTTAACATAAAATTGATGTCGACTTTTGGTAAACCTGCAGGCATTGCTGGGATTCCCTTTAAATCGAATTCGGCCAATTTGCGATTTTCCTTTACTAAATCACGTTCACCTTGGTAAACAGAAATCTTCATGTTTATTTGCCCATCAATTGAAGTGGTATATTGGCGACCAGCTTTGGTAGGTATTTTGCTATTTCTTGCAATAATCACATCCATTAAGCCTCCCATAGTTTCAATTCCTAAAGAAAGTGGTGTAACATCTAGTAATAAAATATCAGATCTATTTCCCGCCAAAATATCTGCTTGGATAGCTGCCCCAAGTGCAACAACTTCATCAGGGTTAATCTGATCATGTGGTTGGCGATTAAAGAAATCAGTTACCGCTTGTTTAACATAAGGGGTACGAGTTGAGCCGCCTACTAAAACAACTTCATCAATTTCGCTAACGTTAAGATTTGCATCAGCTAAAGCCTGTTTGCAACAGGTTAAAGTTTCAGCAACTTTATCCGCAATCAACTGCTCAAAAGTTTGTTTGTCTAAAGTGCACCAAATCTCGCCCAATTGCTCATTGTATAAGTTTTGGGTAGATAATGCTTTTTTAGCGGCTTCGGCCTGTAAACGTAGCGTTTGCATTAAGATATTGTCTTTCGCAACATCGACTGGATTTAGCTTATTTTTCTCTATCCAATAGTTTAAGATGGCTCTATCAAAATCATCGCCACCTAAAAAGGTATTGCCATTGGTGGCTAAAACTTCAAATATCCCATTTTGGATTTGAAGAATAGAAACATCAAAAGTTCCCCCACCTAAATCGTATACCGCAATGGTTTTTTGCTGTGTTGGATCAAGACCAATTCCATAGGCTAAACTCGCCGCTGTTGGCTCATTTACAATCCTTAAAACATCTAATCCTGCAAGTTTACCCGCATCACGAGTTGCTTGTCTTTGACTATCATTAAAGTATGCAGGAACGGTAATCACCGCTCTATTAACTGGTGTTTTTAAAGCATGTTCTGCTCTTGCCTTTAGTTCCTTTAAAATTTCAGCAGAAAGCTCAATTGGTGTATAAAACCTATTTCCTACTTTAATTTTTACTAAGGCATCCGTATCGTCATCAATAATTTTATAAGAAAAAATATCTTGGTGACTGGCAATATCCTTATAAGAACGACCCAATAATCTTTTTACAGAAAAAATAGTATTTGTCGGGTCGGTAGTTAAAAAAGCTTTAGCTTCATTACCAACTTCTGCGTCTCCATGCTCATTAAAATGCACAACAGAAGGTACTAAAAGCCCTTTTCCGGTATCGTTAATTACCTGAGGATTTTTATCTGGATTGATAAATGCAACCAAACTGTTGGTAGTGCCTAAATCTATGCCTACAATAATTTCTTCTTGTTGTAATGAGCCTGTCGACAGGTTGATGGATATTTTTGCCATAACAGCGCAAATTTACGTTAATGTTTTAGTGTTGGAAAGTTTTAATGTTTTTTAAAAGTCAGAAAGACGGAGGTTGTGGCTTATAAACTTCTTTCTACTTGTTCTTCTCTTCAATCCAAAGTGACAAATATTTTGTGCTTTGTAAAGTATGGTGATGTAACAATTGTCCGAAAAAGTTTTGTTGACGATGTATTTTTAAATTAATTAAAATGTTTGTCATCCGATCTATGAAAGCATTTTGGAATTTATTTTCACTGTAACGTTCGTTAATGATTTTTATTCCATTTTGTTGGGCATGTAACCACAGGTTTTTATCTTGGTAAAGTGTTATTGCTTTTGTGATGAAAAGTTCAATATCATCCTCAATAAAACCATTCCATTCTAAATTTCCTTTCATAGCCTCTGCGCCAACTGTTGTAGTAATTGATGGAGTTCCAACTTGCATAGCGTCAATAAATTTCCCTTTAACTCCCGCACCAAATTGAATTGGAGCCAGTAAAACCCTATGTTTAGCAATCACTGCCCTTGCATTTTCAGCTCTACCAATGATATTGAAATTCTCTTTAGGGTTATTTAATTGCAAGACTTTTTGGCTAGGATAAGCCCCATAGATGTTCAGCTTTGCTCCTTGTATTTTTTTGCTTAAGGATGGCCAAATTGTTGTCTTAAGGAATTGAACAGTATTCCAGTTTGGTTCGTGCAAAAAATTACCAATAAAAATAAAATCTGCTCTATGTTCAAATGATAGCCAATTGTCTGTTTCGGTGATTTCCTTTTCTAGAAATGGGAGGTAATGCAATAATGAAGGATCAATTTTAAACTGCTCTAGAAGAATTTTTATTTCATCTTCAGAAATAATCAATGATAAATCACAACGCAAAATAGAAGCAATTTCTCTTTTTGCATGTGCTGTAAATAAATCTTCTTTTGTTAAAGTAAAGTTGGTCTTATGTGCTTGTTGGCGAGCTTGGCGAAGAAAATGTAAATCTTCAGTATCTAGAATTGTCATCGCTTCTGGGCATTCTTGATGTACCCGCCATCCATATTGTTCTTCAGTTATAAATCGATCGAACATCACCACATCAGGTTTGATATTTTTGACTAAATCATTAAAACCTTCATCATTTAGCTTAATAGCTTGTTCTTTAACTCCGATACTTGATAAATCAAAACTGAAATCGCTCTTTAATGCAGCACATGCAAAAATGATTTCATAACCTTTGGTAAGAAATAAATTAATTAATTGAATCATTCTAGTGCCAGCAGCCGAAGATGTGGGTTCTGGCCAGACTAACCCAATAATCAATATTCTTTTCTTCGTCATTAATTTATTTTTTGTGCAAAATAAGATGTTTTTATCTCACAATTTTAAAAGCCATGCTATTTATTTCTAATTTTGATGTGCTAAGTATCAATTAAACACATGCTAGGATTAAAATTGTTGACAGACCCACGTTGGGCTAATATTGCAGAATCGAATTTAGAAGAGATTTTAACTGACCATGCTTGGTGTGAGCAGAAAGCGGCTACTAATGCTATTAATTTAATTGCTGATAATTGCGAGCATCAAGATTTGGTAGATGAACTAACATTAATTGCGTTAGAGGAAATGCAGCATTTTCAGCAAGTAGTGAACATCATCAAAGAAAGAGGTTATACTTTAGGCCGTGGACGTAAGGACGACTATGTTGGGCAATTAATGAAGTTCTGTAAAAAAGATGGTTCTAGAAATAATTCTTTTATAGAGAGACTGTTATTTGCAGCTATGATTGAAGCCAGAAGTTGCGAACGTTTTCGAGTACTTTCCCAAAATATTAAAGACAAAGAGCTGGCAAAATTTTATCATGATTTAATGGTGTCTGAAGCAGGACATTATACTACTTTCTTAAACTTCGCCCGTAAATATACAATAGACGTGGATATAGATAAACGATGGAAAGAATGGTTGGAGTTTGAAGGAGAATTGATTAAAAGCTTTGGTAAAAAAGAAGCGATACATGGTTAGATCAGATCTCAATTTTCAGTTAACTCCAACTGGATATAACTGAAAACTGTCAATTGGCAACTGCAAGCTGGCTTCTATGTATATTCCACAGCCAAACTACAATGTTCTGGTAACTTTTAATTCCTCTTTTTTGGTTATTGAGTTTTAAAAATTTGTCGAAAGCTACCCCCATGTAAGTAGACATCTGACCGTTATACTTTGCCCAAAATTCATTTTCTGCTTTAAAGTTGGCCAAAACACCTGGGTCAATTTTATCCCGCAAGGCTAAGTAATCTTCTGGAGATTTAAATCTAATTTCTAATAAAATGTACCTCAGCATATTGTAATTTACTGAATACTGAAAATTTACATCCTTACTATTACTGCCAACAAGATAAGCAGTTAAGTTCGCCTCATCTTCTCTAGCTACACCTATTTGGTGAGAAATTTCATGAAGTGTTACAAAAGGCAAAACCCAAGCAGGTAATTTCATATTTACATTTGCTTCTCCGCTTAATGGATTATAATAACCTTCAATTCCTATTTTACTAATTGCCCACCCATTAATTACTGGTTTTACTGATGGAACTTGATAGTTGAAAAATGGATTTTTTTGAGCTAAACTTTGATAGTCTGAAACTGCCTTTATGCGAAGTTGTTTGATGTCATAACTTAAGTTTGGTGAGATTTTAGGTTGTAGTTTATTGAGTTTTTCTATGAAGTAATCTCCTAAAATTACTAGTTCAGTAACTGAATATTTTTCGTCACTGATATTTAATTGCTGGGTAATGCTTGGCCTAGAATAATTTAGGCCCCAAAGCAATTTAAAACTGATATAAAAAATTAGAAATGTATTGATAATAGAGAGTGGAATAGCAAGCTTATCGCTTTTTTGCCAACCATTCTTCTTAATCCGCCAAAAGAATTGAAAAATTAATCTTAAGATATAAATGATTAGCGCTACATATAAAATATCACCTAAGGCATAAGGGAATAAAGAGGAAATCCACCTTAAAACAGCGGAGATAATTGGGAATAATCCCTTAGAATAAAAGCTGAGAACTATTTCTGGAAATAAGCCAAATAGAAAGATAGCTAAAGCAATACCTATTATGATGGCAGATTTAATGAATAACTTTTTAGGCGTTGTAGTTTGCATAAACTAGCGAGTAAAACTCAATCTCTTACCAAGTTCACTCGTTACAAATTTTCCATTTTGATAAGCCAAATTTCCAGACACAAAAGTGTGGGTAATGCTAGCCTGAAAAGTTTCTCCATCAAATGGTGACCAACCACATTTATAAAAAACATTGAGTGGAGTTACTTTAAAAGGATCATTCAAATTTACTAGAACTAAATCTGCCCAATAACCTTCTCTAATAAACCCACGTTTTTCGATATCAAAACAAATAGCTAAGTTGTGCGCCGTTTTTTCTACAATTTTTTCTAATGATATTTTCCCCTGTAAATGCATTTCTAATAATGCAGGTAAAGCGTGTTGTACCAATGGCCCACCAGAAGGCGCTTGTGAATAAGATTGTTGTTTTTCGGCTAAAGTGTGTGGTGCATGGTCAGTAGCAATTACATCTATATTGTCTGCCAAAACACCTTGTAAAATTCCAGCTTGATCGGCTGCGGTTTTTACAGCTGGATTCCATTTAATGAAATTCCCTTTTGTAGCATAATCTTGGTCGTTAAACCAAAGGTGATGTACACAAGCTTCAGCAGTAATTTTTTTGTCTTTTAAAGCAATAGAATTATCAAATAAGGCAATTTCTTTTGCCGTAGAAATATGAAGAATATGTAATCTAGTTTGGTAACGTTTTGCCAATTCTACAGCTAATGATGAAGATTTATAACAGGCTTCTGCACTGCGAATTAACGGATGCATTTCTATAGTTAAATCTTCTCCATATTTTGCTTTGAAAGATGCTAGATTCTCACGAATGGTTTGTTCATCTTCACAATGTGTAGCCACCAATATTGGTGCTTTACTGAAGATATTTTCTAGTGTTTTTTCATTGTCAACCAACATATTGCCTGTTGATGAACCCATGAAAACTTTGATACCGCAAACGTTTTTAGCATCAGTTTTTAAAACTTCATCAATATTATCATTACTAGCACCCATATAAAATGAATAGTTTGCCAATGATGTTTCTGCGGCAATAGCATATTTATCTGACAGTAAATCTTGCGTTAAAGTATTTGGAACAGTATTAGGCATCTCCATAAAAGAGGTAATCCCACCTGCTACTGCAGCCATACTTTCTGTAAAAATATCTGCTTTGTGCGTTAAACCTGGTTCGCGAAAATGAACTTGGTCGTCTATCATTCCTGGTAAAAGGTAAAGGCCTTCGGCATTAATTTCTTGTGCTTCTGGAGCTGATAATGATTGTCCAATTTTCTCAATCACACCATTTTTAATCAAAACATCAGCAATAAATTGTTGTCCTTCGTTTACTAAAGTAGCGCCTTTTATCAAGTAAGTATTCATGGTGGTAAAGGTAGGAATTAGAGTCGGAAAGTCCGAATGTCGGGAAGTCAGAAAGTTTTGATCACATACTTTGCTATCTAAACCTGACTTAGCGAAAATCCTTTTTGTCACACTGAGCGTAGTCGAAGCGCAAAAAGATTGTAGCGAGGGCAGGACTGGACTCGCCAATGAGCACTGAAACTGCTTTTCAAATTATTTTGAACCATATAAGTATTATAAGTTGGGTTTATTAACCTTCTGCCTTACACCTTCAAACCCTCAACCTTATTCCGTATCTTTGTGCGCTATGGCAAAATCGTTCGAAGAATTTAATTTAAATAGGCAAATATTAAACGCAGTTGCCGATGCTGGTTACACTGTTGCCACGCCAATACAAGAAAAAGCAATTGCACCAGTTTTATCTGGTCAGGATATTTGTGGCATTGCCGAAACAGGAACTGGTAAAACAGCTGCCTATGTTTTGCCAATGTTAATGAAATTAAAATATGCACAGGGCGACGCCGCTAGGGCTTTAATATTAGCACCAACACGGGAATTGGCCATGCAAATTGCTGAGGAAGTGAAGCGTTTTAGCACCTATACCGATTTACGTTCGGTAGTTATCTTCGGTGGTATTGGTCCAAAAGCACAAAAGGAACAGCTCAAAGCTGGAGTAGATATTATCATTGCTACACCGGGTAGATTTTTAGATATTTACCTTTCAGGAGAAATCAACACTAAATATTTACAGTTTTTGGTTTTAGATGAAGCAGATAAAATGATGGACATGGGGTTTATTGGCTCTATCCATAGAATTTTAGAAGTAGTTCCTCGTAAACGCCAAAACTTGCTTTTCTCTGCAACAATGAGCGATTTAGTTCAGAAAATTGCGGGAGATTTTTTAAAACATCCAACTATTATAGAAGCATCTGAACAGGCAACACCAGCGCAAACCGTGACGCAGGTTTTGTATGAAGTGCCAAATTTTAAAACTAAAATTAACCTATTACAGCATTTGCTGAAGGATGTTGAAGTTTTCAATAGATTGATTATTTTTTGTAAAACGAAAGCAGTGGCTGATAATATTTTCAGTTATGTGGTTCGTAAATTTGGAGAAGAATCTGTTCGTGTTATTCACGCTAATAAAGGCCAGAACACAAGGATTAATTCAATAAATAGCTTTAAAGAAGGTAATATTAGAGTTTTGGTAGCTACTGATGTTGCATCAAGAGGAATTGACGTTACTGAGGTAAGTCATGTAATTAATTTTGATGTACCGATTATTATAGAAGATTACGTACATAGAATTGGTAGAACCGGAAGGGCATTTTCCAAAGGTGATGCAATTACTTTTTGTACAGAGGCTGAGAAATATTACATCCGTAAAATTGAAAAATTAACGCGTCAGTTTATTCCAGTTGAACCAATTCCTGAGGGAGTTTTTGTAGAAGAAACACCTTATGAAGAAAAACAACAAATAGCTAAAGAAATAGATTTGCAGAAACGTAAGGAAGACCCTGACTTTAAAGGTGCTTTCCACGAAAAGAAAAATGCAAAACAGATTGAAGATCGTGAAAGAGAAAAGGCTAGAAATAAAGCCCACAAAACAAAAGTATTTAAGAATAAAAAACGCTTTGATAAAAAGAAGTAGTAATGAAGAAGCTTAGAATAACACCTTTAAATATTGTAGCTGCACTTGCACTGGCATTTTTAATTGTGTCTTTTTTTCAACCTAAACCAATAGCTAAAGGTCACATTGATGTGAGTAGTCTTTATCAAATAGTTTTAGGCGCTATGGTAGTTGTTTCTTTCATTACTGATATGATTTTCAGGTTTATCTTTAAAGAACTAAAACGCATTTGGTTTGTAGAGTTGTTTTTTATTGCGTTAACGGTTGTCCTTTTTTTAATATTACAAAAGTAAAACGATGCGTGTTTAAATATGCTTTGTAAAATCAGCATATTTGCAACCGAAAAAATAAATAGTAAACCGAATTCGGTGATATCATCTTAATTGGTGAAATCATTTAAAATCAGTGAAATCACTTTTATGAGACAAGCAGAAATAAAAATTACCGTAGAATTAGATGACCAGAATATGCCAGAGAATATTCTTTGGGAAAGTACAGATGCTGAAACTAAAGACCAAGTACCTGTAAAATCTATGATTTTGGCTTTGTGGGATCATAATTATAAAAACTCTATGCGCATTGATTTATGGACTAAAGATATGCCTGTTGATGAAATGAAACGTTTTTTTTACGAGACTTTGCAAACCATGGGAGATAGTTTTTTAAAAGCCACTGGGGAAGAAAACATAGTTGAAGATTTGCGTGATTATTGTGCGCATTTTGCAGATAAAATGGGTATTGACCCAAGGAAATAATTCAGTTTTCAGTTAGCAGTTTTCATTTATAGAAGTTAACTTAGAACTTATTACTTACTACTTAAAACTTAAGAATGTTAATCGTAAGAAAAACAAATGCATACATCGGCTTAATTTTAGCCATCATAGCCATTAGCATTGCACCAATGTTAAGAGTGCCTATAAAAGGTAATTGGAATTTATATCAAACCGATACGAGGTTGTTTTTTATCTCTTTTGCAATTTTGGCAATAACTACTTTTTGTCTGTTAATTAGGCAATTAAGAGGTTTCAAGCTTTTCTCTATTGTATTTCTTATTTGGTGTTTTTTAATGGCCGGTGCAGTTTATTTTCAATCAAACAATTACACTAAATCTGCCTTTGCAAATAAATTTATAGGTAAGGTTGTGCATTACCAATGGGGATGGATTGTTTTATTAGTTGCTGTCCTCTTGTTAGCTACAAGTGTTAGAAAAGAGCAATTAAAAATGCCAACTGTTTAACTATTTAGGCCAAGTGTTTTGTGTATTTTCTTGCGCTTAAAATGAGTTTGCTTTAAATTGCTTTCACCTGTAATGATACTGATATTGCCATCAACTTCAAAAATGGCTAGTTTTACATCTTTGTAATATTCTACTCCATGTTCACGCATCGCTTCCTTTAATTCTTCATCACTAATTCCTAAATGACTTAATTTATCGAAATTTAATTTGCCATTATGGATCAAAATTTCCGGATGCTGAAATATGAATTCGCTAATTTTTTTGCTGCTAAAGGTTATCTTTTTGAGAATGTAATTAAGAATGAAGAGTACAGCTGCAGCTATAATTCCACCAAGTAAACTAGTGTTGTTTCCAACCATCGCATTTTGTACTGCATTGCTGATTAATAAAATCAATACTACATCAATTGTATTAAGTTGTGAAAGTTCCTTTTTGCCGGTTAACCGAATAGCTACCAGCATAAATAAGTAAACTGATAAACTTCGAAGCGCAATATCTAAATATGGATTCATAGCATGTGTTTATCTTTGTTCTTTGCTCCTTAATCTTTGTCCTATTAAAACTTCAGTTCTGTTTGCCCCCTTTGAGCTACTTCTATTTCGTGTTGCAACAACCATTTTTTACGCCATAATTCGCCAGCATAGCCAACTAATTTACCATCACTCCCAATTACCCTATGGCAAGGAACTACAATAGCGATATTGTTTTTGCCATTTGCTGCCGCAATAGCTCTAATAGCTAAAGGTTTGTGTGCTGAGAACTTAGCATAAGAGGTTGTTTCGCCATAAGGAATTTGTAATAAATTTTGCCAAACTTCTTTTTGAAATTCAGTTCCCGTTTGTGACATGGGAAATGTAAATACTGTTAGTGTTCCTTCAAAATATTGTTTTAGTTGTTCAGCTGCCAATTTACTCATCGAATTTTCTTCCAACCCATCAGTTTCTCTTTTGCCAAATGTAATTTCATTAACAGCAGTTTCATTAGCTATAATAATTACCTCGCCAATAGGACTTTTAACTATGCTACAATATTTGTTCATCAATGCAATTTACAAATAGTATTGAGAATTATATGTTGCTGAAAAACCATATTTCATCTTCTATTTCCATTAAATGAATCAAGCTTTTGTCACTTTAAGGTTTCGTCTTTCTGCTTTAAGCTCAAAAAACTATCTTTGCGACAATGCAATTAGCAAAACAAGTTAAACAGCTTATCAGAAAAGAAATGCTTTTAGAGTGGCGTTCAAAATATGCCCTTAATGGTGTTTTATTATATGTGGTATCTACTGTTTTTGTTTGCTTTTTATCTTTTTTAAATAGACCCGAAAAATTGACATGGAATGCCCTTTTTTGGATCATTATGCTTTTTGCTTCTATCAATGCGGTGGCTAAAAGCTTTTTGCAGGAAAGCAAGGGTAGGCATTTATATATTTATACTTTAGTTAGTCCTACAGCATTAATCATTGCCAAAACTATTTATAACAGCTTATTAATGATAGGGCTAACCCTAATAGCTTTGCTGTTTTATTGCATGGTTTTCGACTTCCCTGCAGGTGGAGATTTGTTAATGTATATCGTAGCAACCATTTTAGGTAGTCTAACTTTCGCAACCATATTTACCATGGTTTCTGCAATTGCATCAAAAGCAGGTAATGGGGGCATGCTAATGGCAATTTTAAGTTTTCCCATTATTATTCCTGTATTAATTTTATTGATAAAATTGGCTAAAAACGCTATTGATGGGTTAGATAGGAGTGTAAGCTTAGATGATATAGGTATGGTGGTAATTGTAAATATAATGGTGATGGCCGTGTCTTTATTGCTATTTCCTTACCTTTGGCGAGATTAGTTTTGGTATTTTAATTGACTAATAAAGATTTAAATAAACAATATGAGTAAAACTTGGTGGAAAATTTTAGGACCAATATTGGTTATCTATACTACAATTGCTGGCTTATTGTTAGGAGTTCCGCATCTAGATATCTTAAACGAAACCATCAGGAACCTTTATTTTCATGTGCCAATGTGGTTTGCAATGATTGTATTATTCTCTATCTCTGTTTTTTATAGTATAAAGTCATTAAGTTCAAAAAGTGAAACAGATGACTTGAGAGCTGTTGAAAGCATTAACGTAGGTATTGTTTTTGGTGTTTTAGGTTTAGTTACTGGCGCCATCTGGGCTAAATTTACATGGGGTCAGTATTGGAGTTTCGATCCAAAGCAAAATTTTGCTGCCATATCAATTTTATTGTATTTCGCTTACTTAGTGCTTCGTAATGCAATAGATGAAGAGCAAAAAAGAGCTAAAATATCAGCTATTTATAACATTTTCGCTTTCCCAATGATGGTGGTTTTACTTTTTGTGTTACCCCGATTACAATCTTCCTTACACCCTGGTAATGGTGGTAACCCTGGTTTCAACAGTTATGATTTAGATAGCAGGATGCGTGCAGTTTTTTATCCTGCATGTTTAGGCTGGATTATTATTGGTTATTGGATTTATACTATCCGCTTTAGAATTAGAACATTAGAAAACAAACAACTTTAACCATATGAGAAAGATCGCTTTTACTTTAATGATGCTGATGACTACCCTAAGTCTATTTGCACAAAACAATGATGTAGAAATGGCCGATGCTTTACGTAGCAATGGGAAAATATATGTTGTAGTTGCTGTTATTGTATTAATTTTAGTTGGTTTATTAGCCTATCTCTTTGCGTTAGACAAAAGATTAAAAATGTTAGAAAAAAAATCTTCTGACAAAAACTAATTTTAAACATCATAAGCCTAATCTTTTTGCCTTTTTAATAGGTGTTTATGATACACTAAGCAAAATTATACTTGCAATAGTGGTGTATTTTAATGCAATTTTGCATCCGTAAAAAGATAACTACAATTTATAAAACTAACAAATAATGGCTAATACAGCAAACGAGACAAGTTTCTTTCAAGATGTTTGTAAGAACTTTGATAGTGCCGCACAATTTACCAACCATCCCGAAGGTTTATTGGCCCAAATTAAAGCATGTAACAGTGTATACCGTTTCCAATTCCCTATTCGTAGAGGAAATGGTTTCGAAGTAATCGATGCTTGGCGTGTAGAACACTCACACCACATGAGTCCAACTAAAGGTGGTATTCGTTACAGCGAAATGGTTAATGAAGACGAGGTTATGGCACTTGCAGCTTTAATGACCTATAAATGTGCTATTGTGAACGTTCCTTTTGGTGGTGCCAAAGGTGGAATTTGTATCAACCCAAAGAATTATTCTGTTGCAGAGCTAGAAACTATTACTCGTCGTTATACAACAGAATTAATTAAAAAGAATTTTATTGGCCCTGGTATTGATGTTCCTGCTCCAGATTATGGATCAGGTGAGCGTGAAATGAGCTGGATTGCAGATACTTATATGACCATGAATCCAGGTCAGTTAGATGCTTTAGGCTGTGTAACAGGTAAGCCAATTGCTTTACATGGTATCCGTGGTAGAAAAGAAGCTACTGGTCGTGGTGTTGCTTATGCTGTACGTGAATGCGTTAGTTTTGCAGAAGATATGGCTAAAGTTGGCTTAACTGCTGGTTTAGATGGTAAAAGAGTAATTGTACAAGGTTTAGGTAATGTAGGCTACCATTCAGCTAAGTTCTTAGCAGAATTTGGGGCAATTATTGTAGGTATCTGCGAATTTGAAGGTGCAATTTACAATGCTAATGGCTTAAACATAGATGAGGTTTTTGCACATCGTAAAAACACTGGTTCTATTTTAGGTTTTCCTGGAGCTATTGATTTTAAAAATTCAATGGAAGGTTTAGAGCAAGATTGTGATATCTTAGTTCCTGCTGCATTAGAAAATCAAATTACTGAAGCAAACATCCGTAATATCAAAGCAAAAATTATTGCTGAAGGTGCAAACGGTCCATGTACGCCAGAAGCTGAAGAAATCTTTACAGAAATGGGTGGAATGATTATTCCAGATATGTATTGTAATGCTGGTGGTGTTACTGTTTCCTATTTCGAGTGGTTAAAAAATCTTTCTCACGTAGCTTTTGGGCGTATGGAAAGTCGTTATGCTGAGAATTCAAATGCAAACTTGATTAATACTTTAGAAAGTTTAACTGGTAAACAAATCCCAGCAGAAAACCGTTTAATGATTGTTAAAGGAGCGTCTGAAATGGAATTGGTAAACTCTGGTTTAGAAGATACTATGATTCACTCTTACAGAGAAATTAGAGAAACTTGGCTTAACAAACCTCAAGTAAAAACTTTAAGAACTGCAGCTTTTGTAAATTCAATCGATAAAATTGCTGTTTCTTACATGAACTTAGGTATCTGGCCTTAATAATATGTCATCCTTAGCTTATCGAAGGATTAATAACATAAAAATCCCTGTAGTTTTATAATTGCAGGGATTTTTTTTGAAAAGCTAATCCAGCATTTCATTTGAAAGCGTAGCCTTGCTTTCCATTACAATCTTTTTTGTTCCAAAAAAGGATTTACATTTCAATCAGGTTTACAAACAATGGGTTGTACAACTATGAGGGGTTTTATTAGCACAAGCCCAAGTTAGATAGCCCAAATTGCAGCGGTATACTTTTTACCAAGCCCCCTTTAGAGGTAAAAGATTTAGCGGAAAGTTGGACTGCCATTCATTTAAGTACAGCTATTGCGCTTCAAATAATTATGAAGTGATGACAAATCCCTAAAAACAAAACTCTTTTAACTGCGTATATTGTAATATGAAAAGTATAATCGGATTTTTATTTACATTAATTGTTTTCACTTCTTGCAATAATGGCGACCAAAAAGTTAAAACTGCATTGCCAAAAGCTAAAGTGGGGCAAGAAATTGCAACTTTTGCGGGTGGATGTTTTTGGGGCATGCAGGAAGGCTTTATTGAGCTTAAAGGTGTAATTAAATCTACAAGTGGTTATGCTGGGGGGGCAAAAAAAGATCCTACTTATGAAGAGGTTAGTGCAGAACAAACTGGGCATGCAGAAGCTGTACAGGTAATCTATGATCCAAATACCATTAGTTTTGAGCAATTGTTAGCTGCCTTTTTCACTATGCATGATCCAACGCAATTGAATAGGCAAGGACCAGATATTGGTACAAGTTATCGTTCAGTAGCTTTTTACAACAATGCAGAGGAAAAAAAGAAAATAGAAGAAGCTATTTTAAAATTTAATAGGTCTGGATTGCACCTAGAACCTGTGGTAACAGAAATAAAGGCATTTGATATTTTTTATCCAGCTGAAGCCTATCACCAAAACTATTATAAACTAAATCCATCAAGCGCCTACGTTGCTAATGTCTGTGGGCCAAAAGTTGAAAAATTAAGAAAAGCTTTTCCAGAACTTTTAAAAGATGAGTATAAATAATTAGTTCATTGGGTTTGCAAAGTTTATATTCATCGGATGACTTTAATTTTCTAGTTCATGAGTTCTTTTTTTGCAGCTGAACTAATGAACCAATGACAAATCAACCAATGATATTAGTAAATGAACTAATGAACAGATGACTATTGAACATTTTCAATCAGAACTATCAATTAATTGTCATGATACGCATTACAAACGTGCCAAATTGCCTTAGCTACGCCTAGTTTTTTTATCTTTGTTGTCAAGATTTTTCAATTCAAACCAACATGAGAAAAAGTGCTATAATCGGTTTAATCACAATTGCCATCTGTATTGGTCTTTTGGTAAGCTTAAATGCAGAAACTGCTTCATATTCTAACTTTACACAAGCATCATCATCTAATAAAGAAGAACATGTTATTGGCCATTGGGAAAAAAATAAGGGTATGCATTACGATGCACTTAAAGACCCAAATCACTTTGCTTTTTTTATGAAAGATGAAAAAGGAAAAGTAAATAAAGTTGTGCTAAATGGTTCAAAACCACAAGACTTTGAACGTTCTGAAAAACTGGTGATTATCGGTGAAATGAAAAATGACACCTTTTATGCATCCAAAATATTAATGAAATGCCCTTCTAAATACAACGACAATATGGTTGAAGTTAATCAAGATGGAACAGTAACTCAAGTCAAAAAATCTTAATGGATATTCAATTTTACGGAGAAAACCTCCTTCCTGGTAAAATAGGTCAGTTTCTTATTGTATTGGCATTTTCGGCCTCTTTACTTTCTACTATTGCTTATTTCTTTGCAACTAAAAACAAAAATTTAGAAGATAAATCTTGGACTAACATTGGTAGAGCAGGCTTTATAATCAATGTTGCAAGTATTATTGGGATTGGAGCTACACTCTTTTATTTGATCTTAAATCATTACAACGAGTATAATTACGTTTACAATCACTCATCTAAAGAGTTGCCTGTTTATTATATTGTTTCTGCCTTTTGGGAAGGACAAGAGGGCAGTTTTTGGTTATGGGCTTTTTGGCAATCAATTTTAGGAGCTATATTAATTTGGAAAGCCAAAACTTGGGAAAATGGCGTAATGACTGTAATAGCATTTTCGCAGGTTTTTTTAACCTCCATGTTACTAGGTGTAGAAATTTTTGGTGCCCATGTTGGTAGTTCGCCATTTATCCTGTTAAGAGAGGCAGTTAATTTAAAAGAGTATGCGCCAGTAGTTTTTAATGATCCTGAGAATTTTAAAAACTACCTTAAGTTTATTGTTGATGGTAAAGGTTTAAATCCATTATTGCAAAATTATTGGATGGTTATACATCCACCAACGTTATTTTTAGGCTTTGCTAGTATGATTGTTCCTTTTGCTTATGCAATTACTGCGCTTTGGCAAAGACGTTTTAAAGATTGGGTTAAACCGGTTTTACCTTGGGCTTTGTTCGCTGTAATGATTTTGGGAGCAGGAATTATAATGGGATCTTTTTGGGCTTATGAGGCGCTAAACTTTGGCGGCTTTTGGGCATGGGACCCAGTAGAAAATGCTTCTATTATTCCTTGGTTAACATTAATTGCTGGTGTTCACGTATTAATAGTTTTCAAAAATACTGGTCACGCATACTTTACAGCAATTGCACTTATTCTAATTAGTTTCCTTTTAGTTTTATACGCATCATTTTTAACACGAAGCGGAATTTTAGGTGATACATCTGTACACTCATTTACAGATTTAGGGATGTCGGGCCAATTGATCATTTTTATCATTGCATTCTTAATCCTGTCTGTTTATTTTGTAGCAACTCGTTGGCGTAGCTTACCTATTACGAATAAAGATGAGGAAACTTATTCTCGTGAATTTTGGATGTTTATTGGCGCATTAGTTTTAACTGTAGCTTGTATTCAGGTTATAGTAACTACTTCATATCCAGTTTTCAACAAAGCATTCGGTACCTCTAAAGTATTGCAAAATCCTATGCAATATTATAACAAGTGGCAAGCGGTATTTGCGGTGTTCGTTACATTAATTTCTGGTTTCTCTCAGTTTTTAAAATACAAGAGAACCGAACCTCGTAAGTTTTATAGCAGCTTAGTTTCTTCTGTAGTATTTGCACTAGTTTTAACTGCTGGCTTTGTTTGGCTAACTGGGGTTTATACCAATTTATTATATATTATTTTAACTTTTAGCTGTTTGTTTGCTATATTATCTAATGCAAGGTTATTGGGTGGTGTATTTAGTAAGAGCAATAAAATGTTAGGCTCTGCAGTAGCGCATATTGGTTTTGCAGTTTTATTGTTAGGAGCATTGGTTGCTGCAGCAACTAGTAATCCAATCTCTATTAACGCATCTAAGTTTATTCCTGTTAAGGATTTTGAAAAATTTGCCAAACCTGGTGAAAACATTATGTTGTATAAAAACGAACCTAAAAAAATGGGTAAGTACACTATAACTTATGTAAGTGATACTATAGTAGCACCAAATACTTTTTACAAACTTAATTTTAAGGTAATTGATGCCGCGGGTAAAATAAAGGAAGATTTTGATTTAAACCCTAGCATTCAGGAAAATGAAAAAATGGGCTTAATCGCTTCTCCTGATACCAAACATTATTTAACTTCTGATATTTATACCCACATCACTCAAGCGGCAAGTAAAAAAGAAGAACATGGTGACCATGAAGGTCATTCGGAAGAAGAAAATTATAAAGCGCCAAGAATATTAAACGTTAAAGTTGGTGATACCATTCACGTTAGTAGCGGAGTTTTAACAGTTGGCGCCTTAAATAGCAAACCAGTTGTTAAAGATTTAACTTTAGCACCAGGCGATTTAGCTGTTGCATTACCACTGGAAGTAAATGTGAGTGGCAAAATTTATAAAGCTGAGCCATTATTTATGGTTAAAGGGAACAATACTTTCGATTTTGCAAGAAAAATTGAAGAGTTAGGGTTGAGAGTGAGATTTACTAAAATTATCCCAGAACAAGGTGAATTTGAAATTCAGATCTACGAAAAACCTCAACAAGCAAAAGATTGGCTAGTATTTAAATCGATAGAATTTCCTTATATCAATTTATATTGGGTTGGTACTATTGTAATGGTTGTTGGTTTTGTAATCTCTATTTTTAGAAGAAGAAAAGAACTGACCACGAGCTAAAGATGAAAGTTGTAATTATAGGTGCCGGAAATGTAGCTACACATATTGCGAAGGCCTTAAAAGCCGTAAATGTGCAGATTTCACAAGTTTGGTCTTATCATTATGAAAATGCACTGTTATTAGCTAATGAAATTAATGCCATTGCAGTTAAGGATTTAGCTGAACTTGATAATGATGCTGATATCTATTTAATTTCTGTTAAGGATGATGCAATTGCAGAGCTGGTAAAGCACTTAAGCTTATGTAAAGGCATAATTGTACATACATCTGGCTCGGTAAATATTGATGTATTTGTAGATTTAACAGCTTATGGGGTATTTTATCCTTTACAGACTTTTTCAAAAAATAAAGAAGTAGACTTTTCAAATATTCCACTTTGTTTAGAAGCAAATGATGGAAAAACACTAGCCATTTTAAAAGATGTTGCCAGTAGATTAAGTAACAATGTGCTAGAAGTTAGCAGTGAAAAAAGAAAAATTTTGCATTTGGCTGCGGTTTTTGCCTGTAATTTTACCAATCATTTGTACGCAATGGCTGATGAAATTTTAAAAGCAAATGAATTAGCATTTGATATCATTAGACCCTTAATTGCTGAAACAGCTAACAAGGTACAAAATGCATTACCAGCTGAGGTACAAACTGGACCTGCAATTAGAGAGGATAAAGAGACAATAGAAAAGCATGAAGAGTTGTTAAAAAATCAACCCGAATTGCTAGAGATTTATAAAACTTTAAGTGAGAGCATTAAAAAAACGAGATAATTGTAATATTGCCGTTTTAGCTCCTTACTTTTGCAACGAATTATGAGTATTTTTAAATTAAAAATAAATTTTGAAGAAGCCGGTAAATTGCCTGTGGAACTACCCATTGCTGCTGGAGAAGATGTTTTAGATATTTGCTTAGACAATGGAATAGAGCTACAGCACAATTGTGGCGGAGTTTGCGGATGTAGTACTTGCCATATTTATGTGAACAAAGGGATGGACAACATTCAAGAAATTTCTGATAAAGAGGAGGATTTTATTGATAGAGCCGTTAGGCCTCGTATTACCTCTCGTTTAGCATGTCAATGTGTAATTTTAGATGGTGATATTGAAGTAACTATTCCAGATCAATCAGAATTTTTAGGACACTAGTTCAGTTTGCAGTTTTCAATTACCAGTTAACATTTCAACCTTACAACAAAAATTATGAACAACGATAAATTTGCTTTACCAATTTACTGGAACGACCACGAAGATATTGCTCAAGAGCTCTATGAGAAATTTGGTAATGAATTTGGTGAATCTAAGATATACCGCATCAGATTTACAGAATTATTAGAATGGGTACTTGAACTTCCTAATTTTAAAGGCACTAGAGAAGAAAGTAATGAAGGTCATCTAGAGCAAATTCAATCTGCATGGGTATACGAGTGGAGAGATAATCAAGATTAAGTTAAATAATACCTTAACTTTCAACCTTAGTCTCTATGTTTCTAGAAAAACTTAAAAATATTACCACATTCATTTTTGATGTTGATGGCGTTTTAACTGATGGAACTGCTATTGCTTCAGAATCTGGTGATTTGCTGCGTACCTTTAACATTAAAGATGGTTACGCTTTGCAATTGGCTTTAAAAAAGGGTTACAAAATATGTATCATTTCTGGCAGTGGAGGAGCTGCAACTACTAAACGTTTTGAAAACTTGGGTTTGCCTGATGTTTTTTTGCGAGTAAGCGATAAAGTTGAAGTTTTTGAAAGCTACTTAAAGGAAAATAACATTTCTCCTGATCAGGTTTTATATATGGGCGATGATATGCCTGATTATTATGTAATGAAATTGGTTGGCATTGCCACTTGCCCAATTGATGCCGTTGATGAAATTAAACAAATATCACATTACATTTCGCCTAAAAGAGGTGGCGATACCGCTGTGAGAGATGTAATTGAAAAAGTACTTAAGGTTCAGCAAAAATGGTTCGATCTTAATCCAGATGCTGCTATTTCTAGCAAATAAATTGCTTTATACCGTTGTGTTATAACTACTTAAAATTGCAACAATTAAGTTACCGCAATCAATTAAACTTTCTGATATTTTTACGTTCTAAGAACCATAAATAACACCAGAAATCTCTAATAAACCTAAGGGATTCAAAAACACGTAAAATCAAAAACAACAAAAGAAAAAATTATGAAAAAATTAATGATTATCTGCGGATTATTATTCGCTACAGTATCTTTCGCTAATGCGCAACAAGGTGGTGGTCAGGGCGGTCAACGTAGAATGATGGCTACTCCAGAAGAGAGAGTTAAACAATTAGACGAAAAAGTTAAATTAACTGACGATCAAAAAACTAAAGTTACTGCAGTTTATACAGCAGCGGCTGATGAAATGAAAAAAGCTCGTGAAGAAGCTCAAGCTGGTGGAGGTGATAGACAGGCAATGATGGCGAAATTTCAAAAAATGAACACTGATACTGATACTAAAATCACTGCACTTTTAACTGAAGATCAGAAAAAAGCTTACAAAACTTGGCAAGATGAGGTTAAAGCTGCTAGAGAAAAAGCAATGAAAGAGCGTCAAGCTGGCGGTGGTCAATAATTAAGCACAATTTATAAATAACAAAAGCGACTTTTCGGTCGCTTTTGTTATTTTAGCACAAATTTAAATTCAATTATGTATAAGCAGGAATTCCCGATAATTTTAGCCTCAAAATCACCCCGCAGACAGGAATTAATGAAGCTAATGGGTTTAGATTTTACCATTGAACTTAAAGATATTGATGAAAGTTACCCTGATGGTTTAAGCCCTGCTGAGATTGCCATATATATAGCTGAGAAGAAAGCAACAGCTTTTACAGCTACAGAAAATCAAATTGTAATTACAGCAGATACTATTGTTGCTTTAGATGGAGAGATTTTAGGTAAGCCAAATGATAAAGTTCATGCACAAGAAATGTTAAGTAAACTTTCTGGTCGTAAGCATGAAGTTTATACTGGGGTAACTTTGATTAAAAATAACCGTACGGTAAGTTTTTATGATTTATCTGAAGTGTTTTGTAGAGAAGTTACTGCTGAAGAAATTGATTTCTACATAGATAATTATAAACCATTTGACAAAGCTGGAAGTTATGGTGTACAAGATTGGTGGGGGTTAGTAGTAGTAGAGCGAATTCATGGCTCTTATACCAATGTTATGGGCTTGCCAACAGAAAAATTATATCAAGCATTAAGCGATTTGAAGTAACACAATTGTCAGTCTGACCTCTTTAATTTATATAGTCTAACTTCTCAAACTGTGTAAAACTCCCATTTTCAGATCATAAGTAGATAGTTTAATTTTTTTAATTCCGAACTCTTGTAACACATAATTGGTTAATAAACTTGCCATTACAATCATATCTACTCGAAGTGGAATAAGATTGTCCATTAGTTCCCGTTCCTGATGGGATGAATTAATTAACAGATTGGCTAGTTTCTCATATTCTGGCAAAGAAATATCAGCTGTGCTAATTTCTTTAATAGCTATGGTTGGAGAAATCATTTGAATAAATGTTTCAAAAGCGCCTGCAGAACCAATTAAGGTTTCAGGTTGATATTCTTCACAAATGATGCGAAGTGCTTTAAGCTCATTTTCTATATGATCAAGAATTTTTTGTTTATCAATCTCATTAAGGGGATCTGATTTAAAGAAGCGCTGCATGAGCCTCGCTGCACCAATATTATAACTTTTCTTCCATATTAACTCTTCTTCGTCACATATAATAAATTCGGTGCTACCACCACCAATATCCATAATTAAAGATTTGCTAGTAATGGCTCCACTCAATTTTACACCATCATAAATAAATTGAGCTTCTTCGTCTCCATCAATAATATCTATTTCAATACCTGCTTGTTCATTTGCAGCACTAACAAAATCTTGGCCATTTGTTGCGCTACGAACACCAGAGGTAGCTGTTGCTTTTACAATATCGATATTATGTTTATCAAGCTCAGCTTTAAACTCTTGTAAACATGTTATACCTCTATTAAAGGCTGATGGAATAATCAAATTATCCTTTGTAATGTCTTCACCTAGTTTTACTGGCTTATTGGTTTTGTAAATTATTTGCAGTTCAGGCCCGTTCTGTTCAGCGATAACTAAATGGAAAGTGTTTGTTCCTAAGTCAATTGCGGCTATTTTCATCTTATTCTTTCGTATAAAAAGCGGGGTAATATTTTTAAGAACCAGGCGATAATTCGCCATCTCCTGGTTACATATATAACGGTTTTTTTAGCTTTAATTGCATTATGAATTTGAGTTGCAGCTTTTTCAGGTTTTGCTACCCAAAACTTTCCTTCACCTTTAGCCATTGCGGTATCTACAAAACCTGGTCTAATATCTGTAATGGTAAGCACTAGCTTCTGTTGCTTGGCTTTTTGTCTTAATCCTTCTAAATAATTAATTTGGTAAGCTTTACTAGCGTTGTAAGCAGGCGCTGCAGCACCACCCCTTAATCCAGCAATAGAACTTATTACTGCAATTTGCCCACTTTGTTGTTGTGCGAAATATTGATAAGCCCAAACCATTACTTTGTTAAAAGCCACTACATTTACATCTACTGCAGGTAATTCTAATTCTATTTTTAAATCTGCATTTAATTCTCCAACACCCGAGCTATAAATCAATAAGTCTAATCCGCCTAATTTTTCCGTTATGGTATTTAGGTTTTCTTTTAGGTTTTCGGCGGTAATATCGAAAGCTAAATAGCAAAAACTATCAGGTTTTTCATTGTCTAATTTTGCCAGTAGATTTTCTCTGCGACCAGTGATTCCAACTTTATAGCCATTATCTGCCAGTAGTAAAGCTAAAGCTTTTCCAATACCAGATGTAGCACCTATTATTATTGCTTTTTGCATATTTTAGAATTTACCATCTAAGAAGTATAAGAACATATAAGAATGGAGTATTGTGTAAACCACCAAAGAAAACCAACGGGAACCTTAGCTATAAATCTTTGGTTTTCCTAGGTGTCTTGGTGGTTAATTTACTGTGTTCTCTATGATTTTCTCTTTTTCTCAGTGTTAAAAGCGTTTAATTTTTATAAGTAAACCACTTAAACATTTCTTTAAAAGTAGTTTTCTTACCGTACATTAAAATACCAACGCGGTAAATTCTACTTGCAACCCAAACGGTTCCAATAAAACCAATAATTAAAATGGTCATTGATAAAGCCAATTCCCAACCAGGTACGCCATAAGGCATACGTACAACCATGGCAATAGGAGAGGTGAATGGTATCATTGAAAGCCAAAAAGCTACATTGCCATACGGATCATTGGTAACCACACTCAAAGATAAAGCATAGCCTAAGAGGAGTGGCATCATTACCGGCATCATAAATTGCTGTGTTTCGGTTTCGCTATCAACAGCAGAGCCAATGGCAGCATAGAGGGCGCTATAAAACAAATATCCTCCTAAAAAGAAGAAAACAAATACCGAAATAATTTTGCCAAAATCTAATCCTGCCAAGTTTTTTTGTATGTCTCCTATTGGTCCTTGAGTTTGTGTAACTACTTCTGTTCCTTTTGCAATTTGGTTGCCCTCTGCACTTGTAGTTATCTTTTTAACATCAGCTTTATCAATCAAAACCGTAGCAGCAATTGTACTTATGGTAAATGTTAAAACAATCCATAATATAAATTGGGTAAGTCCAACCAGTGCAATACCGATAATTTTTCCCATCATCAACTGAAATGGTTTTACAGAAGAAATCATCACCTCAATAATTCTGCTTGTTTTTTCTTCAATTACACCACGCATCACTTGGATCCCATACAGCATAATGAACATAAACATTAAAATACCAGCAATAAAAGCAATAATTGTACTTGCTCCTGCGCTGCTGGATTCTTCCTTTCCAGTTTCTGCTGCTATTTTTTTAGTTTCAATGTTAACGGATGTTTTCAACTGATCCAGATCATTTTGCGAAATGCCAGATTCCTTTAATTTCTGATTGCGAATTAATTCTTCAATATCTCTAGAAATGCGTCCATTTAATGACAATCCAGCTTGTTTTTCACCAAAGAGTTCAATGCCTTTTGGATCTTCTAACTTAAATTCTGGTAAGTATAAGACATAATCATAATCTGATTTTTTTAGTGATTTTTTCATCACATCTAATGCCTGATCTACATATTTATATTCAATGTTTTTATCAGTAACTAGTTTATCTGTTAATGTTTTATTGGTGCTAACTACGGCAATTTTATCATGTGTATCTTTTATGCCTTTGTAAGTGAAATAACCAATTAAACCGTAAATTCCAGCTATTAAAAGTGGAGTTAAAAAAGTCATGATGATGAATGATTTTTTCTTCACTCTCGATAAATATTCTCTTCTTATAATGAGTAAAACCTTATTCATAATCTTGTCTTTTAACTTTGTCAATAAAAATATCATTCATGGTTGGTATTACCTCATCAAGGCGATGAATTGCCACATAAGGCAACAAGGCTGATAACACTTCATTTGCTGTTTTATGTTCTTGCAATTGAATTTTAAGGAGTGTTTTACCTTTTATATTTTCAGCTTGTAAAACATTAAAAATTTCTTTTGCATTAGCTGTTTCGTAGTCGCCTTCGTATTCAATCCAATAAGTATTGTTGCGATAAGTTGATTTAATTTCATCAACGCTACCATCTAAAATTTTCTTAGAACGATCAATTAAAGCAATATGATCACAAAGTTCTTCCACACTTTCCATTCTATGGGTAGAGAAAATAAAAGTTGCACCTTGTTTATTCAATTCTAAGATTTCGTTCTTAATAATATCTGCATTTACAGGGTCGAAACCAGAGAAAGGTTCATCTAAGATGATTAGTTCAGGCTGATGTAAAACGGTTGCCACAAACTGAACTTTTTGCTGCATTCCTTTACTCAAATCCTCCACCTTCTTACTCCACCAATTTTCCATTTCTAGTTTCTCGAACCAAAATTTAATGCGCTTGGTAGCTTCAGCAGTGCTTAATCCTTTCAATTTAGATAGATATAAGACCTGTTCGCCAATTTCCATTTTTTTATACAAACCACGTTCTTCTGGTAAATAACCAATTTGTGAAATATGGTTGCTGTTTAAACGTTCGCCATTGAAAAGCACTTCGCCACTATCTGGAGCGGTAATTTGAGTAATAATTCTAATTAAAGAGGTTTTGCCTGCACCATTCGGACCCAAGAGACCAAATATCTTTCCGCTTTCTACTTCCAAGCTAACTTGGTCTAAAGCACGGTGCGTGGCATATTGCTTTACAATATTTTTTACGCTGAGCATTTATAATGTTGTTTTGAGTTTAGTAAATATAAGATGCAAGGTTGATTAAAATGTTACTGTTTTTGAAGAATTAGGATTGATTATTTAAATAAACAGTTGTTTTTGGGAAAGTTTACACAAACGTTTGTGTCTGCTTGCCAAAAGCATAGCTTTTAAATTTAATATTCTTAATAAATAAGATGCGAGGTTGATTAAAATATTACTGTTTTGAAGAATTAGAATTGATGGCTTAAAATAGTTGTTTTTTTCAGAGAAAGGTTACGCAAACGTTTGTGTATGCTATCAAAAGCATACCTTTTAAAATTTAATAATCTGTTATTTTGCTAAATACATAATTAACAAAAAATGAAACCAATTTTAAGTTTATTTATTGCCCTACTTATTTTATCTAATGATAGCTTTGCGCAACAAAATCAAGTATTTATTATTCCGGCAAATAAGGCGTATGCCACACCTTTTGTACCTGGATGGCCTGGAGTTTCTATTCCGGTAGGTTATCCTGAAGATAAGGGAATAGTATCTAATTGGCGAGACCAAAATAAAAGTGTGGTTTGGTATCTCTACCAAACAACTGGGAGCTATGATTTTTCCTTTAACGATATTGTAGATAAGGACAAGACTTTGGAATTTGAGCTTACTGTTACACCAACATATCCTATGGTAGGTTTCAAAAACTTGAAGAAAAAACTAATCTTCAAAGGTACGGGTAAATCAGATAGTTTATTTGTCGCTAATATCGTGGTTCCTAATACCGGATATTTCAGATATGAACTAAGGCCCATTTCAAATCCAGAAGGTGCTATTAAAATTAACTCATTAGTATTTAAGTCACTTAAGTCAAATGGGCAAGTAAATCAAACTGATTACCAATCTTCACCCTCAGTGCACTTAAGTTTCAGTACAACTGCACCAACAACGAAAGCTTACAATTGGATTTATCAAGAGATTTTAGTGCCAAAAGGCGGAGATCCCTTGGCAACTTATTACATGAGTTTGGGCTTTTATCGTGGTTACATGGGCATACAAACCAATTCTACTACAGAAAGAAGAGTATTGTTTTCTGTATGGGATAGTAAGGATGCTGAAAATGATAAATCCATTACTAAGCAAGATTTTGTTTCGTTTGTTGATAAAGGCAAAACAACAATGATAAATAGTTTTGGTAATGAGGGTACAGGAGGACAATCTTATGTGAAAACAGCAGGTTGGAAAACCGGCGAGCCAATTAAATTTATTATGAATGTAAAAGCGCTGGATAACAATTCAGTATTGTTATCTGCTTGGTATAAATTGGAAGGACAAGCTTGGAATTATGTTGCGACCTGGAGAGCGCCGAAAGAACATCGAATGTTTGATGGATTTTACTCTTTTTTAGAAAATTTTGGTTATACCAATGGGCAATTGCGTCGTGAAGCATATTATTACAATGCTTGGGGAAAAGAAGCGGCCACTGGAAAATGGATAAATTTTAATAAAGTTAGTTTTTCTAATACTGATGGTAAAGTAGGACAACGTATAGATTTTGAGCAAGGTGTTTCGGCTAAGTTTGCAGATAGGTTTTATATGTCATCTGGTGGTTATACACAGACTGTGAAAACTGCGAATGAAATTCCATTAGCTTCTAAATCATTTGTTATTGATTTAAAACCTTTTGAAGAACGTATTTTATTGGCCTTAAAAAATGAAGTCAGTAACCAAGAAAAGTTCAAGAAAAATAAATAACCAAGGATCATTCTCTTTTCAAAAAAAAATCCCGTTGGCTGAAACTTTCGGGATTTTCTTTTTAACGGATTCTAATTCAAAATATTCTTTCATTTTATAAAAGAAGCTCTTGTCGTTTTTACCAGGTTGAAGTTTGAAATTGAGAGAGGCTTTTAGCTTTTCTAAATTGTTCTTTTGCCAGCATTTAAAGATTAGGTGCCAAATGTTTATATGTATAATTTTAAGACAATCCTTTTGACTTTAACAAGTTTTTGTATAAATGTTTAAGCTGATGGGCGACGCCATGTTTCAAACTGAAGTTAGTTATGAATTTATTTTTTAGAAATTGTAGCGAATACTAATGTTTGCTCGTATAGCATTATAAACCTAATAACAAACCACAACTAAAAACAAACTATAGTATGAAAAAATTTATAATTGCTTTTGCAATCGTATTTATTGTAAACCTAGGATGCAAAAAAATAATAGATCAACCAGTTTGTGCTTGTTCTCCAGTATCAACAGGATATTTAAATTTAGTTGTAAAGAATGCTGCAGGAAATGATTTGTTGAATTCGAATGTTACAGGCTCATTTGCGCAGAACCAAATTCAACTGTATGCTAAAGATGCTAATGGTAATATTAAACAAATCAATTTTTCGATACGCCCGCCTATAACTTTTAATGCTGAAAAGTTTAATTACCATCAATTATTATCACAAGAGATTGCAATATTAGCCAAATCGATTGATCATACTTTTTATTTGAAGTTAGGAAACCAACTTCCTTATGAAATTAATTTACAAGTAAGTTCCAACTTAAACAAAGTAGAAAAAGTATTGATAGACAAAAAGGAAGCGCCAAAAGATACTGGTAAAATAGCTACTGATTTGGGATTAACTATATACCATTTAAATATTTAATTGTAGGGCGAAAGCAAACTTAGTAGAGGGAGTTTGCCAAGCCTTGCAATTATAATAGACGTAAAACAAAAAAACCGATGCAATTTGCACCGGTTTTTTTGTTTTTTATTAATTTTTATTCGAAATATTCTTTCATTTTATCGAAGAAGCTCTTGTCATTTTTACCAGGTTGTGGTTTGAAATTCGGAGAGTCTTTTAGCTTTTCTAAAATTGCTCTTTCTTCAGCATTTAAAACTTTAGGTGTCCAAATGTTTACATGTATAATTTGATCGCCTCTATGATAAGAATTAACTTCTGGAATACCTTTGCCTTTTAAACGCAGCAATTTGCCACTTTGAGTTCCGGCTTCAATTTTAATTTTAGCTTTTCCATCAATTGTAGGCACTTCTGCACTATAACCTAACGCGGCGTCAACAATACTTACATGTAAATCGTAAACAATATTGTTTCCTTCACGTTTTAATGTATCGTGAGGTAATTCTTCAATTAAGATGATTAAATCTCCTGGTACACCTCCATTTGGTGCTGCATTACCTTTTCCAGCCATGCTTAATTGCATGCCTTCACTTACGCCTGCCGGAATATTAATGGTAATTGTTTCTTCACCACGAACAGTTCCTTCACCATGACAAGCGCCACATTTTGCTGTGATTTGCTGACCACTGCCATGACAAGTAGGGCAAGTTGCAGTAGTTTGCATTTGACCTAAAATGGTATTCGTAACCCTACGTACAGCGCCACTACCACCACAAGTTTTACAAGTGCTTACAGAACCTTTATCTTTTGCTCCAGATCCATCACAAGTTTTACAAGTGATTTGTTTATTAACCTTGATTTTCTTCTCTGCACCATTAGCAATTTCTTCAAGTGTTAGTTTTACTTTGATACGCAAATTGCTTCCTTTTGCAACCCTACGTCCGCCGCCACCACGAGATTGACCACCACCGCCAAAAAAGCTATCAAAAGGACTACCGCCGCCACCACCGAAAATATCTCCAAATTGACTAAAGATATCTTCCATGTTCATGCCGCCGCCGCCATAGCCACCGCCACCACCTGCAGCACCTCCCACACCGGCATGACCATATTGATCATAACGTTGTTTTTTCTCAGGGTTACTTAAAACCTCATAAGCTTCTGCTGCTTCTTTAAATTTGTCTTCTGCAGCTTTATCGTCAGGGTTCTTGTCTGGGTGATACTTGATAGCCAGCTTGCGGTAAGCTTTTTTAATTTCTTCCGCCGATGCGCTTTTGGTAACGCCAAGTATATCGTAAAAATCTCTTTTGCTCATTATTTAACTACCTACTACCACTTTGGCAAAGCGAATAACTTTGTCGTTTAATGTATATCCTTTTTCTAATTCATCAACCACTTTACCTTTTAAATCATCGCTAGGCGCAGGTATTTTAGTAATTGCTTCATGTATATCAGTATTGAAAACAGTATTTAAACTTTCCATTTCCTTTAAACCTTTTTGGTTTAAAATGCTTTTAAGTTTAGTTTGTACTAACATAATTCCTTCACGAATTGCGCTTACTTCAGTTGCATTTTCAGTAGCTTTAAGTGCTCTTTCAAAATCATCTAAAACAGGTAAAAGAGAAACAACTACATCTTTACCAGCAGTTTGCAATAATTCTACGCGCTCTTTTTGAGTTCTGCGTTTGTAATTGTCAAACTCAGCAAATAAACGCAGATATTTATCGTTTAACTCGCTGTTTTCTTGTTTTAATTTCTCTTCTGGCGAAAGTTCGATAACAGGTTCTACCGGTGCAGCTTCTGTGCCTTCGGTTTGTACATCAACTATTTCTTGCTCAGTCTGATTATTCTCTATAATCGGTTCTTCTTCCTTTTTCTTCTTATTAAACATGTTTTGTATTCGTGTTTTTTGTGTTGAAACTCAAAAGTTTTGCCAATAACAAAAATCAGCCATGCTGTCAGTTTAACTAAACAATAACTGAACAGAATGGCTGAAATATAATATTTTGTCAGAAATGACTAAGCAATTTGCGCATCTTCATGCACTACACCACCTTCACATTTTATAATTCGAGAAGGGAAGGTACGGATGATATGATAATCATGAGTTGCCATTAAAACAGCAGTTCCACTTTGGCTAATTTGTTTTAATAACAATACAATTTCTTCAGATGTATCTGGATCTAAGTTTCCAGTAGGTTCATCAGCTAAAATAATTTCTGGATTATTTAATAGTGCTCTAGCAATTACCACACGTTGCTGCTCGCCGCCAGAAATTTCATGAGGCATTTTTTTAATTTTAGAACGTAAACCTACTTTTTCTAAAACATCTTTAATACGTTCGTTAATTAGGTTCTTATCGTTCCAACCTGTAGCTTTTAATACAAATTCTAAATTCTGCTCAACTGTTCTATCGCTTAGCAATTGGAAATCTTGAAAAACGATACCTAATTTTCTGCGTAAATATGGAACATCTTTATCAGCAAGGTTTTTAAGGTCGAAACCAGCAACTGCGCCAGCTCCATTGCCTATATGCAAATCGCCATAAATTATCTTTAACAAGCTGCTTTTTCCAGATCCTGTTTGACCAATTAAAAAGACAAATTCGCCTTTGGCTATATCTAAATTTACGTTTGAGAGCACTAAATGTTTTTGTTGAAAAACATCTACTTTTTGCAAGTTGATAACTACGTTTTCTGCCATGTTAAATATCTAGTTTAGTAACCTGCCCAAAAGGCAAATCATTAATAATGTTCATAATGTAATCTTGTTTATCACCTAAACCTAATTTATCTAATGATTTATCAGGACGATCTACTCTAAAGTAGGCTAAGAGTGTAAATTTTTCATCTCTTAATTGTACGTAATCTGGTATTTTGGCAATGCCTTTTACTTTTATGATATACATTTGTCCAAAAATAACATTTCTAGCTGATAGTTGAATTGAAAAATCGATTTTATCTAGTTAATAAAACCCAACCCGAATAGATTTTGACACCTTCATTTAAATAAAGTGTATAATAATATACTCCAGTTGGTAGGCCTTTACCATTAAATTTTCCATCCCAAGATTGTGTATTTGTACTTTCAAAAACCAATTGCCCATTTCTGTTTACTACTTTTAACTTGGGGTTTGTAAAAGAAGCAATAGACGGAATGTTCCAAGTGTCATTAATGCCATCGCCATTAGGAGTAAATGCAGAAGGTATTTCTATTTTTGGGTATACTTTCACGAAAACATTATCCATGCTTACATTACAGTTTGATTGTACGGTTAGTGTATATGTCATATCAACTGGAGGCGTTGCTACTGGATTTAATTTAGTTGGATCTTCTAAATAATCTGAGGGCGACCATAGATAAGTAATGTTATCGCCTATGGCATTTCCATTTAAAGTAACAGATTGCCCAAATAGCATTTTTTTATCTTCTCCAGCATATGCTGATGCACTTTTTAAAACAGTTATTGTAATATTTTTTGTTACCGAACAAGTCCCATTAGAAACAGATACAGTATAAGTTGTTGTTTGTTTTGGCGAAGCAGTTGGATTAGCAATATTAGGATCTGATAATCCATCAATTGGTAACCAAGAATAAGATGAGCCTCCACTTGCTATCAAATCAACACTTTCATTTTGACAGATTGTACCAGCTGTAATGTTGGTGTTTGCAATTACCGGTGGTAAAACTTGCACTTGAGTTTGACTTGTGTTAGAGCAGCCAGATACATTAAAGACGGTAACAATATAAGTTCCAGCAGAACTTAAACTTACATTAGGTAGAGTTGGATTTTGTACTGTAGAACTGAAACCGTTAGGGCCAGTCCAGCTAAAAGAAACACCTTGATCTACATTGAGTTGTACATTGCTTCCAATGCAAGCAGCACCACTATTACTAGCAGTGGGATTAGGTTTGTTATTTACATTTACTGTAATTGGAGAAGATATTACTCTGCAAGTAGTTGAGTTGATATTGCCGTTTTCGGCAACTAAAACTTGAAATTTATAATTACCTAAGGAGGCATTTACAAAATTTACAGTTAAATCTGGAGATTGTGCCCCAGGTTTTGTGCTATTAACCCAGTTATTTCCATCAAATTCTTGCCATTGATATTGTGGCGATGTGTAAGTGCCTGGACTAGCTTTAGCCGAAAGAATTAATATTCTGGTATCTCCAACGCAAATGTTGGCTGTATTATTATTAAAATTATTGGCATTGGTAACCGTAGAGGTGATGATAGGGCCACATGCTCTAAAAGTTATGTCATCTATTGCAAGGTCGTTCCCATTACCACCTGGATTTTCGTTAGTCATGACCAGTTTAATTATCCCCAAATTAGCAGGAGTTATAAATGTTCCTCCTCTTTTTATCCAATCTGTAGCAGAGCCTTCTGGAATATCCCCTGTTAAAAAATCTGCTCCAGGTATGGGTAAGCCATTATTTGTAATAGTAAATCTAATGTTTGGTTTAACACCACTATTCCTTAAAATATTTATGATATAAGCCGCAAATTCATACGTAGTATTCGGGCAAAGTTGAGTAGTAATTTGTGTTTGATAAAATATGCCTTTGTTTAGATCTGCGTTAACTAACATAAAATAACCGTTGGGATCATTTGGAGTATGATTAATTACGTTTTGATGCCACCCAGGATTTAAACCAGCACTCGTTTTAACAATTGTATATTGACCATCATTAGGGTTTCCAGCGACATAAGAATAATTTGTTTCATTAATGGAAGGTCCAATGTTGCTTGCTCCTCTATCAAAATCTATATTAATTACAGGGTCACCAAGTGCCCCAACACAAGTTTGTTGTGCTTCGGCTTTTAAAAAAGAAAGAAATAAAATCAGTGCAGTAAAATATCTGCAGTATGCTTGTGTCAATTGCTATTTGGTAAATTTTAAACAAAGTAGCAATTTTTTATGAGCTAAGGTTGTTAGAATACTGATGTTGTGTTAATGTTGGGGTATTTGCTCCATATTTGTCTAATATCAAACTGCTGTTAGTATGGTCTATAACTTATTCAGAAATTCTATAGTATCTACATTGTCAGCATAATCCCAAAGTTTTGGGTTTTGACTATCACCAAAACCTATCTTTTCCTTATTGATGTTTAGTGGTAAATTTGAAACTACGCATTGAATCTGCTCATCTTGTTGATTTAACTTTTCTTCAACGTCAGTGATGGAAGTATATTTCTCATAAAAAAGTACAGACAAAGGTGATACGAAATTCTCATCTTCTTTAACCAATAAAAAACCATTATCTAGATGTTGCACACCATTAACTAAATAAATGGATTTGTTGTAATCGTAGTTATTGTTGTATTTAAAATGATTAATGATTGGTTGATATCTTTCGATAGGTTCAAAAAAATTCTTTAAATCGTAATTTGTTGGTATATAGATTTTTGAAACATTTCTACATCCCAATCCAAAATAATCAAAAATGTCATGACCTAAATTTTCTAATTCTGCTATTGTTTCATTGCCACTTAAAACTGCAACGCTATTTCTATTTTTGCGGATAATGTTAGGTACTTTGCTAAAATAATAATCAAAATACCTTGAAGTATTATTGCTGCCAGTGGCGATGATGGCATCAAATTCTTTCAATCTTTCTACATATTCAATATGATTTGATAGTTCAGGTTCAAAAGAAATTAATTGCTTTAAGAGTGCGGGTAATAATTTATCATCAGCTGATGACATTTTAATCAAGGCGATATTTCCTGTAGCTAATACACAAAGTACATCATGAAAACCAACCAATGGAATATTTCCTGCTAAAATTAGCCCTACTTTTTTTGATTTCTCACTCAGCTGAATATTGTTAAACCACTGGCTTAAGTCATTATCATTTAACATTTTACTTAGGGAATTCAACGCTTTTTTAACTTCATCTAAAGAAAACCAAGCGTTGTTGTGGCAAGCGGATTCCATAACCAAATTGAACTCATCGCTAGGATTAGCCATGAACTCGCTCAACTTCTGGAGCGCAATAATTAAATTTCCTTTAGTAAGTGATGACATATTTAGAACTATTATAAATGAATATGTGTTATATTTGCAACGCAAAGTTAAACTTAGCAATAGATATACACGAAGACATGGCGATTAAAATAACAGACGAATGTATTAATTGTGGAGCATGTGAGCCAGAATGCCCAAATAATGCAATATATGACGCAGGTACAGCCTGGAGATTTTCTGATGGTACGAATTTAGATGGTATCATTGACTTTGGTGGTGAACAAATGGATGCAAGCGCTTCACAAGAAGCAGTATCTGATGAGGTTTATTACATAGTTTCTGATAAATGCACAGAATGTAAAGGTTTTCATGATGAGCCACAATGTGCTGCGGTTTGCCCAGTAGATTGCTGTGTTGATGATGAAGATGTTCGTGAAACTGAAGAGGAATTATTAGCTAAAAAAGCTTGGTTACACCAGGAGGGATAGTTTACAGTTATCAGTTTACAATTTTCAAATATTATAAAAAAAGAGATTTAATTTAAATCTCTTTTTTATGTTCTGTAGTTTTTAAGTATGAATTTTGTTTACCAACTGAAAATTGCTAACTGAAAACTGACTAATCCCTATTAGGCACAATCAAAACAGGACAGGCAGATTTTCTTGCTACATGTTCAGCTACACTTCCCATTAAAAAATGATAAAGGCCAGTTCTGCCGTGAGTTCCTATTACTATTAATTCTGCACCCCATTCTTCTGCTTGCTGAATAATGCCGTGGGTTGCTGTATCTAAACTTGTTAAATAAGTGGTTGGAATTCCATTTCCAAAATTATTGGCAATCTGCTGCAATAATAGCTGACTATTTTCTTCACTATTGTCATACATTTCCATAAATACAGGTGCCAGTGTAAAATCTGGATTTACAGTTGCTGGAGCAGGTTCAATAATATTTAGAAGTGCTACTTCAGAACCAAATTTGGTTGCCATTTCGTAGCCAGTTTTAGCTGCTTTTTCTGAACATGTACTGTTATCAACAGCAATTAATATTTTTTTAAAGTCCATGATATAAGCATTTAGGTGTTTATATAAATATAACAAATTTTGAGCTTATATGTTTGTGTTGTGTCCTGAATCACTATTTTTACACATACATTTAAAATATGGACAGTTACCACGTTTGCAGAGTTGCAGTTGCACCAATAAGAAAAGAACCTTCTGATAGAAGTGAAATAGTTTCCCAACTGTTATTTGGAGATAGGATTGAAGTTTTAGAAAAAACTGAAAAATGGTGTCTGATCAAGACTCTTCATGATAATTATGAAGGTTGGATGGATTATAAGCAACTTCAGAAAATTTCTGACCTGCAATTTCGTGATGAAAAAGCTTATACTTATTTAACTCCTTTACAATTAGACAATACGTTAATTGCTAACAATGGTACAAAATATTATTTAAGTCCGGGGAGTATTTTACCTTATTTTGAAAATGGTTTTTGCGCTTTAGGCGATGAGAAATTTGAAGTTACCTCAGAAGCTTTTACTCCAAGCAAAGACAATTTTAAATTAAATGCTGAGCAGACAGCAAAATTTTTCGAAAATACCCCATATCTGTGGGGCGGAAGAACTCTTTTCGGTATAGATTGCTCTGGTTTTGTACAAACAGTTTATAGGTTAAATGGAATTCAGCTTAAACGTGATGCTTCTCAACAAGCCGAACAAGGAGAAATTGTTGATTTTTTAGCTTCAGCTCAACTAGGCGATTTAGCTTTTTTTGACAATGAAGATGGAAAAATAACTCACGTAGGTTTAATGTTGAGTAATGATAAAATAATCCATTCGGCAGGTAAGGTTCGTATCGACCCAATAGACGATCAAGGTATTTATAACGTAGAGTTAGGGAAATACACGCATAAATTAAGGATTATAAAAAGATTCTTTTAGTAACATAACCATATAAGACATTTGAGGTAATATAAGAGTAATCATTTTTATCTTAAAATATGTGAGTTAATATCGAGTATAGTAAACCAAAGATTAAAGAATTTTTGTTTAAAGATATTAAATTAATTACGTAGTTAATTTAATAAAATATAAGTCTGAGCACTCACTGAGTGCAATTTTATCTTTCTATATTGTTTAAAAAAAGCATATGGAATTGACAAAAGCTTACCTTACAGATTTAATTTATAAAGTAAATGGAGCTGCCATTGAAATACACAAAGCCCTAGGTCCAGGTCTATTAGAAAGTGTTTATCATAGGTGTATGATTCACGAATTACAATTGAGGTATATCAATTTCAAATCTGAATTTTATATACCTGTAAACTATAAAGGAATAAATATTGATGTAGAATTAAGATGTGATTTGTTAATTGAGAATTCTTTAGTAGTAGAATTTAAATCAGTTGAAAAAATACTCCCGATTCACATTGCACAACTAATGACTTATATGAAGTTATTAAAATTACCGATTGGTTTAATGATAAATTTTAACTGTTCTCATATTTATACTGAAGGGCAAAAGACTTATGTAAATGAATTTTATGAAGAGATTTATTAAATGGTAGCTTATATGAAACTTATATATTCTTATATGGTAAATATTAAGTAATGAACCATATAAGATTTAAGAAAATATAAGGTTAAACATTTTTGAAAAAGGAGTAAAAGAGGGACTTTATGAATAGCTTATTGACTAATTTACTTTATCTCTAATGCGGTAAACTACCCCATTAACTCTTTCATCAGTTTATCGAAATTGGTTTTAAGCTCTGCTAATTCTTCCTCAACTTTTGTTAAACGAGCTTCTAGTTCACTATTGTTTTTCGGACTTTCGTCAGCAATATATTCTTCTTCAACTGTCTCTACGTCTCCTGAAAAGAGATGCATATAACGTTGTTCTTTTTGCCCAGGTTTACGAGGTAATTGTTTAATATAAGCAGGCTCTTCTGATGCTAATTTCTCTAATACTTGTTGAACTTCTTCTAAGGTTTCAAACTCATATAATCTTCCAGAATTGGTATTGATTTCGCCCGGAGTTTGTGGCCCGCGTAAAAATAGTAAACACATTACAGCTACTTCTGCAGGCAAAACAGGGAAAACAATGGCGAAATTATGTTTGTATTTAATGTTTCTGATAGAACCACCAGTTGCAGTAGAAATTAATCCAGCAATTTTTAATGAATTCAATGCACTGATTACTGTGGAATCATCGTATTGTACAACAGGCTTACGAGATGTTTTTTGATTACACGCAGCAGTTAATCCATTCATTGTCATTGGATAATAGTCTGGTGTAGTTTTGCATTTTTCCATCAAAGCACCTAAAACTCTGATTTGTGCTGCATCTAATACTGGTAATTTCGTTGGTGTATCCATGAGGCTAAGATATATTAATTCATTAAAATTGAAATAAAATATAATTATTCCATTTCCCAAACTATAACTTTCCTATCGTCTCCTGTAGAAATTAAATATTTTCCATCATTAGACCAGATAATTTTATTGATAGAGTGTGTATGTCCAATCCCAGCTTTTTCTAGGTTTAAAATTTTATAGAGTTTAAAGTTTTCTGCATCCCAAAGTTTAATGCTTTTATCCTGACTACTCGTTGCAAAATAAGGTAAGGTAGGATGAAAGGCAATATTGTAGATGGTAAACATATGTGCAGGAATGGTCTGCGCCAATTCATAATTAGGCAAGTTCCATATTTTTAACTGAGCATCTCGGCTTCCAGAAATTAAATATTTTCCAGTAGGATGATAAGCCAAAGAAGTAACTGGCAATGAATGACCTTCCAACGTTTGTTTTAAGCTGTAATCAGATAAATTATAAATCCGAATTAAATGGTCTTTACAGCCAAAAGCAATTTCCGTTTCATCCGGAGAAATTGCAATGCATCTAACTGTGTCATAAGTCACTTGAAAACGATATATTTCTGAGAAATCATTTAGTGACCAAACTGCAACAGCGCCATCTTCACCTGTGGTTAACAATTCGTTTTTACTTTTTACTACTTGGATATCAAATATTGGTTTTGGATGCGCATTAATTCTAGCAATGATTTCTAGTTTAGTTAAGTCATAAACGCTAAATGCACCACTTCTTTCTCCAATAAACAGTAAATTATCGTAATTAACCAGACTATAAACAGAACTTTGTACAGGCGTTTTTACCTTCACAAATGCCATTGTTTCTAATGACCATTCCACAATTCCTTTATCATTTCCAGCACTAAAGAAAACATCATTTTCATCAGCGTTAGCTAAGGCATAAACAGGGTTTTGGTGACCAGAAAACGTGTGTAGGTGTTTGAGCATAATTGAGTTATGGGTTGTGTGTTATGAGTTACAGATCAAGGCGGTTGAGTGATTTGCCCCACAACATGTAACCCTTAACTTGTAACTTACTTATGTCTACTTTCTAATTTCTTAGCAATATCTTGAATAGATAATCCTTTTTCTTTTAATAAGAACATTAAATGAAAAAGAAGATCAGATGCTTCGCCAATTAAATCTTCTTCAGTTTCTGCTAATGCAGCAATTACAGTTTCAACGCCTTCTTCACCTACTTTTTGGGCAATTTTATTTAAACCTTTATTGCGCATTTTATTGATATATGATCCTTCTACAGGATTATTATACCTGTCATTGATGATGTTTTCTAGCTCAAAAATAAAGTTCTGGTTATAATCTGTTTTAAAACAGCTTCTGCTTCCAGTATGGCAGGTTGGACCAACAGGATTTGCTTTAATGAGTATGGTGTCATTATCGCAATCGATATGAATAGATTTCACGAAAAGGAAATTACCACTTTCTTCACCTTTAGTCCATAAACGGTTTTTAGAGCGAGAAAAGAAAGTTACTTTACCTTCAGCCTGCGTTTTTTCAAATGCTTCGGCATTCATGTAGCCTAACATTAAAACTTCTAAAGTCTGTTCATCTTGTATCACTACAGGGACCCCCCAACCCCCTGAAGGGGGAGTTTTGCCAAAGTCTATCTGGCCTAGATCTATTTTATTATCACTCATTTAATTTTATTCATTAACTAAAGTCCCCTTTAGGGGATTTAGGGGTTTAAATCCTAACAGGAATTCCGTTTCTTCTCAATTCTTGTTTTAAATCTGGTATTAAGATCTCGCCGTAATGAAATACAGATGCAGCTAATGCAGCATCAACACGAGCTTTTTGAAAAACTTCTGTAAAATGTTCAGTTTTCCCGGCTCCGCCAGATGCGATGATTGGAATGTTAATCATCTTATTTATTTTGCCTAACAAATTACAGTCAAACCCAGCTTTAGTGCCATCATGATCCATAGAGGTTAACAAAATTTCTCCAGCACCTAAATCTTCTGCTCTTTTAATCCAAGCTTCGGTTTCTAATTCGGTAATTAATCTTCCTCCATTTAAGTGGACTATATTTTTACCATCAATATGTTTAGTGTCTACCGCTAAAACCACAAATTGAACTCCAAAATTTTTGGCTAGATCTTCAATTAATTTGGGGTTTTTAACCGCTGCGGAGTTGATGCTTATTTTATCTGCACCAGCATTTAATAGTGCTTCAGCATCAGCAATTTCGCTAATTCCACCACCAATAGTAAAAGGTATATTCAGTTGTCTAGCAACAGATTTTACCATTTCAATCATCGTTTTACGACGTTCATGGGTAGCAGTGATGTCTAAAAACACTAGTTCATCTGCACCTTGTTGGGCGTATTGCGCAGCCAATTCAACTGGATCGCCAGCGTCACGTAAATCAACAAAGTTGATACCTTTTACAGTGCGACCATCTTTAACATCAAGACAAGGGATTATTCTTTTACTCAGCATATTTTTGCGTTTGTCATGCTGAGTTTACGAAGCATCTCATTTAGAGATTCTTCCTTCGTCAGAATGACAAAATGTTTATGGGTTTAAATCGAACTCAACGCCTTCAAGTTCCATTCCTTAATTTCTTCAATAGAAATTCGGTTTTCATAAATTGCTTTACCTACTACCACACTTCTAATGTCGTATTTGGCCAATTCGTAAATGTCTTCCATAGAGCTTACTCCGCCAGATGCGATTAGCTTGATAAATGGCGAATGGTCTAATAGTTTCTTATATAAATCTACAGCAGCACCACCTAATTTCCCGTCTTTATTAATGTCTGTACACAAAAAGCGGAAAAAACCTAAAGCAAGGCATTTATCAACATAGTCCATTAACTTAATTGGAGAACTTTCCATCCAACCTGAATATTTAATTACCTCGTCTAAAACATCAATTGCAATTACAATTCTGTTTGCATAGCCATCTTTTTTAACAAATGCTTTGCTTAGTTCTGGTAAAAAATCAGGATTGCTTATAGCCTGTGTGCCTACTATTACCCGATGAATGCCTGAATCAAGAAGGTTGTTTACTTGGTCAATAGTTCTTATCCCACCACCATATTGAACCCGCATATCGGTTTTTTTAATAATGTCAAATAAGGTTTTTTGATTAGTAAAATCACCTTTGGCGCCATTTAAATCTATAATATGTATAAAATCGGTTCCATTAGAACGGTAACGTTCGATCATTTCTTCAATTGAAACATCATATTCTGTTTTCTGGTTATAGTCGCCTTCACGTAAGCGGACAACTTTGCCATCTAAAATATCTATTGCTGGTATAATGTACATTTTATAAACTAAGGTTTGAGAAGTTTTTCAATAAGCGTTCTCCTGCTTCACCTGATTTTTCTGGGTGAAATTGAACGCCATAAAAGTTATCTTTTTGTATAGCTGCCGAAAATTTGTTTCCATAATTAACAGATGCGATATCAAATGTAGGGTTATATTCTATAAAATAAGAATGCACAAAATAGAACTGTGTATCGAATGGAACAGTTTGAAATAAAGGATTGTTTTTAAAATCAACATTATTCCATCCCATATGGGGGATTTTAATGCCTAAATCTTTGTTAAAAAGTTTTGTGTTTAAAGGAATGATATTCAAAAGATTAGCATCTCCTTCTTCAGAATGTTTGGTGATAAGTTGCATACCCACACAGATTCCAAGTACTGGTTTTTTTAATGCTTTAATAGCATCCACTAAACCAGTTTGCTCTAGTTTTTTCATTGCTGCACCTGCATGACCAACCCCTGGAATAATGATATGACTGTATTTTTCTAAATCAGCCTCTGTATTTACCATTCCGTAAGCAATGTTTTGCCTTTCTAAAGCTGCGGTTAAGGAAAAAATGTTTCCCGCTCCATAGTTAACTATTCCAATCATTTATTTTAGATTAAAGAATAATGAACAAGGATAAAAGATATTGAGCTAATCTTTGCTCTTTAATCCTTGTTCATTACTCATTTACAACACCCCTTTAGTACTCGGTAAAACCATCTTCTCTGCATCTCTTTTCACTGCCATTTTAATTGCTTTTGCAAAAGCTTTAAAGATAGCTTCAATTTTGTGGTGCTCGTTTTCACCCTCTGCTTTTATATTTAAGTTGCATTTAGCAGCATCACTGAAAGATTTAAAGAAGTGGAAGAACATTTCGGTAGGTACATCACCAACTTTTTCACGTTTAAATTCCGCATCCCATACTATCCAGTTTCTACCACCAAAATCAATTGCTACTTGTGCTAAGCAATCATCCATTGGTAAACAAAAACCATACCTTTCTATACCTAATTTATTGCCTAAAGCTTGTGCAAATGCCTCTCCCAATGCAATTCCAGTATCTTCAATGGTATGGTGCTCATCTATATGTAAATCGCCATTTGCAATTACCTCTAAATTCATACTACCATGTCTGGCAATTTGGTCTAACATATGGTCGAAGAAGTTTAAACCAGTTTTAATAGTCGCTTTTCCTGTTCCATCTAAATCTAAACCAATTGTAATATCTGTTTCATTTGTTTTACGAACGTGATGAACTTTTCTAGCACCTGCTCTTAAAAAGGTATAAATGTCTTCCCATTTCTGAGTTTCTAAAGCTATTACGTCAGATAGCGTTTCGTATTTATCCAATGCTTCTGTAGAACCTAAAGCATCATTCTGACGTAAGAAAATAGCTTTTGCACCTAAGTTTTTTGCTAAAATAACATCGTTTAAACGGTCGCCAATTACAAATGAGTTTTTCAAATCATAACCTTCACCAAAATAATGCGTTAATAAGCCGGTTTGAGGTTTACGTGTTGGGGCATTGTCTTTGGCAAAAGTTCTATCAATCACAATCTCACTAAAAACCACACCTTCACCAGCAAAAGTATCTAGCATAAAATTGTGTATGGGCCAAAAGTTCTCTTCAGGGTTTGAAGGAGTTCCCAATCCATCTTGATTGGTTACCATTACCAATTCAAAATCCAACTCTGTTGCAATTTTAGAAAGATAATATAATGACCTTGGGTAAAATTTCAGTTTTGCAAAACTGTCTACTTGTTCATCATCTGGTTCGATGTTTAATGTGCCATCACGGTCTATAAACAATACTTTTTTCATTATATCTTTCCTAAAATGCTAATTAACTGATTATTTTCTTCAACAGTACCCACTGTAATTCTTAAACAACCTTCGCAAAGCGATACTTTTGAACGGTCGCGAACAATTATGCCTTTATCTACCAATAGATTGTAAGTTCCTAAGGCGTCGTTTACTTCTGCTAAGATAAAGTTAGCGTCTGATGGATAAACTTTTTTAACTAACGGAATTTTAGCCAGTTCCGTACTTAACCTGTCTCTTTCTGAAACAGTGATTTTAATCCATTCATTTACCTGTTGGATGTTTTCTAAAGCCGCTAAAGCCAAATCTTGTGTTGCCTGATTGATGTTATAAGGTGGTTTAACTTTATTCAGAATATCTATCACAGGTGTTGATGAAAAAGCCATTCCCAATCGCAACGCCGCTAAACCCCAAGCTTTAGAAAATGTTTGAAGGATAACCAAATTCGAATACTCAGTTAATTCTTGAATAAAAGTCTTCTGTTTAGCAAAATTGATATAAGCTTCGTCAATTACTACTAGACCTTTAAAATTGGCTAAAATTGTTTCTATATCCGTTCTGTTGATAGAGTTGCCGGTGGGATTGTTTGGCGAACAAATAAAAATCAACTTAGTGTTTGCATCAATTGCTTCAGCAATTTTTTCTAAATCTAACTGGAAGTTAGGCAATAAGTTAACCTTTCTAATCTCAATATCATTGATGTTTGCTGATACTTCATACATTCCATAAGTAGGAGGAAGAATGATTACGTTGTCTTTCCCAGGGTTGCAAAATGCTCTAAATAATAAGTCAATTGCCTCATCGCTACCATTTCCTAAAAATGTGTTTTCTATCGGAACACCTTTTATTTTGCTAATTGCATCCTTCAGGTCTAACTGTAAAGGATCTGGGTAACGGTTGTAGTTTGCTGGTAATGGTGAACCATAACTATTTTCATTTGCATCTAAAAAGACACTTGCTTTCCCTTTAAACTCATCTCTAGCGGTAGAGTATGGCTTAAGTGTTTTTATATTTTCTCTTTGTAATTCTTTAATATCCATTTTTTGTCAGCTTACCATATAGGCACAGAGGTGACATAGACTTTTATTTAAGCTATGTTTTCTATGTTTCTATGTGTTTATTTTAACATTCTTTAAGTCTTATTGTTATTGCATTCTTATGTGCCTGCAGTCCTTCGGCTTCCGCTAAAACTTCCACAGTATGACCTATATTTTGTAAACCCTTAGCTGTAAGATGCTGAAAAGTGATTTTCTTTAGGAAAGTATCTACTGAAACTCCTGAAAATGCTCTTGCAAAACCGCTTGTAGGCAAAGTGTGGTTCGTGCCTGATGCATAATCTCCTGCGCTTTCCGGTGTTAGGTTGCCCAAGAATACAGAGCCCGCATTGATAATTGATGGGATAAGAGTTTCAAAATTTGCTGTTGCTAAAATTAAATGCTCTGGAGCATAGGCATTACTAAAGTCCATGGCCTCATTTAGATTTTCTGCATAAATGATGTAAGAATTCTCAATTGCCTTGGCTGCAATATCTTTTCTCGGTAAATCAATTAACTGTTTTTCAATAGCTAAAATTACATCATCTATCATCTGTTTTGAAGTAGCAACTAATATCGCTTGACTATCAATTCCGTGTTCGGCCTGTGCTAGTAAATCTGCTGCAACAAATGATGGGTTAGCAGTTTCATCTGCAATCACTAAAACCTCAGATGGGCCGGCAGGCATATCAATTGCAACTGTGTTTTGTACTAACTTTTTTGCCTCAGTTACGTAGCGATTTCCAGGGCCAAAAATCTTATGAACTTTAGGAATTGTTTCAGTTCCAAAAGCCATTGCTCCTACAGCTTGCGCACCACCAACTAAGTAAACTTTTTCCATGTTTAACAAGGTTGAAACGTAGGCAATGTAGGTGTTGATTTTACCATCACTTTGTGGAGGAGAACACACTACAATTTCTTTGCAGCCAGCAATTTTTGCAGGTATGCCAAGCATCAAAAAAGTACTCGGTAAAACAGCTGTTCCACCTGGAATATACAAGCCAACTTTTTCAACTGCTCTAGCTTCTCGCCAGCAAGTTACGCCTGGCATTGTTTCAATTTTAGCTTCAGTTTTGAGTTGGGCCTCGTGAAATTTATAGATGTTTTGGTAGGCAACATCAATGGCACTTTTTACTGCCGATGGAATTTGTTTAGCTAACGTTGCTAACTCTTCTTTACCAATAAATAATGAAGATAACTTAACTTTATCAAATTGTTCAGCGTAGGAGAGGAGTGCTACATCGCCATCAGTTTTTACTGAATTTACGATGTTTTCTACCCTAGAAAAGATTAAATTATCATCTTCTGCTTTACGAGAACACAATTCTTCAATTTTTTGTTCAGTTAAATCTTTATAATTATAGAGTTTCAATATGTTATGTTTTTAATTTAACTATTAGTTAATATAAAATATAGCGTTTAAATCTATTTTTGATTATTTTAAGTAATGATTTTTTCAATTGGCATCACTACAATTCCTTCAGCCCCTGCTAATTTTAGGCCGTTGATTTTTTCCCAAAAATCTTCTTCCGCAATTACCGAATGTACGGCAACCCAACCTTCTTCGAACAACGGAACTACAGTAGGACTTTTTACACCAGGTAATAAATCTACCACAGCTTGTAGATTTTCTTTTGCCACATTTAGCACTACATATTTTGTGGCTTTTGCTCTCAGTACAGATTGAATTCTTTGCAGCAATTCTAGTACTTCAGGATTCAATTCCATACCCTTGCTAGCAATTAACATGGCTTGAGAATCCATTACATTTTTGAATGCTTTAAGGCCATTACTTTTTAAAGTTCCGCCTGTAGAAACGATATCGAAAATGGCATCACTTAAGCCTAAACCTGGACCAATTTCTACAGATCCAGAGATGTTTCTAATCTGTGCATCGACATTGTTTTCTGAAAGATATTTTTGTAAAATAACTGGATAAGAAGTAGCGATTGCTTTACCGTTTAATTGCGAAAGTTCGGTAATATTACTAGTGCTTTGAACGGCAATTTTTAAGGTGCATTTGCCAAAACCTAAGGGCTGTAAATAAGATACATCAGCACCCGCTTCGATGATTACATTTTCGCCAACAATACCCAAATCGGCAATGCCATCTTGAACATATTCTGGAATATCATCATCTCTTAAAAAAAGAATTTCTAGAGGGAAATTAGCAACTGTTGCTATTAATGAACTTTTGTAGTTTTCGAAAGAAAGACCACAATTTTTAAGAATTTCTACTGATTTTTCGTTTAACCTACCCGATTTTTGGATAGCGATTTTAAGTGTTTTCACTTGTTATAAAATTAGGAATAAGAAATATTGAATCTGTTTAAAAACCGTTTTGCGTACAAAACATACTACTATCTATCGCCACAATGGCGATGATGTAAATGTACGTGATGGTTTAAAACTTGGATCATTATATTGCTTGTCTTTCCGTAATTTTATTGAGAAGATAATGCAAATATAGCTTTGTAAATTTAAAATCAAAAGAATATGGCATTTAATTTGAAGTATATTCATAGTTAATCATAAGATTAGCTTACAAAATATCAATACTAAATTGAAGAAAACGTTCCTTTTTGCCCTGCTATGTTTGTTTCTAAGTTCTTGTGGATGGTTTAAAGCTAAGCCAGAAATAGCTATCCTATTGACAAAGCATTTCGATAATAAGCTATATAATAAATTCGATACCGCATTTTACAATCCCATTTTCAGTAAAAAGTTGGACGAATTGGGTAGTTCGCTATCCAATCCGAAAACTACAAAGGCATTTTATTTAGCCCATCAAAATAATCCATTGCTAATTACTAAGTTTTATACCAATGGTGGATTGGATACTTTAAAAAACTACATTGAAAGAAGTAAAGCTGATGGCTTTAAGCCCGAAACATTTAAGATTAATGAATTGAAGGAGCTTTTAGCAGTTTTAGATGCGAACAAGTTTAAAAACATTGATGAGGTTTATCCATTAATTGCTGAATTAGAAATTAAAACGGCAGATGCATTGTTAAGATATGTTAGTTTCATTAAATACGGTAGTATCAACCCGCGTAAAATATACAATCGATATTATATCCATGTGCTTCGTCCTGATAGTTTAAGAATGGATTCACTTTTAAATACTTCAGATATCGTGTCTTCTTTGAAAAATGCCCAACCCACAGCTAAAAGTTACGTAGATCTGAAAGCGATGTTGGCCTTTTATAGAGATAGTATTAAAAATGAAAATGATCAAGCGATTCAAATCATCAAACTTAATATGGAGCGTTTACGTTGGAAACTGCCAATAAAAACTGATGAAGCTGTTATGGTTAATATTCCAGATTTCTCACTAACCTGGTTTAATAAAGAAGATACACTAGCGCATATGAATGTTTGTGTTGGTGGAAAGAGGGAGTCGACATATCGAGAGAGAATGAAGCTTTTCTTAAAAACTGGAAATTTAGATGACAAGCCAAAAAATCACGAGACCCCTCAATTGGTGAGTGTTTTTAATTCAATACAAGTAAATCCAATATGGAATATTCCGGTAAGTATTGCACAAAGTGAAATTTATTGGATGGCCAGAAAAGATCCTTACTACTTGTCGAATAGTAATATTAAAGTTTATTACAGGGGCAAGCAAATTTATGAACCAGATACTATACGATGGAGTAGGTATTCGAGAGACAAATTACCGTTTACATTTAAGCAAGGCTCTGGAGAAGGAAATGCTTTAGGTAAATTCAAGTTTATATTTGATAATAGTTCTAGTATTTATTTACATGATACAAATAACAAGTATGGATTTAAATTGGCTAATAGAGCAATAAGCCATGGCTGTGTACGTATTCAAGATCCATTAAAGTTTGCAAGGTTAATGGTTAAAGACAAATACCAGTATGATCAATTGCGTATGGAGGTTAATTTGCCACCAGTTGATACGAATAAAAACAAGCAATACCAAAAAATATTGGCTAGAAGATCAGATCCCAATAAGGCTTTTCAATTGAAACCTTCTTGGTTTTCGACCAGGAAAAATGTGGCGGTTGTAATTGGCTACTATACAGCTTGGGCAGAAAATGGAAAAGTACAATTTAGGCCTGATGTTTATGAGTATGATGCAATTCTTTGGGATGCCATCAAAAAATATATGCAATAATTCAAACAAAAAAGGACTTAATTTGATTAAGTCTATATGATAATAAAAACCCATCCAAAATTTATAGCCCAAAAACTTTTTATACTTGGCGTATTGTTCTTATTTACCTTCCAATCGTGTAAAAAAAGTCATTCAGACATCGGTAAAATAGTTTTTAAAGAGACCAGAAATAAGATCTTTAAAGATATAGAAACCGAAACTTTTATTGAAAAATTCAAAGAGACTTTTAACAAACAGGAGAGTAAATATAGAAACCCTAAATTCTTAAGAGCGCTTTACGAATCAACTGATTTTGAGCCTGTACTATTAATGAAAAATTTAACGGACGACAAACTTAAGGACGCAGTTGCCGTACTTAACAACTCTTCTGTTCATGGTTTAGATCCGTCAATATTTAAAACAAGTGAACTAAACGACCTAATTGAAAAAACGTATAATAAAAAAGAAATTAAAACACTTGATGAAGCTTATCAAGTGTTAATTGATTTAGAGCTTTCTGCAGCCAATTCCCTTACAAATTATAGTAATGCTTTGCAATTTGGTATAATCAGTCCTAGAAAGATTTATGCGCAATATTATACAGCAACAAAACGACCTGATAGTGTTAGTTTTTTACAGGTTTTTCAAACAAAGGATATTAAGAGCTTTTTAGATAGTATTCAGCCTCAGGAGAAACAATATGTAGCCTTACAAAAAGCCCTGCAAGATAGAGTTACACTACCTGGTATAAGTCAGGAAGAAACAGAAAGAGTTTTAAAAGTAAACCTAGAGCGTTTAAGATGGAAGAATTTACCAACTGAAGATAAATACGTGTGGGTGAATATCCCTGATTTTAAGTTGGATGTAATGGAGAATGGAAAGTCGATCTTGAACATGAAAGTTTGTGTAGGAGAGGGTAGAAATAAAAATAACTTAGATAATTTAGTGGAGTACGATGAGAATGACCTTAAAAAAGACAGGCCCTTTAATAGAGAAACACCTCAATTAAAAAGCATGATTCATAGTGTACAGGTAAATCCAGTTTGGAATATACCCGAAAGCATTGCAACTAATGAGATTTCAAAATTAGCAGCAAAAGATCCATACTATTTAGCAAATAATAACATTGATGTTTTTGAAAATGGACAAATAATCGAAGATCCAGAAACCATTGATTGGTCTGCTGGTGATGCTGGCAAAAAATATGCCTTTAAACAAAGGCCGGGGGATGACAACTCTTTGGGTAAAATTAAGTTTTTATTTAATAATGAAAGTAGTGTTTATTTACATGATACCCCAGCTCAAGAGCCCTTTAAATATACAATGAGAGCGGTAAGCCATGGCTGTGTGCGTTTAGAAAAACCGCTTGAATTGGCAGAAGTCTTGTTTGGTCAAGGTGCTAAATATGATAAAATAAAGGCAGGCATGCAAAGTGCCGATCCAGTTGCTACAGATATTGGTTTACCAAAACAAGTTCCTGTGTATTTAACCTACTTTACATGTTGGGCAGATGAAAATGGTAAACTGCAATTTAGAAAAGATGTTTACGGGTTGGATATTGTATTATTCACTTACTTACAAAGGCTAGCATAAAACTATAGGCACATAGAAAACAATACGCTTGTTAAATCTATGTGCCTATATGATTAATTTATTTTACAGACGCTGCTAATTAATATACTAGTCCATTAAATGTGTTGCTGCTGTATCTAAAGCAAAATTTGCAGCTAATGTTTCATCTAAATATTTAGACGAGTAGTTGCCGACGCTTTTATTGATGAATAATACTGTTTTATCGCCAATGGTATTAATTACTTCATCTGCTACTTCTGGAGCAACTGCAGGGCAACCCTGACTTCTACCCAATCTACCCAGCGCATTAATTGTACCAGCGCTAACATAAGGGGCACCATGAACAACAATAGAACGGCTTCTAGCATTGTCATTAAAGCCTAAATCCATTCCGTCTAGTTTAAGCGATCTGCCGTGCATGCCTCTGTAAACTTCTCCAGTTACATAAAAACCTAAACTACTGGTGAAAGAATCGTTTTTATTTGAAAAATTAATGGCGTCATCATTACCGCTTTTTTGTCCGTGGGCAACCCAAGTATTTAGTAAGATTGCTTTTTTATCCAAATCGATAATATATAATCTCTTTTTAGTACTTAACTGATCAAAGTCAGCAATAGTTAAAACTGACTTATTTGAAAGTTGGCCAGATTTTTTTAAATTATAAAAACCAGTAACTGCTTTTTCGAACACAGAAAAGCTCAATCCCGCTTCTTTTAAATGGGCAGTAGCATACAACGCATTTATATGGTTAATATAAATACTGTCCGTTGAAATGACAGTTGTAGTGGGGTTTATGTTTTTGTTTGTTGATTTAAAACTAGTAATAGTTAAACAAAAAGCAATGGATAGTAATCCAGTTATTCCTAAAATGTATTTTCTCATAGTTTTTTCGGTATCTCGTTCACAATAATCTTATAGTATGAGTTCTTGTATAGGCTTAATAGTTATGGTTAAAAATATTAATTATTAGTACAAATATACTCAATAGTTGTAAACTTTCTGCTTTATTAGGTGTTTGATTACCTTTCCATGACTTTATTAATTAGTTGAAAATAAGTCTTTTATGTTTTAGAAGAGCTGTTTATTCTTAAAAGGAGTATACTCCAATAGAGATTAAATTTTAATTATTAATTAATCGGCCTGCGTATTTTTGATTTTCTACTAAACTTTAATTAAAGGTTGAAGTGGCACTAGAAAAAGAGTTAATCCAGTAAGTTTTCAATTACCAATTCGCTAAATACCATTATTTTTCTATCTTTGATTTTTAATGAATTTCCTTTACCCGGGCTTTCTTTTTGCACTTTTCGCGGTCGTGATCCCGATCATTATCCATTTATTCAATTTTCGGAAATTTAAAAAGGTTTATTTCAGTAATGTTGCCTTTTTAAAGGAGATTAAAGAGCAAACTTCATCTCAAGAAAAACTTAAAAACATACTCATTTTACTTAGTCGAATTTTAGCCATATTATTCTTAGTACTGGCTTTTGCTCGTCCTTTTTTGCCATTAGGAGGTAAGATAGATCAAAACAAAGGGAATGTTGTTAGTATTTATATTGATAACTCTTACAGTATGGAAGCTGTAAATAAGGAAGGGAATTTATTAGATGAAGCCAAACGCAAAGCAAAGGAAGTTGTTAAAGCTTTTCAGATAAACGATAGGTTCCAGTTGCTAACCAATGATTTTGAAGGAAAGCATCAACGATTGTTAAATGCTGATGAATTTATACAAGCAGTTGATGAAGTTAAAATTTCCTCAGCTAGTAGAAAATTACAACAGGTAATTAACCGGCAGCAAAGTGTATTTAATGGTACAAGCAATCGCTTTGTTTACGTAATTTCTGATTTTCAAAAAGGATTTGCCGGAGAGGAGTTAATTAAAACCGATGCAAATACAAACGTTTCCCTTGTAAAATTAAATGCAAATGATTTACCCAATGTAGCTGTAGATAGTATTTGGTTGTTGTCACCCGTACATCAGGCTAATGCAACAGAGAAATTAGTTATACAATTGCGTAATTATGGAGATGAAGATGCAAAAAACATTTCAGTAAAATTAAATATCAATAAGCAGCAAAAAGCAATTAGCAGTTTAAATATTTTAGCAGGTAAAACAGCTGCCGACACACTTTCTTATAGTGGATTAGGTTTAGGCTGGCAAAAAGGAGTAGTGAGCATTAAAGATTTCCCTTTAACTTTTGATGATGAACTGAACTTTAGTTTCAAAGTTAGCGCAGAACAAAAGGTGTTAAGCATTAATGGGCAACAAGGAGGAAGGTACATCAAAGCTTTATTTGGTGCAGATGCCTATTTTAAATTAACAGAAATGCCAGAGGCTAACATTAATTATGCTGCCCTGCAAAATAATAGCTTAGTCGTTTTAAATAGTTTGAATAGCCCTTCTAGTGGGTTAGCTCAAGAACTGAAATCATATATATCAAATGGAGGTTCTGTAGTTGTTTTTCCAGATCTGGATGCAGATAAGCAAGTTTATTCTACTTTTTTAGGGACATTAAATCTTCCTGCTTTAGCTAGTTTAAATACAACACCTACTAAGGTTAGCAGCATAGAGCTTAAACATCCATTATTTAAAGACGTATTCGAAACCCTGCCTCAAAATTTAGATTTGCCTCAAGTTAGTCGTTACTTTGAGTTTGTAGAAAGTAATAACAGTAATAAAGAAAACCTACTTCAATTGCCAGCAAATAAACTGTTTTTTGCAAGGTATACTATGGGCAACGGACAAGTTTATTTGTCGGCTACAAATCTAGAAAACAAAGACAGCAACTTTGCAAAACATCCGGTGTTTGTGCCTTTAATGTATAAAATTGCCTTTGCAAGTGCAAAAGAGAAACCAATTTATTATACAGCAATGAAGGATAATATATTGGAAAGTGAAAAAATCAACTTAGGAAATAACCAATCTTTAAAGCTAGTAGCAGATAATTTTGAAGTTATTCCAGAAATTCGTCAAAGCAATGGAAAAACGTTGTTATATATTGCCGACCAAGTTAAAAGGGCTGGTTTTTATGATGTTAAAAAAGGCGATTCACTCTTAGCGATTGCGGCTTTTAATGACAATAGAATAGAATCTGATATGCATTATACCACCCAATCAGAGTTGAAAAAAATATTTGGTAAGCAGCAGGTTGCATTTTTAGACCCAAAATCTGATAGTATAGCCTCTGCCGTTTCCGCAAAAAATAATGGAACAGAGTTATGGAAACTTTGCCTAATTTTGGCATTAGTTTTTATAGCGGTTGAAATATTATTGGTCCGATTTTATCATATCCAAAACCGAGCTGGCGAGCTCATTGATACTAAAAAATAACATATGCTAATCAATAAACATACAAATTCATGAACCTCTTAGTAAAGGGAATTACAATTGCAGATCCTAATAGCGAGTTTAATCAAAAAACTTGGGATGTAAGAATTGAACAAGGAAAAATTACTGCCATTGAAAAAAGCTTGTCGCCAGCAAAAAGCGAGGAAGTATATGAAGCAAATGGCGCTATACTTTCTCCTGGTTTTTTTGATTTAAACTGCATGATCGGCGATCCAGGTTTAGAAACAAAAGAAGATATCCAAACAGGAACTGCGGCTGCAAAAGCAGGAGGATTTACTGGTTTGGCAGTTTTACCTACTACTAAACCTGTTGTACAATCCAAAGGTGAAGTAGAATACATTCTCAATAGGGCAAAGAATAACCTTGTTGATGTCTTTCCAATTGGTGCAATAAGTCATGATTTAGAAGGAAAAGAATTAGCAGAGCTTTTTGATATGAAAAATGCTGGCGCAGTTGCTTTTTCTGATGGGAGCAAAGCGATACAGGATGATGGTTTCGTTAGTAGAGCTTTACAATATTGTTTAGGTTTTGGTGGCTTGTTAATGCTTTATCCAGAAAATAAATCTATCGCAGGCAAAGCTCAAATTAATGAAAGCAAGAATAATGTTTTATTAGGAATGAAGGGTATTCCGGCATTAGCCGAAGAAATGCAGATTTCTAGAGATATATTTTTAGCAACTTATCATGATGCACCAATTCACATCAGTAATATATCTACTGCAGGGGCTGTAGCTTTAATTAAAAAAGCAAAAAGAGATGGTGTTAAAATAACTTGCGACGTTGCCGCTCATCAATTGGTGTTTACAGAAGAACTTTTAAATGATTTTGATAGCAACTATAAAGTTAAACCTCCATTACGTAGCAAAGCTGATAACAAAGCTTTAATTGCTGGTTTAAAAGATGGTACCATTGATGCGGTTTCTTCACAGCATCGTCCACATGAAATTGAGTTTAAGGATGTAGAGTTCGAAATTGCATCTTATGGAATTATAGCTTTGCAAACCGTTTTACCATTGTTGTTGCAAGCTGGATTAGATGCCAATTTGATAGCAGAAAAATTAGCTATAAATCCTAGAAAGATATTAAACTTGCCGACTTCTACCATCAAAAAGGGAGAAATAGCAAACTTTGTGATTTATAATCCTGCTAAGAAATGGGAATATAATGTGAGTAATAATGCCTCAAAATCTAAAAATTCACCTTTGTTAGGTAAAACCTTAACAGGGAAAGTCGAATTAGTGTATAACAATAATCAATTTCAGAAATATGAACAGTAGTGTAGAACAAGCGCTGGTAGCGGCATTAGACCAATATGCAGCAGCTAATAATATAGATTCAATTGCTATTGAGCAAAGATTGGTTGAAGTTTTTGGCAAAGACATGAATTTTTTAGAGAAAGTTGCAGAGTTTGATGAAGTTTTTGATGAACACCCAAAGTTTGATGAACTAAGAGAAGTTTTCTTTGATTTGTTAATGATTAATTTCTTTACAAGCGATGTAAATAAACTGGAAGAAGATTATTTAGAATCTAAAGAATGGGAAAATATTGAAGAAGAGACGATTGATCGTGGAACTGAATTATTGAATTTGTTATTATACATTAATGAATGCCATGATGAAGAAATTAAACCAGGCTTAGAAGATTTCTTAAAAGAGTTTTTATTGGTTGAGGAAGATGAATTTCAAGATGAATTTCATATCTATGAAGATCTAATTAGCAATCAACAATTGGCCGAAAGTAGTGTTGAAGATATTTGTAGCAACGCTGATTTGTTAGATTTAAGTGAAGAAATGGAAGAGCTTTTTGTGCCTTTCATGACTTTCTTCTTGCAGCCAAATACAAATGAGGCCACACAACAAGAATTGATTAAATTTAGTAACAACAAAAGTTTTGATGTTGCAGTATATACTTTAATTACTAATTTTAATAAAAATAGATAAACCTAAAACCAAACAAAATGGAACAACAATTATTACAAGAACAGAAAAAACCTAATGCATTAGCATTTCAGGTAGCTATCAGCTTTGCTATTTACATTTTGATTCTTACAGTTGTGATGAGAATATTAAAAATTGATCCTCAGGCAATAAATGTACCCGTTTATCAAACAGTTTTATCAGTTTTACTAGCTTGGGGTACTTTTATTTTTGCTATTTATTATGCCCAAAATAAACACAAGCAAGATTTGGGAGGTTTTATTACTTATGGAAGAGCATTTTCTACAGGTTTTAAAGTAGCTGCTTATGCTGGTTTATTCATAGGTATTCTAATGTTTATTTATTATCAATTTATTGATCCAGCTGCAATTACACAAATTATGGACAATGCAATTGCTAAAGCAGAGGGTGATGAAAATAAAATAAAAGGCATAGAAATGATGTCTAAATACATGATTGTTTTTACTGTTTTTGGTGCTGCAATTATGTATGCCCTTGTCGGATTGGTAATCAGTTTAATTACTGCTGCAATTATTAAAAAAGATCGTCCAGTGCATTTTAATGATGCACAATAAAACTCAATAACATAAGTTTATGAACGTGCAGGTTTTATCAATTTATTTGATGAAATTTGCACGTTGTTTTTTAAGCGTATTTTGTTCAGACTGTAAGTCTTGATACTTGATACTAAATACTCTATACTCAATAAATGGATATATCAGTTGTAGTACCACTATATAATGAAGACGAATCGCTACCCGAGTTGGTTTCTTGGATAGATAAAGTAATGGGCGAGAATAATTTCTCATACGAAATTGTACTTGTTGATGATGGTAGTACAGATAAATCTTGGTCTGTAATTACTCAATTAAAAGAGAGCTACAATACAATTAAAGCCATCAAGTTCAGAAGAAATTATGGTAAATCTGCTGCATTAAATGTTGCTTTCGAGGTTACACAAGGTGATGTGATTATAACCATGGATGCAGATTTGCAAGATAGCCCTGATGAAATACCAGAATTATATCGTAGAATAAAAGAAGAAGGTTTTGACATTGTTTCTGGCTGGAAAAAGAAAAGATACGACCCTATTACTAAAACTATTCCTACAAAATTGTTTAACGCAGCTACACGCAAAATGAGCGGTATTCAATTAAACGATTTTAATTGTGGCTTAAAAGCTTACCGTAGCGATGTAGTAAAAACCATTGAAGTTTATGGCGAAATGCATCGTTACATTCCTGTAATTGCAAAATGGGCTGGTTTTAATAAAATTGGAGAACAGGTTGTTGAGCATAGAGCTAGGAAATATGGAACAACTAAATTTGGTTTCAGCAGATTTATCAATGGCTTTTTAGATTTACTTTCTATCTTCTTTGTAGGTAAATTTGGTAAACGCCCAATGCACTTTTTTGGCTCTTTAGGGGTTTTAAGTTTCATAATTGGTATCATTATGGCGCTTTACATCATGATAGAAAAGAAAATTTTAATTTGGAATAATTTGTCTTATCGTGATGCTACAGAACAACCTTTGTTTTATTTAGCCCTAGTTGCAATTATTGTAGGTTCTCAAATGTTTTTAGCAGGATTTATTGCAGAACTTGTAGGTCGTAATGCGCCAGAAAGAAATCAATACTTAATAGAAAAAGAAATAATATAAGCTAAAGGCTAAAGCTAAAGCTTAATTGCTTGGTCTTTGGTCTTTTCGGTTTTTAGCCTTAAGACATGTTTTTCTCCATTATCATTCCTCTTTATAACCGTCCTCAAGAAATTGATGAACTTTTAGCTACCTTAACCAAACAAACTTATATGCAGTTTGAGGTTTTGGTGATTGAAGACGGTTCGATAAATGATGCAGCTGATATTGTTGCCTCTTATGCAGATAGACTAGATATTAAGTATTTTGTAAAACCAAATGCTGGTCAGGGTTTTGCCCGTAACTTTGGCTTTGAAAGAGCTAAGGGAGATTATTTTGTAATTTTCGATTCAGACTGTTTAATCCCAGAAGATTATTTAGAAACAGTTAAAGACTATCTTTTCGAACATCAGCTAGATGCTTATGGCGGACCAGATGCGGCACATGAAACCTTTACCCCAGTTCAAAAAGCCATTAGTTATGCCATGACATCGCCTTTTACAACAGGTGGAATTAGAGGCAATAAAAAGCACATCGGCCAGTTTCATCCCCGTAGTTTTAATATGGGTGTTTCTAGAGAAGTTTGGGAAAAAGTTGGAGGCTTTATTTTAACCCGCTTGGGTGAGGATATCGAATATAGCATAAGAATTCATGAAAATGGATTTAAAATCGGGTTAATTCCAGCTGCTAAAGTTTACCATAAAAGACGTACAAGTTTTGCTCAATTTTATAAACAATTGCACTTTTTTGGTAGGGCTCGCATCAATATTTACAAACATTTCCCTAAAGAGTTAAAAGCCGTCCATTTTTTTCCAGCCATGTTTGTGCTCGGCTTAGGAGTATTACTTTTGTCTAATGTGTTTTTTCCACCATTTGGCTATATCTGCAATTTCTTTTTTCTATTGTTTTTTGTGTTGATATTTTTTCATGCTTGGCAGGTTAATAAATCAATAAAAATTGCATTTTTGAGTGTTATTGCATCTTTTATACAACTAACCGCTTATGGTTTCGGTTTTATACAAGATTTTTTTAAAAGAGTATTATTTAAACAATCATGATAGATTATTTGAAAGAAAGCACTTTCGCGGTTAAAGATGTGATTATGCAAGCTTGGCATGTTACGCGAGATAACTATTTTTCTATTGCTACCTTATGCTTTTTGATTTTTATAACGGCATCAACATCAACGTTTATGGCCTTTTTTATGGGCGATTTAAATATTGGTATTAAAATTATCATGATGCTTATTTTCATTATGAGTTATTGTGTGGTAGAACTCTGTATGATTAAATATATCTTCAGGTTACTAGATCATGAAAATGACATTGATATCAAAATTATAGATACCCTGCCTACGAGGTTAGAAATAGTTAGATTTTTAATAGGAACCATATATTTTGGGATTAGCATATTCTTTGTTGGTATATTGTTAATGCCCGTATTGTATATACTTGACGTTACTTTACAATTTGCTGTAAACCAGGGTTGGATAGAGAGTTTTAGAGGAGGAGCCGGCGCAAAAATAATCATTAACATTTCGGTAGCAATTGGGATGTTGAGCATTTTTTTTACATTCATCAGGATAGTATTTTTTCCATTTTTTATTATCGATAAGCACTGCACACCATTTGAATCTATAAAATTAAGTTTAGCTACAACTAAAGGTAACTTCATTAAATTGTTATTTATTCTTGCAGGTTTGGTTTTGGTGCAAGCTATCGTTTTTGGCTTCTTTTATATTGTAGTTTTAACAGGATTTCGCTTAGTTAATTACTTTTTTGATTATGATATAAATCAATATGTTTCTTTAATTGTTGTTGTATTTAGTTCATTTGTTATTGTTCCCTTTACCACGGCTTTTTTTGCGGTTGCATACAGGAAAATAATGAATGAATACAAAGGAGATGAGCATCCAGATATTATACACAATATAGTTTAATCCTTAAATCAATAAGGGTCTTTACATTGTTTAATGATGTGGATAAACAATAGCTTAAATATTAACATTAGAAAGGAGAAGCCCCTTTAGGGTTTGGGTAGTTATGGGATTAAAAGCGGCACTAAGTAAACCATTTGCTGTCTTAGTGGTAAAAGGGATTAAAAAATGGAAACAGAATGCTTTAAAAGCTCAGGAAGAAACCTTTCATTCGCTTTTAAAATCAGCCTCGCATACAGTTTTTGGTAAAGATCATCACTTTTCAGAGATTAGATCTTATCAGGATTTTAAGGCAAATGTACCTGTAAGAGATTACGAAGCGCTTAGGCCATATATTGATAGAGTGGTGGCTGGTGAAAGTGATATTTTGTGGAAGGGAAAACCGAAATATTTTGCTAAAACATCTGGTACCACATCTGGGGTAAAGTATATTCCTATTTCTAAAGAATCAATGCCGGAGCATATTAAAGCTGCTAGAAATGCGCTTTTGACATACATTCATGAAACTGGTAAAGCTGAATTTGTAAATGGTAAAATGATTTTTTTACAAGGAAGTCCAATTTTAACCATGAAGAATGGAATTAATGTTGGTCGTTTATCGGGTATCGTAGCACACTTAGTTCCTGGATATTTGCAAAAAAACAGATTACCATCTTATGAGACCAACTGCATTGAAGATTGGGAAGAAAAAGTAGATGCAATAGTTGAGGAAACGCTGCATAAAGATATGACCTTGATTTCTGGAATACCACCTTGGGTACAAATGTATTTCGACAAGTTGAGTGAAAAATCTGGAGGAAAAAAAATCAAAGATATTTTTAAGAATTTTAATCTATTTGTATATGGTGGGGTGAATTACGAACCTTATAGGGCTAAAATAGAAGCTAGCATTGGAAAGAAAATAGACGCCATTGAAACCTATCCAGCTTCAGAAGGTTTTATCGCTTACCAAGATACACAAAAAGATAAAAGCTTACTTTTATTGGCTAAAGCTGGTATTTTTTACGAATTTATTCCTGCAGAAGAATACTATAATGAAAATCCAACTCGTTTAAGTTTAGCAGAAATAGAATTGGAGAAAAATTATGCATTGATTTTGAATACAAGTGCTGGATTATGGGGTTACAGCATTGGTGATACAGTTAAGTTTGTATCTAAAAACCCTTACAAAATATTAGTTACTGGGCGCATTAAGCATTTTATATCTGCTTTTGGCGAGCATGTGATTGGTGAAGAAGTTGAGCAAGCAATTTTGGCTGTTGCTAATGAAGAAGGGGTAGAAATTACGGAGTTTACTGTTGCTCCCCAAGTAAATCCAGCCTTTGGTGAATTACCTTATCATGAATGGTTTGTAGAATTTGCAAATGAACCAAAAGACCTGAAAGCCTTTAGCGAAAAGGTAGATTTAGCTTTGCAAAAGAAAAATATTTACTATTTTGATCTTATCGAAGGAAAAATTTTACAAAAACTAATTATCCGCTCGTTAAAGAAAGATGCATTTGTAAATTACATGAGGGCAGAAGGTAAACTTGGTGGACAAAACAAAGTACCTAGATTAAGTAATGATAGGAAGTTAGCAGAAGTTTTAGAGAAGTATATTGCTTAGTTGTTAACGCTGTGGAATTGTTAGATTGTTCAATTGTTAGTATAGATATTAAAAATGTTTGATTGTTAAAATTGTAGAATTATTGATGAGGTAAATTTAAAATTCTAACTTCCATATGAAAAACAACTATCTATGGAAAAGAATTATTTACAGTTAAATCAAATAACTGCTTATACCAAAACCTTCAGCAAATATTGCTGAAGGTTTTGGTAGATATCATAAAAAGGATAAGGTGAAATTTTATTATTACAGTTTTGGTTCGGTAAAAGAATGTTTAGATTGGAATGAAAAGGCAAAAGTGAGAAAATTAATAAGTGAAGAAGTTTATATTAAGATTTTTGGTGTTTTGGAAACATTACCAAAAGAAATACACCAATTAATAAAGTTTACAAATGATAAATTAAAGATTTAGCATTATAATTTTTTCCGTTATATAGTTACAATATAACAATTTAACAATGCAGCAATCTTCTAAAATACAACAATTAATTGAAAAACATATCCATACTAGGTAGTACAGGTTCTATCGGGACACAAGCTTTAGAGGTTGTACGTTTAAATCCTGAATTATATAAAATAAATGCTTTAACGGCACAAAATAATGCGTTGTTATTGATTGAGCAAGCTCTAGAATTTAAGCCAGAAATGGTGGTAATTACTTGCGAAGATCATTACCAAACCGTAAAACAAGCGCTACCAAATGTAAAAGTGCTGTGTGGTGAAGACGCTTTAATTGCTGCGGTACAATTACCACAAACCCAGTTGGTACTAACTGCAATAATGGGTTCTGTAGGTTTAAAGCCTACTATAGCCGCCATTGAAGCTAAAAAAGACATCGGTCTTGCCAATAAGGAAACCCTAGTGGTGGCAGGAGAGTTAGTGATGCAATTGGCAAAAGACAACGGTGTTAAAATAATACCAGTTGATTCAGAACATTCTGCCATATTTCAATGCTTGGTAGGTGAAGAAAATAACCCAATAGAGAAGATTTTCTTAACAGCATCTGGTGGGCCATTTAGAGGAAAAGATTTGAGCTTTTTATCAACCGTTACTAAAATAGAGGCCTTAAAGCATCCAAACTGGGTGATGGGAGCTAAGATAACCATCGATTCAGCATCGCTAATGAATAAGGGATTGGAAGCCATTGAGGCAAAATGGTTATTCGGAATAGAAGCCGAGCAGATTGAAGTAGTGGTTCATCCACAGTCTATTATTCATTCTATGGTGCAATTTACCGATGGCTCTATCAAAGCGCAAATGGGTTTGCCCGATATGAAGTTGCCAATTCACTATGCTTTGGCTTACCCTCAGAGAGTTACCAGTAATTTTGAAAGGTTTAGCTTTTTAAAACACCCAGAATTCACATTTTTGCAAGCAGATACAAAAAGTTTTCGTAATCTTGAGCTTGCTTTTACAGCGATGAAAAAGGGTGGTAACATGCCTTGTATCATCAATGCAGCAAATGAAATTGTTGTTGAGGCATTTTTAAAAGATAAAATTGGCTTCTTGCAGATGAGTGACGTAATTGAGGAATGTATGCAAGAAATTAATTTTATAGGGCAACCAACACTTAATAATTATTTAGAAACCGACAAGCAGACACGTATATTTGCCAGCGAACTCGTAACAAAACAAAGTTTAATAAATCTAAAATAAAACAACACTATAATATTATATGGACGGACTGATTATGGCGGGCCAGCTTTTGCTGGGATTATCGATACTAGTAATTTTACACGAATTAGGACATTTTTTAGCAGCCCGTGCTTTCGGAATAAAAGTTGAAAAATTTTATCTTTTCTTTGACGCTTGGGGCTTTAAGCTGTTTAGTTTTAAAGTTGGTGACACAGAATACGGAGTAGGATGGTTGCCTTTAGGTGGTTATGTTAAAATAGCTGGTATGATAGATGAGTCTATGGATACCGAACAAATGGCTTTGCCTGCAGAACCATGGGAATTTAGATCTAAACCAGCTTGGCAACGTTTAATTGTAATGTTAGGCGGTATTATTGTGAACATTGCAGTAGGCATATTCATTTTTTGGATATTAACTTTTAAGTATGGTGAAACATATACTCCGAATGATCAATTGGTTAACGGGGTTAATCCTGGTATAATTGGTAGAGAAATAGGCATTAAAACAGGCGACAAAATTTTAGCAATAAATGGGCATAGAGTTGTTCGTTTTGAAGAGTTAATTAGCTCTAAAGTTTTATTGGGTAGCCCAAAATTAACGGTTTCTCGTAATGGACAAGCTGTAGATTTAAAAGTGCCAGAAACAGTTTTAAATAGCATAAGTGAATATGGCATTAGAGAGTTTGTTGCACCTAGATTTGAAACGCAGAAAATTAAAGCTGTAGTTGACCACACTCCAGCGAAATTATCATTAGTGCAACGCATAAAAGGTTGGTTTACTAGTGCAGAACCCGCCAAAACTATTGCTCCAGCCTTTGATGCAGGAATTAAAGCTGGTGATAGTGTTCTTGCTGTTAATGGTAAACCAGTTCGTTTTAGAGACGAGTTAAATACTACAGCAGAAAATTCAAAAGGAAAAGTAATAACATTAACTGTTTGGCGTGATGGTAAAGTAATTGACTTTAAACCTAAAGTTGCAGCTGATGGAACAATAGGAGTTTTATTTGGACTTAAAAATTTACCAGAAACACATGTTAATTATGGTTTCATGGAATCGTTTTCAGTTGGAACAACTAAAGCTTGGACTACCTTTGTTGATAATGGTAAGGGTATTTGGAAAATGATTACAGGTAAAGTAAGTGCTAGAAACATTAGCAGTCCAATTGGTATTGCCCAGGTTTATGGAAGTGATTTTGAATGGGAAAATTTCTGGCGCCTAACTGGATTAATTTCTATGGCATTGGCCTTTATGAACTTACTACCAATTCCAGCTTTAGATGGTGGTCACGTTGTGTTTTTAATTATCGAAATGATTAAAGGTAAGCCACTAGGTGATAAATTTATGGAACGTGCTCAAGTAGTTGGTTTCGTTATTTTATTGAGTTTAATGGTGTTTGCCTTTGGAAATGATATTCTAAAACTATTTGGGAAATAGTTTTAAATAAACTAATAAAAAAATAGCCACAGATGCGCAGATTTAATATAATCTACGCATCTGTGGCTTAAAATATAAAGTGATACAGATGAACTATTTCGAGCTTTACGGTATACCAGTTAGCTTCAATCCTGATCAACAGCTCATAAAGACCAAATTTTATGCGCTAAGCAAACAATACCATCCAGATTTCTATATCAATGAAAGCCAAGAAAAGCAAGATGAGGTTTTAGAGCTCTCAACACTCAATAATAAAGCTTTTCAAGTTTTAAAAGATCCTCAAAAAAGATTACATTATATCCTGGACTTAAAAGGGCAATTGGTTGAGGGTGAAAATTATGCTTTGCCCCAAAGCTTTTTAATGGAAATGATGGATGTAAATGAAGCTTTAATGGATTTAGAGTTCGAACCCGATACTTCAAAGTTAACCCAAGTTAAAACAGACATTGCAGCGTTTGAGGAATCTTTAGCAAATGAGCTTACTACATTAACTTCAACTTTTGATGTTAGTACTACAAATGAATATGACGGGCTTTTAAAGGCTATTAAAGATATTTATTACAGAAATAAATACTTGTGGCGCATTAAAGAGAGTATAGCTCGTATTGCTTCTTAAATTGAGTTAGAAGGTTTGCTAATTGTAAAAAAGCAAATCAACAATTTTTATGCAAATGGCATTAATTACATTTGTTGCAAAGCCAACATTATGACCTCATTAAATCTTTTTAGAAAAGTAGCCGTTGCAGAAGGCATCTCTTATCTTTTATTGCTATTTATTGCAATGCCTCTAAAATACTGGGCAGATATGCCTCTTGCTGTTAAATATACTGGATGGGCACATGGTTTGCTTTTTGTGCTTTATGCAGCTTGTTTGGTGATGGCTTGGCAGGAAACCAAATGGAAATTTGGTAAGGCAGTTTTAATTTTCTTAGCCTCATTATTGCCATTTGCTCCATTTATAGTTGATAAGAAGCTAGGAGAGGAAAAAAGGTAATTATTCAACTATGCAGTTGATGGTAATTTTAAAGCCATTATTTACACTGGTTGCAATTGTATAAGTTGCGTTGATCATTTGTATTCTACTAATGATATTTTGCATTCCAATACCCTTTTTCTCATTTAAAACAGCAATATCAAAACCTTGTCCATTGTCTTGATAAGTAATTTCAAGCCTATTTTGATTTTGCTTGAAATGAATATCAATTTTAGTGGCTTTGGCATGTTTTAATGTGTTTGCTATTAACTGGGTAATTACCCTAAATAATGCCAATTCTGCCTTTTCAGAAAGTAGTTTTTCTTCAGTTTCTAATTCATTGGAAAGTACAATTTCGATTTCGTCTGCTTTGTTAATGAGCGAAACAAATCCTTCGATAGAAGTATATAGCCCAAACATGGCCAAACCAGGAGGAGAAAGATCGTGTGCAATGTTCCTTACATCAACAATCATTTTATCTATCAATTGTTTAGCTGGTAAAATAACGTCTTGATCGGATTGGCTGTATTGCCGCATTGCCGCATTTAGCATCAATTTTATGGCAGATAATGTTCCGCCAACCTCATCGTGCAAGTCTTCGCCAATTCTTTTCCGCTCAATCTCTTGTGAATCGATTACTGCGCTAAGTAGTTGTTTTTGTTGTTGTATTTCTGTTTCTTGGAATAATTTTCTTTGCTGCCAAACCATATTTTGGTTTTTGATATATAACACCAAGAAAAAAGTAACCAATATAAAAATGGCCAATACACTATAAAAAATGAGTAAATAGATGTTATCTATCATTTTTGATTAAGCTAAAACCTCTTCCCCAAGCCAGATACATAATCATCGACATGGCACCATGAAAATACCAAATTATTAAATTCATTTCCTTGTTTTTGGTTACAAATACAATGTAGTTAGACAAGATAAAAATAATACATACTACTGGGAAATAAACTAAAATACCAATATTAAACCAGCTGGTGGGTTTTTGAATCCAGTTTTCTGTAAAACCACTTTTGTATAAATAAAGTAAACAGAAAAAAGTTATTAAAATAGCTTCTAAAGGTCTGGTATAAGTATTAAATGTATATATGCTCTGTATAAAAGTGAAATTTATAATGCACAATATTGGGAAGAGAATGGTAAAGTAAAGCAGTACTTTTTTAATTAACGGTTCAGTAAATAGCGTTCGAAAATAGCTTAAAATGAGAATAGCTTCTACAATAGTATATAAATGTAGTAAAGGCAAATTCTTCATTCTATACACAATAAAAATTATTGCTGCAAGATTAATTAAACCTGACGCTACCAAATAATAAAAAAGAAGTTTAGGACCAGCTTTGGCAGTCTTAAAATTAAGTACCCCAAATAGTATAGGTATCAATATACTAAGGGGTACAATATAGGTTAAAAACATAATTGATTAAGGAACAAACAATGGGCTTTCAGGGTCACAAACATCCGGACATGGTTTGGTGAAATCATAGATTTCAGAATCCCCACCTTGTAGTTCATCAGACGTGGGTATAAGATCTTTTCCTTCCTTATCAACTGCAACAATTAGTGCAGTTACATCATCATCTAATTGTTGGTCAGTTAGCTTAACAGCAAAATAAGCCCTTACACCCTGAAGCGAGTTCGTAATATTTCCATCATCATCTAATGATGAATATTTTTCTACAATCGCCATAAGATCACTAATGGGAATTAAAATTGCTCTCGGGATGTTCGTATCCGGAATTTGACCTTTCATTTGATCTCTGAAACGGGTTACTCTTGCTATAGCAGCATTGAGTGGAATGGTGGGAACGTTAATTGGTTTCATAATTTTAAATTTTCACTAATCTAAAAAAAAAACGACATTGTACACTTATAGCGCACAAATTTTATAATTTCAAGGTTTCAAATCACGCTCAAATGAATATCAATATTGCTATAGCAGACGACCAAAAACTATTTAGAAAAGGGATGGCTGCCCTAGTTGGTTCTTTCGAAAATATGTCGCTAATTTTCGAAGCAGAAAACGGTAAAGAATTGCTTGCACTTTGCGAAAGTGCTGTTATAAAACCAGATATTATTTTGCTTGATCTTTCCATGCCTGAGTTGAATGGATTAGATGCATTGAAAATATTAAAAGAGAAATATCCAAAATTAGGGGTAATTGTTTTAACTATCCACGAAGCAGAAAATTTTATTCTTGCTACGATACAAGCAGGAGCAAATGGCTATTTAGCAAAAAATGCTGAACCAGAGGAAGTAGAATTAGCTATTAGAGAGGTATATAAAAACGATTTCCATTTTACACTGCCGATGCTTGAAATTATGCGTAAGGGTTTAGTGAAAAAAATACAGCCAGTAACATTTGAAAATGAAGATAATATAACTGCAAGAGAAAAAGAGGTACTCCAGTTAATTTGTAAACAGTTTAGTAGCAATGAGATTGCAGAGAAATTATTTCTAAGTAATAGAACGGTAGAAGGGCACAGAAATAATTTACTTCTAAAAACTGGTAGTCGAAATACAGCCGGACTTGTATTATATGCCTTAAAGCACAAAATCATCGACTTAGCTAATTTTTCTTTCTCTTAATTATTTTTCAACTAGGTATTTTTACCTGTTTGCCACGTGTTTTTACCCGAAAACAATACAAGGCAAAACTACGCTCAAAATCATTTTAAAATTATTGTCACTTAGCATCGCTAAACGAGCAATGATTTAACCTTTGTTGTGATAAGGAACATTATCCGCTTAGCTTTTAAGCCCAATGCACCTTATTTAACAAACAATGGAACATATAGATAAAATTAAAGCGCTACAAGCAAAAGCCGGAATAGAAGCAGATGGTATCGTTTCATCAAAAACTTGGTTAAATATTCATTATTTATTGTTTGGATCATTGCCCTATGATATCAATATAGATTCGATAATTAAATCTATACAAAAGAAAATAAAGGTTAGGATAGATGGTTATCCCTGGCATAAAACTTGGGATATACTCTATGATTTATTGATAGTAAAGGCAGAAAAAAGTGACGTAAATAAATCAATAGATTTACATAATGAAGAAATGTTGGACAACTTGCCCGAGGAAGTTGTCCCATTTGCTAAAGAGTTAATTACACTTGCTGCAGATCATGGAATAACTATTAGGATAACCAATAACACTAAAAATAAATTCGTTCCAAAGGATTCAAATTTTACGGGTAATGAAGGAAATTACTCCATCTATAATTTTGGTTTAGCTTTCGATGTTAAAATTTTAGAAAAATCTGTAGCTGATGAACCTGAGTCTGATTCTCCCCATTATGAAAAGATAGCCAAGCTAGGAGAATCAATTGGATTAACCTGGACAGGCAACAAAAAAGCATATACTACTGCAACTGATTTTGTACTAAGACCAGCTTGGGCAGTAAGAATGAAAGAAGTTGATATGGTAAAAGAGTTATGTAGAAGAAAGAAAGAAAACATCAATTTATTAGCCATACTCTAATACAAGCTCTCAATAATCAACAAACTTTCTATGATTGCAAGATTGTAGAAACAAAAAAACCTTCGAGTAATTGAAGGTTTTTTGCATATACGATATAATATATGGCTAGAGAAAATGGGAAAACTCATTAAGGGCGAAGAAATGCTAGTGTTTCGCCTTTGGGAAGTTCACGGGCCGTATAATGAAGACTCAATTCGCTGTTGGCATTTTTCTTTTGTAGCTGTGAGACTTCTTTTACAGCAATTGTCATTTTCCAATCCGAACCTGTGGCATCAGCAAACATCCATTTTTTCAATGTATTTCCCTTTTCATCTTTTAAGGAGATGCTTCTGCCAGTACCAGCACCTTTTATCATACAATGTGTGTAGCTAATCCGTAATTGGTCACTATCCTTTGCTTTATCTAGTTGTAGCAATCTCAAATTTAAAGGTTGGTTCACCGCTTGCTTTAAAATGAGCTTGTTATTCAAATAAATCTCATAACTGTCCAGTCCAAATCTTGTGGTAAAACCAAACGTGGTAATGCATAAAGTAATCAGTGTAAATAGCTTAATAAACGACTGATTGAATGTGATTTTTTTCATATTTTTAGTTTTAAATTAAAAAATATATAAGTCTTGCAACACAATATTAAGCTATTGAGATAGGGGGCCGAAAAATAGTAGACCAACAACCAGAATAGTAGACATCAGTTTTTTTATCATTATATTCATCTACTTTTTGTGTCGTTTGTCGATATAATTTTGAAGACTTAATGCTTTTCCTTTCTTTTGATAATCACCATTGATTATACTCATTTTAACCAATAGAAAATGGACATTCTGGATAAACAGCTTAAGCTACCGTTTTCTAATCGCAAGGTTTCTATAAAATATGCCCTTATTCATTGTACCTATTGGTTGTTGATTACAGGATTCTTCATTTTTGAGAAAAAGTACCTCATCCATAAGGCTAGTATGCCTTATTTTGTAGCTTGTGTGAGCGTACGAATTATATTACTCATCGTAATCGCCTACCTTAACCTGCAATACTTTTTACCTAAATACCTTTTAAAAAAACAATATCTTGCTTATTTCGCTTTAGTTATTCTTTCAGTGGCTGGGTATCTGGTAGTTCAAAGCCTGTTTGATTTTTATTTATATGGATATGTGGTAGGGCCAATGCGCAACAGCCATTTAATGGAAGCATTGTCTTACAACTTTTTTAGCACGTTATGGTACCTTGGATTAATGCTTGCACTCAAATTGAGTTTAGATTGGTACGGGCAGCAGCTCACCATTCAAAAGATTACCGTAGAAAAATTAAACGCAGAAGTTGATTTTCTTCGTGCCCAAGTAAATCCACACTTCTTGTTTAATGTATTAAATAATTTGTATGCGCTTACGCTTAAAAAATCGGAGCTAGCACCCGATGTCGTGCTCAAGCTATCAGAAATGATGGAGTATATGTTGTATGACAGTACTGATGAAAAAGTATTGCTAGAAAAGGAAGTTATTTACCTCAACAACTATATTGAATTAGAAAGGCTCAGATTCGATGGTCAGGTTACCATAGCTCTTAATATCCATCATGAACTGAAAGGGCATAAAATTGCACCCCTGCTTTTACTGCCCTTGGTAGAAAATGCTTTTAAACATGGGTTGAGTAAACAAACTGAAAATAATTGGTTGACCGTTGATATTAAAATGGAAAAATCAACATTGAAAATTAATATAGAAAATGCCAAACCCACTTCAGCTATCAGCAAAAGTAAAGGAGGGATAGGGCTCAACAATTTACGAAAACGACTAGAATTACTCTATCCGAGCAAACATCAGCTTGAGCTTGAGGACAAAAAAAACAGCTTTATGGCCAAACTGGTCATTGAATTATAAAGTAACGAATTGAAAGATGCTAAAATTTGTTGTTGTAGATGATGAGCCACTTGCACTTGAAGTATTAGACGGCTACCTAAAAAGAATGGATGATGTACATTCTGTATCACTGTTTAGCAATGCAGGAGATGCTCTACGTTATTTGGAAAATCAACAAGCAGATGTACTGCTGCTTGACATTGAAATGCCGAAAATGACTGGAATTGACTTTCTAAAAGCACTATCAGATCCACCACTCACAATTTTCACTACAGCTTACCGCAATTATGCTTTTGAAGGGTTTGAATTGGGTGTAATCGATTTTCTGTTAAAACCGATCTCCTTTGCCAGATTCTCTGCGGCAATTGATAAGGTAAGAGATTTTCTTGCGCTTAAAGTACACGATACACAATTGGAAACTGGTGAACCTGCTCCGGAATTTATTTTTGTGAAAAGCGGAGTAAAAAGAATCAAACTTCATTTTAACCAAGTTACCCATGTTCAAGGACTAAAGGATTATGCCATTATACATACACTACAAGAAAGAATTGTAACCAAGGGGTCCATAAAAATGATACAAGAAATGTTTCCGCAGGCGCTTTTTATCAGGGTGCATAAATCTTTTCTGGTGTCTAATAAAGTAATTAAGCACATAGAGCGCAACCGAATCATCATCGATAACCATCAGATCCCCATTGGAAGAAGTTACCGTGAGGAGGTAGAGAAAAAACTTAAGTTGTAATTCTCCCGCATATTAAACAATTAGCCAGATCTCTTTTAAATCTGCTTTAGCTGTTAAATCAGCGGGAGTAAAATTACGGTCTACACAAAACTTAGATGACAATTGAGGCGCTAATCTATTTATGTAAATTATTTTTTTGCTGGAGCAAGTAACCCAGGATACAATACGCCGTCTGTTTTAAGGTTCAAATTTAACAGCTTTGCAATTAGCGGTGCAATATCTTCTTGGCCCATTAATGGTAACACTGTTCCAGGTTTAATCCCTTTACCAAAAGCAACAAAACCAGTTTGTATCTCTTTAAAATCTGTAGGAAGATATCCATGGGTACCTCCACTTACTGGTGCAATTATATCGCCAATAGCAGAGGCACCAAAGCTAAAACCTTGATTTGCTGCCAATGCCATAAAAGCATTAGGATCACCCTGGGCTTTGGTTAATGCTTCTTTATCCAATACATGAAACATCCTCTGCATACCTTCTGGGAGCTGAAGAAGTGCCTGTTTTATTTTTTCTAGGCTCGCTTTGTCCTTTGGATCTTTAAGATGTAAAAATGAAGATCCACCACTTTGCTGAAAATACGCTTTCCATGCATCCTTGTTGGCATCATCGTACAAGCCCAATTTGGCTAGCATAACGTTAGGCTTAAACTGTGTGTGGATATCCACAAAACCATGATCACCTGTGATGATAAAAGTTGTATTCTTACTAATACCGGCAGCTTCTGCTGCATCCATAATGGTCTTTACGGCAACATCAGCACCTGCAACAGCAGACCTAACCTTATCACCGTCACGGCCTTGTTCATGCTCAAAATGATCAACAAGTGCGATATGTACCGCTAAGAAGGCTGGTTTATAGCGTCTTAAAATATAGGCAGCCATTCTTGATTTATTTTGATCACTTGTATAGTAATCAATTGTAGCACCATATTCGGCAAATTTACCAACTGCATAATCCTGAACTTCTTGGAACAGTGCTGGAGGGTTAGATTCCTGAGACATTGCTTTGATCTCATCTTTCTTTTCTCCTTTTCCCTGCGGAAGAATTACATATTCTGGTAAATTGTAATTAATAGGTGCACCTACAGTAACCGGCCAGCTTACACCTGCAGTAGTTAAACCTGCGTCTTTAGCCGCAGTCCATATCGTAGGTACTTTAATATCTTTGTAATACCAGAACCATTTACCCGTAATGCCTAAAGGCTCAACAGGGGTATTGTAATAAATGCCATGTTTTGCAGGTAATACACCACTTACCATTGTTGTATGAGAAGGATAAGTTACCGTAGGAAAACTCCCTCTTACACCTTCAGCATAAGCGCCTTTTTGCATGCCTTGGCGCAAGTTAACCATGCTCCATTGCGGATCTAAATAAAATTCAGGTCGTAAACCATCTATGCTAATTAACACTACGTGATTTTCCTGAGCCGATAGATATCCAGCTGAAAACCAGATTAACGTTATTAGGGTGATTATTTTTTTCATATTATATTATTTGAGGCGAAGGTATTTGTTTAACATGCTTTTAAGGTTTTATAAATATTAAGAAAATATTAATATTAGCAATGTTTACGAACCAGTTTAGATACAATAAATATAAGAAAATCTGACTTAATGAATATGGTAACTGCCTAGTGGGTAATGCTTTAAATCGGATATTAAAACTACAAGAAATTCATATAGCTTATACTGGCTAATATGATAGAGATTAGTGTGCTTGAAACTTCAAGTATTCAAGTGGTGTTTTTCCAGTATAAACTTTAAAGTCTTTTAAAAAGTGATTCGAATCATAGTACCCGTTTGATATTGCTATGCGCATCAAATCCACATCTTTACTTCCAACCAGCTCAAGGTACGCATTAATAAAACGTTGGAGTTGAATATATTCTTTTGGTAAGAGTCCGATATGTTGTGTGAAACTTCTTTCCAACCACTTATAGTTTACACCAGCATTATTGGTCACACTTCTTACAGTGCTTTTCCCTTTTATTTTATGGATATAATCTAATGTTCGTTGTAAGATTGTAGGTGTTTCTATCGCTGTAAAAGTTTGCTGAATGTATGTTTCCACAAATGCTACTTTTTCGTTAACAGAACCGCATTTAAAAAATTTTGCTATGCTGAAGTTATTGTTCTTAGCGATACATTCAAATGGAGTAACTGGATTATATCTAAAATATTGAGCATTTAAATCAAACAACTGATAGAAAGCACTTGGATGAAAACGAACTATGAAAACCTGATTTGTGTTATTGTTGTATTTCACATACACATTCTTAATTGAGCCAGCACTTGCCCATGCAGCTTTAATTTCGAAGGTGTCATTTTCCCCTGTTACCGCTACTGTATCCTCACTACTTTGCAAAAATACAAGCACCGGAAAGCCATCATTGAAAATAAGCTGTGTATTGTTTTTTGGATCTCTAGAGAAAACATAAAATCCCTCTATAACAGATTCAAGCTCTTTTGAAGGGCTAATTCTATAGCCATCCTCATTAAATTCCCCTAATTGTATCTTTTTCAGATAATTTATTGGCATATGGCAAATTTACGAGAAATCTCAATCGATGGCGCATAATACCATGTCTAATATTTACTATGAGCACAGTTTTAATACCCCTAGCTTTGTACAGTTGAAGGATATTATTTATGATTATAAAAACGGAAGAAGAGCTACAGGGTATAAGGAAAGTGAGTGAGGCTGTTGCACTTACCTTAGGGAAAATGAAAGCATATACTCAAATAGGTATGTCTACAAAAGATATAGATGAATACGGAAGACAATTATTAGAGAATCTCGGTGCAAAGTCTGCTCCATTCGAAACCTATGGTTTCCCAGGTTATAGCTGCATCAGCGTTAATAAGGAATTTGCTCATGGCGTTCCATCAGATAAAGTCAATTTAAAAAATGGCGACATAATTAATATTGATGTATCTGCAGAACTAGATGGCTTTTGGTCTGATAATGGATGTTCATTTATTGTTGGAGAAGATGTGCAAGGCGTACAACATTTAATAGATACTTCAAAAGAAATATTACTTGATGCAATTGCTCAAATTAGTGGCGGAGTAAGAATTGCTGATATTGGAAAGCTGATGGAAACCAAAGCCAAAAAAGCAGGATATACCGTTATTCGAGATTTAGGTGGTCATGGAGTTGGACGAAGTTTACACGAAGAGCCAGATGCGATAATGAATTATTATGACCGTGATGATAAAAGACGGTTCAGAAAGGATTCTACCGTTGCTATTGAAACCTTTATTTCTACCAAATCTGCATTTATTGAAACGATGGAAGATGGTTGGGCTTTTGTAGGCAATAAAGGTGGATTTGTAGCCCAACATGAACATACGATATTGATAACGTCTGGCAAACCCATAATTTTAACAGCAGCGAATGGAATATAAGTAGTAATGCTGAAATAAATACCGTTCTCTAATGCGCTTTAAAAAGCGACCCAGTTAGGTCTTTACTTCAAATTTCGCTCTTTTAATAGATCTTCTAATTCTTTGGTATTATATTTCGAATTATTAATCAATTTATAAGCAAGAAACAAAGGGATTAGAGTGAGAAATCCTAAACTGTTTTTTATAACGCTGTAAAATACAATTCCTATCAAAAATCCAATTAATACAGCATTAGTTATGGAAGCTGATTTCAATTTTTTTGCTTCTTGTAACAATTCTTGGTCTGTTAATTCTGCTAATTCTTTTTTTGTCATTTCTCCTGATTTTTGAAAATAATCACCCTGTCGATAGGTTCATAACTAACTCTCAAATATAAATAATAGACTTGGTTACTCAAAATCTGGAATTGTATTTAACTAACTGAACGGATGTTTATTGAATTACCGATTACCTCAGAAATGACATAAAAAACAGGAATTGATGTTCAATTCCTGTTAGTACCCCCAGACGTACTGAAATCGAACCAGTTTAAAGAATTGAATGTAATAGCTTCTATGCTAGTAAGATAATTAAGATAGTTTATTTTTGCATACGTAAATGAAAATGGTGGATCACTCTAATTTTCTACTATTATGTTTATGAACTTGCTGATTATGTAAAAGATATTCATTTTTGCTTTTCGTCCAGAAATATCAAGTTCAACTGATAAATCAAACTAGTATAAAATTCCACTGAACTTAATTATTTTCGTAAATTATTTAAATCACCAAAATGGGATCAAGAACGCAGAACCATATTATCGAAGAAGAATCTAGACTTTTTTTTAAAAGTCTGTTGCCGAGCATGTGGGTATGCCGTGACAAGTCGGAAGACTATGGCATTGATTGCGAAGTTGAGATATTTGATGAGAAAGGTAATCTGACGGGTCTTGTATTTTGGGTGCAATTAAAGGGAACAGCTTCTAACGATATAAAAGTAACCCAACAATTCTCTTTCAAAAATGAGAAACTGGATCAGTTCAGAAATTATAATTTACCAGTACTGATAGCCCGATATTCAAGCATGAATAAAACCATCTTTTTCAGGTGGGCAAACAGTGTGTACAGGTTAAACCGTGAAGGTAAAAACACTAAAATTTCTTTTTTGGATCAGGACGAGTGGGACAAAAGTACTCCGGAAAAAATTAAAAATTATCTCTGCAGACAAAAAACAATATCACAGGGTGGGATAAGATTTCCAATAAAGACCTTTTTGCAAAGGCGACCATTAGATCTTAGTTCGACAGTCCCCTACTCAAATCTTGTGTTAATCAAAAATTATATTTCAGCTAAAAGTAACTATTTCACAATTACAAATGACGAATCAGATGCACTTTTGCAAATAAACATTGAACAGCAACAAATTGTCTTTTCATTTACAGACCTTGCATTTGCTACACTGGGATTAGACTTTTCCACCCTATCGACCACAAGAGAAGATAATATCCTTAAGTATATCATGGTGACATTCTGTGCCAGCTTATTCGAACTTCATAGAAAAGACTTAGGAAGCGCCGTATTTTTCAATGAAGATCTCTTTCCAACTGCAAGCCAAGTACCTTCCTATCTTTCAGATTTATTGCCGCATCTTTTATCTGGCCCTGAGATGACGAAGACCATGCGTTTATTAAACAAGTTTTTAAAAGAGGAACAGCAGGATAACTTTATTGAGGGTATAGTACATATGTTCATGCTTTCAGAAAGAGATAATTTAGATGATGAACAGTTGGAGCTTGTAGAGGAGTTTTTATTACAAAGTCTACTGCAAGCAAAAAAATGGAATACTCCAATGGGAATTGGAATAAGCTGCTATAATTTGGCAAATTTCTATCGCGGAATCAATGCGCATGAAGCTGCCGTATTATACTATCTTGAGGCTAGGAAACACCATACTATATATGTAAAACATGCCTATTATTTTCACGAGCTTGCTGGTCAATTGTTTCTTATCGGAAGATATAAGTTTGCTGAATCCTGTTACAGAAAAGCATTGGCACTTGATCCAAATTCTTTCATGGTAAAAGCACTGATAGCAGATTGTATGATATGTTCTGGGCGATATAAGCTAGGAGCGGAGCAATTGGATGAATTTCTGCTCGAACAACACGATAAAACAGAGAACATAGATGAATGGTACTTAAAATATAGTTGTCTTCAGACATTATTGGACCATGGTTATCCTGAAATTCAAGTTAGAAATTCTGAAAAATCTGATATTCTAGCCGCCCAAGGTGAATATGACAATGCTCTCATGGAAGATATGCTGTGCCCTTTGGCGTGGTTCAACAAAGGAGTGACAGATGCCAATGCTGGTAACGATTACTCGGCATTTATCGCATTTGCAATGGCGGGTACAATTTGCAATAAGGATATTTCTGCTTGGACAAACGCAACCATGTTGAGCCTGAATGAAACTATCGATAAGACCTTTTTGATTTATGTAATAAAAACGGCACACTTTTTCAATGGTCAAAACTATGTGAATTCAGTTTTTCAAGCACTGAGCCAAACCGATGATGAGCACCGAAATATCATCATGGAACTTTTGGATAGAACTTTACCAAAAACACCTGAAAGACCCGCCTTAATACGTTTTTTTCAAGATGAGCAAACCTACGTGCCTCTTTACTTAAAAAAATAATATTTACTGGAATAGACATGGTTTAGAAAACATTACATGGTGTGAATTACCTGAACCAGTAAATGCAATGACTATCCTCTATTAAATTGGAGGAATGACAATCATTTTAATGAATATATTGGAGTAAGAAATACAACAAAAAATGACCAGAGAATCAATCTTAAAACTATTTTTGAAATACTACTTTAGGCTTAATGATTCTTACTACGTTCCATTCGGAAAATTTGATCAAAAATACAGTCTAATGTCGAAGGTAGAAGTCTTACCCATTTGGTCGAAACAAAGTTTTGCAAGGAAAATCAAGGCGATACTTACATTCAACTGGAAACCAGACAACCAAGATATGTTAGACGCAGCGGAAAAAGTTTTGCGACTGGAGATGTTTGGAGATGAAAGTGACTTTGGAGATGTACTCTTTGATATCAACTTATTACACCACCATCGATTATGGAATTTAGATTCCCTTACCGAACAGGATGAACAGAAAGTTAACGCATCAGCTGGGATGAGAATGTTAATTGCCCAAAAGCATGCAGTCGTGGGTACAAATAAATATTTGAATTTGCAACTTGTCCATTACAATCCGATGATATGCTCGTTATGCATTCCAATGATTTTGAAGATTCCCGTTGTCTCAATGTTGTTTGCTATAGAGTTACAGGAGAATTTCACCTTTAATTCTATTCGTCAAGCGAAACATCCCCAGGCGGATGAACTTATCGCATACATTTATGATACTTTGCTGATTCAGCAAAAAATCGCTAGTTCATTCCATAGGCTCTTAAGCCGCATGAATGAAGTGCAACAGAAAAAGGGTGAAACCAAACTGTCTATCTATGAAATGGATGCTATATCTGAATGTGACCTAATCATTAATTACCTAAAATCCTCAGTAGAAAAAATAGTTTTAATACTTGCATTTACCTTCGAGGTCACAAACCTCGAAACTTATAAAAAACATCAACAAAAGCTTAAAGCCATTGATTTAAAATTACCTCCAAAAGCTAAAGCCCAACCTTATTTCGGGTTTATCTGGAAATTTATTCAGCCGGAAGAGCTGGAGAAGCTGAATAATTTGAGAACTGGAATTAATCATAAAAAGGGAGTCTCCAAACTACAACCTCATAGTTACATGGATAGCGATCTATCTACTTCGCCAATTGGTGAAATTTTTGAAACGCTGATGGATCAACATAGAAAAAATTCTGCCATGCTTATAGGAGTATTAGCTCTATTAACAGATGATTTAGTGTTCCGTGATCCGCCGACAGGCTCTGATTTAGAATTCGCCAAAGATTTGCGAGGAATTTATCTTTAGATAGTGCCTGCTTTTAGATTTTCAGCAAATATCTATTAATTACAACAATGAAAACAAAGGCAAGATCGAACCGGTAAGTCAATCTTACTGTGTAACTTATCTATCAGATTAACAGCTTGTTATCGCATAAAAAAACCGGAGTTAGAACTAAAATTAGAACTAACTCCGGCTTGGTACCCAGTGCCGGAGTCGAACCGGCACGGTTTCCCACAGGTGTTTGAGACCAGCGCGTCTACCAATTCCGCCAACTGGGCATTTCTTATTTAGCGGGACGCAAATCTATCATTTAGACAGCGAAAAAACAAACTTATTTTCTTTTAAATATTTAAAAGCAGTAAAATTCTCTCCTTTTAGGAATGTCATTTTATCATAATATCAGCCTTTTTTCAAAAACAACTCAGTCTAATAGTTGTTAACTAGCTGTCTAACGCAATTGTTCCTTAATTATTTAGCTCAATTCCAATATGAAAATAGCATATATTTCTACCTACCCGCCCCGTGAATGTGGATTAGCAACATTTAACAACAATTTGATTAAAGCAATAACTGCTAATTTTGAAAATCAATCGTTAATGGAAACCAGTATGGTTATTGCTATGAATAATTCTGACGATGTTGAGGAATATAATTACCCTAAAGAAGTTAAATTCGTAATTAGACAAAATAACCAAGACGATTATATCCAAGCAGCAAAATTCATTAATGAAAGTGATGTAGATGCTTGCATTTTGCAACATGAATTTGGAATTTTTGGGGGAGAAAGCGGTATTTATGTATTGCCATTTATCAACCAAATTGAAAAACCAATTATTTCAATTCTCCATACCATTTTAAATGCACCAACTTATCTGCAAAAATCTATCATTAAAGAAATAGCAAAACGTTCTGCAAAAATTGTAGTAATGAGCAATAAAGCGGTTAACTTTTTACAAGATATTTACCAGATTTCTAAAGATAAGATACAAGTGATAGAACATGGGGTGCCAGATTTAGAAGCTCCAACTGTTAATCCGATTAAGCAAATTGAAGAATTAAAGAACAAAAAAATATTATTAACCTTTGGGTTAATTAGTAGAAATAAAGGGCTAGAGACAGTTGTTAAAGCCTTACCAGCTATTGTAGCTAACCACCCTGATGTAGTTTATGTTGTGCTTGGTAATACACACCCTGGAGTAGTTAAAAATTCGGGAGAAGAATACAGAGATTACCTTAAACAATTGGCTGCAGATTTAAATGTTTCAAAGCATTTAATTTTCATGAATAGATTTGTTGAGGAAGAAGAGTTGATAGATTATTTAACAGCTGCTGATATTTATGTAACTCCATATTTTAACGAGGCCCAAATTACTAGTGGCACACTTTCTTATGCAGTAGGTGCAGGTGCTGCTGTTGTTTCTACCCCATATTGGCATGCACAAGAATTATTAGATAACAATAGAGGCCGTTTATTTAACTTTAAAGACGATGTTGGCTTGGCAAATATTGTTAATCAATTATTAGAACATCCAGATAAATTGAAAGCATTAAAAAGAAATGCATATCAATATGGACTAAACTTAAGGTGGCCGAAAATTGGAAAATCTTTTATAGATGTAATTGAAAAAGCAGCTAAACACCCAGATTATAGCGATAAGATTTTAAGGCAAATTATAGATAGAAGTCTAATTCCTGAATTTGATTTGTCTTATGTAAAACGACTAACTGATGATACCGGAATTTTTCAGCATGCTAAATTTGGCATTCCGAATAGAAAAGAAGGGTATTGCATAGATGACAATTCTAGGGCATTGATTATGGCACTAATGTCTTATCAAGAAGATAAAAACCCTGATGCATTAAATTTATTACCTGTTTATTTAAGCTACATTCATGATCTACAGCTAGACAATGGAAACTTTAGAAACTTTACCAGCTTTAGCAGACAATTTTTAGATGAGGAGGGTTCTGATGATTCATTTGGTAGAACAGTTTGGGCATTGGGTTATTTAATTAATGCCTCACCAAATCGTTCCTATACAGAATTCGGTTACGAATTGTTCTTTAAGTCTGTGCAACATTTTAAAAATTTAACGCACTTGCGTGGCATATGCAATGCAATAACAGGGGTGAGTTATTATTTAAAAACACATCCTTATGATGAAAGGATTTTAGCTGAATTAAATACCTTAACAACTAAATTAATCTCATCCTATCAAAATACCAAAGATGAGGAATGGCATTGGTTTGAAGATCATTTAACTTATGATAACGCCATATTCCCCCTTGCACTATTTCATTCTGCAGAAATAACTGGCAATGAAGAAGTATTGAAAATTGCGCATGAATCGCTTTCTTATTTAGAGAAAATCACGTTTAGCTTAAGTACAGTAAACCCGGTTGGTAACAATGGTTGGCACATTAGAGGTAATAGTGTTACCCCAATGTATGACCAGCAAGCTATTGAGATCATGGCTATGGTATTGATGTATCACCAAGCTTATGTAGTTACTAGAGAAAGTGAATACATGAAAAAAATGTTTACTAGCTATTTATGGTTCTTGGGCGAAAATTCATTGAGAATTCCTTTGTATGATAGTGACACAAAAGGTTGTGCGGATGGATTACAAAGTGGAGGGGTAAATAGAAATCAAGGAGCAGAAAGCACACTTGCTTATTTAATATCACATTTAACAGTGCTTAAAGCTGTAAAATATGAAAACCAGTTAAATGGTTTGAAAAAGGAAGTAAAGCTTATTACAATTGATAAATAATGCTGTTTTTGCATTAAGGTGTCATCCTGAGCGTAGTCGAAGGATATTCTTTAGAGTCGTTTCGACAAGTTCAACGTGACATATTAGTTGGGTTGTCATCCTGAGCTTGTCGAAGGATAGTTATTAAAGCGTTTCGACAAACTCAACGTGACATTATTAGTGAAGTGTCATCCTGAGCGTAGTCGAAGAATAATTTCGAAGTTGTCGTCATATCGACAGAGCGCAGCGATGAGATATCTCTTTCCTGTTGCTTTAGATCCTGTGCTCATAACATAGAGACTCTCCTCATGAAGAATTCGTTCGAAGTGACGGTTTGGAATTTAAAGCTCATTAACCCTTGCAGTAATTTTCAGCAATGTCCAATACTTTAACTTCTTGATCTTTGTCTTTTAATTTAACACCATCACGATTAAGTCGTTTCGACAGGCTCAACGTGACATTATTATTGAAGTGTCATCCTGAGCTTGTCGAAGGATAATTTTTAAAGTCGTTTCGACAAGCTCAACGTGACATTATTGTTGTTAATCAGTTGAATTTTTTAACCTATCTAATAAGGCCTTCAAATCAACAGTAGCAAAAGAAGACGAATAATCTGATAATCCATAAGGAATAATCAATTGGCCGTTGTTAATAATCGAACCACAAGAGTAAACTACGTTAGGTACATAACCTTCACGCTCATCAGGGTTTGGAATTAATAAAGGTTCAGATAATCTGCCAATTTCTATACTTGGATCATCTAGATCCAATAAGCAAGCACTTAAGCAATACCTACGCATTGGGCCTACGGCATGGGTAACCACCAACCAACCATCTTCAGTTTCTATTGGCGAACCACAATTACCTAGTTGTACAAACTCCCAACTATATTTAGGTTCTTGAAACTTAACCGGATTTTCCCAAATATTAATTTTATCTGAGTACATGATGTAATTGTTAATCCCATCTATACGAGAAAGCATGGCATATTTCCCATTTATTTTACGCGGAAAAAGTGCTAAGTTTTTGTTTTGTGCACCATCGCCAAATAAAGGGCCTACCGTAAAATCATAAAAATCTTTTGTTTTTAATAATTTAGGGATGATGATATGACCATCATAAGCTGTATAAGTTGCATAATAGGCAAAACTACCATCATCATGTGTAAACTTGGTAAACCTGGCATCTTCTATTCCTTTCCGTTCGAATTCTGAAATCGGAAAAATAACACGATCAGAAATATCGGTATCCATAGAAAAGATAATCTCATAATATGAATCAGATAACCAAAGTACCTTTTCAAATTCTACATCTTTCTCTGGGTCTGTTGATAATGCTTGGGCCTCACCAATTATTTTTTTTAAGGTAGCATAGTCAAATTGCTCATCTAATTGCTCATCTAATTTATCGAGCACCTCTTTATCTATCAAAGACATTAAACCTTTGGCTAGAAATAGCTTTTTATTGTAAGTAGCATTTCTAATTACTTCGGCCTCATCAATATAATCGCCAACCGGAATTACAGTAATGTTATTTTGACGGTCAATTAGGGCTCTTCTAAAAACAATTGAAGAGATATGGCCTTCGCCAACAGCTCTAAAACTGATGATTAATCTTTTTTCTCCTTCTTCTAAATCAGTTTGATCTGGATCTTCTACAATGGAAGGATTAAAAAAAGCAGCAGATTCAATCGAATATTCATGTGTAAAATAAGACCCAATCAATAATTTTCGGTGCGTTTCTAACTCATGGTAATCGATATCCATTGTCTCAAAAAGTGATTTAAGCTTTTTGCAATGTCTAGATAGAATTTTTGTTATGTTTCTGTGTCTTTTAGAATATTCTTGTAATAAGGGAGAAATGATCGAAAAAACCTGTTCGTTTGACAGTGTAAGCACCTTGGTAATTACGTCTTTAGCTCTTTCCTCGCCGTTAAAAAAAAATCTAGCAATTACCCTTTTCGAATCTGGATAAACTTTTACGTGCTTTCGCTCTATTGGAATTCTCATACTTAACAAAAAAATTATTATCGTTTTAACTATACTTCAAGTTTACCTTCAACAGAATCATCCATTGTTTTACCTGTAATGATAGAAGCTGCCATTTTAATAAAGGCTACTGCTTCGCCATGTTTGGTATCCCAATAATAAACATTAGTTGGTATAACTTTTAGCAAAACAAGATTTGGATCATCTTTTCCATTTTGAAACCAAACTTTTAAAAATGTGTTCCACAATTTATCAATTTTTGCTTGATCTTTTACCACTTCTGTTATACCATAAACGCTCAAAAACCCAGAATTTTTATTCTCTTGAAAAAATAATTGAGTAAAAGGATCTCGCTCCACTTCATCGTTTTTATTGCTGTCTATCTGACTAAAGAACCAAAGATTACCTTCATCATCTACTTCTTGCACAGACATTGGTCTAACAGAAACAGGTAAACCAGTTCTAATGTTTGTACAGAAAAAGCAGTTTTCTGCACTAGTAGCTAAATCTTTTAACTTTTTTACAGCTGCTGCTCCTTCAAGTGTTTTAATGTGATCTTGTGTGTTTTGCGTGTTGTTTGAGCTGTCACGCGAGCTATCATTGTTTTCCATATAGATTAGGTATGATTAGATTAATTATTTTGAAAGTTTTTTAAGTACAAGACCAGTTACTAAAGCTCCAAAAAGGTAGTAACCAACGGTAAGGGCCTTAGTCTGATTTGTTCTTGTTACTGGCTCAGGATCTAGTCCCAAAGGTTCTGGCAATTTTAAAGCACCAATACCTGCACATAAACCTAATAGAACTGCTTTTGGCCAAATCCATTTTGTGTTACCACCTATTAAGCTATAATACATGGCATTAGCGGTTAAATCTGCTTTTAAAGTTGTACGATATAATTCGTCTTCATCAGTAATTGGAGTGCCAAATTTACTTAGTGTTTTATTTAAAGCCTCTTCTCCTAAAACGTTTATTTTGGGAACATTTGTAGCATTTTTTCTTACTATTTCATGTAAAACGGTAAGCGCTACAGAACCCACAAAACCTGCGGTAATATTTTTTATAAAGCCCATAATTTTATGATTTTAAACTAACCCAAACAATTGCATCCTCTACTTCGGCAAGTGAAAAACCTTTTGCTTCTCCAGGAGTTACATAACTAAATGCATCTGTAAAATTTTCTACCGCTTTTTGGTCTGTTACAATTGCCATTTTTTTCCAAGCTGTTAAATGTTTTAATCCAGCCACCATGTCTTGGTACCATGCGCCTGCAGTAAAATTCTCTACATCAGTTTCTAAAACCAAAATGTAATATATTTCATTGTACTTGCTGTTTAAAGCTTCTAGACCTGGCAATAAAGTGTTTTTTAAATCTTCAGCGGTAACTTTACCACTTGCTTTAACACCAAATACATAGGGTGGAAGATTTTTTATCTCATATAGCATAGATTGATTTTTATTAAAGGATAACAATAGTTTTAAGGTGAATGTTTTTATTAGATTAGAATTTCGCTTAGCAATCTTTGAGCTTGCCTAAGACCTTAAATTAAGCTTTAGAAATAGTGCTTTAAGCAAATTATTTTCCAGTTTCGAGGTGCGGTGCATCTACAGGTTTTGATTCAGGAGAGCCTTTTTGACGGAGAAAAATAGTAAAGAATACAATACTAGCAACTGATAGAAATTCACTTTGCCAGTTCTGAAAGGTTTCAAACCAAAAATTGGGATTGCCTATGTAAGCCAACATGGTTTCTTTTGGTAATGACTTTAATGCTTGTTCTACATTATAATCTTGCCAACTGCCATAAAAATGCAAATACCAACTAATTAAAAATAAGGTGATAAAACAAATAGATAAAGAATTTTTATAAATTTTTAATATCCATCCACCTTGTTTAACTGCCCATGGCGCATCTTTACTTTTAACAGGTTCTCTATCTACATCCTCTTTTTCGTCCAGTGATTTTGATTCAGCAGAGCCGATTTGCCTTAACTTAATTGTAAGCACAACATACATTGCCATTTGTAAAAATTCACTTTCAAAATTCTCAAAAGTTGCAGAAATGAAATGGCCAGAGCATAAATAGGTGCTAAAGTTTAATGCGCTATGTCCAGCTTCTTCTAATTCTTGATTATGAACATTAAAGCCTGTTAAGGCTTGAGCGATGAGGGTGATGAAAAAGAGCGAAAAGAAAAATATAGTTAAACTATTTCTATATACAAATGAAAAAGTTTTACCTGTTTTTGCCATAATTTAGAGAGTTAAGTTTAAATAAAAAGGATGCCTAATTTTTAGACATCCTTTTTTTATTATTCTTGAGCAGCAGATTCGTTTACAAAACTTTCTGCTATTTCTGTTAAAGCTACATCGGTATTTTTTTCATTATCCAATGTTTGTTGCAATAAATTCTGAACATCTGTATGTCCCATGTTTTCTGCAAAAGTGCGCAGTGTACCATAAGTTGCAATTTCATAATGTTCTACTTTTTGTGCAGCTATAATTAAACCTGCATCTCTAATCATTGTTCCTTTATCAGTATCTTCTATTATGCCATTAGCTTCTTCTAATAAGCCTGCCATTGCATCGCATTTTTTGGCTACAGCTTTTTCTCCTAGCAATTCAAAAACTTGCTCAAGGGTATCAATGTGAGTTTGTGTTTCTTGGGTATGTTTTTCAAATGCTGCTGCTAGCTCAGGGCTGGTTGCAGCTTTTTGCATTTTTGGTAAAGCTTTAACCAAATGCTTTTCTGCCCAATAGATGTCTTTTAATTCATCTACAAAGAATTCGTGAAATTCCGAATCTTCCATCTTACCTGTCTTGCCGGTTGGTTTTTGAGTTTTTGTTGTCGTTTTCATGGTATTAGGGTTTTAATATTTTTTACTTATTGTAATGCTTGAACAGTTTATTTTTTAAAAGGTTTAAGATTTTTAAAATCAATTTGTTCAACAATTTTTTGTCTACGTTGTTATAGTCAAAAACACGACGATAATGGAAAATGCACTAATTCCCACTCAGAAAACAGGGAGCAAGTTAGACTTGTTTTCGAGTACAGTATGTGATTCTATCGAAGAAGCATTGCTGTTTTTTCAAGTTGCGAAAAATAGATTAATAGATGTAAACCAGTGGGATGAGATTTGTAATACACCTTCATCTGTGTTTAGGTTAATTAATGCAAAAGGACAAGAAATTGTAGGCCTGGTACAAGAAGATGATTATATCCGCATTAATATTCCTGGTCCTGGTACAAAAATAGGTGAGGGGTATGATTGGGTTAAAGTGGAAAGCATTACCGAAAAAGAATTTAGCGATGAAGAAATTTTAAGTATAACTGTTAGACCCTCGCATCATCCATTACGAGCATTTAGTGAAACTGCTCACTTTTTTTGGAGTGAGGCAACATCAACTTTTCAGGTTAAACGAAAAGGAAATACTGTGTATGCAGAAGTGCATGGTAGAAATGAAGCACCCAATAACAAAACATCTTTTTTTGTAGATAATTTAAGAAATACATTAGTTGGTTGGGGCGCAAAAATGGGATTTTCTTATCCCCAGTGGAAAGGTTTAACAGAGGGGCTGGTTAAACGCTAGTCTTTACCTTATATCTTTTTTGACATATAGGGCAGAAAAAGGTAATCCTCTTATTTTTGCCCAACTCTTCTTTGTGAACCTCATGCTTTTTTGGGCAAAGTTTCTTGCCATAAATAAGCCAATGTTTCTTTAAAACATATGCTCTTTTCCATTCCAAAAAATCAAAGGCATAAGCTCTTGCATTTACAACTAAAGCTTTCAGTTTTGCTGCAGGAAGTGAGCTAATTTTATTTAAAGGATGAAGTTCAGTTCGATATAAAACTTCATTTTTAATGATATTGCCAGACCCAGCAAATAGTTGTTGGTTTAAAAGCACATCACAAACTAAACTTTCTGGCTCTGCTTTTAGTTTTTTTATGGTCGCTTTTGTATCCCAATCATCAGACATGATATCTACTTGCCAATCATACACTTTATTCAAATCACCTTCTATAAATTCTAGTGAGCAAGTATAAAAATTGAGTTCGGCATTTTTAAATTCAAAACCAATGCGAGGCTCAACATCTTTTCTATCATTAATTCGGTAAGAACCAAACATCATGAGGTGAATACGCAAGGCAAATCCATCAAAACAAATTAGAAAATGCTTACCCCAAGTTTTAAACCCTACCACCTTTTGGTAAAGCATTCTTTCCTTAGCTATTTTTGTATTTCCAGTAACCTTTAATATCTCTTTCCCTTCTAGTTTCAATTCTTCAACAAGTTCTCTTAGAATTACTAGCGATGGTCCTTCTGGCATATTAATCCTCCAGTTTTTTAAACTTGAATTTATCTTTAATGTAATAGTTAAAATACCGACCCTTAGAGCCAGACGCTTTTAACATTTCGTAAATTTTATTCGGTACATTTTTATAGGCATAGACCATTCCAGTTACAAAGATGATTTTCAATGTATTAGATTTTTCATCGTAACTAAAATGACTAATTACCGAAGAAGGCATAATTATTTACTGATATCTATTTGTTCTAAATTTTTGCGAGGCGAAAATAGACTCCATTTGCTTCCTCAGTATTTACATTTTCAACTGTTTTTTGCCAAAGACTTTTAGTATCACTATCCCTCGCTATTTCGTGTTTTAAAGGTTGCTCTGCCATTGTGCTGATCATTAGTATTTGCTAGAAAACATTATCTTATTAAAATGGTTTTAGTTTTTGTTCCAACCTACGCTGATATTTTTATATTTGTAAAACATAACACTTAACTAATAGTTAAAAACAATAAACATTGAGTAAAAATATTTACGTTGTAGAAGATAACGATGATATTAGAGAGCTTGTTCAGTATTTACTGGAAAGCGAAGGATATGCTGTTACAGGTTTTGCCAATGTAACAGACTTTAATACTCAGTTTGCCGTAGCTAAACCAGACATGCTAGTTTTAGACGTAATGCTTCCAGACGGAAATGGAATGGATGTTGGCAATAAAGTGAAGGGAAATGAAGCCACCAAGGATATTCCCATTTTGTTAATGTCTGCAAACACCAATGTAAATTACATTAGTAAAGAAAGCTTAGCAGATGATTTCATTGCTAAGCCCTTTGATATTGATGATTTAGTAGCTAGAATAGCTAAGTTGCTTAATTAAATTCTGCAGGCTATTTAAATAGTTTAAATCTTTCCTTTTTTAGCACCTTCTTTGGTTTCACTCGGATCTACACCTGCCTGTCCGTATCTTGGTGATGCTCCTTCTCCATTCTGATCAAATGATGCTTTGCCTTTGGCATCTCCAGCAGTTTTACTTTTGTCGACGGTTTTTTCGGTTGTTTTTTTATTCTTTTCCATAATATTTTTTATTAATTTTTTACCAGCTAAGAAATCTTAGGTGGGTTGTAGTTTATTGCTGCTTTAAATTGTTATTCTTCCTCCTGTTACAGGTATGGTTGCTCCAGAAATATAACTTGCCTCATCACAAGCTAAAAAAACATAAGCTGGTGCAACTTCTACAGGTTGTCCTGGTCTACCCATTGGAGTGTCTTGCCCAAACTTTTCTGGATTAGGCATGGTAGATGGGATCAATGGAGTCCAAATAGGCCCCGGAGCTACAGCATTAACCCTAATTCCCTTACCTTCCATCAACAAAATCTGACTTAAATTTGCTGTAAAGTTTTGTATTGCACCTTTTGTAGCCGCATAAGGCAATAATACTTCCGAAGGATTATAAGCATTTACAGAGGTAGTATTGATAATGCTACTCCCTTTTTCCATATAGGGCTGTGCAGCCTTACTTAAATAAAACATCGGATGTATATTCGTATCAAATGTCTTAATCCATTCTTCGGTAGGGATTTCCATAATCGTTTCCCTGCTCATTTGAAAAGCCGCATTGTTAACTAAAATATCTATTCGGCCGAATGCTGCAACCGCCTTTTCTATAATTTTTATGCAATGGCTTTCTTTTCTAATGTCGCCTTTTACCAAAACAGCTTTTTGCCCTGCTTCTTCAACCCATTTTGCACTATCTTTAGCATCTACAGTCTCTTCATCACCTAAATAACTAATCAATACATCAGCACCTTCTCTCGCAAATGCAATTGCTATTGCTTTTCCAATCCCAGAATCTCCACCAGTAATGATCGCTTTTTTGCCTTTTAATCTGCCGCTTCCTTTATAAGAAGTTTCACCATGATCTGCCAGTGGTTTTAATGCTGCTTCAGTACCTGGTGGATCTTGTTTTTGCTTTGGAAATGGAGGAACCGGATATTTAGTATCAGGAGTTTCTTTATTTTCTTGTTTTTTCTGCGATTTCATAAGGTAGGTTTTATAAAAAACAATGTTAAGTGTGTTTCAATACTTAAACGCTTTAAATGCCATGTTGTTTAATTAATTGTAATAAGGCCCTATGCAACATAATTAATTATCACCTCCTGAAGGCAGATGAATAGCTTACGCTCTTTTCTTGCTGCCACCTAAGCTTTTCATCAATTGATCATATAGATTATCACTCGTTGCTTTTTCAGGTTTTAATTTTTTAACAACTACACGTTTACCTTTGGCTTTGGCCTTAATTATTTTAAGTAATTCATCACTATAAGTATCTTTAAATGATGCGATATCAAAATCAGAGCTGTATTGTTTAATTAGTGCCAAGCCAACTTCCATTTCTTTTTTTGAAATGGCTTTGTCATCTACTTTTTTAATTTCATCCATTGTCCTAATTTCCTGTTGAAATCTGATTTTGGTTATTACAATCACACCATTCATTGGATGTATTACACAAAGATTCTCTGTACTACGCAACACAAAACGGCCAACTCCAGCTTTTTTAGATTTTTCTAAGGCTTTTAATAGTAAAGCATAAGCCTTTGCGCCCTGCTTTTCGGGTTCTGTATAATAAGAAGTCTCGTAATAAATAGGGTTAATCTCTGCAATGTTTACAAAGTTTTCTAGCTCAATTATTTTATTCTTTTCAGGGGCAGCTTCTTCAAAATCGTGCTCATCTAAAATGACGTATCTATCTTTAAGAAAGTATCCCTTAACTATTTTTTCATACGGAACTTCCTTTCGGGTATCTTCATTAATCCGTTGAAATTTAATTTTAGAATGATCCCGTTCATCTAACATATCTAAATCTAGATTGCTGTTCTGAACGCCAGAATATAACTTAACAGGTATATTAACTAAGCCAAAGCCAATAGAACCTTTCCAAATTGATCTCATAATTAACGATTTTAGCTATAAAACAAGGTTATAGACTGATTGTTTTACGATTTGTCATCCTGGACCTTTCGAAGGATTAAAGCGTTTCGACAGGCTCAACATGACATAGTCCCAAAGTTTATTTTAGTAATTGAAGTTGTCATCCTGAGCCTGTCGAAGGATAAGACGTTTCGACAGGCTCAACGTGACATGGACTTTGGGTTTGTTTAGTGATTAAAGTTGTCATCCTTTACAATCTGTCATCCTGAACTCCTCGAAGGATAAAACTTAAACAATTTGTAATTTTAATCAGTTTATTAAGCATGGCTGTCAAATCCTATCCCTTAGAAAAAGATAAAATTCAAGTCCCCAGATTTGAAGAAAGTGCTGGTTTTTACACTACAAAACAGCGTAGTAAAACCATGTCAAAAATTAGAGGGAAGAATAGCGTTCCAGAGCTTTTATTGCGTAAGGCCTTATGGGCAAAAAACATGCGGTTCCGTATCCATAACAAAAACCTACCGGGAAAGCCAGACATTATCATCGAAAAATATAAATTGGCAGTTTTTGTAGATGGCGATTTCTGGCATGGTTACGAATGGCATATCCGGAAACCAAAAAGTAACCAGAGTTTCTGGATCCCAAAAATTGAGCGTAACATGCAACGTGATCGATTTGTAAGCGAGCAGCTAACAGAAATGGGGTTTACAGTAATGCGGTTTTGGGAACATGAGGTTAGAACAAACCTAAATGCTTGTGTAAATCAGGTTATGCTATATATCGAATCTGCTAAAGTTGCAACTGTACCTTTTAAGGAATAAAGATATGCACCTTGCATGTCCCCCTCTAGAGGGGGCAGGGGGAGGAATCTGTATCAAATTTTAATTAAAGATTTTAAAGATTCCACCCCCTTTGATTCCCCCGCCAGCGGGGGACACTAGTTGCCTAACCTACAATCTGTAAATATTGGCTTTACTATGCAATTCGCTATTTACACCCTGCATGTCCCCCTCTGCAGGGGGTAGGGGGAGGAATAGAATATCTTACAATCAATCAAATACTATATAACTTATTATGCGTACCTGCATATCTCCATCTAGAGGGGAGAAATTTTAAATAATAAGCCTAAAAATAATATGCTATCTTAGAATTAATGGAACCTGCCAAAAAAGATAACACATGGCACTACAACAAAAGCCTAAGAGGATTTGCAAACCTTAACAGGAAAGATATGACCAAATCAGAAGCCTGTATTTGGAAATATCTATTAAGTAGACGTCAAATGTTAGGATATCAGTTTCGAAGACAAAGGCCAGTTCTTAATTTTATTGCCGACTTTATGTGCAAGGAATTGATGCTAATTATTGAATGTGATGGTTTAACACATCAATGGGAAGAAAATATTCCAAAAGATATTGCTAGACAAAAACAATTGGAAAATATTGGCTATAAAGTACTAAGGTTTCGTGATGACGAGGTTTTAAACGACATAGAAAATGTAAACCGTACTATAATTGCGTACATCGAAGATTTTCAAAAAGAGAATAGATAATACCTATCCATGAAATTGCCTTATGCAACTCGCTATTTGGACCCTGCATGTCCCCCTCTGGAGGGGGCAGGGGAGGAAACTGTATCAAATTAATTAAAGTTTAAAGATTCCACCCCTTTGATTCCCCCGCCAGCGGGGATACTGGGCGCCTACCTAACAGGCGATTAGTATTCATCTTTACTATGCAACTCGCTATCTGCACCCTGCATGTCCCCTTCTAGAGGGGGTAGGGGGAGGAACCTACATCCAATCACAGTTTAATTAAAGTTTTTTAAAGATTCCACCCCCTTTGATTCCCCCGCCGGCGGGGGACACAGGGCGTCTACCTAACAGGCGATTAGTATTTATCTTTGCTATGCAATTTGCTATTTGCTCCCTGCATGTCCCCCTCTAGAGGGGGTAGGGGGAGGAACTGCATCAAATTAATTAAAGTTTAAAGATTCCACCCCCTTTGATTCCCCCGCCAGCGGGGGATACTGGGTGCCTAACCTACAAGCGATGAATAATAATAATTACCCTTCATTCCTCAAAATCTTTAAAGGAGGTTGATTTAAAACACCTCTTGTGCTCCAAACCCCAGTAACCACTACCAAAGCAACTACAATTGAAAATAATGCAAAAATTGGTAATAAAGGTGGACTAAAAGAGGCTTCAAAACTAAATTTAGCCAAGAGCCAACTCCCACTTAATGCTAAAATTAATCCTGCACCAGCAGCAAAAACACCTAAAAAGAAATATTCAACCGCATTAATAATTAAGACTTGCTTTCTGCTTGCGCCTAAAGTTCTCAACAAAATACTTTCCTTAATGCGTTGGTTTTTGCTTGTTAACACAGAAGAAAGTAAGACAATCCAGCCGGTAGCCATGCTAAAACCAGCCATAAAACGAATCACAAAACTAATTTTGCTCAACAACTCATCTAGCAATTGCAGCACCAGCTCTAAATCTATAACCGATACATTCGGGAAACCCTTTACCACATCGCCCTGAAATTTAGCCGATACCTCTTTAGAAGGCACTCTTGTCATTAATACATGAAACTGTGGCGCTTTCTCTAAAACACCAGCAGGAAAAACTACCCGGAAATTGGTTTGCATTCTGCCCCAATTTATTTCCCTAAAACTACCTACAATAGTAGGAATCAACATGCCTTGTACATTAAACAAAATTTTATCCTTCAGTTTAACATTGATTCTTTTGGCATAACCCTGATCTAGTGAAATATAGATTGGTGCATTAGCCGAAGCAACCTTTCCTGTCCAAACTCCTGCCGTAATTTTCTCAGCGGCAGTTAAAGTATCCTGATAAGTTGCCCTAATTTCGCCCTTAAAAGCCCTAGCATTGCCACTATCTGCGGCTAGTTTTTTACCATTAATCTCTTCAATCCGCATGGTAATTACCGGAACTTGATTCATTAAAGGCAAATTGTACGACTTGGTAAGCGTATTTAAACCTTCTTTCTGTGTATTCTGAATATCGAACATCACCATATTAGGCTGATTTGCCCCTGATGAAAGTGTTACCCTACTAATTAGGATGCCTTGTACAAAGAATAAGGTGCAAATAAAAGCTGTAGAAAGACCAATAGAAACCGTTAACATTAAGGTTTGGTTATTAGGTCTGTATAAGTTTGCAAAGCCTTGTCGCCATAAATAACTCCATGACATTGGTAAGAATTTACGTACCAAAAACATCAGTATTTTAGAGAAAAGCATCAACAATAAAAATGCAATAACAATAGCCATTGTAAAAGCAATGGTTTGTATTACAGATTTCATTTGTAAATAGGTAAAGCCAAATACAAAACCTAACATGAGCAAATAAACCAACCATTTTACAGGATCTCTTTTAGAGGTGGTATGCTCAAAAGATGCCCTAATTGCATTTAAAGGTGAAATTTTCCTAACAGCCAATAAAGAAGGGAGTGTAAATAAAATAGAAATAATTAGCCCTAAAATAATACCCTGTATGATGGCTAACCAAGAAATTTGCATAGTGATTGCTATCGGTAGAAAATCTTTGAGCACCATAGGCAACAAAAACTGAATCAAAGTACCCAAAATGGAACCCAATACTGCTCCAATTAAACCAATAAATGCAATTTGAATAAGGTAAATTAAAAAAGCATGCCTAGCTTTTAACCCTAAACAGCGTAAGGTGGCAATGGTGCTTAGCTTTTCTTGAATATATACATGTATGGCACTACCCACACCAATGCAACCCAGTAATAAAGCAATAAAACCAGCTAAGGCTAAAAACCTACTCATGTCTTTAAAAGAACGACCAGTTTCTTCTTTTTTTGAAGCTACCGTTTCTATATCCAAACCTTCTTTTTCTAATTTAGGCTCAAGCTTTTTAATGGTTTGGGCAAGTAATTCTGCATTTTGGTACTGATAATAAAAACGATAAGTAATCCGACTGCCGATTTTAGTTAAACCAGTTTTTTCTAAATAAGTTAGGGGGATGTAAACAATAGGAGCAATGGTTGAGGAAATTCCAGTTTGCCCAGGTGCTTTATGTAAAATGCCAGCAATGGCGAAATGAAGTTCACCTACTTTAATTGAATCGCCAACTTTGGCATTAAATTGAAGCATTAATGTTTGATCTACCAAAGCGTTTCTGCCGTCCTGAAATGAGCTAGCCGCTGCAACGGGAGTAGTTTCTATCGACCCATAAAATGGATATTTCCCTTGTAGGGCCTTTATTTGAATGAGCCTACTTCCGCCATCTTTAATAAAGTAAACCATAGAGGCAAAGGTTCTTTCCTGTGCCCGTTCGTCTCCTAAGTTTTCAATAGCTTTTAAGGTTGGAGTCGCAATTGTTCTTCTACTTTCTATAATTAAATCGGCGCCAGTTAGTTCTTTTGCCTGTTGGTCAATGTCTCGTTGTAAATTATCTTTAAAAGAATAAACAGCAACCAAAGCCGCAATGCCCAATACAATAGAAGAAATGAAAAGAAATAACCTTGAGCGGTTTTTGCGACTATCTCTCCAAGCCATTTTTAATAGCCAAGAAAAACCGATAGGCTGATGGTGAATTTCGTGCTTAGACATAGGTAGGGCTTTCGTTGGCTATAATTTGTCCACCTTTTATTTTAATGATTCTATTTGTTCTTGCGGCCAAATCTAAATCGTGTGTTACAATTACCAAGGTTGTACCCGCATCTGTATTCAAATCAAATAAAAGCTTAATGATTTTTTCACTGGTTTCTGCATCTAAATTTCCCGTAGGTTCATCTGCGAAAAGTAAGGCTGGCTGATTAGAAAATGCCCTTGCTAAAGAAACCCTTTGCTGTTCTCCGCCAGATAATTGTACCGGATAATGTGCAGCACGATCGGCCAAACCAACTTTACCCAGCAAATCAAGCGCTTGGGCCCTGCTGTTTTTTGAGCCTCGCAACTCTAGTGGTACCATTACATTTTCTAAAGCGGTAAGTGTAGGCAGCAATTGAAAATTCTGAAAAATAAAGCCAACATATTGGTTGCGTACCGCTGCTCTTTGATCTTCACTTAATGAATCTAATGCTGTACCGTTTAAAGTAACCGAACCTGTAGTAGAACGATCTAATCCTGCACATAAACCCAGCAAGGTTGTTTTACCACTACCAGATGGACCAGTAATGGCAACAGTATCACCTTTGGAAATTGACAAATTAATATCATCTAAAACAGTGAGTGAATGATTTCCACTCTGATAAATTTTACTTACATTTTTAATATCGAGTATCGTTTCCAATGGCTTTCTTAATTTAAGTTTTAGCTATATTTGAAATCAAATAGCTGGTTTGATTACCTGTTAAAGATAATAGGATTTGACAATTAGAGATAGAATAGATAGATATGTTACGAAAACGTTTTATGCCGATTATTGTTTTGTGCGCTTTGCTAAGTGCGTGTGGAAATACAAAAAATGACACCGACCAAACCAATTCAGATACAACCGCCAAGGCAGCTGCAAAAACGGTAGTGAAGAAAAATATCCTTTTTTTTGGGACGAGTCTTACTGCCGGTTACGGTCTTGACCCATCTGAAGCTTACCCAGCATTAATTCAACAAAGAATAGACTCTTTAAAATTACCTTATACTGTAATTAATGGAGGTTTAAGTGGAGAAACTTCTGCTGCGGGGAAAGCTAGAATTGACTGGTTGTTGAAACAAAAGATTGATGTTTTTGTATTGGAATTAGGAGCGAATGATGGTTTAAGGGGAATTGCTGTAGCAGAAACCACTAAGAACTTGCAATTTATTATCGATCAAGTAAAGGCGAAATATCCGGATGTAAAAATGGTATTGGCAGGCATGCAAGTGCCACCAAATATGGGTAGTACTTTTGCCAATGATTTTAAAGAGATGTTCCCGAAACTGGCCAAGAAAAACAACATGGAGTTGATCCCTTTTTTATTGGCTAATGTGGGTGGTATACCCGAATTGAATCAGCCTGATGGCATTCACCCAACAGCAGAAGGCGATAAGATTTTAGCGGAAAATGTGTGGGTTAAGTTAAAAGGGGTGTTGTAAGGAGCTAATTCATGCGACTTACTATCTGAACCCTGCCTGTTCTCCTCTGGAGAGTTTATCCCGATTCATCGGGAGGGTTTGGGAGGGAATTGAGTATTTCAAAACCAAAAATGCTATGCAACTCGCTGTCTGCACCCTGCATGTCCCCCTCTGGAGGGGGTAGGGGGAGGTATCTACATCCAATCACAGTTTAACTAAAGTTTTTAGATTCCACCCCCTTTGATTCCCCAGCCAGCGGGGGACACTAGGCGCTTACCTAACTAGCGATTAATTAACTTTACTATGCAACTCGCTATCTGCACCCTGCATGTCCCCCTCTGGAGGGGGTAGGGGGAGGAATTGCACCTGGTTACGGTTTAACTTAGAGTTTTTCAAAGATTCCACCCCCTTTGATTCCCCCGCCGGCGGGGGACACAGGGCGCCTACCTAACAGGCGATTAGTATTTATCTTTGCTATGTAATTTGCTATTTGCACCTTGCATGTCCCCCTCTGGAGAGTTTATCCCGATTCATCGGGAGGGTTGGGGGAGGAATTTTAATTAAATAAGCCTAAAAATAATGCTATCTTAGAATTAATGGAACCTGCCAAAAAAGATAACACATGGCACTATAACAAAAGCCTAAGAGGATTTGCAAACCTTAACAGGAAAGATATGACCAAATCAGAAGCTTGTATTTGGAAATATCTATTAAGTAGACGTCAAATGTTAGGATATCAGTTTCGAAGACAAAGGCCAGTTCTTAATTTTATTGCCGACTTTATGTGCAAGGAACTAATGCTCATTATTGAATGTGATGGTTTAACACATCAATGGGAAGAAAATATTCCAAAAGATATTGCTAGACAAAAACAATTGGAAAATATTGGCTATAAGGTACTAAGGTTTCGTGATGACGAGGTTTTAAACGACATGGAAAATGTTAATCGAACTATAATTGTGTACATCGAAGATTTTCAAAAAGAGAATGTATAATGCCTATTATAAGCTATAATATTTTCATGATTTTTGCACTATACTATCTGCATCCTGCATGTCCCCCTCTGGAGGGGGGTGGGGGAGGAATTGATATCATGGCAGTTGGGACTTAAAGTTTTTTAGATTCCACCCCCTTTGATTCCCCCGCCAGCGGGGGACACAAGGCGCCTAACCTACAAGCGATAAATATTGGATTTTGCTCTATGCACGATGCTATCCACACCCCGCATGTCCCCCTCTGGAGGGGGTTGGGGGAGGAATCTACACCCAATCACCTTGTAGCAAAGTTTTTAAAGATTCCACCCCCTTTGATTCCCCCACCAGCGGGGTACACTGGGCGCCTAACCTACAAGCGTTAAATATTGGGATTTGCTATGTGCAAGATGCTATCTGCACCCTGCATGTCCCCCTCTGGAGGGGGTTGGGGGAGGAATCTACACCCAATCACAGTTTAACTAAAGTTTTGAGATTCCACCCCCTTTGATTCCCCCGCCAGCGGGGGACACTGGGCGTCTAACCTACAAGGACATTGGATGATTATCAAGTATAATAATTTATTCCTCCCTCATTTCGGCAATTAATGCCTTAACCTGTTTGGCCCAATCCTTTTCCTTTGCTTCAAATTTCGAGTAGCTGTAATAGCTCTCAAAATTTAGCTTTTCGGTTTCATTATCAAATGGCCCGCAAATACCCACATAAGATTTTTTTTCACCCTCTTCAGTAAAAAAGCATTCGAAAGCATAGTAGTTGTCTTTTCCTTCCTTAATATTTCCTAAAAGTTTAATTTCTTGCGGGTAATCATACTCTTCACCAAAATAATCATACACCAACAATTTTGCAAATTCATCATGTTGTCTGTATTTTAAAGGTACCTCTGCAATTTTCCCCGTTTTTTCATAAGCATGCATTATAGCATATCTTGTGTCTAAACTATCCAATTGTGATGTTAGTAGTTTAGGGTCTACAGGCAAGTTTGCCTTAATTCTAGCAGCTACGGCATTGGTTATTAAATAAGGGATAGTATCTAATGCAATAACTTTTTTAGTAAAGTTATCCGTTAAGGTCGGTACATTTAATTTTGGTAAAATATCTAAGTAATAATTAAGAGAAACAGGATATTTCTCCTCCTTTACCCTCACAAAATCAGCGGCTAAATCTTGCATTGTATGTGCAGTGATTACTTCTTTTTTGCTATTTAACAGGGCTTGGTAAGTTGTGATATTGTCACTATCCAACATGGTAGCCACCAAATCTAAAACCACTGGTCTGTAATTGTCCTCTTTCCCTAGTTTTAAAACCTGATCTATGTTCGCTGCAACAAAAGAAATAGAGTCTGTTAAGGGCTCAAATAAGTCCCAGTAACTTTTAAGTTTAAATGTTGGGGCCTCACTTAGTGTTTTAAAGTACCAGTCGTAACTTGTCGAATCTGCAACAGGTAATACTGCAAGAATTTGACTTTGTATTAAATCTAAGCCCTTACTATCCTGATATAATTTTTTTAAAAAGGCAGGTGTCTGTGCATCATTCAGTTGGGCTAATTCTCCTAACAAAACACATCGAGCACCATTAGAAGTGGTATCATCTGTATAAGGTTGCTGTAATGCCGTATAAATAGAAGGCAATTCATCAAGTTCAAATTTATAAAAAGACAATGCACCCAGTGCTTTCTGATGTGTTTCTGGGTTTTTACTAGCTAAATCTGCAACAATTAGTTTCGCTTTAGAAGAGCTGAGGTCGAACAAAGGTTCACTAGTTTTGGCTTTAACAGAGTTGAAAAAAGAACTTCCTTGTTCATTTGTCAATTCATCTTTTGTAGAAATGAGCGATTGCAAATAAAAACTATTGCCCTGAAGCCAAAATCTAGTCTTTTTGCTAGTTCCCGCTAAACTATCTGTGGTTATAAATTCTAAGCCCTTATTATTACTTATGGTAATGGTTGAGGGCAGTGTTTTTGTTAACGGCGAAATAGGTTTGCTCATCAGCTAAAAACGACTCTCCTGCTTTTTCCTCTTCTATTTCTTCCTCAGTTTTGGCAATAAGCAAAGGATCCTCAGGAATAGTTAAGGTAATATTGCCTAAATTAAATGGCACTTCCTTATAAGGCATATTCGGTGTAAAACTAAAAGACTCTAAAAATTGATCGTTTTTAGGTTTTTCAGTTCCATTCATGTTTTGACGTATAAGTAAATAAGTTCTATTTCCTTTAATATACGCCACAACTTCCATTAAGAAATTTTGAATAATTATGTTAGTAGCTCTCCCTTCATACCCATCTTTATAAATTGTATTCGACTTTCCAATAACCTTACCTTTTGTTTCAAACTCCTTAAACATGGCATCGAATACGGCAGCTTTATTAGCTAAATACATCCCAGTGGGGTAATCACTATAGCGTATTATGTAATTAACTAAATTCACTTTATCTGCTGCAACCACTATATTCATCACGTACGGGCTGGCCTTTAAGACAGGGTTAGCAACTTCTTTTTGAATTATTTCTGGAGCGATTGGCAATTTCACACTAAAAGCACCTGCTGGATTTTGATATTGAATCCAATTGCTTGCAGCTATAGCAGTAGGTTTGGTAAACTGCAATGAATTAAAAAAGAGATCAGCAAATTTCTCTTGTAACACATCTTTATCATCATTCTCAATGGTAAGTATGTAAAACGTATTGTTTGTGTGAATTAATCTTGCTCTAAAATAATTTCCATCTTTTTCTAATTGAGCTTCACTAATTTTTAAACCATTGTAATCTAAATAATTTAAAGCAATCAATTTAGCGCTACTTTGTTTAATATAATTATTAAGTACAGTATCTATATATTGTGTTGAACCAACATTATTGTTTAGTGGTCCTGTATATAAAGCTGTAGCTGTGTAAATTACATTTTTTATAGGATCATTGTAGTTTACAATTTTTTGTCCAGCAGTACTTTCAGCTGTAAAGGGAGCTGAGGGAAACTGAATACTGAAATTGTTGATGTTATCTTTATGGGTATACCAGTTCATTTTGGTATAATCAATTTGATAGGTTTTGGCTAAATCTGTAAATGAGGCACCAACCGGACGAAGTTGATAACCTGCTTTTTTGAGTTTGGCAATTAGCCCTTCTTCGCCAGGTAAAAGTGCCGCGCCAATAGTTGCAAATATACTTTCCGTTTGTAAAAGTTTACCAATTTCTGTACTTAATTCAGTAGTACGTTCGGTAAAATAATCTTCTTCATAATATTGTCGTATTTCTCCCCAAAGCTCATTAAGGTTACCTTTCGCATAGACCGAAATTAGCCTTTCCTTGTCTTCTTGTTGTTGCAATTCTTCTTCCTCATCAACAGCTTCAGTTTCTTCCTCATTAGCGTTCATATCAAATTCTGCTAAGGCAAAAACTTTTTTATTATTTGTTTTGGCCAAACCATAGAGGTAAGTACTAGCAAAAATTGAATGAATTCCTTTTGCTGCCATTCTTGGTGGCTCTTGGTTATTGTTATCCTCATTTGCTTTTGGTGCTTTTTTAACAGAACGAGGTATGTATTTTGCAGTAGAATCTGGATGCGTTTCTATCGCAAATGCCGAAGTATTGGCCAAAGCGATGTAAACAGAATCGCTAAAATTAAATGCCCTTTTATCTTTTAAATCCATTGTGCCAAACAAATAAGAAGGTTTGGTTAGGCCCTTACCCTTAATTTCCCATAAGAGGGTGTAACCAGTTTGTGTTTGAGAAAAACTTTTTTGGGTAATTGCAAAAAACGTTAAGAGTAGGAAAGCAATTTTTAAAATTGAGCGACGGTAAAGATTAAGGATCATGTGAAAGCGAATTTTTAAAAGTGAAGATAAACATTTGGTCTTAAAAACTAAATTTATAGGTAAAAATTATGCAATTGTTTAGGTTTTGGCATCCTTAGTTCAAATCATTTAACCCTAACCAATTCTCATGAATAAACACCGACTATTTCTATGCTCCATAACCCTTGCTATTTTTCTATTGAGCAACTGCACCCAACAAAAGGCTGTTAAACACCAAATGGATGCCAAACACACCATTTGCTACACCGCTACAGACCAAAGAGACACTGCTTGGTTAAAGATAGACACTGCCAATCAGCATATTTTAGGTGAGCTAACCTTTACTTATCAAAATGGAAACCACTATGAAGGCTTGGTAAAAGCCGTAATGAAAGGAGATACGCTTAAGGGCTATTATTCTTTTAGGTTAAACAAGGTAGATAAGTGGTACAAAAACCCTATAGCCTTATTAAAAAAAGAGAACACCTTAACTATGGGCATTGGAGAAATGATGACCTTATGGGGCTCAGGCTTTTTTGACAAAAGTGTACCTATTGATTATGAGAAGGCGAGGTTTGTATTTGAACAAACTGGTTGCGCAATTAATTGAGTGATGGTTAAGCAAGCTTCGGTTCGTTATCGGGTTTCTTTCGCCTTTGGGTTTTGACTGAATACTAACAGCATCCTAACAGCGTATTATTGTGGTCGACCATCCTTCGTCCTTTCTTCGTCTTTGAACCGAAGCAGTCACGACTGTGGTACGACTACTTCACGACGCAGAGACGAAGCCTAACCGAAGCCCACCCGAACAAACGACGAAGCGCGACCGAACAGCAACCGAAGAAGTACCGAAGGAATGGTTTTAAAAATGTCCGAAAATGTCTGCGAATGTCCGGAATGTCTTATACTAGATTACCCTTACAAAAAGCGGATAGTTAAACGGTTAAATACTTACAATTATAAAAACATAAACGGATATATCGTTACATTTCATTTTCTCCAAGCTGGAATGCCCTTACAGCCCCTGGTGAAGTTGTGGTGCTTCCCTCATTTCCTGCCCGTGCCGATCCGACGGTGTCATCATATCACAGCTCAGGTGCAGCCTGAGGTTATTGTATTTTTCTATCGCCCTGCATACGGGCCCAATAGCGGTTGAATAGGATGGAAAGGTAGTGTGCAGTTCAAATTCCGTTTTCA
>NZ_SWBR01000004.1 GCF_005116505.1 Pedobacter polaris
GGGAAGTGTTGGAGGGCTGTGGATCTTCTGGGACAGTAGCGCCGGGCTGGCTTTTGCCAATGTTCTTTTTGTACCAGTTCACAAAATAGCGGACTACCTCACCGCTGTTAAGACCATGCTTACGGCCAAGTTGGGATTGGCTCAGTTTGCCTTCAAGATATTCCCTTGCAACGGCAATTTTAAAAGATTCATCATAGGTAACAGGGTTTGAACCTGCTTTTCCCTTTCTCGGTCTTTCCATATTAATATAAAGTTAATGGTTAGTCCGAATTTTGTAAGGCAGTTTTAGGAATAGACAGAAATGTCTAGATAGAAAGGTGCTTTGTTCTGCTATTGTTCGAGGTTTACCCTAGGTTTGTTCTTCTCAAACGGCATTTAGCAGAACAAACGACGAAGGAAACTGGGAGGAATGTGGGAGCAATTTTGGAATATAGGGTGATTTGAGAGATATGAAATGTTCTAATTTTTTACACCTTAAAAGCAATATTGTTGTGTTTATGCAGAATTTATAGATTATAATATAACATATACAAAATTCAACGTATTATATTTGTGTTCCGAAAATAACTTATATGCATGCTGAAGTTCCTTTAAATAATATCATTAAAATTGATTACACAACTGTTGAATGGCTAAAAAAAATAGCATTAAAGAACTTAGGCTTAGATAATATTAATAAATTAAGGGATAGGTTTGAGGGGCAATTATATCTAGATAATTTTTTAAAACGATCGTTTTTAGAAATTGCATTTGAGAAATATACCGGCATAAAATTTATTGACAAATTGAAAAAAGAAACATATAAGAATTATGTTCCAAGTTTTATTATTAATAAACAAACAATTTCTCTTTTTTCTTTTACAAATGGTGAATATCCAAAAATTTCCACAGAAGAATTTGACTTCGCTGTATTCGGAATGGTAAATTTAGAGGCAAGACAAACTGAACTGATTGGTTTTTTGCATAAAAAAGAGGTAGTTAAGTATACTTACAGTGACAGTCTTTCTCCATTAACTTCAAGGAATTATTTGGGCATGTTTAAAACTTTCGATAAAATTTTACCTATAAATAAACTAAGTTTATAAAATTATTGTAATTACTAAAAATATTAGTAATTTTGATGCTTGAATGTTAGGTGAAATTATGAATAACAAACTTAAAGTAGGAAGTCTTTATGCGGGTGTTGGCGGTATTTGTCAAGGATTTATTAATGCAGGTAATCAATTAGAATGGGCTAATGAAATAGATAAATATGCCTGTATTACATATCGCAACAATTTTACTCATAAGCTTTATGAAGAAGATATATTTAAGCTTGATCCAAAGGAAGTAGAACCTATAGATATTCTTGCAGGCGGTTTTCCTTGCCAACCTTTTTCAATAGCAGGATTTAGAAAAGGTTTTGAAGATGAAAGAGGTAATCATTTTTTTAGAATTATACATTTCGCAGAAATATTAAAACCTAAGGTAATTTTCCTTGAAAATGTTAAGAATTTAGTTTCACACGATGAAGGAAAGACCTTAAAGATTATCAAATCTACTCTTGAAACACTTGGATATACTGTACATTTCAAAGTGTTAAATTCTAAAGATTACGGGAACATACCTCAAAATAGAGAGCGTATATATATAGTTGCGTTTAAAAAGGATGAAAATGGTGAAGATATTTATGGTCGTTATTTTAACTTCCCGAAAGCCATAAATCTCGATGTAAAAATTAAGGATTTACTTGAAGATAATAATGAAGAGCGTTATTATTACAGAGAGGATAAAAAAATATATGGTGAGTTATCAAAAGGTGTAAAATCAAAAGACACTGTTTATCAATGGAGAAGGCATTATGTTAGAGAAAATAAACAAAATGTCTGTCCTACTTTAACAGCTAATATGGGTACGGGAGGCCATAATGTTCCAATTATTTTAACTGATAATGGAATTAGAAAATTAACACCAAGTGAATGTTTTAGGCTACAAGGGTATTCAATTGAATATAAATTACCAGATATTTCACAAGCGCAATTGTATAAGCAAGCAGGAAACTCTGTAACGGTTGCTGTTATTGAAAGACTAGCAAAAGAAATTCAATCAGCAATAATGCTAGGGGATTCTAATATTCAAAATGATAAGCAATCTGCCTAAATAGACTTCTTTAAAAGTGTAACTTACACCAAATAAATTTAATTTATGCTTTTTTTAGACTTACAAAATGAATATAGCATTCAAAAATATGGTAAGTATTTACAGCTAATTTCTTCATTGTCAGATTTATTTAGCGAATCTAAACTTCCATTTCTGCATTATCGTGCAGCTGAAAATATTTTTTGCAAGGCTTTTGACGCAATGAGCTATGCTCGAGGGGATATAGCTTATGATGCGAAGAAAGAAAATTTTGGTATTGGTATAAAAACATTTTTGCTGTCAGGACCATCAAAAATGGAAAAGGTAGCTGAATTTAATTCACACAGTTATTTAATACGTTCACTTAGTTCAGAGGATAAAATAGCTAAATTGATTGAACTTCGTAATGAACGCATAAGTTTCGCAAATAGGGCATGTGACACAACAAAAGCAATATATCATTGTATTGGAAGAACTGAAGGGAAATTAAGAATATTTGAAACTGGTTATGATTTTATAGAAAGTTCAAGCATTCATAGTATTATTGAAGGAGAAAAATCTATCTTTTTTAAAGATAAGTACAATGAATATAATTTTAATTATTCAAAAAGTACTCTTTTTAAGAAATTTTTTATCCCTGGGAAAACTCTTGATGTAGATATAGAAATTCTTAAAAATCCTTTAGAATTTTTGGAACGTGTTATGAAATTCCCAGAGATTGAAGATACAAGGAATATAGCCTTTGAAAAAGCAATTGTATATGAGATAAAAACTCCAAAGCAAGATGATACTGTAATATTACCGCTTTATTCCCCACGAGAAAAAAGATTAAATAGACAGGCTGTCCCTTTAGGTAGTCAATTAAATCAATGGAATGCTAAGGGTAGAGCTAGAGATGAAGGAGAGATATATATTTCAATACCAGCTGAAGTTCATCATAAAAGCCCCCACTTCTTTCCTACAAGAGATAAAGCATTTAACCTTTTATTGCCATCTGGAGAAACCCTAAGTGCTAAAGTTTGTCAGTCAGGTGATAAGGCTTTAATGACAAATCCTAATAAGGCTTTATCACAATGGCTTTTGAGAAAGGTATTACTTTTGAAACCAGGACAATTATTAACATATAAGCATCTTCAAGACCTTGGTATTGACAGTGTGAGATTGATCAAATTGGGTGCACTCAATTATAAGATAGAGTTTTCTCGATTAGGTAGCTATGAAGATTTTATTACAAGAGGAGAGTAGTCTGTTTATGCCAAATAAAATTATATATAGTTGTTCTATCTTAAAATTTTAAGTCTTAAAAATTGATTTTACAACAGTTTCAAAAACATTCCAATCTTCTTTATATTTTTCAATTAAACTGAGATTTATAATTACTCCATTTTCAAGTAATAATGGGTCAATGAATTCTTTAACGGGAATAATATAGCAAGTCCCAAATCTTCTATCAACAGCAACATAAATATCACAGTCCGTTGAAGATATTTTTTTTCCAAGGTTTGTTTCTGCTCTATGATCTATGCCTTGGCCTCCTCTATCTCTATCTTTAAAAGAAATGACGTCACCAGAGACTCCTTTAACCTGTATTCGTAAAAGCCTTCCATTAAAATCGATAATTGCATCATATCTACTAGATCTTACATCAACATTCGAACAGTTAAAACCTAATAGTATAGCCCTACTAATAAATAAAAACTGTGCACTATCACCAGCGTTAGCAGACATTGTACCTGTATTTATATTCAATTCGTTTTCTGGATAGCCTCTAGAATAAATAAAGTCGTATTGTTTATTAAGCGTTTTCTTTAAGTTTGTTCTTATAAATCGAAATTTGTTATTCTCAACGGTCTCTTTAAAATATTTCATGCAATATTCAATATACTCAGATTTCGAAATGTTTGACCCTAATGATTGCAAAACATTTTTTTCATAAAAAGCAATAAGAGAAGACGTTCTTATTAAATTATTATTTGCAATTCGCTCTATTCTATTTTTTCTATAATTCTCATTAGATAAATGAAGTAGTAATTTTTGTTGAAAACCTTTTTCGTAAATTAATCTAGATGAAAAAATTTTATCCATATAATCTTTTAAGTTCTGAATAGATCTAAATAGAACCATTCCTGCTTCGTCAAGAATAAAATTTGATGCATTAATCGCATTAATATTTTGTTTAATATATATTTTTTTTAAAGTACCACTCATAATCTTCGCCTTTTTGAAAGGATAATTATAGATATATTTATTAACTTAAAAGAAAATATCATTATTTCGAATAGAAGCAAATAGCTAATTCTATTCAATTACAAGGCTTATGACTAAGTCAAATAGAGGTCACTATACCAGTTAAGTATAATTGAAAAACATTCCTAACGCACGGTAGAGAAATTCACAATGCTCAAGCCAAGAATAAAAAACTTACCTCATGAAGTTTGCAAGCAAAAACAAGGTAGGGCTAAGCAATTTAGAAGTGAAAGGTGCTAAGGTTAATGATGAGAAAATTGAAAAAGAAGTAGATATGATAAGACCAATACAAGGACTGCCGGTAATTCTTATTTACTCCGTCCCCCAAGCATACCTGAAGCGTAGCATAAGCGTATATGAAGCATAGTTAATGCGTAGTTGCCAAACAAATATTTAACAACTACGCCTTATTCTTTATTTTCACTAATTACTTTTCCTGCATCTTACTGATTACAGTACTTAGCGCATGTTTAAGCTTTATCGTAGCACTTTTAAGCGCCATATCATAAGTGTTGCCTAAATCGCTGGTTACAACAGGTTGTCTGCCCTCTATACGAGCTTCTAATAAACACTTCTTATCGTTAATGCCACTTTTGTTTCCGTTCTCATCAGATAGGTGGACTTCTAAACGGCTGATGTGGTCGATATATCTTTCTAAATCTTTGGTTAATTGTTCCGAAATTTGAGTTTCGTAAGCTTCGTGTATTGTTAAGTTTTTATCTGCGTTTAGTTGAATGATCATTGGTTTTGGATTAGAATTTATATTGTTAGTACAACAGTAAAATTGGTGGGTTGTTTGGTGTTATGGGGCAAAAAGATAAAAGATTAAAGTGGAAAAATGTAATATACAATCCAAGGGTTTAAGACTTAGTTGTTTAGAGGTTTTGAACCACCAAAGAAACCGATAGGTTATAGGTTGGTAGTGATTCTACCATCTAAGAAATCTTAGGGCATCTTAGATAGTTAGGGTTTTGAACCACCAAAGAAACCGAGAGGTTATAGGTTGGTAGTGATTCTACCATCTAAGAAATCTTAGGGCATCTTAGTTAGTTAGGTTTTGAACCACCAAAGAAACCAAAGGACACGAAGGAGGTTATGATTGATAGTGATTCTACCAGCTAAGAAATCTTAGGGCATCTTAGCTGTACAGTAGCCTTAGATTTTCTAAGCTGTCTTAGCTGGTAAGCCTTTTCTTTGCTCTTGTTCCTTTATCCTTTTTAGCTTAGGTTTGCTATGGTGTCTTTGGTGGTTGATTTTTCTTTGGTCTTTTTGCTTTAGTCTTTCAGCTTTTGAAATAGATCCTTCGCGTTGCTCTGGATGACAAAAATTGTTGACCTATGACTTCATTCTTAACTTATGTTTTCTATGTGCCTTTGTGGTTGATTTTTCTACTTAGATTTTCTAAGCTGTTTTAGCTGGTAAACCTTTTCTTTGGTCTTTTTGCTTTAGTCTTTCAGCTTCTTAAATCTCCGAAGTCATCCTGCCTAAAAACACCTTTTCCTCTTCATTTAAATATGGACTTAACTTTGCATAAACATTAGCATGGTACTGGTTTAGCCATTTAATGTGCGATTGCTCCAATAATTCCTTCTTTACCAAGGTAGTATCGATAGGCGCAAGTGTTAAAGCCTCGAAAGCATAAAATTCATTAAACTCATTGCTTTGATCGCTAATGGTTAATACTAAATTTTCGATCCGAATACCATGTTTGCCTGAGCGGTAAATACCTGGCTCAATAGAAGTAATCATGCCCAATTCTACAGGTACAGCAGTTGCCGTAGCATTAAATACCTGCGGACCTTCATGTACATTTAAAAAATAACCCACACCATGACCAGTTCCATGACCATAATTTAAAGCAAAATCCCATAATGGTCGGCGAGTAATGGCATCAATTTGGTAACCACAAGTGCCTTTTGGGAAACGCGTTTTACAACCCTCAATCATTGCCTTTAACACCAAAGTGTAATCTGTTTTTTCTTCTTCTGTATTGTTGCCCATCGGTATCACACGCGTAATGTCTGTAGTGCCGTAGCGGTACTGACCTCCAGAATCTACCAAGAACAAACCTTCGGCCTTAATGGCAACATTGCTCTCTTTTGTTGCGCCATAATGAGGTAAGGCACCATGCGCTTTGTAAGCAGCAATGGTATTGAAACTTTCGCCAATAAAGCCATCTTGGGCCGCTCTAAAACTTTTGAGTTGAGCCGCTGCAGCTATCTCAGTTATTTCTATTTTATCTACATTTTCTTTTACCCACTTTAAAAACTGCGTAATGGCAACACCATCTTTAACCATTGCGGTGCGGGTGTTTTTGATTTCCGTTTCGTTTTTGCTTGCCTTTAATGCGGTTGATGGATTTATTTCTAAAACCGTATGCACAGCAGCTGGAATAAGCTTATACAAAGCAAAACAGTTTCTTTTTGGGTCTATTAAAATGGTGCTTTCCTGTGGGATAGCCTGTAAGTCGTTGGCAATAGTGTCATAACTTAAAATTTCTACACCATTTTTCGCTAAGGTGTATTTGTCCTCAGCTGTTAACTTATCAGGTTGTATATAAAGCGTAGCTTGCTCTAGGGTGATTAACGCAAAACTTAACACTACCGGATTGTAGCTTACATCTGCACCACGCATGTTGAAAAGCCATGCCATATCATCTAAAGAAGAAATCAAGTGGTAATTGGCATGATGTCGTTTCATTGCCTTTCTAACTTCAGTCAGTTTCTCTGATATAGCTTTGCCGGTAAATTCTGCAGCTATTAAAAAAGCAGGTTCACTTGGTAAGGCTGGTCTGTTTTCCCAAATCGGACTTAAATAATCTTTATGTTGAAGATTGGGCTTTAAATGCGCCAATTGCTTGTGCAACAACTCACCTAGTACAATAGAAACTAATTTTTCATCAAAAGCAATGTTGGCTCCATGTGGCAATTGCTCACTTAACCATTGAATATATTCTGGAGTTTGCTGTACCTTAAGTTTAACCAACTCAAAACCACTACCTGCCAATTGCTCTTCAGCTTGCTCAAAATACCTTGCATCTGTCCAAACCCCAGCAAAATCTTCGGTAATTACAACCGTAGCAGCCGAACCTGTAAACCCTGTAGTAAAGGGAGTGCACTTGTAATGGCTTGGTAAATATTCACTAATATGTGGATCGGCAGAAGGGATAATGTAAGCAGCAACACCATCAGTTTTCATTTGTTGGCGGATGGCAGATAGTTTTTCAATGTAACTCATGTTGCAAATGTGAGGATTTTAAAGTCTTTGGTCAATAGAGAAGGGTAGATAGTTGGGATGACTTTAGATGTACCAATGTATCTAATGGTATGCCCCTTGCTTTCTTGAACTATGCTGTCCCCCTCTGGAGGGGGTTGGGGGAGGAACAGTATTAATAGTTTAGAGGTTTTTATTGATTCCACCCCCTTTGATTCCCCCGCCAGCGGGGGACACTGGGCGGTTAACCCAATTGCATAAAAGACTTTATTAGTAGATATACTATCCGGCCTGTGTTTAGCACCTTGCTATTTGCATCCTGCATGTCCCCCTCTGGAGAGTTTATCCCGATTCATCGGGAGGGTTGGGGGAGGAATTGTTATTAATAGTTTAAGGTTTTTATTGATTCCACCCCCTTTGATTCCCCCGCCAGCAGGGGACACTGGATGCCTAACCCACAGTTCATTAGATAGGAGCAAATTTTTGATTTACCACAATCTTTCCCAAGTACGTTATCCGGCCTTGAATGCAAGGGAAGGAAGAATAGTTAATTGTTTAGGAGAGAGGTTTGTTTTCTTGTAAAGAATTAGCAGAATGGAGAAATGGAGGTTCTTCACCGTAATGGCTCAGTCTGCGGTTAAAAACAATTGACGTATTATTCCGACATGGCATTCTCAGCCTTGATTTTTGCTCAACTTTTCATCAAGGAAAAGTGGAATGCCATGGCGGCAAAGAGCCATTAAGAGATAATCTATAACTTTTCAAAACAGATATCTCAATCGCGAAAAGCTCATTTCGATATGACGATAGTTTTTAATAGTCTTCCTCGTGGGTAAGAGTCGGGTTATATAATAGTTTAGAGGTTATTTTAGATTCCACCCCCTTTGATTCCCCCGCCAGCGGGGGACACTAGATGCCTAACCCAATTGCATAAAAGACTTTATTAGTAGATATACTATCCACCCAGTGCTATGCGCCTCGCTATCTGCACCCTGCATGTCCCCCTCTGGAGGGGGTAGGGGGAGGAATTTACATCCAATAGCCGTTTAATTATGCGTCTTTGCCTTCTGTACCCTGCATGTCCCCCTCTGGAGGGGGTAGGGGGAGGAATTTACATCCAATAGCCGCTTAACTATGCGCTTGCTCTGCACCCTTCACATCCCCCTCTGGAGAGTTTATCCCGATTCATCGGGAGAGTAGGGGGAGGAACAGTATTAATAACTAAAGAGTTGTTTTAAAGATTCCACCCCCTTTGATTCCCCCGCCAGCGGGGGACACTGGGCGCCTAACCCTACTGCATAAAGACCTTACTATAAGAACACACTAAACAAATATTAACCATTATTTTTGATTATTGAATTATTTGAGTTAATATTGATGTAAATGAAAGTTTTACAATTTACAATCCCCGTTGCACAAGACAGAGCAGTAATTGTTCAGGAAGATGTAATGCCTCATTTTTACCCTTACTTGCACCGCCATCGCGAAGCACAATTGATATGGATTAAGGAAGGAGAAGGGACATTATTAGCCGATAATCAAATGTATCCCTTTAAAAAGAACGACATTTTTTTATTAGGCGCCAATCAACCACACCTATTTAAAAGTAATCCAGCATATTTTGAGGCAGAAAGCGGCTTAAAAATTCAAGCTTTAATGATTTTCTTTGATCCAAATGGAGCACTTGCGCCACTTTTAGATTTGCCAGAAATGCAATTGATCAAGTCATTTTTGCATTCTACCAATGGAGGATTAAGAGTATCACCTGCGCAAACAGATTTAGTGATACAGAAAATGCTAACTGTGCAATATGCTAAAAATCAGGAACTCATCATTCAGTTTTTACAATTGCTTAATGTGTTAACACAGCTGCAAGAAAGTTCAGAACCGTTAGCAGTTAACTCATCAGCAACATTTTCTGAGAGCGAAGGGATAAGAATTGGTCATATCTTTAATTTTTTAATGTCGCATTACGATAGGAACATTACCCTAGAAGAAGTTGCAGATGAAGCACACATGACTCCTCAAGCATTTTGTCGCTATTTTAAGAAACATACCCGACAAACATTTGTTGCCTTTTTAAATGAAATGAGGGTAAATGAAGCTTGTAAAAAGCTAACAAGTGGCAATTTCGAAAATATTTCTACTGTTGCCTATACTTGTGGTTTTAACAGTTTAACCAATTTTAACAGGGTATTTAAAAGTGTGATGGGCTATGCGCCTAAAACATATTTAGAAAGCTATTTTAAGAACATAAAGTCCTAAGGTTAAAATATGGTTATCATTCATCAAATCTAGTGAGATTTAACTCTCCACCAATCTCTAATTTTGATTAAATTAAATTGATTACTATGAAGAATATTGCATGGCAGGGAATTTACCCAGCACTTTTAACCCCTTTTACTGCAAATGATGAGATAGATTATCCATTGTTTCAAAAGAATTTAGAGGCACAATTAGCAGCAGGAGTAGCTGGAATTATTATTGGTGGATCTTTAGGAGAAGCTAGTACGTTAACTTCGCAAGAAAAACACGTGTTTTTATCATACTGTGTAAAAGTGGTAGAAGGCAGAGTTCCGGTAATTATCAATGTTGCCGAACAAAGTACAAAAGTAGCAATTGCAATGGCTAAAGAAGCAGAACAATTGGGCGCAGATGGACTGATGTTATTACCTCCGTTAAAATATAAAGCAGATGATGAAGAAGTAGTAACCTATTTTCAGGCCGTAGCGGCAGCAACTTCATTGCCTATTTTAATTTACAATAACCCTGTAGATTATGGAATTAAAGTGAGCATAGCCATGTTTGAGCAATTGTTGCCTTATCCAAATATACAAGCGGTAAAAGAGAGCACAAGAGACTTGGCTAATATCACTAACATGATCAATAGGTTTGGCAATCGCTTTAGGATTTTAGGTGGCGTTGATACCATTTCATTAGAAAGTTTAATGTTAGGTGCCGATGGTTTAGTTGCTGGTTTGGTAGATGCTTTTCCGCAAGAAACAGTAGCCATGTACAAGTTGGTAAAAGCTAAAAGATACGATGAAGCATTGGCCATTTACAGGTGGTTTATGCCATTGCTAGAGTTAGATATTCACCCTAAATTAGTTCAATACATTAAATTAGCAGCAACTGCAGTAGGTTTAAGCTCAGAATATGTAAGAGCGCCAAGATTGGTAATTAAAGGAGCTGAAAGAGAAAGAGTACTTCAAATTATAAATGATGCTTTGGCCAATAGACCAGAATTGCCAGATTATTTAAACTTGCAGGTAGAGTTAGTTTAGGTTTAACCACTAATTGAGAAGATTTCTGCAGATAAAGATTTAAATAAACCTGAGCCTTTGTGTAAGCTGCGGAGAAATAAATAGCCAGATTTACGGCAAAAAATATAAAATAATGTACAAAGACAATACAACAGCAGAGATAGATAATGTTTTGGAGAAAGCAGTTCAAGCATTCCATCACTATAAGAAATATAGTTTAAAACAGCGTGCTGATTTTATGCGTGCCATTGCTGTAGAAATTGAAGCTTTGGGCGATGAGCTTTTAACTACTGCAAATGCCGAAACCAATTTGCCCTTAGCCCGATTGACTGGTGAAAGAGCGAGAACAATTTTTCAACTGAACAGTTACGCAGCAGCAACTGAGGCAGGCAATTGGTTAAATGCAAGTATTGATACCGCTTTAGGAGAGAGAACGCCACCTAAACCAGATACGCGTAAAATGTTGGTTCCGCTAGGACCAGTTGTAGTTTTTGGAGCCAGTAATTTTCCATTTGCCTATTCTACAGCAGGTGGAGACACTGCATGTGCTATTGCTGCGGGTTGCCCAGTAATTGTTAAAGCACATCCTGCTCATGCAAAAACATCTACTTTAGTGGCTTCAGCTATTTTTAAAGCAGCAGAAAAATGTAATATGCCTGAAGGAATTTTTGCTCATGTGTATGGGGCAGGTTTTGAAATAGGAACATACTTGGCAAAACATGAAGCCGTTAAGGCCATTGGTTTTACAGGGTCATTTAGTGGCGGAAAAGCCCTGTTTGATTTAGCCAATCAGCGTAAAACACCAATCCCTGTTTTTGCAGAAATGGGCAGTGTAAATCCTATATTTTTATTGCCCGAAAAATTAGCTACAGACACAGAAAACCTAGCAAAGCAAATTGCGGGCTCTGTTACTTTAGGTATGGGTCAGTTTTGTACCAATCCGGGTTTAATTGTAGCCATTGATAATGAGCCTTTAGATAAATTTCTCTCTTGCTTAAAAAAGGAGATAGAGGCTATAGTGCCTTCAGCTATGCTACACCAAGGTATTGCAACTAACTTTAACAAAAAACTGGTAGATGCATTAGCTCAAAAAGGAGTTCAAATTATCGGACAATCTAACACTACAGCAAGTGAAGCGCAAGGGCAAATTACCATAGCCACAGTAGCGGCAGAAATCTTTTTAGCAAATCCGATTTTACATGAAGAAGTTTTTGGACCTTACTCTTTAATTATTCAGTGTAAAGATGAAAACCAACTGTTAGCGGTAGCTAAGGCAATGGAAGGACAACTTACAGCTACTTTAATGGCTACGCCAACTGATGTTAAGTCTCATCAAGCTTTGCTAAATGAAATACAAGAAATTTGTGGTCGTTTAATTTTTAACAACGTACCTACAGGAGTAGAAGTTGCCTTGTCTATGCATCATGGGGGACCATATCCAGCAAGTACCGATAGTAGATTTACCTCAGTAGGGGCAGATGGAATTAAGCGTTTTGCTAGACCTTTATGCTTTCAAAACTGGGATGATGAATTTTTGCCAGATGAGCTTAAAAATGCAAACCCTTTAGGTATTTGGCGCACTATTGATAATGTTTTAACGCAAGATAAAATTTAATGAAGAAAACTTTCAGCTGTATCGATGCACATACTTGTGGCAATCCGGTTAGGGTGGTTGCAGGTGGTGGACCGATTTTAATTGGAAACTCCATGATGGAGCGCCGCTTGCATTTTCTCCGAGAGTTTGATTGGATAAGAAAAGGCTTAATGTTTGAACCTCGTGGTCACGATATGATGAGTGGAAGTATTTTATATCCGCCAATAGACTCAGCAAACGATATTGGTGTTTTATATATCGAAACCAGTGGTTGCTTGCCAATGTGTGGTCATGGTACAATCGGTACAGTTACCATCGCTATTGAAGAAGGCTTAGTCATCCCTAAAATTCCGGGAAAGCTACGCCTAGAAACCCCAGCTGGTTTAGTTTTAGTTGAATACGTGCAAATAGATGGAAAAGTTAAGTCGGTTAAACTCATTAATATTAAGTCGTTTTTAGCAGCAGAGGGTTTAGAGGTAGAATGTCCGGATTTAGGCAAATTAACCGTTGATGTAGCTTATGGAGGTAATTTTTATGCCATTGTAGATCCACAAGAGAATTTTAAAGGCTTAGAAAATTATACCGCAGATCAATTGATCAGTTGGAGCAGAACTTGCAGGAAATTGATGAATGAGAAGTATACTTTTGTCCATCCAGAAGATCCAAATATCAATGGTTTAAGTCACTTTTTATGGGCTGGTGCTACAATTTCTCCAACAGCAACTGCTCGAAATGCTGTTTTTTATGGCGATAAAGCAATTGACCGTTCTCCTTGTGGTACTGGAACATCTGCCCGAATGGCACAATGGTTTGCCAAAGGGAAACTCAAAAAAGGCGATAAATTTATTCACGAAAGCATTATAGGTTCTCAATTTATTGGTACCATAGAAGAAGAAACAACTATTAATGGTAAACCTGCCATTGTACCCGGTATAGAAGGTTGGGCAAAAGTAACGGGTTATAACACCATTTTTATAGATGATGATGATCCTTATGCACACGGTTTTCAGGTGATTTAAACCTCACCCCAACCCTCTCCTGAAGGAGAGGGTTTACAAAGTCTCATGTAAGTTTCATTCAGAGCGCAGCGAAGAATCTCTTTAAAAATCTATTATCTATTTCCCATTATGACTAATGAACAAATGAACCAATCATCTTCTACTAAAGGCGAGGTAACCATCATTGGTGCAGGAATTATAGGCCTTTGTTCTGCTTATTATTTGCACAAAGAAGGGTTTAAAGTAACGCTATTAGAGCAGGGCGACTTAATCAACAACTGCTCATCTGGCAATGCCGGAATGATTGTGCCTAGTCATTTTGTACCATTGGCAGCCCCCGGAATGATTAGCAAGGGCATTAAATGGATGTTTGATAGCAAAAGCCCTTTTTATGTAAAGCCATCTTTTAATCCTGCATTAATTTCTTGGGGATTAAAGTTTTGGAAATATGCCAACCAGCAACATGTAGATCAATCGGCTGTGCCATTAAGAGATTTGCACTTGCTAAGCAAGCAATTATATGATGATTTAGCAAAAGACCCTTCGTTAGATTTCGGCTTAGAGAAAAAGGGTATTTTAATGCTTTATAAAACCCAAGCCACAGGTGATGAAGAGATCCATTTGGCTAAAAAAGCACAAAATTTGGGATTAGATGTAGAACCTTTGTCTGCAGCCCAAACACAAGCCTTAGAGCCAAATGCTGCATTGGCTGTTTTAGGCTCGGTTCATTATAGATGTGATGCACATTTATCGCCCAACGATTTGGTAAAGCAATTGGTAGCCTACTTGAAAAAGAATGAGGTAGAAATTATAAGCAATTGTAAGGTAACAGGCTTTGAAACCAGCGAAGGGGAAATAACAGCTATACAAACAAGTAATCAGACCTATGCTGCAAATTTAGTGGTGATGACGGGTGGTGCTTGGTTGCCAGAGTTGGCTAAAAAGGCAAATTTAAATATCCCAATAATGCCAGGCAAAGGCTATTCTTTTATGGTAGATCCTAAGGAACATCAAATCCATCATCCAGCTTTATTGCTCGAAGCGAGGGTAGCTGTAACGCCTATGAATGGGATGGTTCGTTTTGGTGGTACAATGGAAATTGCCCCAATGAATGATAAAATTAATAAGAACAGGGTAGAAGGTATAGTCAATTCAATCCCTCAATATTATCCAGATTATCAAGTTCCAATCCCTCAAATAGATAAAATTTGGTATGGCTTTAGGCCTTGTTCTCCTGATGGTTTGCCTTACATCGGTTTTACCAAGAAATTAAAAAACTTAATTATTGCAGGTGGTCACGGCATGATGGGTGTAAGTTTAGCACCAGCAACTGGTAAATTAGTAGCAGAATTGGCCGTTGGGAGCAAGTTATCAATTGCAATTAACAAGTATAGCGCTGATAGGTTTTAACCTCACCCCTAAATCCCCTCTCCTAAAGGAGAAGGGACTTGCATTAGGAGCGAGGCAAGTTTTGTAAAAAGATGAGTGGCTTTTAGGTTAAACCCTCAGTTTATAGATAGGAGCAAAAACTTTCGATACGATAATCTTTCCTAAGAACAATGACCGGCCTTGTAGCATTTCGAAGGAGTAAGCATTAAAACTTTTGCACAATCTTTAAAATTTTACTGCACAAGGCAATGCACCATCCGATTTTTCATCGGTAATGTGGCTTGCCGCCTTTTAGTTTTGATAGCTTAATTCAAGAAATGATACACAGCCTTGATTTATTAATAAGCAGTTATTGTTTTTAATGGAATTAATGAGCTCGCTGAAGGGCTCGGGTTTGCTCAACTTTTCATCAAGGAAAAGTGGAATGCCATGGCGGCAAGAGCCGAGGCAAGGCTGAGCATTGGGCAATATCATATATAAACCAGCAGGGAGATTGCTTCGGTTTGCGAAGAGCAACACCTCGCAATGACGTTTAATGTTAGGAATTATGGAACCCTTCATATGTTCACGATCTTTCCCAAGAACTATGACCGGCCTTGAATGCAAGGGAAGGAAGAATAGTTAATTGTTTAAAGCATTTATTTCTCTCTAGCATTAAATTAGCAAAATGGAGAAATGGAGGTTCTTCACCGCAATGGCTCATTTTGCGGTACAAAAACAATTGACGTATTATTCCGACATGGCATTCTCAGCCTTGATTTTTGGTTACCTTTTTATCAAGAAAAAGGTAAGAGCCCCTCGGTGGCGGTGAACCGAGGCAAGCCTAAGCGTTGGGCAATAGCATATATAAACCAACAAGGAGATTGCTTCGGGTTGCGAAGAGCAACACCTCGCAATGACGTTTAATGTTAGGGGGTTATGACCAATAGGTTGAGCGATAATCAATCCCAACTAAAATCTTACATCATACCCCTCTCAACTCAGAACTTTTTTATTAGCTTTGTATATATGCTGTCGAAGAAAACAAAGTATGCTATAAAAGCACTGGTAATTTTGGGAAAGAATATGACCCAACCACCTATGCAAATCGCCCGTATAGCAGAAGAAGAACATATTCCTAAAAAATTCTTAGAGCAAATTCTATTAGATCTCCGCAATGCGGGATACCTGTATAGCAAAAAAGGTGCTGGAGGAGGTTATAGCCTTAACAAAAACCCAGAAGACATTTATTTAGTTGATATTTTGCGTATTACCGATGGGCCAATTGCAATGGTTCCTTGCGCTAGCTTAAAATTTTACCACAAATGTGAAGAGTGCCATGATGAGGTAACCTGTGGGATTCGCAAAGCATTTATTGATGTTAGAGACGCTTCTTTAAAGGTTTTGAGTGAAACCAGCATCGCAAATATCATCGAACGTGAAAAAACTTCAATTGACTTGATGTAAAAAAATTTAATAAAATAGACGACTAAGTCTATATACTTTGTATATTTGCATTATATTATTTGTTTAAAAAGAGAATTTACCTCGTAAAGCAAATTAAATATGGCAAGAGAAGGTTAAAATCCCTCCCTTAAATTATAAACCAAATTTACGATATGCAAAGTTTTAGAACAGAATTAGAAAATCCGGTTGTAGAAAGAGATATAATCGACCTTGAGAAAAAAATCAATGATTTTCGTTCTGGAAAGATTCATGACGAACGTTTTAGAAGTTTGCGCCTAGCAAGAGGCATTTATGGACAACGCCAACCTGGTGTGCAAATGATCCGTATTAAACTGCCATTTGGTAAAGTAACTTTTAAACAATTATTGCGCATAGCAGATATTGCTGATGAATATGGAAGTGGAAATTTGCATTTAACAACCCGTCAGGATATTCAATTGCACTATGTAAGCTTAGATAGAACACCAGAACTTTGGGCTAAACTAGAATTGGATGATATTACCTTAAGAGAAGCTTGCGGAAATACAGTTCGTAATGTAACCTCATCGCCAAATGCTGGAATAGATCCGGATGAACCATTTGATGTTTCACCTTATGCACAAGCAACCTTTGCTTACTTTTTGCGCAATCCAATTTGTCAGGAAATGGGCAGGAAGATTAAAATTTCCTTCTCGTCTAGCGATAAAGATACAGCCTACAGTTATATCCACGATTTAGGTTTCATTCCTAAAATAAATGAAAATGGGGAGCGTGGTTTTAAAGTTTTATTTGCAGGTGGCTTAGGAGCACAACCCTTTTTAGCAAGTGCAATTAATGATTTTTTACCAGAAGACCAGTTAATTCCCTTTTCAGAATCGGTATTAAGAGTATTCGATCGCTATGGCGAACGTACCAATAGAAATAAAGCCCGTTTAAAATATTTAGTTCAAAAATTAGGCTTAGAAGAAGTTTTAAGATTAGTAGAAGAAGAAAGAGTTGCCAACAAAGTAAAAACTTTTAAGATTGATCTTACTACAGTCCCTCTTCCAAACTTACCTCATGCGCAAGATTATCCGGCAGCGGAAATAAAGAACGAAAACCATTACAAACATTGGTTGGCTACCAACGTTTTTGAGCAGAAGCAAAGTGGATTTTTTGGGGTTTATGTGAAAATTTTAGTAGGCGATATTAAAACAGACCAAGCAAGAGCCTTTGTAAATGCAATTACACCTTACGTTGCTGATGAAATCCGCATTACACAAAATCAAGGTTTGTTGTTAAAATTTGTGCCACAAAATGCATTGCCATCTTTATATAAAGCTCTATCAGACATCGGCTTAGCCAATGCAGGTTTTGATAGCTTGGCCGACATTACTACTTGCCCAGGAACAGATACGTGTAACTTGGGTATTTCTAACAGTATGACTTTGGCAGAAGTTTTAGAAGAAGTGATTTACCATGATTTTCCTGAGTTTATTTACGAGAAAAACATTAAAATCAAAATTAGTGGCTGTATGAATTCTTGCGGTCAGCATGGTTTGGCAGAAATTGGTTTTCATGGCAGTTCTGTAAAAGCAGAAGGCAAGGTTGTGCCAGCTGTACAAGTAATGTTAGGTGGTGGAACAGTGGGTAATGGTGTGGGTAGGGTAGCAGAAAGAGTAATTAAAGTGCCTTCGAAAAGAGCCACTCAGGTTTTACATTTCTTGCTAAATGATTTTAAATCGAATAACCTATCGGATGAAAATTTCCACCAATACTATGATAGACAGGGGAAAGAATATTTTTACAAACTGCTAAAACCTTTAGGCGATTTAACCAACCTTAAAGCAGAAGAATTTGTGGATTGGGGTCATGAAGAAACTTTTGAAACCGCAATTGGGGTAGGAGAATGTGCTGGAGTAGTAATAGATTTAGTAGCTACCTTATTGTTAGAAGCTGAAGAGAAATTAGGTTGGGCAGGGCAAGCATTGCAAAATAATGCTTATGCCGATTCGATTTACCACAGCTACAGTGCAATGGTAAATGCAGCAAAATCTTTGTTGTTAGATAAAGGCGTTAACAGCAGCACACAAGTTGGTGTAATTAGAGAATTCGATACTCATTTTGTACAAAGTGGAGAATTCATTTTCAATAGCAGTTTTTCAGATTTAGTACTTCAAATTAATAAAAATGAACCATCTGTAGCTTTTGCTAATCAATATTTTGGAGAAGCAACTGAATTTTTAAATCAAATTAAAGTCCTTAGGGCAATTGTGTAATGGGAGAAAGAAACTTAAATATAGAACCAAAAATTACATTGTTAGGCGCTGGCCCCGGAGATCCAGATTTGCTAACTTTAAAAGGTGTAAAAGCTCTGCAAACAGCAGATGTTGTGCTTTATGATGCATTAACCAATGAAGCTTTATTAACTCATGCACCTGCAGCAGCAATTAAAGTGTATGTGGGCAAACGTTCCGGAGAGCATTCTTTTGAACAAGATGCAATTAACAAATTAATGGTAGACTATGCTTTAAATTATGGTCATGTTGTGCGTTTAAAAGGTGGCGATCCATTTGTATTTGGTAGAGGTTATGAAGAATTAGATTATGCTGATTCATACAACATTCCAGTAACTGTAATTCCTGGTATTTCTAGTTCAATTGGTGTGCCTGGTTTGCAACAAATTCCAGTTACACATCGTGGATTGAGTGAAAGCTTTTGGGTAATTACAGGTACAACTTCAAACGGACAAGTATCTGATGATATTTATCAGGCCGCAAAATCAAACGCTACTGTAATTATTTTAATGGGTTTGAAAAAATTACCTCAAATCGTTGAGATTTTTAAAGCAGAAGGAAGACATGATTTGCCTGCTGCGGTAGTTCAAAATGGTTCGTCAGACAATGAAAAGTTGGTGGTTGGTAAAGTAGATTCTATTTTAGAAATAAGTAAAAAAGAAAAAATAGAAGCCCCAGCTTTGCTTATTTTTGGAGAAGTAGTTTCGCTACATCCTTCATTTAAAACGTTAATTAAGCAATATGCAGCCATCTCCTAAGCTCAATAATAATGTGTCCTTTTCTGAAGAAGCAAAAGGAAATCAACTGTTTCCAGTTTTTGTTAAGCTGAATCAGTTGCGTACATTATTAATTGGTGCAGGAAATGTTGGTTTAGAAAAATTAAGTGCTATTGTTAACAATAGCCATCAGGCTGATATTACGATTGTTGCAGAAACTATTAATCCAGCAATAATTGATTTAGTGGCAGCTTATCCCTCAATAAAACTGAAGCAAAAAACTTACGATGCTTCAGATTTAAAGGATGTAGATATTGTTTTTGCCGCTACAGCTAACAATGTTTTAAATGAACAAATAAGAGCAGAAGCCCATCAAAAAGGTTTATTAATTAATGTTGCAGATAAACCAGAGCTATGCGATTTCTATTTAGGTTCAATCGTTCAAAAAGGAGATTTAAAAATTGCCATTTCTACAAATGGTAAATCGCCAACTATCGCCAAGCGATTAAAAGAAATTTTAAACGAAGGTATACCAGCAGAATTAGACACTACACTTCAAAACATGAGTGCGCTGCGTAAAACTTTAAGTGGCGATTTTGCTTCGAAAGTTAAAAAGCTAAATCAAGTTACGGAGGGTTTAATTCAACCAAGAAAGAGCTTTGCTGAACGAAATATCAAATGGTTAATTTGGCTTTCTATCGTATTATTCATTTATACTGCTGGTTTAACTTTATGGAATACTGAGCCAGAATTTCAGTCTTTCTTGATCAATATCGATCCGCTGTTTTACTGGTTTTTAATAGCAGGTTTTGTTTTTGCAATGGTAGATGGGGCAATAGGTATGTCTTATGGTGTAACTACTGCTTCCTTTTCATTGGCAATGGGTTTGCCTCCAGCATCCGCCAGTATGGCTATACATATTTCTGAAGTGCTAAGTAACGGCATAGCCGGATGGATGCACTACAAAATGGGAAATGTAAATTGGAAACTCTTTAAAATATTAATTATTCCAGCTATTGTAGGAGCAGTTTTGGGTGCTTATATTTTATCTTCATTAGAACATTATAGCGCTTATGTAAAGCCAGTTGTGGCAATTTATACCCTATTTTTGGGAGGTATTATTCTAATGAAGGCCTTCAATATTAAAAGGAAAAAGCCGGGGAGTCAGAAGATAAAAAATATTGGGCCACTAGGTTTTGTTGGTGGTTTTATAGATGCTGCTTTTGGTGGTGGATGGGGTTCAATAGTGCTTTCTAGCTTAATTGCTGGTGGCAGACATCCATTATTTTCTTTAGGAACGGTTAAAATTTCTAGATTTTTTATAGCCACGCTAAGTTCATTAACATTTTTTACCATGTTAGGTGGTAGGTATTGGGAGGCAGTTGTAGGTTTAATTATCGGTAGTGCTTTGGCATCACCAATTGCAGCAAGGGTTTCTAATAAGATCTCAGCAAAAACAATTATGGTGGCAGTGGGTATCATTGTTATGGCGGTAAGTTTGCGTAGCGTAGTAATGTTTATTTTAAAGCTGATTTAATGATGGAAGAGTTAGAAACACTAAAACAAGAATTAGCTGGTTTAAGCATTGTAGATAAACTTTGGTTTTTAACTAAAAAATATCAAGGTAGAATTGTGTTTAGTACCAGTTTTGGTTGGGAAGACCAAGTGATTACGGATATCATATTCAGTAATAAAATTCCTATTAAAGTTTTTACATTGGAAACTGGAAGGTTATTTCCAGAAACTTACTATGTATGGAACAGAACGTTAGAAATTTATAAACAAACCATTCATGCTTATTACCCGCAGGCAGAATTGTTGCAAGATATGGTCAATACCAAAGGACCAAATAGTTTTTATGAATCGGTAGAAAACAGAAAAGAATGTTGCCATATTCGTAAAATTGAGCCTTTAAAAAGAGCTTTATATGGCAATGAGATTTGGGTAACAGGTATTAGAGCAGAGCAGAGTGCAAATAGAGAAGATATGCATGATTTAGAATGGGATGCAAGTAATGAGCTCATTAAGTTTCACCCAATTTTTGAATGGACTTTAGCCGAAGTAAAACAATATATCAAAGACAATAACATTGTTTATAATACTTTACACGATAAAGGTTTCCCTAGCATTGGTTGTGCACCTTGTACAAGAGCAGTACAGCCTGGTGAGGATTTTAGAGCAGGAAGATGGTGGTGGGAAGACCAAAGTAAAAAAGAATGCGGACTGCACAACACAGCCGAAGAAATAGTGGCGAGTAAAGAATAAAGAAGGTGAAAGGTTTAAGGTGTTTAAGAATAAAGCTGAAAGACCAAAGACTAAGCAAAGTGCCTAGCTCCATCGTCATTGCGAGGAACGAAGCAATCTTAAAGCGATAGGCTGGATAACTGATATGGTTCGTGAGGACACGACCCAAGCAATATAAGAACAAGGAATAAAGAAAGTTCGCAAATGAAACATTACAACGTTTCAACATTTAAACATTACAATATCTACAAATGAGTGAATATAATTTTGATTATTTAGATGAATTAGAGGCCGAGGCTATTCATATTTTACGTGAAGTGGCGGGGCAATTTGAGAAACCTGCTTTGCTGTTTTCTGGCGGAAAAGATTCAATTACTTTAGTGCGGTTGGCAGAAAAGGCATTTAGACCAGGCAAGTTTCCTTTTCCATTGGTACACATTGATACTGGACATAACTTTGAAGAAACTATTCAATACCGTGATGAAATGGTAGCTAGAATAGGCGAAAAACTTATTATTGGTTCTGTTCAGCAATCTATAGACGAAGGAAAAGTAATTGAGCAAACTGGTAAAAGTGCTAGTCGTAATGCATTGCAAACGGTTACACTGTTAGATACAATTTTAGAACATAAATTCGATGCTTGTATTGGGGGTGCCAGAAGAGATGAAGAAAAAGCTCGTGCCAAAGAACGCATTTTTTCAGTTAGAGATGAGTTCGGTCAGTGGGATCCAAAACGCCAACGCCCTGAACTTTGGAATATTTACAACGGTAAAATTCATAAAGGAGAAAATGTAAGGGTCTTTCCAATTAGTAATTGGACAGAGCTTGATGTTTGGAATTATATCAGGAGAGAAAACATTGCTTTGCCAAGTATATATTTTGCGCACCAACGAGATTGTATTACTAGAAATGGTCAGCTAATGGCAGCATCTCCGTTTTTAAATATGGATGATGAAGATGTGGTAGTAAGCAAAAAGGTTCGTTTCCGTACAGTAGGTGATATGTCTTGTACAGCTGCAGTAGAATCTGATGCTGATTTGATCGATGACATTATCCAAGAAATCAGTGAATCAAAAATTTCAGAACGTGGCGCTCGTATGGACGATAAAGTTTCTGAGGCAGCAATGGAAGACAGAAAAAAAGGGGGATATTTTTAAAGAAGTATCAAGTAGCGAGTATCAAGATTGGATATGAGCCTTAAAAATTCTTTAAAAGAAATTAATAAATAGTATTAATAACAAACTTGCAAAGGTCTTGATACTTGATACTTATATCTTAATACTAATAAAAAATGAACATATTAAAATTTTTCACAGCGGGAAGTGTAGATGACGGTAAAAGTACCCTCATTGGCCGTTTGTTATATGATACCGATTCTATTTTAGCAGATCAGTTGGAAGCCCTACAAAGCTCTAACAGAAAAAACGACGATGGAACGATAGACTTAGCTATTTTAACAGATGGTTTAAGAGCCGAACGAGAACAAGGAATTACTATTGATGTGGCCTATAAATACTTTCAAACCGAGAAGAGAAAATTTATTATAGCCGATACTCCGGGCCACATTCAATATACCAGAAACATGGTTACAGGTGCTTCTACAGCAAATTTAGCCATCATTTTAATTGACGCTAGAAATGGGGTAGTAGAACAAACCATTCGCCATTCTTATTTAGTTTCTCTTTTAGGTATCAAACACATTGTGGTTTGTGTAAATAAAATGGACATGATGGATTACAGTGAAACTGTATTTAATGCCATTAAAGAAAAATACAAAGCACTAGCGCAAAATTTAGATTTGAAAGATGTGACTTACATTCCTGTAAGTGCATTAAAAGGAGACAATATTGTGCAACCATCAGCTCAAATGGACTGGTATGATGGCGAAAGTTTATTACACTTTTTAGAAAAAGTAGATACCGATTTGCAAGACAAAACAGCGCAAGCTCGTATGCCAGTGCAGTGGGTAATTAGACCGCAAACTGATGAACTTCATGATTACAGAGGATATGCTGGTAGAGTATTAAGCGGAACTTTTAAATTAAATGATAAGGTAACGGTTTTACCTGCCGGAACAAGTTCTACCATTAGCAAAATAGAATTTTTTGAAAGCGAATTAGACCAGGCTTTAGCAGGTCAATCAGTTACCATTCACTTAGAAGACAATATAGATATTAGTCGTGGTGATACTTTAGTTAATTCTTCGGCTTTGCCTATAGAATCTAAATTGATCGAAGCAGATTTATGTTGGATGGATACAAGAGCATTGGATCCATCAATTATGTATTTAATTCAGCATAATAGTAAAACAACTAAATGTAAAATCAGTGAAATTTTATATAAAGTAGATATCAATACCTTAGATAAACACGCAGCTGATGACTTTAAATTAAATGACATAGGTCGTGTAATTGTTAAAACTGCAGATGCTTTGGCCTTCGATTTATATGGAGAAAATAGAGCAAATGGTTCGGCTATATTAATTGACAGTAGAACAAATTTAACAGTAGGTGCTTTAATGTTCAGAGCCACGGTAGAGTAATTAGTTCATTGGTTCAACAGTTCACTAGTTCAAATATTAGTAAAACAATTACAGCGGGGCATCGGTTACGATAGCCCCGCTTTTCGTTTCAATCTTTTGTCCTTCGACTACGCTCAGGATGACAAAAGGATTTCCACTGTAATCGGGTTTAGAGAACCGAAAACTGTGCAAGAAACAATCATTAGCTTCCGTCATTCCCGTGAACGGGAATCGTAAAGCGCAATCCTTACATTAGATTTTCTGTCTCATTACGATGCCAGTCAAGGTGAACATGACGATTTCGCCTAAACTAAAATCCTTTTAGTAGCAAATGGATATGTTACAAATAAAGTCTATGAAATTAGTAGTCTTTATTTTAAAATCCTTACTTTTGAAGAATTGGTTTAATTCATTGATCAAATTTTCATTTTATGCAGTTACAAGTAAACCCACTATTAGAACAGTACTTAAATCATTTTGCAGCACAAACACAAGATGTGATTTTACTTCATGGTTTAGCCGCTTAAAATGGAAAATATCAACTATTTGGCCTTTGCTATTCCAGCTTTTTTTTTGTTTTTATATATAGAGTATGTGTTGGCAGTCCGGTTAAAAAAGGCTCACCTATTTAAATATGAAAGCTCAATTTCTAATGTTAGTATTGGCATTGCAGAGCGATTGTTAAATCTTTTTATTGCGGCTAGTTTTTACGATTTGTTTAATTATGTTTATAAGCATTATGCTTTATTAAGTATACCTAATACCTGGTGGGTATGGATTTTGCTTATCATGGCAACAGATTTGGTTTGGTATTGGTACCATAGGCTTGGGCATGAAGTTAATTTCTTTTGGGCAGCACATATTGTCCATCATCAGAGTGAAGAGTTTAACTTAACTGTCTCTGCTAGAATCACTACTTTTCAAGCTTTAATTAGAAGCGCATTCTGGTGTGCATTACCATTTGTAGGTTTCCATCCAGCAATGGTAATTACTATTCTAACAGTACATGGTGCTTATTCTTTCTTTACCCATACTCAACTCATTCCTAGATTAAGATGGCTAGAGCATATCTTAGTTACCCCATCCCTTCATGGTATTCATCATGCTAGTGATGAAAAATACTTGGACAAAAATTACGGTGATGTCTTTGTTTTTTGGGACAAAATCTTCGGGACTTACCAAAGAGAAGAAGAGCCACCTAAATATGGACTTACTCACCCAATAAAGAGCTATAGTTTTTTATGGCAGCATTTCCATTACTATTTTGAAATTGCCGAGGCCACAAATAGGGTAGTAGGTTTTAAAAATAAACTAAAGGTGATATTTGGTCATCCAGCGGTTCTTAACCAAGATATAAGACCACTATTAGAGCAAAAATATTTACAACATAAATCTAAAGATACTTATCGCTTTAAATTCAAAAAATACCTTAACATCCAAATTGTTGTGTGTGTAATCATGTTAACTTTTTTAACCGCTTATTTTAAAGATCTAAACCTAGTTGACCAACTATTTTTTTTGGTCTTTATCATCATTACTCTTATTAATTGTGGTGCATTGATGGAGCAAATTAGATGGATTTATTACCTAGAGTGCATACGTTTAATCTTAATAATTAGTTTCATCTTTTTTAAATTAGACTGGTTTGGTGCAATCTTATTACCAACAATAAGCCTTGTAATTTTAGAACGGTTTTTTACCTTAAGCAGGCTTTATAAACGCTATGTTTTGCAGTATGAAAAAATAAAAAAATAATTATTTTAAAATAAATTCTACTAATTCTATAGATTTTATATAAATTTGTGTCATTGATGTACTTAATAACCTGAGCGATGATTTTGAACAAGATAGAAAAAACTCAAATTGAACCAAAAATTACTTTGGTAGGAGCTGGTCCTGGTGATCCAGATTTATTGACTTTGAAAGGCGTTAAAGCTTTAAATACTGCAGATGTGATTTTATATGATGCTTTGGTTAATGAAGCATTATTAAACCATGCCCCAGAAAATGCAATTAAGGTTTATGTAGGTAAACGCTCAGGTGATGAATCATTCTCTCAAGAGTTAGTTAATAAGTTAATGATAGATTACGCTTTAAATTACGGTCATGTTGTACGTTTAAAGAGTGGTGATCCTTTTGTATTTGCTCGCGGTTTCGAAGAAATTGACGTGGCAGAGTCATATAGCATTCCAACAGAAATTGTTCCAGGTGTATCAAGTGCGTTGGGTGTACCAGGCTTACAGAAAATTCCAATGGTTTATGGCAACCTGAGTGAAAGTTTTTGGGTGGTTACAGGAACAAATTCGCATGGAGAAATTTCGCCAGATTTATATGTTGCTGCAAAATCTAATGCCACCATTGTGGTATTAATGGGTATTGAGAAAATCAAAGAAATTGCTTCCATCTTTAGGGCTGAAGGTAAAATTGATTTGCCTGTAGCCGTGATAGAAAATGGTTCATCTCAAGAAGAAAATGTTGTAGTTGGTATTGTTGATACAATTGAAGAACTAATTGAAGAAAAGAAATTAAGTTCACCAGCCTTGTTGGTTTTCGGTAATGTTGTTTCCTTGCATCCACAGTTTAATGCGATAAAAGAATTTTATTCAATTATGGCACAAGAAGAATATTAAATTAGAATTTTCATATTATTTTTTTGTTTTGTTTTAGGGGTTGGCCAGTAATGTCCAACCTTTTCTTTTTCAAAAAGAAATTTCCAAACAAACTTCTAAAGTAAGTATTTGAATTTAAAATTATTTTTTGCTGAAATATTTGCAATACACAATCTAATGCCTAATTTAAGTAAGTTTTTTTCGACACCTAATTATGGAAATTATACACTTCAGTGCAGAATGCTATCCAGTCGCAAAAGTTGGCGGTTTGGGAGATGTAGTAGGAGCATTACCAAAATACCAAAATAAGCTAGGCCATGTGGCCAAGGTAGTTATGCCTGCTTATAACACAAAATTTTTGCAGCAAAATGAGTTTGAAGTCGTATATGATGGTTGGGTAAGATTAGGTTCTAATAATCTTCCTGTTAGAATACTTAGAGAAAAAACCAATAAACTAGGCTTTGATTTGTTTTTGGTTCATATTGCAGGGTTATTAGATCGTGAAAAGGTTTATGGCTATAATGACGATACCGAACGCTTTCTGGCTTTTCAAATTGCAAGTTTAGACTGGATTGCTCAGTGGGAGCACAAGCCAAATGTAATTCATTGTCATGATCACCATACGGGTTTAATCCCTTTTATGATTGGTAATAGCCATAATTACAGACATATAAGTTACATTCCAACTGTTTTAACTATTCATAATGCACAGTACCAAGGCCAATTTGGATGGGATAAATTACATTACTTGCCAGCCTTTGATTTACGTAATTCAAGTAAATTAGATTGGAGCAATTCCATTAATCCACTAGCATCTGCAATTAAATGCGCATGGAGGGTTACAACTGTATCGCCCAGCTATTTAGATGAGATTAGTTATAAAGCCAATGGTCTTGAAAATTTATTGGCACAAGAACGAGGAAAATCTTTTGGGATTTTAAATGGAATTGATAACGAAGTTTGGAATCCGCAACAAGACTCAATGCTGACTAAAGCATTTAACATTAGGACTGTAGAAAGTGGAAAAAAAGCAAACAAAGAAGCCCTTTGCGATGTTTTTAATCTAGCCAAAGACAAGCCATTATATACTTTTATAGGTCGTTTAGTTGGAGAAAAAGGAGCAGATTTACTACCTGATATTTTTTACAATGCCTTACAACAGAGTGAAGGTGAAATAAATATTTTGGTTTTAGGTTCAGGAGATCCACATGTTGAAGATAGATTAAATGAGATTAAACATCATTATCCAGGTAGGTATAATGCTTACATAGGCTATAATGAAGCTTTGTCTCATCAAATTTATGCAGGTGCTGATTTTCTCTTAATGCCATCTAGAGTTGAACCTTGTGGTTTAAATCAAATGTATGCCTTACGTTATGGAACTATTCCTATTGTAAGACGTATAGGCGGACTAAAAGATACAGTAACAGATATTGGTGATGGAGGATTTGGAATTTGCCATGATCAAACCAGTATTTGGGATGTAGGACATGCCATTGGCAGAGCTTTTGATTTATATTTAGACCAGAAAAAAGTGAAAGAAATTCGTAAGTTTATAATGACGTTAGACCACTCTTGGGATAGGGCTGCCCAACAGTATATTGATTTGTACCAAATGTAAAACTATAAAATATATGACCGACAAAGTATTGGGTGTAATTCTTGGTGGTGGCCAAGGTTCAAGACTATCTCCATTAACGCAAACCCGTTCTAAACCCGCTGTGCCAATAGGTGGTAAATACCGATTAGTAGATATTCCTATTTCAAATTGTATGAACTCCGGCATACATCGTATGTTCGTTTTAACTCAATTTAATTCGGCGTCATTAAATAAACACATTAAAAATACTTATCACTTTAGTCATTTTTCTAAAGCTTTTGTAGATATTTTGGCTGCAGAACAAACGCCAGATAATCCTACTTGGTTTCAAGGTACTGCAGATGCTGTTAGACAATGTATGCATCATATTACCAATCATGAATTTGATTATATTTTGATCTTATCTGGAGATCAATTGTACCAGATGGATTTTAAAGCGATGTTGCAAGCACATATAGATAAAGGTGCAGAGATTTCTATTGCAACGATTCCCGTTCATGCAAAAGACGCTACAGAGTTTGGTATTTTAAAAACTGATGAGGAAAGCTTCATTACATCGTTTATAGAAAAGCCAAAAGCAGATTTATTGCCAGATTGGACTTCTGAAACTAGCGATGAAATGAAAGGTGTTGGTAGGAATTATTTAGCATCTATGGGGATATATATATTCAATAGAGATCTTCTGATTAAGATGTTGAATGAAAATCCAGATGAAAAAGATTTTGGTAAAGAAATTATTCCTAGAGCATTATTAAATAACCACGTATTAAGTTATCAGTATGAAGGCTATTGGACAGATATTGGTAATATCTCATCTTTCTTTGAAGCTAATTTAGGCTTAACTGATGAATTGCCATTATTTAATATGTTTGATAGTGCACATACTATTTTTACCAGGGCAAGGATGTTGCCACCTTCAAAAATATCTGGAACAACATTAGAAAGAACCATTATTGCCGAAGGTTGCATTATTCAGGCCAGTAGGGTAGAAAGAGCTGTTCTAGGGATCAGGTCTAGAATTGGAAGAGGTACAACCATTGCCAACTCCTACATAATGGGTAGCGACCATTACCAAACTTTAAAAGAAATTCAAGAAGAAACAAGCTCTGGTCGTCCATTATTAGGTATAGGAGATAGGTGTTATATCAATAATGCTATTGTAGATAAAAACTGTAGAATTGGTAACGATGTTCGTATAAATGGTGGTTCGCACCTTGCGGAAGGAGATTATGGATTATATGTAGTAAGAGACGGAATTGTTGTAGTTAAAAAAGGAGCTACTATTCCAAATGGAACTGTAATATAGTTTTATTCATCGGATAACTATTTAGAAATAAGATAGCCTTTACTGAAAAGTAAGGGCTTTTTTATTGGTTGTCATTCAGAGCTTGCGAAGAATCTCTTTAAATTAATATTATACGATTTTAATTAAGCTATCCAAGTTCCTTTATAATTGATTAAAGAAAATTTGATAGGTGTGATTGCGGTTATAACTATAGAGACAGTATGTTATGGTTTTAGTCTAATCAAATTTGGAAAGAGAGAATAGGTATGCATCACGTGTCCCCCGCTGGCGGGGGAATCTAGGGGGTGGTATTTCCCTACTATAAACCCTTAAGAGGGATAAAGTTGTCTTTAGTAAAAATACATTAGTTGTGCAAAGTAATTGTAGCACCAACTTCGTTAAATAAGCCTGATAGTAGCGAGCACGGAATGAAATGAAGTAAAGTGAATAGCAGGGCTGATGTTGCCAAGAAATACTGAACGCTAGCTTTCAAAAGAGATTCTTCGCTGCACTCAGAATTACATAATGTGGTTAAACATAATTAAACACCAAAGAAAAAGTTGTTCGCTGATTTGGTATAGAGTCAACTTCTAAACTACCTCTGTGCATTTTCATGATATTACGGGTAATTGTTAGCCCGATACCTGATCCATTTTTGCGGGTAGTATAAAAAGGAACAAATATTTTTTCAATATTTGAAGCTTCAATTCCCTTGCCATTATCAATTACATCAATGTAAACTTTATTGTGTGCAAGACGGTAAGTTACCTCAATTACAGGATGTTCTACATCTTCAAGGGCATACATGCTATTGGTAATGAGATTAATTAGCGCCTGTTCTATTAATTTAAAGTCTATTTGTATCGATATTTTCGAGGCAGTTTGAAGCACTTGTAATTTGATGTGTTTGGCATTAACCATTGGTTGCATGAGCACTTTAACATGTTGCAAAATTTCACCAATACTATGCTGTTCTGCATTTGGTGTGGGTAGCTCGGCAATTAACCGATAGTCTTTCACGAAGTCTAATAAACCTTCAGATCTACGTTTAATGGTTTGTAAAGCTGGTTTTAGATCTTCTAAATCTTCGGCATTTAAGCTTTCTTTATTGTTAATCATTTGGTTTACCGTATCTGAAAGAGAGCTAATGGGCGTAATTGAGTTTAATATTTCATGAGAAATAACCCCAATTAAACGGTTCCAAGCTTCAGTTTCTTTTTGCTCAATTTCATCTTTAATATTTTGGAAAGAGATGATATTGTAGTCTGCACCGTAAAGATTAAGAGGTATTACCTCGATAGAAAGTTGAATGAATTTATCTTGGATCTTTAATTCAATGAATCTTTTTCCACCAGTTTTGATGGCATCAATTTCTTTAGCAAAGATAGGTAAATGTTCTTCGAAACGATGCCAGTAACTATATGCGGGCACATTTAATAAGTTGCTTGCCGCTAAATTAAAAAATGAAATTTCTGATTTCCGCTGCTCTGTCTTATTTTTTTTAACAACGATTACGCCTACTGGAACTTGCTCTAAAATTGTTTTAATGAGCTGAAAAATAGAATCTTGCTCTAGTTGAATATCTTTATGAATTTGAATTATTTCACTAAAAGAGTCATACAATTCTGGAAAGCTTCCTTTTGTAGCTTTATTCTTAAAGTTTAAAGTATGATCTCTAGTTTTAACAGCAAGAATAAAGCGTTTAATATCCTCTCTAATTTGATTGACATAATAATAAAGAGAAATGATATTAGCCAGCAATATGATAGTAACGCCTGTAATGGTAAACCACAATTGCGTATTACGAACAAGATAGACCAACAGCACAGCCAACACGTTGATGATCAACAAGCGGAGGATTAAACGGAAAGTAAATCTTTGGTAAAACATTGTTGTAAAGCTAAAGGATTAAAGGTAAAAGACTAAAGCGAAATGAGCAAGGTATTAAATTAAGCTTTGGTCTTTGGACTTTCTGCTTTAGACTTTCTAAAGCCCAAATTTTTCTATCCTTCTATAAAGTGCAGCTCTTGTTAAACCTAATTCGGCTGCTGCTCTAGAAATGTTTCCTTTATGTTTTTCTATAGCTTTATTTACCATCATTTTTTCCATTTCATCTAATGGCATATCTGCTTGTATAACAGATTGATTGCCAAATTTTTGTGGAGATAATTGTAAATCACTCTCTGAAATCTCCATTCCATCTGTCATAATTACCGCTCTTTCTAAAACATGCTGCAGTTCACGTACATTACCGGGCCAGTTGTAATTTAACAAGGTTTGCTCTGCTTTGGCGTTAATATTTTTAATTGTTTTGTGGTATTTAGTGCAAAAACTTTGTAAGAAATGATTTGCTAAAAGGACAATATCATTTCCACGTTCACGTAGGGGTGGTAATATTAATTCTACAGTATTAATCCTGAATAGTAAATCTTGTCTAAATGTACCTTTAGCTACCATTTCGTTTAGTGGCATATTGGTTGCGCTAATTAACCGAACGTCAATTTTTCGCTCTTTACTTTCGCCTAAACGAGTAACAGTTCTGTTTTGGAGTACGCTTAGTAGTTTTGCTTGCAATGGGAGGGAAAGATTGCCAATCTCATCCAAAAATATAGTTCCACCATCAGCCATTTCAAAACGACCAGGTTTATCCTCTCTAGCATCTGTAAAAGCACCTTTTACGTAACCAAAAAGTTCACTTTCGAAGAGATTTTCATTTAATGACCCCAAATCTACGTGCATAAAAATCTGCTTTCGTCTTAATGAGTTTTTATGTATTTCATAAGCAAAAACCTGTTTTCCAGTACCATTTTCTCCTAAAATAAGTACATTAGCATCTGTAGGAGCAACTTTAGCTAACGTTTTTTGTAAATGTTGTACACCATTATCGTTGCCAATAATATGCTCAAATTTGCGAGCTATATCGCTTTGCATTGAAGTGTGTATTTTTTCTAATTTTTTAACTTTTTTGTTCGATTGTCTCAATTTGCTTGCGGCAGAAAGCGTTGCAAAAAGTTTCTCATTTTCCCATGGCTTAAGGATAAAATCTGTGGCACCCTTTTTAATAGCCTGTACGGCCAATTCAACGTTGCCGTAAGCTGTCATTAAAATTACTACATAGTCTTTATCTATCGATAGGATGTGCTCTAACCAATATAGTCCTTCACGACCATCACTTGCACCTTTTTGGTAATTCATATCCAGTAATATAATGTCTACTTCGTTTTTACTAAGTAGCACATTTATTTCTCTTGGTGATTTACAGGTTAATACTTGATTAAAATGCTGTTTTAAGAATAACCGTGCACTTAATAAAATATCATCGTCATCATCAATTACAAGAATGTTTGCGTCTATCATTTTTATATTTTTAACCTCACCCTGTTAAAGTTTAGTAGTATATGTTCTTTTGTGCCATCCCTCTCCTTGAAGAGAGGGATTTAATGGTAAATCGGTTAACCCAAAATCGTAATATTCAAATTTTTTACACCCTGTTTATGCTTTTTGCCCCCTCTCTTCAAGGAGAGGGGATTAAGGGGTGAGGTTTTTATTTTGCAAATGCTCCTTAATTGTATTCAAAACATTATCCAAATTACCTTTTACCAATTCATTTGTAAATCTAATTACCCTTATTCCCATTTCTTCCAGCTCATAGCTTCTATTTTTATCATATTCTTGGTTTTCATTTTGATTATGAACTCCACCATCAATTTCTATTATTAACTTAGCCTCATAACAATAAAAATCAGCAATATATTTGTCTAATGGATGTTGTCTTCTGAATTTGAAACCTAAAATTTTTCTATTTCTGAGGCTCTGCCAAACTATTTCTTCAGCATCAGTTTGTGTTTTTCTTAAAATTTTAGAAAACTCGAAAAGCTTTGAATTAGCGCCTTTAAAAAGTTCATCTCCATAATTTTCCATATTTTATTTACCTAGTTCAGCCCAAACCTGCAACTCACAACTCACCACAAAGCTATGCTGTACTGTTCGATGTTGCACAATAACTGTTCGATTATGAACATCTATTTTTAAATATAAAATTTATATCATTGATTTTCAGGCATTTAAAATTTTATTTACGCTTGGCACAAACTTGGCAAATGGCATATCATTAACAGCATAAAATCTCCAAATGGACAAAGTAATACAGAAAAAGAAATTTAGTAAAAAGACAATTTTAATTATAGTTGGCGCAATTGCTTTTGTGGCTTTAGTGGCTTATGGTTATAGCTTGTCATTAAATAAGGTTTATAAAGCAGAGGCTGATAAAATTACGATTAGCAAAGTACAGTACGGTGATTTTGAAGATGTGGTATTGCTAAATGCAAGTGTTGTTCCGTTAACGTCTGTTATTGTAAGTTCTTCTGAAGGCGGAACGGTTGCACAAATTTTTACTGAAAATGGTGCTTCGGTTGTGGCAGGAACACCATTGTTAAGGATTGCTAACCCAAATGCATTATCAAATTATACAGCAAGTGAAACCAGTATAACTGAACAAATTAATCAATTACGAAAACTGAGATTGGACTTGGAGCAGAATCAAAGGGTAATGAGCCAAGACATGATGGATATAGAAAATAGCTTAAGAACATCAACTCGGAAGTATAAAATTGACAGTGCCCTATTTTCTAAAAAGGTAATTACTAAAGAAGAATTTAATACTTCTAGTCAAGATTACGAATATTACCAAGGTAGGAAAACGTTATTAAAACAAGCTGTTCGTCAAGAGAATCAAAGTCGTGTAATGCAGTTGCAGCAAATAGAACTTTCCATTTCAAGAATGAATGAGAGTTTACAAACTATAAGACAGAACATTGAGAACATGACGATTAAAGCTCCGGTTTCGGGTCGATTATCTTCTTATGATCCAGTAATTGGAAAATCTTATAACGCAAATGAAATGCTTGGAAAGATAGATGTAATGCAAGGTTACAAATTACAAGCTGGTGTAGATGAATATTATATCAACCGTGTTAAAGAAGGACAAACAGCACAGTGTGAATTTAATGGGAAAACATATTCTTTAACAGTTAGAAAAGTAATTCCAGAGGTAACTGCTGGTCAGTTTCAGGTAGAATTGGTTTTTGAAGGTAAGTCTCCAGATGAGTTGAGAAGAGGTTTGTCTTTGCAGGTTAAATTAACACTATCTGATAACAGTAAATCACTTTTACTAAGTCAGGGTCAGTTTTTTCAAAGTACAGGAGGAAGTTGGGTATTTGTGGTGAGTAATGGAAAAGCAATTAAAAGAAATGTAAAAATTGGTCGTAAAAATTACTTGTACTACGAAGTATTAGAAGGTTTACAAAAAAATGAAGAAGTGATTACCTCATCTTATGATCAGTTTAACCAATATGATGTGATAGAAATTAGTAAATAGGGATATGAGATTTGAGTATTGCGAATTGAGACGTGATGTTTAAGCATATTATAAAGAAAAAAAATTAGGTTGGTTAGCTCCGTGTCAGGTGCGTTGACAGGAGCACCAATTTAAGATAGTAGAATTGATTGGGAAAGAACAATTTAACAATAAAGCAATTTAACAATGTTATCAAGTCTTGATACTTGATACTAACTACTTGATACTTAAAATTATGATAAAAATAGAAAATCTGGAAAAAGTTTATAAAACAGAAGAAATTGAAACTACTGCTTTAAATGGTATTAATCTTCATGTTAAGGAAGGTGAATTTGTTTCTATTATGGGACCTTCAGGTTGCGGAAAATCAACTTTGTTAAACGTAATGGGCCTATTAGATAAGCCCGAAAGTGGTAGTTATAAATTCATCGATACCGAATTATTAACCCTAAATGATAGAGAACGCTCAAATTTCAGAAAAAGGAATATGGGTTTTGTATTCCAGAATTTCAACTTAATTGATGAATTGACTGTTTTTGAAAATATTGAGTTACCACTAATCTATAACAAAGTCCCAGCTGGCGAACGTAAAAAATTAGTAAATGAAATTATCGGTAGAATGAACATTGTAAATCGTTCAGGTCACTTTCCGCAACAACTTTCTGGTGGTCAACAACAACGGGTAGCTGTAGCAAGAGCCTTAGTTACTAAACCTAAATTAGTTTTAGCCGATGAGCCAACTGGAAACTTAGATAGCACACATGGAAATGAGGTAATGGAGTTGCTTTGCGAATTGAATGAGACTGGAACAACCATTGTAATGGTAACCCACTCAAGCCATGATGCAAGTTTTAGCAATAGAATCATCAACCTTAAAGATGGCCATGTAATTTCCGAGAAAATAAACAAAGGTAAAACTGAAGAATTGATCTAATTGAGTTAAAAGTTGCGAGTTGCAGGTTATAAGTCTGGGCTCACAACACATAACCCATAACCTGTAACCCAACTATGTTTAAACTCAACTTAAAAATCGCTTTGCGCAACTTGTGGAAGAATAAAACTTCTTCTTTCATTAATGTAATTGGTTTGGCTATTGGTCTTGCTGCGTGCTTAATGTTGTTGCTATATGTTACCTACGAATGGAATTTCGATAAGCAAGGAAAAAACGCTGAGAATTTGTATACGGTAATGACCAACATACCTGGTGATAATGGCAAGATTTCAAATACTTTTGAAGGTTCTACAACTGCACTCGGACCATTGTTAAAAGAAGAAATTCCAGAAATTAAACATTTAGCAAGAATGAATTACCTCAAAAAGGCATTGATTGCAGTTGGGGAAAATAGTTTTAAAAAACTCGGAAAATTTGCTGAACCAGAAATATTGAAACTGTTTGATTATCAATATATAGTAGGTAATGCAGCAACTGCGATGCAAAATCCTAAATCAGTAATTCTTACAGAAAGCACCGCGAAGGTATTATTTGGCTCTACGCAAGTGTTAAATAGGGTAGTTAAATATCAAGACAAAGAAGATTTGACTGTTTCTGCAGTAATTAAAGATTTGCCTGATAACACTTCTGCAACCTTAAAATTTGATTATCTAATGCCTTGGGCTTTTTACGAGATGGTTGAGGCCAGTGCAAAAGAACTTAATTGGGGCAATTTCAGTTTTGTTACCATGGCTTTATTAGACCCAAATGCAGATATAACTAAAGTTAATCAAAAAATAGACAAGGTTGTAAAAGTACACTTGGAGCAAGCAAACCAACCTTATTTCCTTTACCCACTAAACAAGCTTCATCTATATGGCAAGTTTGAAAACGGGGTAAATGTTGGCGGTGATATTGAGCAGATTTATCTATTTGTAGCATTGGCATTTGGTATTTTGATGATTGCCTGTATCAACTTTATGAATATGGCTACAGCAAAATCAGAGAAAAGAGCAAAAGAAGTAGGTATAAAAAAGACAATTGGTGCCAATAGGGTGTCATTGATTATGCAGTTTTTAACAGAATCAATGGTGTTAACTTTTATTGCTGTAATTGTTGCAATTGCCCTGCTAGAAATTTTCTTGCCAACCTTTAATAATCTACTAAACATTAAATTAAGCATAGGATATTTTAGCGCATCAAGCTGGATGTGGATTTTAGGAATAGTATTCTTAACTGGTTTAATTGCGGGAAGTTACCCTGCTTTTTATCTGTCGGCATTTAATCCCATCCAAACTTTAAAAAAGAGGATAAAATCTGGTGGAATTTTAGCCATTAACTTAAGGCAAGTTCTAGTTGTCGGACAGTTTTGCTTTGCAATTATTTTGATTATTTCTACGATGGTGATTTACCGTCAAATACAGTTTATAAAAAATAGACCAATGGGAATTGATGTTAATGCGCTTGTAGAAATCCCGCAAGATGGCGAGTTAAAAACAAAGTTCGAGGTTGTTAAATCTCAACTATTGAAGTCTGGAGCTGTGACGGCTGTGTCTCAATCTTCAGTAGGTTTATCTCATCGTGGGCAAAATTTTATGGATGTTAAATGGGAGGGAATGACTAAACCATTAAATACACAATTGTTTAATCAAGTGGCAACTACTTATGATTTCATTAAAACCAATGGAATTAAATTAAAAGAAGGAAGAGATTTTTCTAAAAACTTTGCATCAGATTCTGCTGGCGTATTGGTTAGTGCTGCAGCCCTAAAGGTATTTGGTTATACTAATCCTATTGGTAAAACAGTTACAATATTTGATGACAAATACACTATTGTTGGTGTTTTTGATGATTATGTGTGGGATTCTCCTTATCAATCAAATAATCCTGTGATTGTATTTTTTGACCCAAATAGAACGGGAACAATTACCATGCGTTTGAATGAGGAAAACTCAATAGCGCAAAACATTGTTGCAATTACCGAAATCACAAAACAAGTAAATCCTGCATATCCAACCGATATTAAGTTCTTAAACTCAATTTATCTGGAGAAATATAATTCAGAAAAAACACTAGGTATTTTATCGAACCTTTTCGGTGGCCTGGCAATTTTTGTGTCTTGCCTTGGCCTTTATGGCTTGGTTGCTTATAGTGCAGAACAAAGAACAAAAGAATTTGGTGTAAGAAAAGTATTGGGAGCTTCACTACTTAACCTGATGCAATTGTTATCGCTCTCTTTTGTGAAAATGATTATAGTCTCTATCATCATCGCCGTGCCGTTAAGTTTTTATTTGATGAATAAATGGCTAATGAAGTTCGAATTCCATACAGAAATATCATGGTGGATTATACCAATTGCTGGCTTTGGGACTTTGATAATGGCTTTGGTAACAGTAAGTTTTCAAGCCTATAAATCGGCGAAGGCAAACCCTGTAGATGCATTGAAATACGAATAATTAGTAAGTAATAAGTTATACGTTTTAAGTTGTAAGTTGTAAGTACTGTACTTATAACTTACCATATAAAACTCAAAAGATGTTTAAACTCAACTTTAAAATAGCACTGCGTAACCTTTGGAAGAATAAAGGTTTCTCTCTTATAAATATTGGCGGATTGGCGATTGGTTTAGCTAGTTGCATGATCTTGTTAATTTACGTGGCTTATGAGTGGAGTTATGATAAACAATCCACTAATCATGATAAAACCTATATAGTTTATCAAAATTCAGTAGCCAATGGAAAAACTTTTAGTTGGGCTTGGACACCGAATGTAATGGCTAATGAAGTGCAAGAGAAAATTACTGGAGTTAAATATGCATCGCATTCTACTTATCCGAGTGGAAAGCTAATTACTGTTGGCGATAAAAAAATAAGTAGTAAGGCCATCTTTGCAGATCTAAATTTTGTTAAAATATTCAATTATAAATTTATTAAAGGGAATCCACAGCAGGTTTTAAAAGATGCCAATACAATTATCTTAACCAAATCTTTTGCCGAAAAATTATTTGGAAATGAAGATCCTATTAATAAAACAATAAAACTTGAAAATCAGGATATTTTAAAAGTTTCGGCGGTCATTGATGATGTTCCTGCTAACAACAGTATCATTTTTGATTGTTTAATGCCTTGGGCATTGTTTGAAAAAAGAGAAGCTTGGATAAGGGAGGGTAACTGGGGAAATAACATGTGTCTCACTGTTGTCCAGCTGAAGGAAAATGCTTTTTTTGCTAAAGCGAATGCTGAAATGCTGGGCATTTATAAACGTAATCAAAAAGGAAATACTGCAGAGGCTTTCTTACATCCTTTAACGAAGTGGCATTTGTATGGTGATTTTGAAAATGGTAAATCTGTAGGTGGTAAAATAGATCAGCTTAGAATATTTTTGCTGTTGGCCTTTTGCATATTGTTAATTGCTTGTGTAAACTTCATGAATTTATCTACTGCCCGTTCTGAGGGTAGAGCAAAAGAAGTTGGGGTTCGAAAAGCAATCGGTTCTTCTCGAAAATCCTTAATCAGTCAGTTTTTGTTAGAGTCGGTTTTACTCACTTTCATTTCTACAGTATTAGCTTTTATCCTAGTAGAAATAAGCTTGCCTTATTTTAATAATTTGTTAAACATAAAATTGGAAATTGATTACAGTAATATTAATTTTTGGATTGGACTGTTGATTTTGATGACCTTTACTGGATTTATATCTGGAAGTTATCCTGCACTTTACCTGTCATCATTTGAACCCATTAAGGTATTAAAAGGGTTCAGAGTTAAAACAGATTCATCTGTTTCGGTTAGAAAAGTTTTAGTGGTAGGGCAATTCGTTTTTGCCGCTTGTTTGATTATCTGTACTGCTATAATATATCAACAACTTAACTATGTTAAGAATAAACCAATTGGTTATAATAAATCTAATTTAGTGCAGATTGCCGTTCAAGGTAAAATGGCTGATCAAGTTAAGCTTGCATTGCTTAAATCTAAATTATTGAAATCGGGTGCTGTTTCTGATGTTACTTTTTTTAGTCAAGATATTACTGAACACGGAAATAACACCACAGATGTATCCTGGCAGGGAAAAAATGCTGGAGAATCTATTCTGTTTAACAATGGAGGAATTGGAAGTGATTTTATAAAAACGATAGGTACGGAACTTGTTGCTGGAAGGGAATTTTTAACAAATTCTGCCAATGATACAAATAGTGTGATGTTGAATGAGGCTGCAGTTAAAATGATGAGGCTTGAAAATCCTGTTGGAGCAAAAATTAGATTTTGGGGTAATGAGAGGGTAAATGTAGGTGTGATTAAAGACTTTGTGGTAGAGAGTGTCTATCAAAAAGTCGCTCCAATGATATTTTTTCCAAGTTCAACATGGGGTGCAGCTGCAGTAATAGTTCGTATAAATCCTAACCAGAATATAAGTTCATCGTTAGAAACGGTAGATGAACTTGTTAAAGAAATAGAACCAAATTATCCTGTTAATAGAAAATTTGTTGATGAGTCGTTTGAAGTGAAATTCCAAGATGAGAAACTTTTGGGAACGCTTTCTAACTGGTTTGGTGGTTTTGCCATCTTTATTTCTTGTTTAGGATTGCTTGGATTGGCACTTTTTATGGCCGAACAGCGTAAAAAAGAAATTAGCATTCGTAAAGTTTTAGGGGCAAGTACAGGTAATATTCTGACCTTGCTAAACAAAGATTTTATAAAGTTGGTGGCAATAGCTAACATCATCGCATTTCCTGTGGCGTATATCATTATTAATCAGTGGCTTTCTACTTTTGAGTATCGAGTTTCTATATCGTTTCTGCCATTTGCATTAGCTATTGTCATTTCAATTTTAATCGCCATTTTAACCGTAAGTATACAATCAATAAAGGTTGCCAAAGCTAACCCTATTGATGCCTTGAAATATGAATAATTATTAAGTAATAAGTTATACGTTTTAAGTTGTAAGTGCAGTACTTATAACTTAAAACTTACCACGTAAAACTCAAAAGATGTTTAAACTCAACCTAAAAATCGCCCTTCGAAACCTTTGGAAAAACAAGGGGTTTTCATTAATAAATATTGGTGGCCTAGCTATAGGTTTAGCTTCTTGTTTAATGTTGTTGTTGTATGTAAACTACGAGTGGAGTTACGATAAACAATATAAAGATGTTGACAATATTTATTTCGCTAAACTTAACCTAAAGTTTAATGGAAATATAGCTACAACAGGGGCTTTACCATACAAATTAGCAGATGCAGCATTGCAAGAAATTCCAGGGATAAAAGATGCAAGCAGAATATCAATGGGACAAGGCAATAAGTTGTTTAGTTATAAGGAAAATAAATTCAAGCTAAAATCTCAATATGTTGACGTTTCTTTCTTAAAAATACTGAGTTACCCATTTGTATATGGCAATCCTGCTACAGCATTAAATGAACCTGGCTCTATAATTTTAACAAGTTCAGCCGCTAAAAAACTATTTGGCAACATAAATCCGATAGGACTAAGTCTAAAATGGGATAATTTAAAAAATGTTAAAGTTACTGGTGTGATCGAAGACCTCCCTAAAAACCAGAGTATGCAATTTGAGGTTTTGCAACCCTGGTCGTTTTTTGAGCAGTTAGATCCAGATATTAAAAATGCAGGATGGGGCACCATTGATTGCCTAACATTATTTACCCTGAAAGATAATGTATCAATAACTACAGTAAATGCAGCTTTGAAAAATTTTATTGTTGCTAAAGAGCCAGAACTCAAATCTTACATATATGAGCCATTTCTCTTCCCCTTTGGCAAAACACATTTGTATAATGAGTTTCAAAATGGAAAAGTAACAGGAGGTAAAATTGATGAAGTGAAGTTGTTTTTATTTCTAGCAATTATAGTACTACTTATTGCTACAATAAATTACATGAACCTTTCTACCGCTAGGTCAGAAAAAAGAGCAAGAGAAGTTGGTGTTCGGAAGGCTTTAGGTTCTACCAGGAAGACAATAATGGGGCAATTCCTTATTGAATCGTTACTAATTTCCTTTTTTGCAATGTTATTTGCTTTCGCTCTATTAGAATTATCACTTCCATATTTTAATAATCTATTAGATATCAAAATTGAAATCAACTATTCGTCTTATTTATTTTGGTTAACACTTTTGAGTTTGGTTTTGATAACTGGATTCTTGGCAGGTAGTTATCCGGCATTTTATTTATCATCATTTATTCCTGTTAAAGTTCTAAAGGGATTTAAAGGTAGTGTAGGTTCATTATCCATTCGTAGGGTTTTGGTAGTAGTGCAGTTTAGTCTTTCTATTTGTATGATTATCAGTGCGATTTTTATTTATAATCAAATCAGGTTTTTAAAGGATAAGCCATTAGGATTTGATGAAAATTACATGGTTCAGTTAGATTTAGAAGGTGAGCTAAAAAATCCTTCAAAATTAGAATTGTTTAAAGATCGATTGATAAAAGATGGATCAGTGATTTCTGCAACGGAATTTGCAAGTCCATTTACAAATAACGGCTCCATTACTGGAGATATTAGCTGGCCTGGAAAATCCTTAACAGATAAATCTATTTTAGATTATAGAAGTGTAGGGTTTGATTTTTCAAAAACCATTGGAGCAAAAATAGTTGCAGGTAGAGATTTGTCACCAAAATTCCCTTCAGATACTAGTACTTCAGTTCTTTTAAATGAAGCTGCAGTAAAACTGATGAGTTTAAAAAATCCTATTGGTACAATTATAACTTGGGGTGATAATCCGCCGCTAACTGTTGTTGGTGTAATTAAGGATTATTTCAGTGTAGGTGTGAGCAAATTGGTTACACCATGCATTTATTATTATAACATTAAAACTAGTGGGGTATTGTTGCTAAAATTAAATCCAAATCAAGCATTAAACACATCAATTGATAATGTGAAAGGTATAAGTGAAGAATTAAATCCAGCTTATCCAGCAGAAATTAAATTTATAAGTGATGGTATGGAAGAAAAGTTAAAAAGCGAAAAACTTTTAAGTGTGCTTTCTAACCTATTTGGTAGCTTCTCGATTTTTATTTCTTGTCTCGGCCTTTTAGGATTGGCTTTATATATGGCAGAGCAAAGGAATAAAGAAATCAGTATCAGAAAAGTATTAGGTGCTAATATGGGAGATATTTTGGTATTGCTTAATAAAGATTTCTTAAAATTGGTTTTGATATCAAATCTAATTGCTATTCCAATTGCTTATGTATTAGTTAATAAGTGGTTACAAAAGTATGATTTTAAAATAGATATTAATTATTGGCCATTTGCTTTGGCTTTATTAGTGTCAGTTTTTATAGCGGTACTAACAGTGAGTTTGCAAACTTTTAAAGTTGCAAAAGCCAATGCAGTTGATGCCTTGAAATATGAATAGAAACGAGTTACAAGTTGTGAGTTGCAGGTTACAAGTCTGGGCTCATAACTCGTAACCCATAACCCATAACTCAATTATGTTTAAACTCAACTTAAAAATCGCCCTTCGAAACCTTTGGAGAAACATAGGGATTACTTCTATAAATGTGGGTGGTTTAGCTGTGGCTTTAGCTGCATTTATGCTGTTGATGATGTATTTTACTTACGAAACCAGTTTCGATAAGAAGAATCCTAATTTTGATAACATTTATATTGTCGGTAGAACATTCCCAGACTTTAAAACCAATTACACGCCACCACCATTCGGAAAAGCAATTAAGGAAAATTTCTCTGAAGTTGTAGCAGTTGGTAAGATGAAAAAAGGAGGTTTTGAACTTGCAGTTTCTAGCCATACAAGTACGGTATTTACTAAACAGCAATTATTTGTAGAATACGAAGCTGCCAAAATGTTTAATATCATTCCAGAAGGCGGATTGAAAAAACCAAATGGGAATGAGTTTTTATATTATTTGAGTAAGCCATATATGCAAACGCTTTTCCCAAATAAAAAAGATACTAAGCCAGAAATGGTATCGATTGGGAGTAGATCTGCAGAGCAATTTGGTGAAGTTAGAGGCAGTATTGTTCCAGACTCACATTCAAATATCAGCTTTGATGCTGTTTCTATCGTTAATGAAATTGGGACTGGGGAGAGTTATGGTCACCCTAATTACTTCACCTATATACAAGTAAAACCAGGAACTGATATTGCAAGCTTAGAGCTGAAAATAAATAATCTTTATCACAGCGAGCTTACCAAAAATGGAATGGTGGATGAAGGAGAAGATGTAACAGAAACAAATGCTTTTTTAGACCCTTTAAAAAATCAGCATTTAAAACCAAAAGCAGGTAGCGATGCTAATTATAAAGTTTTAATTGCTTTATCAGTTTTAGGCTTTTTGATTTTAGTAATAGCATGTATTAATTTTACAAATTTAAGTATTGCTCAAGCAGCCAAAAGAGCCAAAGAAGTTGGCGTTAAAAAAGTAATGGGTGCTTATCGCTTTCAGCTTACAATTCAGTTTTTAATAGAAATTTTAATGCAATGCTTAGTCGCTACTGTCTTGGGATTAATCATTGCAGAAATTGTATTGCCAAAGTTTAACTCATTGTTTTTGGTCCATTTATCTATCTGGAATAAAGAGAACGGATTAATCTGGCAACTTCCGGTTATTTTATTATTTATTACTTTAATTGCAGGCATTTACCCAGCAATGGTACTTTCTGGTTTTAAACCAGCCGCAGTTTTAAAGGGAAATTTTCAGACTAGCAGACAGAGTTATTGGTTAAGAAATAGTTTGCTAGTTGTTCAGTTTAGCATTGCGGTAATTTTTATTACAGGATTGCTAATCATTAATTCGCAATTAAAATATATGCGAACTCAAGATGTTGGCTTTAATCCTGAACAAGTTGTATATGTTAAAAACCTTGTCTACTATACCAAGCCTGAAGTTTTTGCTCCTGTAAGAGAAAAAATAATGAAAATTCCAGGTGTTAAAGCAGTTACGGTTGCCAATGCAATACCCGATGGCTCAGGGATGGGCGGTAACGGCTATACTGTTGAAGGGAAACAACATAGCCTAAGCTTCTTGGATGTTGACTATGATTACTTTGAAACGCTCAATATCAAATTAAAGGAAGGAAGGGCTTTCTCAACGAGCTTTCAGGCCGACGCTGTGAACTCTGCTATTTTAAATGAAGCGGCGGTTGCTAAATATGGAATACAAAATCCGATAGGGAAAACAATAAGAGGTTGCAATATAGATTATACCATAGTAGGTGTAATTAATGATCTTAAGGCAGAAGGTTTTGAGAAAGCCGTTGAGCCAACAATTTATGCCATAAATAATCCATGTGGTAATCCGAAAACAGAAATTATGGTTAAAGTTGATGAGCAGCGAATGGCTGAGGTGTTGGCAATATTAAAATCGCAATGGTCTGACATCAATAAAAGAGATGGCGATAATTTTAGGTACCATTTTTTAGATGAACTATATGGAAAACTTTTCGCCAAACAAGAGCAATTACAATCTGTGTTTTTTGCGGCAGCATTACTCACCATTTTCATTGCAATTTTAGGGCTATTTGCCTTTGCCAAATACATTACCAATGGTAGAATTAAGGAAATTGCAGTGCGGAAAATATTAGGTGCAAATGATTTGCAAATCTTTAAACTAATTAATACATCATTTTTTGTAATGGTAATGATTGCCAATCTAATCAGTTGGCCATTAGCTTACATTTTAACCAAAAAATGGTTAGAAACATTTGCTTACAGAATAGAAATTCCAATACTCCCTTTTGTACTAAGTGCATTAATTACAATAATGTTAACAATAATTACCGTTACAATTCAAGCAAATCGAGCAGTGAGAGCAAACCCAGTTGATGCCTTGAAATACGAATGATTTAAGCTGAAAGCTTAATAATCAAAGATAAATGAGCAAAGAATAAGGTAGCACGACGAAAGTCTAACTACTATGTACTAACTACTTGATACTAACAATATGTTTAAACTCAACCTAAAAATCGCCCTTCGCAACCTTTGGAAATACAAAGGATATACTGCTATTAATGTTTTTGGCCTCTCGATTGGTCTCGCAAGCTGCATACTCATTTTCATTTTTGTGAGGTACCAAACAAGCTTTGATCAAGATTATGCCAATGGAGATAGAATTTACCGTGTAGTTTCTTTTTGGAAATATCCAGATGGAAATGAGTTTTTTTCACAAGGAGTCCCCCAACCTTTACCAGCTGCTGTTCGAAATGATTTTTCTCAATTTGAAAAAGTAGCAGCTATCCAACAAAGTGGAGGTATAATTAAAGTTAGGGCATTACCAGGCAAAGCCGAAATTAAAAAATCAGAACAGGTATTTTATGCAGAGCCATCGTTTTTCGAAATATTCGATTATAAATGGCTTGCAGGTAATCCGAACCAATCTTTAATTGCGCCAAATACAGTTGTACTATCAGAAAAAGCCGCAAATAACTACTTTGGCGACTGGCGGAAAGCGATAGGTAACACAATAAACTTCGATAATCAAACCGATTTTAAAGTAACTGGTGTTGTAAAAGACAATCCTCAAAATAGCAGTTTTGCATTAGAAATTATTTTTAGTTACGCTAGCTTTAGTACAAAGTATAGTAAAAACTGGGGTTCAGTTTCTTCAAGTTCAGAATGTTACGTGTTGCTAAAAAAAGGCATACAGGTTAGTGACTTGACTAAGCCTTTGCAGCAATTTCTTAATAAATATGAAAATGACAAAGATGCCCCAGGCAAAGTTGGACACATTTTTCAGCCATTAAAAGGCATTCACCATAGCGATGATTTTGGAAATTTTGCTGAAAAGTATATGCCCTACAAACAAATTATAGGCTTGGTAATTATCGGTTTATTTTTGCTTTTAACGGCTTGTATCAATTTTATTAATTTAGCGACAGCACAAGCAATTAGCAGGAGCAAGGAGGTTGGTGTGCGCAAAGTTATGGGTAGCAGGCGTAAACAATTGGTTTGGCAATTTTTAAGCGAAACAGCCTTAATTACTTTTATAGCCCTATTGTTGGCTTGTGTTTTATCGGAATTAACCTTGCCAAAAATGGAAAATCTATTTGGTGGTGATGTATCTTTTAGTCTCTTTGGTCACCCAATTATTTTTGTATTCTTATTAGGCTTGCTTGTGGTCGTGAGTTTTTTAGCGGGATTATACCCAGCTTTAGTGATGTCGGGTTTTAGCCCTGCATTAGCCATTAAAAATAAAGTTGCAGCAAACGCTGGAGGTATAGGTTTGCGTAAAACATTAGTGGTTATTCAGTTTGCAATTACTGCAATTTTAATTATTGGCACCTTGGTAGTCATTAAGCAAATGAGTTTCATTCGTAATAAATCTCTTGGCTTCGATACACAAGCCATATCATTGGTAAGTTTACCTCAAGATAGTTTAAGCCAACTAAAATACAATGGTTTTAAAGAAAGATTAGGTGCTGTTAAAGGGGTAAAAAGCATCAGTTTTTGCTCTGCAGCTCCTTCAGCAAATAGTAATAATGAAACTAGTTTTACTTATAATAGTTCTAAAAGTGCAGATTTTCAGGCCAATGTTAAAGTGGTAGACGAAGCTTATTTTAAAACCTTTGGCTTGCAATTTATTGCTGGCAGACCACTATCAAAGAGCGATACCATTAAAGAATTTGTAGTAAACGAAACACTCATTAAAAAATTGAATGTAAAAGATCCTAATGAAGTTATAGGTAAGATAATGAAAATTTGGGGCGGCACTGGACCAATTGTAGGTGTTGTTAAAGATTTTAATAATTATTCGCTGCATGAAAAAATAGCACCTATTGCTATATTCTCAAGGAAAACAAGGTATACGAGTGTAGCTATAAAATTAGATGTTGCAGAGATGGGTAATACAATGAAACAAGTAGAAAGCACTTTTAATACATTGTTTCCAGATTTTGTGTATGAAAATAATTTCTTTGATGAAAATTTAAAGGGTTTTTATGAAACAGAACAAATCATGGGAACGCTTTTTAAGGTTTTTGCTAGTGTGGTAATCTTCATTTCGTTTATTGGCTTGTTTGGTCTGATATCTTTCGTGGCAACGCAACGTACCAAAGAAATTGCTATTCGCAAGGTTTTAGGTGCATCAAACCTAGAATTGATAAAAATGCTAAACAGCTCATTTTTATGGATGGTGTTAATTGCAAACATGGTGGCTTGGCCAGTGGCTTACATTTTTGTTAAAAATTGGCTAGCAGGTTTCGAATATAGAATTGATTTAAGCATCTGGCCCTTTGTGTTTGCGATGATTATATCAATGAGCATCACCATAATAACAGTTACATTGAGAAGCTACAGAGCCGCAAAAGCAAATACAATTGATGCGCTGAAATACGAATAAAACGAGTTAAAAGTTATGAGTTACAGGTTATAGGTCTGGGCTCATAACCTGTAACTCATAACCCATAACTCAATTATGATTGAACTTAAAAACATAGAAAAATACTACGCTAACAAAGGAGTAAAAAGTTACATCCTTCGTCACGTAACAACGAGCATTAAGCAAGGAGAATTTGTTTCCATTATGGGGCCATCTGGAGCTGGAAAATCTACTTTGTTAAATATTTTGGGGATGTTAGAAGAACCAACTTATGGCGAATATCATTTTATGGGTGAAGATGTAACAGCTATGAAGGAACGCCAAAGAATTGAGTTATACCGCAATCATATCGGTTTTGTTTTTCAAGCCTACCATTTAATTGACGAGATGACAGTTGCTGAGAATATTGAAGCACCTTTGCTATACAAGAAAATTCCAGGAGCAGAACGAAAAAGCCGCATAGCAGACATTTTGGATCGCTTTAACATGGTGGCTAAAAAAGATTTATTTCCAAACCAACTCTCTGGTGGACAGCAACAATTAGTTGGCATTGCAAGAGCTTTAGTGGCGCAGCCATCAATTATTTTGGCTGATGAACCTACAGGAAACCTGCAATCTGCACAAGCAGAACAGATAATGGATTTATTTAAGAAATTAAATCAAGAAGAAAATATTACCATTCTTCAGGTTACGCACTCAGAAAAAAATGCACAGTACGGTAATCGGATTCTAACCATAGAAGATGGGGTGATAAAGGAAGATGTAACCGTAAAATAAATAAGTTAAAAGTTGCGAGTTACAGGTTAAAGGTCTGGGCTCGTAACCTGTAACATATAACCCGTAACTCAACTATGTTTAAACTCAACCTAAAAATCGCCTTACGCAATTTATTTAAAAACAAGGTTTACGCAGCCATTAATATTGGTGGTTTGGCGGTTGGATTAACATCTTGTCTGTTGCTTATGTTATATGCAACTTATGAGTGGGGCTATGACAAGCAGTTCAAAAATTCAAATCACATTTATCAAGCAATGATCAATTTGCAAGATAAAAATGGAAATGTGATCAGAACTATTGAACAATCACAAAATGTAATGTTGGATGCACTTAAACAAGAGTTTCCAGATGTGAGCTATGGTGCAAGAAGTACCAGCTCTTATAAAAGATTGGTTGCAAATGACGAGCAAAGTTTAAAATTACAAAGTAGATATGTTGATCCAGATTTTTTAAAGGTATTCGATTATGAATTTATTAGTGGAAACCCCGCAAAAGCACTAAACGATCCTAATTCTATTGTACTGACAGCAACTGCTGCAAAGAAGATATTTGGTAAAACCGATGTTCTTAACGAAAAAATTCGCTTTGAAAACCAAGTCGATTTAAAAGTCACCGCAGTTATTAAAGACTTGCCTTCTAATACCACCTTTGGTTTCGAAAGCCTTACCACATGGACGTTATATGAAAATTTAAATGAATGGCCTAAACAACCAAGTTGGGGTAGCCACGATTACCACACTTTGGTTAAACTAGATGAAAAAGCAGATGTCGCTTCGTTCAATTTGAAATTAAAGGGCTTTGTTAGGAAACACTTTGCAAATGCAAATGAAGATGTTTTTTTATATCCGCTAACAAAACTACATTTATACGGAGCTTTTGTAAATGGACAGAGTACGGGCGGTAACATAAATCAAATGAGGTTATTTGTAGGTTTGGCTATCGGAATTTTATTGATTGCCTGCATTAATTTTATGAATTTGGCTACAGCAAGCACTCAAGGAAGAGCAAAAGAAATTGGTGTGAAAAAGACAATGGGAGCAACTAGAACTAACCTAGTTAGTCAATTTATGCTAGAATCATTTATTTTAACATTGCTCAGTATTTTGCTCAGCATTATCATACTTGAGTTTACTTTACCGTTATTTAATCAATTACTAGGAATAGAAATCGTGTTCGATTATTTAAACCCAATCAACTGGACGTTGATTTTGGTAGTATTGATCCTTACTGGTTTTGTAGCCGGAAGTTATCCTGCATTTTACCTTTCTGGGTTTAATGTGATCCAATCCTTAAAAAAATCTTTGAACTTTAAAAAAGGATATGCTTTAACTTTTAGGCAGGTTTTGGTGGTAGTTCAATTCAGTTTTTCAATCATCTTAATTGCAGCAACTATAACTATTTACAAGCAAATCCAGTTTGTAAAAAATACCCCATTGGGATATGATACAAATGGTTTGGTAGAGATACCACATGAAGGACTATTATATTCAAAATTTAATGTGCTAAAAACAAAGCTATTGTCTAGCAGAGCAGTAATCTCAATGACACAATCTTCTGGTAGCATTTCTAATAAAAATAGTACAATTAGAGCCTTAGGGTGGGATGGGATGAATGAAAGCGACAAACTGATTGATTTTGATCAGATCTATACCACTTACGATTTCATAAAAACAGCAAATATTAAATTGATAGCTGGAAGAGATTTTAACGAGAAATTCGCTTCAGACAGTGCTGCTTTGTTGCTAAGTAAAAAAGCGGTAGAGGTGATGGATTTAAAAAATCCAGTAGGAGCATCAATTTTATATCAAGGCGCCAAACGAAACATAGTCGGTGTATTTGAAGATATTGTTTGGGATAATCCGAGCAAGAATACTGCTCCAATGGTTATCGCATTTGCAGATATAAGCGATGTGATTACCATGCGTTTAAACCCAGAGAAAAGCTTAAGTGAAAGTGTAGGATTGGTTACGAGTATTATTAAAGAAGTAAATCCAAATTTTCCAGTAGAGATAAATTTTATAGATAACTTAAATGAAAGCAAGCTAAAAAATGAAAGGGTTTTAGGAACATTGGCTAACCTGTTTGGTTGTTTAGCAATTTTCGTTTCTTGTTTAGGTTTATTCGGGCTGTCATCATTCAGCACTGCACAACGAATTAAGGAGGTTAGTATTCGTAAAATTTTAGGTGCTTCAGTTGGTGAGTTAATGACATTACTTTCTGCTAGTTTTGTAAAATTGATCTTTATAGCAATTGTAATTGCACTTCCTATAGCTTATTATGTAATGAATAATTGGCTCCAAACATTCGAATTGAGAACTGCCCTAAGCTGGTGGCTATTTGTTTTAACAGCATTGCTTATTTTGGTGATTTCTGTTATAACCATTAGTTGGCAAACTTATCGAGCTGCAAAAACTAACCCCGTTGATGCTTTAAAATATGAATAGAAAAAAATGTATCCAATGAAAAAATTAATAGTAATCATATTCATTTCCTTTTTCTCATTTATTTCAAATGCGCAAGAGTGTAATTGTAAACTTAATTTTGAAGCTCTAGTTAACCAAGTGAAGCCAAATTATGCTGGCTTTAACGATAAAGTTAATGCTAAAAATTTGACATATTTTAACGATTTTACTAGTAAACTGCAAAATAGAGCAGCTAATGTTAAGGCTATCGATTCTTGTTATGTGATTCTAAAAACATGGACAAACTTTTTTAAAGATCGGCATCTTCGTGTTCAGTTGGGATGGCGATACAGAGAAAAATTTCCTGAGAAGGTTAAGGAGATAAATAAGCAATTCCCTAAAAGAAATTTACCTCCTGCAGCTCCAGATAAATTAACCGAAGAAACAAATATTACAATTTTAGAAAATGATGCATTATTGTTTAGGCTGCCTTCTTTCGAGTGGTCTGAAAAAAAGAAGATTGATAGTTTAATTACTAATTACAAAAGTACACTTAAAGATAAACCTTACTGGGTTATAGATTTAAGGGGTAATGCTGGAGGAACTGATTATGCCTATGACAGCTTACTACCTTACCTATATACTAATCCTATTAAAGCTAAGCCCGATGAATATTGGGCATCTGATGGAAATATTAACATTTTAAAGGAAAATTTAAGCGATACAAATTTGCCCGAGGGAAATAAACAATTTCTATCATCGGTAATTAAATTAATGGAGAATAATAAAGGAAAGTTCGTAAATCCTTCTGGTAAAGATTTTTTTCTAACAACTTTAGACTCTGTATACACATACCCTAAAAAAATTGCGATTTTGATTGATCGCAACAGCGAAAGTTCTGCCGAATCGTTTTTGTTAAATGCAAAGCAGAGTAAAAAAGTTATACTTTTTGGAGAGAATTCTGCAGGAGTTTTAGATTATGCAAATACTCAATATTTCGATCTTCCACAGCCAGATTTTAAATTAGTAGCAGCAATTTCGAGGTCTAAAAGATTACCACTTTATCCAATTGATAATATTGGAATTGCTCCAGATGTAAAAATACCGAATGACACGCCAGATAAGCTTAAAGTTATCCTGAAGAAATTAAAAAGCAAGAAATAAGTTTTTTAAAGCTTTATATTAAACAAAATTGCATTTTTGCTAGATGCAAAAAACCGTCATAGACCAACTTGGCAACGAAGTTACATTCAATTATCCACCTAAAAGGATTGTTTCTGTTGTGCCTTCGCAAACCGAGTTGTTGTTTGATTTGGGTTTGGATGAAGAAGTAATTGGTATTACTAAATTTTGCATTCATCCGATAGAAAAATTTGCTTCGAAAACTAAGATTGGGGGAACTAAAAAATTACTCATAGAAAAAATTAGGGATTTAAAACCTGACTTAATCATTGGCAACAAAGAAGAAAATACACAGAGCGAGATTGAATTGCTGATGCAAGAATTTCCGGTTTGGATGAGCGATATCAAAAATTTGGAGGAAGCAATGAAAACCATTACTCAAATAAGTGAGTTGGTAAATAGAGAACCCGAAGCCGCTTATTTAAATCATTTGATTAATGCAGGTTTTACAGATTTGCAAACTTTAGCAGTAACGAAACATATTAATAAAAGTGTTGCCTATTTAATCTGGAAAGATCCTTACATGTTTGCTGGGCGACATACTTTTATAGATGATATTTTAAGAAAAATTGGTTTGCAAAACGTAATTGACCTAAGTAGATATCCAGAGTTGGAACTCTCGCAACTCATAACCCATAACCCGCAACTTATCTTTCTTTCTTCAGAACCTTATCCGTTTAAACAAAAACATATTAATGAGATCCAATTGGCGTTACCAAATGCAAAAGTAATGTTGGTTGATGGGGAGATGTTTTCTTGGTATGGTAGCAGGTTGGTAAAAGCCGTAAATTATTTTTTTCATTTACAAGATGAATTATATTGATGCATTGCTATTATCTTTGCAATAAATACTCCCTTATCTATAAAATTTCTATGAAAAGAATACTATTACTATCCCTATTTGTTGCTGTTATTTCTGGATGCACTTCTATGAAAGACTCAAATACTGCAACTCGTGTTACCGCAACAGGAACAATTGAAAAATTAGGAATGACAACCTTTCAATATGGTACGCACATACTAAAAGCAGAGAATAAAACCTATGCCTTAAAAAGTACTCGAATTAATCTTGATACTTATATAAATAAAAAGGTTACCATAAAAGGGAATAAGGTTTCCGGTTATCCATTAGAAGGTGGCCCTGAACTTATTGATGTGACGTTAGTTCAATTCTAAGGTCAAAATCTTCTTGTAGTCGATGAACAAAAGATTGCAGCAAAAAGACCGACTAACCTTAATAAAATTTGCTGCAATTGCTTTTCTAATTTCTTAATGCCTCAATATTAATAAGATAGAAATATAAGGCGAATAGCAATGGTTTAATCATCATTAACATTCCAACTTACAACATTAAAACCTTACAAGATTTATCAAAAATAAATCATCTTAATTTTGTTTATTGATGCAAAACGCTATCTTTGCAATCCAAAATAAATCCTAATTGCGGATGTGGCGTAATTGGTAGCCGCACCAGACTTAGGATCTGGCGCTTCACGGCGTGGGGGTTCGAGTCCCTTCATCCGCACTATACATGAAGCCGTTCCGTTAATTCGGAGCGGCTTTTTTTTAAAAAGACATTGATAAAAAATTAAATATAAATCGATGTGTTGTTTGAGTTCCGCAGTTTGTCTCAAATCTCATATCTCAATACTCATATCTAAAATGAATATCACACAGGAAAAAATTGACGATTTAAACGCATTAGTTAAAATTACTATCGCGCCTGAAGATTACACACCAAGAGTAGATAAAGCCCTTAAAGAGCAAGCTAAAAAAGCAAATTTACCCGGTTTCCGTAAAGGAATGGTGCCAATTGCACACATGAAAAGAATGTATGGCAAAAGCATTTTGGTAGAAGAAATCAACAATATGTTAAGTGAAACTTTATCTAAGCACTTAACAGATAACAAAGTTGAAGTTCTTGGTCAACCTTTACCAATAATGGATGATAGTAAAGAATTTAAATGGGATAACACAGATGAATTTGAATTTAAATATGAATTAGGTTTGGCACCAAAGGTGGATGTTGAAATTACTTCAAAAGATAAATTCACTGCTTATAACGTAAAAGCTGATAACGAAACTTTAGAAGCTCGTATCAAAAACATCCGTAAAAGCTATGGCAAAATGACAAACCCTGAAGTTTCTGCAGAAGGCGATGTGCTTTATGCTGATTTGGTACAACTGTCTCCAGACGGAACTGCTTTTGAAGGAGGTATTACCAGTACAGGATCTATCCGTTTAGACTTAGTAACAGACAAAAAGATTTTAAAATCTTTAGTTGGTTTAAAGAAGGATGCGGTTGTTGAATTAGACATTCAAAAAGCATTTGATAACAATGAAACTGTAATTGCAAAATTGTTAAACATTGGCGAAGAGGATGCAAAAGATTTGAAATCGAAATTCCAAGTAACGGTTAAAAATGTAAACCGTTTAGAAGAATCAGACTTAAATCAAGAGTTCTTTGATAAAATATTTGGTGCAGGTTTAGTAACTGATGAAGCTGGTTTTAGAGCTAAAATTACTGAGGAGGTAGAAAGTATGTTTAAGCAAGATGCAGATCGCAAATTGCAAAATGATATCTACACGCAGTTAACAGAGCAAACTAAAATGCAATTGCCTGATGAGTTTTTACGTAAGTGGTTAAAAGCTACTAACGAGAAATTAACTGATGAGGAGTTAGAACAAGGTTATGCTGATTTCGCAAAGAACCTTAAATGGACTTTGATTGAAAACAAAATCATCACTGAAAACGAAATTAAAATTGACTATAAGGATGTTTTCGAAACTGCTAAGCAACGTTTAGATGCACAGTTTAGAATGTACAGCCCACAACCAATGCCAGAAGATCAGTTAGCTCAATATACAGCTACTTTCTTGCAAGAAAAAGAAAATGCTAATCGTATTTTCGATGAGGTTAAGGCATTAAAAGTATTCGAACACATACAATCGGTAGCAACCTTAGATCAAAAAGACATAGACTATAACAAGTTTATAGCATTGAAATAATCGAGGTTTGTCATCCTGAGCTTGTCTAAGGGTTATGAACGATAGTTACATCTGACAAATTAGGTAATATTGATATTGTTAAAAGCAGCGTTAAGCTGCTTTTAATTTATATAATAGATTTTTTATCAATAGCAATGTGCTATATTGTCACTAAAATCTGCTTGGTATGTTCTTTGATTATTATGAAATTGTAAACGATTAATTTGTAATTTTCAATCGAAATGTAAATTATATTTTGATTTGATAAGCAGAGGTTATAATTTACGTTATTCTTAAAAAGACATACTTAAAGGATTAATTCCCATTCACATGAAAATAGATAAAGAAGAATTTAGAAAATACGCAGTTAAACACCATAGAATTAACGGACTAAATGTAGATCGTTATATTGGAGCAACTAATAATTCTCCAAAATCAATGACACCATATATCATTGAAGAGCGCCAGTTAAATGTAGCTCAAATGGACGTTTTCTCTCGTTTAATGATGGATCGTATCATCTTTTTAGGTGATGCTATTTATGATGGAAATGCAAATATCATTCAAGCTCAGTTGTTATTCTTGCAATCAACAGATGCTAACAGAGATATTCAAATCTATATCAACTCTCCAGGTGGTTCAGTTTATGCAGGTTTAGGTATTTATGATACTATGCAATACATCACACCAGATGTGGCTACAATTTGTACGGGTATGGCGGCATCAATGGGTGCTGTATTATTGGTAGCAGGTGCAGAAGGTAAACGCGCTGCATTAACGCATTCTAGAGTAATGATTCACCAACCATCGGGAGGCGCACAAGGAGTTGCTTCGGATATGGAAATTAACTTGAGAGAGATGTTAAAATTGAAAAAAGAATTATATGACATCATTTCTAAACATTCTGGTCAAAACTACGAATGGGTAGAAAAAGCATCTGATCGCGATTACTGGATGAAAGCTGACGAGGCTAAAAGTTTTGGTATGATTGATGAGGTGTTAGGTTCTACAAAATAAATAATTAGTTATGAGTTGCGTGTTGTAGGTTAAAGGTCTAGATGTAAAACTAGATGAGTAACCCATAGCCTGTAACCCATAACCCATAACAGAAAGAAAATGGCTAAACAAAACAAAGACTCACGTTGCTCATTCTGCAACTCTCCTAAGCAAGAAACTTTAATGCTTATAGAGGGAATGGACGCATATATTTGCGATAAATGTGTAACGCAGGCTAATGTTTTACTTGCACAAGAGTTAGGCAATAAAAAAAGTAAAGCTTTCGACGAAACATTTAATTTGCTAAAGCCTGCAGAAATTAAAGCGCACATTGATCAATATGTTATTGGACAAGATGATGCTAAAAAAGTGCTTTCTGTAGCCGTTTATAATCATTACAAACGCTTAAGTCAAAAAATTGATAAAGATGAAGTTGAGATTGAAAAATCTAACATCATGTTGGTTGGTGAAACTGGAACTGGTAAAACATTATTAGCTAAAACAATAGCAAAAATATTGCATGTGCCTTTTTGTATTGTAGATGCAACTGTTTTAACAGAAGCTGGCTATGTTGGTGAAGACGTAGAAAGTATATTAACCCGTTTATTGCAAGCTGCAGATTATGATGTAGCTTCGGCAGAACGTGGTATTGTATATATTGATGAGGTTGATAAAGTTGCTCGTAAAAGTGACAACCCTTCAATTACAAGAGATGTTTCTGGTGAAGGTGTACAACAAGCACTTCTTAAAATATTAGAAGGAACTATTGTAAATGTACCTCCACAGGGTGGAAGAAAACACCCTGATCAGAAGATGATCCCTGTAGACACCAACAATATTTTATTTATATGTGGAGGTGCTTTTGATGGTATTGAACGCAAAATTGCCAATCGCTTACGTACACAAGCTGTAGGGTATAAAGTTAAAAGGGATGATGTAGAGTTAGATTTAAAAAACCTGTACAAATACATTACACCTCAAGATTTAAAGGCATTCGGATTAATACCAGAGTTAATTGGTCGTGTACCTGTTTTAACGCACCTTAATCCATTAGATATTCAAGCATTGCGCAATATCCTTACCGAACCTAGAAATTCTTTAATGAAGCAGTATACAAAGCTTTTTGAGTATGAGGATGTAAGTTTAATATTTGAAGATGATGTTTTAGATTTCATTGTAAATAAAGCAATGGAATACAAACTAGGAGCAAGGGGATTGCGCTCCATTTGTGAAGCAATAATGCTCGATGCAATGTACGACACACCATCAGATCAGACAATTAAGGAATTGCATATCACCCTAGATTATGCCATTGAGAAATTTGAAAAGGCAGACTTTAAGAAGTTAAAAGCAGCATAAAAAAATCCTTCCCGAAACCGGGAGGGATTTTTTTTAATACTTTAAATTAGAGCATGGACCATAGACTATGGACTATCGACTAAAATTAATACATTTATAAAAAGGAGTACAAAATATGAACGAAGAAAAAGAAGTAAAACAGGACGCAAAAATTGTAGCGAAAGCTAAAAAAGTAAAAGAAGTAGAAACTCCAGTAAAATCAGGCTTAAAATCTAAAGAAGATATTGTTAAAAATTGGTTGCCACGTTATACGGGTAGACCGTTAGAAGATTTTGGTAAATATATATTATTAACCAATTTTAGTAAATACCTAAGCATGTTTTCTGAATGGAATGATAATGCTCCAATTATGGGTTTAGATAAGCCAATGCAAAGTGTTACTGCAAATGGCATAACTATTATCAATTTTGGTATGGGCAGCCCTATGGCAGCAACAATGATGGATTTATTAACCGCAATTGCGCCAAAAGCAGTTTTGTTTTTAGGTAAATGTGGAGGCTTAAAAAAGAAGAACCAATTGGGTGACTTAATTTTGCCAATTGCAGCAATTAGGGGAGAAGGAACCTCAAATGATTATTTACCAGCCGAAGTTCCTGCATTGCCATCATTTGCTTTACAGAAAGCGATTTCAACAACCATTAGAGATCATTCTAGAGATTATTGGACAGGAACATGCTATACTACTAACCGCAGGGTTTGGGAGCATGACAAAGAATTTAAAAAATACCTAAAAACTTTACGTGCTATGGCTGTTGATATGGAAACTGCAACCATTTTTACCACAGGTTTTGCTAATAAAATTCCAACAGGAGCATTGTTATTAGTATCAGATCAACCAATGATACCTGAAGGTGTAAAAACAGCTGAAAGCGATAGTTCAGTAACTACAAATTATGTAGATAGCCACCTTAAAATAGGAATTGACTCTTTAAAGCAGTTAATTAATGGTGGTGCAACAGTAAAACACTTAAGGTTTTAGTAGTACTGTCATCCAGAGCGAGAGTAAAGTTCTTGAAGAGAAATTTAGAAATGAGTTTCTCTTTTTTGTTTTGAAAAGCAAAGGCAGTAAATATTTGGAAATTCCAGTCCTTTTTTTCGCTTTACTTCACCCAATAAAAATTGGGCTCGTGCTCGCTTCAATAAGGTTTATTGAACTTAAGATTGTAAAACTATTTAGGTTTTGGATGCAAAGGGACTCAACTTACAGATTATTGGTTTTTATCCAGATTTAAAAATTCTTTCTTTAATAGAATGTTAATTTATTCCACTTATCCTTCCATTTTTTATCTTCAATTCTATGGCGGTAAGTGTTCAAATTGAAATTGGGAGTAGGTTTAACTATTAAATTAAATAAATCATCTAATCCATAAGGAGCAATATATTGAAGTTGCCCTTCCTTATTTAATCTAACCCCAACTGCAGTAGCAGTTTCTGGCCAAAATGAAATTGCATGGTTACAATCATTATATGGCATATGGCCATTTCTTATGTGCATTAATGCCTGGTTTTTTACTGACCAATTAATGGTAAAATCTACCAATTTTAGCTTTTCTTCAATTATCAAATCCTCTTGTTTGTGTAATTTATTGCTATCAAAATAAATAACGTCTACATCATTAAGTGTCGTTCGTTCTATTTGATGTTTAACATCCCAAATTTTATTTCTTACAAACCCAGCACCTATCCAGCAATCATCTAATTCTAAATTCTTAACAGTATTTAAAATAGTCATCATCCACTTATCTGAAATTATAATCTCATTAAATTCCTTGCTAAAATTCATTATTATTAATTGTAATTAATTATCGGTTGTGAAACATCAGTGGCAGTATTATATTTTTATAGGATAGATTTCCCAATTCTCGGATCATTCTTTTTGATGAGTTCACACGCTTTAATCACATTTTCTTCAAAGTCTTCATCAGTCGATGATAATAATTGCCATTTAGTTTCATCAATCTTTCCCATAATTCCAGTTATTGATTTTAAAATAGGGAAGTCTTGTATTAAACTTTGATGGTGGTTTTTATTGGTAGCAATCCATACACCATTGTTTTCTGGGTTTTTATCCCTTTTTCTAAGGATGAGGACAAGTTTATCACCTACATATATAGCAAACATTCCAAACATTGGTTTTATCCTAATTTGAATTGGAAATAATTGATCTATCACAAAGTTGAATGGAATTTCCATATACCAAGGTAAAAAATAAAGATCAGCTTCATGAGTTTAAGCTAAACTCATCAACTGATTTATTCGATTGATATCAATTAAATGAGCAGAGGCATCAATAAAATAATTGAGCTGCCATAGCTGTGTTTTTTTTGCTTGTTTATTAGTGGTAATATCCCAAGATGGATAAACTCTAATCCCCCTTTTACCTTGTTTTTTAGGATTAGATACTATCCCTTTCTCCAATAAAATAGATTTAGGAAAAATAAATTGGCCAAATAAATCTCCATTTCTAGTGCTGATAATTATTAAATCAAAATCATCATTAACATGAAATGGTGTTGTTTCACCATTTTCATCTCTTTTCCAAATGGTAACAAACTGACCGGTTTTTGTGGGTGTAATTTTTGCCGTTCTATGTAGTACTGATTTGCTATTTAATTGAAATGTACAAGCATCATATTCGGCACTTTCTTCTTCTATTTTTAACTCAGAGAAGTTGAAGCCGCATTTATCATAAATTAAGTTTTTTGCAATAGCTAAGTTATTGATGTTCATTGTACTTTAAAAAATCCCCGTCAATAATTAACAATTTTACCCCATTTTTAGAAATAGAACGATGAGAACTCAAATCATCCGAAACGATGTAGCTCATCCCTTTAGTTAAAGAAAATGCTTCTCCATTTTTCAACTCACTCACAAATTCTCCTTCTAAGCAATAAACAATATGACCTTTTTGGCACCAATGATCAGCTAAATATCCTGCAGCATAGGTTACCAGCCTAATTCTAAGACCATCAAATTGGAGTGTTTGCCAAAACGAAGTTCCGGTTTCTCCTTTGTGTTCTGTTTTCTCAATTTTGCTCCAATCTATAGTTTGGAAAGGGATGTTAGACATATTATTTTAAGATTTTGTATAGCTAGTCTTCTCCACTTTTTGGATAATCGAATAATAAAACCTTTGCTGTGCCTTCACTAGCCATCGCCCAATCATCAAACGGAAATTTTAAAAGGACTACACTACAAGTTGGCATATTATTTAGATATCCACCAAAATAATTCACCAAGTCTGTTAAACCTGGATTATGGCCAAAAAGTGCAATCCTATCAAATTTATTATCTAGCTGATTAACAACTTCCAATAAAGATCTTACACTAGCCTCATAAATACTAGGCTCTTGTTGAATGTCAGCTAAGGGCATTTGCCAAGTGTCAGCAAAAAATTTTGCAGTGGTTAATGCTCTTAAAGCCGGACTACTCACTATCAGTTCTGGTACAATTTTTTGCTTAACTAACCTATGTGCCATTTCTGGAGCATTTGATTTTCCTCGGTTGTTTAGCGGTCTATCAAAATCACTTAATTCTGTGTTTTTCCAATCAGATTTTGCGTGTCTGATGATGATTAATTCTTTTGCCATTTACAATTTCAATTATCTTTTGTACTATAATACCTGGGTCTATACCATCTATACAAGATTGAACGCCGCAAATGCAAGGTTTGTTTCCATAAATGGAGTTTGGTCTACTAGGATGTTCAATTTGTAAGCAATCTCCGTAATTTTGTCCATAACCCAAAAAGCCAGCATAAGGGTGAGTAGGTCCCCAGATAGATACTACTCTAATACCCATTAATGAAGCCATATGCATTCCTGAAGAATCCATGCTTAGCATCAAGTCTAAATTTGAAATGATGTTGAGTTCTTCTGTTAAAGTGAATTTGCCAATTACATTTTTAACATGTATAAACTTGGAAGCCCAGTTATCTGCGTTATTTTTTTCATCATTTCCACCACCAAAGATTAAAATCTGAAAACCTAAGTCATTAAGTTTATCAATCACCCTCTCCATTTTTTCCAATGGATATACTTTATAAATATGTTGAGCGAATGGAGAAATACCTATTGTTATAGCCTCATTATCTTTGAATAATTCTCTAGCATTTTGAGGGATATCCTTTTGTACGCTTTGAAGTTTGTGACTTAATTTTAAATTAAAGTTCAGCGCTCTAAAAACAATTGCATACCGCTCTACAGTTAATGTTAGTTGTTTTAAAACCTTATTTTTAGGCCTTGTTAAGGCTCTTTTTTCAGCTCTGCCTTTATCAATTCGCTTAACTTTTACACCAGCTATGCGAAAGAACATTGAAAGAATTCTACTTCTTAAGTTGTCATGCAAATCTGCTATAGTTATAGGCTGATATTTTTTTAGCTCTTTATATAAGGAATATAAACCTTTAACCCCTTTATGGAGGGTTTTAGGATGTATGGCATGAAAAATTAGGTTATTGATATCTTTAAAAAAAGGTTCGAATGCTTGCCTGCTCACCATTACCAATTCTACATCTGGATTTTGTAATGAAAACTCTTTCAATACAGAGGCCACCATTGCAACATCGCCCATTGCAGAAAAGCGCAAAACAATTATTTTACCTTTTGCAGGCATTATTTTGTAGTGTTATATAGCACTGGATTTAAGCTTGGATCATTATACATTTTCATTTGTTTGTATACTTTCATGTATTTTTTTCCAGCCTCTATATCTGCTAAAAGTTCATCAATACTTAAAGATAGGTCATCACGCTGCGCTAAGAGTACATTTAACTTTGTTAAACATTGTAAGCGATGTTCTTCAGAAGCGGTTTCCCGTTCTGCTTCTTCTTGCATGTGGTATATTTTTAACGCTAAAATAGATAAGCGGTCTATCGCCCAAGCTGGACTTTCTGTATTTATTTTTGCATCAGCATTTGCTTGAATATGCTTATAAATATCTAAAAAGTAACTATCCACAAACTCAACCATATCAGTACGTACTTGGTTTTGTGTGTCGATGCGTCTTTTCCATTTCAAGCCTTCAACAGGATCTATTGTAGGGTTTCTAACAACATCCTCCATATGCCATTGGGCAGTATCTATCCAATTCTTTAGGTATAATAGATGCGTTAGACTATCCTTTTCATAAGGATTATTAACTGGCTGGTCTATATTATCAAACTGATGATAGTCTGTAATGGCTTGATTAAAAATTTTGTTGGCAAGTTCGCTTATCATGTAGCAAAGTTATATATAATTTGTTTTGTTGCCGCTGATTTGCAGATTTCATTGTTTAAGCTCAGCTTAATTAATAATTGTAAAATATTAATTTGCGGATCTATGGCTATCCTTTTTTAGCAACGAAATAGTTCATTATCTCACTCAAAGAAAAAGCATTTAAACATTTTTCTGCAATTAGACCACCTTTTCGGGCAACCATTGTGCCAAAACGCATGTCATGAAAACCTTCTTTTCGATGTGCATCTGGATTAATTGACAATAACACTCCTTTTTCTAATGCATAACGATGCCAACGCCAATCTAAATCTAAACGGAGTGGATTTGCATTAATTTCTATAACAACATGGTTTGCTGCGCAGGCATCAATTACTTTTTTGTAATCGATATCATAACCTTTGCGGCTCAATAATAACCTTCCGGTAGGATGACCTAGAATAGTTGTATATGGATTTTCAATAGCTTTAATTAATCTTGATGTGGCTTTTTCTTCATCCATTTTTAAATTGCTATGAACAGATGCCACTACAAAATCAAATGTTTTTAAAATCTCATCACTATAATCTAAAGAACCATCATATAAAATGTCGCTCTCAATTCCTTTAAAAATTTTAAATGGAGCAAGTTTTGCATTCAGTTCATCAATCTGTAAATGTTGAGCATATACCCTTTGTTCATTTAAACCTTTTGCATAAAATGCTGATTTTGAATGGTCGCAAATACCTAAATACTCAAGATTTAAGTTGTCTTTGCAATATAAAGCCATTTCCTCTAATGTATGCACACCATCACTCCAGTCAGAGTGGTTGTGTAAACTTCCTTTTAAGTCTTCAAAAGTGATAAGGTTAGGTAATTGATGCTTCGAGGCTAGTTCAATTTCATTTAAACCTTCACGCAATTCTGGTGCAGTAAAATCTAGTCCAGCTTTGCTGTAAATTTCTTCTTCTGAAATAAATGGGCCATTTCCAGCTAAGTTTAAAACTTCGTCAACATGTTTTTTACTTCCTGTCTGTTTAAAGTAATTAATGTAAAAATCAGTTTTAGGAACTACAAAAAGCCTAACATGTAAACCACTTTCGGTATGGGCGGCAAAAGTATTTTCATCAATATCCTTAAATTCAAGATCAATAAATGTTGAAATCTGATGAATTGTACTTTCCATTTGATCCGTTCCAATTATAAAAACTGCTTCTTCTACAATCTCATTCAAACGTCTAAAATCTCCAGCAACACCTAATAATGAGTGATCATCAACTTTGTTTAGCCAAAGTGACAAATCTGTATAAAGTTGGTTTATGGTTCCCTCCACATGGGCATAAAGAAACTTACCGTTTGCAGCCATTTTAAACTCAATAACCTTTTTAATTTCTTCTTGAGTTTTAAGGCCAAAGCCTTTGGCTTCTATTAATCGGTTTTCGTTACAGGCATAATAGAGTTCACCAACATTTTCTATTTGTAATTCATGCCAAATGGTAGCGATTTTTTTGGGCCCTATACCTTTTATGCTAAGCATTTCTACAATCCCTGGGGGGGTTCTTAATAAAATATCTTCTAGCTCCAAGATGGTTCCAGTTTCTAAAAGTTCGGTAATTTTAGCAGCAATACTTTTACCAATGCCATCAATTTTATCTATTTCTTCTTTTGGTTTTTGAGCAATAGGAAACGGAAGTTTATCTATTTTAAATGCAGCATTTGCAACAGATTTAATTTTAAAAGGATTTTCTTCATGCAGCTCCATTAACTGTGATAACAAGCGTAGCGTGCGTGATATTGGTTTATTTTCCATTAGTGTAAAATTATAAAATTATAGCATTACGAAAAGATAAAATTACAAACACAAAATGCCTTTTATCTTGTTTTCTAATAATGAAATTCAAGTATCTCCTAATTCCGCTTATTGCAATACTTTTTTCTTGCAATTCAGATTCTAACTCGATTAAATTAAATGCCGATAGTTTAAAAACGGATGATATTAAGGAGAAATTTTTAATTATACCAGGTAAATCAATCGGTAAAATCTACTTAGGACAGAATGTTACTGAATTAGATTCGCTTCTAGGAAAGCCTGATTTTAGTGATGCAGCAATGGGAAAAGCATGGAGCATTTGGTATCGTGGAGACACTTCCAAATTTAAGAAAAGAGAAATTGCCATTTATTCATCTTATGCTGATAGTACGATGAAGTGGAAAGATGTGAAACAAATTAGAGTAAACTCCAATAAGATAACAACAGTTACAGGTTTAAATAATGGAAATTTGCTATCTAGCTTTACTGCAAAATACAGCGATTTTAAAAAAGTATCTACCTACGTAAACAATAACCTCGGAGACACAATTTTGCTATATGATTCAAAATCAAATGGTATTGCAGTAGAATTTATAAGAGACATTAGTAGGGCAATTATTATACATAAAAAAGGTGAGCAGGTTAATGAAACCTATCTCACCCTTCATCCCGAATGGAAAATTATAAAGTAATTATTTTATCTTAATCTCATAATCCATTCTTGCTTGTATGCCAGAATTGGTTATTGCTTTTTGCATTTGTTTATAAATCAAATAGTTTTCGCCAAGCTCTTTTTTAGTATAGTAAACACTAATGTTATCTTTTGCATTTGATAGGAAAGCTTTAAATGGATCTATTTTTTCTGGATATTCTACAACTTGATAACCAGATAATTTTGCTTTTTTAGCAGCCGATTTTATGGCATCATTGAAGCTTCCAATACGATCTGCAAGTCCATTTTTAACAGCATCTGTTCCAATCCAAACATGGCCACCACCAATGCTGTCAACTTGTGCCTTTGTTTTCTTACGGCCATCTGCAACACGGCCAATAAATGTATCGTAAATTTGGTTGATATCATTTTGTATAATGAAGCGTTCGCCTGCTGTAAGAGGCCTATTAACGCTCATAATATCTGCATACTGTCCGGTTTTAACACCATCAAAAGTAATTCCTAGTTTGTTATTTAAAAGGTTTTGAAAGTTTGGAATAATACCGAATACACCAATTGAACCCGTAATGGTGTTTGGTTGAACAAAAATACTATCTGCAGCGCAACCAATATAATAGCCGCCAGATGCAGCTACATCTCCAAAAGAAGCAATAACAGGTTTTGCCTTTTTACTTAATATAATCTCCCTCCAAATAACATCAGATGCCAAAGCACTACCGCCACCAGAATTTACACGGAGAACAATTGCCTTAACGTCATCATCTAACCTTGCTTTTCTAATTGCTCTAGAAATACGTTCAGAACCAATTTGCTGATCTGACCCTTCACCACCTACAATATCGCCATTGGCATAAATTACGGCCACTTTATCACTACTCGTAGAAGTTTCTTTAGGTAAATTGGCAATATAATCGTTAATACTCACAGTATTTACTGTGCTTTTTTTGCTTTTACCTGTAATGTTTCTTAATTCATCTAAAACTTCGTCTTTATATTTTAAAGCATCTACCATTTTATACGCTAAAGCATCTTTTGGTTGCTGAATTTTATAACCATCAGCTATCATAAATAAGCTATCGGTACTAATTTTTCTTGTTTCTGAAATCTCTTTTAAAAATGTGTTATATAAGCCACCTACATAAGCAGTAATCTGTTTTCTATTATAGTCGCTCATTTTAGTATTGATGAATGGCTCTACAGCACTTTTGTAATTACCTACACGGATGATTTGTGCTTCAATGCCTAATTTATCCAATGCACCTTTAAAGAAAGTTAGTTCAGAACTAAAACCTTTAAATTCTAAAGCCCCTTGGGGGTTTAAATAAACTTTATTTGCGGCAGAAGCTAAGTAGTAAGCTCCTTGTGTATAAACTTCACTATAAGCAATTACAGGTTTTTTACTTTTCTTAAAATCGATAATCGCATTTCTAACCTCTAGCATTGTAGCCATACCAGCATTAGGAGAGCTTACATTAATGTAAACACATTCAATTTTATCATCTGTTTGAGCCTCTTTTAAAGCCTTAATTAAATCATTAAAACCGATGCTTTTTTCTTCTCCACCACCAATAATAGGTAGTCCTGCAAAAGAATTTTCTGGAGTACGTTCTGTAATTACTTGATCTAAGTCTAAATATAATACAGAGTTAGACTTAACAGCAACTGCTTTTTCTTCTCCTACAGAAGAAACAAGGCCAGCAATTATAGCCGCAAAAATGATAGCGATAACAAATGTAGAAATTACAATTCCTACTACAGTAGCTAAAACATATTTAAAAAATTCTTTCATGTGCTAGGTAAATATTTAATTTGTAAAGATATAAAACGGAATGGCATCTTATAGTAAATTTACGACGCCAAAGTTATTTTTATAAGCTTTATTTTTCTGTACAAAAAACTATAAATTAATCAATTAATATGGGTTTAGACCTCAAGAGAACGTATTTGTTACTAGGTAGTAATTTAGGGGAGCGTGAGCAATATTTAGCCAATGCATTAAAGGCAATTGAAGCGAATATTGGGATAGTTTTTGCTAAATCTGCTGTTTATGAAACTGAGGCATGGGGTAGGACAGATCAACCAGGATTTTTAAATTTAGCAATTGGTGTAGAAACCATCTTAACCCCATTTGAGCTATTAACTGGGGTATTAGAAATTGAAAAATCACTTGGCCGTGTAAGGCACGAAAAATGGGGCTCGAGATTGATAGATATTGATATTATATTTTATGAGCATGAAATAATCAATGAAGGTGAGGAACTCCAAATTCCACATCCGGAAATGCAAAACAGAAAATTTGTGTTGCAACCTTTGGCAGAAATTGCTCCAAACTTAATTCATCCAATCATCAAGAAATCTGTGTCAGAAATATTAGCAACTTTATCTGATTCTTTATCGGTAGCAAAAAGATAATTTCTTAGCTTTGGTTAATGATCGATGAAAAAAAAAATAATGAACCACTAGACTTAACTTATTTAAGCGATATGTCTGGTGACAGTGCCGAGTTTATGATAGAAATGTTAGATGCTTTTCAAAAACAAACACCAATATATATGGATGATTTGGAGAATGCCATTATAGCAGAGAATTGGAAAGCAACCTCAGAATTTGCACATAAAATGAAACCAACATTTTACTATGTGGGTAGAGAAGATGTTAGAGATCACATGCAAGAAATTGAGCGTAATGCTAGAGAACTGAAAAATATTGAAGAAATTCCTGCTGCCTTTGCTGAAGCAAAAAGTTTTGTTACTATTTTATATAGACAATTAGATGAGGCCAGAGCCCTTTTACAGCAAAAACTTTAAGCCTAAAGGAAATTTTTCACCGTTTATGCATTTTCACTTCTCTTACAACTGAACTTTAGGTAGTGTGGCCCCTTAGCGTTTTGGGGTTCTAAAATGAAGTATTGATAAACCAATATAGAATACCAAAATAAAAGGTATTGCAACAAACTTTAAAAATCCAATAAGAATTAAGGAAGCGATTAGAAATATAAACTTAAACTTATTATTTGCCCAACTCGTATCACTAAGCTTAAACGAGAAAATTTTAATCTCACTTACCAATAAATAACTTGTAATAGCAATAATTGCGATTAAAGCTATCGACGAGCCAATTATTTCAGGGTAATCCTTAGCAATAAAAGGTAAAGAGACAATAAACAGTGTGTTCATCGGTGTATTTAGTCCAATAAAATCTTCAGTTTGCCTCTCATCAATGTTAAATTTAGCTAAACGTAAAGCAGAAAATACGGTGATAATGAATGCCAAATAAGGTAGATACTCAGAACTGTAATCGCTAACTTTTAAAAGCTGATACATGACAACACCTGGCAAAAAGCCAAAACTTACCATGTCAGCCAATGAATCTAGTTGTTTACCAATTTCAGATTTTACATTGAGCAATCTGGCAACCATGCCGTCAAAAAAATCGAAAATTCCTGATAATAAAACCAAATAAGCGGCTATTTCTAGCTCACCTTTAAAAGCAAAAACTACTCCAATACAACCCGAAAATAGGTTAGCACAGGTTATAGCGTTAGGGATGTGTTTCTTCATTTGAGTTGTAAGTTATACGTTATGAGTTTTAAGTGGCAAGCAAGACATATAACTTACCACTTAAAACGTAAAACTTTCTATCCGTTCATTCCCATCAAAAATTCTTCATTGGTTTTAGTGCCTTTAATTTGGGCTTGTACCAATTCCATTGCTTCTTGAGAGTTCATGTCTGCCAAGTGGTTACGCAATACCCAAATGCGTTGTAGGTTTTCTCTATCTAACAATAAATCATCTCTACGTGTGCTCGAAGCTGTAATATCAATAGCAGGGAAGATACGTTTGTTAGATAATTTACGATCTAACTGTAGCTCCATGTTACCAGTACCTTTAAATTCTTCGAAGATCACCTCATCCATCTTAGAACCTGTATCTGTTAATGCGGTTGCTAAAATTGTTAATGAACCACCTTTTTCAATGTTACGTGCAGCACCAAAGAAACGTTTTGGTTTGTGTAATGCATTTGCATCAACACCACCAGATAATATTTTACCAGAAGCAGGTGCAGTTGTGTTGTAAGCTCTTGCTAAACGAGTAATTGAATCTAAAAGGATAACTACATCATGACCACATTCTACCAAACGTTTAGATTTCTCTAAAACTATGTTTGCAATTTTTACATGGCGTTCTGCTGGTTCATCAAAAGTAGAGGCAATAACTTCTGCTCTTACGCTACGAGCCATATCAGTAACCTCTTCCGGACGCTCATCAATTAATAAAATAATCAAATAAACTTCTGGATGGTTTTTAGCAATGGCGTTAGCAACTTCTTTTAATAAATTAGTTTTACCAGTTTTTGGTTGCGCAACAATTAAACCACGTTGACCTTTACCGATTGGGGTAAATAGATCCATGATACGGGTTGAGTAATTGCTGCTATCTGTAAATAAGTTTAATTTTTCTGTAGGGAAAAGAGGAGTTAAGTAGTCAAATGGAACGCGATCACGTACATCTGCAGGAATACGGCCATTAATGCTTACTACTTTTACCAATGGGAAATATTTTTCTCCTTCTTTTGGCGGACGAATACTTCCGTTAACCGTATCACCTGTTTTTAAGCCAAATAATTTAATTTGCGATTGTGATACATAAATATCATCTGGTGACGAAAGATAATTGTAATCGGCAGAACGTAAAAATCCATATCCATCAGGCATGATTTCTAAAACACCTTCATTGGTAATGGTATTATCAAAATCTAAGTTAGAGTAACTTGTTTCGTTTTGTTTATGATTTCCGCCGTTTTGGTTTGGATTGTTTTGGTTTTTTTGAGGACGATTGTTATTGTCTTCTCTTGGTGCTCTTTCTTCTCTAGCTGGCTTTTCTTCACCAACTGCCACTTCCTTTGGTTCTTTAACAGGTCTCGCCTCTCTTGGCAACCTGTCTTTTTTGTTTTGATTAGGGTTAGGCTGAACAGGTTTATTTGCTTGATTTTGCAATTTTTCAGCAATGGTTTCTAGCCTTTCAGGATCGTCTACAAAATCTGGAGGTAAAGTAACAACTGGAGGTTCAATTTCTTCAACTTCAGGTTGAGGTTCAAATTGAGTTTCAGGTTCTGACCTACGAGTTTGAGGCTCATCAAATAAAGTTACTCGCTCACGCTCTGGTTGTTGTGGCTGGGTATTTTTATCATCTTTAGAGATACGAGCCCTTTTTTTAGCAAGAGGCTTATCACTACTCTCTTTAACCAACTTTGGTTTAGCCTCTTTTACAGGAGTAGCAGTTTTTGGTGCAACTTCTGGAGTACTGCTTTTGTTGGTTTGTTGTTGTAGTATTTGTTCAATCAGGTCGGTTTTGCGCAAGTCATCTGCGTTCGTAACACCTTCATTTTTTGCTAACTCACGTAATTCTGCAGTAAGCTTTTCAGTTAATTCTGTTTTATTAAACATTTATATGTGTTTGTCGAGAAATTTTAATTTGAGTTTATCAGAAAATATAACGGAAAAATGCTTTTAAAAACATTCTATAAATAATTTTTGTTGAAATTTTTCTGGGATATTCAGATAAACATTCGGGAATTATGGCACAATTGTATGTATTTGAAAATTAATAAGCAACTAAAAATGAAAATTGTTTAAAAAAAAATCATTTTGTGCAAACATTAGCAATCAAAAAATCATCAAAATTTGGCATCTTTGTGCACCATTCCCCCATTAAAATGAACAAAGAACAACTTTTTGAGCAGATACAAAATAAAAAATCTTTTTTGTGCATCGGTCTTGATCCAGTACTAAATAAAATTCCAAAACACCTGTTAAAATATAACGATCCAATTTTAGAGTTTAATAAGCAGTTGATCGATGCTACTCACGATCTTTGCGTTGCTTACAAACCTAACACCGCATTTTACGAGAGCAGGGGAGTTAAAGGATGGGAAACTTTAGTTGAAACTTGGAAACACTTTCCTAAGGATGTTTTTACTATTGCCGATGCAAAACGTGGAGATATAGGGAACACCTCTGCAATGTATGCTGAAGCCTTTTTTAATGAAGAAAGTGCTGCAATGAGTTTCGATTCAATCACGATTGCACCTTATATGGGCGAGGATTCTGTTTCTCCGTTTCTAAATCATCCAAATAAATGGGTTATTCTTTTAGCTTTAACGTCAAATTCAGGTAGTCAAGATTTTCAGGTTAAACAGAGTGACGACCAGAAATTATACGAACAGGTAATTACAACTTCACAAAAATGGGCAACTAGCGACCAAATGATGTATGTTGTTGGTGCTACAAAAGCAGAGGAGTTTCAGCATATCCGCCAGTTGGCACCAGAACATTTTTTATTGGTTCCAGGGGTTGGTGCACAGGGTGGAAGCTTAAGGGCAGTTTGTCAATATGGTTTAAATTCGCAATGCGGATTATTGGTTAACGCTGCTAGAAGCATTATATATGCGAGTGATGGTTTAGATTTTGCCGAAAAGGCAAGAGAAGAAGCTTTGTTATTGCAACAAGAAATGGAGCAGATTTTGAAAGCCGCAAATCTATTATGAACTCCAAAACAAATTTTAAACTAATTGGAGCCTTACTTGCGGTTGCCATTGTTTGGGGAACAACTTATTTAGGTATCCGTGTTGCCGTTCATACCATACCGCCTTGGTTTGTTACTGCAATGCGTCAAACTATTGCGTCATTAATTTTACTGGTTTTCTTGCTAAAACAAAACCAATTGAAATGGATTGGCTGGCCAGCTTTAAGAAGACAAATTTTACTGTCTTCATTAATGATTATCATAGCTAATGGTCTTACAACTGTAGCAGAGCAAAGTATTCCAAGTGGATTAACATCTTTACTAAATGCTTTAAATCCGATAGTGGTCTTTATTGGTTGTGTTATTATCGGCCTTCAAAAACTAACTTTAAAAGGCGTTGTGGGTGTTGTTGTAGGCTTTTTAGGAGTTGCCTTTATATTTAGAGATGGCCTAAGCGACTTGCTCGACCCAAATTATAAAACAGGAATAATGTTTTTAGCGATAGCAATAACTGGTTGGGCAATTGGAACCATTTATACCAAAAAATATACGCAACAAACCTCAAATATATTTCTTGACTTATTTTACCAATTTGTGTTTTCTGCGGTTGTACAATTGATTTTTGCATTTGTATTTTCAGAAAAAATTGATCCAAGTAGTTGGAGTTTGGAAAGCCTTTTAGCTGTAGTTTATTTAGGGGTCTTTGGCTCTATAATTGGTTATTTCTGCTATAATTATGCGCTAAAAAAGGTATCAGCAACTAAAGTTTCCATACTTTCTTATTTCAATACCATCATTGCTATATTTTTAGGCTGGCTAATTTTAGATGAGGTTATTACTTACGATTTATTAATTGCTACTGCTTTAATTATTTTAGGGGTTTTTATTACAAACTACAAGGGAAAGCAAAAAGAGTTAGCTTAACTCAGATTGTTCGTCACGCTGAATTTATTTGGCTGTCATTTTTCCATAAGTATATAGTGAAGCAAATAAATTTATTGAAGTTGTTATTTGGTTCTCATACCCAACTTGATTGGGTATCGTAATGCGTTTGAAAGGGAAATTGAGCCTTAAGATTCCCGCTTTTACGGGAATGACGGCAAAAATGCATAGTCTTAAGGGACATATATTTCCTTGTAATTTAATTTTTATAACCGTAGGTTAAATTTTCAGCAATCCTTAAATTCTTCTATTTTATTGCATAATTTCAGCTATGAACTTTACTGAAGAATTTTTGCATTTCATTTGGCAATTTCGATTGTATGGTGCTCAAACATTGCGAACCACAGCAGGAGAAATTATTCAGGTATTGCACCAGGGTACTGTAAATAGAGATGCAGGTCCAGATTTTAGTAAGGCAAAATTAATTATTGGAGATACGACTTGGGTTGGAAATGTAGAGATTCATATTAAATCATCAGATTGGCTTTTGCACCATCATCAACAAGATAGCGCTTATGAAAATGTAATTCTTCATGTAGTTTATGAAGATGATACTTCAATTTATAGAAGAGATGGAACGGTAATTCCGGTATTAATATTAAAAGGCCTTTTCCCTTTACACTTATTAGATAATTATGAACAGCTGATTACCTCGGTGAATAATTTTCCATGCGAAAAGCAAATCCACTTAGTTGACGAATTTTTAATCAATAGCTTTTTGTCACGGGTTTTAGTAGAAAGATTAGCGCAAAAATCTAATGAAATTTATGATAAATTAAAAGAATTAAAGGGAGACTGGGATGAAACCTTTTATCATTTTATAGCTCGTAACTTTGGCTTTAAGGTAAATGCAATTCCTATGGAGATGCTTGCCCAGTCTTTGCCACAACAATTATTTGCCAAACACAAAGATAATCCATTGCAAATAGAAGCCTTAATTTTTGGACAAGCAGGTTTTTTAAATCAAAGTTTTGTGGATGAATATCCAAATCAATTGAAGAGAGAATATAAATTTCTACAAAAGAAATACGGCTTAAAATCAATAGATATCTCACTGTGGAAATTTATGCGAATGCGCCCACAGAATTTTCCTACTTTAAGATTAGCACAATTTGCAGCGCTAATCGTTAATTCTAATCATCTGTTTTCTAAAATTTTAGTGATGAGAGATTATCGAAACTCTCAAATACTGTTCGAGAATTTACCGGTAAATCCATTTTGGGAAACCCATTACCATTTTAATAAAGAGGCAGAAAATGTCAGTTTACAATTGGGTAAATCATCTATTCAAAATGTATTAATTAATACACTAAGTTTATTTTTATTCGCCTATGGAAAAGCATTAGACCAGCATAATTATGTAACAAGAAGTTTTTATTTGCTAGAGAATATATCAAGTGAAAACAATGCAATTATAAAACAATACGAGGATGCAGGCGTTCTTGTAAAAAATGCCTTTAACTCACAAGCATTATTGCAATTGAAAAAGAAGTATTGCAATGAAAAAAAATGCTTAACTTGTGGTATTGGTATTAAGCTATTAAAACAATAAAAAGATGTTTCAACGTATTGTTACCTTTTTCGAACAGCAAAGCTTTGGGGTTTCTACCTACTTAGCTAACAAGTTTAATATGAGTACAAACAAAGTCCGTTTGTTCTTTATTTACTCTTCTTTTTTAGCTGTTGGTTTTCCAATTCTGTTTTACCTTTTAGCTGCCGTAGTTTTAGACATCAGAAACTATGTGAAAAAAGTAAGGCTAAGGGTTTGGGATATTTGAGTTTAAAGTTGTAGGTTATAAGTTATAAGTGAAATCTCAAAAAACTTAAAACTTATCACTCAATCTTCAGGCATTAAAATCTCTGCAATTTCATTAAACCCCTTATCTGCAGCTAAGTCGGCTGGTAATTTACCACCTTCCATTCTTAAAGTTACCTCAGCACCGTGTTCTAATAATAAAATAATCAATTCTATATTGCCCAATTGAGCTGCAGAATGCAATGGTGCAACACCAGATTTTTGGCAAACATTAGGGTAAGCACCTGCATCTAATAACATTTTTGTAATGTTAAAGTTGTTGGCCGCGACAGCAGAGTGAATAGGAAAAACATTATATCCATTTTTACTGGCCACATTTACCTCAGCACCTTTAAGTACTAAAAAGCGAGCAATATCTTCGTGAGCAAAATAACAAGCCAATCCCAATGGTGTAAAACCATCTATAGAAAATGAATTAATGGTAGCAGGATTTTTAAAAATAAGCAAGGTAACATCATCAAACTTTCCAACGGCACAAGCATCGAATAAACTTAGTTCTGGTACAAATTCTGCAATTGCCTTAGCAATCTCTAACTTTTTATAATAACAGGCTAATAATACCGGAGAAATTTGATGCGAAGTAGTTTGACTAGCCAATTGTGGTTTTTGCGTAAGTAAGGCAACAACTTCCTCTAGTTGATCATTTTCAATAAGTGTTTCGAGATGCGTAATATCCATTTTAAAGGTTATTTTAAACTAACAGCTTAAATTAACAAAAATAAATTGAGAATTTTAAATGTTGACGATAGATTTAGCGGTTTTAAGCATTAAGGAATTAAGTAAAATGAAGGCTGTTCCGTATAATTGTTGTCATTCCGACTTTGGAGGAATCTATAAAAAGAGAATTAACTCAAAAGATTCTTCGCTACGCTGAATGACAAAAACTCTAATCGTTATAAAAGAAAAAATCCTGCTCAATATTATTAAGCAGGATTAACCTAAAACAAAACTATCTAAACAAAATTATTTATTCAGCTTTTAAGTAAGACTATCATTTATTAAGAAAGTTTAATCGCCATTAACTAAATGTTAAAAAACCCTTTTGGCAATTCGAAATAATTTCTTTAAATCGTATTCGTTTTATACATCACAAACAACTATATGTTTTATATTTGTTGATTAATAACATTTTCGAAAGATGCCGGTAAAGGGGAATTCATTCAAATCAAACTCATTTAAGCAAGAAGCTGAACCAACGAGAGCTGGCCAGAAGCAAACTACAACTAAAGCACCCCGGGCTAAGATAGATCTTTTACCCACTTTCGATTTACAAAATGGACGATTATTTAAAATAATTGGGCTTTTCTTTGTTATTATTTCTATTTATTTTTTAGTTGCCTTTACTTCCTATTTATTTACTTGGCAAGAAGACCAAAGTTATGTAATTGATGCAAATGGTGGCTGGAGCAATCTTTTTAAAGGAATTGAAGAATTAAAAAATAATGGTGTAGATGCGCCAGAGATTCAGAACTGGTTAGGTAAAATCGGTGCATTATTATCCCATCAGTTTATTTACGAGTGGTTTGGCATTGCCTCATTTTTATTTGTATTTGTATTCTTTGTAATTGGATATCGTTTACTTTTTAAAGTTAGAATATTTGGAGTTGAGAAAGTTTTAGGCTATAGCTTGTTCTTTTTACTTTTCTTGTCTTTAACATTTGGTTTTGCACATTCTTTCTTTTCAGATACTCCCCATTTTTTAGAGGGCGAAATAGGCTATTGGAGTAATAAATTATTAATTGCTCAAATTGGACAAGCGGGTGTAGGTGGGTTAATTATTTTCTTAGGACTAACGGTTTTAATTATTGCTTACAATATCGATTTTAAAATCCCACAGCGTGAAAAGGAAGTTTATCTAGATAATGAAGTTGCAGATTATGTAAGTGACATAAGAGAGGAAGTTGCGAAAAATAAGGAAAGTGAAGAGCCTTCTGGTCCGGTAGAATTTAGTATTAATGATAGATTTAAAAACGAACCTAAAAAAGAACAAAACATTGTTTTAACACCAAACCGCTTTGAAAACAAAGAGGAAAGTGTAGAAGATGTTATTGCTGGCCCTTTGGGTACAAATGTAATACTAACACCTACCGTTACCGCTGCAGCAACTCCATTAGAAGTAGCTCCAGAACCAGCCTTTACCATAGAAAAAAGTGAGGATGAAGTAAAAGCAAATGGCTTAGTAGAACAGTTTGGTAATTACGATGAAAAATTAGACTTATCTGGCTATCAATACCCGAATTTAGATTTATTAGAGAATTATGGTTCTAATAAAATTTCAGTTAATGCTGAAGAATTAGAAGCCAATAAAAATAAAATTGTAGAGACCTTAAATCACTACAACATAGAAATTGATAAGATTAAGGCTACCATTGGTCCAACAGTTACTTTATACGAGATTATTCCAGCACCTGGTGTAAGAATTTCTAAGATTAAAAACTTAGAAGATGATATTGCTTTAAGCTTAGCCGCTTTAGGTATTCGTATCATTGCACCAATGCCTGGTAAAGGAACAATTGGTATTGAGGTACCTAATCAACATCCAGAAATGGTGTCAATGAGAAGTATTTTGAATACAGAGAAATGGGCTACAAATACAATGGATTTACCTATTGCTTTGGGTAAAACGATTAGCAATGAAGTGTTTATTGCAGATTTGGCTAAAATGCCCCATTTATTGGTAGCAGGAGCAACTGGTCAGGGTAAATCTGTTGGTATCAATGCTATTTTGGTTTCCTTGCTTTATAAAAAACATCCAGCGCAACTGAAATTTGTATTGGTAGATCCCAAGAAAGTAGAGTTAACTTTATTTAATAGAATTGAACGTCATTTCTTAGCCAAATTACCTGGAGAAGCTGATGCCATTATCACAGATACCAAAAAAGTAGTAAATACATTAAACTCGTTGTGTATAGAAATGGATCAACGTTATGATTTGTTAAAGGATGCACAAGTAAGAAATTTAAAGGAATACAACGATAAATTTATCAAGCGTAAGCTGAACCCAAATAATGGTCACCGTTTTTTACCATTCATTGTTTTGGTAGTAGATGAGTTTGCCGATTTAATGATGACAGCAGGTAAAGAGGTGGAAGCACCAATTGCTCGTTTAGCACAATTAGCTCGTGCTATTGGTATTCACTTAGTTTTGGCGACACAACGCCCTTCTGTAAATATTATTACAGGTACAATTAAAGCGAATTTCCCGGCAAGGTTAGCTTTTAGGGTTTTATCTAAAATAGATTCGAGAACTATTTTAGACAGTGGTGGTGCAGATCAATTAATTGGTAGGGGAGATATGCTTTTATCTACAGGTAGCGACTTAATAAGGCTACAGTGTGCTTTTGTTGATACACCTGAAGTTGACCGTATTTCTGAATTTATTGGTAGCCAACGTGGTTATCCAGATGCTTACCAACTACCAGAATATATAGATGAAAATGCAGAATCTACCAAAGGTGATTTCGATCCTGATGATAGAGATCCTTTATTTGAAGATGCAGCACAGCTGATTGTAACACATCAACAAGGTTCTACATCCTTAATTCAACGTAAAATGAAATTGGGTTACAATAGGGCAGGTAGAATCATCGATCAATTAGAAGCTGCAGGAGTTGTTGGTCCGTTTGAAGGGAGCAAGGCTAGAGAAGTTTTATTGCCAGATCAATACGCTTTGGAACAGTTCTTGAATAACCTTAATAACAAAAAATAGATGTACGCTCTACTAACCTGAAATTGAAGCGTTGTTAGTAGATAAATTTAAAAAACATGAAAAAGATAATAGTAACATTATTTGTTCTAGGAACATTCGGATTTGTGGCATCGGCACAAACAGATGCAAAAGCTAAAGCAATTTTGGCAGAGGTAAGTAAAAAGTATCGTACTTACAATATTGTAAAAACAGACTTTACATTTACTTTAAACAATGCACAAGCTAAAGTTAAAGAAACCCAACAAGGTACTTTATACGTTAAAGCTAACGCGAATAAGTATAAAGTTGCAATGACCAATCAAGATTTAATTAGTGATGGTAAGGTACAGTGGACTTATCTTAAAAACGATAAAGAAGTACAAATCTCGAACGTAGACAATAGCAGCGATGCAATTAATCCGGCAAAGATTTTTACCATTTACGAAAAAGGATTTAAGTATATCTATACTGGTGAAAGTAAAGTTGGTGCAAAAACATATCAAATGATTGATTTGTCTCCGACAGATGCTAAGAAAACAATTTTTAAAGTTCGTTTAAGTATAGATAAAGCTACTAAGCAGATTGCTAATGTGGTTATCTTCGAGAAAAATGGAAATACTTATACTTATAACGTTAAAACATTTACCCCTAATGCTAAAGTTCCAGAAACAACTTTTGCTTTTGATGCCAAAAAATACCCTGGTGTTGAAGTGGTAGATTTAAGATAATTAATTAATCTCGATAATTATTGAGATACACGTTAAAAGGTTTGGGCAATTGCTCAAACCTTTTTTGTTTTAAGTGTTTTTTGAGTATTATTGCTCATAGTTCATTTGTCATGCTGAGCTTGTCGAAGCATCTTATAAAAACAAAGTTTGAAAATCACATTTTTAGGTACAGGTACTTCACAAGGCATTCCGGTAATTGGATGTAGCTGCGCTGTATGCCAATCTTCTGATAGTAGAGATAAAAGATTAAGGGTTTCGGTTTTAATTGAAATAGAAGGCACTACAATTGTAATTGATAGTGGTCCTGATTTTAGATACCAGATGCTTAGAGAAAAGGTAATGGATTTAGATGCTATTTTATATACGCATGAACATAAAGACCATGTTGCGGGCTTAGATGACATTAGGCCTTTCAATTACATCCTTAAAAAGCACATTGATATTTATGCAACACCAAGGGTGCAAGAAGCGCTAAAAAGAGAATTCTCTTATATTTTTTCGGATATTAAATACCATGGACTACCATTAATTAACTTATTTACTGTTGATGAAAGTCCTTTTGAGGTAAAAGGGAATTTAGTTATACCGATTGATGTGATGCATTATAAATTGCCGGTTAAAGGTTATCGGATTAATGATTTTACTTATGTTACCGATGCAAAAACAATTTCTGATGAATCATTAGCTAAAATTAAAGGAAGCAAGGTGTTGGTGATTAATGCTTTACAGAAAGAAGATCACATCTCTCACTTTACTTTAGATGAAGCCATAGCTTTTGCTAATAAAGCCGGAGCAGAAACTACCTATTTTACACACATGAGCCATAATTTAGGCCTACATGTTGATATTGAAAAAGAATTGCCTCCTCATATCAAATTGGCTTATGATCGTTTATCTTTTACTATAGCGTAATGCGTTGAGCTATTAAAAAAAACGCTTAAAATCATTCGATTGAACAATCTAACCGAAAAATTAATCAGTCTGGAGCGTTAGATGTGACCGGCTGTTGGGGAAATCCTTACGCTCAGCAAGTGAACGTAATCATTTAATTTAAAGTGACTCTGTTTCGCAGGAAAGAACAAAGGCTGGAATTAGACCTATAAAAAAGCGGGAAAAACCATTGGCCCTTCCCGCTCATCTAAATTAACGCTCTCGAATATTAAACACATTCTTTAGCAAAATGTTTTATCCGAAAAATAATATATTGATAGACCTAGCTCGCCTTTAGAATCAGAAATGCAATCAAGTGCTCTTCGAGCAGTTCGGCATTATAGGTTCCTTCGGATGTATGGTCCGAAAGCTCAAGGCTATCATCACTAACGATAATCGTGTAAGCATTGCCCTCGATGACTTCAGGAAAGCTGATATTTACAAAATCGGATACATGTGCAAATTCGACCGCCAGGTTGCTTCCAAGCCGCTCATTAACATACGAAGGAAACTCAGTCTTTAAAATATCGGTCAATTGCGTTGCGTCCAAGGGTTGGACATTGTTAATAGTAATCATATGTTTTCCCATAAGCTTCCAATAATGGTGCCCCGATTGAATGGCAACCACATTGCGCCAGGGAGCGATAATTCTTAGTGCCAATCAAATAGTGTCCGATTTCGACAACAATCAGCCATAAGATAATTAGGGTTTATTAAACTAACCTGCCAAAAACCATGAAAAGGAAATTTTTTTCAGTGCTTAAGCCTAGCGTAGTTGAAGTTAAATTCGTCCGATAAGCATTGAAACTAAAAAAACTTCCCATATAGGAAGTTTTTTTAAATCTATGATAAAAGTTAACGAATTTTAAGTCTTCTAAGGCCGTAGATACCTTTAGAAGATTAGCTTAGCACAAAAAAATTGGCAATATGCCTGTAAGTACCCTTGCATTTAAAAGCATATAATTTGAGAGGGAAAAATATATCTAAACAATTATTATCTCAATAAATAAGTTCGGCATGGACTATTTAGAATAAATATTTGACCTTAAAAGAACATCTACACGTTTAAAAGAGTTATACCTTTGTTTTAATCGATGCTATATAATTACGAATCAAGTACCGTCGATTGTTTAATGTCGTATTACATCAAAAAATAAGTAAATGAAAAAAATGATTAAAGTTCCAACTTCTTTAATTGGTTGTGATGCGCCGCAAAATGCTTTGATGTTGGATGGTTGCTCTGTAATTGAACAGTGCATACACAGTACGGAAGTTAAAGGAACAATGTACCTCGAACAGCATTTACTCCTCATCGTCCTAGAAGGTTCAGTAATTCTTACTTATGGAAAACAGGAATATAAGCTTTGTAAGAACGATATGATTTTACTTAAGAAAGCCACTGCTGTAAAATATCATAAATTCGGAAATCCTGAAAATGATAATATTTATGACAGTTTAATGTTCAGCATAAAAGATGATCTCCTGAAATCATTCTTATCTACCTCAGAAATTAAAATATCAAAACCTGAAGGAGAGATAAAAACAGGCGTTTATCCCATGAACGAATGTCTGGTTGCATTTGCTCAATCTTTAAAGCCATATTTTTTTGATGATTCTGTGGTTCATCCTGGACAGCTTCGTATAAAAATCATGGAATTATTGTATGATGTTGCGGAATGCAATCGAAATATGTTTTTACAGATCCTTCAGCTACATGAGCCTGTAAGGACTGATATCCGCAACGTGGTTGAACAACATTATGCATCTCCGGTATCGGTTTCAGAATTGGCATACCTCTCTGGCAGAAGTTTGTCAAGTTTTAAAAGAGATTTTCAAAATATCTACAATATTGCACCTGCAACATGGATAAGAGAAAAGAGATTAGAAAAAGCAAAAGAAATGCTGGAAACAACTATAATGTCTGTTTCTGATGTATGTTACTCCTTAGGATTTGAAAATGTATCCCACTTTTCAAGAATATACAAGGAATTTCACGGACAGGCACCAAGTGTCTCTCGTTAATAGGTAATCTAATAGCATCTTTCATCGTTCCTTTAAGCCATCAAAAAAGGACTAATTAGACAAAATCTTTGAGCTAATTAGAAAAGCCATCGAATTCTCGTCATTGTACCTTTGTTATAGAAAAGAGTTAATAATTCTGTCATTAATAAGCAGTGTATTAGTCTCATTAATAACAAATTAAAACAAGATGATTATGCAAAACAATCACGGCCAAAAAGGCGCTATCTCTCACTCTGCAGACGTAAAAATTAATGGATTACGAGAAAGTAGTAGAAATATAGCAAAAAAAGTGTTTCCCTCAGTACAAACGGTATTATTACTATCAGCCTTAACTTTTGGAAGCTTATTAATTTCATGTCAAAATAGTAATAATCAAAATAATAAAAAAGAAGTTATGCAAAACAATCAAGAACAAAAAGATGGCATCCTGAAAGCAATAGATTTATATGTTGAAGCAGGAAGAAAAGGCGACGGTAATATTGCAAAACCAGCATTTGCGTCAACTGCAACAATGTCATGGTCAGAAAATGGAGAATTGAAGAGTGTTCCTATCCAAGTACTAATCGATGGATTTTCGGCTTTAGAGCCAATGGAAGCGAGTTATAAACTCACTACTTTGGATGTAGAAGGTGATGCTGCAATAGTGAGAATTGAATCGCAATTTGGATCCGACAAATATGCCGATATGTTTACTTTGGTAAAAGATGGTAGCGATTGGAAAATCATTAGTAAAATTTATCAGGTAACAAAATAGAAATTTGGCTCAGCACCAAATATCAAAATACAAAACACCCACTATAGCAATTGTCCAAGTTGAAATGGGGGATGATGCTACAGATGAAGATTCCACCTATTTCCATTCATTGATCAAAATTAATGGAGAACGGAAAGTTGTTGCTGAACTTTTTCATCTGTACACTAAATAATCAAAAATCATTAGGTTGAAGTTTTTACTAGGAGCATAATATTGCTTCTAGTAGAGCTTTGCGTTTAAAAAACTTATAAATGAATAAATACAATAAGCTATTTACTCCCTTATCATTTGATAATGGGATTAGTTTAAAAAACAGAATTGTAATGTCGCCTATGACCACTTGGGCATCAAATGACGATTTTACTATATCAGATGAAGAAATCGAATATTATAAAAAAAGAGTAAATGGTGTAGGATTGGTTATCACAGGATGTACACATGTTACTGCAAATGGTATCGGTTTTACACATGAATTTGCAGGATACGATGATAAGTTTCTTCCAAGTCTTAAGAAGCTGGCAAATGCAACTAAAAGTGGTGGGGCGCCAGCAATATTACAGCTATTTCATGCAGGCAATAAAGCAATTCCAGGTCTTATTCCTAATGGCGAAGTGGTAAGTTCAAGCGCTGTTTTGAGTGGAACCATACTACTATCCGATAAAGAAAATCTTCCAAAAGAATTAAGCGAAAATGAAATTTTAGAAATGATCAAAGCATTTGGAGAAACTACGAGAAGAGCGATTGAAGCTGGTTTTGATGGAGTTGAAATTCATGGAGCCCATGGATTTTTGCTTCAAAATTTTATATCTCCCTTTTTTAATAAAAGAAATGATCAGTGGGGAGGTTCTCTTGAAAATCGCTTAAGACTTAGCCTCGAAATCGTAAAAGAGGTGAAAAAAGTAGTCTCTGAATATGCTAATACTCCATTTCTTATAGGCTATAGAATCTCACCTGAAGAAATGCCGCAACAAACCTATGGACTTCCAGACACGTTCACGCTAATAGACAAGTTGATTGCTGAGAAGATTGATTATTTACACTTTTCTTTGTTTGATGCTGTCAATCAAAAACCAATTGACTTACAACATTCAGAAGAGCCTATATCAGTTGTACTAAACAATTATGTTAACAACAGAGTTCCTGTTCTTGTTGCTGGAGGAATTACAACGCCACAGATGGCTAATCAGGTTTTAGAGTATGGTGTTTCTATGGTGGCAATAGGGAAAACTTTGATAATTAATCCTGATTGGGTAGAATTAATTCAAAATGGAGAAGAAGAAAAAATCACTTCAATTCTTAAACTTGATACAGTAGAAGACAAAAAAATTCCAGCGAAATTAATGACGATATTTGAAACACTAAAAGGCTGGTTACCAATGGAAGGCGAAGAGAACAGGATAGCCAAAGGTGCTTAGATTGCGATAAAAAATAGGTTAGACCAATGAAAATAGCATATATAATTTATAACGGAGCGCTTAAATATTCATCAGACTGCTGAGCGTTCAAAGCTAATCTTCTAATCCCCCTTTACCAGACTGAACCATTAGCAGGAATACTTTGAACAAGGCTGGAATAGCTTAGAACAGTGATTTTAAATAAAAAAACCGGACTTTTAAGAGTTCAAAGTCCGGTTGTACCGATCAGCAGGAATACTTTGAACATTTAAATCGCTTTTTATTGCTTATTGAGCCTATTATCGAAGATTTGGAGAGAAAAGGTTTCATATAAAATGCATGTTAAAATTTAACCGATTTTGATAAGGTATACCTTGACCAGATTATAATAGAACAAAAAATTTGCACATTTAATAGGACCCAGTTTTGTACTTTTTACTGGTAGGAATAGGTAGAAAAACATGGCGAAAATTGGATTCAGCACCAAGAATTTGTAATTTGATATTCGAAACTTAGACATTATGGATGTTCAGATGCGCCTATATTGGGAGTCTTATTCAGAAGACTTTACAACCGATGATTTAATTCGGACATTACATAATCCACTGAGGGATTATGAAAGCGATTTTGTCGATGGTGCTATTGTCGATATCGGTTGCGGCCAAACCACTTTTCTTTTTGAATATATCAATTCAGGCAGAAAGTTGATTGGTATCGATAATGACCAATATCAACTTGACTCTCTAAAAAACAGGATAAATAGTCTGGCCCACGAGGGTGTAAATATTGAATTGTACAACCTAACTTTGTTACGCAATAGTTTACCAAAAGAAACCTACTCGGTAGTTTTTCTGGCAAACATATTACACTTTTTCAATCTACAACAGTGCAATAAAATACTAGGCCAAGTGAAGGAAAATTTGGCAATAGGGTCATTCGTTTATGTTTGGACACATTCCGATAAATATTATATGAATAATCCGGGCAACTCTGAGAACAATGAGTACTTTAAGCATTATTTTACATTGGCCGACCTAGATAGTCTATTTATCCCATTAGGTTTTAAAAGACTTATGCATTCAGAAAAAGAACGTCTTTTTTCTGAAAAAGAAATGCAAACGCAAAAGAAGTGGCTAGAAAAGTACCTTGACCATCTCGAAATATTTGATAAGCAAGAACGGGCATCTATTATTAAAGAAAATTGGAAAAATAATCCAGAGGCGGATATAATGTGCATTTATAAGTTACCGTAATTTATAAGTTGATCAGTAGAAGTTTTTTTTGAATTCTAACTATCAAGAGGAGTAGATAAAACTCAACGAATATGGGAAATGACGAAAGTATTAAGAATGTTGACTTACAAAACGATTTGTCTAATGTGTGGCCGAAAAAAATTGAGGAACATTGGATAACATTAGAAAATGAGATACCCAAATTCAACACCTTTCAACTTTTAGCGAACATAACACATTACAATCATTTACATAAGGTTGATGATTATACAGATATTAGAGAGGATCGAATGCTTGTCATCCCCGAAATTGTTTCGTTATTCGCACTAAGAAGCAATTTCGTTAGAGATCGTCAATTAGACGAAAAAGATTATTTACAAGCTCTAAGAAATATTCAAGATGCTGCTACGGGCTATTTGATGCTGACAAGGGTAATTCAATTACATGAGAATAACAAAACATCACAGACTACATTAACTAAGATCACCAACAAATTGATGGAGGATGAAATGCTGGTTAGAAACCCAGGACATCCGGAGCATCACAAATTATTTGTTGGCAAACTTTATTCCTCCTTGTCGGATGATTTAAAAAAACACTTTGGATTTGATATTCAAGATAGCCTGATATTGAGGGACAAAATTGTACAACTTGTGAACGAGCGGTACATTAAAAAAGTGGAAGTTGCTAAGCTGCAGAAGGAGACCTTACGAGATGAAATAGTAAAATTTCGGAACACTAAACAGAGGAATGCAGAATCTACGCTTCTTAACGATCAAATATTATATTTCTCTTCTTTGAAATCCAAACAGCTCAACAAGGCACTAGACTATCACTTGCTAAATAAAATAACATACCAGCTAGAAGATATACATGTGTTTTCTCCAGAGGAACTTGCTGATTACTGTAATCTCACTATTGAGGTTACGAGCTCTTTTTTAGAACAATTTTCTGTTACATTCCCAACAGAAGGAATAAGTCAAATAGTAGCACCTGATAGTATTCTAAGAAGGAGACCTATTCTTCAGAATGAAGACAAATTTATGGTCGCATCCTTGTCATTATTGGGATGGTGTGTAGAACCTACTTTTGAAAACTATATTAACTCAATGCCTAAATTGGCTGCTAAGTACAAAGATAAGAAGCATGATTTTTTACTCGATGAGGGTATGTCAATGTTTTCTGGGTTGCTGGCTTCAGCGATAATACATCCAAAAAATTTATACTATACAACCGAAAATGGAGATGTTTGCGAAACTGATGGACTTATCACATACGACAGAACACTATTCATTATTGAAGCGAAGGGTCATCGTCTCAGTCAAAAAGCAAAAAATGGAAACTATGAGAGGACTGAGAAGCATCTTAAACAGTTAATCAGAGATTCTACTGAACAGGGCATTAGAACAAAGAAATTTATTGAAACATCTAGTATTGCAACTTTCCGGACATCAAACGGAGAAATTACCACAATAGATTCTAATGATTATGACGAATATATCATCGTGAGCTTGACTTTAGAGCCAATAGGACATCTTACACCCTTAGTAAAAGTTGGAAATGATCTTGGATATTTTGAGAAAGATGTATTTCCCTGGATCATTAGCATTTACGATTTAATAGTAATTAGAGATTTTATATCTCATCCAATACTTCTACTTCACTATTTGAAGCGGAGAAAAAGTTTTTTACTTCATGAAAGTATTCACATTTACGAGGAAACAGATATGCTTGCATATTTTTTATCTAATGGTCTTTATTTTGATAATACAATAAGCAAGATGGAAAAAGTAGGTTCAAATTGGCTAAGTTTCGAAAATAATACGGATATTTTTAATGACTATTACATGTATACTTTCGGCAAAAGTTCAAAGTTAAGGACTAAGCCAAAATTCTACCTACCTGATGAATTCATGGATTTGATCATGGCAATAGACTGCTCAAAAATTCAACATAAAAATATTATGCTGCTGGAAGCCTTGTCAATATCTCCATCGGCTTCAAGAACGCTAATGGATTATATCCGTAAAGTTCGAGAACAGTATTACAAAGATGGACAGATACATGATTGCAGTATTTTGACTAATGACGGCAAGCTTGGGATTACTTATATGGCTGGACCTGATCGTGGCGAATTGGATATGTCAATTTACACCTATTGTCGTTACAAATATGATAATATGAAACCCAATACTTGGATTGGTTTTGGTGATGTTTCACCTAGTGTGACTGGCTATAACATTATGTGTGCTATCATAATTAAAGATGAATTACCAAAACCTTATTGAAATAATTGAGAATATATGGCATTGAATATTATTATAGACAAATCTACTTTTCAGTCACTCTCATACAATGAGTTGTTAAGATTGACTTATTATTACAAACACAATATCACTCCAATATTGGTCATGGAAATTCTAGGCGACCTTAAAAAAGAAGCCAAAGATGGCAATCCACCATCTCAAAATAGAGTTATCGACTTCGCTACAAAACTTTTCCCTAGTAGTACAATTGTTAATGAGCCCTATTTCAATGCCATTACCTCAGAATTGAGTTTGGATAGGCCAATAGAAATGGATGGTCGACCTATGGTAAACATTGGTAAAGCAGTTCAAACCAAAGATGGGGCTAAAGGCTGGGTTGTTGGACAAACGCCAGAAGAAAATGCTGTTTACCAATGGCGAGATGGAAAATTTACCGAGGCAGACTTGGCGCTGTCCGAACTTTGGAGAAATACAACTACTCAAGAAGATATCCTGATCAATCTTAAAAAGCAACTTCAAGAAGTTGGCGAGAAAATCAAACTAAAAAATTTTGAGGAATTGGCCAATTATGTCCAAGATAGTATTGATGACCCTAAAAACCAGCAGTTATTGTTAATGGATTTATGTCGATCCTCAAAGATAAATGTGTTTACATCTATGAGACTTCTAAAATATTGGCAATCTAAAGGGCGACCCCTTATAAAAAACATCTTTCCTTACGCTTATCATATACTGAAAGTAAATACATTGTTCCACGTAGGACTTAAATGCGGCTTGATCAGCACTAGGCCTACAAATAAGGTTGATCTCGAGTATCTTTATTACCTTCCATTTTGCAATATTTTTACATCTAACGACCATTTGCATGTTAACTTGGCTCCATTGCTTTTAAGGGAGGATCAAGTATTTATAAAAGGTGTTGATTTGAAAGCTGATTTATCTACCATCAATGAAAAATTAGAAAAGTTAGGCGAAGAAGAAAAGGGAAAATACAAAAAAGCTCCTCCCATTGAGCCTAATTCCTTTACATTTAACATGTATAATAAGTTTTTTGACTATCCCGACGGTTTCCAATGGAGAATTCCATCCAAACCTTTACCAAAAGAAGAGCTTATTAGAAAAATGGAGGAATTTATCTCTGCGGCGGATGGGAAACCTATTGACCTGAAACATGGTGATGACGGTGAGTTTGTTGTTCGTAAATCCTACATAAGTAAAAAAGATCCTTGTATGTGCGGGAGTGGCAAATTAGTTATTGAATGTTGCATGACTGAACAACAATTCGATGATGCTGCTAGACAACAAGCAACAAAACGAACCGACAACGCCAATTAATAAATGATTTGGGATAATTTACAATAAAATGGAGAGAGTTTTAGAATTGAAATCAGTATTGCTTGACAATTACACTATAAATGAAGTAGAAAGATTTTTGTCATATCAACTGACTGTACAAGAGCGAAATTTAATTCTAGAGACGTTGGAAGCTGCTTTAATTAATGTCCCAAATAAAGCATTCGCTTGTACTCAAATTTCTGCTGCCTGGGCAGCAATGATCCAAGATCATTCAAGAATTCCAGTTGCAGTTGTATGTGGAGACTTGGCATATCGTGACACAAAATTATTTGTATGCCACTCACCTATACCAATTTTAACAACAGATGAAATCTTTATCCAAGAGTGGGATGGCCATTGTTGGTTAGAACTTGGTGGGATGATTGCGGATGCCTCAATCTTTAGAACAATCTATCAAGGACGGGTTTCTAAAACAATTAAGAATCAGATTATAGAGCAATTTGGAGAAGGCAAAGGCGCATTAATTGCCACTCCCGAGCAAATGTCAATCAATAATTTCACATATTCACCAAAATATACTTTGAATGATATTCAGATAAATGGAATTTTAAGGGGATTATTACAAGGTTAATCCACTTTATGCCCGCAAGGGCCGCCCGAAATTTTGGGCATAGCAAAGCACTAAGAACAACCTGCTCTTAGTGCCTAATTTGCATATTAAGACGCTTAATTCAGTACATTTACACCAATCCTCGCAAAATCATTGCACAAATCAAACGTAGCCTGTGCCCTACCTAGCGCACCACCCGACATGATTGAATTGAATTTGCTTCATCGGTCTTGTAGTTCTTCACGTTCTGAAAATAGCCCGTCACACTGTTGTACGTTCCGAACAAAGTGCCTTTGGTGGTTTCCATCTGCTGTGTCGGACTGCTTTCTGAATACTTTAAAACCTTATCCACTACATTATTGAATACACTAGAAAATTCATCTATTTCGCCCTCGATGATGTTTTCTAATGTTTCATTGTTGGTGCCATTGCATTTATTGTGCTTTAAAAGTGTTCAATTAACTTAAACTAAATATTTAACTAACACTATATCTCTAACTTCATTTATCATTAAAGCCAGGCTATTCAAATGAATCCTCCAAAAAGAAGAGCCAAAAGAATCCCAAATCACCCAGGAAATGAGGATATGATTGTTCATGAGGACGAGAAGCCTTTCTTAAATCTGGTCGCTCGACTTGCCGTGGAAGTCTTTTTTAAAGATGTGCTTGATATAGAAGAAGAGCAAATTACAACTACTAAAAATCGTCCGTCGACAAGTCGAAATAAAAATGTATTTTAGTAGGGACAAGCAGACGCTGTTTGAACAACTGAATATCAAGTAGTTACGCGTAAGACACTTAATATCAACAATTTACAAACTCAATTCTAGAACATTACAATATAAATAAATTTCTGATTATCAACTAATTACAAATATTATATTTTCGTGTTCAAAGATAAAATTTCATAAAAAAACGAATGCAAATACCTGATAATTAGATAGTTACATTCGTAAATTTTACATCCGGTACCCAAGAGGAGATTCGAACTCCCACACCCATACAGGCGCCAGCCCCTCAAGCTGGTGCGTCTACCAATTCCGCCACCTAGGTTTATGCTGCAAATATAAGGTTATGATTGAAATATAAAAGGTCAATGAGTTTAAATCAAACCAAATAATATTTTAAATTTTTGTATTCCCTAAACTTCATTTCATTAGGCATTATGCTTCATATGCTACCTTTGCAAACTTATTTCTGTACTCAATTGGGGTAAGTCCGGTAATCTTTTTAAAGATATCTCTAAAGGCTTTCGTATCCGTATAGCCAACATCGAACATTATTTCTGATATATTCTTTCTTGATGCCTCAAAGAATTTTTTGGCAGCCTCTATTCTTACTCTTTGTATATACTCTATAGATGTATTGTTGGTCGCCTCTTTAAATCTTCTTTCAAATGTTCTACGGCCCGTATTAATTAAATTTGCTAAACTTTCTATCGTTATTTTATCTTCATAATGTTTTTCAATATGATCCTGTACTTTCTGAATTTCTACATCAGCATGGTTTCTTTGACCTTTAAATATGGCAAATTGAGATTGGCTCTCTCTTCCAATATCTAAAGCAAAATATTTTGAAATCATTACGGCCGTTTCCCTATCAGCATACTTTTCAATTAGGTATAATATTAAATTCCATAAACTACTTGCACCGCCACTACTGTAAATATTATCGTGTTCTGTTATGATAGCTCCATCTTCTACTTCTACCTCAGGATACCTTTCCTTAAAGTCGCTAATATGAGCCCAATGTGTAGAGCATTTTTTACCATTAAGTAAACCTGTCTCTGCTAAAAGAAAGGCACCAATACATAAGCTGGCAAGACTTGAGCCGTTTTCATATAGTTTTTTAAAGTAGGGTATTGCTGCTGCATTGGCCTGTATTCCTTTGCTGGTATCGCCAAATGTTGGGGGTATAATCAATAAGTCTGTTTCAGTAACATCTTTCAGCAATCTATCGGTCTTAATGGTATATTCTCCATTGTTAGCCGGCACATACTCGTTTAAACCCACATACTCTACCTTAAAAATTGGTTTTTTACCAAAGGTGGTTAGAAACTCATTAGCAGTATGAAAGCTTCTATAAGGGGGTGTAACTGCTTCAATTACCCCATACTCAGGAACAAAAACTGAAATCCGCATATCAATTAAAGATTAAACTACTAAGCTAAAGATAGTTTGTCATAATTTACCCCTAAAGTTGTCATTTTCACAACAGACCTGATTTTATAGTCATCTATATCTTTGGATAACAAAACTTTAAAACAAATAACAATGGAACAAGCAACAAAAATTACGGTAGAAACAACAACACATGTTCCCGTAGCAAAAGTATGGAAAGCATGGAATACCCCAAGTGATATTATCCAATGGAATAGTGCAGACCCAAATTGGCATACTCCCAGTAGTGAAAACAATTTAACAGTGGGCGGAAAATTTAAACATAGAATGGAAGCTAAGGATGGCAGCTTTGGTTTCGACTTTGAAGGCACTTATGATAAAGTAGATTTACATAAGGAAATTACGTACACCATGGGTGATGGAAGAACAGCCACTACTTTGTTTGAAGAACAAAATGGCAAAACCAATATAGTTACCACATTTGATGCTGAAACACAGAACGATCCTGAATTTCAGAAACAAGGGTGGCAAGCTATCCTGAACAATTTTGTGAAATATATCGAATCAACCAATTCATAAACCCTTACTGATTTAATTATGAAAAAGAATAAAATAATCTTTTGGGTGTCAACTGTCATCATACTGCTTTGGGAAGGTTTAATGCCACTGGGTACCATGCTATTTGCACCAGAATATATAACTGTAGGAACCAGACCTCTCGGCTATCCAGATTATTTTGCCTATGCACTTGTAATTTGTAAGGTACTTGGTGTTTTTGCTATTTCTTACCCTAAAACGCCAAGTAAGCTAAAAGAATGGGCCTATTCAGGACTCACATTTAATTTAATCTTTGCCTTCATCAGCCATGCCTGTGTAGATAAAAACATAGGGTTTATGCTAATGCCTTTAGTGGTATTGGCTATCCTTGCCGTTTCTTATATTTATAAAAATAGAGTTCAGCAGAACAGCTAAAAACAAGATTAATCAACAAGTTAAATTCAATTAAAATGGCAAATACAGTTTCATTACATCGAGTAATTAAAGCAAATCCCGAAAAGGTATTTCGGGCATTTGCAGACCCTATAGCTCATTCAACTTGGCTACCACCTTATGGTTTTATATGTACGATAGAGGAAATGGATTTTAGGGTAGGGGGTAGTTTTAAAATGACTTTTATAAATTTTAGCACAGGAAATAAACATTCTTTTGGTGGTACATACCTTGAAATAAAACCCAATGAATTTATTAAGTATAGCGATAGATTTGACGATCCTAATTTACCAGGTGAAATCACTACAACCGTATGGTTAAATAAGGTTTTGTGTGGCACTGAACTTAAAGTGCTACAAGAAGGAATTCCTGAAGCAATACCAGCAGAAATGTGTTATCTAGGTTGGCAGGAATGTTTAGAGAAATTGATAAAACTTGTAGAACCTGATATTCCAGATGCTTAATTTATAAGAGATGATTGAGCATAATCATGATAAATTAATAAGTGCAATTTTCATCACATTTTCTGGAAATTGTAAAAAAGCACTCAGTTTTTACCAAACTTGTTTTGGGGGGCAATTACAGTTTGAAACCTTTGAAAAAGAGTTACAGGGTTACGAGGAAATACCTGTGATTAGTGGATCTCTAATTTCTGACAGGATAATTATTCATGGTTCAGACTTGGTGCACAATGAAGGAAGAAAAATCGGCAACTATATTTCTATTTTTTTACACTGTAAAAATACTGACGATAGACAAGAGCTTATTGAAGCTATCATGCACAATCCACTCGCAAACAGCAATGAATTTGCTCATGATAGCTTCAAAGCTGTTTATACTAATGAAAAACTAGAATTTGATAAAAAGAGTTTTTTTGCAAATAATGAGAATGAACAAAAATTAATTGAAGTAACTGATGCTTTTGATGTGAGGTGGGTATTGGGCATTCAGTAAGCTAATTAATGTAAGTTAAATGGTGCAACTCAATATCCAGAAGCTTTAATGATACTGTGTCTCAAAAGATAGGCGTGAAGAAGTTGTATAATTATTAATAGTGATTTTATAGTTCAATATTAAGCAGTACAAGAAAAACTTTTCTTTAGGAAGTTTTTTTAGTTTATTTTATGTGGAGAAAATTTCCGTACAATTCCCATAAACTCATCAGAACTTATTGAGACTTTGTTATAGACGATAGCTATCTCAACATCCGAACAGCTAACTTAAGCTATAGGTAGATGCAGTATTTAATATAATACTCCTAAATTTTATCCCAGAATAAGTATATATTCAAACTTTGGTGTCCTACCAGTGACACCAAAAACTTGGTTTACAAAAGTCGAAGTTGATGCCAGAAGAAAAAAGCAAGATCGTACAATTGTTCAGCGAAATCCAACATGGGAACAAAGCCGCGTTCGATGAACTTTTTGCCCTTTACTACGATAAACTTCTAGCCTTTGCAATACAATATATTAAACAAACCGAAAGTGCTGAAGAGATTACCTCTGAACTTTTTGTCCGAATATGGCTCAAACGAGATGGGCTGTCAAAGGTGCTCAACCCAGAAGTTTACCTTTATGTAGCTGTCAAAAACGCCTGCCTCAATCTGATCAGGTCCGATAAAAAAAGATACCTATTATTTGTAGAACAACCAAGCGGGCAACCATTTGAGCAGGTAGCAGATCACTACAGCACAGGAATAGAGGATAGGGAACTGGTAAAGTTACTTGACTTTGCAGTGGCCTCCCTTCCTGAGCAGCGTAAACTCATATTTAGGCTAGTTAAGGAGCAAGGGCTAAAAAATAGCACGGTTGCCCAAATACTAGGTATTTCCGTTAGGACTGTCGAAAACCAGCTGTATAAGGCGGTAAAGACGCTTGCTGATTCTATCAGCGGGTATCTGGGTTATCATCCGCAAACAAAAATATCCAGAAAGCAGACTTCTTCAAATTTGCTTATGCTATTTTTTTTATGAGGAAGTAAGTAGTTTTCCAAATCACCGTGTCCTTAGTATATAAGTCCCTAAATGATGAAAAGAGAAAAATTCCTAGAACTGCTGACCAGAAAACTCTCTGGAGAGATCTCTGATGAAGATAGCGAGCTGTTGGATAAGGTAATCGAGGGTAATGAAGAATATAGACTATTATCCATTGAGCTTGGTCGGTATTTCAATGGGAAGGAAAACCTCGGGTCTAGTGCCGGTAAGCTTGGCCGTACTTGGGAAACGATTACTGCTGCCAAAAACGAAGGTCTTGATGGAAGATTTGATTATTCAGCACCAAAACAAAATTCATTCTTTACTACGGCATTGTTTAAGATTGCTGCGATGTTGGTGCTGGTTATTGGTGCTGGTTTATTGGGCTACCATTTGCTAGAGCGAAGTCCTGAAGGAGATTTAGATAAGATAGCAGCAAGTGACCAAAAGGTCTTCAAGATACTTGATGACGGAACCAAGATCTGGTTGAACAAGAGAACTACCATTAGCTATAATAAGGATTTTGGAAAGCATAGACGTGAAATAACCCTAGAGGGTGAAGCTTATTTTGATGTAGCTAAAAACAGGAAAACCCCATTGTTCATTCATGCGGGAAATATAGATATCGAGGTAAAGGGCACGGCCTTTAATGTAAATGCCTATAAAGAAAATCCAGATATACAGGTTGCCTTAGTGAGGGGCCTGATCCAGGTGAGTGACAGGTTGGATGATAAAAATAGCGTGCAGCTGCATCCCAATGAGAAATTAATCTTTTCTAAATTAACCAGAGGAGACCAGCACGGCTTTCGGGTGCTCCCATTAACTCCGAACCTACTATTAACAGATACCAAATGGACTGTGGATACATTGGTGTTTCATAAGGAAAAACTCAAAGACCTTGCTCTTCGGATGGAGAAAAAGTATGGTCTTAAGATAGAAATCCAGGGCGAACACTTAAGGGAAAAGCGATTTAGTGGAACATTTACAGATGAGACCATACAACAGGCGTTGAGAGCACTCAAACTTTCCTATCCATTAACCTATACCATTGGCGATAAACTAGTGGTGATAAAAGACTGGAGATGAGGAAATTTGTGATGCTAGTACTGTTAATCTCTATCCATACTGTGCTTTTTGGGCAGGATCGAAAGTTGACATTAAACATGAACAAGCAGCCCATCAATGCTTTGTTCAAGCACATTAAAGATCAATGTAGGTACAATTTTATCTATAGCGATGAAGTGATCTCTGACACGATGCGGATATCTATTGACGTAACCAATATGCCCGTTAAGCAGGTGCTGGCAAAAGTATTGCCTGGAAACAACCTTATCTATCAGATGATATCAGATAGACTGATTGCCGTTGGGCGTAGTAGACCGGTGGTAATTACAGATGATCAGACATTAAATAAAACGATCAGTGGGATTATAGTTGACCAAAAGGGAAAAGGAATTCCCTTCGCTTCAGTCGGCCTTTTTGAATCAGGTGTACTATTAGCTGGTGTTGTAAGTGCAGAGAATGGTTATTACCAGTTTTCGCATCAATTTATCCCGAAGCGGCAGTATGCGCTAAAAATTTCTTCAGTTGGCTATCAATCTTTTGAACTAGGTTTTATATATCCAGACACAGGAATTATTACACGCATTGTAATCAGTGAAGATAGGCAAACTCTTAAAACGGTAAATGTTACTAGTGACAGGCCGTTGGTAGAAAGAAAAACGGATCGATACGTTATCAATGTAGATGGAAGTGTGCTGGGAATTGGCAACAATGGGTTAGAAGTACTTCAGAAATCTCCCGGAATATGGGTTGGTAACGATGGTTCCATCAAAATCAGAGGAAACCAATCGGTAATGGTAATGATCAATGATGTGGTGCAAAGGATGTCTGAAAGTGACCTTGCCGAATACCTGCGTACACTAAGATCGGAAGATATCAGCAAGATAGAGATCATTTCCAGTCCGCCATCAGAATTCGAAGCCGCAGGTTCAGGGGGCATTATTCATATCGTGCTTAAAAAATCGCGGAAAGATGGATTAGTCGGTTCATTGTCGGGCCAATATAGGCAACAGGAAAAGCGACCTGCCTACGGGGTGGGGGTAACGCTGAACTACAAGCTTAAAAGCCTATATCTTTCTGGAAGCATATCTGCAGGAAAGGATGAAAGTGACTATATAGCCAGTACCAAGATCAGTTATCCCAACCAGGATTTTTATTCCAGTACCACTAACAGGTACAATAACAACGGAAGATTAATGTACAGGATTGGGGCTGCTTATGATATTAGTGAAAATCAGGCCATTGGTATCCAGGCCATACAGACCAATAATAAAATGAACCAGTATTTTGATACTGACATCTTGTTTTCGGGCGCCCAATCCTTAACAGGAGATGCGAGATCCGAATGGTTCAGAAGACCCTCACTTAACGGAACAACATTAAATTATTCATTAAAAACCGATAGTTTAGGTTCGGGCCTAAAAGTGATTGCCGATTATGTAAATAGTAAACGGACAGAGCTAAACAATTTCCGCTCTGTATATACCCTGTCCCAAAAAAACTCAGACTACCGCAACAGTACGCCCAATAGTACCAATCTTTATAGCCTGCAGACTGATTATACCAAGGTATTTAAAAATACGGTTTCTTTTAAGACGGGGCTTAAGTTTGCTGCCACCAAAAGAGATAATGAGGTTGTTAATGAAAATTTTATCAATGGAAGCTGGCAATTGAACCCCAAGCTGAGTAATCGCTTTTTATATCGGGAAAATCTATCGATGGCCTACGCATCTTTAGAAAAAACATGGGGCAAACTAAGTGCGAAGGTTGGCTTAAGGGCTGAACATACTGATATGGACGGAAATTCGATCACTGGGAATGAACAGTTCAAAAGGGACTATCTTGGGTTTTTCCCTTCGGCTTTTATCTCCCAAAAACTTAACGAGCAAAGTGGGAGCGCGGTTTATTTGAACTATTCAAGAAGATTGCAACGGCCATCTTTCGCAGACCTTAATCCATATAGGTTGCAGTTTGATGATTATCTTACCCAGCTAGGAAACTCCGGTCTTACACCAGAATATACGCATAAGCTTGAACTTGGAGCAATTTTCTGGAAGGGATTTTCGGCTGACCTTTATTTTGCCCTTACGAATGATAAGATTGCTCAATTGGCGAATCCGGTAGCAGGAAATGTCATCGAATATCAACGAAGGAATTTTAATAGCAGTAATGAATATGGCTTCTCTTTTAATGCTCCGATAAAGATCATGAAAGGGTGGACCACAAACAATTCACTGGCAGGGTATAACCTCAGTTACGACTTGGATGGCTACCAGATTAGGCAAACTACATTTTATGCTAGGTCTCAGCACCAGATTGAGTTAAAAGGGGTGGTAGATTTGGATGCTGCGATAGATTACCGCTCTCCGCATGTGAGTGCGAATACTAAGATAGCCTATCAGCTTTATACAGACCTTGGAATGTCTAAAAGGTTTTTAGATAAGAGCCTGATGCTGCGTTTTTATGTATCAGACCTATTTAACACTGCAAGAGAAAAGGATCTGACGGAATTTTCGGGCACTAGGATAGATTTTTACCAGAAAAGGCCTACGCGGAATTTCAGCTTGTCGGTAAGTTATAATTTTAGCTCAGGCAAAAAGTTCAGTAATAAAAAAATCGAGCAGAGCAATGAAGACGAAAAACGCAGGATTGGAAATTAATCCTGCCCTTGGACTTGGAGGTTCAATAATGTATATAAAGCAATAACTATATGCTGAAGAAAGAACGCCACAATTTTATACTTAGCTATCTAGAGCTTAACGGAACGGTAATGGCATCAGCCCTTTGCGTATCTCTAAGCGCATCCCATGATACCATTAGGCGGGATCTGAGGGAACTTTCTGAAGATGGCAAGTTGATGAAAGTTCATGGTGGCGCAGTACTAATTAGAAGTGAAACTCAGCAATTACCCTCTACTGTAGCAAGTATTATTGCAGCAAAAACAGCCCCCTTACTTTGTAGTGATAGTTTTATTCTCACCTGTGGTGGCGAGGCGGTTATGGAAATGTACAGGTTTATTCCATCGTACTTTAATGCCACTCTTTTAACCGCAAGTATCCATACAGCAGCTAGGTATTGCGAACATCCAACTATGGAGGTTGTACAACTGGGCGATCGTATAGTCAAGACATCCAAGATTGCAGCAGGTGGTGAGGCTACAGCAAAGATCCGTCAGATTAGGGCAGATATGTGCATTCTCGATTCAACGGGCATCGACCCCCTTCGTGGCCTCACTGAAAGTAATTGGCAGATTGCCCAGGTTAAAAAAGCTATGGCTGAAAGCTCAGCAATCACCATTTGCTTGGCAGCGTCTTCAACAATAGGAAAAATAGCTGCCATGCAGGTATGTGCCCCTCAGAACCTGGCCTATCTGATCACAGAACTTGATCCTAGGGACACTATACTGGATGCCTATAGGGCAAGAGGAATCATTGTACTCTAGGTAAAGTTTGATCATTCTTTTGGTAGGGTTCATTAAAGAATTCATAAATGATTTGAAGACCAGTTCTCCAATTTAGCATGGGTTTCTTTGTGCCATGCAACCTGCTCATTTGGATAAGATTTTTTAGTTTCCAATTGATATCTTTATCGAATTAAGCATAAGATATGATTTCAAGTGGCGAGCTTCAGGAAATTCAGTTTCAGAGGGCAAATATTGTTTCTGATAAATATCCATTTAGCCTTCCTTTTTTAAAGGATTTAAATAAGCTGAAAATACATCCTCAAGTAACTTTCTTTGTTGGGGAAAATGGAATGGGTAAGTCTACATTAATAGAAGCAATTGCAGTAGCCTCTGGGTTTAATGCTGAGGGTGGAACAAAAAATTTCAATTTCAATACAAGACCATCACATTCAGATCTCCATCAGTACATTCGAACATCTAGGGGTACAAGACGTCATACAGATGGATTTTTCTTAAGAAGTGAAAGCTTCTTTAACCTAGCTACAGAGATTGAGCAATTAGATGAATCTGAAGGCGGTGATTTAATTATTAATTCATACGGGGGTAAATCTTTGCATGAGCAATCTCATGGTGAATCTTTTTGGGCCTTGTTTATGAACAGATTTCGAGGAAATGGATTTTATATTCTTGATGAACCTGAAGCTGCGCTTTCACCAACCAGACAGATGGCAATGCTCTGCAAAATGCATGAGTTGATAGATTCTGGCTCGCAGTTTATTATCGCTACACACTCTCCAATACTTATTGCCTATCCTGGGTCAATTGTTTATGAGTTTAGTCAAGATGGTATAGCCATCAAAAACTATAAAGAAACCGAGCTTTTTAGGTCATATGCTAATTTTATTCAAGACAGTGATAACCATGTGCGTTATTTACTGAGTGAATGATGAATTATTCATTCATCCCATATTTCTTTAAAATTCTCAATCAAATTGTATAAGTCTTAAAAAGTACAAACAGTTTCTATGTTAAAGAAACTTCCTTATCCTATTACTTCATTTTCTTCCTGAAACTGCTTCATCTCTGCTTCGTAAAGTAGCCGTAAAAGTTTAACTCTTAAAATGGCCTTAAGACGGGGTTAGTTCGGACTTGGTTCGGACCTGTGACAATTGTACCCGACTAAAGTGCGACTTTAATGTGAATTAAATTTAACGAGACAGATACGCTGTTAATATTCTTTTATTATCTTAGTATTAATCATCCCATAATCTTAAAAAATTATGGCAACATTCAACAACGGAATCAATGGTGGTCACTCCAGAAGTATTTTAATTAAGAAGTTTTACTATCTTTTATTGTAACGAAGTATCTTTTTTTTGTTCTAAATGACTAAACTGAATAAAAAAATATTTTCTTTGCTAAAATTTATATAAACTATTAATCAATCTATGGACTTATTGCACACCATTTTGGGTGATGACCCACAAGCAGGTATCTTAATTATTTTAAACCTTATCGTAATAGAAAGTCTTTTGTCGGTTGATAACGCTGCTGTTCTTGCTACAATGGTGATGGATTTGCCTAAACACCAAAGAGACAAGGCCCTAAAATATGGAATTATTGGTGCTTATGTTTTTAGAGGTATTTGTCTACTCTTAGCGGCTTGGTTAGTTACGATATGGTGGTTAAAACCTCTCGGTGGAATTTATTTACTGTATTTAGCATTTGATTATTTCAAAAAACGGAATGCGAAAAATAATAATGAAGAAGAAGTAGTTGATAAAAATAAAAGTTGGATTTATAGATCTACTGTAGGATTAATGGGCACTTTCTGGGCTACTGTGGCTTTAGTAGAAGTTATGGATCTTGCATTCTCAATAGATAATGTTTTTGCAGCTGTGGCTTTTACAGATAACATTTACCTTATTTACATTGGTGTTTTTATAGGTATTTTAGCAATGCGTTTTGTAGCCCAAGCCTTTGTGAAACTTATGGAAAAGTTTTCATTTTTAGAAACCGTTGCCTTTATTGTAATTGCTGTGCTCGGATTAAAATTAACTTCATCGATATTCACCCATTTTTATCCAACATCGCCAATTTCCGAAATAATTGAAGGAGAAAAAACGGATCTTTTTGTTTCTATCTTTACAGTTGTAATTTTTATTTTGCCAGTTATAACTTCAATATTATTTAACTACCCAAAGAAAAAAATACACGATACTATTATTGCTGATGAAGCCGAAGAAGTAGTTGATAAATTTTAGTTTATGCCATGATGTATATGAAATATTTCTAATTAATTCTTTCAGTTGTAAATAAAATTAATACTACATATTAGGATAATAACTAACTAAATGGCTTTTTATAAACACTATTCATTCGATCTTTGGTTAACATTGATTAAATCAAATCCAAAATTTAAGCAAGAACGAACGCTTTATTTTTATGAGCATTTTAATCTTCAAAATAAAAGTATTAATGAAGTTGCCACTATTTTTAGACAGGTAGATTTAATGATAAATGCTATTAATGAAAAGACAGGTAAAAATGTTGATGCTGATGAAATGTATTTAATGGTAATTAGTCTTATCAATGATTATCAGTTTCCATTACAAGAGGTTAATTTAGAAATTCTTTACCAACAAATGGAAGAACTGTTGCTAGCTAATATGCCAATATTATATTGTGAGGATTCTATAGACGTGTTATCAACATTAAAGAATCAAAATAAAAGCTCCATAAATATTTTAAGCAATACTGGTTTTATTAAAGGTAAAACATTGAGAAAAGTATTAGCCCATTTAAATATTGATCAGTATATTGACTTTCAATTGTACTCTGATGAAGTACGTATGTCTAAACCGAATAATAATTTTTTTCAGCTGATGCTAGATTCAATTGATAAGAATATACATCCAGAATTAAAGCTAAATGAAGTTATTCATGTTGGCGATAACCCTTTGGCAGATGTAGGTGGTGCAGAAGCAGTCGGAATTAAAAGTATGCTAATTAACTCTAACCATCTATCCATTTCACACTTGCTTTCATGATCCCATATACATATTCACTGCATAAAATAGACAATTCAACTAATTTTGGGTTTGATCCAAACGCTTATAGTCGTTTTAAGTTTGGAGATGATTTGGCCGCTAGACTATTCGGGACTTCCTTAGCCGATGGTTTTATTAAATACTACTTGTCAGAAAATATCATCAATGAACAGATTGTGGTAATTTCTAGCCCTTATAGTTTTATTCCAACGGCTACTTTTGCTATGAAAAACCATTTTGTAAGCCAATTAAATCGTTGGCTTGTAGAGCATGGACATCATTCTATTGAGGAAACAAAAGTGCACCGGACCATTACTTATAAGGAAGATTATGGCGAGCTTAGTGCAGAAGAGCGAATGAACTTGATAGGGAATGATTCATTCCACATTGATAAAGACTTTTTAAAGGGAAAAACATTACTATTTCTAGATGATATAAGAATTACAGGAAGTCATGAAAGGATGATCCTTAAAATGGCCAAGGAATACGGATTAGACAATGAAATTTACATGTTGTATTTTGCAGAACTCATCAATAAGAATATTCACCCGAGCATTGAGAACTTTTTGAACTATCATGAAGTAAAATCTATTTTTGATTTGGAGGAAATTATTGATAATGGTCATTTTTGCTTCAATACACGAATAGTAAAATACATCTTAAATACTGATTCAAATAGTTTTGTAATCTTTTTAGAGCGTAGAAATAATGAATTCATAAATAAACTTTACGATTTATCTTTAGGTAATAACTATCATACCATTGAAGCATACGTAGAAAACTTATATTTGATAAAAAATTATATTAAAAACAATAATTATAAATTAATTTAAAATGGCTATTAATTTACAAAAGGGACAAAGAGAAAATATCGACGCTCCAAAATTCACTATAGGTTTGGGATGGGATACGAATAGTTCTTCTACAGGTACAGCTTTCGATTTAGATGCTTCTATTTTCATTTTAAACGATCAAAAGAAATTAGTTTCAGATGAAAATTTTATATTCTACAACAACTTAATTTCTCCTGATGGGGCTGTTGAACATACTGGTGATAATTTAACTGGTGATGGTGATGGCGATGATGAGCAGATCAAGGTAGATCTAACTAAAGCAGACAGCAAAGTAAACGAAATCTGTGTGGTGGTTACCATCCATGATGCCGAAAATAGAAGACAAAACTTTGGTCAAGTAAGAAATTCTTTTGTGCGCATTTTTGATGCAGTAACAAATGAAGTAATTCTTAAGTATGAGTTAGAAGAAGACTTTTCTATTGAAACAGCTGTCGAGTTCGGAAGAATCTACAAACGTGATGGAAAATGGAAATTTGAAGCAGTAGGCATGGGTATGAAAGGCGGCTTACAAGATTATTTAAACAAATATCAATAAAATATGGCAATCAATCTTCAAAAAGGACAACGCATTAGTCTAGAAAAAAGCAATGGCAGTAAACTACAAAATATTTGTGTAGGTATTAACTGGGGCGCAATAGAAAAAAAGGGCTTATTCGGTTTTAGTAAATCTAAGGAAGCAGTAGATTTAGACGCTAGTTGTGCCTTATATACTGAAACAAAGCAGCTATCGGAAGTTATTTATTTCGGCAACCTAAAATCTAAAAATGGATCAGTAGCACACAGTGGTGATGATTTAACTGGAGATATGGGTGGAGATGATGGTTTGGACAATGAAATTATTACTCTTGATTTTTCTAAGCTTGATGCAAGTGTAAACTATGTTGCTTTTGTATTAAACAGTTTTAGAGGACATGATTTTGGCACTATCCCTTTTGCTTCTATACGTATTTATGAAGGAACTAATAAACGTGTAAATGAAGTTTTTGCAACTTATGATATCGCAAATGGATCTAATTTTGCTGGTCATGTTTCTATGGTAATGGGTGTTTTTTACAAGAAAAATGACGAATGGAAATTCAATGCTATTGGAGAACCAACAAAAGATAAAAAACTAGAAGATACTGTTAAAACTGTAACTCAACACTATTTATAACCAAATCGGTCACACTCAATATGGAAACTAACGCTACCGTTACACCAACTCTTACTCCTGTGAAATTGGATAAGGATGGTAACATCAATCTCGAAAATTTATCAACTGAAGAATCAGCAAAATACAAGGAAATTGGTAAATCTTTAGAGGTTTCTGATGTAAACTCCATTTTAAATTATGGAAGTGAAGCTCAGAATTCTATGGAGAAATACAGTAATGATTTTTTATCATCTGTAAGAACTTATAATAGTGGAGAGGTTGGTGGATTGATTAATGAACTTTTAACAGAGCTTAATTATATTGATGTATCTGAACTAGAACAGGGTTTTTTTAAAAGAATAATCTCTAGAATTCCATTATTGAATAAGTTAATTGTTGATGCCAAAAAACTTTTTCAAAAGTATGATGTGGTTGTTAATAATATTGATAAGATTACCAATAAGATAAAAGCTGGTCGGTTAAACTCCATTAAAGACAATAGCGCACTTCAAACTATGTTTGATAGCAATGTGAATTATATCCATCAGATGGAAGAATTAATTATTTCTGGTCAGATAAAATATAATGAGTTTCAGCTTAAATTGGCAGAAATGGAAGGAAGGCCAGCAGATTATCAAGATTATGAAATTGCAGATTTAAGAGATTTCACAAGCCGGTTAGATAAAAGATTGGCTGATATGAAAATTGTTCGTTTCATTATGTTACAATCTTTAGCACAAATTAGGGTAGTGCAAAACAACAATACCTCTATAGCAGAAAAAGCACAATCTATAGTTTCTACTACAATTCCGGTATGGAAAAACCAATTAACTATTGCAGTTGCGCTACAACGACAAAAAGCTAATGTAGAAATGCAGAAAAAGATTTCTGATACTACAAATACCATTCTTCAGAAAAATGCAGAGATGTTAAAACAAAATAGTATCGATGTGGCCAAGGAAAATGAAAAAACAGTGGTTTCTTTAGAAACTTTGAAATTAACTACATCTTCATTAATTGAAACACTAAATGAAGTGAAACAAATTCATGAAGCTGGGGCACAAAGCAGAAAAGTACTTGATGGAGAATTGAAAACTTTAGAAGCTGAGCTGAAAAAGAATGTGACCAGGACGAGTTAAAAACCCATGGATGAATACCGATTAAATATCATTAAAAAATCAAATGCAGAAATCAACCGTTTACAGTTGCTTTCTGCATTTTTTGATGATGAGGTGATCTATAAAATATATTTAAGAAGCCAGGTAATCCATCAACTTTTTGTAAACAATGAAGAACTAGAAATCGAAAAACTAGATCTTTTTCACCTACAGTTTACGGGCAGCGTAATCGAATTGCTTAAGAAAATTAAAAAAGGTAATGAGAAAAATTTCTCTCTTATTTATGATGAGATAGATTTGAATGAAGAACTGATTGACAGAATGTCTGGTTCGGTAATCAATAGCAAAAATTTTAATCTAGATAAAAAAAGACAATCCTTAAAAATCAACCTTTCTTTAAGAAACCTCTTCAATGTCTTTTCAGATTTAAACTCCGATTTCCCTTTTGCTAAAAATATAAATGCTTTTAGTGCAAAGTATGCGAAAGATTTCTATTTCGACCTAGCTACAAATCAACTGGCAACTTTAATCAATTACCAAAACAAGCAAGTTTATAATAATACTTATGCAACAATTGAAAGAAAGTTGATGGGTAAATTATGTAAATATGATTTTAGAACCGAATTTTATTCAGGCTTTAAATCTGGTGAATTAGTAATTGAAATTTATAAATTTTTAGACCGAGAGGACTATTTCCTATTTTTCCCAAGCAGAAATTTATTTCTTTTTTGTGATTTGAATTTGATGAAAGAAGTTGATATGTCTAATAACAGTTCAGAAAAAGAAAGAATTGTACAAGAACTACAATATAAAAATGACAGGTTAAAAAGTAATGCTGCGGTTTTAAAAACTGCAATAGCTCAAGAAATAATTGACTTACTGGAGGACAGTTATCAAAAAATTTCTGATATCAATTTTTTAAACCATTTGAATAATTTCGATGTACAATCTAACATTCTAAAAACAATGTTAAAGACAGATCTTTTTTAGTCGAATAAGCTGGAAGCTGAAAATCTAATTTTTTAATGATTTGTTATCAGAAAAGAAAACATCTAGTGTACCTATAAAATGGCTAACATGATTAATTTCTCTAACTTGATATTCATGTTGACTTAAATTAAATTTTTCAATGAAAACGCCACTTTTGGTATTGAATTTTAAATATCCTTCTTCAAAAAAGCGTTCTTCAATTGCATAAGAAGAATCTAAAAAATTTAATTTTAACGAAATAACCTGTTGCTGGTCTTTACTAATCTTCAACCAAACAAAATCATTCAATAAATTTGGTTCCTCCTTCTTCACCTCCAACAAAAAATGATCAGAATTTTCTAAGATATTTTTACACTTAAACAAGCTTGATAGGTGTAAATCAGATTTGGATGAAGGGCGTAAGTATAACATTTGATTGAACTAATTCGAAAGGTAAAACACAACAATATGCCTTTTGTTTTAAGATTAACATTAAATAGCATTCCTAAAAGAAGTTAAATAGGTTAATTAATTAAGGCGATAAGTTGTGTGGTAATTTACCTCACCTGAAATTTCTCCCTATACTGTGAAGGTGTCATTCCAACGCTCTTTTTAAAGATTTTTCTAAAAGCTTTAGGGTCGCTATAGCCAGAATGAAAAATTATCTCGCTCATTTGTTGAGCAGTTCTTTCCAATAGTTTTTTAGCGGCCTCAATGCGCGTTTGTTGCAAATATTCAATTGGAGTAATACCTGTAATCTGTTTAAATCGTCTCACAATGTTTCGTCTGCTGGATGGGATATCTTTAATCAGTTCCTCAATTGTAGCAGTATCATGGTAGTTACTTTCAATTTTTTCTTGTGCTATAGCTACTAAATCATCATTGTGGTTTCTAGAAGGTTGAAAAGTGCTAAAATAAGATTGTCTGTCTCTATCCATATCAATAGCAAAAACTTTAGCAGTTTTAATGGCCATTTCTTTTCCGCAAAACTCTTGTATCAAATGCAGTAATAAATGGAATGAAGATGTAGCGCCGCCACTTGTATATAGTCTGCCATCTTGTGTAACTGTTTTATCTGCTTTTAGTTTTACTTCGGGGAAAGCAATTGCAAAGCCACTGCTTGCATCAACATGTGTTGTGGCAATTTTTCCATTTAATAAACCACTAGCACCCAATAAAAAAGCACCAGTACAAAATGTGCCAATACTTGCACCTTGGTTATATTGTTTAATAAGATGAGGTATACAAGCCGAATTTGTTTGTATGGTTTGAGGCATATTTTCGGTAGTAAAAGCTGGAAGTAATATCAAATCCATTACTTCTGGAGTATTTATAGCAAGTAATGGATAGCCAAATGCCTCGTTATTTTTTGCTGCTTCTTCTGGCGATGCTAAAAGTTTAATTAGAAAGGGTTTTTCTTCATTGTTGGCTAAATGAAATTTATTTACAGTTTCAAAAACTTCTAATATAGCAGCAACACTTAATAATTTATAGTTTTTACTTAATAAAACAGCTATTTTTTTCATGTTAAAAACAGTTAGTTTTTAAAGATATAATTATTTGTCTTAAATGCCCCCTAATGTTGACTTTTATAGCAAGCAAGTTACATGCTAAGTTGTTTTAACTTAGTGTAACCAAAAATTAAAAAAAATATGGAAACGAAACCGGTAAGTAACAGAATGTATGCACTCTTAATATTGTTTGACATGCACACCAATTATTATTGCAATGCAATAGATGGTATTAGTGATGATGATGCTCAACAACGACTAAATACAAAGGCAAATCACATAGCTTGGCTTGCTGGAAGTTTGGTGCAAGAAAGATATGAACTGGCTAATATTTTCGGATTAACCTTAAAAGCAGAGGCAGATGACCTTTTTAAAGACCATAAAGGTATTCAGGATACAGCCAAATATCCTTCGTTGGCAGCATATGAGAAAGATTGGAAAAAGATCACACCAATCTTACGAGAGAAACTTGTAAATGCTACAGAAGAACAATTAGACAAGGTTTTAGAATATCCTGGAATGAGTTTTCCGGTATTTGAGATGGTTTCCTTTGATATTTATCGCGAAGCAAACTGCATTGGTCAAATTGCACTATGGCGTAGATTACTTGGATATGATGCAATTAAATACATGTAAATATGATCAATAAAGAAGAAGTTAAAAACGATTTTATCAAGGTGTTTTCTGCTTTCGAAAACTCAATTCATCTATTTGATGATCAGAATTTTAATACTGTTCCTTTTGCTGAGAGTTGGACACCTGGGCAAGTTGTAAGACATGTTGTTTTAGCTAGCGATGGATTTGAACATATTTTAAAAGGAGAGGTAAAAGATACCGAAAGGCCCTTTGATGAATTGAAGCCAAGAGTTAAAGCAGATTTTTTAAATTTTGGAATTAAGATGAAATCTCCAGATTTTATTTTACCCAAAATGAAAGACTATGATAAAGAACAGTTAACTACCAAAATAAGGAGCATAAAAGAAGCAATAGTTCATGAAATTGATGCGCTAGATTTAACAAAAACTTGCTTAGGTTTTGAAATACCAGGTTATGGTTTTTTTACAAGATATGAAGCTATTTATTTTGTGATTTATCATACACAAAGACATAATCATCAGCTAAATGAAATCTATAGATTTCTAAAAATAGCTTAAATCACCATTAGAAAACTAATTAATTACCAAATCGGCTCACCTTAATATTAACACATTTAAAATGACAGTACTTTTAACCATCCTTCTGGTATTTGCAATTCTTATTGCATTTCTATTATTTCTAGCGCTAATTACAAAAAAAGAATATGCTATTGAACGTGAAATTGTAATCAATAAATCCACCCAAGTAGTTTTTGATTATGTGAAATTGATAAAAAATCAAGAAAAGTATAATGTATGGGTAATGAAAGATCCTAATGTGAAAATTGATTACATGGGTATTGATGGTACTAAGGGTTTTGTAAGTGCTTGGGAAGGAAATAAACAAGCAGGAAAAGGTGAGCAAGAAATTAAGGAAATTAACAATGGGAAAGGTTTAAATATTGAAATCAGATTTGAAAAACCATTTGAAAACATAGGACAGACTTACTTTACTACAACCCCTGTTTCAGAAAATGAAACTAGTCTTAAATGGCAGATGATTGGAAAAAATAAATTCCCACTTAATCTGATGAATTTAATAATTGATGGATTATTAGGTAAAGACATGCAAAAAAGCTTAGTAAATGTAAAAGGAATCCTAGAAACTATTTAGTAATATCAATCAAAAAATAAAAATTATGTTAGTAAATCCGTATTTAAACTTTAATGGTAATACCGAAGAAGTTTTCAATTTTTACAAATCAGTTTTTGGTGGTGAGTTTATTGTCTTACAACGCTTTAAAGACATTCCAAGTGGGGAGAATAATAGTGAAGGATGCGTGGATGAAGTGCCAGAATCAGAAAGCAATAAAATTATGCATATCGCTTTAAACATTGGTTCTACCATGTTAATGGGAACAGATGTGCCATCAAATATGGAGCAAGTTAAAACAGGAACAAATTTATCGCTTTGCATAAGTACAGACAGTAGAGAAGATTCTGATAGAATTTTTAAAGGTTTAAGTGAAGGAGGGAAAGTGCAAATGCCTTTGCAGGATATGTTTTGGGGAGATTATTATGGCATGTTAACTGATAAATATGGAACGCAATGGATGATCAGTTATAATGCTGAATATGATGGTAAAAACAATAAATCTTAAAGCGGCTAAAAGGAAAACACAAAATCTTGTAACGATTTAACCTATTAACCATCTAAATAATGAACTTATCTAGCGGTTAATAGGCTTATTTAAACAATAAATAATATGGTCGAAGTTTTTAAAACAGATGTAAAAAACTGCGAAGATGCAAAAGCGCTAATTGTACAGATACAAGAAAATTTTGATGGTTATATTGCAAATTTCGATTTAGAGGATTGTGACCTTATTTTAAGGGTCGAATACCTGACAGGTTCGGTAATGGCTGAACCGATTATCTCACTGCTAAAGCAAAATGGATTTCATGCCGAAATTTTGGTTGATGATTTTCAACCTGTAGTTACTCCATTTATCAATAAGTAATTTTTTATTATAGAATAATGTCATTTTCTATTCATCTTAGGAATGAAATTTCTTTTTAGAAACGTAATTGTTAACTTTAGAAAACACATTAACCTATTGATATGTTAAAGAAATTAGTTTCCTTGTTTTTATTTATTGCGTTTACATCAACAGCGTTTGCACAAAAAAAAGATGATATTTTAGGAAAATGGCTTAATTCTACAGGCGAAGGCCAAATAGAAGTTTTTAAAAAAGGCGATAAATTCTATGGTAAATTAAGCTGGATTAAAGAGCCAAATGATGAAAAAGGAAAACCTAAAACTGACGTTAAGAACCCAAATGCTGGCTTAAGAGCTAAACCAATTATAGGTTTAGAGATTGTTAGAGATTTTGTTTTTGAGGATGGCAAATATGTTGATGGTAAAGTTTATGACCCTAAAACTGGTAAAATATATAGTGGTAACATAACCCTGGTAGGATTAAATCAATTGAACATGAGAGGCTATATCGGTATTTCGCTAATTGGTAGAACAGAGATTTGGAAGAGGGTAAAATAAACTTTCTTACGCCATGCTATTTACTAAAATAATATCCCCAACTATGAAAAAAAGCATCATCCTATCGCTACTACTTTTTCCAATCATCAGCTTTGCACAAAATTTTACACTAAAGCAATTAGCTACTGGTAAAAATATAAGTATGCGTGGTTTATCGGTTCTTTCAGACTCTGTTGCCTGGGTTAGTGGTAATAATGGGTATGTGGGTAAAACATTAGATGGAGGTAAAACATGGGAATGGATGCAACCCAAAGGTTACGAAAAACTAGATTTTAGAGACATTGAAGCATTTGATAAGCTAAAAGCAATTATAGTAAATGCAGGTTCGCCAGCTTATATTTTAACCACAAATGATGGGGGTAAGAACTGGTCGCAGGTATATAAAAATACCGATTCAGCAATATTTTTAGATGGAATGGCATTTTGGAATAATCAGGAAGGGATAATTTTTGGTGATCCTATTCATAATAAAATGCAACTTCTAAAAACATCAGATGGTGGCTTGAGTTGGCAAGATATTTCTTCAAAATTAAAGCAAGAGCTTAAAGTTGGAGAAGCTGGTTTTGCTGCAAGTGGAACAACCATAAGAACAGCTCCAGAGGGTAAAGTTTGGGTAGCAAGCGGAGGTTCTACATCAAATATTTATTATTCGAGTAATTATGGCAATAAATGGAAAGTTTATCCTTGCCCAATTATACAAGGAGAAAGTAGCACTGGTCCATTTTCTATAGCTTTTTATGATGCTAAAAATGGAATTGTTGTTGGTGGTAATTATTTAAAGGATAAAGAAAGTACCAACAATGTTTTAGTGACTAAAAATGGTGGCAAAACTTGGGAAAAACCATTGAAACCAGTATTGGGTTATCGCTCTGCGGTAGAATACTTTAGCGATAAAATTTGTTTTGCAACAGGTTCTTCAGGAACCGATTATTCGTTAGATGGAGGCAACACCTGGTCTAATATTTCAACGCAAAATTTTAATGCTTTACAAAAGGCAAAAAAAGGTAATCTTGTTTTACTCACAGGAAATAAAGGTAACATCTATCAATTAATTTGGTAGATTTTCTCTTTCGTTATCGCAAAAAAATAAATTTCTTGATTTGCAAGTCGGCTTGAAATATTTCTTGTACTTCTATTACTAGCTCATCATACCTAACTCGATTGGTTATTGTAATGCAAATCACAATTTCTATCGCTTTAAGATTCCCGCCTACGCGGGAATGACGTTGTGTGCCCACAAGTATGATCCTTTATCAACTTATTGTCATAAATCAGCTACATTTTCGATAGAATCTTTTTCAATTCAAACATATCTCTACTTTTGTCGTTTAACAAAAATGTTAAACATAATTGTAAATGGGGCAGAGAGATACAGGTACAGAACAGTTAATTAAAGATACGGCAAAACGCATCTTTTTTTCTGAGGGAAAATTACATGCAACAACTCAAGATATTGCCGATGCGGCAGGAGTAAATAGAACATTGCTAAACTATTATTTTAGATCTAGGGATATATTATTTGAACAAGTAGCAACCGAAGCAAGGGCAGAAATGTCGGCAGTAATGGATACTGTTTTTTCTGCAAAATTAGAATTTAAAGAAAAATTAGAACAATTGATCACCGTATTTATGGATCAGGCGATGAAATTCCCTTATCGAGAAATGTATGTGGTAACTGAATTAAATAGAGGTGATAAAGTTGTTCCGGAAGAAAAGAAAATAAGGGTGAAAGCTTTTTTAAAGGAAATAAGTGCAGAGATGGAAAAGGGAAAGATCAAGAAGATGGATCCTCGTCAGTTTTGCATGAATTTATTCGCCCTGATGGCTTATCCACTAATTACCAATTGTCTTAACAAATCAATATATAATGTTAACGATGCAGAGTATTTGAAATTAATGAAAGATAGAAAAAAACTAATCTTCGAAATGATATACCAATAATTAGCTATTAAACACAAAAGTAACCCCAACATAAAATGAAAACAACAATCCAATTATCCCTAATTTTATTTCTTGGAGCCCTACTAGCTTCTTGCGGTGGCAAGGATGAAAAGGCTGCACAAGCAGCTGCAATGGCAGCAATGCCACAACCATATCCGGTTTTTGCAGTAAGTACACAAGCTACCACACTTGATTCAGATTATCCTGCAGTTATACAAGGGATACAGAATGTAGATATTAGGCCAAAAGTTGATGGCTATATTGAAAGAATTCTTGTTGATGAAGGTGCGGTTGTTAAAAAAGGTCAATTGTTGTTTACAATTAATGCACCTCAATATGAGCAACAGGTTAGAACTGCTAGTGCTGCTATTAGTAGCGCAGAAGCTGATGTAAATGCAGCTCAATTACAAGTAAATAAAACTAAACCTCTTGTAGATAAAGATATCATTAGTAAATATGAATTAGAATCTGCTCAATTAACTTTACAGAGTAGAAGGGCGGCATTAGCACAGGCAAAAGCAGCTTTAGTTAATGCAAAAGTTAATTTAGGCTATACCAGAATTACAAGTCCAGTTGATGGAGTTGTAGGTAGTTTGCCTTTTAAAGCAGGAAGTTTGGTGAGTGGCACCAGTGCATTACCTTTAACTACAATTTCAAATACGGCTAAAGTTTATGCTTATTTCTCTTTAAATGAAAAACAGCTATTAGATTTTTCGAATACTTACAAGGGAAAAAATTTAGCTGAACAAATGAGAAACATTCCTGCTGTTAGTTTAATATTAGCCGATGGAAATGTATATGCTCAAAATGGGAAAATAGAATCAATTAACGGACAAATCAATACAAGTACTGGATCTGCAAGTTTGCGAGCAACCTTTCCTAATGCAAATTCTATATTAAAAAATGGTGCAAGTGCAATGGTTCGTATACCTCAACACATTAATGATGTAATCTTAATTCCTCAAAAATCTACTACAGATCTACAGGGAAAGAAATTTGTTTACGTTTTAGGAGATTCTGCTAAAGTGATGACTACACCAATTGAAGTAATGAGAGTTACGAAAGGGAAATTTTATGTAGTTACACAAGGGCTTAAGGCTGGCGATAAAGTGGTTCTAGAAGGTTTCCAATCTTTAAAAGATAAAACCAAAATTAAACCTCAAGAGTTAAACGCTGATTCAGTTTATGCTGAAATTAAAGTAAGCAATCGTAAATCGTAATTCTAAAATTGTAAATCAATTATATGTTTAAGAAATTTATAGATAGACCAGTTTTATCAACTGTAATATCAATTATCATAGTAATACTTGGTATACTGGGGCTTATTACATTGCCAGTTTCTCAGTATCCAGAAATAGCTCCGCCAACGGTACAGGTATCTGCCTCTTACCAAGGTGCAAATGCCGATGTGGTGATGAACAGTGTGGTTATACCGCTCGAAGAACAAATTAATGGGGTAGAAGACATGACTTATATGACTTCTAGCGCTAATAATGATGGATCTGCAACAATTACCGTAAATTTTAAATTAGGTACAAATGCAGATTTAGCGGCTGTAAATGTGCAAAACAGAGTGGCAAGGGCAAGTAGTTTATTACCAGCAGAAGTTACACGTTCTGGGGTAGTTACAGCTAAAAGACAAGCAAGTAATGTTTTAATTTTTGTTATCCATAGTGATAATCCTAGTTACGACCAAAAGTTTTTGCAGAACTATGCTAATATCAACATCATTCCACAAATAAAAAGGATTACTGGGGTTGGTGATGCAAGTTCATTCGGACAAATGGATTATAGCATGAGGATCTGGCTTAAGCCAGATGTAATGGCTACCTATGGCTTAATTCCAACCGATGTAAATGCAGCATTAGCAGAACAAAATGTAGAAGCTGCTCCTGGTCAGTTTGGTGAACAAGGAGATCAATCTTTTCAGTATACCATAAAATATACAGGAAGGCTAAAAAGCGAGGATGATTTTAGCAATATTATTATCAAAGCAGATGCAAACGGACAAATGCTCCGTTTAAAAGATATTGCCCGTATAGAACTGGGTGCATTAAGTTATGCAAGTACCTCAAAATATAATGGAAATTCTAGTATAGGTATTGCCATTAACCAAACCGCTGGTTCTAACGCAAAAGAAGTAATTGAAAACTCAATTAAAACCCTAGAAGAAGCTTCAAAATCCTTCCCTAAAGGAATTCATTATACCCCTTTAGTGAATGTGAATGATTTTTTAGATGCCTCTATTGAAAAAGTAATACATACATTAATAGAAGCCTTCATTTTGGTATTTATTGTAGTATTTATATTCCTTCAAGATTTTCGTTCTACATTAATCCCAGCAATTTCAGTTCCCGTAGCAATTATTGGTACATTTTTCTTCCTTAGCCTTTTTGGTTTTACCATTAACTTGTTAACCTTATTTGCATTGGTACTAGCTATCGGTATTGTGGTAGATGATGCTATTGTGGTCGTCGAGGCGGTACACGCCAAGTTAGATCATGGTTATAAATCGGCCAAAAAAGCAACAGTAGATGCGATGGAGGATATTACGGGAGCAATAATTTCTATTACTTTGGTTATGGCTGCAGTTTTTATTCCGGTAAGTTTTATCCAGGGTTCTTCAGGGGTGTTTTATAAACAGTTTGGTTTAACGTTGGCTATCGCAATTATTCTATCAGCCATTAATGCATTAACGTTAAGTCCGGCCTTATGTGCATTATTATTAAAACCTCATAAAGAAGATCATGAAAAGCCGAAGAATTTTTTACAACGTTTTTATGTAGGTTTTAACACCTCATTTGATTTAATGACCAACCGTTATAAGAAATCGGTTTCGTTCTTATCTCATAAAAAATGGGTTGCTGGGCTGGGTATTTTAATATTTACAGGTATTTTAATCTGGACGATGAATACCACCCCAAAAGGTTTTGTGCCAAATGAAGATTTGGGTGTAATTATGTCTGATATCTCCTTACCAGCAGGAACTTCGCAAGAAGAAACCAATGTAATTATTACCAAAATAGATAAAATTGTAAGGGATATTCCGGAAGTTAATAGCGCCTTAAGAATTGTAGGAAGAAGTATGATAAGTGGCTCGGGTAGTTCTTATGGTATGGTAATTTCTCGTTTAAAACCATGGAATGAACGAGAAAGAGATGTTAAAGCTATTATTGGAGAGTTATTTGCTAAAACTGCAGGTATTAAAGGAGCTAAAATTATTTTCTTTGCACCACCTACTATTCAAGGTTTTGGTACAAGTGGAGGTTTTGAATTCCAATTGCAAGACAAAACTGGAGGTGATATTAATACTTTTAATCAAGTAGGAAATGCTTTTTTGGCTGCACTATCAAAACGTCCAGAAATTCAATATGCATCAACCTCATTTAATCCTAATTTTCCTCAATATCAAATAGATGTAAATGTGGCTAAAATTAAACAAGCTGGTTTAACAGTTACTGATGTTTTAAGTGTATTACAAGGTTATTATGGTGGAGTTTATGCTTCTAACTTTAATAAATTTGGCAAGCAGTTTAGGGTAATGTATCAGGCAGATGCACAATATCGTGCTAACCAAGAAGGTTTAAATAGCATATTTGTTCGTAATGCTAAGGGAGTTATGGCTCCAGTAAGCGAATTTATTAACCTAGAAAAAGTTTATGGTCCGCAAGCAATCTCGCGTTTTAACTTATATACTTCTATAGCCGTAACTGGTGCACCAAAACCAGGTTTTAGTTCTGGTGATGCTTTAAAAGCAGTGCAAGAAGAAGCTGCATTACATTTACCAGCAGGCTATGGCTATGAATTCTCAGGTTTATCACGTGAAGAAATGGCAGGCGGTAATCAGACTATTTTTATCTTTTTACTCTGTGTAATTTTTGTTTATTTCTTACTTGCTGCACAGTATGAAAGTTATATTTTGCCATTAGCAGTGTTAATCTCTTTACCGATCGGATTAGCTGGTGTTTTTATTTTCGACAAAATATTTGGAGTTGATAATAACATTTATACACAAATCACTTTGATTATGCTCGTTGGTTTGCTGGCTAAGAATGCAATTTTAATTGTAGAATTTGCTATAGATAGAAGGAAAAAGGGGATGACGATTGTTAATGCCGCAATAGAGGGTGCAACAGCTCGTTTACGTCCTATTTTAATGACTTCATTTGCATTTATATTGGGCTTATTGCCATTAATGCTTTCAACAGGAGTTGGTGCTGCGGGAAATAAATCCATTGGTACAGGTGCTGTAGGAGGAATGTTTATTGGTACAATTTTCGGAATTTTTGTAATTCCTGCGCTGTTTATCATTTTTCAAACCTTACAAGAGAAAATAAGTAATAAATCTCCTTTTGATGAACGTGTAGATTTAGAACCAACATTAGAATTTCCGGAAGTTGATAACCGCGAACATTAATAATTAAACACATGAAATTAATATATAAACATTCACTTTTTATAATCGGCTTTGCTGTATTAACTTTAAGTGCTTGCGTAACTCAAAAATACGAACGCCCAAAGGTTACAGCTGAGAATTTATACCGTGATCAGCAAACAACAGATAGTACAACAATTGCAGATTTACCCTGGAAAAATTTGTTCACAGATGCCAAGTTGCAAACTATAATACAACAGGGCTTAAATGAAAATTTAGATTTAAAACAGGCAATTGAGCGTATTAAAATTGCACAAGCAACTTTACAACAAAGCAAATCGGCATTATTGCCGAGCTTACAAGGCGATTTATCGGTAACGGATGCAAAACAATCTAAGGCAGCATTAAACTTTCCTGCCGGTGTAAATATTAATCTCGAAACACAAACGTATAGAGCACAATTGAGCACAAGTTGGGAGGCTGATATTTGGGGAAAATTAAGCAGTGCAAAACGTTCTGCTTATGCAAGTTTGCTACAAACTGATGCTGCAAAAAGAGCAGTTCAAACCCAGTTAATCGCTAACATTGCGAATACTTATTACAATCTATTGGCCTTAGATAAGCAGTTGGCAATTACTTTGCAAACCATAAAAAGCAGAACCAATAATGTAGAAACCATGAAAGCCCTAAAAGAAGGGGCTAAAGTTAATGGAGCTGCTGTGGTACAAAGTGAAGCAAATTTATATGCTGCAGAAGTTACCATACCTGATTTGAAAAGAAGCATTAGAGAAACTGAAAATGCCTTAAACATTTTATTAGCTAGAACACCAGGAAGTATTCTTCGTTCTGATTTAGACAGTCAATCTGCCTATAGCAATTTACAAACTGGAGTTTCTGCTCAATTATTGCAAAATAGACCAGACGTACAAGCTGCTGAATTTAGTTTTAGAGCTGCTTTTGAAAATACAAATGTAGCTAAAACCTATTTTTATCCTGCTTTAACATTAACGGCGAGTGGTGGTCTATCTTCTCTGCAATTGAAAGATTTCTTTAGCAATTCTGTATTTTATAACCTAGTTGGGGGTCTAACCCAACCAATTTTTGCGAAAGGACAAAATAAAGCTCGTTTAACAACTGCACAAGCACAACAGCAACAGGCATTTTACACTTTTCAACAAACGCTTTTAACCAGTGGTCAAGAAGTTTCTAATGCTTTATACGCTTACCAAACTGCAACAGAAAAAGAAACTACAAGAGCTAAACAAATTGCTTCTTTAACCAAAGCAGTTGATTTTACGCAAGAATTATTACGTTACAGTTCTGCCACAAATTATACTGATGTGTTAACATCTGAGCAAAGCTTACTAGCGGCTCAATTAAGCAGCGTAAGCGATAAATTACAAAAATTACAAGCTGTAGTTAATTTATATCGTGCCTTAGGTGGTGGTTGGAAGTAATCTTTTAAGGATTTAAGTTTGATTGATGCAATTAGGCCCTTATTCGAAAGAATAAGGGCTTAGTTGTTTACTCTTCAATGTCTAGCAACTGCTTGATAAAAGGCCTGTAATTTTTTCCAATTGGTACTTGCTGACCATTTTTTAGGAAAATCATATTACCTTCTATATAGCGCAGATATTTTTTATTTAAGATAAAAGATTTATGAACTCGGATAAATAAAGCATTAGAAAGTTGTTCCTCAAAACTGCTCAATGTTCTAGGTGTAAGTAAAAAGCTATTGTCTTGCCAAACTTTTACGTAATTACCCAAACTTTCTAAAAAGTATATTTCGTTTACATTGATTAAAATATGCTTTTTATCAGCTTTGATGGTAATTTGCTCTTCTTCAACAATCAGGTTTTGCAATCCATTTGTAGGTTTTTCATTTGGATTTTTCAAATTGTGAATTTCTAATGCCCTATTCACCGCTTTTAGAAATCTATCGAACCTAAAAGGCTTTAATAAATAATCACAAACAGCTAAATCAAAGCTTTCTAGCGCATATTCCTCAAAGGCTGAGGTAATAATTACAATCGGTTTATGTTGCAGGGTTCTTAAAAAATCTAAGCCACTTAACTTCGGCATCCTAATGTCTAAAAAGATCAGGTCAATTTCATGGTTGCTCAAAAAATCAAGAGCCTCTGTTGCACGATAGCAATGACCAATATTTATTAAAAAGGGTACATCTTTAATGTATTCTACTATTACATCATGTGCTAAAGGTTCGTCATCAATAATTAAACAGCGTAGGCTCATGCTAATTCGAGGTTTAATTCTCCTTTAAAAATATTGTTAACCGAAGTGAACTTCAAAGTATGTTTATTGGGATATAACAAATCTAATCTTTTCTTTAAATTATCTATTCCGATGCCTTTGGTTTCACTAATTTCTTCAGCATCAAAAGAATTCTCGCAGCTAAAGTAAAGTTCTTTATCATTACTAATGATTGATAAATTTAAATAGGCAGAGTCCTCAGCTAGCTCAATTCCATGTTTAAAAGCATTTTCTATAAATACAATCAATAAAAGAGGAGCAATATTTACATTTGGATTGGTAATTTGTTGCTCAAACTTAAAACTTAAAGGTTTTTTTAAACGGATTTGTTGCAGCTGAATGTAATCTTCTAAATATTTTAGTTCTTGAGTTAATGGAACGGTTTTTTCTTGCCCCTTGTAAATGGTGTAACGCATCAACTCTGATAATTGCAGGATACTTTCTGAGGTTTTTTCAGATTTCTGTAAACTCAATGCATAAAGATTATTCAGCGTATTGAAAAAGAAATGTGGATTGAGTTGTTGTTTCAATAAGTCTAATTCGCTTTGTGATTTTTCTTTTTCTAAAGATAAGATCTGATTGTTTTGTTTGCCCCATTGTAAGGCCAAAACAATAGGTAAACTGATTAGCATAATGGCTATTGCGCCTACTGCATTTTCTGTGTCGAAAGGGTTTTCTCCAAAAATATCTCTCCCAAACACATTATTAATGGGCAATGAGATTAAGAACTGAGCCAGTAATGGATATAAAATTGCTATAGTAGTGGCAAGACTTAAAAGGTAAATTAAAAGCCCCTTTTCCTTTAATATTTTAGAAACCAAAAAACGATTATTAATCAAAAAAAGTAAGTATCCACATAAATACATCACTAGAAATTGGATGAAAAACCCTATAAACAACCCGAAATTTTCTCCCAATTTTTCAGGGCTCAGTTCAAAACCTATCAATAAATTGTCTTTTTTATCGTATGCTGGATTGTTTAAACTAGAAACCGCCATAACGGAGATGGTAATTGAAAGCAGTACAATTGTAATGAGAACGGAGTTTTCTAACCCGATCTTTTTGATCCATTTAATATGCTGAACTTTTTTTCGATAATAATGATTAGCACCAAGCAATATTTCTAACAAGAAAGCACATATTGCTGCAGAAATAAATATAAAAGAGTCAAAATTGCCCAATTCAAAATAAGCACAAACAAATGTGAATACTGGTAATAAGAGTAAAAAGCAAAGTAGCCAATAAAGTAAGTATTTGTCTTTACTTAATTTGGTTTTCAACTGTACTTTATAAAATGAAAAAACAAGGACTGGCAATAAACAAATAGCTATTGAAACGATTGATGAGATATAAACAGTCCAAATTTGACCACCAATTTCTAATACATTGTAAATTGAAAACCAGAGTATTAAACCAATGGTAATCAAGAAATCTTGATGTTTGAATAAAAAATTTAGATTGATTTTTTTGCTTAACATAATTTAAATAAATAAAACAGAATCAATTATTATCCGGAGTGTGTTGAAAGATTTGCACATGGGGTCTTCGACAAGCTCAGACTGACATATAATAATTTGTAACTCTATTAAACAAGCTCTAAAAGAACAACAAATTATCTACAACCAAAAATCTTAATGATGAAAGTAGAGTTTTTAGTGATGAAAGGCATAGAATAGCGTTTTGCGCATTAGGTAATGCATATTATGATCTTTCGTCACTAGTTTGTACCCTTTCGTCACATTAATTTATTCAGCTAAAAGAACTGAACTATTATTGCCCCATCTTATTTAAAATGATATGGGAAGACTTAAAATACAAAACCTTAGTAAGTGTTATCAAAATGGTGTAAAAGCACTAGATAATGTTTCTTTAACAATATCGAATGGGATGTTTGGCTTGCTTGGTCCAAACGGTGCAGGTAAATCTTCATTGATGCGTACGCTTGCCACTTTACAATTACCAGATAGTGGAAGTGTGGAATTTGATGGAAATGATATCATTAAAAATCCACAAGAAATGCGCACCCAATTGGGGTATTTACCTCAAGATTTTGGTGTTTACCCTAAAATATCAGCAACTGAATTATTGAATCACATTGCCATTTTAAAGGGACTACAAAATAAAGATGAACGTAAAGAACAGGTGAGTTCTTTATTGCAACAAACTAATCTATATGAAGTTAGAAAGAGATCGGTAAGCACATTTTCTGGCGGAATGAGGCAACGATTTGGAATTGCACAAGCTTTATTGGGCAATCCACAATTAATTATTGTTGATGAACCTACAGCAGGATTAGACCCAAAAGAGCGAAATCGTTTTCATGATTTGCTTAATGAAATAGGTGAACAAAGAGTAGTGATGCTTTCTACACATATTGTTGAAGATGTAAATGACCTTTGTCCAGAAATGGCTGTATTGGCAAATGGTAAACTTATTCTGCAAGGCAGACCATCGGATTTAACGGAAAAATTAAATGGAAAAATTTGGTGTAAAGAAATACAGAAATCCAACCTAGCTAAATATTCCTCAGTATATCATGTAATTTCTACCCGCATAGTTGCAGGTAAAACTCAACTATTTATATTGGCAGATGTTAATCCTGAGGAAGGATTTAAGCCATTTTACCCTAGCTTAGAAGAAGTCTATTTCTCTGCTTTATTTGGCGAACAAAATAGACAAAAGGAGGGAGTGTCATGCTAGGCGCTATGTTTAAGTTTGAACTTAGGTATCATTTCACCCAGCTTTCTTTTATAATCGCTGCTACCTTATTTCTAATTTTGGGTTGCTTTTCTGCAGTTAATGGTGGTTTCGGTGGGAGTGAGGTTCATAGAGATTCCCCATATGTAATTACCAATATTATAGCACTGTTCTCTTTGTTAACCATTTTTGCCGGTACACTATGCTGTGCTAATGTAGTATTAAGAGATACCATTTATAAAATGGATTCGGTATTGTATACCACTTCAATTACCAAGAAAGCTTATTTTTTTGTAAGATTTTTAGGTTTATTGCTCACTGTTTTTACTTTATTGGTTTGTGCCATTCTAGGCATATATATTGGAACTTTATTTGTTGATGGCAGTGAACTAGGAACATTCAATCTCCTTAATTATCTACATCCATTGTTAGTTTTTGGTTTACCTAACGTATTGTTTGCTTGTAGTTTAATTTTTTGCACAGCTGTGTTAACCAAAAATGTAAGAGCAATTTATGTTGCTGGGGTATCACTTTATATTTTATACATGGCGGCTTCCATTCTTGGTAATTCGCCACTATTGGCAACCTCGGTAAAAGTTAACGACCCAGGTATTTTACCATTTTTAATTGACCCATTTGGTTTGGCTTCTTTTTTTAGTGAAACACGCAGCTGGACGGATTTACAAAGAAACCAACACCTTTTTCCAGTTAAAGGTATATTTTTATTTAATCGTTTACTTTGGTTGGGATTTAGTGCGCTAATTATCACCATAAGTTATAGATTTTTCAATTTTAGGCTACAGAGTCAAAGTCAACAGAAACAGAAAAAACAAGCTAAAATTTCAGCTAAGCTTATTCCGTTTAGGCATTTTAATGTTTTTCCAAAAGGATTGGCTTATGCTTTCTCTTCGTTTAAATCTCAGTTTAAATTAGAAGTTATTTCCTTATTTAAACATATTCCTTTTATGGTAATGATGTTGTTATGGATATTCATTTTTGCCATAGAACTAAAAGATACTATTCTTTACGGTGCATATGGGATTAAGTTTTATCCTACAACAGGTGCAATTATAGAAGAAATGAGAGCTATGAAATTCGCATTGATCTTGCTTGTTTTTTATGCTGCGGAGTTAATTAACAGAGAACGAACGTCAAATATTCAATCTTTAATTTACAGTACACCAGTTAACACCACAGTTTTATGGGGAGCAAAGTGTTTAACATTAGCTGTACTGGTAATTTCATTAGTGAGCGCAAATATTTTAATAGGTATTAGCCTGCAAATATTTAATGGTTATTTTGAGATTGAAATAGCTAAATATCTTTCACTTTATTATTACAGTGCATTTGCACTGTTGTTATTTATTGTACTTATTGTTTTTATCCAAAATTTAGTCACTAACAAATACTTAGGGATGCTGTTAAGTATGGTTGTTGTTTTTGCATGCGCTTTCTCAACTAGACTAGGTATAGAACATTTTTTATTAAGATTTGCATCGGTGCCAGATCTTCAATTTTCATACTTTAATGGTTTTGGGCACTATGCAAAAGCTTTTAATTGGTATATGTTGTACTGGTCTGGCTTTGCGGTTGTACTTTCTGTTTTAACAATAGGAATGTGGCAAGGCAGTTTACAGTTAACGTTTTTAGATCGTTTAAAATCATTACCAAGGTCTGTTTATAAACTAAAGTTTATTGCATTAGTTGGGGTTGTAATTTGGATATCATGTGCTGCATTTATCTATCAACAAACTAATGTAATTGGTAATTATAAAAGCAAGCAAGAAGCATTAGATTGGAATATTAACTATGAAAAGAAGTATAAAGCATTTGATAAACTGCCCCAGCCTATTATAAAATCTATTAAAACTACAGTTGATTTGTTTACAGATGAAAACAGGTATGAAGTAAAAGGAACTTATCAATTGAAGAATGAAACCAATAAGCCAATTGCTAAATTATGGGTCACCTTACATCAAGCGGTTAATAGTTTCGAAATTAGAATTCCAAATGCTACAGCACATCCAATAGATAAGACTTTTAATCAACAGTTTATTGATTTAAAGACACCACTAAAACCTGTTGAAGAGCTGAAAATGGATTTCTCTCTGAGCGTAATTAGATCTGGTTTTGTACCATTTGATACTGAAAACTCGGTTGTATCTAATGGAGCATATATTGAATTAGAGAAATTTGTTCCACATTTTGGTTATAATCCAAACTTAGAAATTGATGATAATAAATTGAGGAAAAAAGAGGGTTTGCCTTCGTATCAAATTTCAAAAGAAATAGATTTAAAATACCATTTAATTGATTTAGAAACCACTATTTCTACAGCATCAGATCAGCAAGTTGTTACTGTTGGAACGTTGCAAAAATCATGGAAAGCGAATGATAGAAGCTATTTCAAATATAAAACTACAGTCCCCATCAATTTTATGTTTGCTTTGAGTTCTGCAAAATATCAACTCAAAAAGGAAAATTATAAAGGTTTAACCTTAAGTGTTTATTATCAGTTAGGTCATGAATACAATGTTAAAACTATGTTTAAGGCTATAAAGGATGCTTTAGATTATGGGAATACCAATTTTAGTGCTTATCCATTAAAACAGTTTACGCTTGCAGAAATACCTCATTATAAAGGTGCAGCAACTGCTTATCCTGGCGTAGTATTTAATGCAGAAAGAATTAATTACCTCACTGATTTCAGAGATGAACATAAGGTAAATCAGAGTTATGCAATTACTACTCATGAAATAGCACACCAATGGTGGGCAAATAGTTTAGCTCCGGCTGATGCAATGGGTTATGCTATGCTTACTGAATCATTAGCCAAATACACAGAGGCTATGCTTTTAGAAAAGAATTTTGGTAAAATGTACCTGAGTGATTATTTAAAAGACGACAATAACCTTTATTTTGCTTATCGCAATCCCAATGAAAAAGAGCTGCCTTTGGCAAAAACTTATGGGCAAAATCATGTTCATTACCAAAAAGGTGGATTAGTGATGTATGGGGTTAAAGAGGCCTTAGGAGAAGAGGTAGTGAATGGAGCATTAAGTAAACTAATAGCAACCCATGCAAATCCACACCAAAGAGCAGTTACACAGGATTTAATAGGAACCATACTTAATCTGGCACCAGAGAAGGATAAAAAGTTTATAGATGAAAGTTTTAATGAAGTTGTAGATTATGACCTTAAGCTTAAAGTTTTAGCATGTAAACGTTTAGTGAATGGAAAATTTAGTATCGATTTACAAATCAATGGGGGTAAGCATAAACAAGGTGATAAAACATTGCTTACACCAGATATGGACATTGATATTGCCTTTTTTAGTAAAGCGCAATTAGAATTGAATAGATATGCTAAACCAACTTACTTTCAAAAACATCGAATTAATAAATTGCAAACTAAACTGAATATAGTTGTAGATCAAAAACCAAAAACCATTGCACTTGATCCTTATGCTTATTTATTAGATGCGAATTTGAAAGATAATATGCAGGAGTTGAAATGATGTGTTGTTACTTTGTCATCATGACTTGTCAAATACTTACTAGGGCGTTTTGACAGGCTCAACGTGACATTATTAATTATAAGTTGTCATCCTGAGCTTGTCGAAGGATAGTTGTTAAAGGCGTTTCGACAGGCTCAACGTGACAATGTGGTATGATGTACTACTAAGAAATATAGATATAATATATCCTTTATAAGATTTGTCATCCTGAGCTTGTCGAAGGACTTTTAATACTTACTAAGTCGTTTCGACAGGCTCAACGTCACAAGGTGATTTGATCGTCCTTGCTGCTTTTACTTTTTTAAAAACAAAAAGGAGATTGCTTCGTTCCTCGCAATGCCGATGAGCATAAAACTATTTATTTTCTATAAAACTAATTGCATAACCTCCGCCAGGTGCACAGAATGTTGACAATTTGGTTTTATTAGTTACCACTACTTTCCGAATGTTATAAGCTTGAGGATTTGTTTTATAATGTGCATCTTTTGCATCAGCATAAATAGTTGCTGTGTATTTTTTGCTCGTTTCTAAAAAATCAAGCACAATGTTAGAGTTGCGTTGGGTTTCTCCATTTACACTTCCTAAAAACCATTTACCTGTGCCTTTTGCTTTACGAGCAACTGTAACATATTGACCAGGCTCAGCTTCGATATATTTACTATCATCCCAATCAATCGCTACATCTTTAATAAACTGAAATGCATCAGCAAATCTGTTATAGTTTTCTGGCAAATCTGCTGCCATTTGCAAAGGACTATACATGGTTAAATACAAAGCCAATTGATTAGCTAAAGTGCTATTCACATGAGAATTATTGCCAGGGTTAAGCTTACTAATATCCATTTCGAAAATACCTGGAGTATAATCCATTGGTCCGCCTTGCAAACGAGTGAAAGGTAAGATAGTAACATGATTAGCTTTAGACCCGCCAAATGCCTGATATTCTGTTCCTCTAGCAGATTCGTTTCCAATTAAGTTAGGGTAAGTACGGGCAATACCTGTTGGCCTAACAGCTTCGTGGGCATTAACCATAATTTTATATTTAACAGCCTCTTCCAATGCGTATTGATAATGGTTAACAATCCATTGACTATAATGATTTTCACCTCTTGGCAAAATATTACCCACATAACCACTTTTAACAGCATCATAACCATTTGCCTTCATAAATTTATAGGCAGTATCTAAATGACGTTCATAATTTCTTACAGAAGAAGAAGTTTCATGATGCATAATCATTTTGATGCCTTTAGCTTTCGCATAATCTCTAATATCTTGTACATTGAAATCTGGATAGGGAGTTACAAAATCAAAAACATAATCTTTGGAGTTGCCATACCAATCTTCCCAACCAATATTCCAACCTTCTACCAATACAGCATCAAAACCATTCTGAGCTGCAAAATCAATGTATTTTTTTACGTTTGCTGTATTAGCTCCGTGTTTGCCATTTGGTTTTGCTTTGGTATAATCAGTTATACCTAACTCTACAGAAGGATAATCATCTGTATAAGCCCAAGAACTTTTTCCGGTAATCATTTCCCACCATACACCAACGTATTTTACAGGTTTAATCCATGAGGTATCTTTAATTTTATTTGGCTCATTTAAGTTGTAAGTCATTTTGGATGCTAAAATCTCACGGGCATCGTCGCTTACCATAATGGTTCGCCAAGGGGTAGTGCTTGGTGCTTGCATGTAACCTTTATCACCTTTCATATCTGGTGTTAACCAAGATTCGAAAATCATATTTTTATCATCCAAGTTCAAGTGCATAGCCGGATAATTGATCAGAGCAGCTTCATGTAAATTGATGTACAAACCATTGTCAGTTTTCATCATTAAAGAGGTTTGCACTCCTGTTGGAGAAAAAGAAGTTTGGGATAAATTAGCGGTGATTGCCTTTGCATTTAAACCTCTGATCTCTGATAATTTAGAAGTTGTAAAGTCATATTCTTGCGTGTCATAGTCGCCAGCAATCCAATAGGCCGTATGATCTCCAGCCATAGTGAACTGAGTTTTCTCTTCTTTAATTACAAAATAGGTTAGGTTTTTTTGTGCAGGGAATTCATATCTAAATCCTAAACCTTCGTCAAACAGTCTGAAACGAATAATTACTTGTCTGTTTGTTGTTGCTTGACTTAAAGTAACCGCCAATTCATTGTAATGGTTACGTATTGTTTTTACCTCTCCCCAAACTGGTGTCCAGTTTTCATCAAAAGATGCTGTTTTAGTATCTATAATGCTAAAATTATTCAATAAAGAGTTTTTATCATTTTTTAACTCCAAACCAAGCTTGCTGCTTTTAATTACCTCTTTGTTTTTATAAGCTAATTTATAATTGGGAGTGCCATCGTTTGATAAAGAAAATGTCATTGTTAAATTGCCATTTGGCGATTTAAGTTGTTGAGCATTAACAATATTTGAAAGGAATAGCGATAGAAATGCAATGATGAAAATTTTCTTCATGGAATGATTGGTTAGAATTTGAACTTATAGGTAAATCAAAAATACAGAAAAGGGAAGCTGTTTAGGGAAGGAAAATTTAAAAGTATGCCTGCTATTAGACATACTTTTATGTTATAATATCGATGTTAACATCGATAAGTTGGATTCTGTAGTTTGATTAAGGCACAAAGGCCTTAAATTTAGTGTTTTTTATCGCTAGTATCTGTTTTTCTAAAAAATGTAAAAGAAAATGCAGTGATTAAAATAACAACACAAACTGAAGCTAATATTAATAAGGTTTGTAAGCCTTCTGGTGATTGAGGTCCCATAGTTTTGAATTTTGATAAAGTTAGAAAAATTATTTTTTGTTTACTAAAGAGAATTAAGAATTGTACACCAATAAGGTTCGAACCATTGCGTAAATTACGAGTAAAACATTAACTAAAATAAATTATATTTGATAATCAACAACGCCTGCGAAGCTCAAAACCAAGTCATAGCTCTTAGTTTACTGAATGTGAAGAGCTATTTGACTATTAAAGTTTCACCTGAATATAAGTTAGAATTACCTAATGGATCATGTAGCACATAGTAAACTCACAGACACTTGGGATAGGTACAACCAAGTAAGAATAGCTGGTGATAAACGTACAGCTAATAAAATTTTAGTAGATTATATTGCCTTATTAAAACAACAGGACGAACAAGAAATCAAAATATTTGTTGACCACATCTGTAGCCTGACTTTAGAGATTGACGACAAGATAATTGCTAATAACGGAACAGAAGTGTCTGACAGAGATACAAGAATTCAACACCCGCTTTTTAAAGAGATTATTCTGCCAGTACTTAAAAAACAATATCAAAAAGGAAGTCCGAAACATATAAAATGGATCGGACAACTTGAGCAGTTTTTCTATTCAGACAATACAACCACAAATACTTTTTTAAAAGAATTGAACATTTCAGAATACTTTGAGGCAAGATATTTTTTTGAAAAATCATTTGCTCTTGATAATAGTCAAAAGACACTTTCATTATTGCTGAATAGGATTGCTAAGGATATAAATTATTACGTCCACGAGCTTCCAACAGTCGTTCTTGCAGAACCTGAATTTTTAGAAAAAGAGTTAGAAATTTTCCGACTATACTTGCAACAATTTGACAACAAGAATATTTGGGAAGTTTCTTTGAGTGAATGGGAATTAATTGCAAAGCATTGGAAGCTTCATGTTGCAGCTAAGGATGAATATGGTGACTTCGAAGATTATTTGAAAGCGAATGGAATTAAATTTTTCTGAAGATACAGATGAAGATTTATTCTCCAGGGGATAAGAATTTTGTGAAACATTAATAAAGTATGAGATACCTTTTGTTAATCTGCGTATATCTTTTTTCACTAGGCTGTACGGTAAAGAAAGACATGGAAAGCAAAATTACCATTGTAGAATTCAATTCACATGGTCAAGCTTTCTCTTTAGATACTAAGTCAATTTATAATATTGGGAATTCATTTGAAATAATTTTCCAACAAGACTGTAAGCTATATATTGTGCCACAAATTGAGCAATATACTAAACCAGCCTTTGATGTTAATGGAAAAATAATTGATGTGAAAATAGTTAAAATAGATACATCATATATGGTATTTGCTACAAAAGATAACAATAATATCGGATTGCAATATACTCTAAATAAATTCCGAACAGAAAAGGGTATTTCCTTTCCAGTTGACTCTCTTTTAAATGATTTGCTGATAGGGCCTAATAACTTGAAATATTTTGATTATGAATTAGGAAGACCTGCAACAGTTGTGAGAAAAAATAAAATTAGGATTGAAAAATATCCAATTACTAAAATTTCTCCTGCAGATTCAGATACCATCTGTAGGTATTATGACAAAAGTCTTATGGAAATTGACTTCTCATTTTCAAAAAAATTGGATGCAAAGACTAATAGCAAATTGTATAAAAAAAGTTTTATTTGTAATGCCATTCCCAAAGGAGTATTATATCCTGATATAGAGGTGCCCAGAAGAGAATTATACAATGAAATTATTAGAGTTAAAGAAAAAAACCTTGATGTATATAAAGAGATTTTTTTGAAGTTTAAAAAAGATGCTACTGCATTAAAGATTTATAATTTTACGCAGTTTTTTTAAATTATTACAATTTTTATAAGAATAAAGATTAATTCAAACTAAGTGCCCCTTGTTAATATCAGGAGCATTTAGTTTGGATTTTTTTAGAACAATTACCTTCATAGGTTGCGGAGAGGATATGTTAGTAAAGATTCGCAAGAATAATTTAGGTAAATGGGAAGTAAGATCTGACAGCAGTCGCAACACCCTTTCTATTTCTTGGACGCAAAATACTTATACTATTAATACAAATTATAATATTATTAAAGTAGATTTATATGGAACTAGAAACTAGAACATTATTATTGAGAGTATCGGCACTATCTATAAACAGGGTGTACATTACAGAATGAATATCGATAATTTAACAGGAACAGCAGTATCGCTAGCGAAAATAAAAGATTAAAATATGGATTTATTTGTGCCTGAGATTGGCGTTGCGATATGGCAAATAGTATGCTATATATTATTAATTATTGTTTTTTATTTAATAGGCAAGTATATGTTGAGAAAGAAAAGAAGGGATTGATAGCTCATATTTTTAGCCTTAGAATCCAAAATTCATAATTATGGCCTTTACATTAGGGTTGGTGTTATCACCAATCCACTCAATATCTAGTTGATACCTTACCCAATTTATGTTGTTTTCTTTTAGGAATTCAAATGGTAAGGTTATAACACAGACCATACTAACAAATATGTGCCGAGAGGAGATTCGGATGCATAAAAAAGCCATCAGAAATGATGGCTTTTTTATTTCGATTTGTTTTGTACTCGGAGCCCCGTTGTGCGAGGCACGCCTGTTAAGTGCATCCCAGACCTTAGATCGGGACGTGTCTAGGATCCATCTAAATTTCTGATTAAATTCTGGACGTAGGTTCTGCTTTTCTTGGATTTAATTTCCAATTCACGGCGATTAGCCTGAATTTTTGTTTCGAATTGTTCGATGTGTACAACTTTCCACGGGCCTTTGTTTTTTGTAGCAGCAACCATTCCATTGTTATGTCTAAATAATCGCTTTGAGATATCTTCTGTGTGGCCGATATAAAACCTGCCACTTTTCTCTGATTGAAGAATATAAGTTATATACATGAGTTAATGATTTAATAACTCAATAGGGATAAAAATAAAAAACCTTCCAAGTGGAAGGTTTTTATTCGATTTTGTTTTGTACTCGGAGCGGGAATCGAACCCGCACGCCTGTTGAGGGCACAGGATTTTAAGTCCTGCGTGTCTACCAGTTCCACCATCCGAGCATAGATTTGAAAAACTTTGTTGATGGCATCCCGATTTAATCGGGACGTATCTACCAGCTTCTTAACCTGAGCTTAAAAGCATAAAGCTTTTAAAATTAAATGCCTCCTGGTAGGAAGGCATTTAGAGCGAAAGACGAGATTCGAACTCGCGACCCCGACCTTGGCAAGGTCGTGCTCTACCAACTGAGCTACTTTCGCATTGGTAACATCATCCGATGTTTTCCCTTTTACAGTAGAAAATTTTTAAAGACCCTCTTTCCGTTTGGGAATGCAAATATAAACAGATTTATATTCCTGTCAAGAAATATTTTATAATAATTTTCACTATACAGTTAAGTTATTGGCTTTCAGTACATCAAAAATTAAATCATTTTCAAAACCTTTGCTTTGGAGGTACGTAATGAGCTTAAATTTCCTTTTTATGGGCTCGTTCTCACTCAAAACTTTCAATTTTTTCTCGGCAGTTGCCAATAAATTGGCCAAATATTTATCACCATCAATACTATTTAGTGCTTTTTGAATGAGTTTATCTGGAACTTTTTTAAGTTTTAAGCCCTGTTTAATTTTTATTTTACCCCATTTTTTGATGTTAACCTTGCCAGAAACATAAGCCATGGCAAACCTTTCTTCATTTAAAAAGTTGGTCACAATCAATTCTGTAATCACTTCCTCTACCTCATTTTGATGTAAGCCATATTCATATAACTTATCTCTAGTCTCTTGTTGAGAGCGCTCTTGGTAAGCACACCAGCTTTCTGCTTTGAGTAAAGCAGTTTTTTTATCTAAAATGAGTGGCTTATCTTTATGGCTATTCATAATTAATTGCTGAAATTCGTAAAAAATAACAGCAATCAAGCATTTATCTTTTAATTGATGACCAAAGAACTATATTCGATCTCACACATTGCCAAAATATTAAAAGCGCAATCTTTTTTACCTCATCCCGATAATGTAATTAGAAAGCTTTTAACTGATAGTAGAACGGTAATTGATCCAGAAGGCTCTTTGTTTTTTGCGGTTAAGGCGCAGCGTGATGGTCATTCTTTTATACACCATGCCTACCAAAATGGTATCCGGAATTTTGTTGTTTCTGATTTAGGCTATGCCGAAAAGTATGCTGATGCCAACTTTTTATTGGTAAATAATGTGTTGCAGGCCTTACAAGACTTGGCAGCTTACAATAGAAATGCAAATGATTTAAAAGTAATTGGCATTACTGGTAGTAATGGTAAAACAATTGTTAAAGAGTGGCTTTATCAATTATTAGCAGCAGATTTTAATATTGTTCGTAGCCCAAAGAGTTTTAATTCGCAAATCGGTGTACCACTATCTGTTTGGCAAATTTTGCCAGAACATACATTGGCTATATTTGAAGCCGGTATTTCTAGGAAAGAAGAAATGGGTAGTTTGGCAGAAGTTATTCAGCCAACAATAGGTATTTTAACAAATATTGGCGAGGCACATGCAGAAGGTTTTGAGAATAAAGAAGAGAAACTAGCCGAAAAACTAAAGCTTTTTAAACAGACAGAATTGTTTATTTATGCCCCAGAATATGTTGCTGGAATAAATATTTCGGACTTACCCGGAGAAAAGAAATTCTCTTGGAGTATGACTTTGCCGGCTGATTTGAAAATTTCTTTTATCGAACCTATTGAAGGTAGAAGTTACATCAGGGCAATTTATCAGGAAAAAGAAATAGAGTGTTTAATTCCGTTTATTGACAAAGCTGCGGTTGAGAATGGGATTATTTGTTGGGCTACTTTATTGGCACTTGGGTATTCGCCCGAAGAAGCTGATTTGCGTTTAGAAAAATTGACGCAAGTAAGTATGCGTTTAGAATTGATTAACGGAATAGAGAATTGCTCCATTATTGATGATTCTTACAGTGCAGATATTTCTTCCCTGGCCATTGCCTTAGATTTTTTAAATTCTCAAAATCAGCACCCTAAAAAGACATTAATCTTGTCAGATATTTATGAAACTGGTAAAAAGAATGAAGTTTTATATGCAGAAATTGCAGCTTTATTAGCTCAGAAAAACTTAAATAGATTAATTGGTATTGGCCCAAATATTTCAGCATTTGCCGATCTATTTAGTATGGAAGCTTCTTTTTATGAAAGTACCCAATCATTTGTAGAAAATTTACCAGCCATTCATTTCAGTAATGAAACGATTTTAGTTAAAGGTGCTCGCCGTTTTGAATTTGAAAAAATTAGCAAATTATTAACGCTGAAAATTCATGATACTGTTTTAGAGATTAATTTAAATGCTTTGGCAGCTAACTTACAATTTTATCGTTCTAAGTTAAAAGCTGGCGTAAAAGTGATGGCTATGGTTAAAGCTTTTTCTTATGGAAGTGGAAGTTTTGAAATTGCCAACTTGTTACAATACCACAAAGTGGATTATTTGGCCGTTGCTTATGCAGATGAAGGCATCGCCCTGCGTAAAGCTGGAATAAGTTTGCCAATTATGGTAATGAGTCCGGAACCCTCAGCTTTTGAAGCAATGGTTAAACATCAATTAGAGCCAGAAATTTATAACAGTAATATTCTAAAAAGCTTCCTTAACTTTTTACCCGCTTACGAAAAGAATTTTCCGATTCATTTAAAATTAGATACTGGCATGCATAGGTTAGGTTTTGAGCGAACTGACTTGCCAGCATTATTAAAAATACTAAAAGATAACAATCAGTTAAAAGTAGTTTCAATTTTTACACATTTAGTGGCAAGCGCTGATACAGAACACGATGAATTTACAACACATCAGCTCAATGAATTTGCCTATTTATATAAGGAGCTGGAGCACCAATTAGGGTATCAGCCAATGAGGCATGCTTTAAACACCTCTGGGGTTACAAGATGGCAAAATGCCCAAATGGATATGGTTCGGGTAGGTATTGGCTTATATGGCTTTGATAGTGCATTAGATCACAACAAAGGATTACAAACCGTAGCTGTTTTAAAAACAACTGTAACACAGGTGAAAGAATTGAAAGCTGGAGAAACTGTGGGATACAGCAGAAAAGGGATAATGTCAAACGGTGGAAAAATTGCTACTGTAAAAATTGGTTATGCAGATGGTTACAATCGTACTTTCGGTAATGGAGTAGGAAAAATGTTGATACACGGCAAATTAGTACCCACAATTGGTTCTATATGTATGGATATGTGTATGTTGGATATAACGGGGATGCATGTTAAAACAGGGGATGAAGTTATCGTATTTAATGAACAGCATACAATTGTAGATTTGGCGGAACAGATTGGCACCATCCCTTATGAAATTTTAACTAATGTTTCTCAAAGAGTGAAAAGAGTTTATTTTTACGAATAAATTAAATTTCAATGTATAGGGCCATTATTTTAGTTGTGTTGTTAAATCTATATTGCACTAATATAAAAGCGCAACAAAGTAATCCTGTTGTAAAGCTTAAATTAGATTTAACAAAAAGCGCCCAGGTAATTGAGAACTTTGGATCATCAGGCTGCTGGTATTCCGAAAGCGTGGGTAACTTTTGGCCAAGTGATAAAAAGAATAAAATTGCAGAATTGCTTTTCAGCCAAAAAATTAATGACAATGGGAGCTTGGCAGGTATTGGTTTATCGGCTTGGCGTTTTAACGTTGGAGCAGGTACACTTGAACAAGGTAACAACAGTGGTATTAAGGATTTCAATAGAAGAACAGATTCCTTTTTAAATCCAGATGGGACTTATGATTGGAACAAGCAAGTAGGCCAACGTTTTTTTCTTCAAAAAGCAAAAGATTACGATGTAGGAACACTAATTGCCTTTTCTAATTCGCCACCAGTACAATTTACTAAAAACGGTTTAGGCTTTAAAACAGAAAAAGACTTTACAACTAATCTTAGGGATGATAGCTATGAAGATTATGCTAAGTTTTTAACAAATGTGATGAAGCACTTTGATCAGCAAAAAATTCATTTCAACTACATATCTCCTGTAAATGAACCGCAATGGGATTGGTCTAGAAAACCTGGAGAAGCAGACCAAGAAGGAACACCTTGGACAAATAAAGAAATTTTTGAAGTTGCCAAAACCTTAAATAACGCACTTGAAAAAGAAAAGCTAACCGGCAAGATTTTAGTGCCGGAAGCTGCTATGCTCAATTATCTGTATGCTGGATCAGGAAAAGCAACACGCCAAATCCAAAGTTTTTTTGATGTGAAAAGTGCGTTATACATTGGTAATTTATCCCATGTCCCAAAAATTATTGCTGGCCATAGCTATTTTACAGAATCAAATAATAAAGTGCTTTTAGAAACAAGAAAGCAATTAGCTGATACCATAAAAAAATACAAACTAAACTTTTGGCAATCTGAATATTCTATGCTGGCGGATGGCTTTAGAGAAGGTCAACAGGGAGATAGAAGCCCTATGGATTGTGCGTTGTTTTTGGCAAAAGTTATACATTCTGATTTAACTGTAGGCAATGCAACTGCTTGGCAATTTTGGAATGCCTACGAGCCTGGAAGCGCAAAGCGAAATACAAGGTATTACTTAATTGCGCTACAGCCCAAACCCGATTTTAAAAATGGCGAATTTACTGTTACTAAAAATTTGTGGGCTTTAGGACATTACAGTAGGTTTGTTAGGCCAGGAATGAGAAGGGTTTTAACAGAAACTATTGCTGAAAAAGAAAGTGAGGCACAAAAAGATCTACTTGTTTCTGCTTTTAAGAACGAAAATAATCAATTAGTGTTAGTTGTAATTAATTATGGGAAGATTGATATTGATGTGGAACTAGCAATTAAGAATGCAAAAAGAAATTATACTACAACCACTACTTATACAACCAGTGCAGAAGAAAAGGTTGATATGAGATTACAAAGCAAAAAGAAATCATCAGATGTGATGAAAATTCAGGCAAGATCTATTCAAACTATCTTGGTAGATTAAACCAAACAACTCCATAATATTTTCGCTATTTTTGCACTATGAATAGGATAGGAAGAGCGCTTTTAAATTACTTGATCAAAGGATTATTAATTGTAGTGCCAATTGCCCTAAGCATTTTTATTGTAGTTGGGGCAGTAACAACTGTTGATAGTTGGTTAAATATCAATAATATTTTTGGTGTAAACCCTTTAACTGGCGAGAATAGAAATATACCTGGTTTAGGTTTAGGCTTGGTTATCACCATCATTTTATTAGCTGGGATTTTTGTAACTAACTTCGTTACGGAGCCAATGTACAATTGGTTTCAACGGATCATTAATAAGCTACCCTTACTCAACTTTATTTTTTCTTCTATAAAAGATTTAACAGAAGCTTTTGTTGGCGATGAGAAGAAATTTAATAATCCTGTGCTGGTAGAAGTTGAGGGTGGGATGAAACGTATCGGGTTTTTAACGCAAAATGACTTATCTAAGCTTGACTTGCCAGGAGATGTAATTGTATATTTTCCGTTTTCATATTCTTTTGCCGGGCAGGTTTATGTGGTAAGCAAAGACAAGATCAAGCCATTAAAAATGAGTGCGGCTGATGCAATGAAACTTGTGGTTAGTGGTGGTGTTAGTCATTTTTAAGCTTAGAAACTTCTAGTAATTATTGGTACTAATACTATAAAAAGAATAAAAGCTATCAATATCCTTGTAAAAAATTCTTTAATAAATATCCCTGCTAATAGCATTACTTCATCATCGGTATTGGTAATAATAAACCCGCTTGATGAACTGGCCTGATATGAAATTTGTTTTTCTTTAGAGTCGGTAATGGCCCATCTAGAATACCAATTATTAATAAAACTCCAAGTATACTGCTCTCCAGATTTCATTTCTAGCATAGCCTTGGTATGCCAAATATCATAAGTAATAGTACCAATTACCTCATTTTTATTGTTCAATATTTTTGAAGTAGGGTTTAAGAAATTTTCAGTCTTAAAAAGATAAGAATTTTGTAAGCCCATTCCTCTTGCTTCATTTTTAAGTGAAGCAAAAAATAAACTACCCTTTATATTCCCATTAGAAAATAGCTGATAATTGCTATCAAAAATGCCTTTGTTCCAAGTTAAATGATTTTCCATAGGATTGGATATTTAATAACTTATAGACTAATAAGGTGTGATTTAGTTACAGTTACAATTTTGTTAATCCTAATTTTTGGTCAAAAAAATAGCCAACTTTAGGTTGGCTATACTATTGTGTGATCCGCAATTAAAAATTCGGTTTCAATACATATTTATTGTAGAATCTAAAGATATGTTCTGCGGCCTCTTCTGCAGTATCAACCAATCTAAATAGATTTAAATCTTCAGCATGTATGTTATGTTCTTTTTCTAACATGTGGCTTTTAATCCAATCTACTAAACCGCCCCAATAATCCTTGCCTACCAATACAATAGGGAAACGTGCAATTTTACCTGTTTGAATTAAAGTAATTGCCTCAAATAATTCATCCATTGTGCCCATTCCGCCAGGCAACACCACAAACCCTTGCGAATATTTCATAAACATTACTTTTCTAATAAAAAAGTAATCGAATTCTAACAGTTTATTGTGGTCAATGTATTTGTTATGGAATTGTTCAAAAGGTAAATCGATATTTAAACCTACAGACTTACCACCATTCATGTGGGCTCCTTTGTTACCGGCTTCCATAATACCTGGGCCACCACCTGTAATTACACCGTAGCCACGATCTGTTAGTAAACGACCACATTCTACCGCAATTTGATAATATGGATTAGTTTCTGCAGTACGAGCAGAACCAAAAATACTTACACATGGACCAATTTTAGCCAACTTCTCAAATCCGTCTACAAATTCTGCCATAATTTTAAAAATCTGCCAGCTATCTGTAACTTTTATTTCTTGCCAATCTTTATTTGCAAAAGCACTTCTTATCTTTTCTTCACTTGTCATTTTCTTAGCTATTTATCATTAGTTCAATGGTCTCATTGGTTCATTAGGCGTAATGATGGATTATCAGTGCGCCCTACACAAATTAACGAATGAAAAATTGAACTGTTTTAAAACTTAGTTTGTTGATCTGTTTTCTTACTGATCAGTAATAAGCCTACAAAGGTAATCAATCCGTTCACTAATATCAGTTCAACACTGAAAACATATCCACCAAGTAACTCTTTAGAGTTTGAAGCAACTAGATAACATAGTATTGGAGCTATAATACAAACGATTGGGACTAACTTGTCGTGTAACCCTCTTTTTTTAACGAATAATCCAAATGAATAAAGACCTAATAATGGGCCATATGTATAAGAAGCTATTTGAAAAATTAAACTAACAACAGAAGAGCTATTTACCGCGTTTATAACCAATATCACTAAAAACATCAAAATAGAAAAGCCAATATGTACCATGTGTCTTTTTTTAACTGCGTCTTTCTTTTCTAGATTTTCTTTTTTATTCATGCCTAAAAAATCTACGCAAAATGATGTTGTTAATGCTGTTAAAGCACTATCAGTTGTTGCAAATGTGGCTGCAGTTAAACCTAGCATAAACACTATTGCCGGTATAGTAGTTAAGTGATTTAAGGCTATTTCTGGGAACAAAAAGTCGGTACGAGGCTTATTTGTAATGTGGTCTAAAGGAATATCTATTCCATTTTTTGTAGCAAAAACATACAATAAAGCACCTACACTTAAAAAGAAAATATTTAAAATAACAAATATCCCTGTAAACGTAAACATGTTCTTTTTCGCTTCGCCAATAGTTTTCATGCTTAGGTTTTTTTGCATCAAATCTTGATCTAAGCCCGTCATGGCAATAGTTACAAAAATACCTCCAATGAATTGTTTACTGAGGTAAAATTTATTTGCTAAGAAATCATCCAAAAAGAAAATTTTAGAATAACTGCTATTCTTTATAGTCTCAAAAGCTTGTGGTATATTTAAATCTAAGCTGCTACAAACAAAATAAATAGTTAAAAACACAGATAACACTAAGAAAAACGTTTGTAAAGTATCGGTTATAATGATAGTTTTTAAACCTCCTTTAAAAGTGTAAGACCAAATTAGGCCTAACGAAATTAAAACAGTTGCCCAAAATGGAACACCATAACTGTCGAATATAAATCGTTGTAATACAATTACTACAAGATATAGCCTGGTAGCTGAACCCAAAGTACGACTCAATAAGAATATAGATGCGGCAGTTTTATAGCTATAATGACCAAGTCTTTGCTCTATATAACCATAAATGGATGTTAAATTCATTCTGTAGTACAGCGGTAGTAGTACAGTAGCGATAATAATAAAGCCAACAGCATTTCCTAAAACAAATTGAAAATACTGAAATTGATTCCCACTCGGCGCTCCAACTTCTCCTGGAACAGAAATAAAAGTTACTCCAGATAAGGCAGTTCCAATCATTCCAAACGCAACTAAATACCATTTGGAATTTTTATTGGCAATAAAAAAAGTTGAGTTATCAGAAGATTTTCTTGATGTCGCAAAAGCGATAATGATTAAAAGGGCAAAATAGCCAATTAAAAAACACAGTAGTATGGTTGGACTCATAATTTATATTTAGCTGTTAAATGTAAGAATTTACAATTTCAAATCAATTGCTAGGTTAAAAATAAATAAAGGTTGATAGTTTACGGTCAATAGTTAATGGTTTTGGTGTGCAATGAGCAAAACGATATTTTTAATGCATCTTGGCTATCAACTATTAACTATAATCCATTAACCATCTGCAAAAATACCATACTTTTTTTATTAAATTTGTAAGATGAATTTTTCTTCTAAACTGCTCGAAGATGCTGTAAATGAATTTTCTAAACTACCTGGTGTAGGGCAAAAAACTGCCTTGCGTTTGGTATTGCATTTATTAAATAAAGAGCAGGAAGAAGTTTCGCATTTTGGCAATACCTTAATTAGGCTAAAAGAAGAAATTAAGCATTGTAATATTTGTCATAACATCTCAGACAGTAATACTTGTAGCATTTGTTCTGCTGTTAAAAGAGAAAAGGAAACAATTTGTGTGGTAGAAGATACACGTGATGTAATGGCGATCGAAAATACCAATCAGTTTTTTGGGGTTTACCATGTATTGGGAGGTTTAATTTCACCAATGGATGGTATTGGCCCATCAGATTTATACATTGATAGTTTAGTACAACGCGTAGCTACAACGCCAGTAAAAGAAATCATTTTGGCTTTAAGTGCCAATATGGAAGGAGATACTACGCTATTTTATTTGCATAAACGCTTAAAAGATTTTCAAATTCCAATTACAACCATTGCCAGAGGTATTGCCTTTGGCGGCGAATTAGAATATGCTGATGAAATTACTTTAGGTCGTTCTATTATTACTAGGGTCCCATACGAAGGTTCATTTAAATAATTATGAGAAATCTTATACTTTTAATATTATTATTCATTGTTTCTCCGAAACTCAACGTTGCACAAACAAAAATTCATTCGCATAACGATTACGAACAGAAGAGACCTTTTTTAGAAGCTTATGAATTTAAAGTAGACCAACTAGAGGCAGATGTTTTTTTGGTTGGTGATTCATTAATTGTTGCCCATACTAAAAAACAGATTAATTCTGCCAATACATTAAATAAAATCTATTTAGATCCAATAGCAGTATTTTTTAAGCAATATAAAAATAGGGTTAGCATAGAGAAAAAGTATACTTTTAATTTAATGATTGATGTGAAAGAGAACTGGAACTTAGTGTTTCCGGTACTAAAAAAAGAGATTGAGAAATATGGTGAGGTATTTAATAGCAGCAAGAGTAAATATGCCATAAAAATTGTAATTAGTGGCAATAGACCTGTAGATTCACTATATCACACTTTTCCTAGTTGGGTTTATTTTGATGGCTTACCGAATATCAGCTATGCGCCGGAAGATTTTAAACGAGTAACTATGATTAGCGATAATTTTGCCAATTATTCTAAATGGAAAGGGGTAGGCGAAATACCTGTAGCTGATAAAGAAAAATTACTATCTGCGGTAAAGCAAGCAAATGCCCAACACAGATATTTTCGTTTTTGGGGTGCTCCAGACACTAAAGATAGTTGGAAACAATTAAACGAACTAGGCAGAGTAATTATAAATACGGATAAAATTAGTGAGAGTAAAACTTACTTCAATAATAAATAAATGAGTTTTAAAGATAAAGTAATCGTCATTACTGGTGCCTCTTCTGGTATTGGTAAAGCATTGGCAGAAGAATTAGCTAAACGCGGAGCGCATGTAGTATTAGGTGCTCGCCAATACGTAACACTTTGTGAAATTACAGCATCATTAGAAACAAAATATGGTATTAAAGCGCTAGCCGTTCAAGCTGATGTGAGTAAGGAAGAAGATTGCGCACAGTTAATTAAACAGGCACTAAGCACATTTGGTAAAATAGATGTTTTGATAAATAATGCAGGGCTTTCTATGCGTGCTTTATTTAATGATGTTGATTTAGCTGTATTAAAAAACCTAATGGATGTGAATTTCTGGGGTACAGTTTATTGTACAAAATATGCATTGCCAGAAATTTTAAAAACCAAAGGTAGCATAGTTGGAATATCTTCCATTGCAGGTTATAGAGGTTTACCAGGTAGAACGGGTTATTCCTCATCAAAATTTGCGATGAATGGATTTCTAGAATCCTTAAGGACAGAAATGCTTAAAACCGGAGTACATGTGATGGTTGCTTGTCCAGGTTTTACCACCTCAAATATTCGTGTGGCTGCTTTATCAAAAGATGGCGCTGCACATGGCGAAACGAGTATGGAAGAAGGTAAAATGATGACATCTGAAGCAGTTGCCGAAATAATTAGTGATGGCATTGCAAATAGAAAAAGAACACTAATTATGACTGGGCAAGGTAAACTTGCAGTTTGGATGAATAAATTATTTCCAAAATTTACCGACAAAAAAGTCTTTGAGTTGTTCGCTAAAGAAAAAAATCCGCTAATAAAATAGAACCAAGATTTGAACCTAGCCTATTCATTGCTCTTTGTTCTTTCATCAAAAAAAACATGCATCTAAGAACAATAGTTATGATTTTCGCTTTCCTTGGTCAGATTTTTACTGGCTCTGCCCAAATACGTGTAGCAAAAAATATCAATTATGCTGGTAATACTAATGAAGCTAACACATTAAATATTTATCAAAAAAAAGGAGATACTCAAAATCAAGATGTTATTGTTTTTATTCACGGAGGTTCATGGAGCAGTGGAAAAAAAGAGACTTATTGGTGGCTGGGAAGAAATCTGGCGAAAAATAATATTGTCACAGCGGTAATTAATTATCCTTTGGCACCAAGTGTAACCTATAAAGAAATGGCTGCCGCTGGTGCACAAGCAGTTAAATGGTTGCAAGATAGTATTGCAACTTATGGCGGAAACCCTAAACGGATCTTTGTAATGGGTCACTCTGCTGGAGGGCATTTGGCAGAATTAATCAATTCAGACCCTCAATATTTTAAAGAATTAGGCATCGCTAATCCAATAAAAGGTGTCATTTTAAATGATGCATTTGGCTTAGATATGGAAGAGTATTTAACCAAAGCCGAAAAAGATAGCTATTATACAGATTTCATTAGAACTTTTAGTAGTGAATCAAAAACATGGCAGATTGCTTCACCTTTATTTTATGTGAAAAATATCAGCAATCCACATTTACTGTTTTATGGGACTAAAACTTATCCAGCTATACAAATACAAACTGAGTACATGTATAAAATATTACAAGCTCAAAAAGTACCAGTAAAGCTAGAAGTTATTGAAGGTAAAAAACATGTTGGTATGATCAGTCAAATGATTTGGGGAAGAAATAGACTCTATCAAAGTATCTTTAAATTTCTAAGAGAGATTAATTAATCATTTCTAAATCTTACATTTTAAAACTGTTTATTTAGATGGAATCATGAATGGGTATTGTCATTTTAGCTCTTAAATACTTTGTATTTTGTATTAAAAATGACAGAATTTAAAAATATTTTAAGAAAGATTTTGCAAATAGTAAAAACTATTCCATATTTGTCACAGAATGATACAAGTAAACGTAAATAAAAATTGGTGGTGGCATAACGCAACAGCGTGATGTAATCCTATTTATACGTTTATTTTTTTATAAAAATATTTTGAGGGTTGCTTGTAAAAAGGCAACCTTTTTTGTTTTAAACCCATGAAGAAAATACTAAACCATTTATTTGAGAATAAAACCTTTAGCAGAGCTGAGGCACAGAAAATATTAACTTCTATTGCTTTGGGCGAGTTTAATAGTTCGCAAATTGCAGCTTTTATTACTGCATATGGAATGCGGAATATTACAGTTGATGAGTTACAAGGTTTCCGAGACGCCATGTTAGATTTATGTTTAAAAATAGATCTTTCTAACTATGAATTGGTTGATCTTTGTGGTACTGGTGGAGATGGAAAGGACACCTTTAATATTTCAACATTAGCCTCTTTTGTAGTGGCAGGTGCGGGTCATAAGGTAGCAAAACATGGTAATTATGGAGTTTCTTCTGGTTGCGGTTCATCTAATGTAATGGAATATTTAGGTTACACTTTCACCAACGACGAAGACAAGTTGAAACGTAGTTTAGACCAAGCAGGAATATGCTTTTTACATGCCCCATTGTTTAACCCAGCGATGAAAACGGTTGCGCCAATAAGAAAAGAGCTGGGTGTTAAAACCTTCTTTAACATGTTAGGTCCAATGGTAAATCCGGCACAACCTAAAAACCAAATTGTGGGAGTGTTTAGTTTAGAATTAGCTCGATTGTACGCTTATCTATATCAACAAACTGATAAAAATTATATCATAATCCATGCAGTTGATGGTTTTGATGAAGTATCAATGACTTGTGATTTTAAAACCTTTAGTAAAAAGGGAGAAGCATTAAATAAGATTTCTGATTTAGGTTTTGAAGAAATTAGTGAGGCAGCTATTCAGGGAGGTGATACTGTAGAATCATCTGCGGCTATTTTTACGGATATTTTAAATGGAACTGGTACAGATGCACAAATAAATGTGGTATTATGCAACGCAGCTCTAGCCATTCAAACAATTAAACAAGATGCAACATTTGCCGATTGTTACTATGAAGCTGAACAATCTCTAGTGACTAAAAAAGCTTTAGAGAGTTTTAAAAAATTAATAACTGTTTAATAAAATCGTCATGCTGAACTTGTTTCAGTATCTGGCTAGTAGGAAATTAAACATTAAGAAACAGGAGACCTTAATTACCTTAACTTCTTAATGTTTATAATATGAATGTTAAAAATAAGATGAAGTTGAAAATCAAAGTATGTGGAATGAAACAAGCGAGTAACATCGCCGCTGTGGCAGAATTGCAACCTGATTACTTAGGTTTTATATTCTATCATAAATCGCCACGTTTAATAAGTGATGTTTCAGCCGAGTTGATTAAATATGTGCCACCAACAATTAAAACAACAGGTGTTTTTGTAGATGAGGAGCTAGAAATAGTAAAACAAAATATTATTAAGTACAATTTAAAAGCAGTGCAATTACATGGCCAAGAAAGTGTAGCTTATTGTACAGCATTACGATCTAGCGGTGCAGAAATAATTAAAGCTTTTGGTGTAAATGAAGATTTTAATTTTGCACAATTAGCAGCATATTTAAACTCAGTTGATTATTTTCTGTTCGATACACAAACTCCTGCACATGGAGGTTCTGGTAAAGTATTCGACTGGAATTTACTACAGAATTACGCGCTAGATAAACCTTACTTTTTAAGTGGGGGAATTGATTTAACACATACGACAACAATAAAAAATATAAATGATGCGAGACTTTATGCCTTAGATGTAAACAGCAAATTTGAGCTAGAACCAGGACTAAAGGATGTAGAAAAGTTAAGAGAATTTTTTAAGGAGATGAAAAAATAAATCGTCATATAGAACGAGGTACGAGGAGGTATCTGTTGTAAAAAAGCATAGAACCAACAGATTTCTCGTCGCTGCTCACTCGAAATGACGGTTATAACAATAAAATTATGAGCTATTTTGTAAACGAGAGAGGTTATTACGGAGATTTTGGAGGAGCGTACATCCCTGAAATGCTATACCCAAATGTAGAAGAGTTAAGGCAACAATACTTAAACATCATTCATGATGAAAGCTTTCAGCATGAATTTAAAGCTTTATTGAAAGATTATGTTGGTCGCCCTTCGCCGTTGTATTTGGCGAAACGTTTATCGCAAAAGTATGGCGCAAATATTTTCTTAAAACGAGAAGATTTAAACCATACCGGAGCACATAAAATTAACAATACCATTGGTCAGATTTTATTGGCAGAACGATTAGGAAAAAAACGCATCATTGCCGAAACAGGTGCTGGTCAGCATGGTGTAGCAACAGCAACTGTATGTGCTTTACGAGGTTTAGAATGTGTGGTTTACATGGGTGAGGTAGATATTAAGCGTCAGGCACCAAACGTAGCCCGTATGAAAATGTTGGGAGCAAAAGTTGTTCCTGCAACTTCAGGTAGTAAAACCTTAAAGGATGCTACCAATGAGGCAATGAGAGATTGGATTAACAACCCTATTGATACCCATTACATTATTGGTTCTGTAGTTGGCCCACATCCTTATCCAGATATGGTTTCTATTTTTCAGTCTGTAATTTCTGAAGAGACTAAGAAACAACTATTAGAACAAACAGGTAAAGACCAACCAGATTATGTAATGGCCTGTGTAGGTGGTGGAAGTAACGCTGCAGGTATGTTCTATCATTTTATAGATGATGAAAATGTTAAGCTAATAGCCGTTGAAGCTGCTGGTAAAGGTGTAAATTCTGGTTTTTCTGCAGCAACAACTCTGCTAGGTAAAGAAGGTGTTTTACATGGTAGTAGAAGTATTTTAATGCAAACTCCAGATGGACAAGTAGTAGAACCTCATTCGGTTTCTGCAGGACTAGATTATCCTGGTATTGGGCCACAACACGCACATTTATTTAAAACAGGTCGTGGAAAATATGTATCTATTACAGATGATGAATCATTGAATGCAGGTTTATTGTTAACCCAATTAGAAGGAATCATTCCGGCAATTGAAAGTGCGCATGCCCTAGCTTACCTCGAATACATGGATCTAAAAGCCGACGAAAACGTGGTAGTTTGTTTATCCGGTAGGGGAGACAAAGACATGGAAACTTATATGAAACACTTTAATTTATAACCCCTAAATCCCCTAAAGGGGACTTTTGAGGCCGATTTTTTAACTATTTAATAAAGCCCCTTTAGGGGTATGGGCTATGAACAGATTACAACAACTCTTCAAAAATAAAAAGAAAAATATTTTATCTATCTATTATACAGCGGGTTATCCGAACCTGAACGATACCTTACAAATTGCTGAGGCCCTAGAAAAGTCTGGTGCAGATTTTTTAGAAATAGGTTTTCCATATTCAGATCCTGTTGCTGATGGACCAACAATTCAAGCCAGTAGTAAACAATCCTTAGATCAGGGGATGACATTACAAGTGTTGTTTGACCAATTGAAGGATTTGCGTAAAACAGTTACCATTCCAATCTTATTGATGGGTTATGTTAATCCAGTTTTGCAATATGGTGTAGAAAATTTCTGTAAAGCTTGTGCAGAGACGGGAATAGATGGTTGTATCATTCCAGATTTACCAATGTATGAATACGAAGAAATGTATCACACTTGTTTTGAGGAACATGGTGTAAGTAACATCTTTTTGGTAACACCCCAAACTTCCGAAGAACGCATTCGTAAAATAGATGGTTTAAGTAATGCTTTTATTTATTTGTTGTCTTCTGCTGCAACTACCGGAAAGAATTTGGATGTTTCTGCTGATGCTAGAGCTTATTTTTCGCGTATTAAAGCAATGGAATTAAATAATCCCTTAATGATTGGATTTGGTATTTCAGATAAGAAGACATTCGATTCTGCAAATGAATATGCCAGTGGTGCTATTATTGGTAGTGCGTTTGTAAAAGTTTTAGCCGCTAATGGTGATATAGAAGAAAATATAAAAGGCTTTATGAAGGAGTTTATGGGTTAGTTTATTGGTTTAATAGTTATTACTTGTTTACACGTTATTGCGAGGAGGATGATATCAAAGCTCCATAGACCAATTATTGCATAGGGCATAGATTTATTTTCACTTGCCATGTAGAGAAAGCATTTTAATTAGAATATAAAAAATTGCTAGCAGAATTTGAATTCAACTAGCTCATGTCAACCAACTTAGTAATTAAGCCATCATGAAACTGAAAAACAGATTTCCCTTTCAATTCTATTTGATCTCCATCTTTTAACCCATTTGGCAACGCTATGGCTACAATTCCAGTATAATGAATGTCAACCTCTACATGATTGTCTCCGTAAAAAATTGAAGTAATTTCTTGATGCCTTACTTTAAATATTGCAGCAGCTTGCTCAGCTTGGGTTCTAAATGCAGAAAGCCCATTTAAAGTAAGATTGGGTTCGCCCTTATCAATATTAATAAACTCAATGTCTGGATGTAAGTATGCACACATCCCTTCAAAATCAAAACTGTTGTAAGCAGAGATGTAGTTTTTAATGATTTCTTCTTTGTTATGCGGTGTCATTTGAAATAAATTAATCTAAAATTAGTTATTGGCTTGAGATTTTGGTTTTACTTTTAAAGATTTAAGATAGATAAAGCCTAAAATACCTGCCATAATAGAGGTACATAAAATAGCAAATTTAGCTTCTACCACATATTCTGCATTACTAAAAGAAAGTAGTGATATAAAAATTGACATAGTAAAACCGATACCCGCCAACATCCCTACACCAATAATGTGTTTCCAGTTGGCGCCAGAAGGAAGTTTAGCAAGTTTTATTTTAACTGCAAACCAAGAAAATAAAGTAACTCCGATGGTCTTGCCAAAGAATAAACCAGCTATAATTCCAAATCCTAATGGAGAAACTAAACCATCTATCATCTGTTTTTGAAAAGTAATATTGGTATTGGCCAAGGCAAAAATCGGCATGATCAAAAAGTTAACAGGAACAGTTAAAAAATGCTCTAATTTTTCCAGAGGCGATTCTATAGCCGTTTCATTTGTTGGAATAGTAAAGGCTAATAAAACCCCAGCTATGGTTGCATGTATCCCAGAATGATGTACAAAATACCACAAAAATAGGCCAGGAATTAAATAAAACCACAGAGATTTAACCTTGAAATAATTAAAGGCCAATAAGAGCACAAAAATTCCTCCAGCCATTAAAAGGTAATTCCAGTGTATTTGTGCGGTATAGAAAATGGCGATTACCAAAATTGCCCCTAAATCATCAGCAATTGCCAAAGCAGCTAAAAAGATCTTTAAAGATGCCGGTACATTTTTGCCTAACATGGCAATGATAGCTAAAGCAAAAGCAATATCTGTTGCCATAGGGATTCCCCAGCCAGAAGCAGTTTGTTCTCCCTTGTTAAAGAAAAAATAAATCAATGCAGGAACAACCATGCCCCCCAATGCAGCTAAAACTGGTAACGAAGCTTTTTTAACTGAAGACAATTCTCCTTCAATTAATTCTCGTTTAATTTCTAAGCCAACTAAAAGGAAAAATATAGCCATTAAGCCATCATTTATCCAAGCAGATATGCTATACTTGATTTCAACTGAACCTAAATTAAACCCTAAATTTTGAGCTAAAAAATTTGTAAAACCTGTAGCGGCTTCAGAATTGGCAATAATTAAAGAGATAATTACACAAATCAATAGGATAATTCCACCTACTTTTCCAGAATGGAAAAACTTTTTAAATAGAGATAAATTAATCTTTTTTGCCATTGCTAAAAATAAGCATTTTGTTATGTTGACGAAGAAGAATTTCTCTTTTGTTTCAGTTAACAAAATTCACACCCACTATCTGTGTCCCACTTTGAGAGGGATTTTAATAATTTTCAATCGCTCAATGCTATGTAGCTTCCTATCTGAATCCGGTATGTCCCCCTCTGAAGAGTTTATCCCGATTCATCGGGAGGGAAGGGGGAGGAACTTACGTCAAATGAATAGTTTAATTTGAGATTTGAAAGATTCCACCCGCCAGCAGGGACACATAAAACCATCTTAATAAAAAAAAGTCACTCCAATAATGAAGTGACTTTAAAATCTAATTCTTTAATAAGATGATTATTTAAATAGCGTAGCTTTTAAACTAACTTCGAACGTTCCATTAGCAGAGCCTTGTAATGCTGAAGTTTCAGTAGTATAGTAACCCATAAAAGACAATGAATTTTTGTAATTGATCCCAGCTCCAAAAGAAGCACTGTTAGAGCTATGATACATGCCCATAATAAAAACCTTGTTTGCAAAAGTTAGATTTGCGCCTGCATCAAAAATGTTATCGTAACCCTTAATGCCACGAAAAGCAACTTTTGGCTCAATTAACATGGTATTTGTACCAGTGCCAGTATTAATTTTATAGCTTACTGCTGCATAAAACTGAGCACGATCAACATTATTGTCATCTTCCTGTTTAATAAAACTCCTAATATTTGGAATTGCACCTTCAATATTTAAGGTATTACTTGTATAGGCTACTCCAAAATCTCCATCAAAAAGCGAACCTTTATTGTTAAACTGACTAATGCTTGGATCAGTAATATCACCATTTATACTGCTATAATCTACACGTTCATCCATAATACCAACAGAGGCCCCAAAATTTAATTTTTGATTTTTATCGTTCAATGGCAAATGATAAGCATATGTTAACATTGCTTTTGTGCGTTGTAATGAACCTGCTTTCTCATTATAAACATTGATACCTAAACCAACTTTATTCATTTTATAATCGGCTGTGATATTTTGTGTACTTGGTGCACCAGGGATATTACTCCATTGCTTGCGGTAATTCAAATTTATATTTAAACCATCATCAAATCCTGCATAAGCTGGATTAGCTTGATATTGGTTAAAAAAATATTGAGAACTTAAAGGGTTTAATTGTGCTTTCACTTTGTTTGTAGAAAAGGAAAGAATAGTGGTTGTTAGCAATAATAACCAAATCGTACTGCTAAGCATTTGATATTTTTTATAATTAATCGTCATGATCTGTAATACAATTTTAGTTTCTAATTAATGTGATAAAACCTTTAAATTGAGAAATATTAGTCCCAAAATCTAAGATGTAATAATAAGTGTCTGAAACAAGTGGACTTCCATTTAAAGTGCCATCCCATTCATTTGCATAGCCTTTTTTGGTGTAAACCGTTCTTCCAGATCTATCAAAAATCTTAAGTGTATTATTAGGATAATAATCGATGTTTTCAATTACAAATTTGTCATTCTTACCATCACCATTAGGTGTTAAAATGTTCAATGGTTTTATTTTATAATCGTCTTCTACCTGTATAGTAATAGATTGACTGTTAGTACAACCAGAGGCATTGGTAACAGTTACAACATAGTTTGTAGTTTGTTTTGGTCTAACAGTAAGCGTTGCTGTACCTTGGCCTGCAACCACATCTGTACTAGGAGACCAATTATAGGCTACGCCACCAGACGCAGAGAGTATTACATTTGTTCCTTTCGAAATTAAGGCAATGCTGTTGCTTATAAGGGTGATTGTTGGTAAAGCATTTATGGTTACTGTTGCTGATCCTGCTATCGTTTGGCTTGTGTTTGCATCTGAAATACTTACCAAATTATAAACAAATGAGCCTATAACATTTGTTGGTGCTGCAACGCTTACAGGAGTATTTAATGCATTAACAACAACTGTTTTATTTGCACCCCCATTAATGTTGTATGTAAAAGTGAAAGGTGCAGTACCAACTGTAGCTGTAAAAGTGATATTTGGTGTCACTGAGTTTATACAAACTGCAGTTGTTCCACCTATAATACCAACAGGTTTTGGTATAATTTTAAAAATAGCTGGTGTAAAATTAATTTGATAATTGCTATTGATAGCTAAAGTTCCTTGACCAATGGTGTAATCGCCAGGAGTTTCTCCTGCAGTACGAGCAATATTTCCCGTAAATACATCACTACCCAATAAAGCTGGTGTAGATGTATAAGTTAAAACCGGATCAACTGCTCCTTGAATTTTTGTTTTAGCAGCTGCACTAACTGCAATTTGCTTTGGTGCAATAGTTAAAACTTGTGTTTTTGGAGTTGCCGCATTATAAAATGCATTACCATCTTGGTTAGCAGTAATAGTTACAGTTCCAGCTTTTAAAATATGAATATCATTATTACTGATTGTTGCAATATTAGTATCACTGCTAGTATAAGTTAAATTAATTTCAGTATTATCACTTGTTGCACCTATAGGAAAGTCAGGGTCTCCATAAGTAACTGTTTTAGTTGGTGCTAATGAAATTGTCTGATTTTTCTTCACATAAGTATCATCTCTGGTGTACCAAATAGGAGAAGTGATAATTCGGCTACCATCGCTTTCTACAAGATCAGCATAATAGTAACCTGTTGCTAAATTAGCCAAGCCAGCATGAGTATAAGTTAATGTGCCTGTTGTACTGCTTGTAATTTCTACAGGATTAACACCACTTCCTGGAGTTCCATACATCAATTTAATGCTAGTAACTGGGCTAGTAGTTTTTGATGTAATTGATATTTCTGGTCCAGCTGCATTGGTAAATATACTTCCAACTGGCTGTTTATTAATAGTATAGATTATTTTAGCAGCAGAGTCTTGTGAGGCATAGAAACGCATCTTTTTAATCGCGTCTAATAAATCATTTTCCGTTAGGGCAGGGGCTAAAACTACAAGTCTAGCTCTAGTGTGTCTGCCAAACGTGAAGTTGTGGTTGTCATGGTCAATTGAGGCACCCAGATGATATCCTTTTCCAAGCATTCTGTTATAATAGCTTAAATAACTCATTGAGCTTGCTGGATCTGAATAAGTAACATTTGTAGAAAATGCAGGGCCGCTTTCTAATGCAGTACCAACTATAGCACTGTCAGCACCTAAATCATAAGTAGCAGAAATATTGTTATAATCTGTTGTGTTAGGGTGAGCTAAGGTTGCTATAGCATTTAATCCATGACGGTTAATGATCCTGAATAAACCCGTTGTACCAGTATAAACACTCTTAGGTACATAGATTTGGTTTTCACCCGGTTCCCATCCAATTAATGAATCGATACCGTAAACAATAACATGACCACCACCACTAATCACACCCCACTCCATACCGTGTAAAGCCACAAAACTAGAGGTTGTTGCATTTTTAGCTGCAATAATTCCAGGCTGCCAGTTTGCAAGAGACATGCCAGCTTGTGTGTGGTTATGTTCAGATAAACCTAAAAAATCCAGATTCATTGAGTTCTTAGCAAACGCATAATCATCTTCAGGTTTCTTAGTCAGGTCGTCTTTATTTCCATCAGAATAACTACTATGACTGTGTAGGTTTCCAAAGTAAAAATTAAGTTTATTAACGTCTAAAATTCCAGTTTTAAAATTTCCTGTTAGTGGATTTGTAGTAAGATAAAGTGGGCCACCGCTACAAGCACTGTTTAAGGAGTAAATAAAGAAGTAGTATGTTGTGTTTTGTGATAATCCATTTCTTATAAATGTATTACCAGTACCTCTTTTTACCACTGTTCCACCACCAATTTGATCTCCAACATTATAAACTGTTTGGTTAAGTGGAGATGCACTTAATGTATTTGTTGTACTCATTACCACAAGGTATTCATCAGCTGTACTAGCTGTAAAAGCTCCTTGAACAAAATTGTAATTTGAAGCCGTAACATTAAAGTTCGTTGGCTGAGCGGTTGGTGCAGCACAAGGTAATAATGCTTTAGTAGTTTGATTAGCAGTTAATACATTTGTTGTTAAATATTTTGGACCGCCAGTACATGATAAATTATTTAATGGAAAAATGAAATAGTAGTATTTTGTTGAGCTAGTTAAATTGTTGTCTGTAAAAGTGTTATTTACAATTTTATTAGCTACAATACCTCCGCCAAAAGAAGATCCAATTACATAAGATGTTCCATCAACAGGGGCTGAAGATAAGGTGCTATTTAAACTACGGATAATTAAATATTCGTTAGCATCTGTAGATTTAGTGAAAGTTCCAGTAATGCTTCCAGTGGTAACATTACTAAACACTAAACTAGTTGCTGAAACAGTTGGGCTAGCACACACTGGTAAATTTGGAGGGAAATGCACACCTAATTGATCAACATCATCACCATCAATAGCATTTTGAACAACAGCTAGCGTTACTCTTTCCCAATCATCCACAACAAAAGTAGGACTTGGTGCTGTTACACTAATGCTTCGTACATAAGAAACATCCTTTGCGTTTACGCCTGTTCCAAATGCATCTATAATGTTTCCGTTAGCATCTAATAAAGCAATCCCATCATTTCCATTAAAATTGATAACTGAGTTGCTGTTTTGCACCGCACTAGTCGCTGTTAAATAAGGTACTTCGTTTCCATTTCCACTATTTCCAAAAATTACAGTAGCTCTTGCAGGTATGGTAACTGTTAGGTTAAATGTTTGAGAAGGTGCTCCAGTTATATTTATATTCCCAGCATCGCCAGATATATTATACAAAGCAAGTTTTAACTGTAAAGAAGCTGTATTTATTGGTGCATTACTTAAATTGGTAAGTTCAATCCATTTGTTAACCGAAGCACCTTCATAATATTGACTAATAATAATAGGCGCACTAATTAAAGGTACGTTGGCTGTAGTAGCAGTTAATGTGGTAATAGTGGTTTGTAAGTTCGGAACATTATCTTCAGCTACAATATAAATATTATAAGCTGTTGCACCTGTTAAACCAGTAATGTTTGCAGTTGCATCTGTATTGGCCGCATTAGTTAAAGCGCCAGATTTAAAAGCTGCAACCCCGTTTCCATCTTGCCCAGCTTTAACTTGTGCTGTAGTTGTTGGTGCGGTTGCGCCAGTTGCAGGAATAATTACATAATATGATTTCCCGGCCTCTGTTATATTGGTAACTAAATCTAATGAGTTAATAGCAACGTTATTTACTTTTGGGAAAGTTGCTGTATTTATTGGTGGAGTTACATCACCAGCAACACCTGTTCCGGTTAAAGCAACATTTACCGAAGTAGCTCCAGTACTTGCATTTAAAATATTAGTGCTTGATGCCCCCACTGCAGTAGGAGTATAACGCACATAAACTGTTGGTGATGCACTGGCTTCGGCAACTGTGTAATTAATTGCACCACCAAAAGTTGAATTATCTTTTGATACCGCAAAAGGGGAAGCTACTGTAACATCAACACCTGCTGTTAAATTTGTACCTGTGATTGTATATGTCTGTGAAGTAGAGCTTACCCCAACAGTTTGATTGTTGAATGCCAATGATGTAGGGTTGGCAACAAGTGTTGGAGTACTTGCACCACCTCCTTTAAAGGTAATACTAAAATTATCTATGGCATAAATTCCATCATTTCCAGTATCATCTTTATCAGTCCATCTGATATATATAGTACTGCCATTAGTTAATGAAATTGATGAAATGCTTCCAGATATTGTGGTTTGGTTAATAGCTAAATTGCCATCTACACCTGTACTCACGATAGTTGAGGTCAGCTTTTCTACTAAATCCATAGCTGTTAATGGCGTCCATGTTGCAGTTGCATCCCCAATGCTTGTCGCATTTAAGCTGTATTCAAATGGTAAGGTTTCTACTATCGCATTACTTCCACTTCTCCATTGCTCCATTACACCGCTTAAATCAATAGCCGTTACGGTAGAACCGGTATTGTTGGTGTAAGCGGCTCCGAATCTAGGGACTAATGATCCAGAAGCTAAACTGCCAATTGCTCGATCGGTAGCTGTGGGTGTACCTGTATTGTAGGCAGCGCCAGCATTTGCAGAAGTTACATAAACTACAAGTGGAATTGTTGCGCCCACTGTTGTTGCATTTGAACCAGCTGCCTTAACTGCAAACCAGCCAGAAACTGGTGTAGTTGCTGTAGGAGCCATTCCGTCAAAGTTTTCTGTTTTAGCAGTATTTAACGCCGTGATAGAAATCTGTGAATAAGATTGAAATGAAATGGCAAGAAGAAATAAGAGGAGTAAAAGTTTTCTCATATACAATTTGTTTGAACAAACAAATGTATGCCTAAAACAGAACGTTAGTATTAACTTCTTGTTAAATAATTTCCATTGTGGAAAAATAAATTAACTAATATTACGTTGTAACCGATTCGAAATGAAGAGATAAATCAGCAATTATTGCAAAAGGAGATTTCTACAAGCTCTTATAAGAAGTCCTCAATAATGCCCTTTCCTTCACGAATAACCTCAAAATCTCCAGAAGTACAGTCTACAACTGTTGATGGTTCATTGTCTCCGTAACCGCCATCAATTACAATATCAACTAACTCTTGGTATTTCTCTTCAATTAATTCCGGATCAGTAGAATATTCTATTAACTCATCATCATCTTTTATTGATGTCGATAAAATTGGATTTCCTAATGCTTCAACAATTGATCTTGCTATATCATTATCTGGGACACGTATACCTACTGTTTTTTTGTTGGAGCTTAATAGTTTTGGAACGTTATTGTTGGCGTTAAAAATAAAGGTAAAAGGACCAGGTAATGCTTTTTTCAAAACTCTAAAAACAGTAGTGTCTATAGGTTTAATGAAATCAGAAATATGCCTTAAATCTGAACAAATGAAAGAAAAATTTGCTTTTTCTGGTTTAATACCTCGAATACGACAAATTCTTTCAATCGCTTTTTGATTAGTAATGTCACAACCTAAGCCATAAACAGTGTCTGTTGGATAAATAATGATGCCACCTTTTTTTAAAACCTCCACAACTTGTTCAATGGCTTTGGAGTTTGGGTTTTCGGGATAAATCTTAATCAGCATACTCAAAAATAACAAAATACAACTCTAGTTGTTTAATTTCATTAGATTATAATTACAATTAATAGCTGTCATTAATCGCATATAGATAGGCTTTTGCTTATTTTTGGGTTACTTAAATCCATTTTAAATAAATTGATATGAGAAAAGCATTCGTAGCTATAGCAGCATTTCTAGTTGCTTTAACAATTATGTTGGGTTTATACCATCCATTTTTATGGTGGACATTTATATTTACTGGCCCGTTTGTAATATTGGGTATATATGATTTATACCAACCTAAACATAGTATAGTAAGAAATTACCCGGTTTTTGGGCGCTTACGTTACTTTATGGAAGAGCTTAGACCAAAAGTTTATCAATATTTTGTAGAGAGTGATACCAATGGTAAGCCCTTTAGCCGTCTAAATAGATCGTTAATTTACCAAAGAGCTAAAAAAGAAAATGATACTATTCCGTTTGGTACACAGCTAGATGTTTACGAAAATGGTTACGAATGGTTAAGCCATAGCATTGCTGCAATTAGTCACCATGAATTAGATCCGAACCCTCGTGTAATGATAGGAGGGCCAGATTGTAAACAACCTTATTCTGCTAGTATATACAATATATCTGCAATGAGTTTTGGTTCATTAAGTCAGAATGCAATTTTAGCCTTAAACGGTGGGGCCAAAATGGGCGGCTTTGCACACAATACTGGCGAGGGTGGTATTAGCGATTACCATAATGGACCTGGGGGCGATTTAATTTGGCAAATTGGAACTGGGTATTTCGGTTGTCGTAATCATGATGGTACCTTTAATTACGATGCTTTTGCAGAGCGTTCACAGACCGAAAATGTAAAAATGATTGAGATAAAATTATCTCAAGGTGCAAAACCTGGTCATGGCGGGATGTTGCCAGCAAAAAAAGTAACTCCAGAAGTTGCTAGAATTCGTTTAGTAAAAGAAGGTTTTGATGTAAATTCTCCACCCGCACATTCTGCTTTTTCTACACCATTAGAAATGATCAACTTTGTAAAGAGGTTAAGAGAACTATCCGGTGGTAAACCAGTAGGCTTTAAATTGTGCATAGGTAGAAGAAGTGAATTTTTTGCCATTTGTAAAGCAATGGTAGAAACTGGTATTTATGTAGATTTTATTACAGTGGATGGGGGTGAAGGTGGAACAGGGGCAGCACCACAAGAGTTTTCTAATGCAGTTGGTATGCCATTGAGAGAAGGTGTAGCATTTGTATATGATATCTTAAGCGGTTTTGGGTTAAAAAAACACATTAAAATTATTGCATCTGGTAAGGTGTCATCAGGATTTGATTTAGTGAAAAATATAGCGCTTGGTGCAGATTTATGTAATTCGGCAAGGGGAATGATGTTTGCATTGGGATGTATCCAAGCATTAGAATGTAACAGCAATACCTGTCCAACAGGTGTAGCTACACAAGATGCAAGTTTAATGAAAGGTTTGGTGGTAGAAGATAAAACGGTGCGTGTGTTTAACTTCCATCGTTTAACCGTTCAAAGTGCGGTAGAGTTGTTGGGCGCTGCGGGTTTACGTCATACCTACCAATTAACTAGGGCCTACATCAACAGAAGAATTGGGCAGAACGTGATGCAGTCTTACATGGAAACTTTCCCATACATTCCAGAAGGAAGTTTGGTTCAAACACCGTATCCCTCACAACACGAATTGGGAATGGCATTAAGTACTTCGGCTAGTTTTGCGCCAACAGATTATAAAGTTTCTGCAGTTGATTATCAAGCTGCAAGTTCTAATAATTAGGTGTCAATATTTTGTCATCCTGAGCCTGTCGAAGGGCTTTAATTGTTATAGTCTTCGGCAAGCTCAGACTGACATATCTACCAATAAGAAGTCACTCATATGTTTATTGTTTGAAAAGCTAATAACTGCAATTATTAAAGTAAATCCCGCTATCCATTACAATCTTTTTAAATTGTCCTTCGACTACGCTCAGGATGACAATTTAAAAAGTATTTTCATTCCTATCGGGTTTAAAAAGTAGGGATTGTGCTACTATTTAGGTTTGCACCTAGCAGATGCCAAGAACTATCAACTTTGTTAATTAAACCTGATTGAAGCGATAGCTCTTGAGCTGAAAGCGAAAAGACTAAAGCTGAAAGCAGGGCTGAATTTGCGATAGAAAGCTGATTTTCATTTTCAAAAAGATCTTAACAAAAAATAATGTAGTTGCATCAGCTTATTGAATTAGAACAATAAAAAAGTCGCTTAACATTTCTGCTAAGCGACTTTTTCTAAGCAACTGTATCTTCCCGACTTTCGGACTTCCTGTCTTTTCCGACTCTTTTAAAACTCAGCGCTTTTAGGGAACCTTGGGAAAGCGATTACATCTCTAATGTTGGTCATTCCGGTTACAAATAAAACTAAACGCTCAAAGCCTAAACCGAAACCAGCATGTGGTGCAGAACCAAAACGACGAGTATCTAAATACCACCACATCTCTTCCTTTGGAATGTCCATTTCTTCCATGCGTTGTGTTAGTTTATCTAAACGTTCTTCACGTTGTGAACCACCAATCATTTCACCAATGCCAGGAAATAATATGTCCATTGCAGCAACCGTTTTATTGTCATCGTTCATGCGCATATAAAACGATTTGATGTCTTTAGGGTAATCCGTTAAAATAACAGGCTTTTTAAAGTGTTTTTCTACCAAATAACGCTCGTGTTCAGACTGTAAATCAGCTCCCCATTCGTCAATTAAGTATTTAAACTGCTTTTTCTGATTAGGTTTAGAGTGTTTTAAAATCTGTATCGCTTCTGTATAGGTTAATCTTTCAAATTCATTGTCTAAACAGAAATTCAATTTATCAATCAAAGATAATTCACTTCTTTCTTGCTGCGGTTTAGATTTTTCTTCTTCCAACAAACGATCGTTTAGAAATGCAATTTCGTCTTTGCAATTGGTTAATGCATAACTTATTACATACTTCATCATATCTTCAGCCAATTCCATGTTGTTTTCTAAATCAGCAAAAGCAACTTCAGGTTCAATCATCCAGAACTCGGCTAAATGACGAGTGGTATTTGAATTTTCAGCTCTAAAGGTTGGTCCGAAGGTGTAAATCTGACCAAAAGCCATTGCAGCTAATTCACCTTCAAGCTGCCCAGAAACAGTCAAGTTGGTTGCTTTTCCGAAAAAATCTTCAGAAAAATCTACCTTTCCATCATCAGTACGAGGTGTTTTATCAAAATCTAAAGTGGTTACTTTAAACATTTCACCAGCACCTTCTGCATCACTTGCCGTAATAACAGGTGTGTGCATATAAACAAAACCACGTTCATTATAAAATTGGTGGATAGCAAATGCTAGTGCATGACGAACTTTAAATACTGCATTAAATGTGTTGGTGCGAAAACGCAGGTGTGCTTTTTCTCTTAAAAATTCTAAGCTATGTTTTTTAGGTTGCAATGGATATTCATCAGCATTACTATCTCCAAGAATCTCGATAGATTTTGCCTTAACATCAACTTTTTGACCTTTACCTAATGATTCTACCAAAGTACCTTCAACAGCAATCGCTGCTCCAGTAGTAATTCTTTTTAATAATTCTTCAGGTGTATTTGTGAAATCTACTACAATTTGAATATTGCCCATACAAGAGCCATCATTCAATGCTATAAATTGGTTATTGCGAAAGGTACGAACCCAACCCATTACTTTAACTTCTGTATCAAATGCTGTAGAATCCAGCAGGTCTTTAATTTTTTCTCTCTTTATCATTGCGCTATAGCTCTATAAGGGCGTCAAAAATAAGGATTTAAACCTAAAATATCCTATTTGTTTAGAGTAAGTTTTTTAAAATTCGTATTTTCTTTATGGTTTAATATCGTTAAGTTTGTTTACCCTAAAACCCTATTGTTGATTGTGTTAGTTCTCGGAAAACAACTGAACGGTAAAAGACTGGTCGGTGCTCCCAAATTATTTTCTTTAGAAGAAAGAATATTTAATACTTTTTGTATTATCGCTTTTATAACCATGTGCTTTGAGGTGCCATTTAATTTGCTTATTGGATTAATGGTTCCTGCTGGTCTTTGTTTTTTTGGAGTAATCGTATCTGGAGTTTTATATTATTTTTCTCGTTTTAAAAGAAAATCCTCGTTATGTATTAAATTATTTGCCATAGTATGTAACCTATCTTTTGCGGTTAATTATTTTTTTAACTCTGGTATCTTTGGACCTAATTTGTTATTGTTTTCGTTAGCTTTTTTACTCGTGATTGCGATAATCCCAAAGGAAGAATTTAAAATATGGATACCAATTAACATTATTTTGGTTATATCCATTTTAATTGTAGAATATTTCAATCCTCAGCTCACAACAATTGCATATAATGGAGAGTTAAGCAAAGCATTGGATTTTGCTGTTACCTATTTAGTGGTGGTTGTCATCACTTATTTTGCAATAAGTTATATTCGAAAAAATTATGATGATGAGCATTCATCTGTAATGGATAAAAATATTGCAATTAAACAGCAAAACGAAAGAATTTTAGCGCAAAAGGAGGAATTAGAAAAACTGAACTCAGAAAAAGATAAACTCTTTTCAATTGTTGCCCATGATATCAGGATGCCCCTAAATTCTATTCAGGGATACTTGGAGGTTTTAGCAGAAACTGATTTAGAACCAGCTGAGAGCCAAATGTTAAAGAAACAATTGCTTCAAATAACCAAAGACACTTCTAATATGTTAACAAATGTGCTTTCATGGTCTAAAACCCAGATGGAAGGCTCATATACAGATTTAAAACCATTACCTGTCTCAACATCTTTAGTAAATGGTTTGAGTATTGAGAAAATTATAGCTGAAAAAAAAGGAGTGCAACTGTTCGTCAGTTCTGAAGATGATTTGGTGATAATGGCAGATCACAATATGTTTCAGTTGATAATTAGAAACTTAGTGAATAATGCTATTAAGTTTACTCCAGTAGGGGGTGAGGTAAAGGTGCTAGCTTCTAAAATAAATGATGATTGTATTATTAAGGTTGAGGATGATGGCTTGGGTATAGATCCTAAGCAGCAAGCCAAATTGTTTAAGTTAAAAGCAACTTCAACTTTTGGTACAAATAATGAAAGAGGAATTGGACTTGGGTTGTTGCTTTGTAAAGAATTTACAGATTTACAAGGGGGCAAAATATGGTTCGAAAGTAATCCTGGCAAAGGTTCTACTTTTTACCTTTCATTTACACTAACTAATGAATTGGTAGTGCAATAAAAAAAGAAGTGCCTTTGTTTTTTCCTTCGCTCTCTGCCCAAACCTTTCCGTGATGCAACTCTATAAGCATTTTAACTATAGATAAGCCCAGTCCATTAGAATGCTCTTTGCCTGTAGGGATGGCACTTAACCTCGCGAATTTTGTAAACAGCTTGCTTTTATCTTCTTCTAATAATCCTTGCCCTTGATCCTTAAATTCTATAATAATCTGCCCATCTACGGCACTTACATAAATAGAAACCTCTGTGTTTGGATTAGAATATTTCAGCGCATTGCTAAGTAGGTTTTCAAAAGCTTCTTGTATTCTAATCGCATCAACTAAAATTATAGCATTGCAATCACAAGTAATAGTAATGGTTTGTTGTTTCTGATAGGCAATAAGCTCAAAGTTTCTTTTCGCAGTTTCAAGAATACTAACAATATCAACTTCTTCGGCGCTTAACCTAAAACTAGCATTTTCGCTTTGAGATAGATCTAATAAGTTATTTAAGCTATTTAAAACGCTAGTTGCTGATCTTTTAATTCTATCTGCAAAATCTGCCACTATCTTAGGATCATCTGCCTTCTTTTTAATAAGTTCTGCAGAAAGAGAGATTGTTGTGTTTGGGTTTTTTAGGTCATGCACAATCCTGTTCATCATATCCGTTTGCGTGCGCATTGCTTTACGTGTTGCCAATCTTAGCTCTAACTCGTCCATTACAATGGCAGATAAAGTTTCAAGCATTTTAAGTTGTTGTGCCGTAACTTCTCTGGGTTCAATATCTAATACGCAAACAGTGCCAAGTTGTAGGCCTTCTGTTGTTTTTAATGGTGCGCCGGCATAAAATCTAACTCCATTATCCATTAATACAAAAGGATTGTTTGCTAATTCCGGAACTTCAAGTATATTTTCAAATAGCGTTACATCACTATTTAAAATGGCAATTGAACAAAAACTATCTTTTCTGTCTATCTCAATTGCTTTTAAAGGGCTTAAGTTAGTTTTAAAGAATACCCGTTTCTCGTCTACAAAAGTTACTTGAGCAATAGGAGTATTAAATATTTGCGCAGCTAATACTGCTATCTTATTAAATGTATCCTCTTCAGGGGTATCTAAAATATCATAAGCATGGAGTTTCCTAATTCGCTCTGCGTCATTGTCTGGAATTAGTGTTGCTGGAATTTTAAAATTATTCATTGATTAAGGATGTTTGAAAATCAAATATAGCTTAATCAAATGGATTTTTATTTTGAACTAATTTTGAGTAAAAATTAAGTTTTCATCAATAAAAGCTGTTATTTATAATTTTTAATCTTAAAATTTAGGTGTTTTGTTTATTTGTTTAAGTAAACACTGGATTTTTTACTTGTTTTTTCTGTGTTTTATTATTTTTTATTAAAAATATAACATTTTAATACCTTTAAAATTGATAAAAAACTATAATATTTTGAATTTTAACTTAAATAAATGGTTTTTTAGTTAAAAAAAATAAAAAATATTTCATTTTCGTATAGAATATATTAAAAATATACTTATATTTGTTCTGTTCATACAAAAAAGTACATTTATATTTGGTTTGATTAAAGCTCTGGTTGGATGGCCAGAGCTTTTTCATTTAACTTAAAGCAATTTAAAAACTCTCCAATTAGGAGTGTAGACATAAAACTTAAAAAAGAACTAACAACCAACCTAAACTATAGTAAAAGACCAGCTCGATTTTTCGGCTGGTCTTTTCAATTAAGGAAGAACGAAATATCAAGTATATTCCAATTAATGTTAAATAAAAAAAGACCAGTTCGAATACGACTGGTCTTTTTTAATGATATATCTTTCCGACTAGCGGATTATGAATTTCTTGAATATTATGCTAATACTTTAGTCACTAAATCAGCAGCTTCTTTTAAAGCAATTGCAGAGTAAACTTTCAAGCCTGAATCGTCAATTAGTTTTTTAGCTTCAACAGCATTGGTTCCTTGTAAGCGGCAAATGATTGGAACTGGAACATTACCAATTTCTTTATAAGCATCAATTACACCTTGTGCAACTCTATCGCAACGTACAATACCACCAAAAATGTTAATGAAGATTGCTTTTACATTAGGATCCTTTAAAATAATATTAAAGCCAGCTTTAACAGTAGTTGCATTTGCAGTTCCACCAACGTCTAAGAAGTTAGCAGGCTCGCCGCCAGCAATTTTAATAATATCCATTGTAGCCATTGCTAAACCAGCACCGTTAACCATACAGCCAACATTTCCATCTAATTTAACATAATTCAAGTTACTTTCACTAGCTTCAACGTCAGTTGGATCTTCTTCCAGCTTGTCACGCAATGCTGCATAATCTGGGTGACGGAACAATGCGTTTTCATCTAAATCAACCTTAGCATCAACAGCTATAATTTTATCGTCACTAGTTTTTAAAACTGGATTGATTTCAAACATGGCAGAATCGGTAGAATCATAAGCTTTATAAAGAGCAGTAATGAATTTAACCATTTCTTTATGGGCACCACCAGTTAAACCTAGGTTAAAAGCAATTTTACGAGCTTGGAAACCTTGTAGACCAACTTTAGGATCAATCTCTTCTTTAAAAATTAAATGAGGAGTATGTTCTGCAACTTCTTCAATGTCCATACCACCTTCAGTACTATACATGATAATGTTAGTTCCGTTAGCACGGTTTAACAAAACAGAGACATAAAATTCTTTAGTTTCAGAAGCACCTGGATAATAAACATCTTGAGCAACTAAAATTTTGTTAACTTTTTTGCCTTCTGGGCCAGTTTGTGGTGTAACCAATTGCATTCCCAAAATATCGGTAGCTCTTTGTTTAACCTCATCTAAGTTTTTAGCTAGCTTAACGCCTCCGCCTTTTCCTCTACCACCCGCATGAATTTGTGCTTTAATCACAACCCAGTCAGAGTTATAGTCAGTTTTCATTTTCTTAGCTGCTTCTACAGCCTGATCTACAGTTTCAGCAACAATGCCTTCTTGTACGGCAACGCCAAAACTCTTTAAAATTTGTTTACCTTGATATTCGTGGATATTCATTTGCTCAAAAATTTGCTCAAATCTACAATTTCAAAAGCTTTATACAAAGCTTAAATCCATTAAAAATGAAAGTATTTTATATATTAAGTAAACACACAAAATTTCAACTTAAAATTTAACAGTCTTTATTAGAAAAGCATGGGCAGAAGTCCATTTTAAAGGTAGCCCCGTCTTTCGCTTTACTCGCCTCGTGCCTCAGTTTCGTGCTCGCTACAACCGGGTTTAGAAATAAAGGTTTGTGTAAAATAGGAGTGGTTGCATAGCGGTAAAGGGTGTTACTAACCTAAGTAATGGGTATTGTAAAACAAGAGTTAAAAATTAACCACATTAATAATTACCGTTTTCTTATCATTTAAGAAGCTAATAGAATAATGAGAAAGTTCTCTGCCTGTGACCTTTCTTGTGAAGGTATGTTTAATTAACTTCTCGTGTTCACCTGCAACCTCTGTGAATTCTGCTGAGCCAACTAATTCTCCTAGTATGTTAACTTGCTTATCCTTAACTAAATTATTGTATAAGTTTAAATAATCTGACTGTGATAACTTAATCATTGATACAGAAATGTAATCTCCTTGAAAATCTGGGTATGATGCAGATTTTCTGACAATTATTGCAGATTTTGGGGCCTCTTTTAGTGTTACCACTTTAAATTCTTGATAAAAGAATTCGTCTGCTGGATAAGTTGCACTATAAAGTGTATGGATTGTAAATAATGGAGCTATTATCAAGCAAATTATGCCAATATATTTGTATTTAGTTTTTCTAATTAATCTGAAAATAAAATATGCAATTAATGTTGGTATAGAAAGCAACGCTGAAATAAAAATGATGACAAGAATTAAAAACAATAAATTTTCCATGTGTTATATTATTTATTTTGTGATTAAATATTTATTCATTTTTTAACTCCACAACCTTAAATAGTTGCAATGCCTTTGTTAAATAAACGGGATAGGAGTGAAAATCCTTTTGACCAAGTCCCCTTTAGGGGATTTAGGGGTGAAAGATTGAAACGAATAGCCCGACTGCAGCTAATCGTTTCACTGTCCTTGCTTTTCTAATCTTTCATATTAGGTATAAAATATTTCCTCGTTTGCCAATCTCTATAATTCCAAGAAAGCCAAGATGTTTGTGCGTACTGCTCATTAAATCTTTCAATTCTCCCATTTAGGTCATCATCAAAATTTTTAAGTTGCCTTTTCTTATTTTCGATATTTAGCTGAACAGTATCTATAGGTGTTTCCAGCTGAGCTACTGCAGCTGTATCTGCAACAACTTCTTCGTAATCATACCCTCTTGTTGCATAGCTAGATTGGTGTACATATTTTTTAAGCAATGCTCTGTTTTTATCTAACAGAGGTAATGTTTTATCAGACATATCTAACAGATGATCTAAATCTAAGACGATGTTATTTCTATTGTTGATGTTGTAGTTAACTATAAAAACATCCCAGTTTACAAAGCCAAAAACCAGTAAAAGTAGATACCAAACTAATCCATTTATCTTGCACAAGTAAAAGAATGTTTTTTGTTTTGCAACTTTAATATATACTGTTAGCAAACCGATGGTACATAGCAATAAAAATATGATTACGCCTATGCGTTTATAGGTTAAGCCGTGCATATCTATATAATTATAATCTCTTAAAAATACCGAAGAAACTAAAAATGCATTTTGTATAATCCAGATATAGGCTAATAATCGAATTGTTTTATTCTTGCTAAAAAAGTTGATGTTTCCACTAAAGAAATATAAAATAACCATCATTGCCATTACAATACTAAAAATTAGGGCATTTGTACCTTCATGTAGTTCGGCAGAATAATTAGTGTTTGCTGAGCCTAACCAAAGCGTAGAAATATCTATTCCATTTAAGAATAGCAGCAACAGATTTAAAGCGGTAAAAGAAATAATTCCGATAATATTTTCCGTTTTAAGCCCCATTTTTTTATTGACTAAACTACCAGAGAAAATACCTTTAAGTTCGCTACCAAATGATGGGAGCATCTTATTTCTTCGTTTGCGAATTAATTTTTCTGTTAAGGTTAACTCAGCATTTTGCAAACTTTTATTCTTAAAGCTGATCAAAATTCCAGCGGTAAATAATATCCCTAAAATTATATGCAGAAAACGAGCAATGCTTAAGTCGCCGAAAAAGAAGGTGAATATGTCAAATATAAAATTGCCAATGCTTGTTGTAAACATTTCTAAGTAATTCGAGAATACGGGATTTGCAATGCTATACACTATGCTAAATAAGACAATTACTATGATTGGTATAATAATGTATTTTATCTTTTTTAATAGTGGTTCAATAGAAAAATTTCCAATTTTAATAGTCGCTAATCTTTTAATTAGGTTAACTGGCGATGATACAATTTGTAGAAATGCAGCAAGTAATGCTGTAAATACACTTCTTATTAATTGCGCATGAGCAAAACCTACAAATACAACCAAAGAAATATAATAGGTAATTACGGTTAGTGCAGATTGATTGTAAACAACTAATAAAGCGGCTAATAAATGTGAAAAACCATAGAGGAACAGTTTTTTGCTCTTCTCAATTTCTCCATTAACTAAAAACATAATGATAATAAATACGGAATAGAGCAGAAGGTTCAGCGCTAATTGCTCCAGCCAAAAAAGATAATTGAAAAGTAAGCCTCCTATTAAAGTGGCTATAATTTGTAGGTCTATCTGTTTTTTCATTTTTTAATTTGATTTAAGTTATTTTTTGTGTTTATATTTTTAAAAGCACTTTGTATTTCAAAGTAAATGAGTAAAAAAAATTAAATTCCTTTTATCATTTTTTCTAAAGCATCTAAATGTGCTTTAAACGAAAGTTTCCCTAAGTCGGTAATGATATATGTTGTATTTGTTTTTTTACCAATAAACGCTTTTTGAACTTTTAAATATTCTGCCTGTTCTAATGTATTTAAGTGCGAGGCTAAATTACCATCCGTTAACTCTAGCAATTGTTTTAGCTCATTAAAACTTACACTGTCATTTACAATTAAAATGGACATTACCCCAAGTCTTATTCGACTATCGAATATCTTGTTAAGAGCTTCTATAGGATTGTTCATTATTTAGCCCTTTCATATTTAAAGTACATGATCAATCCATAAAATACATGGAGTATACCAAACCCAAATGCCCAGAAATATAATCCGTAGCCAATATAAAACATGGCTATCAAACCTAAAATCACCTCACAAATTCCAAGAAAACGAATGTCTGAATAGGTGTACTTACTGGCATTAATTAAGGCCAAGCCATAAAATAATAAGCAAGAGGGTGCTATTAAACCAAATGAGTTTGGGTGATTAACTAATAGGAATATGATGAAAAAACCACCAGCTGCAAGCGGAATAGCTAGGTTAACCAATAAATTTTTTGCTGTTTTATCCCAAAATCGAATATTTTTCTTTTTGCTTTGTCTTAAGGTAAAAAGAAAGCCACCTGCTATTGCAATTAAAAGAACGCAGATGCCAAGTTTAAACAAATTTGCTTCAATTTCTACATCAGCATCAACGCCATAACCATATTCACCTTTAATGTATTTCTTTAATTCTCCATGAGCTATATAAGCGCCAATCAAAGCTGTTAAGCCAGCGAAAATGCCAGACAAACCACTTAAGGAAATAAATCTTGATGAGCGATCCATCATATTTCTAATGTCGCTCAATGCATTCAGTTGTTCTTCTTGATTACCCATGTTTAAAAGCACTTTGTTTTTCAAAGTTAGTTAAGAAAGTTAAATATGCAAATATTTTTTAAAAATATTGTACAATTGTTAGATTACTCCTTGTCTTTGCCCTATTGTAGAAACAATTTAACAATTTAGCAATGTTGCAATTTAACAATTGCGTAACTTTACAAAATGCTAAGAGCCATAGGAATAAAGAAAGCTTACGGAAGTTTACCTATTTTAAAAGGAGTAGATTTTGAGGTTGCAAAAGGAGAGATAGTGAGTATTATAGGTGCTTCTGGTGCCGGTAAAAGTACATTACTGCATATTCTAGGGAGTTTAGATAAGCCAGATCAAGGAACGGTAGAATTAAAAGGGGTTAAGTTAAATAATCTTTCTGGTGACTTGTTAAGCATTTTTAGAAATAAAAACATCGGATTTATCTTTCAATTTCATCATTTATTACCTGAATTTACTGCATTAGAAAACATTTGTATTCCGGCTTTTATTGCAAATACTAATAAAAAAGAAGCTGAAAAAAGAGCTTATGAATTATTAGATTTATTCGGATTAAGAGATAGGGCAGAACATAAGCCAAATGAACTTTCTGGAGGTGAACAACAAAGAGTTGCAGTTGCAAGAGCACTTATTAATAATCCAGCCATTGTGTTGGCTGATGAACCTTCTGGAAATTTGGATTCTTCAAATGCTAAGGCTTTACACGAATTATTTATTCACTTACGGGATAACTTTCAGCAAACTTTTGTAATCGTTACCCATAATGAAGATCTAGCTAAAATTAGTGATAGGGTAGTAACCATGAAAGACGGTTTGGTAGTTTAGAAGCATAAAATAATCAAATCAATTATTCAAATTATAAATTGAAGATATTAATAACAGGTGGCACATCTGCTACCGCACTTAAATTGTTAAAAGCGTTTAAAGACCATCAAGTAATCTTAGCCGATTATGGCGATGTTCCATCCTTTTCTTCATCAGCATATACCCTAATTAGTTTAGGTGTAAGAAATGACGACACTTTAGCACACACTTTATTAAATAATTGCCTTGATCAATCTGTTGACGCGATTTTACCGATTCAAAATTTTGAGATAGAAGCTGTAGTAAAATCTGAGGTGTTGTTTAATGAATTTAACATTGATCTTTTGCTGCCTAAACGTGAATATTTGGATGACTATTTTAAACTAAATAGCGAGATATCAATTGATTTTGTGGTTTTTGAGCATGGAGAAGTCACTTTTAGCACAGGCGAGAATGAATTAATCATTGCTCAAGGCAGAGAGAGAAACCTTAGTGGGGCATATTACTTCAATTCTACAGAATTGAGTTTAATTACAATTTAAATGACTATTGAAGAATATATTAAAGATAAAGATGCTTTTATTTTAGGTTTTGACAATGTATTATATCCCGAAAAGGATTATCTGCTACAGGTTTATTATTTGTTTGCTGAGTTTATAACCTATACAGAACTAATGGATTCTGCTCAAATTATTGCTTTTATGCAAAATGAATTTACTTTAAATGGAAGTGAAAATATTTTTGAGAAAACTGCGGCTAAATTTAACATTCCGTTAAAATATAAAGACAACTTCTTATTGCTCCACCAAAATGCCCGTTTACCTCTTAAGTTGTTGCTTTATCAGCAAATGCTAGGTCTTTTGCAAGAATTGGTTGTAGAAAGAAAAGAAATTTACCTATTAATAGATGGAGATCCGGCAGAACAACTCAATAAAATAAAACAAATGGAGTGGCATGGGCTGGAAAAATACCTTAAAGTCTATTTTTCTGCTGAGTTTGGTTCAAGTAAAAAAAGCATCGAATTCATTATAAAAGAACATAACTTAAACATTAAGAAAAGTTTGTTGGTAGGTGTAAGTGATAAGGATCAAGAAAGTGCGGTAGTTACTGGGATAGAATATTTTACAGTAACAAAACTATTGTAGAATTTTTTCCGTTAATTAGTATTCTTTAATCTATGAAAATGAAATTTAGAAAAATATTAATGCTTTCAGCAATTGTAATTGGTACAATTACAAGCTGTAAAAAAACTAAAGTGGTACCTGATGTTGTTACACCACCACCAGTTACACCACCAACCACAACCACTGCAACAAGAGCAGAACTGACAAAAGATTCTATTTTTTTGTATGCAAAGGAACTTTATTTATGGAATGATAAATTGCCAACATACGAAGTCTTTAATCCTAGAAAATTTACAACCTACCCAGCCAGTTTAGATAACTATGAGGAAGAATTGTTTGAAATTACTAAATACTCAAATCCTTATGAGTATAAACCGGGCAGTACATCCTCTAAATTTTCATATATCGCAGATAAGGCTGATGAAAACCCGAAGGCTATTGTAAAATCTGCATCAGTTGATCTAGATGGCAATGGAAATGATTTTGGGATTAGATTTGGGTTTTATGGTACAACTGCAAATTATACCATTTATGTCACAGCTGTTTACGAAAATTCTCCAGCAGAAAAAGCAGGCTTTGTTCGGGGAGATAAAATTACAAAAATGAATGGTGCAACTTTTGGAGTTAATTTTGATGCACAGTATAGTGCAATTCTAACAGCTTTGAATGGAACTACGATTAAGTTGGAGGGTATAAAAAGTAATGGAAATAATTTTGACCTCACGCTAGCAAAAACTGTATTTGCAAGCAAGCCAATTTATAAATCAAGAGTGATAGATGCAGGTGCAAAAAAGATCGGATATTTAGCTTATGCTAGATTTTCTTCTATGACAAATTCTCAGGCAGGTTTTGATGCTGCATTTGCTTCATTTTCTACAGCTGGTGTTACAGATCTAATTATAGATTTAAGATACAATGGTGGTGGATATATTGAAACCGCAGAATATTTGATTAATTTAATTGCACCTAATAGTGTTTCTGGTACTGTTATGTTTTCTGAGCATTACAATACCACTATGCAAAATAATCAAGCAACCATCCTTAAAAATCAACCATTATTGGATAGAAATGACAAGGTTCAATATGCTAATGGAAAGATAGTAACATATTATGATTATATAGCTAATCCATATTCTGTTGCTAATAACACTTCAAGATTTGCTAAAAAAGGACCTTTAAATAATTTAACAAATGTTGTATTTATCGTTTCTGGTAATACTGCATCTGCAAGCGAACTGGTAATCAATAGTTTAAAGCCGCACATGAATGTGAAATTAGTTGGCCTTACTACTTATGGAAAACCTGTTGGTTTCTTCCCAATTACATTAGAAAACAAGTATGATGTTTACTACTCAATGTTTGAAACGAAAAATTCATTGGGGCAAGGTGGGTATTATGATGGATTTGTTCCTGATTATTCCCTTTCAGAAGTGCCAGCAAATACGATTATGTATGATTTTGGAAATGTGAATGATAATTATTTGAAAAAAGCAATTGATGTAATAGCTCCAGGGATAGTAGTTACTAGTCAGGCTAAAACAATGTCAGCAAGAGAAAAAAGCCTTGCTGTCCAGTCTTCAAGCGTTATCAATTCTGACCTTAGTGATAGGGAATTCAAAGGAATGGTTGAAAATCGACATAAAAGGAAAAACTAAATGAATAAATAAAAAGACCGCTTATTGTGGTCTTTTTTTATATCTACTTTTTTACATTTAATTAAGAAAAAACAGATTGGCATTTTTGTTGCATTAACATAAAGTGATTAACTTGTTTAAACAAAATAAGAATACCATGACTGCAGAACTAATAGAAAAAGAAGCGATAGATGTTACAAAAATAATACCTGCCGATACCAAACTTTCAGAAGAATTAATTAATAGGTTGGCATCTGCCCCGCGTTTAGGGAATGAATTTAAAGCTAAAGCAACAATAGAGTTTAATACTACCGAAGGACCCAAAAGAGTATATACAACGGTTTGGTCTGTAACAGAGAAATACATTCAACTCAAAAACAATATCCACATTCCAATTAAATGTGTAATAGACATAGAGTTCTAATAAGAAAGCCCGATTTATTCATTTAAATCGGGCTTTCTTATTTAGATAGTTTATTGCTTTTTCATTTGCAATTTCTCTCTAAAAATTGATTGTATATCTCTTTGTTTATCAATATTCACAATTACTTCTTGAATGGCATTTGCCGCATCAATAAAAAAGGTTTTGTTAATGTTTTGATATTCATCTGTTGCTTTATGGTAATCTTTATGATCTTCTACTCCGAAGTAGATAAAAGGAATATTCTTTGCATTAAAAGCTCCTTGATCACTTTGGTTTGTCCAATCATCTTGGCCTAATTTAGGATCATCATGACCTAACAAGAGCTTTAAATTTCCATTAGTAGTTATTAAGTAGGACTTTAATTCTGGATATTTAAATGTTCCTGCTGCATATAATTCCTGTTTATCATTGTGGCTGATCATATCCATATTAACGTTCAACTTGATTTTTTCTAATGCTACTGGTGGATTAGCTACAAATGCTTTTGCACCTTGTAATCCCATTTCTTCACCATCAAAAATGGCAAATATTAAAGTGTTGTTTGGTTTATTTTGTGAAAAGTACTTCGCAAATTGTAATAACCCTGCAACGCCTGATGCATTGTCATCTGCACCATTATAGATTTCGTTTTTAATGATACCAATGTGATCGTAGTGAGCAGAAATCACAATTACATTTTCACTTTTTCCTGGAACATAGGCAATTAAATTTTTCCCTTGAATTGCAGCAGCACCATTTCTTCCTTTGATTTCAAATGTTTGCTCATAACTTGTTTGTCCAGGATAAGGTTTTAAGCCTATTTCCTTTAACCTACCTGTTAAATAGGTTCTAGCCATTTCTGCGCCTTTGGTTCCAGTTTTACGACCTTCGTAAATATCAGACGCTAATACCTCTACATCTTTAAGTAATTGATCTCCGACTTGGGTGTTATTTTGAGTTGTTTTAACTGTGCCACAGCTGATTAACAATGCTAATGGAAACAGGAATAATCTTTTCATCAATATGTGATTTTTATGTACAAAATAAAGGTAAAGATATTGTCTGACAAAAAGAGCGTTCGCGTTTTGTAAAAACTTAATGCATTGGCTCAATGTTATATTTTAAATCTTAATTTGGGTTATAATTTATAAATAATACAAGAATGGAATATAGACGTTTAGGAAAATCTGGATTGCAGTTGAGCGCACTTTCATTTGGAAGCTGGTTAACTTTCGGCAACCAGATAAGCGATAAAGTTGCTGATGAATTAATGGGGATAGCTTATGATGCTGGAGTTAATTTCTTTGATAATGCAGAAGGCTATGCAGAAGGTAAATCGGAAACTGTAATGGGTAAAATTTTAAAAGCTCAAAAATGGGATAGAGACACTTTTGTGGTATCAAGTAAAGTATTTTTTGGAGCACAAAATAAAGGCCCAAATCAAATGGGTTTATCACGTAAGCACATAGTTGAGGCTTGTAACGCCGCACTTAAACGTTTGCAAGTAGATTATTTAGATCTTTATTTTTGCCATAGACCAGATAAAAATACCCCCATTGAGGAAACTGTTTGGGCAATGAATACCTTACTTCAACAAGGTAAAATTTTATATTGGGGAACATCAGAGTGGAGTGCTTCAGAAATTATGGAAGCAATAAGTGTAGCTAAACAATATAACTTGATTGGCCCTACAATGGAACAACCTCAATACAATTTGATAGAACGAAATAAATTAGAAAACGAATATTTGCATTTGTTTAAAACGCATGGTCTTGGGACTACAATTTGGTCGCCATTAGCATCAGGTTTACTGTCAGGGAAATATACATCAGGTAATACCAAAAATACCCGTCTTGAACTTAAGGGAATGGACTGGTTAAAAGATAGGGTAATGGCAGAAGAGAAAATGAAAAAGGTTATTGAACTTCAGAAACTAGCAGATAAAATGAATATACCATTGGCTAAATTATCGTTGGCTTGGTGTTTGAAAAATCCAAATGTAAGTACAGTAATTTTAGGAGCATCAAAGGTTGATCAATTGAAAGAAAACCTTACAGTTTTAGCGATCGTGCCTTTGCTTACTGACAAAGTAATGGCTGATATTGATAAAATAATGGGTACCAAACCAGAGTTGTCAGCTTTTTAAATATTGTCATTCTGGGCCAGCGAGGAATCTATTAATGAGATTCCTCGTTGTTCAGAATGATATTATAGATTAAATATAAATCTCTCCTATTAAATAGGTTACAGCTTTTCCAGACATTAAAACTCTATCTCCCTTTAGTTCGCACCATAATTCTCCTCTGCGTGCCGAAACCTGAAAAGCATGTAAATTATTCTTGCCTAATTTTTCTGCCCAATAGGGGATAAGGTTACAATGGGCAGAACCAGTAACAGGATCTTCGTTTATACCTGCCGCTGGAATAAAAAATCTAGAAACAAAATCACTTTTATCTCCTTTTGCAGTAACGATAACGCCCATCATATCTATTTTTGCTAAAGCTGCAAAATCAGGCTTTAATGCTAAAACATCTGCCTCTGTTTCATAAACAAGCATGTGGTCTCTTGAACTTAAAATTTCTATAGGCATTTTTCCGCCTATGGCTTCAATTAGACCTTGTGGTATGGCACAACTAATAGCTGGCCTAGACGGGAAATCTAAAGTATATAAATCACCATTTCTTGTTACTGATAAAGTGCCAGCTTTTAAAGTGTGAAAATGAATCACATCTTTATCATAATTTAATGCTGTGAAAAGAATATGTGCGGTTGCTAAAGTGGCATGGCCACATAAATCGATCTCCAGTTCTGGTGTAAACCATCTTAATTCAAAATGATCACCTTGGGGAATAAAAAAAGCAGTTTCGGCTAAATTATTTTCTACAGCAATTTTTTGCATTTGTGGTGCAGACAACCATTCTTTTAAGGGTACTATGGCTGCAGGATTGCCGCCAAAAAGTTGGTCAGTAAAAGCATCGACTTGATAAATAGGGAGTTTCATAATGTATAATTTATTCAAATCTACAAGTTTTTACTAAAATAAGGTCATTTCAACAGCGTGAAGCGACAAAAAATCTCTTTATTGCTTTTATAGATTCAGGTCAAAATAAAATGTCATACTGAGCCTGTCGAAGGAATTTTAGTTTTGACGATTTATCAAACGTTATCTTCAACAAGCTCAGGCTAACAGCTATATCAAGCATTAATAATAAGTTAACCTTACTACACCAGCTAATTTTTTCGCTAGGCGTATTACTTGTCTCGTGTAACCATATTCATTGTCATACCAAGCATACAATACAATTGATTGGTTATCATTTGCAATGATTGTAGCAGGCCCATCAATAATTGCAGCATGGCTATTACCTATTAAATCGCTACTTACCAATTCATTAGATATAGAATATTCTAATTGCTCAGATAAATCGCCAAACAAAGAAGCTTGTTTTAAAATAGCAGCTACCTCATCTTTTGAAGTGATTTTGGATAACGATAAATTTAAAATTGCTAAAGAAACATTTGGAGTTGGTACACGAACTGCATTTCCAGTTAATTTTCCGCCTAAATGTGGGATAACTTTAGCCACAGCTTTATCTGCACCAGTTTCTGTAATTACCAAATTTAAAGCTGCAGAACGGCCTCTACGGTATTTTTTATGGTAGTTATCTAATAAATTCTGGTCATTGGTATAAGAGTGAACAGTTTCTATATGACCTTTTTCTATTCCAAAAGCGGTATCAATTATTTTTAAAACCGGAACTATGGCATTTGTAGTACAAGATGCATTAGAAAATATAGTTTCTGTTTCATAGTCGAAATCTGCATCGTTTATACCAGTAACTATATTAGGGATATCGCCTTTGGCAGGAGCAGTTAGTAAAACTTTGCTAATGCCCTTTGCTTTTAAATGTCTACCTAAACCTTCTCTATCACGAAAAGCTCCAGTATTGTCAATTAATAATGCATCTTCAATTCCATAAGCAGTATAATCTGCATCTTCTGGGTTTTTGGCAACGATTAAATAAATGGTTTGCCCATTTATGATTAAAGCTTTGTTTTCAAAATCTTCTATAATCGTGCCGTTAAATGGTCCATGGATAGAATCTGTTCTTAAAAGTTCAGCTCTTTTAATTAATTCTTCATCGCTGTAGGTACGAGATACAATAGCTCTTAATCTAAGTTGTTCGCCTTTTCCGGCCTGTACTATTAATTCTCTAGCAGCAATTCTTCCAATTCTCCCAAAACCAAATAGAACCACATCTTTAGGCTTTAAGCTAATTTTGTCTTTGCCGATGTGCATACTCAACTTACTAACAACGAAGTTGTGCATTGTAGAATGTGTATTGCTCTCGTCAAGCCATTCAGCAGCCAGACGGCCAACGTCAATGCGTGAAGGGGCCAAGTTACATTTGGCAATTGTAGCTGCAAGTTCTAATGTTTCATAAATAGAAATATCCTTTCCACTTACTTCTTTAGCATATTGGTGATAAGCCAATATTTCACTACTGCCAACATCGAATAGGGGTTTACGAAAAAGGACAAGTTCAATAGATCGGTCAAACCATAGTTTGCCTACAACACTGATCAGCTCAAGGGCTTTTTTTTCCTTTTCAATCCAGTTTTGAAACTCTGATTGATATTTGTTTAACATACAAGAAAATTAATTTGATTAGAATTGGCACAAAAGTAAAAAAGATCGGGCGAGTACCCAATCTTTTCTAGTTTATTTTGAAGTAAATATATGTGTTACAAGGTGTTTAAAACACACTAAGTAGCTATTTATTTAATGATTATCCTAAGTAAGATTTTAGGATTTTACTACGTGATGTATGACGTAAACGTTGCAATGCTTTGTCTTTAATCTGACGAACACGCTCACGAGTTAAGTTAAATTTCTCGCCAATTTCTTCTAATGAAAGTGGGTGATTTGTACTTAAACCGAAGAATAACACTATGATTTCACGTTCGCGTTCAGTTAAAGTAGACAATGAACGTCTAATTTCTTCAGAAAGAGATTCGTTAATTAAGTTGCTATCTGTATTAGGTTCGTGATTTTCAAGTACATCTAATAATGTATTTTCTTCACCCTGTACAAATGGAGCATCCATAGATACGTGACGACCAGAGTTACTTAACGTGTCAGATATTTTATCAACAGTTGTTTCTAAAATGTCTGCCAACTCTTCTGGAGACGGCTCACGCTCATATTCTTGCTCTAATTTAGAGAAGGCTTTGCTGATTTTACTTAATGAACCTACTTGGTTAAGAGGTAAACGTACAATACGACTTTGTTCTGCAATTGCTTGCAAAATTGACTGACGAATCCACCAAACGGCGTAAGAAATGAATTTAAAACCTTTAGTTTCATCAAAACGTTTAGCAGCTTTAATTAAACCTAAGTTACCTTCGTTAATTAAATCGCCTAATGTTAAACCTTGATTTTGATATTGTTTAGCCACTGATACAACAAAACGTAAGTTGGTTTTGGTTAAACGCTCTAATGCTGCTTGATCACCTTCACGAATTTTACGAGCTAATATTACTTCTTCTTCTGCGGTAATTAAATCTACTTTTCCAATCTCGTGTAAGTATTTGTCTAATGATTGACTTTCGCGGTTGGTGATGGATTGGGTTATTTTGAGTTGTCTCATTTATATTTTTTGGTCCTCTTAAAAAAATCGATGCTGCAAAAGTATGAAAAAATGTACAGTTTCGAATTGTAAATCGCTGAAAATGTAAGGGTTTATGTCACATTTTTTAACAAATACTTAATAACAAAAATCATTCCAAATTTTATTTGGCACAACTTGTCATGTTTAGTTGATTTAGGGCATATATTTATTGTAAATCAATAAATAAGTTTTGATTATTAATATATTTTGTTTTATGTTTGCTATGTAAATTATTTTATTTGCTTGTAAATACTTATAGATTAAAATATGAGAAATGCTCCCTCTTTAAAACAAATTAAACGAATACCATATTTATTTTTAGCATTTATTTTGAGTATTGTGATTTTAATTGTCTGTGCTTGCATCGGCTCAATCAATCAAACTGAAATATTAAATGTAAACACTAAAAACTTAAAAGCGAAAACTTATCGTAACATTGAAATTGAGGAAAACGAATTCCAAACCGGTACTGAGGGAAGGTTATATTGGAAAGTGAAGAACATAAAAGAAGCCTTTTTAGTTATTGCTGCTGATAGAGATGGCACAACCAATATTTATGATTTATTTTATTTGCTGATTTTGGATATTGCTTTATTCGTAATGATGTTTAAGATGAAAGAAGATACTGTTTTTTCGGACCAAGTAGGTATGGGCCTTAAGGCAATAGCGTTTGCAGTTATATTATACCCAGGAATTATTTTGATAGCCTATCGTTTTTCAAGTGTATGTATAGAAGAACTTACAGCTGGAAAATTTACCGCACAGTTTAGGAGTTTAAACATTCCGAAATATTTAATTATTGGATATCTGATTTTTTTTATGATTCCATTCGTCAAAAAAGGAAAAAGTTTACAGCAAGAACAAGAGTTAACGATTTAAAACTTCACTTTTGTCTTAATTCTCATATCTCACTACCCAATACTGACAAATGCCAATTATAGTAAATCTTGATGTAATGCTAGCTAAACGCAAAATGTCACTAACTCAACTTAGTGAGCGGGTGGGGATTACCATGTCTAATTTATCCATTTTAAAAACTGGTAAGGCTAAAGCGGTTAGATTAGAAACGCTAGAGGCAATTTGTAGAGTTTTAGAATGCCAGCCTGGAGATATATTAGAATTTAGGGTATTCGCGATTTAATTGATGTGATAAACTAAATGTTCGTGAGTGTTTCCTAATAAATTTCTAGAACCCACTTTAGTGAACCCTATTTTTTCGTAAAGTCTTTTCGCATCTGGATTTGATACCAGTAAGCCCACTTTTTTAAACCCTAAATCTTTGGCATAATTAATAATTTCAAGAATTAAGTTTTTGCCAATTCCCTTCCCTTGATGCCTTGGGTCTACTGCCACAGTATCAATATAAAACTCGCCACTTTCACTTTCTAGTTCCATTTCAAAGCCGCCTTTATGAAAATTCTTGCAGATGTAGTCGAAAAAAGGTTTACGTAGTCTTTCGATCTCACCTCCATCGTAAGCATTTATAGCGCCAACCACTTTTTGATCTTGTTCGTCAACAAAAATATTGCTAAGACTATATTGATTTCCGGTTTGGGTAACAAATCTTTTAAGCAGCGCAGTTGCGATTACCTTATCTTTGGTTGCGACGAATTTGTATGGTAAATCGCCCATGGCTAACATTATCAATTCTACAATGGCATCCGCATCATGTACTGTTGCTTTCCTTACCATTAAAAGTGCATTTTTACTCCATAGCCTAATCTAAATATTCTATAAAATGGAGTACTTGTTCTATTTTGAAACCAACTTAAGGCATAAAGATCATTTGTATTTGCCTCTGCATATAAGCTTAGGGCTTTAATTTTTGCATCAGGCCTACTTAAAACTTTTACTTCTGTACTAGCGCCTAAATGGACCCGTAATGCTGATGACCAAAAATAATATCCTTCCCTATATTTTGGTTTTTCAAACTTAAAATCAAAGTTTTGGCCTAAAGTATAGGATGGAAAAAATACAGGGTTAAATGGCTCAATAATAAATTTATCCCCAATAGGTATTTTAAAAGGTCTATAATGAAATTTTACAGCAATTATAGTTAATTCGCCACCTAAATCTTCTGGTACATAACCAACATGTAAACTAAGTCCTGCCTTTTCGTTAAATAGATCATAACCTGCCCCTACACTTAAAAATCCAATACTTCCAGCATATTGTAAATTGACTTGGTCGGGTTCGAGCTTTTTCCAAAATTTGCTTTGAGCAAAGGTTGTGTTGCTTAATAATAAAGCGAATAGGACACTAAAAGTTAATTTCTTGAGCATTAATTTGTCCATTAGTAATTTCTATGATAGTATAAGCACGCTTAACAATTGCATTTGTAACAATAAAAGGCACACCAGTATTTCCATTTTGATAATAAGTGGCAAGTTTGGCATGTCTGTGAGAATGCAGTGAGGCAATTAATCCTGGTGTTTGATTAAATAAAGTTTGATAGGGCTGTCTCAAGTCTGGATCAAAATCATCATCAATAGGCGGTACATGAGAAACTGCCACTAGACTTGTAATTCCATTGCCTAGGGTAAGATTGCTTTTTAACCAACCGACATTGGGGGTAGATTTATCAAAATTGTATTCCCTGCCATTTGTATCATGGCAAACAAATTTTACAGGTCCGAAGTTGAAGGTGAAATTCAAGGCGCCAAACATTCGCTCGTAAACTGCTCTTCCATTTGCCACTAAATCATGATTGCCAATTACGCTGATAAAAGGGACATCTAGTCTTTTATAAATATCATATATTCCTTCAAATTCGGCTAGGAGACCAAAATCAGAAATATCTCCATCCAAGATCACAAAGTCGATGTCATTTCTTGCATTCACTTCATCAACAAATAATGCTGTTTCTGCATAACTCCGTTGTGTATCTCCAGAGAAAGCAATTCTTATTGTATTTGATGCAGTTTTTTGGTTTAGTAATGCAATTTGCGTTGCATTTACATTAGAAGGTGACTTTCTATTAAAAACCTGATTTGGGCTGTATTCATCAGAGTTACAACCAAAGCCTAGCAAAATGATTATGGTATATAGTATAATTTTTTTCATTGATAATTTTAAACAAAAATAGGGCTAAAAAGTTTAGTGAATGTTTTCAGTATGTCTTTTTAGCGATAGCAGCTTTAATTATTATAGCTTGAAAATTGATGGGCTACCAATCGTGATGCAGTCAAAAAAACCTACCCTTTAACGTCGGTATAGGCTCGGTATACCGTCGGTTCATCGTCGATATGGGCTTTTCGACGGTCGATCGACACAGGTTTGACGGTGAAGCGACGGTGAAAAAGCAATGTTTTTATGCATATTTGAAAATATAGCGATACACACAAGATGTTACTCTGTCATATTTTACAATATATCAGCTAATTTGAAAGTATCCTTCAATCTAATTCCTTTATCTGTTTGCTGTAGGGTACAACATTCGTTAACTGGATCATGTTCTAGGTAAAGAATGTAATCGTTAGCTGCAGCTTCTTCTAAAAACTCTTTTTTCTCTTTTAGAGTTTGTAAGGGAAACATATCATAAGCCATTACATAAGGTAGGGGGATGTGACCAACAGAAGGTAATAGATCTGCCATATAAACAATGGTTTTATCTTTGTATTGTAATTGAGGTAACATCATGGCATCGGTATGCCCAAACGCAAGGCGGATTTTTATGCCTTCATGAAAAACAACTCCATTTTGAGAAGGAATAAACCTCAGTTGACCGCTTTCTTGTATCGGAACAATGTTTTCTTTTAAGAACGATGCTTTCTCTCTGGCATTAGGATTTATGGCCCAGTCCCAATGTTGTTGATTTGTCCAATATATTGCATTTTTAAACGCAGGGCGAAGTTTATCGCCATACCTTTCAATAGATCCCCCGCAATGGTCGAAATGTAAGTGAGTTAGAAATACATCTGTTATGTCATCTCGGTTAAATCCAGCAGCAGCTAAAGATTTGTCTAGCGTATCATCTCCGTGCAAAAAGTAATGTCCTAAAAATTTCTCATCTTGCTTGTTGCCGATACCGTTATCTACCAAAATTAAACGGCTGCCATCTTCAATTAATAAACACCGCATTGCCCAGGTACACATGTTATTAGCATCTGCAGGATTACTTTTTTGCCAAATAGATTTTGGTACAACGCCAAACATGGCGCCTCCGTCTAGTTTAAATAAGCCTGTGTTAATAGTATAGAGTTTCATAAGGATTTACAATTTACGATTTACAATTTACGATTTTATAGTTAGACTATAAAAAAATTGGTTAACTGCTCATCACAATTAACCAACTTTACAATTTCAACAATTAACCTTTTTTACAAATGTATCACCTCGCCGTAAGCATCAGCAGCAGCTTCCATAATCGCCTCACTCATGGTTGGGTGAGGGTGTACAGATTTAATCATTTCATGACCAGTTGTTTCTAATTTACGAGCTACAACAATTTCTGCAATCATTTCAGTTACGTTAGCACCTATCATGTGGGCACCTAATAATTCTCCGTATTTAGCATCGAAAATTAATTTCACAAAACCATCTTTAGCTCCAGCAGCACTTGCTTTTCCTGAAGCTGAGAATGGGAATTTTCCGATTTTCAATTCATATCCAGCTGCTTTAGCTGCTTTTTCTGTATAACCAACTGATGCAATTTCTGGAGAGCAATAAGTACATCCAGGAATGTTGTTGTAATCTAATGGTTCAACATGTTGACCAGCAATTTTTTCTACACAAATGATTCCTTCTGCAGATGCTACGTGAGCTAAAGATTGACCGCCAACAACATCGCCAATTGCATAAAAACCTTTTACGCTGGTATTGTAAAATTCATCAACAACAATTTTGCCTTTTTCAGTTTTTATTCCAGTTTCTTCTAAACCAATATTTTCTATGTTTGCAACAACACCAGCAGCCGAAAGTACAATATCGCACTCAATAGTCTGCATGCCAGTAGCTGTTTTTACTTGAACTTTACATCCAGCACCGCTCGTATCAACAGATTCTACGCTAGCAGAAGTCATGATATCGATGCCAGTTTTCTTTAAGCTACGTAACAATTGTTTAGAAACATCTTCATCCTCTACAGGAACAACATTTTCCATAAACTCAACTATGGTAACTTTAGTTCCCATTGTAGCATAGAAATAAGCGAATTCTACACCAATTGCTCCAGAACCTACAACAACCATAGATTTTGGTTGTTCAGGTAAAACCATAGCTTGGCGATAACCGATTACTTTTTTACCATCTTGTTTTAAGTTAGGTAACTCTCTAGAGCGAGCACCTGTAGCGATTACTATATTTTTTGCACCTAATTCTTGCTTAGTTCCATCAGTGGCTAAAATTTCTACCTTGTTACCTGCTTTTACTTTAGCAGTGCCCATGATTACGTCAATTTTATTCTTTTTCATTAAAAATTGAACGCCTTTGCTCATACCATCAGCAACACCACGACTACGTTTAACTACAGCAGCAAAATCTGCAGATGCCTCAGGAGCATTAATACCATAATCTGCTGCATGATTAATGTATTCGAAAACTTGTGCACTTTTTAATAGGGCTTTAGTAGGGATACATCCCCAATTCAGGCAAATGCCACCTAAAGATTCGCGTTCTATAATTGCAGTTTTTAAACCCAATTGAGAAGCTCTTATTGCAGTTACATATCCACCAGGACCGCTGCCTATTACAATTAAATCGTAGTTCATCTATTTGTTTTTTGTTTTTTCAGTAGTTTACATTGCTTTTCTTGTCATCAAGCTGCCATAGGCGGTTTAATTGTTAGCTGGAGCCTTAGATGATAAAGCTATTATAACTCGATGAGTATAATAATTAGCTTAACCATGTCGGGTTCATATCTTTTAGAAAAGGAAAATTAGCTTAATTACGATGTCAAAATTAAAAAAAATGTTGGTTAAAATAAGTTTAATGATTGCACATCATCTAGTTTTGACAAAAAGACTTTATTTAACTGTTGCGTTGAAGTTAATACGATTAAAAGCCATAATACAACAAGATGTTGATAAACTGATAGTTAGATAAATAACCCTTATGTTAAATGTTGATAAGTTTCGATATAATTAATAATTATTTAACATTGGAAATTCACATCACACTAAAATAAATATTTACATTTGCAGCGATATTTTAACATATCTTAACAAAACAAAACAAATTAATTAAAATGAGTATGAATAAATCTTTACTATTAAAAATTGTAGTAATTGTTCTTGCCTTTGTTGGATTTATCTCTGCAGCTAATGCACAGATCACTACATCGTCATTAACAGGTACCATCAGAGACTCGAAAGAGACCATGCCTGGTGCTAGTGTTAAAGCTACACACACGCCAACCGGAACGGTTTATGGCGTTATTACAAACGCTGATGGGCGTTACACAATCGGCAACATGCGTGTTGGTGGTCCTTACACTATCGAAGTGAGTTTTGTAGGTTATAAACCACAAAAATTTGAAGATGTAACCTTAAAATTAGGTGAACCTTTTGTATTGAATGTAACTTTAGCTGACAATAGCTCTACTTTAGCTACAGTTAATATTACTAGCTCGGCCCCTAACTCAATCATGAACTCTAATAAGAGTGGTGCAAACACAGTGGTTAGCAGACAACAAATTCAAGCTTTGCCTACTATTTCTCGTAGTGTAAATGACATTACTCGTTTAACTCCACAAGCGAATGGTACAAGTGTTGGTGGTGGTAACTATCGTTCTAACAACTTCACAGTAGATGGTGCGAACTACAACAATCAATTTGGTATTGGTGCAAATATTCCTGCAAATGGTTCGCCGATTTCTATCGATGCATTGGAGCAGATCTCTATCAACATAACACCTTATGATGTTCGTCAAACAGGTTTTACCGGTGCTGCAGTAAATGCAGTAACTCGTTCAGGTACCAACAAATTCTTTGGAAATATTTTTTACACCATGCGTGGTGATGACCAACAAGGTCGTAAAATTGGAGATGTTACACTTCAAAATTTACAAAAACTAGATGAGAAAAACTACGGTGCTAGTTTAGGTGGTCCAATCATTAAGGATAAATTATTCTTTTTTGTAAATGCTGAATTCAAATTAACCAAATCACCTGGTTCTAACAGAATTGCTTCTACAGCTTCACTTCCATTTGTTGGTTCTCCTAGTTTCGTTGCGCGTGCTAGTGATGTATTTCTAAATCAAGTTAAATCCTATCTGATAAGTACTTACGGCTATGATCCTGGAACCTACCAAAATTATGAGAATGTAAGTAATAACGATAAATTATTCGCTCGTTTAGACTGGAACATTTCAAAAGACCATCGCTTTAGTATCCGTTACAATCAGGTAGAAAGCCAAAATCCTAGCCCAGCAAGTACTTCAACTTCAGGCTCTTCTATTGGTACAGCTCCATTTACTTATTTAAATACAAGATCGGGTACAAATAAAGAAGCTGGTCTTCCTTTTTCTAACTCAAATTATTATCAAGCCCAAAATTTATACTCTGCAACTGCAGAGTTGAACTCTTCTTTTGGTAGTAAATTCACGAACACTTTACGTGCAGCTTACTCACACCAAAATGACCCTCGTACTTCTGATAGTTCACCATTTCCAATGGTTGATATTATGGATGGTACAGGTGGTACTACTAGCCTTGGTAATGTATTAACTACTTTTGGTTACGAAGCCTTTACATATGGTAATTTAAGAGATGTAACTACTTATACGTATAGTGATGATTTCGGTATGGCTTTAGGCAAGCATAATATTACTTTAGGTTTACAAGCAGAATTTAGTACCACTAAAAATGGTTTCCAACGTTTTGGTACAGGTTTTTATACTTTTAGAACATGGGCTGATTTTGTAAATGGTGCTAGACCAGCTCAATATACTGTAACTTATCCTTTAACTCCAGACGGATCACAGGCATTTCCTAGTTTTAAATTCGCTCAATACTCAGCTTATATCCAAGATGAGTTTACAGTTTCAGACCGTTTAAAATTAACTGCTGGTTTAAGAGCTGAAAGAGCTTCTTATCCAGGTGTTGATGAAATCAGAACACATCCATTGGTTGCTGCTTTAACATTTGCTAAAGGGGAAAAAGTTAATACAGGTACACTGCCTAAAAATAGAATTTTATATTCTCCACGTTTTGGTTTCAACTGGGATGTAAATGGAGATCGTTCTTTACAGGTGAGAGGTGGTACAGGTATATTTACAGGTAGGGTTCCATTTGTATGGTTGGTAGCTCAATCTGGTGATGCTGGTTTATTGCAGTATACTCAAACATATTCTGGAGCAAACACACCATTCTTTAAACCAAGTATCGCACCTAACTTAACTACTCCTGCACCTCCTGCTGGAACTTCGATTCCAAATCCGATCAGTGCAATGTCTCCAGATTTAAGATTTCCTCAGACTTGGAAATCAAGCTTAGCTGTTGATGCTAAATTGCCATGGGGTATTATTGGTACAATTGAAGGTGTATATGGTAAAGATTTATATGCTGCAGTTGCAAAGAATGTGAATTTAATTGATCCAAATATTGTGGTTACTGGTTACGCAGATACTAGACCATTTTATCCATCAGCTAGTGCTGCCAAATACATTAACCCATCTTTTAATACAATTGTAATGAGTAATGCAAAAGGTGGTTACAATTGGATGATAACTGGCCAATTAAGTAAACAATTTAATCAAGGTTTAGGCTTGATGGTTGCTTATACCAAATCAGATCAGCGTAACTACGGTGATGGAGCAGGTGATCAGTTATTAAACTTATGGTCAATACCTCCAACTTCAAACAATCCGAATATACCTTCATTAAGCTATTCGCAGAATTTAAATCCTGATCGCGTTATTGCTTCTGTATCTTACAGAAAAGAATATTTCAAAAACTTGGCAACTTCAATCTCGTTGTTCTATGAAGGCTCTCAACAAGGTAGATTCTCGTATGTTTATTCTGGAGATTTTAACCGTGACGGACAATCAGGTAACGATTTATTGTATGTGCCAAAGGATGCATCTGAGATTACATTTAGTGGTAACGTAGTTATTCCTGCTACTTCATCTTCTCCTGCTGTAACTTATACACCACAACAGCAAAGTGATTTATTCTTTGCATACGTTGAGCAAGACGACTATTTAAAAACACGTAAAGGTCAATATGCTGAACGTAATGGTGCTAAATCTCCATGGAGAAATCAAGTAGATTTTAGATTGACCCAAGAGATTTTCAAAAATGTTGGTGCTACTAAAAATACAATTCAGTTTACAATGGATATCTTTAATGTAGGTAACATGTTGAATAAAGATTGGGGTGCATTTAATTTTGTGAATAGCTCACAAATTTTAGTTCCTCAAAATGTTACTGGGACTACTCCAATTAGCGCTACAACCAAACCAACATTCAGATTGGCTACTGCTAATGGTGATATATTGAGAGAAACTTTTGGGACTACTCAAACTATCTCATCTACATTCTACATGCAGTTTGGATTACGTTATAACTTTAATTAATAAATAATTAGTATACAGTTTTAAATCCTCCTAGGCTACTAGGGGGATTTTTTTTGCATTATTGTTAATATAGAAAATAACCCTATCTGTCCTGAAAATGTACCTGTTCGTCCTTAAAATTTATATTTAATAAAAAATTTAAGGAATTTAATAATAGATAAGAAATAATCAATTTAAACTTAACCTATTATGAGAATTAGAAGCGCAATAAATTTAAAATCAAGAAAATGGTTTATGAAATTAGAATTAAAAATTATTAAGAGATCATATGCTCTGGTAATTATTCTAGGGCTATTTTTAACTATTTATTCAGGTTGTAAAAAGTCTGATCAATTCCAACAACCATCGATTGACAATGAAACGTTAATAAAATCTAAGCTTATAGCAGCAGGATTTGATCTTTCGCAAGGGTTTAGTAAATATGGTGATAAATATATTGTTGAAAATGATATTTTGTTATCTGTAGAAGAAATAAATAATTTAAGTAAGGAACAAAACGTAATTGATTTATTTAAGAGTGGTATTAATGAAAAATTGAACAATAATGTCACGGGATCCAAAGATAAAACAAGTCATTATGTTGGTAATAATTTACTGAGTATAAGTTCAAGCATAAGAACTATATATATTTATATGCCAACTTCTTTTGGTACTTATATACAAAATTCTTTGGATAGTGCTATTAATAGGTATAATGCGTTAGATTTAGGTTTAGTTTTTAGTAGAACAACGAGCTCAAGTTCTGCAGATATATCAATTAATGCAACTTACATTGATCCTTATGTTGACCCTGATAATGCTTACTTGATGTTAGCTGGTTTCCCTTCTGGTGGTAATCCATATAACCAAATTTCAATTAATACTTATTTTTATAATAGCTCATATAATAGAAATGATGCAATTACAAGCTTAGCACATGAAATGGGGCATACTATAGGATTTAGACATACTGATTATATGAATAGGGCATTTAGTTGCGGGGTTGTAAAATCTAATAATAATGAAGGGTCAGGGTCTGGGGCTAACCATGTAATAGGGACTCCAGGTGTTCCAGACATATACACCCCCGGTTCTTTTAATTCATGGATGCTTGCCTGTTCAAATGGTTCCGATAGGCCTTTCACAGAAGCTGATATAGTTTCATTAAAGGAGGTGTATGGCTATAGAAAGAATATTTATGTAAAACCAGTATATACATTTATAAGCGATGAATCAGGTTCTTCGGGTTATAATGATCATGAGAAGACAACTTGGAATACGAATGTGGAATTTTATCAAGATGCAGCCTTGACAATACCTTATACTACGGCTAATTATCTTATGCTTAGCGTGTGGTATGGTCCTCAGAACGCTTATTTAGAGAGTAGGATTTTAATACCAAATGGTGTCACTTCATATAATTTGGGTGATTATACAATCGATCTATATTACACTTATGGGACTTTAACAGCAGATGATAGTACAGGAAACCGATTAAAAAATGGAGGGGGCTATTATGGTCCATATTGATTCTTTACATTAATAATGAAACTGTATCAAAAATAAAATCGATTCTGGAAAACAGAATTAGATTTATAATCTTAATACAGTGATGTATTAAAATGCGAAAGAGCGACGATTTTATTTTAAAGCTGTCGCTCTTTCTGTCATTTACTTTTTAGACGATTTAAATTATAAAAGATTAAACTGCTTAGGTTTGTGGAGAAACGAACTAAGGTGTAAATCTGTAGTATGTGTCCACCTGTAAAGCTGGAAAGTCATTTTTAAACAGTTCCTTAGTGTAAAATTTAATTTTAGGATTTTTTGCAATAGTGATTTTTGAGTTACCTGTTTTTACACTTATATTTATAAATTAAATTATTATCTCCTAAATTATGGATCAGAAAATTATAAACCTTTACGAATCCTATACCCATAGCCAATTGAGCAGGAAAGAGTTCATGAAAAAATTGGCCATACTAACAGGTAGCACAGCTATGGCTTTAACGGTTTTACCCATGTTAGAGAATAATTATGTTGCAGCTGCAATTTTAAATTATGATGATGTGGAGACAGAAACCATTACTTATCCAGGTGTGGAAGGTGATATGAAAGCATTTTTAGCCAAACCAAAAGGCAAGAAAAACTTTGGCTGTGTTTTAGTGATTCATGAAAATAGGGGCCTAAATCCTCATATTATTGAAGTAACTAAAAGAGTAGCTGCTGAGGGATTTTTAGCATTAGGAGTTGATGCGCTATCTCCATTAGGCGGTACACCAACTGATGAAGATAAAGGTAGAGAATTGATAGGTAAATTAGATCCTGAAAAAAACCTGCAAAACTATTTAAAAGGTTTAGCCTTTTTAAGAAGCCATAAAGATGGAAATGGCAAAACTGCCTGTGTTGGCTTTTGTTGGGGAGGGGCAATGGCAAATAAATTAGCTGTTAATGATCCTAAATTAAATGCTGCTGTTGCTTATTATGGTGCACAGGCAAAAGCTGAAGATGTACCTAAAATTAAAGCAAGCTTAATGCTACATTATGGTGGCTTAGATGAGCGAATTAATGCAGGTATCCAAGTTTATGAGGCAGCTTTAAAAGAAAGTAAAATTGATTACAAATTATTTATTTACGATGGCGTTAACCATGCCTTTAACAATGATACTTCGCCAACAAGATATAATGAAACTGCTGCAAAACTAGCGTGGAAAAGAACAATTGATTTATTTAAAGCTAAATTAAGTTAGTGTTTTTCATTCCGGGTTTCAGGGACTCTATTTAATGGATTCTTCGCTTCGCTCTGAATGACAAACTAGCTTTGAAATTATCGTTAATTGAGAAGCAACTAAGATTTAAAATGTTGTTAATCGAATACCCAGTTTAATAACCTCTCTTAAGCGCTATCAAATCTTCTGGTTGTTGACCACTTTGAAATTTATTTACATTTTTTATAAAATGATTTACTTTTCCTTGAACTTCATTTTCATCACCTCCGCCAGAATGTTGGGTTAATATGACTTGGTCCATATCCCATAATTTGCTATGGCTAGGCAAGGGTTCTATTTCGGTTACATCTAATATAGCCCCAGCAATTTTGCCACTGGTTAATGCACTTATTAGCGCACCTTCGTCTGTTGTATTCCCTCTTCCCACATTGGCATATATACTGCCCTTTTTCATAGCATTTATAAATGTTTCATTTACATAGTTCTCTGCCGAACCTGGTAGCGTATTTATTACTGCATCTGTTTGAGGCAAAATTTTTAACAAATCATTAAAGCTATGGATAGTTGCATTCGGATTTTTGCGAGCAACAAGTGTAATGGTACAACCAAAGCCGTTTAACATTTCTTTAGCGGCCAAAGCTATAGCTCCAGCACCTAGAATCACTATTTTTTTATCGGATATGGATTGTATTTCTTGTCTAATTTTGCCGCCAATCCATTTTTTTTCCACTTGTAATCTTATCAAGGTATGTATCCCTCTATAAAATGCAATTACACCACCTACAATAGTCTCAGCGCACCTTTGAGCATAAAATGTACCCATATTTGCCACAGGTATATTTAAATCGATGGTTTGATATTGGTCAAAACCTGCAGAGTCTAATTGCCAAAATTTTAATTGAGGAAGAGGATTAGATAAGTGTTTTATGGGTAAGTTTCCTAAGATGACATCTGCTTCAAGCAAGATTTCTATTAATGCATCTTCAGTTAAATCGTTCTTAAAAAAGAACTCATTGTTTTGCTTAATCCCATTCTTAAGTTGATCTCTTTCTGCTTTACCAAGTGTGGTGAATACCAGTATTTTCATATCATGCAATTTACCTTTTTATCAAATAACCTGCATTTATGATTTTCTTTTGGAAGCTGATAGATAAAAAAAATCACATGTCAGTCTGAACCTGTCAAAGACCAAGTGATTTTTTGAATGAAATAAAATAATTCCTGAATAAAATCAGTTATTGATAAACGAACGTTCCAAATTCGCTATTGATAGTAACTTGTTTTTGAGTTCCAGTTTCTACATGGCCAATAATTTGTGCATCAATATTAAAGCTTTTAGAAATAGCAATAATTTCTTCAGCAATAGCAGATGGCACATATAATTCCATTCTATGGCCCATATTAAACACCTTATACATTTCTTCCCAAGTTGTACCAGACTGTTCTTGTATCAATGCAAATAAAGGCGGAACTGGGAATAAGTTGTTTTTAATTACATGAACATCATTATTAATGAAATGCAAAACTTTAGTTTGCGCACCACCACTACAATGAACTAAGCCATGAATATCTTTTCTATATTGATCTAAGATCTTTTTGATCACAGGTGCATAGGTACGGGTAGGAGAAAGGACAAGTTTACCTGCTGTTATACTTGTATTTTCATCAATTTTAACTTCATCTGTAAGTTTTTTACCACCAGAAAACACCAAGTCTAAAGGTACAGCTGGGTCAAAGCTTTCAGGATAAGAATGAGCAACTGATTTTTCGAAAACATCATGCCTTGCAGAGGTTAATCCATTAGAGCCCATGCCGCCATTGTATTCGGTTTCATATGTGGCTTGCCCATAAGAAGCCAGGCCAACAATTACATCGCCTGCCTGTATGGTATGGTTGCTAATAACTTCCTCTCTTTTAAGGCGACAAGTAACAGTAGAATCTACAATAATAGTTCTTACTAAATCGCCAACATCTGCAGTTTCACCACCAGTACTAAAAATAGAAATACCAAGTTCTCTTAGTTCAGCTAAAATTTCTTCTGTTCCGTTAATAATTGCAGCGATAACTTCGCCAGGTATTAAATTTTTATTGCGACCAATAGTTGAGGATAACAAGATGTTTTCAGTAGCACCAACACAAATCAAATCATCTAAATTCATGATGATTGCATCTTGTGCAATACCTTTCCAAACAGAAATATCTCCAGTTTCTTTCCAATAGGTATAAGCTAATGAAGATTTGGTGCCAGCACCATCAGCATGCATAATATTGCAGTAGTTTTCATCATTGCCTAAAATATCCGGAATGATTTTACAAAATGCCTGTGGGAAGATGCCTTTATCAATATTTTTAATTGCAGCATGCACATCTTCTTTTGATGCAGAAACGCCACGTTGGTTATACCTGTTATCGCTCATATTGTTGCAAAGATAGCTTTTTAAGCTGAAAGACTAAAGCTGAAAAACTAAAGATTAGATGACAGCAGAAGATTATTTCAGAACATTTGAAAAGCAAATGCAGTAACATTTTTTAAGATTAGTCGGGCTTTTTATTTCAAGTCCGCGGCTCTTTCGATAGCTTCCTATCGTATGGACACAAATCTGAAAATCTGACGTCATTCCCGTGCAAACGGAATCCCGAAGGGCTAATCGTAAAACGTTATGTATGTCTATTCGGCCTTCTATAGCATTAAGATTGCCAGTCGAGCTGGCAATGACGCCATAAACAAAGTCAAATAAAGATGTGAGTCCGTTTAATTTAAATAAAAAAGGCCTCCAAATTATTTGGAGGCCTCAACCTTATGGCAAAATGAAAAGCCTATTTTAAAAAGAGTAATTCACGGAATTTTGGTAATGGCCAAACGCTATCATCAACAATTTGCTCTAATTTATCAACGTGATAACGAATGGTGTCAAAGTAAACTTTAACTTTTTCGTCATAACTAATTGCTTTATCACGACTGTCTTCAATTGCATTTGTTTTTTTGCGTTCTTCTAACATCGCATCGATATTAGTTTTAACAATGCCAATATGCTCAGAAAGTGTATTGATAATTGCCAATGGAGTTGCAATTGCTTCTTTGCTTAAGCCTAAGTCTTTTAAACCTTTTGCATTCTCAATCAAAATGTTTTGATAAGCAATTGCAGCTGGTAAAATTTGGCTATTGGTCACGTCGCCCATTACACGAGCTTCGATTTGTAATTTTCTGAAGAAACTTTCTAATAAAATCTCATGACGAGCGTGTAACTCACGTTTGCTGAAGATATTAGTTTTAGTAAATAATTCAGTTGATTTATCGCTTACATAAGCATCTAAAGCTTTTGGAGTAGTTTTGATGTTTGATAAACCACGTTTAGCAGCTTCATCAGCCCACTCTTGGCTATAACCATTTCCTTCAAAACGGATATCTTTAGATTCTTTAATGTATCTTTTGATAACTGTTAATAAAGCAACATCTTTTTTATCGCCTTTTTTAATCAATTTATCTACGTCTACTTTAAATTTAGTTAACTGATCTGCAACGATTGCGTTTAAAACAGTCATTGGAGCAGAAGAGTTAGCAGAAGAACCTACCGCTCTTAATTCGAATTTGTTACCAGTAAAGGCAAAAGGAGAAGTACGGTTACGATCTGTATTGTCTAAAGTGATTTGAGGGATTTTAGGAATACCTAACCACAAACCATTATCTTCTTTAGTTTTTTTGCTGATACGAGAATGCTCGATTTCATCTAAAATCTCATCTAATTGTTGACCTAAGAAGATAGAGATAATTGCTGGTGGAGCTTCGTTAGCACCTAAACGGTGATCGTTGCTTACTGAAGTAATACTTGCTCTTAATAAATCTGCATGCTCATAAACAGCTTTAACTGTATTTACGAAGAATGTTAAGAACATTAAGTTGTTTTTAGGCGTTTTTCCAGGAGCTAATAGGTTTTTACCAGTGTCTGTAATTAACGACCAGTTGTTGTGCTTACCAGAACCATTAATGCCTGCGTACGGTTTTTCGTGTAATAATACTTTGAAGTTATGACGACGAGCAACTTTTTCCATTAAATCCATCAATAATTGATTGTGATCAATAGCTAAGTTGATTTCTTCGTAAATAGGCGCACACTCAAATTGAGAAGGAGCTACCTCGTTGTGACGAGTTTTTAAAGGAATACCTAATTTTAAAGCTTCGTTTTCGAAATCTACCATATAAGCAAATACACGCTCAGGAATAGAACCGAAATAGTGATCTTCTAATTGTTGTCCTTTAGCAGACATGTGTCCGAATAAAGTACGACCAGTCATTACTAAATCTGGACGAGCATTAAATAATGCAAGATCTACCAAGAAATATTCTTGCTCAATACCCAATGAGGCATTTACTTTAGTGATGCTTTTATCGAAATATTGACAAACATCTACTGCAGCTTTATCCATTGCAGCTAATGCTTTTAATAAAGGTGCTTTATAGTCTAAAGATTCTCCTGTATATGAAATAAATACAGTTGGGATACAAAGTGTTTTACCAGCTTTGCTTTCCATGATAAATGCTGGAGAAGAAGGGTCCCAAGCTGTGTAACCACGAGCTTCGAAAGTATTACGGATACCACCGTTAGGGAAACTAGAAGCATCTGGTTCTTGTTGAACTAACGCACTTCCAGCAAATCTTTCAATTGCTCCGTCGCCACTAGGCTCAAAAAACGAATCATGTTTTTCTGCAGTAGAACCAGTTAAAGGTTGAAACCAGTGCGTATAGTGAGTAGCACCTTTAGCCATTGCCCAAGTTTTCATAGCTGATGCGATTTGGTTAGCATCGTCAGCATTAATTAATTCACCTTGGCCTATAGTAGAGATTAATTTTTCGTAAACTTCTTTAGACAAGAAGTCTCTCATCTTTTTCTTATCAAAAACATTCGAACCGTAAAAATCAGAAATTTTTGATGAGGGTGCCTGAACTTCTGGAGAAATTCTATTTTGCGCCTCTTTTAGAGCAATTGTTCTTAGACTTTTCATTGATTTGTTTAAATTTTATTCAAAAATAGAAATTTTTATCAAATTTTTCAATGAAAATTCAAATTTTTAGTAAGTTTTTAATGTTTTTTCTTAAAAATGGCGTAAAAATGGTAAAAATGTTCAAAAATTTAAAAATGTGTAAAAAATCAATATTTACTCTTTTAAAATATTTTTGAAATTCTTTATGGAATTGTGAAACAACTAACATCATAGTTAAAAAAACTAAAGCTATGTTTAACAACTCATCAAGTTTATACAACAGCGAGTGGCTTGCTCTTGTATTCAGTAACAGAAACAAAAACTACGGTGCTTATGTGCTAAGAACCGAATCTTCGAACATTATGGTAAGGGCTTTATTAATTGTAGTGCCGGTGTTCGTAATGCTATTTGTTGGGCCTATGATTTATGCACAGCTCAAACCTGCAACGGATACGGCTATTCAGGTTACCATAGATACTCAAGATCCAAACATTATTCATGATATGGAAAAAATTGAGCCGAAGAAAGAAGAAGCAAAAAAAGAATTGCCTAAAGCGAAACCAATTATAGAGCAGGCAAAGTCAATTAATATGAGCGCTAACCTTGTAGTTACAGATAAGCCAGTAGCTGTAGAACCACCAACTACGGCTGAAGTTGAAACTGCTGTTATTGCTAGTGTAACAACTGAAGGAGTAGAAGGTAAAGGTAATTCGCAACCCACTGAATCGACTACAGGTGGTGGAGGCGGTAACGGAACTGCAGAAGTTGCTGACAATATTATATATACTGTAGATGGCTTAGAAAAATTTCCAGAGTTTCCAGGTGGAATGGCGGCCTGGTCTAAGTTTATACAGAAAAATCTTCGTTATCCATATATGGCTCAAGAAACTGGAGTACAGGGTAAAGTATACATCAGTTTTGTTGTAGAAAAAGATGGTTCTGTATCTAATGTTTCATTAATGAGAGGTATTGGTGCAGGCTGTGACGAGGAAGCGATTAGGGTAATTAAAAAATCTCCAAAGTGGATACCTGGTATACAAAATAAATCTTCGGTAAGGGTACGTTATAATATGCCTATCAATTATACAATATCCCAATAGAAAGAAAATAAGTTAGGGTTAAGGGGAAGCGGTGAACAAATTGTTCATCGCTTTTTTTAATGGGTTAGTCTTGAGAAAACCATTTCTCATACCACATTTGGAATTGTAGTATTAGCCAAACTTTTTGAGCATTATAAGTGCTGCTGTTGCTATAAAAAGCAGCTTTTATTTTTTGTACTTCACTAACATTTAATAGGTTATGTTCTTTAAGCCTTGCTGGAGCTAGGTAAGTTTCAACCAATGGTTTAAATGATGTTTTTAACCATGATGCAAGTGGGATCACAAATCCTTTTTTTGGATCATGCATTAAGCTTTCGGGAATATATTTGTAGGTAATTTTTTTTAGCAAATACTTCTGCTGCCCATTTTTTAGAAATAACTCAGGATCTAGGGTTGATAAATAATCAATTAAATCTGTTTTTAGCAGAGCGTCTCTATTTTCTACACCATAATACCTAAAACACTTATCGTTTCTAACTAAAATATTATTAGGCAAATAATGATGTAGGTCGTAAATTAATAGGTCTTTTATGCTACTGGCTTGCTTTTTTGGTTTTTTTTCGAAATTATAATCACTATTTAAAAGTACATTGATTTGATTTGTAGTGAAACAGGCATTTATAGCTAGGTATTTATTTAGTAAACTATCTGCCTCAATTGCCTCTTTCATTTGAGGTTGGGTGTATTTCAAGAAACCGAGAATAGTTTGCTTAATGATTTTTGGAAGGTTTGTATTTAATAGGCCATTTAGCTTTAAGGCTTTTGCATAAGTTCTGTAGCCTCCAAACATCTCATCTCCACCTTCAGAGCCTAATAATACCTTAACCTCAGCACGAACTTCATTGGCAATAAAAGCTAGTGGAATAGCACTGCTATCGCCAATAGGTTCATCAAAAATAGAAGAGAGGTTTTTTACAATGGTAAGTGCCTTTTCTTTATCTAAATAAAACTCCTTATGATTTGTTTTTAAATACGCGGCTATGTTTTTTGCCCTTGATGCTTCATCAAGTTTACTGTCTTTAAAACCTATGGTATAAGTTTTTATTCTTTTGCTCTGGTTTTTTTGAAGAATAGCTGCAACGGTAGAGCTGTCATAACCACCACTTAACAAAACTGCTATTGGTACTTTGCCCACATTTCTTTTTAGAATTGATTCTGTTAAAAGTTCTTCAATTCTTGCCAAAACCTGCTCTTCAGTTTCTGTACTATTATTATCAGGTTTTAATTTGAATTTTACGAGTGGACTATCGTAACTATTGCCACTATGTAAATCTATTGTAGTTAAATTTCCTTTTTTAAACCTGTAAATATCTTTGTAAATGGTTTCTTCTTCTATGAAATAACCGTACCTGAAAAAGGTAGACATTGCATTTTTATTAATACTTTTATGAACAGGGGGCAAAGCCAATAATGCCCTAATTTCTGAGGAATAGGCATAAAAACCTTTTTGTTTAATATAATAAAGTGGTTTGGCGCCTAAATCATCTCTCGCTATCAATAACAAGCTCAGTTTTCTATCTACTAATGCAAATGAGTAGGAGCCATCTAATAATTCAAAGGCTTTGTTTCCCCATTTTTTATAACACTCTAAAACAACTTCAGTATCTGATAGGGTAGAAAATATAACCCCATATTTAATTAAGCTTTCCCTAAGCTCTAGGTAATTATAAATTGTTCCATTTATGGTAATGGTATAATTGCCACAGTTTGAGGTTAATGGTTGTGCGGCTTTTTCACTTAAATCTATTGTTGGTTGCCTTGCATTTGCTAAACCTAGTGTATAATGGTCTTTTTGGTCAAAAATAATCCCTGTTCCGTAATCACCTAGATGTGTTAATGTAGCAGATGCATTTTTAAGGTCAGTTTCACTAATGCTATGGTTGTGATCAATAAATCCAGTTATTCCACACATAAGGATGTTCGCTTGTTACAGGCTTGGTTTTGGATGAGCTATTTGGTTATTAAAATCTATAAACAATATATTGTTTGGAGTAGATCCTATATTTTCAAACATACAAATATTTACCTAAAATACTGTACTATGGTGTTGTGCGAAATGATTTTTTATGGAAATAATTTAGGCTTACTTGCTAAATATGATTAAATAAAAAAAGCCATCTTTTCAAGATGGCTTTTTTTCAGATTGACTATTTGTTTTCAATCCATTTTCTTGCGTTTACAAATGCTTCCATCCAAGGAGAAACTTCGTCTTTTCTTCCTTTTGGATAATTTGCCCAATGCCATTGAAATAATGAACGTTCAATATGTGGCATCATTACCAAATGGCGACCTGTGTGGTCACACATCATTGCGGTATTATAATCTGAACCATTTGGAGCGGCAGGATAAGTTTCGTAAGCATATTTTGCTACAATATCATACTGATCTTCTGCATAAGGTAAGCTAAATCTTCCTTCGCCGTGTGATACCCAAACACCTAAAGTGCTACCCGCTAAGGTTGATAGCATCACCGAATTGTTTTTAGCTATAGTTAAAGAAGTAAAAATACTTTCGTGCTTGCCACTTTTGTTATGTAGCATTTTCGGCTTTTCTGCATGGTCTTTGTTAATTAAGCCAAGCTCTACAAAAAGCTGACAGCCATTACATACACCAACAGACAGTGTATCTTCTCTACTAAAGAAGTTTTCTAAGGCTAAACGTGCCTTATCGTTGTACATAAATGCACCTGCCCAACCTTTTGCCGAACCTAAAACATCAGAATTAGAGAAGCCACCGACAGCGCCAATAAATTTAATATCTGCTAATGTTTCTCTGCCCGAAATTAAATCTGTCATGTGCACATCTTTCACATCAAAACCAGCTAAGTACATTGCATTAGCCAACTCACGTTCAGAATTACTTCCTTTTTCGCGAATAATTGCCGCTTTTGGTCTTGGTTTAGTATAATCAATTATTGGTTTTTTACCATCAAATTGAGCTGGGAAGCTATACTTTAAAACATGGTTTTTGTAATTGCTGTAACGTTCTTTAGCTAAACCATTTCCTGTTTGTTTGTTATCTAATAAGTAAGAAGTTTTAAACCAAACATCACGTAAATGGTCAATGTCAAAACTGAAATTATCATCAGCATTTTTAACTGCTAATGTAGCTGCTGAAGTAACCTTCCCAATTTTATGGAAGTTGATATGATTTGCTGAAAGGATAGTTTCTACGCTTGAATCAGCTTGAAAAACGATACCGATATTTTCTGAAAATAATAATTTGATACTATCTGCTTCACCCAAAGCAGATAAATCTAATTCGGCACCTAAATCACGGTCTGCAAAACATAATTCTAATAAGGTAGTGATTAAGCCACCGCTACCAATATCATGACCTGCTTGAATTTTTTCGTCCTTAATTAATTGTTGTAGGGTGTTAAAAGCAGTTTTAAATTGACCCGCATCCTTCACATCAGGAGTTATATTTCCGATTCTATTTAAGATTTGGGCAAATGATGAACCACCTAATTGATAAGCGTCATTAGAAAGATTAATATAATAAATTGAACCACCTTCTTTTTGTAAAACCGGTTCAACTACCTTCGTAATATCATCGCAATTAGCACCTGCCGAAATAATTACGGTTCCAGGAGCAATAACATCACCATCTTTGTATTTCTGTTTCATAGAAAGTGAATCTTTTCCAGTTGGAATATTGATTCCCAATTCAATAGCAAAATCAGAACAAGCTTTTACCGCTTCATATAATCTTGCGTCTTCACCTTCGTTTTTACAGGCCCACATCCAGTTGGCAGAAAGCGAAACAGATTTTAATCCTTCTTTTAACGGAGCCCAAACCAAGTTTGAAAGTGATTCGGCAATGGCTATTCTACTCCCGGCACCGGCATCTATTAAAGCAGATAGGGGAGCATGGCCAACTGAAGTGGCAATACCCTCTTTGCCTTGAAAATCTAATGCCATTACCCCACAATTGTTTAAAGGTAGTTGTAATGGTCCAGCACATTGTTGTTTTGCAACCCTGCCTCCAACACATCTATCAACTTTGTTGGTTAACCAATCTTTACTGGCAACGGCTTCTAATTGTAAAACCTGTTCTAAATAAGTATTAAGTTGTGTTTTGTCATAATCAATAGACTGGTATTTCCTATCTATTTTTTGATCATCCATTACCACCTTAGGAGAACTGCCAAACATGTCTGCAAGTTCTAAATCCATTGGTTTTACGCCAGTAGTAGCAGATTCGAAAGTAAAACGATGATTGCCTGTTACTTTTCCAACGGTATACATTGGAGAGCGCTCACGATCAGCAATTTTTTGTAATGTTTCAATATGTTCATTGCCAATAACTAGTCCCATTCTTTCTTGAGATTCGTTACCGATAATTTCTTTAGCAGAAAGTGTTGGATCACCCACTGGAAGCTTATCTAAATTAATCTTTCCGCCTGTTTCTTCTACTAATTCAGAAAGACAGTTTAAGTGGCCGCCTGCACCATGATCGTGGATTGAAATAATAGTATTATGGTCGCTTTCTACCATACCACGAACTGCATTTGCCGCACGTTTTTGCATTTCTGGATTTGAACGTTGAATGGCATTTAATTCAATTCCTGTTCCATGTTCGCCAGTATCTGCAGAAGAAACTGCAGCACCACCCATTCCAATTCTATAATTTTCGCCACCAAGAATAACAATGTTATCTCCTTCTTGGGGTTTTTTCTTTTGTGCCTGACTAGCCTTACCATATCCAACACCACCTGCCAACATAATTACTTTATCGTAACCTAATTTACGTGAATGCTCTACATGTTCGAAAGTTAAAACAGATCCAGTAATTAGGGGTTGTCCGAATTTATTACCAAAATCCGTAGCACCGTTAGATGCTTTGATTAAAATATCCATTGGTGTTTGGTACAACCACTTTCTTTCTTCTACACCTTTTTCCCAAGGGCGATTGTCTTCCAAACGAGATAAAGCCGTCATATAAACAGCTGTTCCGGCTAAAGGTAATGAACCTTGTCCGCCAGCTAAACGATCTCTAATTTCGCCTCCAGAACCAGTAGCTGCACCGTTAAAAGGTTCAACAGTAGTAGGGAAGTTGTGTGTTTCTGCTTTTAAAGAAATTACAGATTCAAAATCACTTGTGGTATAATAATCAGGTTCATCTGCACGCTTTGGGGCAAATTGCTGTACAACTGGACCTTTAATAAATGCCACATTGTCTTTATAAGCAGATACAATGTCGTTAGGGTTTGCTTCTGAAGTTTTACGGATTAATTTGAACAATGAAGAAGGTTGTTCTACACCATCAATTACAAATTTGCCATTAAAAATTTTATGTCTACAGTGTTCGGAGTTAACTTGAGAAAAGCCAAAAACCTCAGAGTCTGTTAAAGCTCTACCTAGTTTTTTAGCTAATGAATTTAAATATTCTACTTCTTCATCACTTAAAGATAAGCCTTCTTGCTTATTGTAAGCGGCAATGTCGGTAATTTCAAGAATTGGCTCTGGCTTAATGTTAATGGTAAAAACATCTTGACCAATGTTTTCATATTTTTGAGAAAGCATAGGGTCGTAGCCAGAAAAATCTTCAGCTACCTTTTCAAATTCTTCAATTCTGATGATAGCTTGGATGTCCATGTTTTGGGTAATTTCTACCGCATTGGTACTCCAAGGTGTAATCATAGCTGCTCTAGGGCCAACAAAAAAACCGCTTAATGTAGTCTCAGTTTGTAATCTGGCACCGCCGAATAACCATTCTAATTTTGTAATGTTTGCAGTGGATAAGGATTTTTCTGTTTGTAAAACAAAAACTGCATTGGATTGGCTTAAGAAGAAGTGAATCATGCCCGCAAATTTAAGGTTAAAATTTTAAAAATGGGAGATTAATGCTAATATTATTACATGATTTTGGTTTTTTTAGCCGCAGATTTGCAGATTAGGTTTAGCCTGTTTGTTCTGCGTATCAGCGCCTATTAATCGTATAGTTTTTATTACTTTTGGGCATGTTAAATCGCATCCATCATATAGCTATAATTTGTACTAATTATTCAGTTTCTAAAGATTTTTATGTTAACAAACTTGGTTTTAAAATTCTAGCTGAGGTTTATAGAGAAGAGAGAAAATCTTACAAGTTAGATTTGGCTATAAACGGAGTGTATCAGATTGAATTGTTCTCCTTTGAAAACCCAGCTCAGCGCCCATCTAGACCAGAAGCTGCTGGTTTAAGGCACTTGGCTTTCGAAGTTGATGATGTTGAAAGTGTAATTGAAGAATTAAATGCAAAAGGAATTGAGACAGAGCCTATTCGCATTGATGAATTTACTGGTAAGCGATTTACTTTTTTTACTGATCCAGATGGTTTGCCCTTGGAGCTTTATCAAAGTTAATTCGTACTGTCATTCCGAATTGGAGGAATCTATTAAGAGGAGTTCGATTAAATAGATTCTTCGCTTCGCTCTGAATGACAAAACAAATAGAAATAAAGATTGGAAATTTCCTAATGAGTATATTCAAATTCAAACAATTCGAAGTAGATCAAACTGATTGTGCCATGAAGATCAATACCGATGGGGTATTGTTGGCAGCAATTGCAGAAAGCATTGATCCAAAACAAATTTTAGATATTGGAACAGGTACTGGAGTTATCGCCTTAATGCTTGCCCAACGTTTTCCTGAAGCACTAATTGAAGCTGTTGAAATTGATGAACAAGCATCGGCAACTGCAAAAAGAAACTTTCAATCTTCTGTTTTTAGTAATCGATTAATCGTTAACCATACAGCAATAGAACAATACAATAATGCTAAGCAATTTGACTTAATCATCTCGAACCCTCCGTTTTTTGTGAACGATTTAAGAAATTCTGAAGAAAAGAAAGGCATCGCTAGGCATACCAATGAAGTCTTTTTTCAAGATTTAATTACTAAAGTGGCATCGCTTTTAAATACTAATGGAAGCTTTTGGTTTATTTTGCCAGTAAAACAAGCTGAACTCTTAATAGAAAAAGCTAAAGACTTTAGGTTTTCAGCTGCAAAAATAATTCAATTACATTCTGATGTTTCAAAACCTGTGTTTAGGTATATTGTTAACTTAGCTAAGAGTAAAGTTGACACAAAAATTGAACACTTTTACATTTACGAAAGTGAGAAAGTTTATACCCAAGCCTATAAAAAGCTATTAAAAGACTTCTTTTTGGGATATTGATTTGCTAGCTGCACGATATTTAGTAGTTTAGAGAAGTTAATATAAACATCCCAAAAATGAAATTTCCTTTACTCTGTCTGCTAAGTTTTTCGATATCAATCGCATCATTTGCACAAGCTAAAAAAGCTGAAACAACCGACCAACTCGCTGGCCTCGATTCGCTGCTAAATAAGGTGTTAAATGATCAACATGCTGCTGGTTTTGCAGTTGCGGTAGTAAAAGGCAATGAGGTAATTTATAGCAAAGGTTTTGGCTATCGCGATGTAGAACATAAAAAACCCGTTACGCCGAACACGCTTTTTGCTATTGGTTCAAGTACCAAAGCATTTACAGCTTCTTTACTCGGCTTGTTAGAAAAGAATGGTAAACTGAAATTAGACGATAAAGCCACTAATCATCTGCCAGCATTGCGTTTTAATAACGATGAAATGAATAATCAAATTACTATACGTGATTTAATGGCGCATAGAACCGGGCTTACCAGGTACGATTATTCGTGGGTATTGTTCAATACTGCTAACAGAGATAGCATTATTTCTCGAGTTAAATATATGGCCCCTAGTGCGGGAGTTCGCCAAAAATGGTTCTATAATAATTTTATGTATTTGGCACAGGGGATGATTGTAGAAAAGATAAGTGGTAAAACTTGGGAACAAAACATTAAAGAAAAGTTTTTTGATCCACTAGAAATGACCCGTTCAAATACTGATCTCAAAGCTTTTCAAAATGACAGCGATGCAGCTTTGCCCTATGTAACTGTACAAGATAGTGTGATTAAAAAGATAGATTATTACAATATCAATGGCATGGGGCCTGCAGGGAGCATAAACAGCAGTGTAAATGACATGGCTAATTGGTTAAAGGTGTGGGTTAGTGGTGGATATTATAATAAAAAAGAAATTTTACCTAGTAGCTATGTTGCAGAAGCTGCAAGTGCTCAAATGGTAATGAGCGGTGGCTTGCCAAATCAACATAAGGATGTTTTTTTCTCTAATTATGGCTTAGGATGGATGCTTAGTTCTTACCGTGGACATTATTTAGTGGAGCATGGTGGTAATATCAATGGTTTTTCTGCTAATGTTGCGTTTTTTCCAACAGATGGAATTGGGATTGTAGTGTTAACTAACCAGAACGTTTCGCAAGTGCCAGATGTGGTGACTAACTCAATTGCCGATAGAATTTTAAAGTTAAAACCCATCGATTGGAATGGTGAAGCAAGCGCTCGGGCAAAAACAGCGAGTATAAATGAAAAACAAATAAAAAAGAATACCAAGAAGGAGTTGATTTTAAATACTAACCCTTCACATCCCTTAAATAATTATACAGGATCGTTTGAGAATCCAGCCTATGGTTTAGTTAAATTAACGGTAGAAAAGAACGTGGTTTATGCCGTTGCAGGTGATAATAAGTTACTACTTAAACACCTGCATTATGATGTTTTCGAGCCACGCTCAGTAGATAAAAATGGGGTTGTTGATACTACATCAAATAAAATGCTATTTAATTTTGTGAGTAATAATGAAGGTAAAATCAGTGGTTTAACCATTCAGCTCGACACAGATAGAGAGCCAGTTTTATTTAATTTTAAGCCAGAGGTTAAAAAATTAAACCTAAAGGAGCTAGAAGATCTAACGGGAGAATATTCTTTAGGGCAGGTTATAGTTAAAGTTTCTCTAAAAGGAAATACTTTGTTCGTATTTGTTCCTGGTCAGCCAGAATATGAAACCGAAAATGTTAATGGAGATACGTTTAACTTAAAAACCTTAAATGGGTATAGTGTTAAATTTGAGCTTGTACCCAATAAAAAAGCACCTTCTTTAACATTTATTCAGCCCAACGGTACCTTTAAAGCTTTAAGAAAAAATTAACTGCGTGAAAAAAATAGGTTTACTTTCAGATACTCATGGTTACTTAGATGATGCTGTGTTCAAATATTTTGATGACTGTGATGAAATTTGGCATGCAGGAGATTTTGGGGCAGGGGTTGCAGAGCCCTTGGCAAAGTTTAAACCCTTGCGTGGCGTGTATGGCAACATAGATGGAAAAGAGATCAGGGCTGCATACCCAGAACATTTAAAATTTAACTGCGAAAATGTAGCGGTTTGGATGACCCATATTGGTGGTTATCCAAATCATTACGCCCCTCAAGTAAAAGCAGAGATTTACACTAAGCCACCAATGCTATTTATAAGTGGTCACTCACATATTTTAAAAGTAATTTACGACGATAAAATTAAATGCTTGCACATTAACCCCGGTGCTGCGGGAAAACATGGTTGGCATAAAGTAAGAACTTTGATTCGTTTTTGCATTTCAGAAGAAAAAATACATACCTTAGAGGCCATAGAATTAGGGAATAGATAACGTATAAAATACACTAAGTACATATGGCTGGAATAAAAACACTGGGTCAATTCATTATTGAGAAACAATTAGATTTTCCTTATGCTAAGGGCGAACTTTCAAGGCTTTTGAGAGACATTGGCATTGCTTCTAAAATTGTAAACCGTGAAGTAAATAAAGCAGGCTTAGTTGATATTTTGGGAGATGCTGGCACCACAAACATACAAGGAGAAGAGCAGAAAAAGCTTGATATGTATGCAAATGAACAATTTATTGCTGCTTTAACCAGTGGTGGCGAATGTTGTATTGTGGCAACTGAAGAAGAAGATGAGTTTGTACCCATTGATTCCCCAGTTTCTAAAAACGCGAAATATATTGTGTGTATAGATCCCTTAGACGGTTCATCCAATATTGATGTAAATGTAGCTGTTGGTACTATTTTCTCTATTTACAGACGTAAATCTGTAGATGGTGATGCCACATTAGCCGATGTTTTACAAAAAGGTACAGACCAGGTTGCTGCCGGATATGTGATTTATGGCTCATCAACCATGTTGGTATATACTACTGGAAAAGGAGTGAATGGCTTTACCTTAGATCCATCTATAGGTGAATTTTGTCTCTCTCATCCTAATATGAAAATACCTGAAGATGGCATTATCTATTCTATTAACGAAGGTAATTACGTACATTTTCCTGATGGGGTTAAAAAGTATCTAAAATATGCACAAGTAGAGGATTTAGCTACAAGAAGGCCTTATACTTCGAGATATATTGGCTCAATGGTAGCAGATATTCACCGAAATTTAATTAAAGGCGGAATTTATATCTACCCTACAACTGCGGCTTCACCTAATGGTAAATTAAGGCTTTTGTATGAGTGTAATCCAATGGCATTTATTATTGAACAAGCTGGCGGAGTGGCTTCTGATGGTTTCAATAGGATTTTAGATATCGAACCCATAGAGTTACATCAACGTACTTCCATCTTTATTGGCTCCCCTAAAATGGTTAAAATGGCCGAAAACCTAATGGCAGAATTCTCTCCAGTTCTTCATACCATTAAATTAAATACTGATGAGAAGTTAGAAGAGCTTGGTATAGTAGGGGGGATAGATTAGACCAGTTTACTTATCAATTTTCAATTAACTTTTACAACTTAGTTTGTTCACCTAAGTAACTAGGAAAACGGATTGGATGCCTTATCTTTGCAAAAAAAAATAATTGGATGAAAAAAACAGAAGAATTTCCAGCTTTAGCCTATGTTGTTACGACTTTAACGAAAGCAATAGCAGATTCGAAAGTAGAGCAAGGATCAGCAAATGAATATACAATTAAGGATGGAAATGATGAGATACATCTAAAACAAGCATCAAGTCTCAATGATAATTCAATATTGATCACAGATAAAAGGAACATTATTTTCAGTGAAGACTTATTAGAAACCTTAAAGCACATTCACAATAGTGTAAAAGGAGATGATATCCTAAAAGCTTCTTTAAAAAACACAACTATTATCATCAACGGATTGGATATTGAGACTGAATTGGTATTTCAAGCAGTTAAAGATTTTTTAGATCAATTAAGTAATAGCTACCAATTTATGCAAACTGTTGAAAGTAGTGTCACTAAAATTGGCACAGGGTTTAAGTTTGGTAAACATATTTTTAGGTTAAACATTACGAATGAACCACAGAAAGTTATAATAGAACCAAGATTTGTTGAATCTTTTGATGCCACTATCCAAAAAACTATTTCTGAAGATATGATTAAAGTTCAGCTGGCTGTAAATAAGATGTTTAAAGTAAATTAAACATCAGTAATGCATTTAAGTCAAAGTCTTATGTCGTAAGCAATTATGATATAAGACTTTGTCTTTTAAGGCTAATGGATGAATGTTTTAGCCCCATTTTAACAATGAAGAATAGCTACCCGTTTGATTGTTATTAGATCAGTTTTATAGCAGGTTGTTCTGTTTCTTTTCAGCTTCAAAAAAAGTATCGATAGCCAATTGACTTTTATTTTGCGAGGCGGCTACAGCCAACCTGTCGCATCTTTCATTTTCTGGATGGTCATTGTGTCCTTTGATCCATACAAATTTAATTTGATGGAGTTTATGTTGAGCAAGATATTGTATCCATAGGTCTTTGTTCTTTTTGTCTTTAAAAGCCTTTTTAACCCATCCAAATACCCATCCTTTTTCTACAGAATCTACAACATATTTAGAATCTGAGTAAATGGTAACCTGTTGTCCGGGATTTTTTAAGGCTTTTAATCCTTCAATTACAGCCAATAATTCCATTCGGTTATTGGTAGTTAACCTAAAACCACCACTCAATTCTTTTTCGTGGATGCCAGAACGTAAAATAACACCATAACCGCCTGGCCCTGGGTTACCGCTTGCTGCGCCATCTGTATAAATTTGTATCATAAACTAAGCAAAGCTAGCTTTTTACATCGTAATTTGAGCTTGGAAGGTTAAAATCAATAAAAATTTAAAATTCAATCTATTGGTTTTTAATCAATTAAAATATTGTGTGTTGAAATTTTTAAAAAAATTTGATTAGCTTATTAAAAGTCGTACTTTTGTAACTCTGAAAAAACACGGTGGTTGTAGCTCAGTTGGTTAGAGTATTGGTTTGTGGTGCCGAGGGTCGTGGGTTCGAGCCCCATCAGCCACCCCTAGTTTTAAAGCAGTTCTGAAAAGAGCTGCTTTTTTTGTTTACAGCGTTTATTTTTAATTAATTATACATGAAAACTTCTACTTAAAGATGGTTCGGTATTTTGAAGTAAAAAATATTTATTTTTTCAAAAGTGCGTTTTTAAGCAGTTGAAGACTATTTTTCTGGTTCGAGCCCTCGACATTTAGTTCGCCTATAAGCTGTTTTTATGCTAAGTTTAAGTTTTTTAAATATGTTAGTAATGATAAAATCAAATGTCAAAAAAATAATTTGCTTGGATTAAGATTATTCCATTGCCCCTACATCATCTATAATTAGTAAATTGGCCTCCTTTTTTGTATTTTTGAAGGAATTAGGATTGTAAGAAAATGACAGTGAATCCTCTTTTGGATGAAGTAGAAATCCTGGTTAAAATAGCGGGAGGGGATCAGCGTGCCTTTACCATTCTATTTAAGCATTACCAGCGTTTTGTGTTCAGTTTTAGTAAAAAGATCACTCATTCAGAAGAAAGTGCGGATGAGGTCGTACAGGACATCTTTCTGAAGATCTGGCTGGCACGGGAAAATTTACCGCAGGTGAAGAATTTTGGCGCTTACCTGAATCGAATAGTGCGTAACCATTCGCTGAATGTGGTGCGCCAACATTTGCAACAGACGAAGTCAGCCGGAGAGTTTAGTAAGACCTTTTCCGAAGCCGATGAATCGACCATCTTGCAGCTTAATTACAATGAGACCAACAACCTGTTGAACCAGGCCATAGCGGAACTGTCCCCACAACAGCGAATGGTGTACCGGTTATGCCATCAGCAGGGGCTGAAATACGATGAGGCTGCCGCCCAGATGAATATCTCTTCCCAAACGGTTAATGCTTATATGAAAGATGCGCTAAAGAAAATCCGCATCTACTTTAAAAAGCATGCAGTTGTTTATCCGCTTTTAATCCTGAGCCTCTTCGATAAGCATCACTTTTAGGCCAGGTATAAAAATTATTGTTCTGATTTAAAATGAGTTGTGATTAATTTTGTTCCTCACTACCCTATAAGCTGAGACAGCAGGTGTCAATATTATTAAATGGTTAATTTATTATTAACCAAAGGATATTGACTATGGAAAATAATATCAGACTTCAGTTATTGATCAGCAAATACTTGGATAGGTCTCTTTCGGGGGCGGAAAAGAATGAACTACTAGGCTACTTTGATGACCCTGTATTTCTAGTGGAGATTGAGGAGCGCTTTGGAATGGAATATGAACAGGAACTTGGCGCGGATGAAATAAACGATATTCGTCAGATGCAACTGTTGCAGTACGTATTCCAATATGAGACGCCAGATCAAGAAGAACAAATCCGGAAAGTTAAGCTGTGGCCACAAATTGGCATCGCAGCTGCGGTTGCCACAATCATTATATCGGTAGGTATATGGTTCTACAAAAATCAGAATAGTGTTGCTACCGATCAGCTTGCCTGGGTGAATGACGTTGCCCCTGGTAAAAATGGTGCAACCCTGACCTTGGCAAACGGTCAAAAGATCCTGATCAAGGATGCCTTAACAGGAAATATTGCTACGCAATCCGGAGTAAAAATATCAAAGACAGCCGATGGGCAGATCATTTATGAGATTATAGAAGGCAACAATGGTGAAATAACATACAACACCCTGACTACTACTCGTGGGGAACAGACACAGGTGCGTTTACCTGATGGAACACTCGTGTTTCTAAATGCCGGGTCTTCACTTAAATACCCTACAAGTTTTGCGAAAATCGGTAGAAGGCAGGTTTTTTTAACGGGAGAAGGGTATTTTGAAGTGGCGAAGGATAAAGTCCATCCTTTCATTGTAAAAACCGACCAACAGGAAGTGGAAGTTTTGGGTACCCATTTTAATATCAGCAGTTACGACGATGAGCCTGCAACTAGAACAACCTTAGCGGAAGGTTCCGTAAATATCATTGCAAATGGCATTAACAAGACCCTAAAGTCAGGTGAGCAAGCGGTTTTGGTAAATAATAATTTAAGTGTAATTAATATCAATCCTGAAGATGTTGTTGCTTGGAAAAATGGCCTCTTTGTTTTCAATGATGAAAGCCTGGAAAGTATCATGCGTAAGGTGTCAAGATGGTACGATGTAGAAGTTTATTATCAGGACAAGCTCCCCGCTACCTCGTATCTTGCGTCATTATCGCGCTCAAAAAATCTATCAACCTTAATCAACATACTTGAAAAATCAGGAGACGTTCACTTCAAAATACAGGGAAGGAGGGTTGTCGTGATGAAATAGACCTCTACTTTCAAAATGACAATCAAAAGAAGCCGGTTTTCGACAGCCATCGAAAACCGGTAAACATTGGATTGTCCCATTAAATAATGTGCAAACAAGATTCAACAAAACCCAACTAAACAAATGTATGAAATTTTACTATCTATATAGGCCGAAATACGGTAGCTATATAAACAACCAATTATTGCGTATTATGAAATTAACCGTACTCATAATTTCCTTATTCTTACTTCAGGTAAGTGCCGCTACCAATGCACAAACCATTACCCTGAATGAAAAAGCTGCATCTCTTGAAAAGATTCTTAAAGCAATCAGGGATCAGACAGGATATGATTTCATTGGCAATACCAAACTCATCAGATCGGCCGACCCTGTTACCATTCGTGTAAACAAAGCCTCTATCAACGAAGTACTGAGAATATGCTTTGGAAATCAACAGCTTACTTATATTGTTAAGGATAAAACAATCATTTTAAAGAGTATTGTGCAAAGTACAGAAATTGTTGCACAGCGCACTTCGGTAATAAATGGAACTGTAGTTTCAGATGATGGTGAGATTCCTTTAGCCAATGCCACTATTCTGGCTGTAGGTACCGATATCAAAGCTTATACAGATCAGAATGGAAAATTTTCCATCACCGTGCCTGAATCGGTTAAGATATTGAGAGTCACTTATATTGGGTACGACCCCAAGGATTATAAAATAGACATAAAGTCTAAACAGGTCGTTATACGACTTATGCTTCAAAATAATTCTCTAGATGAGGTTGTGGTAAGGACTGGGATATACAAAAGACCAGTAGAGAACTTCACCGGTTCAGCAAAAACAATTACGGCTGAAGAGTTAAAAAGAGTTGCTCCCAGCAATATCCTTGCTGCCATAGGTATACTCGATCCTGCCTTTAGACTTCCAGAAGACATTAATCTGGGTGCAGATCCTAACAGGTTGCCCGACATAGAGCTTAGGGGACAAAATAATTTTCCTGTTCAGGCCGATGCTTCTGGTGCTACCAGTAGTGCTTCGTTACGAAATGTATATGGAGATAAGCCAAACGCACCGTTATTTGTACTCGATGGTTTTCAGGTAAATCTGCAAAGGATCTTTGATCTGGATATGAACAGGGTTGAACGGATCACGATCTTGAAGGATGCCGCGGCAACTTCTATCTATGGTTCAAGAGCGAGTAATGGTGTAGTGGTTATAGATACACGCCAGCCTAAAGAAGGCTCGGTGAGGATTTCTTACAGAGGTGGTATTACTGTAACCGCACCTGATCTGAGTAGTTATGACCTGTTAAATGCTTCTGAAAAGCTGGCGTTTGAAAAGGAAGTTGGTTTTTATAAGGACAGCGGTACATGGCCGTATCTGCAGACCGTAAGGGATGCAGAATATAATGAGCGATTGAAAGCGGTGACTAGCGGAGTAGATACCTACTGGTTGTCTCAACCCCTGCAGACTGGCTACGGAAACAATCACTCACTTTATCTGGAAGGAGGTGATCAGGTAGTGAGATATGGTATCAACCTAAGCAACCAGAATGATGTGGCGGTTATGAAAGGTTCGGGCCGAGACCGTATGAACGGAGGTGTAACACTTACCTATCGCAATTCAAAACTTTTATTTTCAAACGATTTGAGCATCAACAATGTAAAAGCTACAAATAGTCCATATGGCAGTTTTGGTGATTATACCAAACTGAATCAATACTGGTCGCCCTATGATGAAAATGGACAATTTGCTAGATTCCTTGGTGAGCCAAGAAGAAACAGTACAGGCGTACTTTATGCGAACTATGGAAATCCGCTTTACAATGCAGTATTGCCGAGCAAGGATTTCAACGAACAGCTGGGCTTTACTAACAACTTCAGATTTGAATGGTCGGTATTGAACTGGTTACGCATCATGGGTGGTGTTGGTTATACCCACAACAATACCTCTTCAGATTATTATTTATCAGCCAGAAATACCTCATTTGAATCATTACCCATCACCGAACGGGGGAGATACAACAAAGGGACGGGCAAAACTGACCTGATAGATGCAAACCTAGGCTTTGACATCCGCAAAACCTGGAAGAAAAATCTGATATTCGTGACCGGTAGTATGAATGCTAATCAGGGTAAAGAACAGACTTTCAATACCTCAGTAATTGGCTTTCCAAATGAAAAAGTGGCTGAACTGATCTTTGCCAGTAAGTACGATCCTACTACAACAAAACCGTCGGGAACCCAAGGAATCAGCCGCCTGATCAGTGGAAGAATGAATGCCAACTATGCCTACGATAACAAATACCTGTTTGATTTCTCCGTCAGCCTTGATGCTTCTTCACAGTTTGGCAAGGACAGAAGTGTGGCACCTTTCTGGTCAGCAGGTTTAGGCTGGAACGTCCACAGGGAGAAATTTATGGAAACTGTCAAGTTTGTTAGTTTCCTTAAGATCCGTGGTTCTGTGGGTACTACCGGCGACCAGAACTTTCCTCCTTACATGGCTTTGAGTACTTACAACTATTATTCTGACCAGTTTTACCTGAACCAATTGAGCGCATACCTTGTTGGATATGGAAATTCGACATTGGGCTGGCAAAAAAGCTTAAAACGTGGTGCCGGGGTTGATGCAACTTTATGGAACAACAGGATCAGTTTATCTGGAGACTTCTATTACAACACCACTAACGACCTGATTCTTGATATTACTACTCCTCCTTCTTTGGGCATCAGCAGCTATAAAGAAAATGCGGGTGCATTGCGGAATATCGGATGGCAGGGTAATGTAAACGTAAACATCATTCAAAGACCTAAAGATACCTTCTACTGGAGAGCGGGGCTATCGGTTTACGGAAATACAAATACCATCACCAAAATCTCAAACTCTCTGAAAAAACTGAATGATGCTGCCAACGCAATTGATCAGAACATAAATGATCCCAACAGGAAAAAACCTAAGAATTATTACCAGGAAGGGCAGTCGCTGACATCCTTATATGTGGTAAGGAGTCTTGGTATTGATCCGGCAAACGGACAGGAGATCTATCTTGACAGAAACGGCAATTCGACCTATGTTTGGAGTTCCAATGATAAAGTTCCAGTAGGCGATACTAGGGCGAGAGTTTCGGGTACATTGAGCACGGGAGTTGATTATAAAGGTTTCGGATTTAACATTTACATGTCCTACCGTCTGGGTGCAGATCTGTACAACCAGACTTTGGTAGATCGTATAGAAAATGCAGACATCACTTTTAACGTCGATCGAAGAGTATCAAGCGACAGGTGGAAAAAACCTGGTGACCATAAGTTCTTTAAAGGCATCATCGGTAGTGCAGATGGTAAGGCTGTAGTAGAAAGCACACTTGCAACCTCCAGATTTGTGCAAAAGGAATACATGCTGGAAGCTTCAAGGGTATCATTTACTTACCAGTTCCCAGAAAGTCTGAAATGGCTGAAACAGGCACGCCTTTCCAACACAAGGCTTGAACTATATATTGCCAATCCTTTCCAGATTTCTACCATTAAAAGAGAGCGTGGACTGGATTATCCGTTCGCACACAGTTTCACGTTCAACATATCCACAAGTATATTCTAACTAAAACTATAGCTTTATGAAAAAGCCTTTATATATTTTATTGATTTGCCTTCTAACAGCAGGACTCACTTCCTGCAAGAAATGGCTTGATGTGAAGCCGGGAACCCAGGTATTGCAGGACGAGATGTTCAGTACTGAAGCCGGTTTCAACCAGGCAATGTTGGGTTCTTATCTACAGATGGGTACAGGACTTTATGCGGATAACCTAACCATGACTACAATTAGTGCGATGGGTCAGAATTATCAAACCACCTCTACCGGACATCCCCTGTTGGAACACGCCAAATACAACTACGCGGCACCCGCTGTAAAATCTGCCATCGCGACAATATGGAGCAATATGTATAAAGCCATTGGCGGTGTAAACAATATCCTTGATCATGTTGATCAGGTTAAAGGTGTATTCTTGGGCAAACATTACAACCTAGTAAAAGGAGAAGCACTTGGGTTAAGGGCGTATATGCATTTCGATCTGCTTCGCATGTTTGGTCCTATGCCGGCAAATGGCGGCTTGGTAAATGCAATTCCCTACATCAAGACCTTTGGCAAACAAGTAACTCCACTGAGCAATACTACTCAGGTGATAGAACTTTGCCTAAAAGACCTTGATGAGGCCGAGCAACTCCTTTCCGTATATCAGAATATCATACACAACTCAGGAGAGGGTGTAGATGAATTTACAAACTATACGCGCAACCACTTTAACTATTGGGCAGTAAAGGCATTGAAAGCGCGTATTTACTTATATGCCGGTAATAAGGTAAAAGCACTTCAGTATGCTAAGGAGGTCATCAATTCAGGGAAGTTTCCTTTTGTAGATCGTAGTACCTTTAACCTGACGGCCAACCAAGACCGCACCTTTTCTACCGAACATGTCTTTGCCTTAAACTTACCTTTAACGAAGGCGCTTGTTGACGTACGATTCCGCCTGGACGGAAATACAACTTTCCAGGCACAAACTTTTTACCTGACCAGTGCGACCATGAATACCTTGTTTGATGTGGCTACAGGAGGATCTACCGATTACCGCTACCTCTATAACATCAAAACCTCTAATGGATATTCCTACAGCAGCAAGTTCTGGCAAGACGGTATCACCAACCTGCAGCTCAGCAATCAGATACCATTAATCAGACTTTCAGAAATGTATTACATCGCTGCTGAGGCGACGCCAGACCTTACTGAAGCGAGAACATTAATTAATGAAGTCAGGGTAAAACGTGGGTTAGCAGTGCTGACTTCTACATTTGACGAGAACATCAGGATGCAGGAAATTGCTAAAGAGTACATTAAAGAATTTTACGCAGAAGGACAATTGTTCTTCTACTACAAACGTTTGGGAACACTTCCTGTTCCGAGATCAGCAGTGACCATGACCGCTCAAACCTACGTGTTTCCTCTGCCTGACACTGAAATTGAATTTGGTAACAGATAAACCTTAAAGCAAAAAAAATGAAAACTATATTTCACAATCATAGAATCAAATTCCTCTCACTCATTGCCCTGCTCATTATGGCTACCTGCAAAAAGGATGAACTCAAGTATGAAGATAAACCGGGGATTTATATTGACAAAGAAAAATTTGTTGGGGTGAGAGATAGCACCAGTTATTCATTTGCAGAAAAGGCAAACACCCTGATGCTGGATACCATTTACATTCCTGTAAAGATTTCAGGTAATATGTCGACAGTAGATCGAGCCGTACCGTTGAAAGCGGACGAGAGCCTAACTACAGCCATTTCCGGTACGCACTACCAGGTACTAGAAACTAAAATAAAAGCAAACGAGATCATCGCAAGGGTGCCTATTCTCATCAAAAGAACTACTGACCTCAAAACGAAACAGGTAAGGCTATTTCTAAAAATTGAAACCAGCGCAGAGTTCCCACTTAAAATCATCAATACCAAAACAAATAGTACGTTCAATGGAGAACCATCAAATACCTATACACCTGGCTATCTGATCAAGTTTAGCGATCAGCTATTAAAACCGGATACCTGGGATGCTTCAGGAAGTTGGTTTAAGTTTTTTTTCGGGGTGTATAGTGCTGTGAAATACAAATTTGTAATTGATGTAACCGGCAGAACAGTTTGGGGCCCGAGAGCCCGGGATGGTGCTGAAGCGCCTACCTCCACACAGATGTACATCTATTACGCCAAACTTGTTTCAGCGCTTTATGAATATGAAAAATTAAATGGCCCAATGATAGATGAAACTGGTAACCAAGTGACATTTCCTAAACTTTAACAGATGAAAAAGAATATATTATCATTACTATACGGCTTTGCACTCATTTCCCTCCTCACTGTGGGATGTATGAAAGACAAAGGCAATTATGATTTAAAGATAATCAATGAAATTGAGGTTGGAGCATTGAGCACCACCGCCAATATAGATATCTTGCTGAATGACACACTTCGTATCACGCCCACGGTGACCCAAAACAATGTTACCAATGGTAAGTATACCTATAGCTGGTATATATTCAGCGATGCTTTTGGGCCTAAAATTGAGCTTTCTGATAAGAAAGACCTGAAAGTTGCTATTAATGCGCCACTGGGTGGCTACACACTGATGTATGTGGTAAAAGATATTAATACTAATATTACCTCGACAGTTCAAACCCACCTTAACATAATATCGCGGTTTGGAAGCGGCATTGTTGTTCTGGAAGAAAAGGCTCAGGGTGGGGATATCAGTCACATCGGTTTAGATGGCCAGATTTACAGAAACCTTTACACTACGGGTAACCAAGGTAACTATATTCCAAAACCGATAGGCGAACTGGTTGGTTTCTATCATAAACGCGGAGAACAGATACAAAAACCTTACAACCTGTTTATATCTGCACCTGAGAGAAGTACCATTCAGTTAGATGCCGAAAATTACCAACAAGCCGGGCTTTTTTCTGCGATGCTCGCAATACCTCCGGCAGCGCCAGTTCACTTGTCTGCTATACAGGGGTATTGGAGTGGAAATTCAATTTTTGCAGCGGTTAACGGCAAGATACATTTTGGGACGCAGGATGTCGCTGTCCCATTGTTCGAAGGTTCCCTGATTGGCGATTATGAGGTAGCGCCCTTTATCATTACTGCTACAAGTGCCGGCCGCCAAAATACACCAGCTATTACTACAAACTTCATCTGCTATGATCAAAAAAACCGTCGTTTTTTATGGTTTTCTGGTTTCGCGACAGGACAACTAAATACCTACGCAACAGACATGTCCAGCCCTGGTGCCTTTAACCCTAATAATGTTGGCAAAACCTGTGTTTATGCCTGCTATTCGAATGAGTATGCATACTACAATTGGTTGATGAAGGATGATGCTGGCAAAATGTATTTTTACCAAATTTATCCAATCTCCACCCAAAAAGCAGCGGCCGCCTATGCTGAAATTCCTGCTTCAGCAGGAATGAATAATGCAGCAATTTTTGCTGGCTCTACTGAACTTCCTCATATTTACTATGTATCTGGGAACAACATCATGCTTTACGACTACAAATCAAACACAGCCAAATTGGTATATACCCCATCAGCAGGGGAACAAATTACCGACTTAAAATTTTCGGTGAGTAGGGTAGCCGAGTTCAATACTTTTTACCGGATCATTAGAACCACAGGAAAAATTTACATCGCAACCTACAATGGCACTGAAGGGAAAGTTCAAGAATTTGATGTTTCAGCCACTGGAGATTTAGGAAGCCCAGTAAAAAAATATGGTGGCTTTGGTAAAATCACAAGTATGTTCTATAAAGAAAAAAGATAACTTATGAAAAACAGAAATATGCTGTCCATTGCACTTGTGCTTGCTCCTCTATTAGGGGCAGCACAGGCAGGCAATCCTTTTACAATAATGGGAAAGGTTGCCGATTACCAGCGTGTGGTAGACAATACTATCTACCTTAAATTTAAACAAAACGGCAAAGAAACTAAAGACAGCGTGAAATTGATAAATGGCACCTATACTTTTAAAGGCAAGGTCTCCTATCCCGTTAAAGCAGTTATTCAACTGAAAGTTGCAGATAGCGTAGAAAAATATCATGCAAGTACCCGCACTCTGAAAGATTATGCTCATGACTTCTACATCGATAAAGGACAGCTCATGGCACATGCTCCTGAGAAATTAAACAGTACTGTGATTAAAGGTTCTAAAGCGGATGATGACAGACAGGAACTGAAAGCCAAGCTGGACCCATATTATGCTGCAAGCAACAAGATTTACAAAGAAGAGGGGTCTGCGGCCTATAAAAGCAAGGATAGTGTAGCAATAGCAAACTATACGAAGAAGAGTTATAGAATCCAGGACCAGATAGATTCTGTGAAAAAAGCATATTTGTTTAGTCACGTACAATCAGGAACCGTATTGGATTTACTTCAGGAATATACCAGAACAATATTGGAACCCTCCGAAATCCAGCCTTTTTTTAATAAAATACAGCCTTCCATAAAAGCTTCAGCGGAAGGCCAGGCCTATTCAAAGCGCATTGAGCAATCCAAGGTAACAGCCCTTGGCGCAGCAGCACCAGATTTTATATTAAAAGACAAGAATGGAAAGGAAATCAGCCTCTCCTCCATGAAAGGGAAATTAATACTTCTGGATTTCTGGGGAAGCTGGTGTGGTCCCTGCAGGGATACTCACCCTCATTTGAAAAAATTATATGCAGCGTATAAGTCTAAAGGATTCGAAATTTTTGGAGTTTCCAATGAACTGAGCAATAACCAGGAAGAAAATTATAACAAATGGGTTAAAGCAATGGATGAAGACAAAATGGAGTGGGTAAATGTGCTGAACGATAAAAGCAAAGGTGATAAAGCTAACGGTGTACTGAGCAAGTATAGCGTAACTGCATTTCCTACAAAAATTCTGATCGACAAAGATGGCAGAATCATTAGGCGCCTTGTAGGGAGCGGAGTGAAAAGCCAGGAAGAGCTCGTGAAATTATTGCAGGATAAACTACATTAGTAATATTAATCAAAAAGGCTGTATTGGTTAATGAGGTTGCAATTTATAACTTGATACAATAGTTTGTTCAAAATATTATTTCTTCATAACATTCTAAAAACCGCCTATTTCAATCAATTCGTCCATAAAAGGCTTGCTTCCTTTGGAGTTACTTAACCAAAACAATATTTCCCATCTAGGGTTTATCATGAGGGCATATTAGCGCCGGCAAAGCTTATGAAGATTTACAGATTGGGTATTATCGGTTATGGGGGCTTCGGCAGGTTCCTTCACCAGTGGTGGGGAAAGCTCGAGAATATCCAAGTCATGGCAATCGCGGATTCCAAGGCGGAATGTGACGAGGTGGACGGCTGCAGGATCTACCGCCACTGGGAGGAACTGCTCTTGGACGCGGACATCGATATCGTAAGCATCGTGACCCCGCCTTCGGTACATGCCGAGATCGCAGTGGCAGCCATGAGGGCGGGAAAGCATGTGATGCTGGAAAAACCTGTTGCCGTTTCCCTTGTGCAGGTCCGGGATATTCTGCATGCCAAAAGGGAGACAGGAATGTCGATCATGGTCAACCACATGCTGCGCTATACCCCGGTAATGAAGGAAATGGTGGCCATTGCAAAAAGTGGCTGCCTTGGAGAGCTAAGGCATGCCCAGGTTGCCAACTATGCGCAGGACGGATCCCTTCCGGTAGACCACTGGTTTTGGAACAGGGATCTTTCGGGGGGGATACTTGTTGAGCATGGGGTGCATTTTTTCGATCTTATCAATTCGCTGACCACTCAGGGGTCTGACGTCATATCCGGGGAATCCAGTTGGCGCAACTCTCAGCAGCAGGACAGGGTATCGGCAACGGTCGGCTATGACAGGGGGCTCATCGCCCAGCACTACCATGCATTTTCGGGGCCTGGTTTCTTTGAACAGACCACCATCAGGCTGGCCTTTGACCTGGCAAGGATAGAAATCCGGGGCTGGATCCCGATGTCGGGAACGGTCAGTGCGCTGACCTGCGAAAAAAGCAGGGATGCGCTGGCCAGGCTTCCCGGATGGAAGGCTGGGGACTCGGGTCCCATACCGGGCGGCAGAGACACCTTCTCAGGGGAACTGAACGGACAGGAGTTACAGGTGTCGGTATACGTATCTGGCATACAATATTTCCCAGACCAGGACGTGACGGGCAGCTTTTCGACCCCAGGCACTAAGGCGGAAATATATGGAGGCTGCGTGCAGGAGATTCTTGGAGAGCTGATCAGTTGTATCGAAGATCCGGGCTACCGGCCAAGGGTTAGTATCGAGGATGCGGTGGCAGCCCTGGAGACTGCACTAGCCGCATCTGGCTAGATTTTTTACAAGGCCTGTTTTTGGGTCTGCCCGATCTGCAGGTAACCTATTGTTACACATTCTTTAGGGAACGTATAAGGAATATCCCGGTCAATGCCATTCGCATTAGGGGCAGATCTCTGTTTATTGAGTGATCTGTTAGTCTCATCCAAGATTGTAGATTAATTTTATCTATTGGACTGAAAAGGCAAACATGAAGTCCTTTGTTCCGAAAAAATATTCACCATTTGCTAAGTTCCTTACGGTTAGATGATAATATCCATCTTTGATTTTGCTCACTTCGTAGGCAATTTTTTCAACTGAATTTGTTGTACTGGTCGACTTTGCGATTGTGGTGATGAATACTCTTTGATTACCCCGAACTGTAAATTTTGCCAAATCAAAAACCGAAGTTGGATCTGTGTTTGGACTTACCTTAACGATAAATTTTAGCTCTTTTTGGGCTTCAATCTTTACGGGAGAGGATATGCCATTTAATACAAATCCTCCTTCGGCTTTGAAAAGTCCTTTTGCCTTTGCCATGGTATTGTACTGAGATTTCTCAAGCTCAATCAGTTTGCCTGATTTATTGTCGTAATACGCAGGTTTCTCGTTAAACTCTGGTAAAGTCTGGGCCCTTGTGACCAAAACGCTAAATAGTAAGAATAAAAAGCTGAACAAATTTTTCATATCATGCTTTAAAAATATGGAAATTAAAAACAATTACAGGACCGCTTGCAGATACGCCGGTTGACGGATTAGCAACTAATTCTTGGGTTTTTCATCTATTAACCTGGTACAATTAAGGTTTGGTTCAACTTAGATGACCCTATTGTCGGTTCGTTGGTGCAAACCTAATGCTATACTGATTGCCGTAATATGCGAATATCACTTTTTTCTGATCTTAGCGTTCAACAAAAAACAGTTCTGAAAAGAGCTGCTTTTTTTGTTTAAGGGCTTTATTTGCAGTCAAAGCCATTATTTACAAAGTTTACATTTTTATTTACAACTTTTTACACTGTACCAATCGGCATAAGGTATAAGTTTGCTCCGATCAATATCAAACCTTTTAAAATGTTTTAATGATGAAATACCTATACACTTTGTTCCTCATTTTCCTTTGTCAAGGATTATTCATAAAACTTTATGCTCAGGAAAAGAAATATGCTCATGAAATAGAACTAAAAATAAAAGCAGTAGAAAATAACCTTGGCCTTCAAGTCCGCATTGAAGGTGAGCCTAACCATACCCTGAAGGGAAGAATGAATTTTTATCATGTAAATGGTGTCAGTATTGCAATGATTAAAGACTATAAAATAGAATGGGCAAGAAGTTATGGCTGGGCTGATAGTGTTGAGCAACGTCGTGTTACCATGGGCACCTTATTTCAGGCAGGCTCAATCAGTAAATCCTTGAATGGTGTTGGTGTTTTAAAAATGGTGCAGGATAAGAGACTAAATCTCTATACTGATGTTAATGATTATTTAACAACATGGAAATTTCCATATGATTCATTAGCTAAAAGCAAGAAAATAACCCTTGCAAACCTGCTTAGCCATACAGCAGGTTTAAGTGTGCATGGTTTTCCTGGATATGAAAAAGGAGACACCATTCCTATGCTGGTGCAAATACTTAATGGCGAAAGACCCGCTAATACAGCTGCTGTCCGTTCTGCATTTGAACCTGGATTGAAATATCAATACTCAGGTGGAGGAACTACAATTTCTCAACTGATAGTACAAGACATTACCAAAAAACCTTATGATGAATTCATGTGGGAAAATGTATTAAAACCCATGGGTATGAAAAATAGTTTTTATACCCAGCCTCCGCCAGGAGATAAACAAAAACTTTTGGCATCTGGATATTATAATGATGGAAAAGCTGTAAAGGGGAAATATCATATTTATCCAGAACAAGCTGCTGCAGGATTATGGACGAACCCAACAGATCTGGCTTATTATATCATAGAAACGCAGTTGGCATTACAGGGGAAATCTAACAAAGTGCTTTCACAAGAAATGACCAAACTAAGGCTTACACCGTATGTTCACAATTCTGCAGCTTTGGGTGTATTCATTATTAAAAGAGGTGAGCAAACTTACTTCCAGCACACTGGGGCTGATGAAGGATTTGTTAGTCAATATTATGGCAGTATGGAAGGTGGTAATGGCGTAGTTGTGATGGTAAATAGTGATAATGGAGCTATTACAGAAGAAATAATAAATAGTGTTGCAACCGTTTATGGATGGAAAGGTTTTTACAATCCACTACAAAGGCCAAAGATCATTACTGTTCCACAAAATATCTTAGAAAACTATGTGGGTGAATATAAACGTAAGGCCGATGATAAATTTTACATCAAAATTAGCCTAGTGAATGGGCGGTTTTTTTATTCAGAGCCGGGTTGGGACGGATTTGAATTGTATGCCGGTGCTGAAAATGATTTCTTTTCGAGAGAATTCCCTGTTGGTATTACATTTATAAAGGATGCAGTGGGTAAAGTTATTGAATTGGAATATCATCGCGGTTCTAGGAATGAAAAATTTAAAAAAACTAAGTAGTTAAGTTCGTCTACTAATTAAGGCTCCAATTTCATAACTAATAAAATACAGCATAGGGCAGGATGCAAATCAAATATTAATTTTAGATATTAGTATGCTAACCAAATAAATTGTCTTATCAGATTGAGCATCACTGCTAAATATGGAAAGAATACAAGTATTTTTAATGAAATTTATATATCTACTATGTTTATTATTCTTTCTAAGTGAAAATTGCTCAGCTCAAAACAAAATCAAATGGGGCGACTGGCACAAGTGGGGAGATCAAAATGATGGGACTTATCAAAATCCAATACTTCCTGCTGATTATAGTGATTTAGACTGTATAAGGGTTGGTAATGATTATTATGCCGTATCATCTACATTCCAATATTCGCCGGGATTTGTGATCTTAAAGTCTAAAGATCTTGTGAATTGGAAAATCATTAGCCATGCGGTAAAAGATATTTCAAAAATTTCACCAGAAATGAATTGGGATAAAATGAATGCTTATGGCAGAGGGATCTGGGCAGGTGCTATTCGATATCATAACCATAAATTTTGGATATACTTTGGTGATCCAGATCACGGTTATTTCATGACAACTGCACTTAAAGCTGAAGGACCATGGGAACCTGTTCATCAAATTTTGGATGCAAAAGGGTGGGATGATGGATGCCCTTTTTGGGATACTGATGGGCAGGGTTATTTCATTGGAACTAATTTCTCAGACAACTATAAAATTCACTTGTTTAAAATGACCGCTGATGGAAAAACTTTAATCAAAGATTCAGACAGGGTTATTTATCAATCTAAAGGAAGTGAAGCGAATAAGCTCTTTAAAATTAAGGATACTTACTATCACTTCTTCTCCGAGGTTAAAGCAGGCGGTAGGGTAGTGATGATGGAGCGAGCTAAAAACATATATGGCCCTTACGAAGGACCAAAGCAGTTGAGTTATGCTCAAAAAGAATATCATGAACCTAACCAAGGTGGCATCGTTCAAACTCAAAAAGGAGATTGGTATTTTTTAACTCATCACGGCTCTTCGGGGGACTGGGCAGGAAGGGTGATGAGTTTATTGCCAATTGAATGGATTGAGGGCTGGCCAATTTTGGGAAAGCCCGATTTAGATAAAATTGGGTCAATGGTTTGGAGTGGTCGTAAACCTATTCAGGGACAAAAGAAAGTAATTCCTCAAACTAGCGATGATTTTAGCGCAAAAGCATTAGCAGCGCAATGGGAATGGAATTACCAGCCCAGAGCAGAAAAGTGGAACTTAAATGAGAGGAGAGGTTGGTTGAGGCTAAAAGCTTTTAAGCCCATTGAAAAAAATAATCTATTAAAAGCAGGAAATACAATTACACAACGCTCATTTAGGTCAGCATTTAACGAAGTAATTATTAAAATGGATTTAAGAGGGATGACGAAAGGCCAAAAGTCTGGTTTAACACATTTTGGTTCTCCAAATTATGCATCAATAAGTGTGGTGTTTGATGGCAGCGCAAGAAGAATAGCGTATGATGTTAGAGGCAATACTGTTTTAGGTGATTCAATTTCATCACATCAATTATGGCTAAGATCTACTTGGGGATTAGATGGCTTAAGCCAGTTTTATTATAGCAATGATGGTGTAAAGTATATTTCATTTGGAAAGCCATATCAACTTATGTGGGGCGCATATCGCGGCGATAGAATTGGTATTTACACGTATAACAATGAGGCTGATGAGGGTTATTTAGACGTAGATTATTTTAGTTACCGATTAAATAAATCACAAAAATAAATTAAATGAAATTATCGAGAATTTCTGTAGTAGAAAGAACTCCCCAATTTTAAAAGTGGTTAGAATAACGTACCGTTACTGACCCAGAGTTTAGATAGGTTCATTTCGCAAGATTTGAACCTTTTTTATTTACATAGTTGTCTGGTTGGTAATCACACCAACAGAATGTGAATTTTGTCATTCAGAGCAAAGCGAAGGAACAATTTATCATTCTAATCTTAGCAGGAATTTCTAATTAAAGTGTTGCGAATCTAACTAAGCACAAGTCACACTTCGTTTAAGACTTGCGTTAGGTGGGTTTTTACCTTAGCATATGTCCAAACTCGATTTTAGATTGTTCAGTTTAAAGGGAGGACTTCATAGTTTAAGATCAAATTTATTGACTGTAATATTATAACTTTATATCTTAATAAAAGTTTTTCCCGTTTTCTGTGTATGATGATGATAGTTTTAAAAATGAAATGACAATTAAGAAAAGTACCTAAATATGAAAACATCTATTCGATTAGCCAACTCTACTATTTTGATCTTGGGGAGAATGGCAAAAATATGTTTTTTCATGGTTCTACTAGTAAGTTGTAAAAACAATGAGCCGGCATTTGTTGTGATGGGGGATAAAATGGTTACAAAGGATGTAAAGGTAAATATTGGGATGCTTAAAGATGATGGTACAACGATGACCACTATGTACTATAACGGTAAAAGCTACCAGATCAAGAACCATGGTACGCTTCGCTATGCAATTTATGTGTCCTATAAAGACAGTCTGTTCTATAGGTGTGAAATGGACAATCTGCACGGGGAGTTGAAAGGTGAATCGATAAACGAAATAATTGTTAAAAAAAGTGAAGATGGTGCAATTTTGGCATCTTACAGGGGCCTGAAAGAAAGTTCTGATACGGCTGGCATAGCTTTAAGGCCTTGGAACAATTTTGTTGCCGAGCTACTTCTTCCATCTGTTGAAAAAGTGAATTTTACAGCTTTTTATGAGACCAGATAATATGGTAAATATGAAAAAGAATAGTGCCTTAGAACATTTTCATATCCTCAGCATTTTTGAGACTCAACTTGCGTTAGAGGAATTATGAAGCTAGCTTACTTTATTTTTTTTGGAATTTTTATTGGATTTGCCTTTGCACTGATTGATACAATAGTAGGGAATGCGGAAATATCCGCTATCGAGGCGGGGGATAGTGATTTGCTGAAAAACTTAAGCGTGTCAAAATTGGCCATCTATTCGGCTATTGGCGCTATCACAGGGGCTGCTTTTTATGCCGTCGTTACAAAAGCAGTCAAAAAGAAAACAAAAACATAGTATTGCCACAAACATTACGTTCATTGGTTTTATTATTTAGCTGGTTAGCCACAATTATTTTCATTACAATTGCCCGCTGATGTTTGTTATCGTATTTCAGATCAGGCTGAAAAAGGAAATCGATATTCTTTAATGCATGCATTATTGAACAACCTGCGGCATATTACTTGCCCTTTAGGCTCGTAGATTTATTTGGTTGATGCTTTTGCCGAACTTACCCATATCAAGTTGTTGTTATGGGAAAACTTGTAAACATCTTTCCACCAGGTTGCCGCTCCCCTGCAGGCAGTAATGAACAGCTTATTTTTTTTATCCAATGTTACATCACAAAAACCCGTACATTTCGCTTTAGGAGCATTTGGTTCTGCAAGGATCTGGAATTGCTTTGATGTCCGGTTATAAAGATAAATGCTGTAGGTTCTGTATACACCCATGCCCCCGTCTGGGATGGAAAATGCAACGTCGTCATAACCATCGAAATTGTAATCGGCAATGGTGCCCTTTCTCTGGGGATCGGGGTGGTCAAAGCTCGGAAGTTGGCTGGTTTTTGTGCTGCCGTCTGGATAGCTGAAGATGAGCAGATTGTCTGTAGTGTAACGAAAGGAGATCAGTACGCCATGTAGAAGGTACTTGCCAATTCGTTCATAACCCTGTTGATCTGGTGCGTGCTCCAGCTTAAATCGTTTTCCATCCCTGTTCCTTTTATACCATATGCCTGATACTTTTTCCGACTCCTGGGTCAGGCCATATGTTCCGGTCACTTTCCCGCCAACAACCTCTTCCCACAAGTAGGTTACCTTTGATTGTCCTGTTTTATCTTGTACGGTCCGGCTTTTTAGCTGTAATGGTATGATGCCCTGCTGGCCACGATATTGAACAACTGCCCCCTTGCCTTCGGTACCAAAGTAAATTTCCAGTTGGAAAGGCTTGGCCTCACCAGTGGATCTAAGGGAAAAGGGTTGGGCAACTGCCTGGGAAAATAACAATACCAGCACGATCATAGGTGGCAACTTCTTAAGCATAGTTTCTAGTTTTAGTATCCTTTGGCATTTATTGTGCCGTTTATTTCCTCAAACAATTTATCTTAAGGAAAGGTTCCTTAAATAAAGATAAATTTGGCTATAAAGAATATCCCTATGAAATACCTGATGATAATTATAATATGTTTCCTCATTGCTTTGGCTGTCGATGTCATGGGGGTATTTATTTTGCAGTCCCTAGATCAGATTGGTACGGCTGATACAGATATGAAGAACCTGCCCTACGGTATTGCCATAGGCTTCAACCTTTTGCTGGCTTTGGGCACTTTACCCATATTCCTGAATCTAAGGCCTTGGTTCAAAGATAATTTGATACGGAGCGCATTGAGTTTTTTTCTGCTTCCGCTTGTCATCATGATATATCTCGCCTTTTCGCTGGAAGAGGAAGCATTAGTCGGAGTAGGATTCTGCACCCCTTATTTTATTGCGCTATTGGTGCTTTTTATACGTTTTCGCAATCAAACATTTGTTTAATTGAGCTGTTATTAAAAAAGCGTTATGTACAGGTTCAAAAATCTATTCATATCAATGGCAATACTAAGTTTCCTATACAGCTGCCAAAGATGGCTTGGTCATTTGTGATCTTCCCGGCGGCAGGCCTATATTTGAAAATACGGACGGGACTTTTCTGCCCCTTACGGTGACCGAGGTTAAGGGCGAGTGAACGGATATATACTAATCGATATTATAGAAAGGACCTATGAATAAACAGGGTAAAAGAATGAATAGAGTTAGCGCAGAAGCGTTTGGTACACGCCTAATCATTTTAGCCTTGGGGTTATTCTCAGGGTGTACAAATAGCAATAGTGACCCGCAGGTTCTTAAGAACGATACGGTTGTAGCCATTAGAGATTCAGGGCTACGGCAAGTTGCAGATTCGCAGTCCATCAAAAAAAAGCACAGATATGTTCCTCCCCAAATCAATCAGGAGGCCATTCAGAGAGCTGTAATCTCTAAGCACGACAGTAGTTTTCATGTGTACAACAACATCATGACAGATTATCGGATCATAGGTTATGAAGCCCCCGATACCACTTCAAGGAAGATGGTGTTGTTTTCCATTTTTACTTCCGATGTAAAGGACAATCCGTTTCACTGCCCCTATGGATCTTATTATTATACGGGGTACCCGGTTGAGCTGGTCATCAAATATACCGGGGAGCAGGAATCCTTTATTAAAGCTCATATAAGTGGGGAATCGAAGAAACCTGCAACGGTTTATTTCGAAAAGAAATGGGTGGAGTTTGATGAATGATATGCTGCGATGAAGAGATCAAAGTTGTGGTCAGTTATATGGTGGAGCTTTTGTCCAGAAGTGCTGGAATAAGAATTCGTCCATTGCAATTGATCTTCAAAATTTAGATGTTATATTTAAACAAATTAGCTTATTGAGCTAAAAAAAAGCAAGAATACTTTGTGTCGAAATTTTAAACAAGCCCTATCCCATTAAAAACATGCAAAAATTAATCATTTCTTTATTGTTGCTCATTTCTATTTTTGCCTGTACCGATACAAAAAAAAGAAGCAATGCCAATAACGCTGATCAAGTCGCAGCCGGAGAAAGCAGGTCAGTAATGACCGCTCCGAAAGTTAGGTTGGATAAAGGCACAAAGAAGATTTACGAGGATGGCCCAAATGGTTCCAATGAAAACAGCGGTGACAGCATTGCTTTTGGAAAATACGCTGTAGAAATTGATCGGGTGAAAGAAAAGGCGCAGCTTGATTTTAATAGCAATCCAGATGCCATTCATTTTAAAAGTCGTATCACCGACGGCTATAAAACTAGTGACATCAATTTCGCAGGCCATTATATCGCGATAGCTTTCGGCTGTGGCGGAGGCTGTATAATGGGCTTTATCGTTAATGCAAAAGATGGAAAAATCTATTACGCCCCGTTGGGAGAAGAAAATATGTGCGTTTGGACTGTAGAGATGAACACCTATAAACCAGGAAGCAGGTTGTATATTTCATCTGTTTGTAAGGATCAGTCTGATAGTAAGGATGTTTTTTATAAAGCCTATGTCTGGAATGAAAAAGAAAAAGTCTTTAAAAAAGAAGACAGTAGGAACTTTATAGCAGTTAAAGCAAACCACTAATGCCAACCTTGAAAAAACGAAAATTATTAAGCCAGCGGCACCCGATACTTTATTTCGTTGCAGTTTGGGCGAGGCGTCTCAAACGGATGGCCGAGTGGCATCTAGACGATAAGAAATATGCGGCCAAAAGAACTACAGATAAACTTTCAAACCGGATAAAAAAGCATCAGTCAGTTCTGCTCAAAAAACTTGGGGAAAACAACGAACAGCTTCAGCTTAACAAAGTGACAAACCTCAAGATTGCAGTTAGCAATCTTGATGGAATTCTGATACGGCCTGGTGAAACCTTTTCATTCTGCAGGCTTGTGGGGCTTCCTACCAAAAGAAAAGGTTACCTTCTCGGTATGGAGCTTTCCTTTGGCGAGGCAAGGGCTGGGATTGGCGGGGGAATTTGCCAGATTTCAAACCTAATTCACTGGTTGGTTATCCATAGCAAGCTTACGGTCTGCGAACGTTATCACCATTCTTTTGACCCTTTTCCCGATGATGGCCGGATTTTGCCCTTCGGTAGCGGTGCGACTGTTTTTTACAATTACAGAGATTACCAGTTCACAAACAATACAGAACACATTTTTCAGATCAACCTCTGGTTTTCCGACAAATGCCTTGAGGGAGAGCTTCGTGTCAATGCAGAGCTTGACTACGCCTATCATGTAAAAGAGAAAGAGCATCAGTTCCTGAAAATCAATGGACAATTCTACCGAAGAAACGAAATTTGGCGCGACAAGATCCTCAAGTTTGAAAGCGGAAAAGTTGTGGCGACGGAATTGCTAACTAGAAATTTTGCAAGGGTAACTTATAAGCCTGAATTTTATATAGAAGAATGTTGATCGCTCGGAAATAAAAGTAAACGAAATAGCTTAAGTGTAAGTTGGAAAAGGGATACGAGACTATCTTACAACAGCAAAAGATAATAGAAAACCTCAAGAATTAAGTCGTCACATTTCTAAAGAATTTCTTAACAAAAAGATAATCTATGAGCCCTTTCCCTTTGGCTAATTTTGTCCTGTTCTTATCCTCAGCGCAATGGCGAAAAAAGAGATCAGTGTTTTTATCCAGCAATGGCTGGCGGGTGATGAGCCGTCATTTGGAGAAATCCTGGAATTCTATTATCCCCGGCTCTTGGCATCGTCGCTTCGAATGGTTCCCATCAGGGAGGATGCAGAGGAACTGGTGATGAACGCTATGCTAAAGATCTGGCAGTACAGGCATCGAATGTCAGAGGTACGCCAGTTCGACAATTATCTTTTTGGGATATTGAGGCAACAGGTCGTTACGCTATCACGAAAAAGGGTAATGTTGATACAGAACATTGAAGAATTGCCCCTTGCCGATCTCGGTACAGTGGCGCATCCCGAGTTTGCCCTTGCTGAAGTACTTTCTAGGTACCGGGCAGCATTAGATAAACTTAGCCCAAAACAACGGGAAGTATTCCTGGCCCTGCGTGAGCATGACCAGAGCCGCAAAGAGACCGCTGAACGCACAGGTATGTCCATCCATACGGTCAACAGCCATATGAATACCGCTCTCAAAATACTTCGCCAAGAGATGAAGGAATACCCAGAAGCATTGGTGGGCATACTGGTCGGCAGTTCCTTTTTCCAATAACAACATCTACAGCAAATACCAACGATCTTTTCACCCGATAGGATGCCTTTGCCTTGTTGCCAAGGCTTTATGGACACTTCCAAATAAACGGCATGAATTTTTTGATGTTACCCCAGTGTTAATGAAATCCATATAGTATTAACAAATCATTAATTCGCACTTTACCACTCATTATAAAGTTTGTTTTCAGCATTCTTTATAGTGAGGGCAGTATGCCCGGTGAAAAAATGGATATGGACCGACCATCAGAAAACACCCTGATCAGATATTTTAGGGGACAATGCTTGCCGCACGAGATCGAACTGATAGAACTTTACCTGTCAATGGACATAGACCATGTGCATGTAGCTGACAGCATCAAAACTGCTTGGCTCAATGGCCAGAAAAATTCCCACTTGCACATAAGCGATGCAGACGTAGAAGATTTTAGTAAACGATTCTATGCCCTTCAGGCAAAGCTTAATCAGCTCCCTCCTTTAAAAGACCAGCAGCCTGTCAGCAGATCGGTACTTCGATTTCCTGTCTGGATGAAAGTAGCAGCAGCCGTATTGATCCTAGCCGGTACCACACTACTACTTTACCATTACCACTACCAAACTAAAGGGAGCGAACTAGCCCAAAATGTCGAAGATGTTCTTCCGGGGGGCAATAAGGCGATGTTGACGTTGGCCGATGGTTCAGTAGTCTCTCTATCGGACGAGCCTAATGGTAAACTCGCGCTCCAAGATGGACTTGAGGTAGCGAAAACTAAAGAAGGTGAAATTACATACAGCTCAGCTAAAAAAAACTCAGGATCATCTTATGCCATCAACACTATTGCTACCCCAAGAGGTGGTCAATACCGGGTAATCCTGCCAGATGGCACCAAAGCATGGCTCAACGCCGCATCCACGCTTAGCTATCCGCTCAGGTTCCAGAAAGAAGGAAGAAAAGTGAAAATGACGGGCGAAGTCTACTTCGAAGTGGCTAAGGCCATCAATTCCGGTACTGGCAGACGCATCCCTTTTTTGGTTGAGACCAGTAAGCAACGGGTGCAGGTACTGGGCACGCATTTTAATGTGAAGGCCTATCCGGACGAGCCCGATGTAAGGACTACATTGCTGGAGGGAAGCGTAAAGATAGTTTCAGGCAACGGCCAAGCAGCGCTCCTGCACCCAGGCCAGCTTGCTGTGCTGACCGGGCACATCGAGGTAGCTTCAGCTGATATCGATCGGGAACTGGCCTGGAAGAACGGGGACTTCATATTCAGGGGCGAGACACTGGAAAGTGCCCTGCGCCAAGTGGCAAGATGGTACAATGTAGAAGTAGAATGTCCAGAAAAACTTGGCAGGCTGCGTTTCAACGGAATGATTTCCCGTAAACAGCCCCTCTCCACAATTGTGGATATGATACAATTAACAAAACTGGCAAAAGTGACAATCAAAGGAAGGAGGCTCATCGTGACGGACTGATACCATACCGCATGAGGCCAAAAAAAACCAAGGGTGGTGGAACACCCCTGGCCGTAAGTTAAACCTCGTCAAATACCTTGTAGCAACAATAGCATCAACTCATTTAACATTAACAAAAATATGAATTTTTATCAATGCATGCGTGTTATGAAAATCACCATGATATTATTAACCTGTGTACTGGTACAGGTGAGTGCGGCCAGTTATGCCCAGCTCGTTTCCATAAACAGGCAAAATACCACTATACATACCATACTGGAAGAGATCAGAAAACAGACAAAATATGATTTCTTTTACGATACCAACCTTTTCAATAAGGAAAAGCAGGTCAGTATTTACGTAAAGGATGCTTCAATAGAAGAGGTGCTCAACACCTGCCTTAAGGGCAAACCTTACCAATATGTGATTAAAAAAAATATGGTCGTGATCACTGCGACAGATAAGCCTACAAAAACGCCAATAGCTAATCAGTTGCCACAGCAACAGCTCGGACGTATAGCCGGCAAAGTCATCGATGAGCGTGGTGAACCTCTTCCCGGTGCTGGAATAAAGGTGTTGCAAACAGATAAATTGCTGCAGAGCAACGCCGATGGTAGTTATAACCTAAGCATTGCCGAAGGAATATATACGCTGGAAGTTAGCTATATCTCCTTCCAAACTAAGCGTGTAACCGATGTAATCGTAAAGGCTGGACAATTGACTGCACTCGATATCGTATTAAATGCTGCAACCAATAAATTAAGCCAGGTGGTAGTAACCGGAACATTCAAGAACGAAAGTATCAATGCGCTCTATGTCCGCCAAAAGAACGATGCAGCTATTTCCAATGGCATTAGCCGGGAACAGATGGCCGCATTGCCCGACAAGAACATTGGGGAAACACTCAAGCGGATCTCTGGGGTAAGCACAACCGATAACCGTAGGGTAGTGGTACGTGGCATTGCCGAACGCTATAATGTAGCCATGATGGACGGTGCCACCTTGCCCAGCACCGATGTACAGACGCGTGATTTTGAGTTTGATATCATTCCCAGTAACCTGGTAGATAATGTTATTGTCTCCAAAACTGCTACGCCAGATATGGGCTTTGGATTTGGTGGCGGGCTGGTCCAGGTGAATACGATGGCCATTCCCAGCCAGGATTTCATTTCATTCAGCATAGGGAGCAAATATATCAATGGAAGCACTGGGAAGGATTTTTTGGGCTACGGGCGTGGTAAGAGCGATTACTTGGGCTTTGACGATGGCAAGAGGGATCATTTTCCAAAGGATCTTCTTTATATAACCTCGGGCAACTATAATCCTACCAATCCATCTGGTACCATACCCGCTCCAGGGAATGAAAAGGTTACTCCCGAGATGATCACTGCACAGAATAAGAAGATTGGAGGATTGGAACGATTGGGTACACGGATTTATCAAACAGCTCCTGGCCAAAACTACCAGTTCAGCCTGGGTAGAAGCTACGGACTGAAAAACAGCCGTTTCGGGTTTGTAGGTTCGCTGAGTTATCGTAACGAGCAGGCCATTGATGATATTGCAAGTTTCGAGCGCGGTGCATTTAATAAGCTCAATAATAATACCTACGATCCCATCACCAATGAGGAATTAAAGAAAACTGCCGCTACGCAATATAATTTTACCACCAGTCTTGGTGCATTGGTCAACCTTGGCTGGAGCACTAAGAACCACAAGGTTACGCTGCGTAATTTTTATTCAAGGGCATTTGCCAATCAGTTCTTCCGCATTTCCGGCTGGGGCGAGGATCTGGGCTTTGGTGATAATCCAGCGGTCAGAGAATATGACCGGCCGAAATTTATCGATCTCTTGCAGAACAAGATCAGTGGCGAGCATACCGTTGGCAAGCTGAGGCTTGACTGGGGCGTTGCCCGCAATCGGGTTAACAATCATGAGCAGGATGCGGTAGATGCCAATCTTTCACATACGACTTCCTTAAATGGCACCAGCTATAATTACATACCTGGTGGAACTGCTGGTGGTACTACTAATCCAGGCCCGCTAAGTCGTTCTTCCTATAAATACGTTGAAACGAATTGGATGGCCGATGCTGCACTGAGTTACAAGTTCAATATCCGCAAGTCGGTACAGACATTCAAAACGGGTTACCAGTATATGGATAAAAAGGGTGGGTTTGACTGGAGCGTGCTGCCTATTGGGACGGCAAGTAGCTTTGATAATGGATATAAACCGGTTCAGCAATGGGACATTGATTTTAAAGACCCCCTGCATGATATCTACTATTTCCCTGCACAATTCAACAATAATAGTTATGTAGGTAAAAACAATAACCAGGCCCTTTATGGGATGATGGATAACCATGTTGGTAGCTGGCTCCGACTGGTATGGGGAATGAGGGCAGAATATTATAAATACGAAAAGGTATTGGATGGAGCTTCAGATAAGGTTTCACAGGCCGACCTTGACAATGCGGATAAGGTCCGTTATGTAGACCCAGAAACAGGCAACCTGGTTCATCGTACCTATGACGCCAGTGCCGAGGAAAAGAAATGGCTGTACATGCCTTCTGCAAATCTTACCCTTACCCCGTTCGCTAATTTCAACGTGCGTGCTTCGTATGCCAAGTCGGCAGTTAGACCTGCTCTCATCGAGAATTCGAGCTTCTCGCGTTTCAACTATCTGTACGGCCGCATCCAGCGAAATACGGGTGTGATCTCTACCATTATTTCCCATTATGATCTGAGGATGGAATGGTATCCCTCTGCTGGCGAAGTCCTCTCTGCGGGCTACTTCAAAAAACGCTTCAACAATCCCGTAGAGATGTATCTTGACATCACTAATACCAGTGGTGCTATCGACCTGCTTACGGCCAATTCCGACTATGCCAACGTTCACGGATGGGAGCTGGACCTGCGTAAGAACCTTGGGTTTATCAACAAGGGCTGGAAATTTTTAGCTAATATGTACTTCAGTGGTAACCTTACCCTTCAAAATTCAGAAGTACAGGCAAGTGCCTTTCGCTATACATCAATGGGGGCATCAGATGATGTAGACGGCAAGTCTTATCAGTATCGTAGCAAAACTTACCTCAGGGAAAAACGGCCACTATATGGCCAGGTTCCGGTACTGTATAATGCAGCACTACAATATGCAGGGGAGCGGTTGAGTGCCAATGTCGCCTTTAACCACTCTGGCTATAAAGTTTTCACCGTGGGTATGCTGCCTCAATATTCGGAAATGGAAAGGCCACGGAACCAGTTGGATGCACAGTTGGGCTTCAAGTTCCTGAAAAGCAAAAAATTGGAAACCAGGCTAAACATGTCAAACCTGCTCAACAGTCCTTACCGTTTTTTTATCAATGGCAAGGAAACCTATAAAATAAAGCCCGGTGGTGATAACATGACCATGAAAGAATGGTCTGACGTATACGAATGGAAGTACGGATTTTCGGATAAATATGAAGAAGGCTATTTTGAAACATCCGAGGATGGAATTGTTAGGCGTATAGGAGATACGAATTCCCTCGTCCGTAAAATTGGCACATCGTTCAGCTTAAGCCTTACTTACAATCTTTAATTTCTTTTTAAACCTTAAAAATATGAAAATTAATAAAATATATCTAGGCTGCCTAAGTATGATGTTGCTTGCATTGGCGTCCTGTAAAAAAGGGGATCAGAATTTCTTCTACAAGGGAGACCTGTTACCCATTACCCTTACGGGATTTAATGGAAGTAGTGAAGAACTCAACGTGAAAGTGGATACTTTTAAATTCGCTGTTCCGCTACAGCCCAATTCTAGTTTTGTACAAAGCAACTCCTACGAATTTAGAGGAACTGAAGATCGGGTCAAACTCCTTGTTAGCGAAAAAAAGACCGGAAAAGTTGTAATGGAGAGAGAACTTAAAAAGGAAGATGGCCCAGTGAAAATAAATTTTCTTTATATGGACGGCAAAGCTATTGCAATGCCGGCTAAGCCAGCTATCGAAGACGGTAAGATCAGCCTTATCTATATGTTCCAGCCCACAGTTACCAAATACACCGAGCCAGTCGATTTTGTAGTGGGAAAATATTATGTAACGCCTCAGGTTTTCGAGGAAATTGTTAGGGCCAAAAACGTAAAGCCGAACGAGTTCAGCACACCTGTCACGTTACCCACATTTTCTGTTGCCAGACAGGATTACAATGGGGTAATGACTTCCGTTTCGTTCGTGGTCCGCATCTGTAAGGCTGGTACGAATACGCTTTATACCGATGGCACAACATATACATGGAATGCGCTGTCTTCTACCGCACCAAAGCCTGCCGCATCCGTTGCATCATCTAAACTGTATATATTCAGCGAACTTCCATCTGGGAATAGTATGAGATTTGCTACCCGTTTAGAACAATAAAACCAAACCATGAAACAAATGATCATCAACATCAAAAAAATGAGTTTCCTTATGCTATTGCTCTCAGGGCTTTTAGCCTGCAATAAGGAAGAAGGGCTAACTAAGGCAGTCAGCATCCGGATTGCCGGTTATAACATCGGAAACAGTGAATTGGAAGTTTCGATAGACGAGGTGGCGTACGATAAGTTCAGAACCCCGGCGAACCGGAGGCTCGAATTTGCAAAAGTCTATACCTATCCTTCGGGCAAAAGCCAGGCATCCCTAAGAATAAAGGATGTCTCCAATGGAAAGGAAGTATTTCAGCAGCAGCTGCAATTTAGTAGTAGCGATATGGATCTTTTTTTTCCATATGTTATCATTAATGGAAGTTCATTAGAGATAAAGCCTCCCGTACCTGACCCATCTACCAACAAGCTGGCCTTCTATATCCACTATCCGCAAAGCAGTGATGCGATAGATATTTTTTTTAAAAACGATGCGGGACAGATTTCCTACCTCGCTAAGAACGTAATGCCCTCCAAATGGACATATGTAGACTATATGACCGCCAAAGAATTTAAGGACCAAACTAAGATCTCCAATTTATATTTTACCAAAACGGGTACAACTACCCAATGGGCATTTCAGAATAGCGAACAGATGAGCAAAAGCCCATCAGGATCGCTACTTCTCCCAAATTTCGAAGAGAAGGGCCTCTCCCGTACCTTCTTTGTAACCCCTGGAACCAATCAGTTAGAAGTGGTTAACTTATTCAAAAGGCCCAACTAGGATAAACGAATATTAAAAAAGATAAAATTTCGGAAAGTTTAAAAGGCAGCCTGCAAAGGCTGCCTTTTTTTGCTAATACTTTATCAGATAAAATGAGAATAAAAAAAGCAGCATTACCCTAAATTATTTCGTCAATCTTTGAAATTCAAAAGCACGCAGCTCCAGTAGGCAGGATCCAATCTTAGTGGAGAATATTGCATTTACATGTCTGGAAATATTGCCAATGACCTATCGAATAGCTATCTAATATGCGTTCTGCCAAAAATTAGCCAGTGGTGCGGAGATCGGCCTAAAATCAATTACAGGGGCTATTGGTATGCTGCAATGTTGTATCGTTTACTTTAACCATTAGAGCCGTAGCTGTTGAGCTGGAATATACGAAACTTAATATTCCCTTAACAATACATACAGCAACCCTTGCGTAATATTGCACGTGCGTTTTTTTGATCTTTTGAAATCTTTCAGGTCTAGGCTTCTTTTAAGCTTTTTCTGTTTTATACTCGTAATCCTTGGTTGGGCCGCAGTCTATTTAAACATCAGTGGCCACCAAAGGCAAGTGCAGCTATTTGTTGCCCGGCTTGCCGCTGTTCAGGTCCGCTATCTGGAAAGCTCTGGACATTTGCAGCAGTTTATGCTGAAAGGCTTTCATGAGCCAGGCTTTTACGCTACGGGAAAACAGAGGGACATCGATCTTTTTCTGGGCTTGCAAAGCCAGATTAGTAAAGAATTGGTGTTGTTAAAAGGTTTAGGTAGGCAACGCCAGATCAATGTAACCCATTCGCTAGACAGTCTTTTAGAGGTCAACGCTCAGGCGATTGCTCTGGGAAGGGAACTGAAGACGCTTTATTACAAACGCGGTTTCCAGGACCAAGCGCTTGAGGGCGAAATGCGCAGCTACGCACATTTTTTAGAAGATTCAACCGCTATTAGTAAGATAGACCTACTGCAGCTCAGGCGCCATGAAAAAGATTATATGCTCCGAGGTAATTTGGCGTTTGCGGAGTCCTTTTCCATGCAGATGAACCGCACCCTGAAGACAGTAGCAGCTGGCAGCATAGGCTATCGGGCGTTGATCAATTATCGGAACTGCTTTAATCGCCTGGTCTCGATTTCCGAAGTTCTTGGTGTTCAAAAAGATACTGGTGTACTGCCTGAGACCCTATCCAATATCAAGCGGTTCGGGATGGTCTATGCACAGTTACTCCATGTAGCAGATAAGGAGATCACCGAGGCTGAGGACAATTTTAATTTCATGGTGCTGCTTTCGACCGGTATTTCGCTGCTGCTAACATTGTTATTGAGCTGGTTCCTTTCTAAGTACCTCACCAGGGACATCAAAGAGCTGAATTCCCGCATGTCGGGCTTCATCCAGTCGGGTTTTAAAGACCTGCCAAAGTTAGAGGCCGATAAAAAATTCATTCCCAATAGCAGGGAAATCGATCAGCTGAACCGGGATTTCTCCCTGTTAAAGGTGCTGTTAAGGGATTACCTTTCTAAAATAAATGACCACAACGAGCAACTGCAAGTACAGTCAGAGGAGCTGCAGGAATTGAACGAGGAGTTGCAGGTGCAGTCCGAGGAACTCAGGCTGCAGTCCGAAGAGCTGCTGAAACAACAGCAACAGGAATATGCTGCAAGGCAAGAGGCCGAGCAGGCCAACCAGGCGAAAAGTGTTTTCCTGGCAACCATGAGCCACGAGATCCGCACCCCTATGAACGGGGTGTTGGGTATGGCGACGCTTTTGCATGAGACACCTTTGAATACCGAACAGGCCGAGTATGTGGAGACGATTCGCAACAGCGGGGAAACACTGATGAGTGTGATTAACGATGTTTTGGATTTTTCTAAGATTGAGTCCGGTAAATTGGAACTTGATCCGCATGATTTCGATCTGCGCTATTGTATAGAAGAAGTAATGGATCTGTTTGCAGGAAAAGCTGCCCTGAATGGTATTGACCTGATATACCAGATTGCAAATGATGTTCCCATGCACCTGCTGGCAGATAGCACGCGGTTAAAGCAGGTGCTGATCAATTTAATTGGCAACGCACTTAAATTCACGCATCAGGGTGAGATTTTTTTGAATGTAAGCGTAAACCATGATTACCGCAACAGTCATTTGATGGAACTGGCCTTTGAAGTGACCGATACAGGGATCGGGATACCGGAGGAGAAACTAAATGGACTGTTCAATGCTTTTACGCAGGTCGATTCTTCTACGACACGCAAGTATGGGGGAACCGGGCTGGGATTGGCTATCAGTGCTAGGCTGGTTGAGCTGATGGGCGGAAGCATCGTTGTGAAAAGTACTTTGGGCAAGGGTGCCTGCTTTTATTTCAGCATGCACGCTGCCATTAGTGAACAGCAGATTCGTCATCAGGCGCATTGCATGATGACAGGATTGGGTCAGAAGCGGGTGCTGGTAGTCGATGACAATCTAACGAACAGAAAAATCCTGCAAGTGCAGCTCGAGCAGTGGAAACTTTTGCCTGTGATGGCTGCTTCTGCCGGGGAGGCTCTTGTTTTATTAGCGCAAAGAGGCTTTGATCTGGTTATCACAGATATGCAGATGCCTGAGATGGATGGCGTGCAGCTGGCAACGAGGGTCAGGGAGATGAATGCATTGTTACCCTGCATTCTGCTGAGCTCTGTTGGTGATGAAACTAGGAGTAGGTATCCGCATCTTTTTACTGCTGTACTAACAAAACCGGTTAAACAGCAACAGTTATGCAAGGTAGTTCAGATGGCTCTTCAGCAGGTTTCTGAAGTGCTGCAGACCGAGCCTAATAAAACCGCTTTGCTCGACCCTGGATTTGCAACCGAGCACCCGTTGCGCATTCTTGTGGCCGAGGACAATCAAATCAATCAGAAATTGATCATCAGAATATTGAACAAACTTGGTTATGGACCAATGGTTGCCCAAAATGGGGTTGAGGTGCTTTCAATGATGGAAAGCGATACATTTGACCTCATTTTAATGGATGTGCAGATGCCGGAAATGGACGGGCTGGAAGCGACCAGAATCATCCGTTTAACGCCTATCCATCAACCTGTTATAATTGCTATGACTGCTAATGCGATGCTGGAAGACAAGGAGATGTGCCTAGCAGCAGGGATGGATGATTATTTATCGAAGCCGTTGCATATTGAACTTCTGCTCGGCGCACTTTCTGCAATACGGGTACACCCGGGTTTGTATTAAGGCTGGCACTTGCATGCAGAAGAGGACTTGTAAACACTTGGCCGAACGTTATAAACAACTAATACCCAATGTTGATATAAGATTATTTCATGAAAATATTGGCCACTGGCCTCAAGTTGAAACCACAACATACATTTAATACTTACAATCAATTTTTAAAAAGAATACAGACTTGAGTTTAGTATAGATAACTTAACTTTATTTTGTAATTGAAGATTGCTATCTTGTTATCATCTTAAGAATAATTAAAATCTATGTATTTCACTTCCTTACCAGATCATTCACAGGTTAATTTTGATGAGGAAATGCACTTCAGTCGTTTCAAAAAACACAACATCATTTTTAATACGGTGAGCGATTACAGTTATTGTGATGATCATGTGGGTTGCCTTTCTTTTAAAACCATTTTAAGTGGTGAGGAATGGTATGTTGTGAACAACAGAAGAATTGCGGTTAGACCTGGTCAGTTTCTGATTCTAAATGATGAACAAAATTATTCATGTAGTATTGATCAAGAGAAAGTAAAGGGCTTTTCTGTGTTTTTTAAGAAAGAATTTGCCACAGAGGTATTTAGGGATGAAATGAGCAATGAAGAAACGATACTCGACAATCCTTTCAATGTCGCCGAAAAATCACCAGAGTTTTTCCAAACCTTAAAATACATTACACCTGATTTACAATTGCAATTAACAACACTCATTTCTGCACTTGAAAATGACGACTTTCATGCAATGACAGATGAAAAATTGGTTTTCTTATTGGAGCACTTAATTCGTTCGCACCAATCAGATACAAAACGCATTGATCGAGTTGCTGCGATTAAGTTAAGTTCAAAAATAGAAATTTATAAACGCTTGTGCATAGCCAAAGATTTACTACACTCTACATTTATGGATAGTTTGGATTTGCATACGCTGAGTATTACAGCCTGTTTGTCAGTCCCCCAACTCATTAGGCAATTTAAATCTGTTTTTCAGGTTACACCCCATCAATACCTTATAGCGCTTAGACTAAAGCGAGCTGTGGAACTACTGAAATTTAGCCATAAACCAATTAATGAGATTACTTGGGAGTGTGGATTTGAAAATGTGAGCGCTTTTTGCAGAGCTTTTAAAACTGCTTATGGTGCTCAGCCTTTGAACTATAGAAAAACCAGCTCTTTAAATTGAGAATTTCTGCACATGTTTAAAAATAGTCGTTTGCTAATTTTGGCCAATTGTTTTACAGGCCATCTTAAATCGAAGCAAATTGAAACACCTATTTATACTGTGGTTACTTATTTTTAGTAGCCAAATTAACTATGCCCAAGATCAAATTATTCCACTATACGAGAAAACTATTCCCAATTCAAAAAAGACACCTTTAAATTATGTAGAGGAAACCGATAGCAATGGACTAACCAGAAATGTAAGCATCCCAACGATGGCCGCTTATTTTCCTGCAAAAAATATTGCAAATGGTACAGCAGTAATCATTTTTGCAGGTGGAGGCTATTTTGTTCTGGCTCAAACTACCTGCGTTGAAATTGCCAAAGCCTTCAATAAAGCGGGTGTTACTGCCTTTGTTCTTAAATATCGCTTACCCAATGATGTAATCATGATAGATAAGAGCATTGGTCCTTTACAAGATGCACAAAGGGCTATTCAATTGGTTCGTGAACGAGCCATAGAATGGAATATCAATCCTGCAAAAATAGGTATGGTAGGACTTTCTGCTGGGGGTCATTTGGTATCAACTGAAGGTACACAGCTTGATCGGATAGTAATTGATAACAAAGCAAATATTTCTCTTCGACCTAATTTTATGGTATTACTTTACCCAGTGATTATTTATGATCCTGCTATTCCAAGAACTCGCGAAAATCTAATTGGTAAAACACCTGATGCAAAAGCTCTTTATTTATATGGAACTGAAAATCATGTGAGTTCAAATACACCGCCAACATTTCTGGTTCATGCGCTAGATGATGATGTGATCCCTGTAAAAAATAGCTTGCTATTTTTTAATGCGTTGCTTAAGGCTAAGGTAAAAGCAGAGATGCACATTGTACAAGATGGTGGACATGGATTTGGTTTGTACGATCCTGAAAACAAGGATAAATGGTTTACATGGTGCATAGATTGGATGAAAAAAAATGGTTTTTATTAGTTATGATATTGCCTCTGTTGATTTCATTTGAAATAATCTTTTAATTTTTACGATCAAGAAATTATGTTGGAGATGACCAGAAAGGTAAATGAGTTACTTCAATGCAAAAGCAAAGATGCCCACAGAGTTTCTGCTTGGTTATCACACCAACCGAAGGTGAGCTGAGCTGCAGTGTCGGTTTTTTACTATTTACAAAAAAAACGTTAAACTATTTTTGAAGTATAAAAAAAACACGCCTAAAATATTTAGAATGAAAACCACTTTTCCTTGGGCTCTTTTTCACGATAGCAGTACTGGCCTAAAAGTAGATACCTTACTTAGGCTCTGCAATTATGCAAAAGCATTACTTTGGGTATCAGTACTTACTTTTGCAATGGCATACCTGTCTTGTAAAAATGACCGCCCCAATATTATAAAAGATGAGCTTAAGGTACCCAGGATGGAAGATGTGCTAAATGGCAATAATCCAGCCCTTGTTACCCTGGTTAACAAAGTAAGAGGTAGTGTGGGGAGAAGAGGTCCGGGCTCAAAAACAATTTGGAGCAGGAAAAATGTACATGGCCTAGGTCTGTACATCAGCGCTAATCACGTCTATGGCCTAGGCTGGAGCTCCAGAAATGCTCAGGTGTTTGATTTACATGCTGAAAATATGGGTATTTTTGAGACGTCTCAAATACCTCCTGTGAATGGAGATCTTGCTTTAGGTAAAACCTTAATCGCTGATTTTCCGCTTATGCATTTTGATATCTCTGCAAGTGCAACCAATACGAGCTTATTACCATCGCAAGACTTTTACTTAGGTATTATAGATAATCAACGGGTAGAGCAGGGGCCGCTGAGCAAACATCCAGAAATGGTTAAAACTAATGTGCCCCTGCAAATGCATGACCCCGTTAACCGTACGAATGCTAGTCAAACCTGGGCTGTAGCTATTGCTGGTGAACAGGCTGTGGGGGTTGGGTATCCTCAGGATAGAAGCAACTATCCAAATGGAGCGGTTGCCTATGGAAAAATACTATCTGATACAGAAGCCGCAAATGTAATGTTGGCTTTAAAAGCTGCTGGAGATATAGAGGGAACTGTTGCTTATGATCCAAACGTAGAATTTATCCTTGAAGCTCAGGGAATTGCAGGTATGAGCGGAGGCGGTGTATTCAATTCAGAAGGGCAGCTATTGGGTATCATGGTAAGGGCTAGCGACCAGCAGAAAGCGCCTAAAATAATAAGAGTGGTAAAAATGAGCTACATCCGATTTAAGATGTTGGAACTTTATAACCAATTGCCTCAAACCCCTAAAGACAAAGTAGAGCGATTTATTAGTGGTGAATTATAGTACCAGCGGGGAGTAGTCAGCCTAATTTTTTTCATAATAGTTGGCTTTTCTAAATTTGGCAGGGGTACAATTAAAGTAAGATCTGTATAACCTGATAAATGAACTAGCACACTCAAATCCTACTGCAGGTACAATTTCATTGATGGGGAATGCGGTATTCTTGATTAGGTAATTGGCTCTTTTCAATCTTATTTTAGTTAGGAACTGATGAGGCGTTTCTTCGAAAGCCTGCTTAAAAGTCCGCAATAAATGGTTTACAGATAAAAAGCTATTTTCTGCTATTTCTTTTAGTCCAATCTGCTGATTATAATTGCAGTAGATAAAATCCTTAGCTAAGTTTAGTCTTTTGATAACTTCTTCCCTAGTATGTTGTTTTAGCGACTCTAAACGTTCTTCTGCCAAGAGCACATCATGATTAAAAATTTCTAAATAGTTGATATAAGTATGATGTAGGTATTCTTCCAATAAATGGTCATCATCTACTCTGTTTTTTACAAATCTCCTAATGTGATGAAGGTTGAAAAGAAGATTGCTTTTTAGTGGCAACAGTGTTTCTGGAAAATGGAAATCCGGGGTGTGATCATCAACTGGATGCTCTAAAAGATAGTTAGTGGAATTTTGCAAAGTTCTATTGATATCATGTATGAACTTTGGATCAAAGGAAATTGATAGCGACTGTACATAATCTTGAGAATGGATCTTACTTTCGAAATCAGTACCCTTGTTGATCATCAAAAAACAATCGGGATGAACCATAAGCTCCTTTTTGTTCATTATATAATTTTGAACGCCCGAAAAAACAAATTTAAGGGTAAGGTCATGATTCTGATACCCTACATGGCTATATTTTTTTGTTTCTTGATAAAGACTGTTGTTGTTGTTAAGACGTTTGAAATAGGTTTCCATTTTGCTTTAAATTTGTGGATCATTGTATGCTCGCTCCTCTATCACAACAATCTTATTTCCTGCAGGATCGTAGAAATAAAAGCTCATCCCAAGAGTAGAGTATAATGGGGTTGACAATTGTCTGAACCCATTATCCTTGAGCCTGCAGTATTCTAAAATGCAATCATTGGTATTTAGAATCAAAGTACTTCGGTCGGGGTTTTCTTCTTCGTTCCAGATCAGGATCAAGCTTATTTCCTGCTGTTCTTTTTTTTTCAATATCCACCACTGTTCATAATCGCCAAACATCACATTTTTAAATACTGTAAAATCCAAATGTTGGGTATAAAAGGAAATGGACTCTTTTTTATCATCAATATACAGGGATGCGTATCTAATCATTTTACTCATTATCAAATTCAGGCCAGTACCTAACAATCATGTTTAGGTGGTTGAGACTTTCCTAAGTTGATGTATCGGCTACTATTTACTTCCTTTGTCAAAACTAGGTTAGAGGATCTAAACGAAATAGTAAAAAACCGACATAATTGCGAAATTTTACGCTAGTATATTAGCTACAATCAGATGGCAAACCTTGGGTTAAATTTTGGTAATGAACGCTGAACTTTCTGAAAGCATGAAATTGTTCTTTTGGAACTGGACGGGGGTAATATTTGTAAAGGTTTTAAAATCTTTGATGAAATGAGATTGATCTGTATAGTTAAGGATATGGCCTACAGTTGCAGAATTGCTATAAGAGGGGTCTTTAAGAAGTGATAATGTTTTTTCGAAACGAACCAGGCGTTGGAAGGTTTTTGGAGATATTCCCATAGCGCTTTTGAATAACCTTTCCAATGTTCGTTCGGTAATCTTGTACTTCTTTTGTAGTTTAAATAGATCCGTTTGTTCAGCAAGTTCATTTTCGAGTACAATCTGGATAAGGTTGGTATTTACAAATAACTTGTGACTGAGCTGTTCTTCTATGAACCTGCACATAATTTCAATCCGCTGCACATGAGATTTTGCGTCTGAGAGTTTACGGATAAGATCTGCGTAGCCCAAATCATGTAGATCTATTATTTTATTGACCATCAACTCGTCAGCCGTCTTGAATATCTCAGTGAGTGCAAATGAATTGAAACTCACACCAAAATGAGAAAAAGCTGCCTGGATAGACATTGATGATGGGGATGTTTCAATTCCACAAACGTAGGCCTTGGGAACATATTTATCCTCACTGTTTTTTAGCCCATATCCATCATCTACCTGAAATACTAGTCTAGGGTATCTATCGGCATAATTATCAAAATAGATTATTTTTTCAGATTGGTGATCTAACAGGTCACAACTCCAGTAATACCTAACAAATTTCTTTAAATGGGTTGGTGGTTGATAGAAAATGATGTTCATCTATTAGGCAGTTTTAGACAAATGTTATTAGCTAGGTTTTTGTACACATAGTTGATGGCTAATAGCCGAATCTCTTGATTTAAAATTACGTCTAGTAAAGTAAAAATTTCACCATAGTAAAAATACACAAGGAAAAAATTCAACATACCAACAGTTTGATTGGTGTTCCCAGTATCAAATATCAAAAGAAGCTAAAAGTCTTCATAAAAGGATGAGATCTGTTAAAAAGGTGATTTTCGCATATTTCTAAAAACCCATACCGCCTAGATTTATAATTCACTAAACTAAACTTAACATGGAAAGAGCCCCACCCGAGAGATTATTTTTTTTATTAAACAAACAATTTTATTCATTCAATCATAACTATATGAAAATAAAAATACCAATTATAATATTATTTTTGATTACTGGTTTAGCCTTTGGGTCAAATGCACAAGAGCGTACAGTTACTGGTACTGTAAAAGCAAGTGAAGACGGATTGCCAATCCCAGGCGTATCTATAAAGGTAAAAGAAGCTTCTGCAGTTGGCACTACAACAGGAGTTGATGGCAAGTTTGCCTTAAAAGTTCCAGCTACGGCTAAAACTTTACAAATTTCTTATTTAGGATATACTACTAAAGAAGTTGCTATAACTGATGCAGCTATTAATGTGTCTTTAGATTTAGATTCTAAAGTTTTAGATCAAGTTGTAATCACAGCTGGTGGTGTTTCAATTAAACGTCGTGAGCAAGGTAACCAATCTACTACTATTAAAGCCCAAGAATTAACACAAGCTAAAGCATTTAACGTTGCCAGTGCCCTTACAGGTAAAGTGGCAGGTTTACAGGTTAATGCTGTAAGTTCTGGTGTTAACCCTACCATTAGATTGGTTTTACGTGGTAACCGTTCGTTATTGGGTAATAACCAGGCATTGGTTGTTGTAGACAACGTAATTGTTCCCAACTCTGTTTTAGGCAACTTAAACCCAGAAGATATTGAGGATATCCAAGTATTGAACGGTGCAGGTGCAGCTTCACTTTATGGTTCTGATGCTTCTAACGGTGCGTTAATTATTACTACCAAAACTGGTAAACGTGGTGTAACTGCTATTAATGTAAGTAATACTACTACTGTAGAGCAGGTTAGTTTCTTGCCAGAATTACAGGAAGAATATGGGTCAGGTACTGGACCAGATGATATTCCTACATATACTGAATATGAAAACCAACAGTATGGACCAAGATTTGATGGTTCGATGAGAATTATTGGTAAACCATTGGCTGATGGCTCAATCCAAACTGTGCCTTATGCTTGGAACGATTCAGAAGGTAAGCAGAATTTTTGGGATACAGGTATTTCTAACCAAACAGATTTCAGTATCTCATCAGGTGACGACAAAGGGTCTTACTATTTGTCTAGCCAGTATTTTGATCAAAAAAGCACTGTTCCAGGTGACAAATACAACCGTTTTACTATCAGGGTAAATGGTAAAAAAGACTTGGGTAATAATGTTGTTTTCCAATTCAATACCAACTATGTACAAAATAGATTTAACACCAGTACTGCAGGCGGGGCAGCTTTTACCAACGTATTAATGTCTCCAGGTCAAATTCCATTGACCCGTTACAGCGATTGGGAAAACGATAAATTTGCTAATCCAAATGGTTACTATAATGAATATTTTGCTAACCCTTATTTCAGTTTAGCTAATAATCGTGGTTTAACTAGAAATGATTATTTAACAGGTTTAGCTTCCATTAAATGGAACCCAATTAAATCCTTATCTCTATTATTTAGAACAAGTATCAACACGCGTAACTTCTCAAACAAGTCTTATACCAACAAATTTACTTATTCTGCCTACAGAAGAGGGATTAGTGGCGCTAACGTTGGTGATGTATTAGGTGCTGTAAATGATGGTTCTGGTTATACTACACAGATCAGTCCAGAGTTTCAGGCACAATACATCGAGCGTTTATCTAAAGATATTTCATTGAATGCCATTTTAGGCGCAAGCATGAGAAGCAATACTGCTAAAACTGTAAACGTAAGTGCTACAAATTTAATCCAGGCTGATCTTTTTAACATTGGAAACAGTTTATTAAACCCTGGGGCTGGTGAAAACAATTCTACAGAGCGTCAACAAGGTGTTTATGGAGATGTACGTTTAGGTTTCAAAGATTATTTATACCTGCACGTTTCTGGTAGAAATGATTGGCGTTCGGTACTGGCTCCAGAAAACAGATCATTCTTCTATCCTGCAGCAGATATTTCATTTATTGCTTCTGATGCAATTCCATTCATCAAGAACATTAAAGCCATCAACTCTTTAAAATTAAGAGGGGGTATCTCTAGGGTAGGTAACGTAAATATTGGTGCTTATTCATTAGTATCTACATTTGGTCAACAATTTGGATTTCCTTTTTCTGGAGCTCCTGGTTTTGGTTTAGGAAATAGAATTATTGCCGCTTCGTTAAAGCCAGAATTAACTGATCAGATTGAGGGTGGTGTAGATTTTGAATTGTATAATTCAAGAATAACCGGTGCTGTAACTTATTATAGCTCAAAAACAACTGATCAAACCGTTCCGGTTGGCTTACCAAGTGCAACTGGTTTTACTTCATTCTTAACTAATACAGGTGAAGTAACTGGTAAAGGCTGGGAAACTTCCCTAAGAGTTATAGCTGTACAGAACAAAACTACAGGTTTAGAAGTAAGTGTTGGTGCAAACTATACCTATAACAATAATAAAGTTATTTCAATCAGTGATGATTTGCCTCAATTGAACATAGTAACTAGTGGTAATGCAATTATTAGCGCTGTACCGGGTAAAAATTTCCCTTTTATCAAAGGTACAACTTACCAGAAAGATCCTCAAGGAAGGATTATTGTAGATAGAATTACAGGATTTCCTTCGGTAACAACCACAAACTCTGATCTTGGTAACACAGATGCTAAACACCGTTTAGGTTTAGATGCTGCTATGTCTTACAAAGGATTTAGATTAGCAGGCTTATTTGAATACAGAGGTAGCTTTGTGATGTACAACGCTGGTTCTGTCGCTTTTGATTTTTCTGGAGCAGGGATAAGAAACACCTACTTTAACCGTGAGCGTTTTGTAGTACCCAACTCTTCTTATTTTGATCCAGTTACTAATACTTATGTAGCTAACACAAATATTACTACTAGAACGGGTGGTGTAGATTTCTGGACTAACGGTCCTTCTCAAACTGCAGTTGTATCCAACTACCTGCACTCGGCTGCATTCTGGAAATTACGTGAGCTTTCTTTGAGTTATGACTTACCTCAATCAGCGTTAGGAAACATCAAATATATTAAAGGTGCTCGTATTAGTGTTCAGGGTAGAAATTTATTTATCTGGACTCCTAAAACTAATATTTATACGGATCCTGAATATAGTGCCGCTGGTGCAGACAGCAATGGGATTGGTATTACCAATATCAACCAAACTCCTCCAGCTAGATTTTACGGCGCTACTCTTACATTAACTTTATAATTGAAGATGAAAATGAAAAAGATATTAAATTGTATATTAATTTGTGCTGTAGTGATGGGCATCTCATCTTGCAAGAAGTTTTTGGATGTAAATGACAATCCAAATAATGCAACAGAATCAAATGCAGATTTAGTTTTACCACAAGCCATCGTTGCAACAGCGGCACATACAAGTGGTTTCAACCAAAGTATGAACGTTCCCGGTGGGTTTTTTGCAGGTGTTGCAGGCGTTGGTGGGTATGGTGCTACGTATACTTGGGCATATACTACCAATAGTTTTACCGCAATGTGGACGAACACTTATGATAACGCAAACGATTATCAATATGTAATTACTACAAATGCAGGCGATCCTCAATTGGTATTTACTACCTCTATTGCTAGGATCATGAAAGCCTTTGCCTTTGCTCGTTTGGTAGATCAATATAATGATGTGCCGTATAGCGATGCTTTAAAAGGTGTTGGTTCTTTAGCTCCAAAATATGACAAGGCAGAGGACATCTATAAAGATTTGATCAAAGAACTGACTGAATCTATTGCTGCCATTAGTACAGGACAGGCTGCTCCAGTGAGTGCAGGTGTTAAAGCTGTAGCAACTCCAATAGATCCTTTATTTAAAGGTAGTGGTGCTTTCGCAACCGGTTTTTCTGGCATGGACAAATGGAAACGATTTGCCAATACTGTTAGGTTACGTTTACTGGTTAAAATGGCTGGCGTACCAGCTTTAAATAGCTATGCAACACCATTGTTTGCAACTACTGCTTCGGTAGGTTATATCCAAGAAGATGCTTTATGTAATCCGGGTTATACTAAAGAAGCGGGCAGACAAAGTCCACAATGGAATAACTATGGTGCTAGTGTTTCTGATTTAGCAACCATTACTCAAAATGTTCCAACTAAATGGATTTTATCATTTTACAATGGTGTAAAATTAAACGACCAAGTAAGAGGTAGAGTTAGTTTTAGAAGTTTCCCCAATACAAATGTAAATCAATTAGGGGATGAAACTTCAGCTTCTGTAGCGGCTGTTGCTCCACCTTATAATGCATGGTATTCTGCTGCAACTTGGGCAGATGCTGCTGCAGGAAATGCTTATGGCATTGCAAAGGGGCCTAGTCAAGGGCAGCCAATATTTATGTTTTCTGAACTTAACTTTTTAATTGCCGAATGTCAGGTAAGAGGGTATTTGCCTGTTGGAGATGGAGGAGCTTCGGCTTTTAAAGCGGGAATTACTGCATCATTTGATTATTTGTATAGAAATCAAAATGGCATACTTAACCCTACTAAAGTTGCTCCAAGTGCATCATGCCCAACATGTTCAACAATAGCTACCGATGTTGATGCTTACATTACTTCGAATGCAGGTGCTGCAAAACCTTACTTGGTTAATTATGCTTTAGCACTTACAACAAATGAGAAAATTGAGGCCATAAGTACACAAAAGTATATTGCACTGGCAAACATAATGAACGATGAAGCCTTCAATGAATATAAGCGTACAGGATATCCTGCTGTTATTACCAATGGCCCAGCACCTGCAACTGATACTTTTGCTTCAAAACAATCGGTAGCAACAAGCCCAGATAAAATTATTACAAGATTCTTGTATCCTCAAGAAGAATATAACTTAAATGCAGGTAATGCTAAACCTGGCATCAGCTTATATACTTCTAAAATATTCTGGGACGTAAATTAATTTTAAAGAAATTATGAGAAAATATATTTATAAATCAATTGGGCTTGTATTAGCCATTACCACTTTTTCATCTTGTTTAAAAGATGATAGTTTGGTACTAGATCCTGATAAAGGGGTTAACGTTATTGAGTTTGTTAATCCAACAGATATAGCTGTACATGGTAGCACAACTGCTCTTTATACATTAGCATATGAAATTTTGCCAACAGCAACTGTACAAACTATAGCTGTAAGTTATTCTGGCCCAGAAAAAGTTGCTCCTCAGGATATTGAAGTTAACTTTGGGTTAGGTACTCAATCGGTTATTGATCAGTACAATACTGAGCAAGGAAAAACGGGTGCAGTTGGTACAGCAAATGCTCCATATAGCTTTTTGCCAAGTAATGTATATACATTAAGTGCCACAAAAGTTGTTATTCCTAAGGGGCAAAGCAAAGCTTCTTTTACTATTGCATTTAAAACTAATTTATTGGTGGTAGGTGTTCCTTACGCACTTCCTTTAAAAATTACTAGTGTTTCTTATGGAACAATTAGCGGTAACTTTAGTAATATCTTATTAAATGTAGTTCCTAAAAATAAATATGATGGTGTATATAATGTTAAAGGAACAATGGTTGATGTAACTAATCCTGCATTTTCTCATTATACTGTTGGTTTAGGAAGTACTGTATACCAAATGCAATTAAGAACAGTTACTGCAACAAGCTGTGTAGTTTACGACCCTAAATATTTTAATGGTGGAGGTTATTTTGTGCCTTTTTATACGGGTTCTGCAACAAGTTCATTTGGCTCATTTTGTCCTATCATAGAATTCGGTAGCGATGGTAAAGTTGTAGGCGTAACCAACCATTATGGCGTTGATGTATCATCCAATGTTCGTAATGCGGTTTTAGTTCCAGATGCTGCTGGTAATCAGTATACTGCTGCAACTAAGACGATGAAGATTAAATATGCATTAACACAAAAAGCAGGAATAAACCCACCGCTAGCAGCACCTTTTTATAGAGCTGTTTTTGATGAAACCTGGGTCTTTAATGGTCAAAGACCATAAAAGGAATATTTTGTAAATAAAAAGGGGTTGTATTTACAACCCCTTTTTATTTTAGTGAAATTATTATTTATGTAGCTTATTAGCTAAACCCATTAACCGATTTTTTTCCCAAAAAAAAGTAGTCGGGTACCTAATCCGACTACCAATTAACTATTAACTAACTAAATTAGAATTTATGAAAAAATTCTTTTGATTAGTAAACTCAAATCTAACTGGATCTTTTAAGAGGGAATATGCAAAAATCACTTTTTTCAATGCGTATTAGATCTTAGTTCCTGTTGCATTTAACATCAAGTTGTGCAGTTCTGTATTGCGAACAAAGGGTTTCATTAAGCTACTACCCGGACCATAGGCTGCCAGTTCCACATAATCTGCCGAATGCTCCATAGATGCCCATCCAATAGCGGTATATTTTTCTTGTAACTGTCCGAATAATTCAAATGGTAATTTCCGATTGTTATAAATGCCACCACCATCTAATTTTTCATAATGAACCAGTAAACTTTTAGCTTCATCATTGGTAATTGTATAACCCTGTGCTGCGGCTATCATATCTATCAAAGAGCTTGCGCTGAAACCTGGCTTAATCGAATTTAGAATCCAATCATTGCTATGTTTGAAATTTTGTAACAAATCAAATTTTTTGTTGCTGTCTGTATCACCAAAAAGCCCAGGATTACCATTGCCGTGGTCTGTTGTAATAATTACTAGTGTATTTTTATCAGCTTCAGCAAATGCAATTGCTTTTTCAATAGCTAGGTCAAAAGCGATCTGATCGTAAAGTAGTCCTGGTGCATCATTTGAATGTGCAGCCCAATCTACTTTTCCACCTTCAACTTGTAATACAAAGCCATTAGCATTGTCTTTCATCAGCTCAATGGCCTTAACTGTCATCTCTGCCAAGGTTGGTACGCGATCTTGAAGTGCAGGATCATTTGCATGGTCAACAGTAAAAGGAAGTGCATCATCATCAAATGCCCCAAGAATTGGTTTTTTATTATTTAGCTTAAGCATTTCTGCTTTAGTACGCACAATTTGATAACCTGCCTCTTCAAATTTGGCATATACGTTAGCTTTATCTTTTCTTTTCGAAGGATTGAAATATTGATTGCCACCACCCATCATTACATCAAACTGCAATGGTAAATATTGAAGGGCTATTTCGCTTTGGTCTCCACGAGAATTATTGGTAATACAGAAGCCAGCTGGCGTAGCATGGGTAATTGGAACTGTGGTAACGCAACCTACTTTTTTACCAGCATTTTTAAATTTCTGTAAAATAGGGGTATTGAAACTACCATCAGCATTGGCATTAATCTTACCGTTATTTACCCTTACACCACCTCCCCAAGCAGAACTTGAAGCTGCTGAGTCGGTTACTAGGGCATCTGCAGAAGCGGTATCCATAAAAGATCTTACTACTTTGTTTTCCCTGTACAAGGAAATCCATTTGCTTTCACGGCCTTCTTTTCTTTCTAAAAGTAAGTTTGCCATATTCAAGGTGCCCGTGCTCATGCCATCGCTTACCATGAAAATAATGTTTTTGGCACTGCCCCATGCTTTTTCTTCTGTTGGAGAAAGTATAGCTGCAGCCGAACTTAAAGGGCTAAATAAGGAAGTACCTAATACTGCCAATGTACCGTTCTTGAAAAAATCTCTTCTGATCATGGTTCCAAAATTAGCTTAGCGATATGAAGTGCATGTTAATTATAATCGTAGTTCATGTTAAATTTTGTCTAATTTTTTTGCTCCCTGCTTCTTGAACTCTGCTTATCCCCCTCTGGAGAGTTTGTCCCGATTCATCGGGAGGGTTGGGGGAGGAACATTTTGTCATTCTGAGCTTCGCGAAGAATCTACTCAATTAATTTCCCTGCTTTAAATATGCCTCCCTCCAGCCTTGCCTCGGCTCACCGCCGCCGATTGGCTCTTACCTTTCCCTTGATGGAAAGGTAACCAAAGATCAAGGCTGTAAATGCCTCGTCGGATTAGTACGTCAATTGTTTTTATACCGCAAGCTGAGCCGTTCGGCGAAAAGCCTCCACTTCTCCACCTTGCTGATCTTTCGCTAGAGAGAAAAACATTGCTTTAAACAATTAACTACTACTCCTTTCTATGCATTTAAGGCCAATCCTCGTTCTTAGGAAAGGCACGGAAAGGCTAAGGGGTATATATCTCTAGCGCACCCAGCTTGTCATTCCGACTTCGGAGGAATCTATGAATCGAATCCATTTTTCACACTTGTCATCATTGCGAGTCTCTATTCTCAGGGCTTGGTAATCTTTTACACTTGCTTTTCTTGAACTATGCTGTCCCCCTCTGGAGGGGGTTGGGGGAGGAATGGATCTGATTCCTCCCTACAGCCTTGCCTCGGTTCACCGCCACCGAAGGGCTCTTTCTTTTTCCTTGATGAAAAAGAAACAAAAAATCAAGGCTGGGAATGCCATGTCGGAATAATACGTCAATTGTTTTTGGATCGCAAAATGAGCCATTCCGGTGAAGAACCTCCAGTTTTTCGGATGTTGTAGTTTTGTTTTTGCCCTCAAGATTGCTTCACAATTCTCCATTTTGCTGATCTATCGCTCGAGGAAGTTAACTCTTTAAACAATTAACTATTCTTCCTTTCCTTGCATTCAAGGCCATCCTCTTGCTTGGGAAAGAGTTGTGGGGTTTATGAGGGGTTGCAAGATATATAATACACCAAGTTTGTCATTCCGACTTCGGAGGAATCTATGAGCCGAATCCATTTTAGCGTTTTTTAAACACCCTGCTTCTTGAACTATGCTGTCCCCCTCTGGAGGGGGTTGGGGGAGGAATGAGATTCATTAAACACCCTGCTTCTTGAACTATACTGTCCCCCTCTGGAGAGTTTATCCCGATTCATCGGGAGGGTAAGGGGGAGGAACTGTTATTAATAGATTCCACCCCCTTTGATTCCCCCGCCAGCGGGGGACACTGGGTGCATACCTATCAAGCGTTAAAATATTTGCCTTAGCTATGCGCCTCTCTATAGCCTCTTGAAGATTTATCATTCTGAGCTTCGCGAAGAATCTATTTAATCAATTTACACCTTCAAATAATGCAAGCCTACACATCCCGATTTAAAAATCTTAGCATCAACCAGCTTTAGGTTTATATTTTCTTTAAGCACAACATCTTCTAACAAACGTTTCCCTTCTCCGGCAATGATTGGATGAACCACAAAATAATATTCATCAATTAACCCCAGCGCCATTAATTGTGAACGCAAGCTTACCCCACCAATCGAAATCTTTTTGCCGGGTTCTTGTTTCAGTTTCAATAGCTCTGTCTCTAAATCATTGCGGATAATCCTTGTATTTCCATCAGCGCTCGCTAATGTTTTTGAAAAAACAACCTTGTCGATAGCATTGTGTCTTTCTGCAAATTCATTTACTGCTTTTGTGCCCGACTGTGCTTTTTCTACATCTGGCCAATAAGGTATCATCAATTCGTATGTTTTACGACCATAAACAATCAAGTCAACATCATCCATTTGGTGGGTAAAATAGTCATAAAGCTCCTCATCAGGCGTAGAATTGGTATGGTCACAATTGCCATCAATACTGATATTCATCCCGTAAATTACATTTCTCATAGCTTGTTTTTATTTGCTAAGCAATAATCAAATATAAAATACTATAGCTATTACCGTAAGGCTAATCTGCGACAAAAAAAGAGGCGTTCAAGACAAATTGTTTGGATGAGCAATTTAGTACGTTTGACCACAAGCTTGAACTAACAAAATATTAATCATCAAAACTTTTTCAACAGTTTAGTACTTATTATAATAGTTGTAGGGCTAGCCTCAAAAATGTTTTGATCATTAAAATTTAAGTGATGTTAAAAATCTTAGGTATAAATCTGTTAGTGTTTGCGATTTACGGCTTGCTCATCATCCTAAATACCTCTATGTCAAATATGGGATTTAGTATAGCAATAGGTATGGGCTTATGTATCTTTATACAAGTTATGCTAAACGTGGTTGCAGCTATTGTATTTTTAATTATGGGTAGGCGAGAGTTGGTTAAGTCCTTTTTTATTAGTGCAGCTGTGTTGGTGCCAGTAGGTTTCTTTACTTGGCTAATCTTACTTAGCATTTATGGTTAGTTCAATAATTTTAGGCGATCTGTGTAAGGTGGAGGAATTAGATTTCCATATCCCATGCTCAAGGCTTGCCTCGGTTCGTCGCCACCGAGGGGCTCCTTCTTTTCTCTTGATAGAAAAGAAGCAAAAGATCAAGGCTGCACCAGCTTCGCTAAAAATCAAAGATCAAAACCTAAAATAAAAGAACTCGCTGCGCTCAAACAGCTTTTATTTCTTACGGTTGCTCTCATTGATTTTTAACGCGAATCCGCTGAGGCCATTATCGTACATGGTAAAGGGTTATGGGATTTTGAGGGGTTGCAAAGTTCATATACGCTAATACACCAAGTTTGTCATTCCGACTTCGGAGGAATCTATAAGCCGAATCCATTTTCAAACTTGTCGTCATTGTGAGAGCCTGCTCCGATTTATCGGAGGTCGGTTCTTCACCGCCCGAAGCAATCTCCTTTTTAGCGTTTTTAAACACCCTGCTTTTCTTGAACTATGCTATCCCCCTCTGGAGGGGGTTGGGGGAGGAATGAGCCGAATCCATTTTCAAACTTGCCGTCATTGCAATTTTTTTTCACAGGACGAAGCAATCTCCTTTTTAGCGTTTTTTAAACACCCTGCTTTTCTTGAACTATTGAGGAAGAAGCACATCTCGAAATAGGAGTTTCCTTTACTGACTTTTTAGAACGCTTAGCAAATGGAAAAGAATGGTTTAACTAACAAAAACGCCAGCTGCTAAGATGGGTTTTGCAATTGGAAAATCTTAACTATACATCAACTACGCATTATCTATGCTTTAGGTATACTTCAGGTATGCATATGCTATGCTTCAGGAATATTCCTTTAATAGATATTTGGGAATCGGTATTTATGAATGCATTTTGAATATTTGCCATCTGAAAAACTTGTGTATATTTAAATGTTACCTGCAAGCGAAGCGTATACTCTACAAACTTAAAAGTAATAGTAACAAATGGACATTCGATTATTAGTTTTAAGGACAGGCGACACCAAACGACTTGCAGACTTTTATAGCTTGTTCGGACTGACTTTTGACTATCACAAACACGGAAATTCACCATTTCATTATTCAGCAGCAATCGGACAGTCAGTTTTGGAAATTTATCCATTGACAAAAAGCCAAGCCGAAGCTGACAAAAATCTGCGGTTAGGTTTTAGCATAGACAACTTTGACCAAATGGTTGTGGCTTTAAAAGAATTACAAATTCCGTTTTCATTAGAGCCAACACAAACTGACTTTGGCTTTATGGCAATTATTTCTGACCCAGACGAACGAAAAATTGAACTTTATAAAAAATGAATGCAATAGGGGTGTGTAAAAAAGAAGACTAGCGCATATGTCTTGTGCAAAAATTGGCTTTAATTTTGGCACAAACGGGATCTTGGGACCATAGTAAACATTGTAAGGTAAAAGCTAATTACTTATTTTTGCTACTCAATCAATCAAATGAAAATAACCCAAGCTAACCTTGCCGACGTTAAGGAACTGGACAAACTGGTGAACTCTGCCTACCGGGGCGAGGACTCAAAAAAGGGCTGGACAACAGAGGCAGAAATACTTGATGGCATTCGGATAGATGAGGAGGCATTGGAGCTAATGATAGCCAAGCCAGCAATAACGATCTTAAAGATCACCGATGAGAACGATAAGATCTTAGGTACGGTTTGTTTGGAGGTAGAATTAAACGAGTTGCACCTTGGTATGTTTGCCGTATCACCCCTTTCCCAAGGCAATGGTATAGGTAAGTCGCTTTTAATTGCAGCTGAGCAGCATGCCCTCGAAAATAATTGCGCTAGGATTGTCATTTCTGTGATCAGCACCCGAGTTGAACTGATCAACTGGTACAGCCGCCATGGCTATGTGCCCACTGGAGGTTCCATTGCATTTGATGAGATAGAGGGCAGGTTCGGCGACCCAAAGGTATCGGCCATTAGCCTTATCGAGATGGAAAAGGTGATTAATACCTAATAGGATAAAATGTTTGCTGAACTTTTTGTTTAAGCTATTGGTTAACTGTTTTGTGTCTCGTCCTGAAATTGGTTTTAATTTTAGGTACAAACGACACGCTTGCGCCAGCAGGGGGAAGAGATTAATCAAACTTCATATTGTTGACTAAAAAAGACTTTGCTTGTTCGCGTGTGTAGTTTTTTAGAAATGCGTTATGTGCCTTATCTCCATTTTTCTGAATCTTTACATCCGCCTCCTCTATTAATAATTGCAATAACTCTATTAGCGATTTAAGGTCACGCACTCTCGGACTCGCTAATTTCCTTGCAATAATTATATTTTCCGTATCGCCATCCAACATATGCCCAGTTTTGGAGACCTTTATGAAAACCATTGCTTGTTCATTTACTGTGTCATCTCGATGCGCAATATAAGAATGTCTTAAATGCATTAAATGATCATGTACTTCTTGGTACTTCTTATCATACTTCTCAAATAGGGATTTCTCAAGTTTTGACATTCCTGCCTTGTTGTCCGTAAAACATTTTCCGTAGGTGATGATAATTGATTGCCAAAGTGCAAATTCTATTATGTCGTTGGGATTATGCGATTCCTTTAAAGAGATTAGCTGTTCAGTAACTTGTGTAACAAAAGATAAATCTTCCCTAATAAGCATGAATGACTTTAGTTTCTTAGTTAATTGTTCAGGCATAACATATAATATGCTATTAGGATATTTATCCTTTAACATCTTATAAATATCTGCTGTAGCTTTCTCTTTTTCTGTCATAATAGTAAACCTATTTGTAATTATTCACTTCCTTGAACAAATTAATTGATTGTATTCGATTTGCATAAAAAAGCTATCAAATAAAATGTTCATTCTTTTTACATCTCAAAACCCAAAAAGCCTGTTCCCTCATTGCAAACAGTATTTCTCATAAAAACACAATAACAACTAAAAGTTTTAATTGCTGTAAACCAATAAATTATAACTAAATTTAAACTTAACTATTTCAATTAATAGTTAACAAATTAACCCTCACAACCAAATATTTATTGAAAACGCTCCTCCTCTTTATCATTAGTAGCTTGCTATTGTTTACTGTTCCACCACGCAAAACTGTACCCTTTCGCGGACCAGTAGCTACCTGTTATGGCAAAACACCATGTAATGCCTGCTCCAACTGTTCGGGTTGTAAATATTGCAACAATGGCGGAAGCTGTGGAATTTGTGCCAAACCAAAAACAATAACTACCAACAACTTAACATCAAATACAACCACCAATAAAACCAATGTTTATGTTGGGCAATGTAAAGCGCTCACCAAAAAAGGGGCGAGGTGTAAAAGAAGTGCTAGCAGTAACGGTTATTGTTGGCAACATGGGAAGTAGCCTAGAATTAGGGGGATTACAAATCCCAATTATAGGAGGATCAAGGTGTAAAAGAAGCGCTAGCGGCAATGGCTATTGTTGGCAACATGGGAAGTACTAGAATTAGGGGGATTACAAATCCCAATTATAGGAGGATAAAGGTGTAAAAGAAGCGCTAGCAGTTATGGTTATAGTTGGCAGCATGGGAAATATTGATACCTGTTAAAAAATCAATGGTTACGGGAAACCATAAAAGTTTGAAAAAGATAAATGGTAGTTTGGCATATTCAAATTAAGATGCAATAAGTAATTAATAAACAGATTTAAACGGTTATACTCGTTATAAATAACTAAACTCGGATAAGTTGCACCAAGCCGTGAGTTGGCGGTAATTTTAAATACACGAACACTAACAAATAGACAAGAATATGGATTGGACCAAAATAATGACTGAGATAGGAATAGTCGGAATAATTTCAGGACTAATAGTTTGGTTAATTAAACAACTGGGACAGATGTTTATTGACAAAAATATTTCTTTGTATAAACAAGAACTCCAAAACAAATCTGACCAATATAAATCTGAATTGAATCAAGTATTTGAAAAGTATAAATCAGAGCTCGCATTTCACTCACAAAAAGCTTTTAAACTTCACGACAGACGACTTGAAAAAATTGATGAATTATATTCATTGCTATCCGACTTTTATAATGATATGTTCACATTAACAACTTGGAAAATTGTGACAGGAATGAAAGATGAAGAAGTTAAAAAACAAGAGTATGACAACACAATGAAAGCGGGAGAAAGTGGTAATAAATTTTTAATTTATTACGACAAAAACAAACTTTATTTTAATTCAGAAACTTGTAAATTAATTGACGAAATAATTCAACTGTTAAAGGGAAGCCATTCTGACTTCTCTTTTAAGTATATTTTCGGGCAAGTTTCACCCCAAATGGAGATCGAAAATATTAAACAAGCGACTGAAAAAATTAGAAATAAGGTTCCAGAAGTAAAGACGAAACTTGAAAACAATTTTAGAGAAATAATCGGAGTTGAAAACTAAAAAACTACCGCCAACATCGGTTTGGCAAAATGGCGGGTTCAGTGCTAAATTCAACAGCAGTTCTTCGATTTGTGCAAACCTGAACATTTATGCTTCGATTTCCGCCACTTCGCCAAGCTGCAAACCGTTATTGGCAATGGCATCAACAAAACCTAAATTTAATAACCAATTATGAAAAATAAATTATGAGTAAAATTTACAATTATTGTGCGTTCTATGTTGCTGAACCATTCAATGAATCTTCTTTAGGTGCACATGCCACCAAAGATTTTTGTTACTACGGTATGTTAAAGGCTTGGAAAGGTCTTGACAGTGCTTTTCCATTTAATAATTCACATGATACAACCTATAATGTGCGTGATAGTAGCGATTGGGAATTAACTCTAAAACCAAGACTTAGGGAGCGCCTAAAAAACTCTGATAATATTGTATTTTTTTTGAGTGATTCAACTATCAGCTCAAAAGCATTAGTTGAAGAAATTGATTATGGTTTAAACACTTTGGGTTTACCAGTTATAGTAATTTATCCGGATTTGAAAACAAAGGATGAATTATTAACTGAATCAAAAATTGGGTTTAATAATAAAGTAAAAGCCTTGTGGGACAAGTTATCAATCTTCAAAAATTCAAAATCAAAGGTTCCTATCTTGCATGTTCCAATGAATAAAGAATTGATAAAAAATGCTTTACAAAATTCGGATTTTAGAAAGGGATCGAATAAGAAAGCCAGTGATTATCATTATTAATTATATCTATGAAAGTCAAATTGTTTGAAAAGAATATTAGGAATAGATTTTGGAAAATATTTTCAATAATATCAGGCATCATCTCATTTGCATTTTTATTTATAGATATACCAACAAATATTAAAGAATATCTAGCATATATTGGTGTTTTAGTGCTTATTATCCTAGTGGTTATTTATTTTTTAATCTGGCTTTATGCTAATACCTTACGGAACATTGATGTTGATATTGATGGTAGTAATGTAAATATTAAATGTGGTGATATTTTCGAACAAGATGGATTAAAGGTTATAACTTTCAACGAGTATTTCGATACTATTGTGGATGATAAAATAATTTCAAATTCATCTTTGAATGGAATTTTTATAAAAAAATTCTTTCAGAACAACGTGAACGATTTAGATGAATTTATTAGGAGCAATTCTGTTAATGAAGATATAACTGAACTTGATGTCGTGCGCCATCTTGGAGGCAAAAATGTTAAATATAAATTAAGTACGTCACTTGTTTATGAAACCTTTGTTCTCACCGCATTTACAAGATTTGACAATCAAAACAGAGCAGTTTTGACAATGCCAGAGTATATTGAATTTTTAATCAATTTTTGGGATCGAATTAATAGGGTGTACGCTCAGAGGACAGTTTCAGTTCCAGTTTTTGGTTCAGGGATTACAAGAATTAAAGAACATAAAAACATCAGCGACGAGGAATTGCTAAAAATTATGCTTTGGACTTTTAAATTAAGCGAAATGAAATTTAAACATCCAGCTAGATTGTCTATTATTATCCATGAAGATAAAATTGGTCAAATTGACTTATTTAATTTAAAATCAATCGAGCTTAGTATTTAATTTGTTTAAAACATTAAGGCCTTGTTAAAAAGGGTTAGATAAGCAGCTAAAACCGAAAAAACTTATAAAAGATATTATTATACATAACCAGCTCTCAAATGAAACCAGCATCAATAATAACTATTGAAAATTTATTGTTCGATACCTCAGATTTAACAAAAACCTTAAAGGAACGTGGTTATACTTTAGATCAACAATTGGGGAGTGAAAGTGAATACACACTTAAGGGACTAATCGAGGGTATAAAAAGTATACTTTCAGATATTAACTTTTTAGTAAATCATCAAAATCTCTTTATAAGGTTGTCGACTAGCGTAGAAAGAAGTGCCATTTCTACTAATCTTCAAAATTTAAAAACTTACCTAGATGCTTCAAATTTCAATTCAGTGATTGGATATTTAGAAGCAATAAAAGTCATTATTAGACAATATAATTTACGGGTAAACAAAGAATATTTTTCAGAATTTCATAAACAATATGACATCTTAAAAATCAGAAATTCTGAGATGGAAGAACTTATAAATGATATCAAGGCTAAAACAGATTTGGCAGAGGCTTTAAAAAATGACATTGACGAATCAAAAAAATCATTTGATGAAAGTTTAGAACAATATGAAAAAAATATAATAGTTTTTGATACAAAAATAACGGAAATAGAGAAAACAATTACTGCTGCAGATGCCACACTAGAAAATATAGAGGAAATTGAAGGGAAATCTCTTACGAGTGTTAATTTAATTGAGAGTCATAAAACAACGATATTGGATTTCCTAAATAAAATTACAATTAGGGAAAAAGAACTAGAAAAACAGAATTTGTTGTCAAAAGATTTCGAAGCAACTATAAAAATATATAGAGATGAGCAAAGCAAAATAATTAAAGAATCCCAAAACCTTATTGAATCTGCAAAAAAGGCTTTGGAATATAAAACTGCTGAAGGAATGAGCGCTGCTTTTCAAGAAAAGCATACTAAAGCCGTAGATGGGAATGTTTTGTCTTGGTGGGCAAGTGGAGCAATTTGTTTTGTTGTTGCAGCATTGGTTATCGGAATTTGTTTTCTTGTTGTTAAAGAACACGATTTATATTCTCTCATTGGTAGAATAAGTTTAATGTCGCTCTGTGTTATTGCCGCAACTTTTTGTGCAACTCAATACAATAAACAAAAAAACTTAATTGAAGATTACGCTTACAAAACTGTTCTGAGCAAATCTTTCATTGCTTTTGCAGAAGAGCTAAAGAAACACGATGAAGCAGATTATGGATCAATGGTTCAAAATATATTAAAGGAGATTTTGCAAGATCCATTAAGGCAACGTGAAAAGACAAGAGAATTAAATCTTTCAAGCATTAATTCAAAAGATTTAGAATCACTGGCAAATGCAATCTCTAAAATAACAGGTGGAGGAAAATAATTATTTCAAATAAATAAAATTAATAGTTGTTTTTCAATCCCCCTCTAGCACAGCCAATTCTAGCCAGAGGGGGAAAAGAATAACCTCAATATTAGTTTAACAGCTCCTCATTTATAAAACTATAATAACTGCCTGCGTGGCAAAGTAAGTAATCAATAATATTTACCTCCGCCTTTTCGCAAGCAGCAAACAAGCTCACTACCAAAAGACGATCGAAACTATCAAACCTTGTTTTTTTACTATCACGACATTGTGCCAAAACAACGTTTGTAGCATTGCAGGCTATGGCTAAACCTACAATTTGCTGCTTACACAAAAACAGATCGGTAGGAGACTTACCCACTCGAATCCCTCACCACCAACGCACTCTGTATCATAAAATCTTCCTTCACTAAACTAAAGTTTCTATTTTCTAAAGCTTTAAATAGGAGGGTTGCCGCCATTTTGCCCATTTCGAAAGCAGGTTGGGTAATGGTAGTGAGCGAAGGATTAAGGATAGTGGCTATTTCTAGGTTAGAGAAACAAACAATTTTAAGCTCTTCAGGTACTTTCATTTCTAAATCTTTACAGGCAGTGTAAATAGGAGTAGTTAATTTTTCTACCGAGGCTATAATGCCATTGGGTTTGTTTTTTTGTTGCAGTAGTTTTTTAATTAGTAGGTAATTTTGTTCAGCGTCATTGCTGCAGTCAATGATGTATTTTTGGTCAGCTTTAATGTCATGATCTTCCAAGGCTTTGAGGTAGCCTTCTAGTCTTTTATTGCTGATGGACAGACTTTTTGAAATGCTTAAAAAAGCAATGCGATCAGCTTTTTGTTGGATGAGGTGTGTGGTAGCTTTATAAGCACTTTCAAAATCATCAGTCGTAATTTTTGCGGTTTCTACCTCATCGCAGGCACGGTCAAAAAACACAAGGGGTAAACCATTAGCAATTAAATCGTTGATATGGTCGCATTGTGTAGTTTCTGTAGAAACCGATAAGAGCACGCCATCCACTCTTCCGCCTTGAAATTCCTTTAAAATGGTTCTTTCATTTTCAAAACTCTCATGCGTTAAACAAATCAATACATGGTAACCTTTTGTTTTGGCTACCGATTCGATGCCGTTAATGGCTAGTGAAAAAAAGCTATCGGCTACTTCGGGAATCACCACGCCAATGTTCTTGCTTTTTCTGCCCCTTAAACTGCTGGCATAAGGGTTGGGCACATAGTTGAGCCTAGCTGCTGTTTCCAGTACACGGTTTTTGGTTTCTTCGCTTATTTCGTAACTGTCATTTAAAGCCTTTGAAACGGTAGAAACTGAAAGATTCAGCTCAAGCGCAAGGTCTTTAATGTTGATATGCTTCATTTAACGAGTTTGGTGTTACAACTTACAAAATTTCTTGGTCATTTTAAGCAATTACGAAAACGGTTTCGTAAATAAATGGCCATCATTATGCTATAACTAAACTAAAAAAACTTCAAATTAGAGATAACCAAATGTAAATAAGTTATGGATGCAGCTCCAAACAATTTCAGCGCTAAAGAAGTGAATCCCTTAGCCAATCTTGATGAATGGGATGATGATTTATTGCAACGCTACCCTGATCCGGATAGCATTGCCACTGCAAAAAAAACAGAAGAGTACCGTACTTATGATGAGCATACCAAAGATCATGTACGCGAATTTTACCGCATTAACCACACCTACCAAACCTATGCATTTGTACAAGAAAAGCGAAATAACTATTTAAAGTTTGATAAAAAAGAAATGCCCATTTGGGATGCCTTTCAATTTTTAAATCAGCTGGTTGATGATTCGGATCCTGATACAGATTTAGATCAGTTTCAGCACCTGCTGCAAACTTCTGAAGCCATCCGCAGAGATGGCCACCCAGATTGGATGGTGTTAGTGGGGCTCATGCACGACATGGGCAAGGTGCTTTGTTTGTTCGATGAGCCACAATGGGCAGTTGTAGGAGATACTTTTCCGGTAGGCTGTGCATTTTCAGACAAAATTGTGTATTCAGAATTCTTTAAAAACAATCCAGATTTTTCTAATCCGGCTTACAATACCCAATTAGGCATTTATGAGAAAGGTTGTGGCCTGCGCAATGTAACTATGTCTTGGGGCCATGATGAATATGTTTACCACATGCTAAAAGGCCGCATTCCAGAAGGGGGGCTGTACATGCTCAGGTACCATTCTTTTTATTCGTGGCACCGTGAAGGTGAGTATGATTACCTGTTAGATGACCATGACAGGGAAATGCTAAAATGGGTAGAATTGTTTAACCCTTACGATCTGTATTCTAAAAACCCGGAAGTACCAGATTGGAATAAGTTAAAACCCTATTATGAAGCGCTGGTTGCCAAATATCTGCCAGCAACACTTAAGTTTTAATTAACCAAAAGTTAATATTGATAGTACATTATAGATGGCGTTGAAGTATAAATTTGCACCATCTAAAACCTTTTATGTATACAATTTATTCTCAAACATTAAACCCAAACAAAACTACATGAGCAAAATTTACTTTTATTATTTAAAGCGCTGTTTAAAGTTATTTGCTGCGGCGCTACTGATCAGCTGTTGCTTTTTCTCTCCAGAAAAGGCATTTGCAATAAACAGCACAGCGAGTATCATCAAATTAAAAACCATTACCGGAACTGTTTTGGATGCCCAAGATGGAAACCCCTTGCCAGGCGCAGGTATTATGGTTAAAGGCAGTACTCAAAGTACAACTACCGATGGAAATGGAGCTTACACTATAACCGTTCCAGACGACAATGCCATTTTAGTAATTAAGTATGTGGGTTACGTAACCCAAGAGATTTTGGTAGGTAACAGAACCAAAATTGATGTTTCGCTAAAAGCAAACGCTACAGATTTATCTCAAGTTGTGGTGGTAGGTTACGGAACGCAGAACAAAAAAGATGTAACTGGTGCTGTAAAATCTTTAAAAAGTGAAGATTTTAACAAAGGGATCATCAATTCTCCGCAGCAATTGCTACAAGGAAAAGTTTCTGGTGTAAACGTAACGTCTGCTAGTGGCGAACCCGGATCTGTTACAGGTGTGATTATAAGAGGATCTGGTGGTGTAAGATCAGGAAGTAGTCCGCTGTATGTAATTGATGGTTTACCTTTAGATAACTCTAACACAGGAAGTGGCGATCCACTTACTTTTATCAATCCACAGGATATCGAATCAATTGATGTATTGAAGGATGCATCAGCGACTGCAATTTACGGATCTCGTGGTGCGAATGGGGTAATTATAGTTACTACCAAAAGAGGTAAAGCAGGTACATCAACATTGAATGTTGCCACAAGCTTAGGTGTTTCAACATTAGCCAGGGCATTGCCACTTTTAACAGCAGATGAATTTCGTGTAGAGGTGCCAAAAACTGGTGCTACTTTAGATGACAAAGGAGGGAATACCGATTGGCAAAAAGAGGCCATGAGAACTGCCTTAACACAGAATTACAACATAAATTTAGGGGGAGGCGCTGATAAACTGGCGTATTTCGCTTCTATCGGTGCCCAAAAACAAGAAGGTATTATCAAGAAAAACGATTTGAACAGGTATTCTGGAAGATTTAATGTAACTCAGAAATTCTTAGAAGATCGATTAATCTTAGACATGAACCTGAATGTGGCGAATACCAAGCAAACACGTCCACCAATTAGCACTATTTTAGCAAACATTGTAACTAATAATCCCACCTATCCTGCTAGCGATGCTAATGGTAATCCAATTGCTAGCCTAATTGCTCCCAATCCAGCCTTTTATTTTGATCTTGAAAAAGAAACCACGATTACGAATCGCTTAATCGGCAACGTTTCTCCCTCTTTGAGGATCATAAAGGGTCTTGTTTATAAGGCAAATTTAGGTATTGATAATTCAACAGCTACACGTGACTGGCTGAACATGCCAAACCCTATCACAACTCGTGAGAGTAGATTAGAAACTTTCAACAACATCAACAAGAATACATTGATAGAAAATTACCTCACCTACAACTGGGCTAATACTAAGCATAACGTTTCTGCCTTGGCTGGACATTCTTATCAAAGAATTTTCGTGCAACAAAGAAATACAAGTATCAATAGATTTTTAGCAGGAGGAATTGATCCTATTTATAACCCAGGTGTTGGACAAGATTTAACATTGGCCAATAACAGGCCAGGTGGCTTTGCTTTCATCAACGAATTACAATCGTTCTTCGGTAGGGTAACTTATCAATTTAATAATAAATACTTATTTACAGCTAATTTCAGGGCTGATGGGTCATCTAAGTTTGGTGCGAATAACAAGTATGGTTATTTCCCTTCTTTCTCGGCTGGATGGAAAATTTCTGAAGAAGAATTCATGAAGAACTCGATATTTAGCAATTTGAAATTAAGAGCAGGATATGGTGTAACGGGTAATCAGGAAATTCCACCTAAAATTACACAAGCGCTATTTAGTTCATTAGCAGCTTCTGGTTATCCACTTTATCCTACGGGTGCTTATCCGGCAGGTACCACTTATACAAGATTGGCTAATCCGGATATTCAGTGGGAAACTTCAAAACAAACAGATATAGGTCTTGATTTCGGCTTGTTCAAAGGAGCGTTGACTGGTACAATTGATGTATTTAGAAAAGTATCAGATAACATTTTATTACAAGTAATTCCTGCAGACCCGATTCAACCAGCTACAGAAGTTTGGGGCAATGTTAAGGACATGACGGTAACCAACAAGGGTATAGAATTCGAATTAGACTACAGACATCAAGCAGACAATGGTTTTACTTACAATATTGGCGGTAACATTACCTATTCTAAAAACAAAGTAGAAAACTCACCATATACAGTAATCTCTGCAGGGTCTGTAGGCGGAGCTGGTCTTACCGGACAAACAATTAATGGTTATGTCAACAATCAACCAATCGGAACGTTCTTTATGAGAGAGTACCTTGGCATTGATGCCAAAGGTTTAAGTATTTATCGTGACCTAGATGGCGATAATTTGAGTACTGACAAGGATAGGATTTCTGCAGGATCTGCACTGCCAACTACGGTTTATAGCTTCTACGCTAGTGCTGCCTATAAAGGCTTTGACTTAAGTGTTAATTTTAATGGTGTTGCAGGGAATAAAGTTTATGATTACACACATAATCAGAGTTTCTCTAAATTGAATTTATCAAGAAATGCCAATACAACGAGAGAGGCTATCGCAGATGCAGCAGAATCAATCAACAATAATAATTTCGTTAGCACAAGGTATCTTAAAAGTGGTGCTTTCTTAAGGTTAAACAACGTTGCCTTAGGTTATAGTTTAAACACCAAGGATTTAGGAATTAATAAATGGTTCTCTAGTATTCGTTTATCGGTTACTGCACAGAATCTTTTTGTGATCACTGATTATCCTGGTTACGATCCCGAAGTAAATATAGATAGGTCAATTGGTGGCGTATCGTCTTACGGCATTGATTACCTAAGTTATCCGAAAGCGAAATCTTTCATTTTTGGTCTTAACTTCTCATTTTAATAATTACAGACATGACACCATCATGATTTTACCAACAATACAGTAAAAAACTAAATCATGATAGCTTCATTACCTTTAAAAATAAATCACAAAACGATGAAAACGAAAATATTAATGGTGTTACTGGCTTTCCTAAGCTTAACAGTAACCTATAGTTGTTCAAAACTAGAAGAAAATGTACTTGATGAAGCTTCGGTTGTAGGCCTTACAGACAAACAACAAGCAGAAGGAATTATTGCCCCTGTGTATGCAAAATTAGAAGATGTCTTTCTTCATACCAATTATTTTGCCTTGCAAGAAATCTCAACTGATGAAGCAATTTTACCTTATCGTGGAGGTACTGATTGGGGTGACAATGGAATTTATTTGCAACTTCACCAACATGCAAACATTAGTTCTGATGCGAACGTGAGAAATACCTGGAATAATATTGTAACTGGAATTTCGAGAAGTGTGACTGCAATTAATTCTTTGCCTACCAATCCAGATCCTAGTGCTAAATTGTTTTTGGCCGAAGCTAGAGGTATGAGAGCTTATTACAATTTATTGATGTTAGATCTTTTCGGATTGGTCTTTGTTAAGGAGGATGCGAGTGAAACTTCAAAAATTTTAAGAGGGGAAGCTGCTATTGGTTATATTAAATCTGAATTGTTAGCTATTGAGCCTGTATTAGATAATACAACAGGTCCAGGTAGAATTACCAAAGCTGCTGTATGGGGTTTATTGGCACGTTTGCACATGAATGCAGCAGTTTATAGAGATGTTTATGCTACATCATTTAACTTCAAAACTGAAGATATGGATGCTGCCATAGATTATTGTAATAAAATCATTAGTTCTGGTAGCTACAATTTAGCTGCCGATTATTTCTCTCTTTTTAATGATAATAACCATAACAATAAGGAAATCATATTTGCAGTAGATCAACGTGCAGACTTAAATGGTCATAACCGTATGGCCTATTTCTCTATTTCTGGTGACCAATTTCCATTGCCAGCTTATACTGGCTCAAATGGAACTGACGGGCCATCTATTACGTCAGATTTTTACCGCACTTGGGTAAACGCTTATGCGCCAGTTGATCCAGCAGCTGTTGATCCACGTTTTTACAAACAAAACTTGCCACAGGTTACAAGTTGCGTTGATGCAGCTGCTTTCAATATGAATCGCGGTATACTTAGGGGCCCACAATATGGATTGAAAAGAGTTACAACTAATGGTGTTGTTTCTTTTGTTAAGTGTCCTGATGGAAAAATGCAGGTAGATAAATTATTCTATGATACACGTAGCAGACCCACTTTACCAGTTGATTTTACAGAGCAGGTAGATTTTACAATTGCCGGAAGTAATTACAATACCGGATACCGAGTGCTTAAATATGAGTTCAGTAAAACCTCTGTAAGTGGAAGAAACTTTGGTGAGCATGATATTATCATCTTGCGTTTAGCAGACATCTATTTAATGCGTGCTGAAGCAAAATTGAGAAAGGGTGATGCAACAGCATTGGCTGATGTGAATACCGTAAGAGCTGCAAGAACAGCTTCTACACCTGCGCCAGCACTTCCAGCTATTACACTTGATTTGTTGTTCCGCGAAAGAGGATTTGAGTTCTATTGGGAGATGGTTAGACGTACTGACATGATCCGTTTTGGAAAATATGAAGGTACATGGACAGAAAAAACAAATACTGATGTAAGAAAAAGACTTTTTCCTATTCCTCAAACAGCAATGGATGGAGCTTCTAACTTGCCTGGCTATTTAGTACAGAATGCAAGTTATTAAGGATATATGATTATAAAGAGGCCGTCTGAAAGGACGGCCTTTTTATGTGATTAGTTGTTGATTTATGAGACACTAACTAAGGGGTTAAATAACCACCCCCAACCCCCGCCAGCGGGGGACACAGGGAGCATACCTGTATGTTGGAAATACTAAAGTGCTATATGGCGAATTGTAGGTAGGCGACTTTACTGTCCCCCTCATTGAGGGGGTAAGGGGGAGGAAAGCACATACGACATCTAATTATTGGTTGGTGAGCCACCCACCAAGGATGAGCAATCCTACCACGTAAGCAAAGCGACATAACCAATCGCTTTAAGATTGCTTCGTTCCTCGCAATGACGACCCAGCTATAAAAAGGTAATAACGTAAGTTATTATAAAACAATAGCTCAATAATGTAATGAACTACTATGATGGAATTTCCATCATACAAAATTTGTACATTTAATAACTAACCAAAAAACTAACCAAATAATGAACCATTTACAAACGGCAGACTATATTGTCTTTTTTATCTATTTTATTGCCATCTCATCCTATGGCTATTACATTTATCACAAAAAGAAGTCAAAAGATATAAGCTCCAAAGACTTTTTCCTGGCGGAAGGATCGCTTACCTGGTGGGCAATTGGTGCCTCCCTAATCGCCTCCAACATTTCTGCAGAACATTTTATCGGTATGTCTGGCTCGGGTTTCGCTCTAGGCCTGGCCATTGCTTCATATGAATGGATGGCAGCGGCTACACTGATTATTGTGGCTGTTTTTATTATACCGGTATATCTTAAAAATAAGATTTTTACCATGCCCCAGTTTCTCGCCAAGCGATATAATGATAAGGTGAGTACAGTAATGGCGGTTTTTTGGTTATTGGTTTATGTATTTGTAAACCTTACCTCTATTATATATTTGGGTGCATTGGCCATTTCCTCTATCTCTAACATTAGTTTCGAATGGTGCATTGTAGGCCTGAGTATTTTCTCTATGATTGTAACCCTAGGGGGGATGAAGGTAATCGGTTATACAGATGTAATCCAAGTGCTGGTATTGATTATTGGCGGTCTGGTTACCACCTATCTGGCACTTTCCCTGCTTTCTAATGAGTATGGTTTTGGCAATGATATTTTTGCAGGCCTCTCTGTGCTCCGCAAGGAAGCGCCGACCCACTTCCACATGATCTTTAATTCGTCTGATAAATATTATGACAAATTACCGGGTCTATCTATACTTATAGGCGGTATGCTCATAAACAACCTGGCTTATTGGGGCTGCAACCAGTACATTGTACAACGTGCCCTGGGTGCCGATCTGAATACAGCTCGTAAAGGGATTTTATTTGCCGCATTTTTAAAGTTGCTTGTGCCGGTTATCGCCGTGCTGCCAGGTATTGTTATGTTTGTACTACACAATAAAGGTTTGTTCCAGACAGAGATGGCAAGTGATGGGGTAATTAAGCCAGACCATGCGTATCCTACCTTAATGAACCTATTGCCTCCTGGACTAAAGGGAGTTGCCTTTGCTGCACTTACCGCTGCCATAGTGGCTTCATTGGCAGGTAAGGCAAACAGTATCTCAACAATTTTTTCGTTAGATATTTATAAGAAATTCTTTAACAAAGATGCCTCAGACCGCAAAATGGTTAAGGTTGGCCGTTGGGCGGTTGCCATTTCAATGACCATAGCTGCCATTGTAACCCCTGCACTAAAATCATTAGATCAGGCCTATCAGTTTATCCAGGAATATGTAGGCTTTATTTCGCCAGGGGTACTAGCTATTTTCTTGTTGGGCTTCTTTTGGAAACGTACAACGGCTGCCGCTGCAATGGTAGGTGCATTGATTACCATTCCGCTCTCTACGGTGCTAAAGTTTTTACCGGTGTGGACAAATGGTGCCTTCCCAGATTTGCCATTTTTTAATAGAATGGAAATAGACTTTGTGGTAATTGTGTTGTTAATGGTTGGTATTAGTTTAATGAAACCACAGACCTTAACAAATGAACAGGCCATTGAGGTTGATACGTCTATGTTTAAAATCAGTACTAGTTTTGCCATTGGCGCTATCATCATTATGGGTATCCTGACCGCTTTATATACCATTTTTTGGTAAATAGTAGTTTTCGGGCACCCTTAATTGACTTTAGCTCGAGTGGCTGACTTTAAAGCAGGATTAAGTTGTCATTTCTGTAATTGGTCAGGAGAGGGCTATCAGGTGGTAATTCTGTAATGAGGTAGTTGATTTGGTTTGGGCCACAAATTCTTATTCTTTGTGCGCTGTTTAGTTTTTCGGAAATACTTAATACTGCCGTTTTTTTTGAAGAACGGATGATGGCCTTTTTAACCTGAACAATGTCCCAATCCATATCGGTAAGTCCTTCTTCTGAAGAAAAAGCATTTGCGCCTAACAGACAAAGGTCTACTTTAATATCTACCAGTTGATTAATTACACTGGCGCCAACATGAAGATTTGCATTTTTATTCAATTTGCCACCAATAGTAATTACTTCAAGGTTACTATGGTCTGATAAAGTGATTGATACTTGTGGGCTAATAGTGAAAAATGTAACTCGCAAATTTTCAGGGATCATCCTGGCTAGTTCAAGTATGGTTGTTCCGCCTTCAGTAAGGATAACCATTTCATTTTTGATAAGCTTTAATGTTTTTTCCGCTATTTTCTTTTTCTCGTTTAACGCATAAACTTCATTCTGTGCATTAAATGGCGAAACAAACGACTTGCTAGCGGCTCCGCCATGCACTTTTAGAAGCATTCCTGTTTCAGCAAGTTCTTTAAGGTCACGCCTTACCGTGTCATCCGAAATGTTTAATAAAGTACTTAAATCAGTAGATAAAACCTTGTTGTGCAGGTTTATTTCTCTCATGATCAATTTATGTCTTTCTTCTTTTCGCATGTTTCTGAGTCGATAATTAGATTGTAAGAATATTCAAATATAAGGATTGGTTTATTGTTTTGCGGTTTTAAGGTCTGCATAATAAATTTGCTAGCTTAAAATTAGTTTTTTTGCACTTTATTTGCAACCCTAACTACAAATGATAGTAATCGATGCATTTTTAATGCGGTTTTTTATATTCTATTTTTTATAGCCAAGCTTTGCTTGAATTTGGAATTAATTTACTTCAAATACTTCATATATGAGCATTTTAAGCGAAAAAGTATATTTTTTGTTAAAAAAATTTGGATGCTATTTTATTGCGTTTATATTTGTATTATAAAACGCATAAAAAACGCAAATAACCAATGCGTAGCAATTTGTGGGATTTAAAAGACTTTAATTGCATGTTTGCGTTTTTACTAAGTAACCTATTCAACAAACTATATGTACAGAATTCTACAACTAATGTTTTTGCTGTTGTTTATAACAGAGGCAAGAGCAGGTGACCATCCCTCTTATTCAGATATAGGGGGGAAATCAACAATGGCATACCGAACTGAAAGCATGTTTTTTCAGGAGCCGAATCGGGGAATAGTAAATGGTAAAGTTGTTGACGAAAAAAATTACCCAATGCCGGGTGTCTCGGTAAAGGTTAAGGGGAGTCAGCTTGGCACAATCACTAATTCCAATGGAGAATTTTCTTTGACAACCAAAAGTGAAACAGACTCCATTCAGTTTTTCTTCATCGGTTACAAATCTCAAATGATCAGTGCTAATGTAAAAGACTTTATTACTATTCAGCTTTTGCCAGATGATGAAAAGAAATTGAATGAGGTGGCAATTATCGGGTACGGAACTCAAAAGAAAATATCTGTTACCGCCTCATTATCTACAATTTCTGTTAAGGAGTTGGAGCGTGTTTCTACACCTTCATTAACAAATGCCATTGCCGGTAAGCTGCCAGGGATTATTACCAGACAGGCAAGTGGTGAGCCAGGTGGCGATGCGGCCCAAGTATATATTAGAGGCTTGTCTACTTTTGGTAGTAATGGTCCTTTGGTGCTTATTGATGGGGTAGAGCGGGACATGAATGTAATCAATGCGCAAGAAATTGAAAGTTTCACCATTTTGAAAGATGCTTCTGCAACTGCAATTTATGGAGTTCGGGGTGCCAATGGCGTTATACTGATCAATACTAAACGGGGCGAATTGGGTAAACCTTCGGTAACCTACCGATCTGAAGTAGCTACTTTAAGGGCTCTGCGACTGCCAGAATATATCAATGGCGGTCAATACGCATCGTTAATGAATGAAGCATTGGTGAATGCAAAGCAGTCTCCAAGATGGAGCGACCAAGAAATAAAGAAATTTTATGATGGCTCTGATCCATATCTATACCCAAATTCAAATTGGACTGAAGCGGTTTTGAAGGAAAATACCTGGCAAACCATCCAAAATCTAAGTGTAACAGGTGGTACAGAGATCATTAAATATTATACAAACGTAGGATTTACCTTACAAGATGGATTGTATAAACAAGATGAGACAAACAAGTTTAATACCAATGCCAATATCAAACGTTACAATTTCAGGAGTAACATTGATCTCAACCTGTCTAAGAGTTTGACAATGAATTTGAGCTTAGGTGGAATTATCCAAAATGGGAATTATCCCGGATTTGGTGTAGGAGATATATTTCAATCTTTAAAGGTTGTATCGCCTATCGCGTTTCCCGTAACCAACCCTGATGGCAGCCCTGGTGGCGCACAAACCTATATCGGCTGGAATCCATGGGGAAGGTCTACTCAATCTGGTTACCTCACACAAGATCGAAGTACTTTGCAGGGAACTTTTGGCGCAACTTGGGATCTTTCTTCTTTTATTACAAAAGGTTTATCGCTTAGGGCATTGTTTTCTTATGATCGCATTGCACAAACAAACAACGGGAGAGCTAAACAATTTGAAGTTAAAAGATATTTGGGCAAGGACCCTGTTTCTGGTGAGGATTTATACAGCACTTCCTTTAGAGAGGAGCAGCCTTTGGCCTATTCATACTCCAATGCTGCTGACAGGGCTATTTACAATGAAATGCAATTGAATTACAGCCGTAGTTTCGGACGTCATGATGTTTCTTCGATGTTGTTATTTAACCAACGTGATTATGTAAGTCTTACTGCAAGTTCTTCAATCCTGAATATTCCTTATCGCAGACAGGGCCTTGCCGGACGGACAACTTATGGTTTCGACAATCGTTATTTCGCTGAAATTAATTTTGGCTATAACGGTTCTGAGAATTTTCCAGCGGGAAAAAGATATGGTTTCTTTCCATCATTTTCAGCGGGCTGGGTAGTATCTAACGAACATTTTTGGAAAGTGCCTGCAATTTCTACTTTAAAATTCAGGGCGTCTCATGGCAGAGTGGGTAATGACCAAATTAGCCAGCGATTTTTATTCCTAAGCACCATTAAAACACAAGGCCAATCGTATGCCTTTGGGCCTGGTCAGGAAGTGCTGCATGGGATGGAGGAAAATGCGATTGGGAATGAAAATGTAACCTGGGAAACTGCGCAGAAAAGTAACATTGGGATGGACCTAGGTTTCTTTAACAATCAGTTAACCCTTCAGGTGGATGTTTTTAGTGAGAAACGCCAAGATATTCTACTTCAAAGAAATACGGTTCCTGCTGTAGCTGGATTCTTTCCTTGGTCAATTCCTTATGCCAATTTAGGCAAGGTTAATAATAAAGGTATTGATGCTTTACTAGAAGTTAAACATACTACACCAGGAGGTTTATTTTATGCTTTTAGAGGGAATTTTACCTTCGCCAGAAATAAGGTAATAGAAAATGATGAACCAGCTAAAAAATATCCTTACCTAACCGGAAAAGGTTTGAGATTAGGTCAGTCTTTTGCATTCGTGGCCGACGGATTTTTTCAGAGCGAGGAAGAAATAGCAACAAGTCCAGCACAAACCTTCTCCAAAGTTCGTGTTGGTGATGTGAAATATAAAGACATCAACGGCGATGGTGTTATCGACTCATTTGACCAAATTCCGGTAGGATATCCAAGATTGCCCGAAATGTCATTTGGATTTGGTGGTACCATATCTTTTAAAGGTTTCGACGCAAGTGTTTATTTCACGGGGGCGGCCCGTACCAGTGTTTTCTTGAGTGGTTTTTCAATGTGGCCATTTTATGATGGGCTAGGAGTTAATAATGTTTTAACTGAATATTATGATAACAGATGGACACCCTCAAATCCAAATGCCCGCTATCCAGCAATAGATGTTGGTAATAATCCTAATAACTACGTAAACTCAACGCTGTGGATGCGTAACGGGAATTACCTGAGGTTAAGAAATGCTGAAATTGGTTACACTTTGCCAAAAAGAGTAACAAATAGAATTGGCATTAGTAATCTCCGAGTTTTTGTTAATGGAGTTAACCTAGTTACCTGGGACTATATTAAGATCATCGATCCTGAATCGAATGATGGTACTGGTGGTTATCCTTTGCAACGATCTCTGAATGCTGGTTTACAGATTAATTTTAAATAGAACTGAACATGAAAAAACTAAAATATATCATCTGCAGCCTAATGGTAATGCAATTAGTTTTAATTAGTGCCTGCCAAAAAGATTTTTTGGATAAAGGTCCTGATGAAGATATTACTATAGAAGAGGCATTTAAACAGCGTAAATATGCCGAGGCTTTTTTGGTTGATATTTATGCTGGTCTCCCTAATGAAATTTATTTTACAGATCTGGCTGATGTAAACCCGTTCATTATTGCCTCAGACGAAATGAATATTCCATGGCCTGAGAAATTTCCTAAACTGATGAACAAAGGTGCATGGAACTCTTTTAATGTAGCTGGGCAGATTTACAAGAACATGTACGAGGGGATCAGAAAGTCTAATATCTTTTTAGAACATATCAACATTACCCCTTTATCTACTGAATTTACACAAACCACAAAAGACCGTTGGATTGGTGAGGCTGTCTTTCTTCGTGCATTTTATCACTTTCAATTAATGAGAATTTATGGACCTGTACCTATTATGGATTACAGTGCAGATGTGGCAGATGATTTTACCAAGATTCGTCGTAAGCCTTTAGATATCTGTGTGAAATTTGTTGTAGATGAATGCAATAAGGCAATTACACTCTTGCCTATGAATGTAGTGGAAAGCCGTGATTTGGGAAGACCAACTGCAGCTGCGGCATTGGCACTTAAAGCGAGAGTGCTGCTCTATAATGCCAGTCCTTTATGGAACGGAAACCCCGACTACAAATCGTTTGCCGACAATGAGGGAAGCAAATTATTCTCCCAACAATATGACGAAAGCAAGTGGACACTTGCAGCGCAAGCAGCTCAAGAGTGCATAACCAAATGCGAAGCTGCAGGTTATCACCTGTTTAGGAATTATGCAGATCCTGTTAAAAATTACCAGCAATTATTTATCGAGAACAATAATCCCGAAGTGTTATTTGCTAGAAACTCGGGTAGGGATGCCTGGATGGAGAAATGTGCTTTCCCTGGTAGTTTGGGAGGTTGGAATGGTTGGAACCCTACACAAGGACAGATAGATGCATATGAGATGGATAATGGTATGGCCCCAATTACAGGTTACAACACTGATGACTCACCTATTGTAAATCCAGCATCAGGTTATCAAGAAGCGGGTTATGCTGTTGGTAATGAGCCAACTGGCAGATGGCTTGACGGTACCAGAAATATGTATGTTCGTCGTGACCCACGCTTTTATGCAACTATTAATTTTAACGGTGCATTTTTTATAGACAGAAGAGTGCAGTTTTGGCAAACAGGAGCAGATGGTAGGGGTAATGCTGGTCGCGATTACAATACTACAGGTTATCTACTTAAAAAATTTATAGACCCTGGGGTAAGCCTCACCCAACAACGCTACTCACTTAAAACATGGATATTTTTCCGCCTTGGCGAAATGTACCTGAATTATGCAGAGGCATTAAATGAAGCTCAAGGTCCAGTAAACGGCGTTTATACTGCGATAAATGCAATTCGCAATAGGGCAGGTATGCCATCATTACCCACTTCTTTAACTAAAGAGACTATGCGTGCACGCATTAGAAATGAACGCAGGGTTGAATTGGCCTTTGAAACCCATCGATATTTCGATTGCCACAGATGGAAGATTGCGGAGCAGACTGATAAAGCGAGGGTTTACGGTATGAATATTTCTGCCGGTACTAACCTTAAAGACGATAATTTCTATCATCGTACCTTAATTGAAACTAGGATTTTTCAAGCTCCGAAACATTATTTGTTTCCCATTCCACAGGATGAGATAGATAAAAACGCAAGTATGGTGCAAAACCCTGGATGGTAATTGAATTATAATATTAAAAAACAAATCATGAAAAAGATATTACAGATTTCGTCCTTGATTTTCTGTGTCTTGTTGGCAGGATGCAGTAAAAAGGTTGATGTTGATTTAAACATTCAGGGTGCTGAGAATTATTCAAAGCTTTATATGCCCCAGGCTGTTGCTAATCCAATAGTCAATAGCATTAGTATTACCCCCTCAGTATATACGCTAAAATATAGTGCCTACCTTGGCGGGAGCTTAGACAATAACAACAATATCAATGTAAAATTCGGGGTTATTGAAGCATTGGTGAATGAATTTAACTTAAAAAATGGGACTAGCTATAAACCAATGCCTGCTGGCAGTTATACACTGGTAAATCCAGAAGCAAGAATAAATGAGGGAAGCAAGAGCACGGGTATTTTAAGTCTAACCATTAAAACCCAGGGTTTTATCCAACCATTCCAATCTTATTTACTCCCGGTTAGCATTACAGCTGCAGATGCCAAGGTGAACTCAGACCTAAGCACCACTTATTTCCTCATCACGGGCTCTTACGCCCCAGGAGAAGTGCCTCGCGAGAAAGCTTATGCTTTCGGGGCTAATGCGGGTGCCATGTTCTTCGATTTTAATGGGGATATCATCGGTAGAAGTCCCAATGGACCCCTGATGCTTTACCCTGCTAACACCAATGGAACATTTAGTACACCACGTCAAATTGGAGCAGGCTGGAATATATTTAATACTATTTTTTACTATGGAGGTAACCGTCTAATCGGAAGGTTTGCTGCTGGTGGAGGCGATATTGCCCAGTACATGATAGATAAGAATGGCAATTTCGGAGCGAGCAAGACCATTGGCTTTGGCTGGGGAATTTTTACAAAAATCATTCCCTATAAAGGTTTATTGCTTGGAATTGATGGCGCAGGAAGTATGGCGATGTATCCATTAGATGCTGCTGGTAATTTTGATTTCGGTAGAATCAAAACTATTGGTAGTGGATGGGGAGCTTTCACCCAAGTTATACCCTATGAAAACTCCTTACTTGCCATTGAGGCTAATGGTGATATGTATCAATTTCCCTTAGCGGATGATGGTACGTTTGGGAACAAGCTCAAAGTTGGTAGTGGCTGGGACATGTATACTTTAGTGTTTTCGGCAGGCAAAGATCTACTTGCCCTAGATGCTGCAGGTGATCTTTGGAGATATAAATTTAACCCAATTGGCTTTTGGCCATTAAAAAAATAAGATGACAATTAAGCAATTTCAAACTTTATGGAAAGGTGCGATACGCTACGCCTTGCTATTCCTCTTGTTCACGGCTTGTAGTAAAAGCAATGCACCCGGCAATAAGGAGGAAGAGAAACCATTGCCAACTCAGCCAACACAGTTTAACAACCCAGTTTTTGAACCTGTATTAGCCGATCCTGCTATCATTAAAGCAGCAGATGGATGGTTCTACGGATACGGAACAGAAGACAATTGGGGAGATGGACAGGGCAATAGGTTAGTTCCAGTGATTAGGTCTTTGGACTTGGTTAAATGGACTGTAGTGGGCAATGCATTTACCATAAAGCCGCAATGGAAAACAGATGGAGGTATTTGGGCTCCAGATGTAGTGCTTGTTAATAACAAGTATTACCTATATTATTCCTATTCTGTTTGGGGCGATACCAATCCTGGAATAGGAGTAGCGGTAGCAGGTAATCCTGCTGGACCATTTGTTGATAAGGGAAAGCTTTTTCTCAGTAATGAGGTAGGTGTGCCCAACACTATTGACCCTTTTTACTTCGCCGAAGATGATAAGAAATATCTCTTCTTTGGTAGCTACAGCACCGCTTTAAATCAGGGGACTTATGTTGTGGAATTAGGGGAAGATGGCTTTTTGGTAAAGAATTTAGCCAGCAAAGTGAAAATCGCAGCGGGTGATTTTGAGGCAGTCATGATTCACAAAAGAAACAATTATTATTATTTCTTCGGCTCAAAGGGAAGCTGCTGCAATGGTTCTGCTAGTACCTATCAGGTAAGAGTGGCGAGGTCTACCTCACTGCTTGGACCATATCTTGATAAGGATGGCCGCAACATTACGGAGAGAGGTAACGGAACCTTACTCATTGCTGGTAACGATAAATATGCTGGTCCAGGACATAACTCAAGAATTATGACAGACAAGAACGGAACCGATTGGCTTTTGTATCATGCTATTCTTAAATCAAATCCAATAGTTCCGGGTGGTGCTAGTCGCCGCACACTAATGCTCGATAAAATTAACTGGATTGGCGACTGGCCAGTTATCGAAAATGAAATTCCAGGCGATATGCTTAGAAAAGCACCTGAATTTTAAATCCCAATAAATATACTTTGACAATTAAAATAACACATATGACACGAATTACAGAACAACCATCCTTGTACGATCATTTAGAAACCAAGTCGGTAGAAGAATTAACAAGGTACATTAATCAAGAAGATGCTAAAGTGGCCAAAGTTATAGAAGGAGAGCTTCCAAGTATAAATAAGCTGATTTCAGCTATAGTTGATAAATTGAATGCTGGTGGAAGAATGTTTTACCTCGGCGCAGGTAGCGGTGGCCGTTTATCAGTATTGGATGTAATTGAACTTCCAACCACCTATGGTTTGCCTAATGGTATCTATAATGCTATTCTTGCAGGTGGAATAGAGCGAATGGCAGATGCGCTTGAAGAAAAAGAAGATGAGTTAGAAGAAGGTTGGAATGCCTTAGTAGATGCGGGAGTAAATACTGGCGATATCGTAGTTGGTATTTCAGCCAGTGGAACTACACCATTTGTGCTGGAAGGCCTAAAAAGATGTAGGTCATTAAATGTCACCACTGGATGTATTGTGAGTAATCCATCATCACCGATCGCCGACCAGGCAGATTATCCAGTTGAAGTGGTTACAGGGCCGGAGTTTATTACAGGAAGTACAAGAATGAAATGCGGAACAGCCCAGAAAATGTTGTTCGATATGATATCAACTACGGTAATGACCAGAATTGGACGAATTGAAGGGAATAATATGGTAAATGTTAAACTCATCAATGATAAAATCTTAGATCGTGGGGTTAAAATGCTCATGCAAAAAGCGGAGATTAAAAATTATGAAGAGGCAAAATCTATCCTACTAGCTCATGGAACCGTGAAAGAGGCAATGGAAAATATAATGAAAAAGCATATTTAATTTACTCAAACAACTATTTTGAAATATATACTGATCTGTTTTCTACTTTGCTCGGTTAGGGCATTGTCTCAGACTACGGCTGCCGATTTGGGAATTATTCCGTCACCTGCGAACGTAACCTTAAAGAAGGGTAATTTTGTAATTGGAGCGAAGACACAGCTTGTTTACGCAGACGATAAATCGAAAAAGACAGCCATTATTTTGCGGGATTACCTTTTGAAAATGTACGGATTGAAATTGGCTGTACTAAATGAGGTTAAAAATAAGCAAGCAACTGTGATTGCTTTCATTTACCAAGGTAAATCCGCAAAAGAGGCTTATCGATTAAATTCTGGAAGTTCACGTTTACAAATATCAGGAGACGAGGCTGGGTTGTTTTATGGGTTACAAACCCTGATGCAGTTAATTAAAAAAGAAGGATATAAGTTAGAGGTGCCTTGTGTAGAAATTAATGATAAGCCAAGATATGCCTATCGGGGTATTATGCAAGATGTTGGTTATCATATTTATCCAGTATCATTCATTAAAAGCCAGATAGAAATGCTGGCCAAATATAAAATGAATGTTTATCACTGGCACCTTACCGAAGATCATGGGTGGCGTATTGAAATTAAAAAGTATCCTAAACTCACGTCTATTGGTGCCTATAGGGCGAGTACACAAATCAGTCATTATGCAGATTCACTTGGTGGACAAGACCATATCCCTTATGGAGGCTTTTACACCCAAGAAGAAATTAAAGAAGTTGTTGCCTTTGCCGCAGAAAGGCAGGTAACAGTAATTCCGGAAATTGAATTGCCAGGTCATTCTGTTGCCGCACTAGCTGCCTATCCCGAGTTGGCCTGTGGAGATAATCCTGGGCCATTTAAAGTAGCTGAGAACTGGGGGATATTTGAGGATGTTTATTGCGCAGGAAAGGAAAACACATTTAAGTTTTTAGAAGATGTTCTTACCGAGGTAATGGCACTGTTTCCTTCGCCCTACATCCACATTGGTGGAGATGAATGTCCGAAAAAACGTTGGGAAGGATGTAAATATTGCCAAAAGCGGATTAAAGATCAAAATCTTAAAAACGAAGATGAACTGCAGAGCTACTTTGTAAAAAGGATCGAAAAATTTGTGAACTCCAAAGGCCGAAAAATTATTGGTTGGGATGAGATACTAGAAGGTGGCCTCGCACCCAATGCAACTGTAATGGCCTGGCGTAATATAGATGAGGGGATCAAAGCTGCACAACAGAACCATGATGTGGTCATGTCGCCCATGTCGCATGTTTACTTTGACTTTATTCAGGGCAAAAGAGCGCTAGAGCCATTGGCTATTGCCTGGGGTTATAATAGTTTGGAAAGGGTATATGCTTATGATCCAACTCCAAAAGTATTATCACAAGCACAACAAAAACATATTATTGGTGTAGAAGCAGCCATTTGGACAGAACATATGGATACTTACCGCAAGGTAGAATATATGCTTTATCCACGCCTAATGGCATTGGCAGAGATTGCCTGGACTAATCCTGAACAAAAGGACTCTGTGAGTTTTTTTGAATATCGCTTACCGAAACACCTACTTGAGTTGGATAAAACAGATAAAATATACCGAGTGCCAGGCCCTATTGGTGTTGCTGATACTACTTTAAAAGGTTCATCATTTAAAATCAAACTTAAACCACCAGTAGAAGGAGCCAAAATTTACTATAATTTCGAAGGGCAAGATGCAAGAGAAACCGATTACCTGTATGAAAAGCCAATTGATATTATACTTCACCCCGGTGAAAAAAGAGAGCTGAAATCTGTAGTGATAACTCCGTCCGGGAAACGAAGTGTAACTACAACTACTTTATTTATTCATCCATAAATAATAGCCATTGCCCATGAAATTTCAATGCCAGCTTCTTATAATCATGCTATATTTTGTCGGTCTTTTCACTAGTCCGATCAAAGCGCAGCAAGTCTATCTTTCTGCGACAGCGAAAGCAAGTATCGAACCGAAGGCCTATCCATTTTCCGTTGCCCTGGCAGGGTATGGCTATCCCAGAGGAGGGCGTTTTAGCCTAGATTGGATAAAGACAAATATGAAGGTAGAAAAGGTATTTCCACCAGCACGGAAGCAACACTTGAAATGGAAAAAATGGATTGGTAATGCCATTGCCTTTACCATATTTAAGAAAATAATTTATACAGCTGATCGAAATGGAACAATTATTTACACTGCCTTAGAGGACAGGGCGCCTGTATGGAAAAAGCTCCCGGCAGTGCAAGGGATAACCAGTCTTAGCGCTTATAAGGGGAGATTGTTTGCACTTACCTCCGATGATGAACTGTTACAGCTGGAATTGGGTGGTAAAAACAGAACTTGGGTCAGAATTGCACGATTTAACGGCTTAACGTACGACATCCATCTGAAGGCCATTACTACCTTGGATGGAAAATTGTATGGGCTGGACCAAAATAACGTTGTTTTTGAAGGTCACCATAAAACTGAGGGCAATCTTTCTGTAAGCGCTGTAGCTATCTCGGCAGCAAAAGAAACGGTGCTTCTGGTAGGTGCAGATGTCTGCGGATTTAACAATGATTTCATTGCCGAAGTTAAAGGAGAAATCCTTAAAAAACACCACATCTTACCATCAGCCATATTGATCAATGCTTCACATACCCATTTTGCACCCTCAACTCAAGACTGGACTACATGGGGCGCTCATCAGCTACCTGATTCTGTTTACTTAAATCAAGTTGTTAAACCCGCCTTGATAAACGTAATCCACACCGCTATCAAAAACAGAAAGCCTTCAATACTGTCATTTGGTAGGGCAAAAACAACCATTGGCAAGAACCGTAGTCTAGAAGGCACGGCAGCTTCTTATGATGATGATGTAGATGTGCTCACAATTGAGCGTAAAAAAGACCATAAAAAAACGGCTATCTTCTTAACAGGTTGCCATCCCGTATTTAAAAATGAAGGGATCGGGGGCTATACCCTTAGTGCCAATTATCCTGGTATTACCAGAAATATTTTGGAAAAAGAAGCTGGTATAACAGATGCCCTATTCATGCAGGGCTGCGGGGGCGATATCAATCCTGTGAGTGTAGACTATAAAAAAACGGGTAATGAGCTGGCTACAGTTGTAAAAGGTATTCTAAATGCACCTATGCAACAGTTAACGGGTAACATTACCTTTTACCTAGACTCCCTTAACTTCCCGGTAAAAAAATGGAGTGACGAACGTATCCAAGCTTTTAAAACAGTGAATGATAACGGCAAGGGCGATGTGGAGGCCGAAAAAGATGTGCGCTGGGCAGACCTGATGCTTGGGCTCAGTAAAAACAATAAAGTACCAGTAAATATGCCGGTCTACATCCAAACCATTAATATTGGTAACTGGAAACTAGTAGGCCTTTCTAGAGAGGCCGTTACAGATTATAGTATAGGAATTAAACAATTATGGCCCGGAGAACTGGTCAGCGTAGCAGGATATTGCAATGATGTATCCAGTTATCTGCCTACATCCAAACACATACAATCGGCTACCTATGAAGGGCTAGGCTCTTTTTTCTGGTATGGACAGCCATCGGTATTTCCCTTAGATGTTTATGAAAAGATAATCTCAACAATTAAAACTAAAAATCATTAAATCATTATGTCTAACAAAGCGGTGTTAAATCCCCTGATCATCATAGGGATATTATTTTTTATTTTTGGTTTTGTAACTTGGCTCAGCGCAGTACTTATCCCTTATCTGCAGTTGGCCTGTGAACTCAACAATTTTCAATCTTACCTAGTCGCATTCGCATTTTATATCTCTTATTTTTTAATGGGGATTCCGTCGGGGTGGCTATTAAAGTTAACAGGATTTAAAAACGGTTTGTCTATTGGCCTTTTCTTGGTTGCAATTGGCTCCCTATTGTTTATTCCAGCTGCCCTAAACAGATATTATCCTCTGTTTTTATTGGGCTTATTTGTACAGGGAGCAGGACTTACCGTTTTGCAGACCGCGTCCAATCCTTATGTAACCATACTTGGTCCAAAAGAAAGTGCAGCAAGGAGGATAAGTTTTATGGGAATCTGCAATGGTATTGCCGGTGCCCTAGCACCTATTATCTTAGGTGCAGTAATTTTAACTGATGCAGATGCTGTTAAAAAAAAGCTGAGTGTACTGGATCCAGCTCAAAAGATAGTAGAGTTAAATGCACTGGCCGCCAAAGTGATTGTGCCTTATCTTGTAATTACAGTGGTGCTGGTTGCATTGGCTATTGCTATTCGTTTTTCTGCTCTCCCTGAAGTTAATGAAGAAGAAATAGATGAGGAAGGCGAACTTACCGAACAACATGTTAGAACTTCCATTTTGCAATTCCCTCATCTGTTACTTGGCGTACTGATGCTCTTTTTATACACAGGTGTGGAAGTAATTGCAGGAAATAGCATTATTGGTTATGGGTCATTTCAGGGAATTCCACTCACGGTTTCAAAATTCTTTACTTCCTTTACTTTGATCAGCATGCTTGTAGGCTACCTCATCGGTATTGTTTGCATCCCAAAGTTTTTCAGTCAGGAAACTGCACTTAAAATTTCAGCCATGCTCGGTGTACTGTTTGCAACTGCAGCAATTTTTACAAGTGGTGTAGTGTCTGTAGTATTTGTAGCCTTGCTAGGTTTAGCCAATTCATTGATGTGGCCTTCTATTTGGCCATTGGCAATTGCTGGATTAGGAAAATTTACCAAAATAGGCTCTTCCTTACTGGTAATGGCCATTTCGGGTGCAGCATTACTTCCACTATTGTATGGTTACATCACCGATCAAACGAATCCTCAACAGGCGTATTGGATTGTAATTCCCTGTTACATGGCAATAGGATACTATGCGGTATCTGGACATAAGCTTGGTAAACAAAAACAAATAAATAACTGATCTATGATTTTAATTGCAGATAGCGGCTCAACTAAAACAGATTGGTGCCTTCTTGATTTAGATGGAAAAAGAAATTATTTCGTAACTGAAGGCTATAATCCTCATTTTGCGAGTGCAGAATACATTATCAAGTCCATAACACACAACCTTCTTCCTAAAATCAACAAACAGGAAGTTTATGAAATCCATTTTTATGGTGCTGGCTGTGAAGACGATAAGGTTATGGTGATGGAAGAAATTCTTAGGTCGGTATTTATCAATTGCGAACAGATTAAGACAGAAGTAGATCTTCTTGCTGCGGCAAGGGGCTTGCTTGGAAATGAACCCGGTTTTGCGGCAATCCTAGGTACTGGCACCAATACTTGCATCTATGATGGGAAAAAAATAATTAATAATATCGATTCATTGGGTTTTATTTTAGGAGATGAGGGAAGTGGTGCTGCAATCGGAAAAAAGATTTTAAGTGATTATTTGCGTAATAAGATGCCATCATCCGTTAAAAAGGCATTTGATGGTATTTATGGACTTAGCCCGACTGCCATTATACACCAAATTTATGGAGCACCAATGGCAAACCGATTCTGTGCAAGTTTCACCAAATTTTTAAATCATCCAGAAGTTGACAGCGATTATGTTTACCAATTGGTGAAAATGTCGTTTACCGAGTTCTTTCAACAATTAGTGTCCTGCTATCCCGCTTACAACAGCTATGCTTTTAATTGCATCGGCTCGGTGAGCTTTCATTTTAAACCCATTTTGGAAGAAGTACTCTACGAGTTCCAGATGCAACTAGGCAAGATTTTGCCCTCACTCATTGCTGAGCTTGTTAGTTATCATACACATCCTGAAAATAGTTATACCTAAAAACACATCAAAGAAAATATATGAAACATACACAGAAACTAAGGCATTATTGTTTAGGATTGGTAATGCTGTTGATGGCAACCCATGTTGTTGCGAACCAACCAGATCAAAATTCAACAACTAGTTTGAATAAAGAAGCGAGTTATGCTTTAATCAAACGCATCCTTCCGAAATTTCATGATCGTTTTTTAATCGAGTACATAGTGAAAGAAAATGATAAAGATGTTTTTGAATTAGAAAGTAAAAATGGAAAAATTATTTTAAGGGGAAATCATGGCATTTCAGTCGCCAGTGCATTAAATTATTACCTGAAAAATTATGCACATTGTGATATCAGTTGGAATGGAAATAACCTGAATTTACTAAAGGAACTACCGGTAGTTCCCTCAAAGATGCATCAAACTACGCCTTACAAGTATAGGCATTATTTTAACTACTGTACTTTCAATTATACTGCTGCTTGGTGGGACTGGGAACGATGGCAACAAGAAATAGATTTTATGGCTTTGAATGGAATCAATATGCCATTGGCAATGACTGGCCAGAATGCCCTTTGGTACCGTGTGTATAAAAACATGGGCTTTACCGATAAAGATATGGATGCCTTTTTCTCTGGACCGGCTTATTTCATGTGGTTTTGGGCCGGAAACTTGGATGGTTGGGGTGGACCCTTGCCAAAGTCTTGGATGAAAAGCCATGAAGAGCTGCAGAAAAAGATTTTGGCACGTGAACGTGAACTGGGGATGACACCAATTCTTCCAGCTTTTACCGGTCATGTACCTCCTGCATTTAAAGACCGTTTCCCACAAGCAAAACTGCAAAAAACGAATTGGGAAGGAAGGTTTGCAGACACCTATATTTTAGATCCAAAAGATCCAATGTTCCAAGAAATAGGGATTAAGTTTATTGAAGAACAAACAAAGACCTTTGGAACAGATCATTTGTATGGTGCCGATACTTTTAATGAGATGTATCCTCCAAGTAAAGACCCTGCTTATCTGGCCGAATCTAGCAATGCCGTATATAAATCAATGGCTACAGCAGATCCTAAGGCGGTGTGGGTGATGCAAGGGTGGACTTTCTGGGATAAAAGAGATTTCTGGAAGCCTGAACAACTGAAAAGCTATTTGAATGCAGTGCCAACAGATAAACTAATCGTTTTAGACTTATGGAGCGAAGTACAGCCCATTTGGGACAAGACCGATGCTTATTATGGCAAACAATGGATCTGGTGTATGCTACATAATTTCGGGGGCAAAATCAACATGTTTGGCGACATGGATAAAGTATCGATAGCACCTTCAGCAACTTTTCACAATCCTAAAGCAGGTAACATGATTGGAATAGGGGTTGTTCCAGAAGGTATTGAACAAAATCCGGCCATATATGCGTTAATGTTGGATCATGTTTGGAGAGATCAGGTTATTGATGCTGATGACTGGGTTAAAGATTACGTACTGCGTCGATATGGAAAAAAAGATGTTAATGTAGAAAAGGCATGGAATATATTACATTATACAGTATACAGTGCCGATGGTGGACATGAAAGTATTGTAACCGGTAGGCCAACTTTTAAAAAGAGTACCGATTGGACCGATACGGAAATGCCATATAAATTAATAGATTTGGTTCCAGCCTGGGATCATCTAATTAAAGCATCGCCAAATTTTAAAGATGTGGATGGATTTCAGTATGATCTGGTTGATTTAAGCCGTCAAATTATGGCTGATTATGCCAGTATTTTACAACAAGACATTGCCATGGCACACCAAAATAAAAACATGAAGGCATTCCAGTTGAAAAGCAACCAGTTTTTGGAACTGATCAAAGATATGGATAAACTGTTAGCTACCAGAAAAGATTTCTTGTTGGGCAAGTGGTTAAATGATGCTAAAAGATGGGGTACAAATGATGCCGAGAAAGCACTATATGAGAAAAATGCACGAAACTTAATTACCTTGTGGGGAGATAAAGATGCCTCATTGCATGAATATGCGAACAAGCAATGGTCGGGTTTGCTGAATGGTTTTTACTTACCTAGATGGCAGCAGTTTTTTAAAGAGGTAAAAACTAAAATGAGCAGTAACCAGAAATTTAATGAGAACGCTTTTAAGGAAAAGATTAAGGTGTGGGAATGGAACTGGGTTAATGGAAAAGAACTGTATAGTGAAACGCCAAAAGGAGATCCTATAACTGTTTCAAAAATGATGTACCAGAAATATGCGACGGCCATTAAAATAGCATCCAAAAAACAAAAATAGAATTGAACATTACCAAATGAAAATAATCCAACATGTAGCAAAAAAAACGACCAAACGCCTCCTATGGTGCTTGGTCTTCTTTACCATCTATGGTTCCGGTACCGCTCAGGTAAAAACCAAGCCTGCAACATTTACCAATCCTATTGGTAATGGTGCAGATCCATGGGTAATCAGGCATAATGGTTATTATTATGTCTGCCAAAGCAATGGCAATATTGATAGTAGGGGGATTTCTGTTCGTAAATCGAAAAAATTAAGCCAATTGGGGAAACCTGTTACAATTTGGAAAGCTCCGAGTAAAGGTTGGAATAGTAGCCAAATCTGGGCACCTGAATTGCACTATTTCAACAATAAATGGTATATCTATTATGCGGCTGGGAAAGCTGGCCCTCCTTATATCCATCAACGCTCTGGCGTGCTAGAATCTGTTACTAATGATCCACAAGGGGAATATATAGACAAAGGAATTTTAAATACCGGTGTAGATAAACAAGATGAAACAGGTACCATTTGGGCAATAGATGTAAATGTTGGCACCATTGGTGGAAAACTGTATGCCGTATGGTCTGGTTGGGAAAAGAATGCAACAACTGATAAAACTTCCCAACATCTTTATATTGCCAAAATGAGTAATCCATGGACAATTAGTTCCACTCGGGTAAAAATATCGAGTCCAGAACAACCTTGGGAAACAGGGGGGGCGCTAAATTTAAACGAAGGCCCGCAATTTCTAATAAGAAACAATCAAGTCTTTATCATTTATTCAACCAGGGAATCATGGATGCCAGAGTACCGCTTGGGGCAGTTAAAATTAAAGGATACCTCTAAATCTCCGCTTGATGCTACAAATTGGGAGAAGAGTGGTCCAGTTTTTCAGGGTACATCAGCGGTCTTAGGAACAGGACATGCTAGTTTTACCCAATCACCAGATGGAAAAGAATGGTGGATATTTTACCATACCAAGAAAAATACAACTCCGGGATGGGCAAGGGACTTCCGTTTGCAGCAGTTTACTTGGAGAGCAGATGGAAGCCCTAATTTTGGCAATCCAATCCCAGCAGGTGTTCCAATAAGAGTTCCTTCGGGAGAGTAATATTCGTAGCTTTAAGAACCGATAACCTATAAATGATGAACCTCAAAAAGACTTTAGTACTCCTTTTAATTCTTGCAGGAATAGGAAAGGGGAATGCACAGCAATCAAAAACCGATGTTGCCTCTGGTAAGAAATGGACAGCTGCACAAGCAAATATTTGGTATGCACAGCAGCAATGGATAGTAGGTGCCAACTTTCTTCCCAGCACAGCCATAAATCAGCTAGAAATGTGGCAGGCAGACACCTTTGATCCCCAAACCATAGCGCAGGAGTTGGGATGGGCCTCAAAAATTGGCCTAAATACCATGAGGGTCTACCTGCACAGCTTAGCATGGAAGCAAGATCCCGAAGGATTTAAAAAACGAATGGATGAATACCTGCGTATTGCCGATAAACAAGGTATTAAGACCATTTTTGTATTTTTTGATGATTGCTGGAATAAAGAGGGAAAACCAGGAAAACAGCCTGCACCAAAGCCGGGTATTCACAATTCGGGCTGGGTACAGGACCCAGGGCAACCAATGTCTGGTGATTCTAAGTTTTTTCCTGAGCTTGAAAAATACGTGAAAGATGTGATGGTCCGTTTTGGCAAGGATAAACGCATTTTACTATGGGATCTTTACAATGAACCCGGTAACTCTAACAAGGGAAATGAGTCGCTTCCACTGCTAAAGCATGTATTTTCTTGGGCAAGGGCTGCAAACCCCGAACAACCCATTAGCTCTGGAATTTGGAAATGGGATTTGCAAGAACTAAATGCCTTTCAGATCGAAAACTCTGATGTGATTACTTATCATGATTATGAAGAGCCAGCATGGCATTTGAGAGTAATTCAAATGCTAAAAACACATGGACGACCTTTAATATGCACAGAATACATGGCCAGGGCACGTAACAGCAGATTTTCTAATATCTTACCGATGCTCAAAAAAGAAAATGTCGCTGCAATTAACTGGGGCTTGGTTGCCGGAAAATCCAATACCATTTATGCTTGGGACACCCCAATACCTACAGGAAAGCAGCCTATAGAATGGTTTCATGATATTTTTAAAGCAGATGGAACACCGTACCGTCAAGATGAAGTTGACCTCATTAAAGATTTAACCTCAGTAAATAACAAAAAATAGCATAAAGTTATATTACACGATCCTGTTGCAAACAGCTTTTTACTTTTTCGATCAGTTCTTCTGTGGCAAAAGGTTTCTCAAGGAAATCATCAAAACAACCAATCAGTTTTTCGTCTGAAAGTATGTTGTACTGGGTAGATATCAATATAATCTTAATATCGCTATGGTCAGGAGAATTTTTAAGTCTAAAGCAAAGTGCTGAGCCATCACTGTTTTTGAGTGGAATGCTCATGATCAATAGGTCAGGCGCATACGCTATGATTTTTTGATCAAGTTGTTCTATCTTATACACTGCCAAAGCCTTCATGTCTTCGAAGTCGAGTACCTCTTTAATGGCATCCGCATTGTCTGGATCATTATCCATAATCAATATCTTTTTCATAAGGTTAGCTTTAGGTAATTGGCAAGCTAGTCATTAATAACCATCAAATTTCGATTTAATTAAGTTATTAATAATGATAGGCAATCGAGATTGTAAACCATGATTTAGCTGATAGCCTTGGCTATTGGCCTAAATGACCTTGATGTAACAATTTAGAAGGAATAATTATATTAAATTTAAGTATTTTTGTAAAAAAAAAGCCTATATTAAGCAATGAGGTTAGCTGGAATTATTTGTTTGTTTACTTTTTTATTGTTCCCATTTAACCTAAGGGCCAATTACGGGTGCAATATAGGTAGCTACATCTATCCAAATGCGACAGGGGGGCTAAATCCTTCTGGAGATCCCTATTATCATAACAACAGCCCTATTACTATCAGAACCTGGGATGGCGATACAAGATGTGGTATTCGCAACAATAAAATTTATCCAAGAAGTAGTGGAGATGACAATTGCCAAGTAGTTGGTGGAAATTGGGGTGTTATTTACTACTTCAATCCCAAGGATAACAATTGTGTGCCCCTTCCATTAGATGATTATGCATGGGTATTGATTTTGGCTGTTGGAGGAATGGGATATTTTATGCTTAGGAAAAAGTTAATCCTAAATTCTACAGGGTAGTTTTCTACACCGAAAGCATTAGTATCCTTGATTTCATTTGGAAATTATTTGAGGTTTTTAAGCTAGATAACGATCTTCTGAGGCAATTAATCTAGGCTTCATGCTATTAATTAAAGGATGAATATAACGTTAAAGTTGTGCGGTAGCCTTTCCCTTATGATCCCAATGGTCCTTTATCGTATTTCCGTCTTTGTCAAATAACAGACGCCGAGCATAGCGCTAGCCCTTAATTTTTCCATTTTCATCTTTTTCTCCGAGAAAGAGCAGGGTAGGGCGACCTTTATCGTCGGCGTTTGGTTTTAAGAGTTTCACCCAAGGGTAGCATAGGCTAAAGTTTTTTGGTTATCTGAAACAAATCATGCCCTTGCAGGTTAATAGTTTAGTTAATGAAAGTAAAAGCTAACAGCATTTGTTATGGAAAATGAAAATAAAAATAGCCAGAATGGATCTGCACAGCCTTCAGAAGGATCGAGTGTACCAAAAGGCCAACCACAAGGTGAAAAGAATGAAGTAAAAGAGGGTAATCCTGCTCAGCAGCGGCCTAAGTATGGCGCTGATGGTGGCCCAAAATACTTCAACTCGTGAGGATCAGTTACCTTCGCTCGACGTAGAATAAAGCACTTGGTATTACAGAATTACCATGATATAAAACTTCATAAATAAAGAAGAATTAATTAGATGTACTGGGAAAATTGTGCATCTTTTGTTAGCTTAGGCACATGCGTATTTGCAACGTGCTCAAACTAATACTGATTTTCTTTTCGACTACAGTCTTTGCTGCTGATCCTGTGATGATATCAGTACCACATGCCTATGAAAATATCGGAAAACATGTTAGTATACTGAAAGATCAGCACAACTCATTTACATTGGAACAGGTAATCCGAATGGGAGATGCTGGAAAATTTGTACGTTCTACTGAATCGATATTAAACCTTGGTAATTCAACTTCTGCCTTCTGGATCAAAATCAGGTATCAAAATTCGAGCAAGCAAAACGCCTACCTTATAGTAGATGTACCGAATATCGATTATATTGATTTTTACACCACAGATGATAAGGGTAAACTAATTCATCAGCATACAGGAACGCTATCTGCGCCAAATCTCAATGTTGTGGCAACGAATCAATATATATTTGATCTACCTCAAACTGGTGCCACAGACCAAGGAAGAGACGTTTACCTGAAAGTACGTACTGATAATATTATGTTGTTGGCTTTGAAAATTGCTGATGCTAAATCCCTTATTTCATCTGGTAATTATAAAGTAGGTTTTGAGTCGGTTTACTCGGGTATTTTAATCATGCTTTTTGTTTTTAATATCTTTCTCTTCATTAGTGTAAAAGATAGAACATACTTATATTATTCGATATATATAGCCGCCCTATTTATTTATGTGGTACTGTACATACGAGGTCATGGTTACATTCTTGGGCCTGATTTTCGAAAATTTCTTAACATGTATCCACATGTGTTTGCCAGTTTAGCAACACTCGCGGCATATTTCTTCTCTTGGCAGTTCTTAGGGATTAAAGAGCGTGTGCCAAAACTAATTTTGGTTTATAAAGTGATGATAATTTTATGGATTATTTTATTCATCATTGCAATTTTTGGTGGTAAATCCATTTTGGCAGTACTAGTAAATTACCTTTCGTTTATAAGTTGTATAGTGGCTTGGTATGCCGGATTGTGTGCCTATCGTAAGGGCTTGAAACCCGCTTTATACTACCTAATTGCGTGGTTTGCAGTAGGGATTTCCTTTATTATTGCATTGCTGGGTCTTACCGGCGTTATTCCCTATTATGATCTATCCTATGAGGTAGGGCCTATTGGGACGACCATAGAAATGTTATTTCTATCATTTGCGCTTGGTGATCGGTTTAACCACATTAGGCAAGAGAAGAAACGAGTTGAAAAAGAAAATTTGAAACTGATTCTGTTGCATAATGAAAGATTGGAGTTTGTTGTAGAGGAGCGCACCCAGAAACTATCAAAAGCAAATGCAGAGAAGGATAAGTTGTTTTCTATCGTTGCCCATGATCTGCGTAGTCCCTTCAATAGTTTGGTTAGCATATTAGAGCTGAATGACAACGATATGCTAGATTTTGAAGAGCTAAAGATGTTGCTTCAAGAAACGCGGAAAAATGTTGATCAGATTCATCTTACCCTTAATAATTTACTTTATTGGGCGAAAGGACAGATGGAAATGCCGGGTTCAAATCCTGAAAACTTTGATTTGGGTGCTATGGCAGAAAAGCTGATATTGGTATACCAACCTCTATCAATAAGCAAGAAGGTTAAGCTAGTAACGGATATCTCTGGTACCTGCAATGTTTTTGCTGATGTAAATGAAATAAACTTGGTTCTTCGTAACCTGATTGACAATGCCCTAAAATTTAGTCCGCAGAACAGCGTAATCAATATTATGATGAAACAGCAGGCTGGAGAAGTGCAGGTGAGTGTGGGCAATGTTACACAAGAAGATATCACCAATAAACTTGAAGCACTGGACTCTCAGGAATTTTTTAGCACTCCAGGAACAAATAATGAACAAGGCATTGGTTTGGGTCTGCATCTTTGCCGTGAATATATCCATTTAAACGGAGGAGATATGCGAGTTGTTGTAAAAGACCATCAGATAACCATTTCGTTTTCTTTGCCTGCTTTTGGTGATATGAAAACGATGAGCTAGTCCCTTGATTGATGAAGTATTAAAGCCTGTAAGCTTTTGGTGTTAAGCTGGTTTGTTTTTTAAAAAAGTGATTAAAATGTGAGGGTTCTTCAAACCCTAAACTATAGCTTATCTCTGAGATATTCCAGTTTGTATGTTTTAACAAGGCTATCGCCTCTGTTGTAACTCTTTCTGCAATATGCGATGTTGTTGTTTTACCTGTAGCAGTTTTAATGGCCCTGTTTAGGTGATTGGTATGCACATTTAACTTTTCTGCAAAGTCTTTAGCTGAGCGTAAAAAGAATTGCTGATCGCGAGATTCAATTGGGAATTGCCGCTCTAGTAATTCTGTAAAAACGGCAGTGATGCGGGCATTTGCATCTGCATGTTTATAAAGTGTTTCTGAAGGTTGCAGTTTCAAAGCACCATGAATCAGCTCTAGGATATAATTTCGGATAAGGTCGTACTTGAATACGTAATTAGAGTCTAACTCCTGGAGCATTTTCTTGAAAATCAGTTCAAAGGCTTCATCTTGCTGTTGGGTTAGTACATAAGCAGGTTTTCCATGTACAGCATACATTGGTAGGTCTTTAAGACTGCCGCGAATGTGCTCTGCAAAAAAAGCTTCTTTGAAGATACAAAAATATCCACCATCATCTTCTGTTAACCGCTCAAAGGTATATGGCACCTGTGGATTGAAAAAAATCAACGTACTTCCATTTACTTCAAGGGTTTTATCTCCATAATGATAAAGGTGCCGTCCACGCATTAATGTTATTTTATAGAAGTCCCGGCGACTGTACTGTATAGGCGGTCGTCCGGGCAGATAACACTCTTCCATCTTAAAAACATTGAAGTGACCAAGGTCGTTGTTTACCCCATCGTATTTAAGATTGAATTTATTCATGTAAAAATCTTCTAGTGTTTCTGTTGCTTCCATATTGTAAATTTAAAACATTAACTGTCAAATCCTGTAGCCGTTGCAGTTTGCCTGTAAGTTTCCATGTCTTTTTTTATCAATGCTATTTTATTGTCGGCAATTTGATAGGCATCAGCCCCTAAAAATAAATGTACAGCAGGATCTTTTTCCTGTGCTACAGCGATCATCACATCTGCTGCCTTTTCGGGATCTCCTGGTTGGTTTGCATTAATTTCTTGCTGATGTGCAGTTTGCATTTCCCTTACATTAACATAGGCATCAATTTCATTTTTAGGCGTTACGATAGAAACTGAATCTAGGAAGTTAGTCCTGAAATATCCTGGCATCACCAACGATACGTTGATTCCGAAAGGCTTAACCTCATGGGATAATGACTCTGTAAATCCATGAACTGCAAATTTTGTAGCACAATAGATCCCGAATGCCGGGAAGCCACCTGAAAAACCCCCGATAGAAGAAATGTTAAAGATATGCCCATTTTGTTGTGACCTTAAATGAGGGAGTGCTTTGCGAATTACATTTAGTGAACCAAATACATTTACGTCGAAATTTGCTCTCGCTTCTTTATCAGATAGTTCTTCTAAGCCGCCCATTAGTCCGTATCCAGCATTATTTACAACAACATCAATGCTTCCAAAATGAGCAATGGCCTGATCAATTGCTTTTTGCACATCAGTTTCATCTACGATATTCATACTTAAGGGCAAAAAGTTTGACGTTTCATTTGCCACTGCTGTTTTCAATGCATCGATTGTTCTAGAAGTAGCGGCAACGTTATAACCTTGAGCTAATAATTTTTTTGCTAGTGTGAGTCCCAATCCTTTTGAAGCTCCTGTAATAAACCATGTTTTTCTTGTGTTCATAATTGATAAGTTTTATAATACAAATGTGATGGTAATTGAGGGGGCAGTGTTAGTGAGCTTCAAACAGATAATTGCAAAATTCAAACAACATAAGCGCAAAAAGTATTTATTCTTAATGTATTTCTTGTGAGCAACATTTAAATAGAGGCTTCATTAAATTTTACTATTTTTAAAATGTTATTTTTTACTCCATATCTCTCTTTAGCCGACCTTGAAATGAAAAAATGCTGTATCCTAATTTTTCTATCACTTTGCTGTATTAGCTCATTTAATTATGCTCAGCAAGATTTAGCTAAAAATACAAACACCAAATCTTTACACGATGTAGCGTTTAATCATCGACAAATTTATAACAGCTCTTGTATACCCATGTCTATTGAAATGGTGCTGAAATTTAATAAGCGTATTCCTTCTGATGATTACAGACTTCAAACCAATTGGAAAGAGAAAACCGATGGAACTTTTGGAAACTTTGACGGCAAAATCATTTCAGGTTTAAAATTCAAACATCAGTTTAATATCAAAAGAGGTGATGGTTTTCCGTTTGAGAGGTTATTCAAAACCATTGATGCTGAATTGGCTGCTGGCAGAAAAGTAATTATCTCGCTTCCTTCTGGCTTTAACTTTTGGCATATGTACGTAATAGACAAGAAAGTAGATAAAGATTACTTGGCCTATAGTCGCTTTAATAACGATAAAAACCTCGTTATTAAAAAAGATATAAAAAGCTGGATTTTTGGCTGTAAAGGAACTGATATCTTAACTTATCAAGTTGCCGCTGGAAAATAAAAATTAAGGCAGACAAATTTTAATAGACTAAATATTTTCTATCAAACCAAACTGTTTCTCAGCCATCAGGACCTAGCAATGGTTGAACAATGTATGTTCTTAGTTTTGGATAGCATACCTGTTAATATCATGTGATTATTAGCTAAAATAGACTTAAAGAAACAGGTGCACTTTTCATAATTTTATAAAGAATTATCTATTTAAATGAATTGGGATATAGAAGTCTAATCTTTATGTTCAATTCTGCTAAGTTTATCATTTGTTACCCAGATTAGTTTATAATAAGGTTATTGCTCAAAGATTTAATATGAAAATGTACAAAGTATTCTTCCATTTCATCCTGTTTGTTGCTGTTTTGTCTCAGGGCATTAATACCGTTCAGGCGCAAAATGGAGATCAGATATTAGATGGGATCGGTGAAACGGGAATGATTGCACGTTATGTATTTAACGGAGATGTAAAAGACTGGTCTCGGAATAATTTGCATGCCAAATATCAGGGTTCCGAAATCAAATTTGTGAAAGACGATAGGTTTGGAAAGGTTTTGTTGCTCACTGGGGATAACAATACTTTTGTTACCATCCCAGGAGAAGCGTTAACAGATGTAGAATCACTAAGCATATCTGGATGGATCTATTTACGGTCAAAGCAAGTTGGTCAACATTTTTTTGATTTTGGAAAGGATGCTACCAAACACTTTTTTGCTGCGCCTGTGGGCACAAAGTCCCAAAATGGCTACCAAGTATCAATAACAACAGAAAAAGATAATAAAAATGGACTGGTTTCTCCGGCCATAGAAATAAATAAATGGGTTCATCTTACCGTAGTGATAGATATACCTTCAAAATCTATGACTGCTTATGTTGATGGTAAGCCAGTGGGTGAGGTTAAGGATATTCCATCGGAGCTAACCGCTGTATTCGGCCTTCAACCAAAAGAAAAGCTCTTATATATTGGGAAATCATTATTACCTGGAGATCCATATCTGAATGCTATGATTCACGATTTTCGAATTTATCGCATTCCCCTCAGTAAAAGACAAGTTGCTGGGATTTACAACAACTCTCAAAAAGGCACCAACCAAGGTGTGGTAAATACCACTGCCAAGCGTGAGGATGATCTTCCTTATTTTTCTCCAAACGAAGCACAGCTTTATAATAGATATTTGGTGCAAGTGGCTAACGTAGAAGTAGAAACAGCAGTAGGAAATTTGCCTCGATTGCCAAGTTATATACAGGGAATTTATCAAAATACAAGGAAAGGCCCAAAAGTACGTGTAATATGGCCTTCTGCTACTGATAATAATGCTGTTCTTAAACCCGGAAGTTATACCATTACAGGACGTGTGGCAGGTACGAATTTTCAACCAAAGGCATTTATCACAGTAAAACCATCCAATAAATCAACTCTACCGGTTGCAAAGCTAATGGCGTTTAATTTGGATCAAGTTTTTCTGAAAACCGATGCTCATGGCCACGAAACTAAATTTATCGAGAATAGAGATAAGTTTATTAGCACATTAGCTAAAACCGATCCTAACTCCTTTCTTTATATGTTTCGCCATGCTTTTGGTCAAAAACAACCTGAAGGAGCAAAGCCTTTAGGAGTGTGGGACAGTCAGGAAACCAAATTACGAGGGCATGCTACAGGTCATTACCTTACGGCAATAGCGCAAGCTTATGCGGGCACTGGTTATGACAAAGCATTACAAGCCAATTTCTCCAAAAAAATGGAGCAAATGGTAAATACACTTTACGAATTGTCTCAATTATCCGGAAAGGCTAAAGAAGCAGGTGCCATGCATGTTTCTGATCCTACAGCTGTGCCTTATGGTCCTGGGAAATCCAGTTATGATTCAGATCTTACTGATGGAGGCATTCGTACCGATTATTGGAACTGGGGAAAAGGATTCATCAGCGCCTATCCTCCAGATCAATTTATCATGTTAGAAAACGGGGCCAAGTATGGGGGACAAAAGAGCCAGATTTGGGCACCATATTATACATTGCATAAGATTTTAGCAGGCTTAATTGATGTATATGAAGTAAGTGGCAATAAAAAAGCGCTCGAAACAGCCACTGGTATGAGCGATTGGGTGTATGCCCGCTTAAGTAAATTGCCAACGGAGACGCTTATAAAGATGTGGAATACCTACATTGCAGGTGAGTTTGGAGGTATGAATGAGGCAATGGCCCGTCTTTACCAAATTACGGGTAAACCTAATGCACTCAAAACAGCGCAATTATTTGATAATATCAAAGTGTTTTATGGCGATACCAAACATTCACATGGACTGGCTAAAAATGTAGATATTTTTCGCGGGTTGCATGCTAATCAGCATATTCCTCAAATTGTAGGGAGTATCGAAATGTATCGTGCCTCTAATAATCCGGAATATTACAAAGTGGCCGATAACTTCTGGTATAAAATCGTTAATGATTATATGTATAGCATTGGAGGAGTTGCTGGTGCACGTAATCCTGCAAATGCAGAATGTTTCATTAGTCAGCCAGGAACATTGTATGAAAATGGTTTCTCTTCTGATGGACAGAACGAAACCTGCGCTACTTACAATATGCTAAAATTAACCAGTGACCTGTTTTTGTTCGATCAACGGGCAGAGTTAATGGACTATTACGAGCGTGGATTGTACAACCATATCCTTGCTTCTGTAGCAGAAAATAGCGCTGCCAATACTTATCATGTACCGCTTAGACCAGGATCTATTAAACAATTTGGCAATCCGGATATGACAGGCTTTACGTGTTGCAATGGTACAGCAATAGAGAGTAGTACCAAGCTGCAAAATTCAATTTACTTTAAAAGTAAAAATAACCAAGCGCTTTATGTTAACCTATATATACCCTCGACACTAGAATGGACAGAACGCAAAGTAAGGATAGAGCAGACAACAAATTTTCCAAAGGAAGATAATACTCGTTTAACTATTAAAGGTAGTGGAGAATTCGAGCTCAATGTGCGTGTACCTGGTTGGGCTACCAAAGGGTTCTTTGTAAAGATAAACGGTGTAACACAAAAACTTCAAGCTAAGCCAGGCACTTACCTAAAAATAAGCCGCAAATGGAAAGATGGAGATGTTATAGAATTGAAAATGCCATTCCAATTTCACTTGGATCCCGTTATGGATCAGCAGAACATAGCCAGTCTGTTTTATGGGCCGATATTGCTTGCAGCCCAGGAACCAGAAGCAAGAAAGGAGTGGCGTAAAGTAACCTTAGATGTCGGAGATATAAGTAAAACAATTCAAGGTGACCCTAAAGCTTTACAATTTACAATTGGTGATGTAGTTTTTAAACCATTTTATGAAACATACGGGCGTCATTCTGTTTACCTAGATGTTACGTTAAAATAATGGCTAAGGTTATACATTAAATTGACAGCTTGCATTTACATTACATGGTGCTAATTCTGCTTACGAACCTCGCAATATTTTTTCCATTTTCCTTCCTTTTGCTAATTCATCCACTAACTTGTCCAGATATCGAACCTGTTGGGTTAGAGGGTTTTCAATTTCCTCAATACGATACCCACAGATTATTCCTGTGATAAGGTTTGCATTTGGATTTAGTGAGGCCAGTTGAAAGAATGTTTCAAAAGTTGCTTTTTTTTCAATTAGGTCTTTTAGCCTCTCATTATCGAAGCCAGTTAGCCATGTTATTACCTGATGCAACTCTTCTTTTGTTCTGCCTTTCTTCTCCACTTTTGTGAGATACATAGGATAAACTGAGGCAAAAGTCATTTTTGCAATACGCTCATTGTGTATGTTGGTGGTATTCATATCTATGTTAAATGACTAGGTTAAGATTCAAATTATATCAAAAATATCCATAAAAATATAGATGACCAAATAAACAGAACCAAAGGCAAAAAAGAAGAAATGGTTACGCCAAACTTCTTTAAGAATGTATATTTACATTATTGTTGTATAACAAGTTTAACCCCTCGCTCTTAAAAAATCAAATATGGAAAGAAATAGTTTTGTTGATGAAGAAGTTACGCACTATGTTTTATTCTGGCTTAAGAAAGATTTAAGCGAGCAGGAGATTAATGAATTTGCGGCTTTTTTTGAGCTATTGAAAACCATACCAATTGTTAAATCGTTGCGATATGGAAGGTCAGCGAATACCAATCAAAGGGATGTAGTAGATAATTCATTTACCTACAACCTAATTGCAACTTTCAAGAACCTTAATGATATTGGCATTTACGAGAACCATCCCACACACCTAGATGCGATTAAACAATATCAACATTTTTGGGAAAAAGTAATCGTATATGATTCTCGGGTTGGATAAACAATCTCATTTAATGTGTTTTTTTAGGCTGATAAACAAATTAGGAATACTTTTGTTATTAGAGTTTAACCCAGTCATCATGAATGCCTTCAATATCTTGATCAGCAGAAATAATCGACTAATTAACCTAAACATCCGTCCAGTTGGGGATATTGGTTTTATGGTGCTTTTCAAGGGTGCATTGGTGGGTGAGCTTTTTTTGGATGAACAGGGTAGTGCATGGGGGGCAATCTCTGCAAGGGAGCTCTTCAAATATGGCAACATCGATTATCCCTGTGACGAATCTGCCGACTGTAGGGGGTTAATATTCGATAAGGAACTGATTAGTAGAATTGGGAGGGAAATATCAAATGTACGCTATTTGTCTAATCACTAGTTTAATCTATTAAATACCTTCATGTAATAGGTTCAAATTATCGGTCAAATGAAAAAGAGGCAACATAGGTTAAACCAGAATTGACACTTATTTATTTTTAAATAACATTGTAAAAGTAGTGCCTACATTTTCTGTGCTTTTACAGTCTAGCTCGCCATTCATTAAGTTTACATACCGAAGAACAATGTTGAGACCTAGACCAGTTCCTGGGATAGTACCCGTATTGGATGCCCTAAAAAAAGCACCAAACAACTGCTCTTGATCTTCTTGTGGTATTCCGATACCATTGTCTGTTACCGTTACTTTATAATGTTCTTCGTTAATTTCTGTTATTAATTCAATAATTGAATTTTCGCCAGAGTATTTAATAGCATTAGAAAGAAGGTTAATTAAACAATTCCTTAAAAGATGCTGATCTAAAAAAACATCGTATGCATTACCAATATGCCTATAGTTGAGTATTTGATTATTTTTAGCCAACATTTGCATTTCTTCTTTAATTTCTTGGGCCAAAGCCACCAAGTCAAAATTTTTAAGCTGTACACCTACTTTCCCTGCCTCTATGCCTTCTAATGAAAGAAACTCATTTAAAATGGTGTTGAGATTATGAACGTCAGCCTTAACCATATTTACGTGCTTTAAAATATTCTCCTTATCGGAAAGCTGTAGATATTTGTCAATAAGTATTGCTGAAAGTTGTATAGAACTTAATGGTGTACGAAATTCATGAGAAGCCATTGATAAAAAACTACTTTTCAATTGACTTAATTCCTTTTCCTTTGCTAAAGAAAAGCTTACCTCGGCCTTGGCAATTTCAGTTTCGTTAAGTTTAATTGCAGTTTTCTTTCGTTCAACCGCGTAGATGATACTTTTATAAAGCATGCTGGCATCTAATTGATCTTTGATCAAATAATCGGAAATTCCCTGAGAAATAGATCTAATACTGAAATCAATATCTCCGTGTCCTGTTAAGATGATAATTGGACACTGTGAACTAAGCTCAAGCATCTCAGTTACTAATGCCTGTCCACTTTTATCAGGGAGGGAAAGATCTAATAAGGCTACATCAAAATCTGCATTTTGGTTGGACAATGCCTCTACAGCCTGATTAAAATTTTCTGCATAAACGAGGGTAGGATTTAAAATCTGCTCATTTAAAAATATTTCGATTAATGCAACATCTCCAGGGTTGTCTTCAATGACCAAAATTTTAAAGTGCTTTTTATCCATAATGCTTTACAAAAAAAAACTCTTATTAGAGTTTTAATCAATAGCGTAAGATATAAAAATTATCTATTTTCTGGAAGTGCGCTCTTTTTTGTATAAAAAATCGCTTGTATTAATTCAATTTCTTTTTTAAATTTAATATGCTTAACCAAATATAATATTATTTATGGGTCCCAAAAATGCTAAGATTAGGCTTGTTGCTTTAGTTCTTCCATTTCTTTTATTGGGCCTTATACAAAATGCAGTGGCCCAAACTTTATATATTTAAATTCTTTAAATTTAACCATACATTATTGGTAAGTTGCCTACCTATATCTTTTTGACCTATTAAGGATTGATTACCTTAGCATCAACTTTATGAGAATTAAAAATATGGAATTATTATGCCAACCCAGATCGATTAAAACAACAACACGTAGAATTTGGCAATTAAAACAAAATATACAAAGGCAATGAGGATAGTTAGACTATTTATCCAGCTTAAGAAGCTAACAATTAAAATTTGGTGCTCGGTACTGGTTTTGTTTCTTTTGAGCGGAATGAAGAATCCTGATATAGAAGATACTCCTAACGAATATCAGTTAAAGGCGGTTTTTCTTTATAATTTTACGCAATTTGTTGCTTGGCCAAATAAATCCTTTAAAAATGAAAAGGATCCTTTCATTATCGGTATATTAGGTGAAAACCCTTTTGGAAGTTTTTTAGAAGAAACTATTCGGGATGAGTCTGTAAAAGGACATCCGATTATTGTTCGCCACTTTGATAGTGTAAAGGATATTAAAACCTGCCATATTTTGTACATTAATCTTAAAAACCAAAATGAGATGGAAGAAGTACTGATAAGGCTTAAAAACCAGAATATCCTTACTGTTGGTGATGCGTCTAAGTTTATACAGTTAGGAGGAATCATTGGCTTTGTTCTTTCGGACAATAAAGTTGGCTTTAAGATTAATGTTGATGCAGCTAACCTCACAGATCTCTCTATAAGTTCAAAGCTATTAAGGCTAGCTACAGTTACTAAAGTAAAAAATTAATCTATGTTCGGAAAAAATGTTTCGATTAAAAGAAAATTGATGACAGCGATATTGGTCAATAGCGCATCTGTTTTGCTTTTGGCCTGTATTGCATTTTTTTCTTACGAATATTATTCTTTTCGCAAATCTTCTTTAAGTAGGCTTTCTACGATTGGAAAAATTGTTGCTATAAATAGTACAGCCTCTTTAGCTTTTAAAGATCATAAGGATGCCACAGAAATTTTACTTGCTTTAAAATCAGAACCCCGGATTCTAGTTGCTGCTCTTTATGATAAAGAAAACCATTTATTTGCCCAATATCCAATAAATGCCCCTGCTGATGCTTTTCCAAAAAAAGTAGGAAGTAATGGGTCTCAATATCAAAACAATTTTATTACACTTTTCCAGCCAATTGTACAATACAATAAACAATTAGGCACACTTTATATAAAGTATGACATGAAAACGCTTTATGAACGATTTAAAGTTTACACTGCGGTAGTAATCCTAATTATTATACTTATCTCTTGTTGGGCTTATTTTCTTTCATTAAAGCTTCAGCAACGCATTGCAGGCCCAATTTTAGAATTAGCTGAAACTGCAAGAGCAATTTCCGATGATAAAGATTACTCTGTTCGTGCAGTAGAGGTGGGATCTGATGAACTAGGGCGGTTAACAGAGTCGTTCAATTACATGATTATGCAGATTGAAAAGCAGAATATTTCTATCGTTTCCATTAATCATCAATTGGAGCAAAGCAGTGCTGAACTTCAGGATATTATGGATTATTCTGTAGACGTAATTTGTACGCTGGATAGAAAAGGCAATTTCGTGAAAATTAGTGCAGCAGCGAAAACATTGTGGGACTACGAACCTTTTGAACTGATTGGCTGTAATCTAAAAAACTTGGTACACCAAGATGATATAGCAGGTATTGACCCAGTTATTGAACTAATTATTAACGGAGAGCAGAGTACCAATTTTGAAAACAGATTTATTAGAAAAGATGGCAAAGAAGTCTCGATGATCTGGTCTGCGAGATGGAAAGAAAAGGAAAAACTAATATATTGTATCGCCAGAGATGCCACAGCGATTAAGAATGCAGAATATAAACTTCAAAAAAGGGCAAAAGAACTAGCTTATTCGAATGAAGAATTAGAGCAGTTCGCCTATATTGCCTCTCACGATCTACAGGAGCCACTTAGGATGGTAAGCAGTTTTTTAACGCAACTTGAGAAAAAATATAAAGATCAGCTTGATGACAAAGCTAAGCAATACATAAATTTTGCAGTAGATGGTGCTGTGCGGATGAGACGTATTATTTTAGATCTATTGGAATATTCTAGAATTGGAAAAAAGAAGGAACACTTAGAGTTGGTTGATCTAAATGAAGTTGTTAACCAAGTGGTTCAATTCTGCAAAACAACTATTGAAGAAAAAGGAGCTCAGGTTATAGCGGAGAACCTGCCAACGGTGAGAGCTATAAGAATGCCTGTGCAGCAAATGCTACAAAATCTGATTGGTAATGCGCTAAAATATCAAAAGGAAAATGTGAAACCCATAGTTAAAATCATTGCAGAGGAAGAGGAAACGTATTGGAAAATTTCCGTAATTGACAATGGTATCGGTATTGACCCTCAATTTTTCGACAAAATATTTTTAGCTTTTCAAAGATTACATAATAATACCGAATATTCTGGTTCAGGAATTGGATTGGCTATCTGTAAAAAAATTGCCGAAAAATATGACATTCAACTTTGGGTAGAATCTGAGCTGGACAAAGGCTCAATTTTTACTTTTACAATTACTAAGAATAATGATAAACAATAGTCACATCATTAATATAAAGGATTTGCTTAACTTAAAAAATTAGCTTACCTTTTTAAAAAAAAATATATAGATTCAATTAAAAGATTTTTGTACTACAACCCACTAGAAAATGACCGAACCAGCTTTAATCTTGTTAGTTGAAGACAGCGAAGGAGACATCCTATTAACAACCGAAGCCTTAGTGGAAGGGCGGATTAACAGTAAACTTTTTGTTGTTAAAGATGGTTGGGAGGCCATCCAATATTTAGAAAAAAAAGGGAAATATAGCAACTCTATAACTCCAGATCTGGTGTTGTTAGACGTAAACCTTCCAAAGATAAATGGACATGAAGTACTTAAATTTATCAAATCAAAAGAAAATCTGAAACATATACCAGTGGTTATGCTAACAACTTCTTCTTCTGAGAAAGATATCATGAATTCTTATCAGAATAATGTAAACTGTTACATTACAAAGCCTGTAGATTCAGAAGAATTTATAAGAGCAATTGCTTCAATTAAAGACTTTTGGATAAGTGTAGTTCAATTACCTAAAGTTTAAGAATGTCTGAGTCTTCAAAATTACGTATACTAGTGATAGAAGATAATGCAGGAGATTTTCTGCTTATAGAAGACTATTTAACCGAGATTTTTGATGAGCCAGATGTTCTAAATGCTACAACGCTTTCTCAAGCAAAACACATGATCACTAGTGAAGCTGCACTCAGTGTGATTTTACTTGACCTTTCCTTGCCTGATGCCTTAGGTGGTACTTTAGTAACAGATATTGTTGAAATTGCTAAAGGTGTACCCATTATTGTATTAACAGGTTATAATGACAAGCATTATGGTGTAAAGACGCTTTATTTAGGTGTTTCAGATTATTTATTAAAGGATGAACTCACGCTTACCAACCTACATAAAAGCATTGTGTATAGTATTGAGCGTGAAATAATTAATCAGAAGCTAAACCAATCCGAAGAAAGTTACCGTAAGTTATTTAATCTTAGTCCTTTACCACAATGGGTATACGATATTGAGACTTTGCAGTTTATGGATGTAAATAATGCAGCAATTGAACATTACGGATATAGTAGGGAAGAATTTCTTACAATGACACTTCGGGATATAAGGAATGAAGAAGATTTTGAGATTTTAAAGGAAACGATAAACCAGATTAAACACGATAAACAGATAGAAAGGAAGACCTGGCGACATATTAAAAAAAATGGAGAAGTTATTTATGTAAACATTCAGAGCAACTCGATACTTTTTAATCATAAACAGGCAAGGCTAACCCTAATTGTTGATATTACCAATAACCTTAATGCCGAAGCTGCATTAAAAGCGAGCGAACTACGATTTAAAGCATTGGTGCAAGAGGGAGCAGATCTTATCGCAGTTATGGATAAAACTGGAAATTACCTGTATGTGAGTCCCTCAACAAAATCTATATGGGGTTTATCTCCTGAAGTTTATATTGGGAGAAATGTATTCGATTTTGTGCATAAAGATGATGTTGGTAAGATTATAGTACAATTTAAATCTTTAAGTGAACATAAACGAATAGAGGTAGCACCATTTAGGTTTAAAGGCAAAGGCGACGAATACAGGTGGATTGAGACCATTCTTACTGACCTAACAGACGACCCAGCAGTTGGAGGAATAATTTCAAACTCAAGGGATATTACACATAGGGTAGAGATCGAAAAAGAAATTGAAGAAAGTATTAAACGCTATGATACTGTTTCAAAAGCTACAAGTGATGCCATTTATGAATGGGACTTTGCAAGTAATATGGTGATATGGAACCGAGGGCTTAAAGGAATATTTGGTCACAATGTGAATCTGGAAACTACTATAGATTTTTGGCGAGAACATGTACATCCAGCTGATATAGATATGGTGATGTCTAATCTCAATGAACGCATTAAAAAGAAAGAATTTAGAATGCAAGACAATTACCGGTTCAGATGTGAGGATGGCTCTTATAAAGATGTATTTGATAGAGGATTTATCATTTATAAACAGGACGAACCCATAAAGATGATTGGCGCCATGCAGGATATTACTGATCAGACCAATTACATTAACCAGATAGAAGAACAGAACAAAAAATTAAATGAAATTTCATGGATGCAGTCTCATGTGGTAAGGGCTCCATTATGTAATATTATGAGCTTGTCAGAATTACTTGATTTTGAAACAAAAGAAATAGAGGCAAATCAAGAAATTGTGAAAAGACTCGTTGATTCTGCCATAGAATTAGATGAGATCATTAAAGTTATTCAGAAAAAAGCAGATGGATTATTATAACTATTTTAGTTAAATGAAGGCTTGGATAAAGATAACAACGCTAGATTTTAATAAATAGGTTGATGTAATTTAAGATTTAGCATCTAGGTTAAGTGCTAACGTGAAAGTTAACAGGTCATTACATTTCAATGCTTTTAACTTAGCTTTATTTGCCGAAGTAATAAGGTTGCTTAGTAAAATTGTGTTTGTACCGTTAAATTTTACATTTTTATTTTGATCTACTTCATAGTCTAGGTATAGACTTACTGAATGCGTTTCTCCTGCAAATGTGAAATCTCCTACAAGGTGTACTTTTTTCATAATTGGCAATACCATTTGTCTTGTAAGTTTGAATGAGATTTTTTGAGCTTCTCCATTGGTTAATAAAGTATATAGCTCTGAGTCTAATTCTTCACCCTCATTTGTTACTATATTTGTTAATATATCGAATTTAAGCTCACTTATTCTATCTAGCTCTCCATCTTTTATAATAAAGCTTCCTTCACTATTCAAACTCTTAAAGCCCATAGTCCAGTTATTTAATTTTGAATAACCAGATAATTTCATTTTTGATTCAGCGTTGCTTTTGTACATTAATGCTGTACCTGTACTGTTGGTAAAAGCAGAAAAGAAAAATAATAGTGCACAAAGGCTAAGGGTGCGGAGTGCTAAAGTATAGATACTTTTTGTGTTGAAATTTTCCATGCCTATAAGATTTATGCTGTGAATAGTATCACAAACATATACTAAGCACCCCTCATTAAAAATGATTGTAAATTTGAGAAAACGTGATTAAGATCACATTTTTGGATTACAGGCCTTAAAGGTCAAAGAAGAAGGTTTTTTGTTAAATATTTAATAAAAAGATAACATCGTACTATCCTAATTTGTGTTATCTATCATAATTGTTGCAAACTATGAAAATTAAGGCGCCTTTACATTGAAAAGAAGCTTACAATTTTTAGTTCATAACTATTTAGTGCTATGTAGACTAACGTTAGATTATGCTTCAAACCAATAAGATGAAGTGTTAGTTCTTTATGTTTTGTAGTTTTGTTTCATCAATTAAATGAATTTGGCTTCCAGTTTTCTCAATTAAGCCCTGATCTTTAAAATCACTCAACACCCTGCTTACTGTTTCGGTAGCCATTCCTGCCATCGAAGCCAAATCATCTCTGGAGATTTTGATAATGTTACTGTCGTTGGCTTTGTTACTTGAATTTAGTCGAAGCAAAATTTGGGCAATTCTCCTTTTCACGGAGTTATAAGCTAATTGCAATAGCTGTTCCTCTTTATCTAATATGCTATTTGATAATAGTTTAATGAAATTTAGTGCAACAGCTGGATATTTGTTTAATAGCTTATCTATCATTTCACTCGGTAATAGGCATACTGAGCTATCTTCCATCGCTTCTGCAGATTCTTGATATGCTTGACCTGAAAGAAAAGAAGGTACGCCAAAATACTGTTCTTTATGATAGATGCCAGTCAAAAGCTCTCTACCATCCATTGCCAACCTGAAAGTTTTTATGCGCCCACTTACTACAAGATATATCCCATTTACACTATCATCTTCATAATATACCGTTTGTTTTTTGTGAATACGTCTAATTTTGCGTTCGGCAATTAAATCTCGAAGTTCTTCAAATCCTTTTTGGTGTAATAGCGTGTCAATTTGTTCTAACGAATGACTGTAAAAATCCTTCTCTTTATTTTTCTTATTTAACCTAGTCTCTATGGCATTCATCAATTCCATATCATTAAAAGGTTTTGCAAGGTAATCATCGGCGCCCATTTCCATGCCTTTGCGGTAATCTAGCCTTTCAGATTTTGCAGTAATAAAGATGAAGGGGATAGCTGATGTTTCTGGGGTTTTATGCAGCATATGCAATACACCATATCCATCTAATTCTGGCATAGTAATATCACAAAGAATAATATCAGGAAGCAGTTTTACAGCGAAATCTACTCCTTGCTTTCCATCTTTTGCCTTAAACACTTCATAATTAGCCAAACCTAAAAGTTCTGCCGTGCTTTCTCTAATATGATCGTTATCTTCTATAATTAAAACACTTGTTTTTTTTATCATTATAAAAAAATGTTTAAGTTATTCATAGTTAAGCTCTTGGTGAAACTGTTGAATCTTTGTACCTACAGTATGTTTTTTATTTTGCTTAATTAACGTTCAAAACCTCCAAGAGAACATAACAAATTAGCAAAAAGTTTCTGCATTTTTTCAATGATATAGAAAAGTAGTAATAAATTATAGGATTAAGACTTGGTAAAAGATGGATTGTTATTACTTAAGGTTATCAAATAATCAAGGTGTCGCATGGTACAGGAAACAAAGTTTGCCTAACGGTTGTTTAGCTTGGGAATATGACCAAATATCCCTGTTTTGGGTAGGATATCTAGAAATAAAAACAAAAGAGAAATGAAAAAAAGCAAAAAGAAAAATGGTAATTTTTTTGACAGGGCTGCAACAGCTATTACTTCTTGGACTGGGAGTTCATCAGCATTTATTACTGCTTTTGGCATTGTGCTATTTTGGGGGATATCTGGCCCTGTGTTCTATTTTTCCGATACATGGCAATTGGTAATTAACACCGGTACAACGATTGTTACTTTTCTAATGGTATTTCTAATCCAGAAATCACAGAACAAGGATGGTAAGGCAATTCAACTAAAGCTTAATGAACTAATCGCAGCTAGTAGACATGCCAGTAACCGCATGGTAGATATTGAGGATTTGACCGAAGAAGAGCTAGACGTGCTACATCAGTACTATCAGCTGCTCTCTGATAAAGCAGAAAAGGATGAGGACATCCATACTTCTCATTCGATTGATGCGGCAAAGCAGGTTCAGGAAGAGAAAAGAAAAATCCAGATTAAAGAAGGAAAAGTATGATGGAGATCAAGACTATTATCGGGATTAGTGCTGGGGTATTAACTGCAGTTTCTTCTCTTCCACAGATTATAAAAGTGTTAAAGGATAAAAAAGCGCAAGCTGTTTCACCAGTGATGTATTTCGTTCTGCTGGTAGGTAATGCACTTTGGTGTTATTATGGGATTCTGTTAGATGAACTGCCCATTACTATCACTAATGCATTTTCAGTAGTTTGCGATATTATAATGATCGTGCTTAACTATAGATTTTCAAAAAAGACAAAATAAAAGTCTACATATTAGTTGTAGCTGGTTTTACATACGTTTAACTCGCTTAGACCATTCTAGTTTCAATGTTTGATCACCCTGTAAGCTAAATTCAGTGTGTCCTTCTTTTAATTTTGTCCCAGAAATCTCCTCATTGCGAGTAGTTCGCTTAAAAATTAGGTTATTGTCTTTTTCGCCAGGAATTATGCGTAAACGACAGGTAATATGGCTATCTCCCTGTAACTGAAAGCTCAGTGCGCTTTCGGTGGTTAGACTACCTGCTTAATAAAATCTTCAATGGCATTTGAGAGTAGCGTTGATATTTTCCAAGTCAAGCGCCTATCAAGGGGATGTTGTGCAGAGTTGTACTTTTCGATAAAAGTTCCTGTAGTTTGATTGAATTTGAGGTACCCCTCATTAAAAAAGCGTTCTTCAATTTCTCCAGCAGAATCCATCGAGCTAAATGTAAGCTGTGTAATGTTTAAGGTTTCTTTGTCTATTCTAAGCCAATTGAATACAGATGAAGCCTCTGAATCACTTGGTAAATCTGTTCTTTTAATTTCTAAGATGAACATATTAAAGTTTTCAAGAAAGTAAAGACAGTCATATCTAATCATAAATATATATCGGTTTAAACAACTAAAATAGTCATTTACCAGGTAGTATAATTATAATCTTTTCAACATTTTCCTTGATTTGCAAAGTATACCAATGCTAAGTAATTACCATGATGACTAATGCAGGCAGGTTTTGATAACCTGTAATCACTTGGGTAAGGAATTTCATAAATTGATGTAGAAATATAGGCAAGTTGAGTTTGCTCTTGCGCCGCAATGGTATGGATATAATTAAGATTGATTTCACTACTAGTATAATATTTCTCTCCACCACTAGAAACCGATCCCATTATTCCGTTTCTTAGATAATCGATTTTACAAATGAGTTTTGATGGTGCAAAATTTCTAAGCTTAGTTTTACGGTTGTGAATTTTATAAGCTGCTTCTTTCATGCTCCATAATAACCATACCGTAGCATTGGCGTCCTTCGAGTTTTGAATAATATGTTGTTCTTCAGTTGTAAAAATCTTTGCTAAATAGCCTTTTCTCTTCCAATTACTTTCTATACTAGCTTGTAAGAGATCAACTACATCATTTCCTATCATTTTTCATTTAATTTGTCGCTAATCACATCTATTGCAGCTTTAACGGTTAACATTTTTTCCATAGATTGATTATCTATAGTAATGTCAAATTTTTCTTCTACATCTAATACTATGTCTACTAAATTAGCAGAATTGATTTTAAGGTCGGTAATGAAGTCACTTTCTTCATTAATATGATCTAACGCTGCTGAAGGTGGTGCATAGGTAATAACAATAGGCTTTAAGAGTGCGATAATTTCTTCTCTATTCATGATTTATGGTATTTTTTAAAAACAATGCAAGCATTTATATCTCCAAAACCAAAACTTGCTTTTACTAAGGTATTTATTTGTTTCGACACCATTTGCTGCGGGATTTTATTTTCATTGATTAAATCTGTAATTGCTGGGTTGAGGTCTTCACAATTCACATTTGGGAAAATGAAATTATGCTTTATTTGCAAAACAGCAGCAACACACTCTATACTTCCTGAGGCAGCTAGGCAATGTCCAACCATTCCCTTTAGCGAATTGATTAAAGGAAAGTTTTCACCTTTTCTATTTAGTGCTTTGGCCCAGTTATCTATTTCTAGTGCATCCATGGCAGTAGCTGTTAAATGCCCATTAATAACATCAACCTCATTAGCATCAATTTGGGCATTTGTTAATGCATTTTGAATGCACTTCTGAACCGCAATTGGGCTAGGCGCAGTCATGGTCCCTGTGCCTCGTTGACCACCAGAGTTTACATTGCCACCTAAAATCTCTGCATATATTTTAGCACCTCTGGCCAAGGCATGTGTTAATGATTCTACAACAAAAGCACCAGCACCACTTCCTGGGACAAAACCACTTGCGGTATTACTCATAGGTCTAGAACCATGCTTTGGGCTTTCATTATGCTTATAGGTACAAACCTTCATGGCATCAAAACCTCCCCAAACATAGGGCCCGCTATCACTAGTTGAGCCAGCTAACATTATAACTGCATGGCCATATTTTACACGCTCAAAGGCCAAAATCAAACTTTCTGTACCAGTACAACAGGCGGATGAATTAGTACTTACCTGATTGCCTAATCCTAATTTACCGCCTAAATATGCACTAATGCCACTATTCATGGTTTGGGCAACAACTGTGCTGCCTAATTTTTTAACATTCTGTTCATCAATTTTATAGATAGATTCATGAAACTTAGCAATGCCTGAAGTGCAAGCTCCAAAAATTGTCCCGTAATCCCAATTTGGTTCATTACTACCATTAATGGCTAATCCAGCATCTGCCCAAGCTTCCATCCCAGCAATAACGCCATATAAAATCCCTGTGCTATTAAAGTTTCTTAATTCTAGTGGACTAAAACAAGTTGAGATCTGCTCTTCTTTTAGTTTTGGTTTTGCGGCAATCTGACAAGAAAATTGTAAATCTGCTAATTGTTGATCGAATTCAATACCCGAAACACCGTTTTTAATGGCATCTATAAAATCATTAAGGCCAATTGCATTTGGTGCAACAACACCCATGCCTGTAATTACAACTCTATGTTCCATTATTTTCTACTAACATGCCTGCCAGTGTACCTTCACACACAATTTCTCCTTTATTATTTTTCATTTCAACGTAACACTGTAATTTATTAAATCTAAAGTATTTTTTTAATGAAGTTACAGTTACTTTTTCTCCCGGATAAACTGGTTTGAGGTAAGCTACATTTGCTGAAGTCATCCATATTTGACCATTGCCATTTTCTTTTTCTAAGGATAATAAATAAATACCTAAACAAACTAAGCCAATTTGTGCCATTGTTTCGGTTAATATTACACCTGGTGTAATGGGATTTTCTTTAAAATGCCCTTTGTAAAAATCTAAATCAGGGTGATAAGTGTAATTTCCTGTTACGCTATTTTCATCAATTTTTTCTAATTCATCAACAAAGAGAAAAGGATGGGTGTAGGGGAGTTTGTTTAAAATATCTACTGCTTTCATTACCATTCTAATAAAATCTTTTGAGCAGAAAAACCAGGTCCAAAACTTAGCATTAAACCTTTCTCACCCTTTTTTGGTTTCGCATCCATAAATCGTTCTAAAACATACAGTACGGTTGCACTAGACATATTTCCATATAAACGCAAAACCTCTTTAGTATCATCTATGTTTTTACCTAATGTACCGAATAAAGTTTCTACAATTTGAATAATTTTCTTTCCTCCAGGATGAAAAATTAGGTGATTTATATCTTCAATATTTAACTTTTGTTTAGTTAGAAAAGGATGGATTATTTCTGAGAAATGTTTCTCAATGGTATTCGGAACTTCAACATCTAACACCATTTGTAAGCCAGAGTTAGTTAGTTTAAATCCCATCATTTGTGTTGCATTGTAAAAATGATACATTTCTTCGGCAATAATTTCTGGTCCTTCATCCTCCTCATGAGAAGAAAGTAAAACGCAAGCAGCACCATCTCCAAAAATGGCGGCACTTACAATGTTAGCCATCGAAAAATCATTCAATTGAAAAGTTGCAGTAGGAGATTCTACAGCTACAACTGCTGCTCTCTTACCAGGATTAGCTTTTAGAAAATTCTTGGCGTAAATCATTCCAGATACGCCAGCAGCACAACCCATTTCTGTAACAGGTAGGCGAACAATATCTTGCTTTAACTCCAATTCATTAATTAAGTAAGCATCCAAAGAAGGAATCATAATACCGGTACAACTTACCGTAATTAAAAAATCTATTGTCTGAGGTTCCCATTCTGCTTTAGTTAAAGCATTTTTTAAACATTCAATGCCTAGTTTTATGCCTTCTCTAATGTAAATTTCATTACGCTCTTCGAAACTGGTATGGCTAAATACTTCTTCTGGTGACATGAAAGAGTAGCGTTGATCTACACCCGCTCCTTCAAATAGCTTTTTAACTTTTTTTACAAATCGCTCATCTTGTTCATAAAGCCAGTTGTCTAAAAATGGAATAATTTGGGCAGTAGACCTTGTATAACGAGGTAGGGCTTTGCTAACGGCTTTAATTTTTACGCTCATGTTGATCTAATAATCCATTGATATCTGAATGCCCACTTCCACCGGATAGTGAAATTTTTAATATGGAGTTGATTTGCATAGTTTAAGATGTCTTGTTTTTTAAAACCTCTTAAAATAGAAACTAAGCCATCCTCTCTTGACATTGTATTTAAACCAAAAACAAAACACAAGGCTTTAAATAAATAGTAAGCCATTTTGTTGCGGTGCAAATCGTTAATGATTATGCCCATCGTAGCCCTTTTACTAAATGAGCTTATTAAGGTTAAAATCTCATTGTCTTTAAAGTGATGTAAGGTTAGGGTACATAATATGATATCGTATTGTTGCTCCTTCACCTTATCGTCAAATATATCTTCGCACAGATAATTAATGTTTGCATATGCCTCTGATAGTTTTTGAGCATAATTTACAGTATATTGATTTGCATCAATGCCTGTTAATTTAAAATTTATGTTGTTGTGCATACCATAATCAGCAATTATCCTTAGCATGTCTCCATTGCCACAGCCAACATCTAATACACTAATAGTTTGCTTTTTTTTAGTATTGAACGTTAATTCTTTAACACCTTGAATGGTTACTTTGTTTCCACCTAACAGTTGATTAATGCTGGCAATTTTATCTAGTGCATCTCTAAGTATTTCACCTTCTAATGCAAAATCATCCATTATTTCTTCGGCATTACTTCTATATGTTGTATCAATTAACATGTTTTCTAGTTTGTTAGCGGTTTGCCGTGCGTTTTTTTAATAATTATAGGTAGTAATGATGGAAATTTAATCAATCCTTTCATTAATAAATCGCCTAATTTTTCGTTTTTTAAAATACTTGCCAATAACCTCCCAAAAAACAACCTGTTGCTAAAGGTTTTTTTCCATACCCTTATATACTGCTGCTCTAATGCCGCTCTAGTAGTAATTTCATTGTTAAGATAACTTAAAAGTAGGGTAGCAGCTATTTTTGCACTATGTATGGCCATGCTCATTCCGTTTCCACAAAGTGGATGTATTAAACCGGCTGTATCTCCAATCATGATTACATGATTTTTCACCTGCTCTTTGTTTTCGAAAGCAATTTGACTAATAGTTAATGGTGCCTCAAACTGTATGGTACTATTTACTAATATTTCTTTTAGATGGATGTTTTGAAACAATATATTTTCGCGATGTGTGGTGATGTCTTTATGTTTTTTGAAAGTTTCATAACTAACCAAATAACAAATATTAAGTGTATCATTCTCTACTTTTGATATACCACAATAGCCCCCTTTAAAATTATGTAATGCCACTAAATCTGAAGGAAATTGCCCTTTGTAATGTGCTTTAATCGCTAACCAATTCGATTTATGGTTAATAAAGCTACGGTTTAATTTATGGTCTAATGTTGCTCTTTTGCCATAAGCTCCTAAAACAATTTTTGCTGTATAATGCTGGGTTAATGTACTAACATCAAAGAAATCGGCTTTATATTTAACATCAACTACAGTATCATTTATAATGGTGCAACCATTTTGTTTGGCTTTTTGGAAAAGAAATTCATCAAAAGCATACCTGCTAATTCCAAAACCTCCAAGGGGTAGTTGTGCATTTATTGATTTCCCATTGATAGTTGTGAGCTGAAATTTAGTTATGTGTGTTGGCTTTAAGAGTTCAATGTCTAGTTCAAGCCATTTGAGATAGTGCATTACTTCATTAGAAATATATTCGCCACATACTTTGTGATGCGGATATTGATTTTTTTCAATTAATAAAACTTTGTGCCCTAATTTGCCAAGATGGATAGCGCATGTAAGCCCTGCTAAGCCACCACCAATAATTAAAACATTTGCATCAAGTTTCATTTATGCAATCTAGTTTGTTTTTAATAAATCAACGAGATTAAATTCATGAGCTCAACAAGTTTAGCAGGAGAATGTTTGATTACTAGAATTCTTAAACCAAACTCTCAAATATTTCAAAACCCCTAAGTATGGGGCTTTGATTTTTAATGGTTTATGTAAATTACACAGACGCTTAAAATCATCAAATTTATCGTAGCTTTATTTCACAAATAAAATCGTTATGAAAAAAATTATTGTATTCTTATTATTAGGTGTAAGTATTATGGTTAAAGCTCAATCTAAAGACGAAACAAAACTTTTAGCTGCGGTAGAAAATATGCGTTTGGCGTTAATTAGTGGTGAAAGAACTGCTTTAGAAAATGTTGCAGCAACAGATTTAAGCTATGGTCATTCTAGTGGTAAGATACAAGATAAAGCTGCTTTTGTTGAAGCAATTGCAAACGGTTCTTCTGATTTTGTAAGCATTGAATATAAAAATCAAACGGTAAAAGTTACTGGTAAAACAGCGTTAGTTCGCCATGAACTTCATGCTAAAACCAATGATGGTGGCAAGCCCGGTGAAGTGCATTTGGGTATTCTATTGGTATGGCAAAAGCAAGGCTCGGCATGGAGATTACTAGGTAGACAAGCTTATAAATTGCCTTAATATATAATTTTTTTAGCGTAAATTTTGTGTGTAATTCAATTTGCACCTCCTTTTTTACCTCATCTTAATTTTGACTTAAATTTACATTACTTCTTATAGGTTATTCTTTTGAATCTCTTAGAATTTAGGTTATTCACAACATATAAATTTTGCTTAGGAAACTTTTTATGTAGTTTGATTGTTATTTTGATTATTTGAAAATTTAGTTATCAAATCTATCCTTAAAATGCGCTGCATTTAATAAACAGAAATTTAGATAACTAAGTTATTTCGTTTGTTTAATGATTGAAATAAAATTTTATGTCAAAATATACAGCTCTCAAAAAAGAAGCAAATAAATTAACAACGCTGCCTAAAACCCCAACCGGAATTAACGGTTTAGATGAGATTACATTGGGCGGCTTTCCGAAAGGAAGACCAACTTTAATTTGTGGCGGTGCGGGGTGTGGTAAAACGTTGTTCTCTTTAGAATTTATTGTAAAAGGTGTTACAGATTATAATGAGCCAGGGGTATTTATTGCTTTTGAAGAAAAAGCTCATGAACTGGCCATGAATGTTACTTCTTTAGGGTTTGATTTAGAAAAGCTCCAAAAAGATAAAAAAATTAAAATTGATTATATCCATGTAGATAAAAGCGAAATTGAAGAAACTGGTGAATATGATTTGTCTGGTTTGTTTATTCGTTTAGGTCATGCTATTGATAGCATTGGAGCGAAAAGAGTAGTGTTAGATACCATTGAAAACCTATTTAGTGGTTTAGACAATGAAGGGATTTTAAGAGCAGAGCTGCGTCGCTTATTTCAATTTTTAAAAGATAAAGGTGTTACGGCAATTATTACTGGTGAAAAAGGTGAAAAAACTTTAACTAGAAAAGGTTTAGAAGAATACGTGTCTGACTGTGTAATATTTTTAGACCATAGGGTAATCAATCAAATATCTACAAGGCGATTAAGGATCATTAAATATCGTGGTTCACTGCATGGCACAAATGAATATCCATTTTTAATTGATGAAGAAGGTATTTCTGTATTACCTGTAACTTCACTTAAATTAGATAAACCAGTAGCTACTTCTATCATTAAATCGGGAATACCCTCGTTAGATCAGATGTTTTCGCTTGGAGGTTTTTATAAGGGCAGTAGCATTTTAGTATCTGGAACAGCAGGAACTGGTAAAACCAGCATCGCCGCAAGCTTTGTAAATGCTGCATGTTCAAGAAAAGAGAAAAGTTTATATTTTGCTTTTGAAGAGTCTCCATCGCAAATTATTAGAAATATGAGCTCTGTTGGTTTGGATTTGCAAAAACATGTGGATAAAGGTTTATTAAAGTTTTATGCAGCAAGACCAACATTGTATGGATTAGAAATGCATTTGGTGGCAATACACAAAGCAATACAAAAATTTAAACCAGACGTTATAGTATTAGACCCTATTACAAATTTAATAACCGTAGGAAGCTTTAGCGATGTAAAGTCTATGTTAGTTAGACTAATTGATTTTTTGCAAGAAAGCCAGATTACTGTAATGTTTACTGCTTTAACTTTAAATAGCATTATCAATGAACAAACAGATGATGGAGTTTCTTCTTTAGTTGATTCGTGGTTATGTATTAAGGATATCGAGTTTAATGGCGAAAGAAATAGAGGATTATATGTAATGAAAACTAGAGGGATGAAACACTCTAACCAAGTAAGAGAGTTTGTAATCACCAATAAAGGCCTCGATTTAATTGACGTTTATATTGGTCCAGAAGGTGTTTTAACTGGCTCGGCAAGAGAAGCACAGGTGCTATTAGAAGAAACTGGTATGGTTTTGCATAGTAATGCACTAGGCCGTAAAGACAGGGAGCTTTTACGTAAGCGTAAAGTACTAGAGGCAAAGATAGAAAGTTTAAAAACAGAGTTCGAGTCTACTGAAGAAGAGTTGAATAAGGTGTATATAGAAGAAGATATTAAGCGTGAGGTGATAACTAAGACACGTAAGCAAATGACGCAATTTAGATCTGGTAATTATCAAAAACCAGATCAGGCAAACCCTAAAGAGGAGTAATTTTGAGTAAAAAATATGAATTAAGACTGTATGTGGCAGGAAAGACATTAAAGTCTACTACTGCACTGAGTAATTTGAAAAAATATTGTGAAGAACATTTGAAAGGCCAATACGTTATTGAGGTAATTGATTTGTTAGAACATCCACAATTGGCAGAAGGGGATCAAATTTTAGCCATTCCTACTTTAGTTAAAAAAGTACCTGAGCCAGTTCGTAAAATTATTGGTGACCTTTCTAATAAAGAAAAAGTATTGGTGGGTTTAGACATAAGAACAAAAGATTAATATGGAAATAGAGGGCAGCTCACCGCAAGATTGGACTATTGCAGTTGATGAAAAATACAGCCTTCGTTTATTCGTTGCTGGTGCATCATCTATGTCTGTTAAGGCAATAAAAAATCTACAAGTTATTTTAGAAAATAATTTAAAGGGTAAGTACGAACTTGAAATTATTGATATCCACCAACAGCCCCTTCTATTGCAAAAAGAAGATATTTTTGCTGTTCCATTACTCATCAAAAAATATCCAGCGCCTATTCGTAGGTTGGTAGGAGATATGTCTGATGTAAACAAAGTGCTTAAAGGTTTAGGATTGAATTAAATTTTTTTCTGATGGCTGAAAATGATAAATCATATCAACAACTAAAGGAGGAATTGGAAGAAATCCAATACCAACTAGAAGAGGCTAGAGATACTATTGATGCCATAAGATCTGGTGAAATTGATGCTTTGGTAATTAATGGTGATGATGGGCATCAGATTTACACCCTAAAAAGTGCAGATCAAACTTACCGTATATTTATAGAGCAAATGACACAAGGTGCTATTACAATTGATGAAAATGGCAAAATACTATATAGTAATTCTCAATTCGCTCTACTCATTAACCAACCCTTAGAGAAGGTAATTGGGCAATCTTTTTATAATTACATTGCTAAAGATAATTTGCCTGTATGCATAGAGTTAATTGATAGTGCTTGGGAAAATATATTAACAAAAGGTGAGCTAAAATTAGCCTCTAGTTTACACGACATACCTGTTCTCTTGTCTTTAAAAACACTCGATTTAGATGAAGGAATTTCGCTGAGTATCATTTTAACAGATTTAACAGAACAAAAAAATAATCAACAGCTTTTAGAGGAGAAAAACAGGCAATTACAAGAAGCAGAGCAAGTTGCAAGGAGGTTAAATGTAAACTTAGAAGAAACTGTAAAATTAAGAACGCTTGATTTAGAGCAGGTGATAACAGCTAAGGTTAAGATTACAGAAGATCTTTATGAGAGTGAGCAGCGATTGTCTAAGATTTTAGGAACAATGGCCGAGGGGGTTTGGATAGTTGACATAAATAATGAATTAGTTTATGCCAATAACATGGCTAAACAATTGTTAGGTGTTAGCGAAGATTTGCAAAACCCAGGAAAATATAATAATCCAAAGTGGGATAGGTTAAAGCTGGATGGTACCTTATTGAAACCTGAAGAAAATCCAATTTATTTAGCCATGCAAACCGGAAAACCAATTTTTGATTATGAAATTGCTATCCAAGTTCCAGGAAAAGAATTATTATATATCGCCGTTAATGCTGTATCCATATATGATGAAAATGAAAAACTATCTGGTGGCTTAGGAACATTTATTGATGTGACACAGCGGAGAAAAGCAATTTAGCAAAAGGATGATTTTATTAGTGTTGCCAGTCATGAGCTAAAAACTCCGATTACAAGTTTAAAGGCTTCCTTGCAATTGTTAAACCGATTAAAAGATAATCCAAATGGACATTTGCCCATTCTTATTGATCAGGCAAATAAAAGCATGACTAAAGTGAGTAACTTAATTGAAGAGCTTTTAAATGCAAGTAAGATTACCTATGGACAAATGCACCTTAAACCTATTGATTTTAAATTGATTAGTGTTGTAGAAGATTGTATACAGAACATTGAGCCCAGAGATCGCGTAAAAATTAAATTAGTAGGAGATTTGCAGGCACATGTTTATGGAGATCCCGTAAGAATTGAGCAAGTAGTGGTTAATTTTATTAATAATGCCTTTAAATACGCTCCGGCGTCTGAAAATATTGAAGTTGCAATTGTACAGGGTGTAGAGTCAGTAAAACTATCAGTTGTTGATAGTGGTCCTGGCATCAATGCCGAGAAACTACCTCATCTTTTTGATAGGTATTATAGAATTGATGAGGGAGGTTTTCAATATTCTGGTTTGGGTTTAGGCCTATATATCTGCGCTGAGATTATTAAAAAGAACAATGGTGAAATTGGTGTGCATAGTGAAATAGGCAAAGGGAGTGAATTTTGGTTCAGGTTGCCAATGGTAAAGCAGAATTCAATGTAAAGTTAATGTTAACAAAAAATAACATTAACTTCATACTTACTTAACATTGGCCTTATACTTTTAATGTATGAATTATCCAGTGTTTATATTCCATGAATTAGTACTTAGGTTTTCGGATATCAACCGAGGAATTGGAAAGTATATATCTGCCACAATAGATAATGGTGAGTGTTTAATTAATACAACCAACGGACATTTCAAAGTTGCATTATCTATGTTAGACAAGCAATACAACAATCCCAAGCTCATATCTGAAGAGGAACTGCAGCAATTGGCTACTGGTTTTGAAATGGAGTAATATTTAGCTATTTCTTACAAATAAATCGGTTTCTAAAACCTTTTTCTCGAATTCTTCTACCGGATATTTAGCTTCAATAAGTTGTAGCAACATTTGGGTAGCTAATTTACCTATTTCGAATGCTGGCTGACGAACCGAAGTTAAAGATGGGTTAAACAAGTCTAACACATCAGAATTGCTAAAACCAGCAATTGCCATGTCATTTGGAACCGAAATTTTTAAGTTCTTAAATACGCTTAAACATCCTGTGCTTAACCTATCACCAGCTACAAAAATGGCATCTGGTTTTTCTGGTAAAGACATTAATTCTTTTATAGCATCTTCCATTTCCTGATAAATCATTCCACCATGTGGGCAATGTTTAATGTAAGCAGAATTTGGCTCAATGTTATTGGCTTTTAAAGCCCCTTCATATCCTTTTAAACGTTCTATACTAATTGATAATTGTGTTGAGCTTGTTAAATGCGCAATACGTTTATAACCAGATTTAATTAAATGAGATGTGGCATCAAATGCACCTTTTTCATTATTGGCAACCACTTTGTGTGTGTTTATTTCATCCGCTACGCGATCAAAAAAAACAATAGGCAAACCTCTTTCATGTAAGGAGGTGAGGTGAGAAATATCTTCTGTTTGAGAGGATAAAGAAACCAATAATCCATCAACAGACCTAGAAGCCAAATGTTGTACGTTAATCACTTCACGATCATATGATTCATGGGTTTGCGAAAGGATAACATGGTATCCTCTGTCGTAAGCAATTGACTCTATTCCATTTATGGCTTGTGAGAAATAACTGTTTGCTACTTCACTTACCACTACCCCAATAGATTTACTTCTACGCTCTTTTAAGCTTAAGGCAATAGGATTAGGTTGGTAATTGATTTCTTTGGCATAGGCAAGTACGATTTTTTTAGTGGCTGCACTTATTTCATGCGTATCTCTTAACGCTCTTGAAACGGTAGAGGTAGATAAGCCTAAAGCCTTTGCGATATCTTTTATGGTTACGGGCTCAAACATAGTTAAAGCAATATTCAGCTAATATTTTAGTAGTAAAAATCAATTTATAATAATACGATTTTTTTCGTTTGGTTGCTTATAAATTTTCTGGGGTGCTTTTGGCAACGTTGTCGGGAACGATTGCACAGATTTAGTGTCCTGTACTGTCATGGTTTATAAAAAAAACAATGTAGACTTGTTATTGTAAGCCTTTCCAAAAGGCCCAACAAAACCAAATATATTTAATGTATGAAAAAAATTTTACTGCTCCTTTGGGTGTTTGCTATTGGGATAAATTTAGCCAATGCACAAACTAGACAAATTACGGGAAAGGTAACCGAAAAAGGTACCGGCGTTGTGCTGCCAGGCGTAGGCGTTATGATAAAGGGAACTAAAATTGCTGTAAGCACCGATGACAAAGGGACTTATAAAATTGGTATCCCCACCACAGGAACAACCGTTCTCGTTTTCAAATCAATAGGTTTTAATGATTATGAAATAGAAGTTGGTACTAAAACGCAAATAAATGCTGTTTTAGAAGAAAATTCGACCACACTTAACGAAGTTAATATTGTTAACATAGGTTATGGCACAGTTCGTAAAGAAGCTTTAACTGGTTCTGTTTCTTCTATTAGTGCAAAAGATTTAGCAGATTTTCCGGTAGGAACAGCAGCAGAAGCACTAGCTGGTAAATTAGCTGGGGTAACTGCTACGACTACTGAAGGTACCCCAGGAGCCGAAATACAGATTAGAGTTAGGGGTGGAAGCTCATTAACAGGAGATAACTCACCTTTGTATATTGTAGATGGGATCCAGGTAGAGAATGCATTGTCTATTCTGTCTCCAAATGAAATTCAAACCATAGATGTTTTAAAAGATGTAGCATCAACATCTATTTACGGTAGTCGTGGTGCAAATGGTGTGGTTATTATCACTACCAAAAGTGGTAGAGATGGCAAAACAATTGTGTCTTTTGATGCCTATGCAGGAGTAAGACAAATTGTAAATAAGCTTGATGTGATGAACCCCTTTGAGTTTGTAAGTTACCAATATGAATTGTATAACAACAATACAGCACAAGATGTAAAGGATGCATTTACCAAAAAATATGGAACTTTTGAAGATTTAGAAATTTATAAAAACATACCGAACATAGATTGGCAAGATAAAGTATTTGGCCGTAAAGCATTTTCAAATACACAGGTTTTAAGTTTATCTGGTGGTACGAAAACTACAACTTATAATTTTACCGTAAACAATACCAATGAAGATGGTATTATGTTAGAATCTGGCTATCGCCGTACTTTTGCATCTTTTCGTTTTGACCATAAAATTTCTGATAAAATTAGAACCGGTGTAAACGTGCGTTATAGTCGCCAAAGAATAGAGGGGGTTGGTACCACAAGCACTGGTTCTCAAGGTACTAACCGTTTAAGAAACTCTGTACGTTATCAACCATATTCTGGTGGTGATGATGCAGGAGATCTATTCGATGCAGATTTTTTAGCCACTCAGTTATCTAATCCAATTTCTTTGGCTCAGCAAGAACTTAAATACGATTATCGTAACGATTTAATTAGTAGTGGATATTTAAGCTATCAAATTTTAAAGAACTTAAGTATTAGATCAACAATAGGGTTAACTTTTGCCGATAGAAAAACTAATGGATTTAATGGACCGCTAAGTGGCTTAGCAAGAAATAGTTCTGGTTTGCCGGTTGTTGTTTTAGACAATTCTAATGGAACAACATTAATTAATACCAACGTGATTAATTATAAACCAAACATTGGACAAGATCATAGCTTGGATTTATTGGTAGGACAAGAATTAAATAAACTGGATGTTAAATCTAATAGCAGTACAATTAGATGGTTTCCTTTAAACATTACTGCCGAAGAAGCTTTTGCTGGCATTCAAAAAGCAGAACCACCTACGGCGGGTTCTGTTCAGGATAAGCCTACCTCTTTTCAATCAGGTTCTCGTCAGTTGTCATTTTTTGCAAGAGCATCTTATGGCTACAAAAGCAAATATTTAGCTACATTAAATTATCGTAGAGACGGTTCGTCATTCTTCGCTGCTGGTAAAAGATGGGGAAATTTTCCATCTGCGCAAATAGCTTGGAGATTATCTGAGGAAGATTTCTTTAAAGACATGAAGTTAGATTGGTTGAGCTCATTTAAAATCAGAGCAAGTTATGGTTTAGCAGGTAACAATAGAATTCCACAAGACTTGTTCAGAACCTTATTTTCAGCGAACTCTACACAAGGTGGATATGCCGCTACAGATGGTTCTGTTACCACTGGTTTAATAGCAGGTAATGTTTTAGCAAATAATAACATTACTTGGGAAAAGAATATATCTGCAAATTTAGGTTTTGACATAGAATTACTTAAAAATAGAGTGTCATTGGCATTAGATTTATATGATAACCGTACTAAAGATTTATTGTTAAATGCAAATATTCCTCCAATTAATGGTTACAATACACAGCAACAAAATGTTGGTAAAACTCAAAATAGAGGGATAGAAATACAATTAAATGCAGCAGTAGTTAAATCTAAAGATTTCACTTATAATGCTGGTGTGAATTTCTCTTTCAACAAAAACAAAATACTTGAATTACAAAGTGGCGTTCAATCTTATGTAGTTCAATCTGGATGGGTAAATAGTTTAGCTGATTTTAAAGTTGAAGTTGGAAAACCTGTAGGACAATTTTATGGTTTCGTGTCTGATGGAAGATATACTGTAAATGATTTTAATTACACCCAAAATACAACAACTGGAGTTTATACGTATGTACTTAAGCCAGATGTTGCAAATAGCCGGGTTTTAATTGGTAATAGAGAGCCACAACCTGGAGATATGAAGATTAAAAAATTATCAAACTCTAGTAGCATGTTGATTGGAGATGATGACAAAACAGTTTTAGGGACTTCTCAACCTAAGTTTACTGGTGGTTTTAACAATCAGTTTGCTTACAAAAACTTTGATTTAAGCATATTTATGAATTTCTCTGTTGGAAATGAGGTTTACAATGCCAATACGATAGAATTCTCTTCTCAGTTTAACGTGAGAGATAATAACCTTTTATCAACCATGAATAACAGATGGAAAAATTTTGATGCAAACGGGGTTAAAGTTACCGATCCTGTTGCGTTAACAGCAATGAATGTCAATACTACTTTATGGACACCATCTCCTGGTAATTATACTTTAACATCTTATGCTGTTGAAGATGGTTCTTTTTTACGTATAAACAACATCACTTTAGGTTATTCTTTACCAACACAATTTGTTAAACAAAGTAAGTTCATCTCTAAACTGAGGGTATATGTAACTGTAAATAATCTGCATAGTTTCACTGGTTATTCAGGTTATGATCCAGAAGCAAATACACGTAGGTCAAATCCGTTAACACCGGGCATAGATTACGCAGCCTACCCACGTAGTAGATATGTATTGGCAGGTTTAAACATGACATTTTAATCATAATAATATGAAAAATAGAATTATAAATTACACCGTTGTAGTTTTAGCTGTAATGGCAATAATGATCAACCCATCTTGTAAAAAGTTCTTGGATTTCGAATCTCCATCAACATCTTCAGAAGAAGTCGTTTTTGAAACCACATCAACAACTAATACTGCCTTAATAGGTGTATACAATAGGTTAATAGGGGATAATGGTTATGGGAGCCGTATCTCAACTTTGTTTGGCATAACAGCTGATGATTTTAAAACTTCCGGAAGTTATAGTCCTTCTGATAGACGCGGAATTAGCATGTATGGAGCTAGTTCAGATAATACAGATTTGATACAGCCATTTGCACAGTTATATTCTGGTATCGAAAGAGCAAACTTATGTATAAAATTCATCCCTCTTTCTAAATTATACACCAGTGGTACACCTGCCGAGCAAGCATTAATGAAACGTTACCATGGTGAAGCTTTAGCACTAAGGGCACAGTTTTATTATGAATTAATTCGTAACTGGGGAGACGTTCCACAACGATTTGTACCTGCTGCAGACGCAGAAACTCTTTTTCCTGCTAATGCAGATAGAGACCAAACTTATGATCAAATCATTGAAGATCTAAAAGTAGCATCTGAGCTAGTTCCATGGAGAATAGAAATTCCTGAGTATGGAAGTTTTAGGTTTACAAAAGGTGCAATTAAGGGTTTAAGAGCTAGAATTGCTTTAGCAAGAGGTGGTTATTCACTGAGGTCAAAAACTAATCTGATGGAAAGAAGTTCAGACTACCTTAAATATTACCAAATTGCTAAAGATGAATGTAAAGCAATAATGGACAATAATTCGCATGGATTAAACCCTATTTATGAAAATATTTTTAAGAGTTTGCATGGTGCAAGATTAGATAATGAAAATGAGTTGATGTTTGAAGTTGCTGCTTTTGGTACAAATGCAAATACAGATAGTAAATTAGGTTATTACAATGGTGTTCGCTTCAATGCATCGTCAACTTATGGAACTGGGGGTGGAGGCATGAATGCCATTGCAACTTATTTTTATGAGTTTGATCCTAGTAAAGATTGTCGTAGAGACGTAACCTTAGGTGTTTTTGAAATCACTGCAACTTCAAAAAAGATAATTAATACTTTAAATAATTTTACTGATGCGAAATTTCGCAAATCTTGGACAAACTTCGATGGTAAATCGTCTTCTCAACAGTTTGCTGTAAACTGGCCTATTTTACGTTTTTCAGATATTTTATTGATGTATGCAGAGGCAGATAATGAAATTGGCAATGGTCCGTCTGCTGTGGCAATTAAGGCCTTAAGAGACGTTCAAGAAAGAGCTTTTATAGGGTTTAAATCAGACATACCTGTAACGCCAACTACAAAATCAGGCTTCTTTGACGCTATTGTTAAAGAAAGATTGTTAGAATTTGGAGGGGAAGCAATTAGAAAATTTGATTTAATCCGTTGGAATTTGATCAATAGTAAGTTTATAGAAACACGTGTTAAACTACAACAATTAATAGATGGAACTGGTCCGTACGTAAACGTGCCTAACTATGTTTATGCTAAAGAATCTAACTATAATTTAACACCAAGCGTAACAGAAGTAGCGAGCTTAGATTTATATGGCGGTGCTCCTAACGTTGTTTTATTCTCACCGGGTTTAAATTCATCTACTGCACCTGCTGGATCTGGATACACAGTTAAAAACTGGAGAAAAGCATTAACTACTGATAATCAAATTACAAGTATTTCTACAGGTTTTGCCCTTTATTTCGAACCAAATAAAAAAGAATTACTTCCATATCCAAAAACAGCCCTGAACGAGAACACGAACATGGTACAAAACTTTGGTTATTAATTTTAAAATATTAGATATGAAATCGATTATTAACAAATCAAGCAAAAAAATCCTGTTATTATTTGCAGCAGTATTGCTAATTACAGCTTGTAAAAAAGAAAAGGAAGAAACATTAGACCCTGCTCGTTTATTTAAGGCAAGTAATATTTCAATTACAGCTGGTCAAACTTCTGCTGATATTAAATGGGCTGTTCCCTTATTTTCTTCTGGTAAAGCATTAACTTATACGGTTGATTTTTCTAAAGATGCAGCCTTTACAACTGTTGATTTTACTAAAGTTGTAGATACGGCTGGCATTAAGGTAACTGATGAAAATTTAACTATCAGAATTCCATATTATATCCGAATTAAGGCTAATGCATTTGAAAACCAGCCAGAATCGAAATATATTGTAAGTACCTCAACCGTGACCATTACCGGAACACAAATGTTTACACAAATTCGTGAAACAGAATTAAGAGAAACATCTGTAGGTCTTCGTTTTATCAGTGATCCAGCCTTAAGTAGCATTAAATTAACACCAGCAACAGGAGCGCCAATAACAGTTGCATTAACAGCTTCAGATTTAACTGCTGGTGGTGTTGTAGCGGGGATAACCTATGGTTTAAAAACAATTACTGGTTTAACTGGAAATGTGAAATATACTGCTCAAATTTTTGCAGGAACAAAAGATAAAGGCTTGCTAGAATTTACAACATTACCGGTAACCACTTATACCTTAATTATTTCTCCTACAGATAACTTAGCAACAACAATTTCTGCTGCGACTAATGGTGCAGTAATTGGCTTAAATCCAGGTGTATATAACTTGCCTGCTACGGTATTTATTACTCAAAAAACAATTACATTAAAATCAACTTCAGGTTCACCATCAGATACAAAAGTTAATTTTAAAGAGATTGATATAGAAGGTACGGGTGCAGGTATTACGCTTTCTGGAATTGATTTAGATGGGACAAATTATGCATCTCTTTATTTTCTTAATTTTATTGGTTCACAGGCAAGTGTTGGATCAGCAGCAACTTTTACAAATATTTTAGTCGATAATTGCATTGTACACGGTGTGGCTACTTCATTCTTAAGAGCTGATAGAGGATCTTATAAAATTGGAAGTATAACAGTTAACAATTCAATTGTTCATACAGTTGGACTCGACGGTGCTTCTTCTTACTTTACTTTCCACTTGAATAAATTGGATTTTGCTTCATTAAATATCACTAAATCTACATTTTCTAATTTTGGCCCTGGTTTAGTGACAGCAAATGCGGCAGTTACTTTTACAACAAATCCATCAATTAACATCAGTTACTCTACTTTTAATAGCTTTGGTGGGGGTGGTACAAGCAAATATGTACTATTTGATGCTAATGCTCAGCCAGTTAAGTTCACACTTACGAATAGCATCATTGCTAATACTCCAAAATCTACATCTGCGCCTAATACAGCTGCAATTAGGGCAAGTGTTGCAGCAATCACTTTGTCTTATAATAATGTTTTTAACTTATATACTACTAATCCTGGTACAACACCATTAACCTTACCAGTGCAATCAAATAGTTTAGCAATTGACTTAGGATGGACACACGCTACTCCGACATTTGAATTACCTACTGGCTCACCTCTAAGAACTGCAAGTAATACAGGTACAGCTATTGGGGATCCGAGATGGACTTATTAATATACTAATAAAAAAGATGAAGCAAAGCTTCATCTTTTTTATTGTTAATTTTATGCTGATGCGAAGAAGAATTATTTACTTATTTTCAATCTCAATATTTACCCTAATGTCTTTCACTGTTTGGGAGAAAGATAGTATCACTTTATATATCATTGGTGATTCTACAGCGGCAAATAAAGCAAAAGATAAATTTCCAGAGACTGGATGGGGAATGGAATTGCAACCATTTTTTGATACCGAAGTTAAGATAGATAATAGGGCCTTAAATGGGAGAAGTACCAAGTCTTTTATCAATGAAAAAAGATGGGAAGCTATACTAACTACATTAAAAGAAGGTGATTTTGTACTGATAGAATTTGGTCATAATGATGAGAAGATTGAAAATCCAAAAGTTGGAACTTCATTAGATGAATTTAAAGCTAATCTGATCAAATACATCCAAGAGACCCAAGCTAAAAAAGCATATCCAATTTTATTGACACCAATTGTTCGTCGTAATTTTCAGAATGGCATATTGGTAGATACGCACAAAGGTTATCCTGATGTGGTAAGAAAACTTGCTGATTCATTACATATTCCATTAATTGATATGCAGCGTAAAACTGAAAAATTTGTTAGTTCTTTAGGAGATGAACCTTCTAAAAAGATATACAATCATGTTGATTCTGGTCATGTAAATTATCCAAAAGGGCTTACAGACAATACTCATTTAAATGTAGAGGGCGCAAAAGCTTTTGCAAGCTTAGTGGCTGAAGGGATTAAGGAAACGAAAACAAGGTTAGCAAAACATTTAATTAAATAATTGTTGTCCAGAGTAAAATCTCAGTTGTAAATTGATTATCATTAATGAAGTTATATTTTAAAATATTAATTATCTGCGTTGTCACCCTATTGGCATTTCGCCCTGTTAAAAAACCTGTTCAGATTTTTTTAATTGGCGATTCTACAGTGGCTGATTATACTTTAGATTCTGGCTATATGGAAAAGAAGTTTCCACTAAATGGCTGGGGGCAAGTTTTTCAACCTTTCTTTAAAAAAGACAGCTTAGCATTGGTAAAGAATTTAATTAAAAGCGATAGTGTTTTAATTGTAGATAAAGCCAGAGGTGGTAGGAGTACACGAACTTTTTTTGAAGAAGGCAGATGGGCTGAAGTCTATAAAGCATTAAAAACGGATGATATTGTAATGATGCAATTTGGACACAATGATGCAGCGGTTGATAAACCAGAACGTTATGTGAACATTAATGGTTATAAAGAGTTTTTAAGGTTGTATGTAAACCAAACGAGAGAAAAAGGTGCAATCCCAATATTAATTACTCCAGTGAATAGAAATTATCCTTGGAAGGATGGTAAGCTGGCCAATGTGCATGGTGAATACCCTAATGCAGTAAAAGAAGTTGCTAAAGAGTTAAATGTAAAACTGATAGATTTAACACAGCTTTCTATTGATGCATTTACAAGCAAAGGACAGGCTGATGTAACAACAAAATACTTTATGAATTTTGATAAAGGACTATATCAAGGATATCCAAATGGACAAAAAGATAACACTCACTTTCAAAAAGAAGGAGCTATTGCCGTAGCACAACTGGTTTTTAATGCAATGAAGAAATTATAATATGAAGTTTTTAAGAGGATTGTTTTATTGTTGGGTTGTTATATTGTTGAATGGCATTTTTGCTAGTGCAAAGCCCAATACGCAATTCTCAATTCTCAATACAAAATATGATTATATAGTTGCTCAAGATGGTTCTGGTAATTTTAAAACCGTTCAGGAAGCAATTAATGCAGTACCAGATTTTAGAAAAACACCAACTACTATTTATATTAAAAATGGAATTTATAAAGAAAAATTAAATCTTTCTGCCTCCAAAAAGTTGGTGAAAATGATTGGTGAAAATGTAGAAAAAACCATTTTAACTTTTGATGATTGGGCTCAAAAAAAGAATGCTTTTGGCGAGGAGAAAGGTACATCTGGTTCATCAAGCTTTTATATTTATGGAGAAAGTTTTTCTGCAGAAAATATTACTTTCCAAAATAGCGCCGGACCAGTAGGACAGGCGGTGGCTTTGTTTGTAGCAGGAGATAAAGCCAAGTTTACCAATTGCAGAATGTTAGGCTTTCAAGATACTTTATACACTTATGGTTATGGAAGTCGCCAGTATTATTATAAGTGCTATATAGAAGGTACAGTAGATTTTATTTTTGGTTCCTCAACCGCTGTATTTGATGATTGTGAGATTTTCTGCAAAAAAGGTGGCTATATAACTGCCTCTTCTTCTCCTGATACTTCAAAATACGGTTATGTTTTTATCAATAGTAAAATTACGGGCGATGCTCCAGATCATTCCTTTTTTTTGGGTAGACCTTGGCGGCCGTATGCAAAAGCTGTTTTTATCAATTGTAACTTAGGTAAGGTTATTAAAACTGAAGGATGGAACAATTGGGGTAAAGAGAGCAATGAAAAAACTGTCTTTTATGCTGAGTATAAAAGTACAGGAGTAGGTGCAAACCCAAAAGGTCGCGTAAGTTGGTCGCATCAATTAGATGAAACTACAATAAAAGAATATAGCCTAGACAAGGTTTTAAATGGCTGGAACCCTAAAGAATAGATAGAGAATGGAGTGTTGTTATTGAGAGACGGCGAAGAAACACGATTGCTCAGCAAGCTAATCTCCTATTAAACTAAGGCTCCAAAATATAAAAATAATTGATTCTATTGCTTCTTCCTTCACAGAATGATAAACTTAAAAATGAAAACAATACTAACAAGCCTTTTTCTTTTCGTCACTTTATCTGCTGTTGCGCAAGTACAAACATTTCCTAAATCTTTTACTGTTGCAAAAGATGGAAGTGGAGATTTTAAGACTATTCAAGAAGCGGTTTATGCAGTAAGAGACTGGTCTGAAGTACAGGTGCCTATTTATATTAAAAAGGGAATTTATAAAGAAAAACTGGTTATTCCTGCCCAAAAAACTAGAATATCTTTAATTGGTGAAAGCGCCATGGAAACCATTATCACTTATGATGATTATTCTGGTAAAAATGGATTAAGTACTTATACTTCATATACTGTGTTGGTACAAGGCAATGGGTTTACAGCAGAAAATTTAACCTTTGAGAATTCTGCTGGAACAGTTGGACAAGCAGTTGCTTTACATGTAGAAGCTGATAAAGTAATCATTAAGAAATGTAGAATTTTAGGTAATCAAGACACTTTATTTCCATCAACAGATACAAGCAGACAGTATTATGTAGATTGTTACATTGAAGGAACTACCGATTTTATTTTTGGTGCTGCCACGGTTGTTTTTAAAAATTGTCATATTCACAGTAAAAAGAATTCTTATATCACTGCAGCATCAACTTCTCAAAGTAAAGCCTATGGATTTGTATTTTTAGATTGTAAGCTAACGGCAGATTCAAATGCAAATAAGGTTTATTTAGGTCGCCCTTGGCGTTCTTATGCAAAAACGGTTTTTATTAATACCGAAATGGGCAAACATATTTTGCCAGAGGGATGGCATGTTTGGAATAATAATGAAAACCATAAAACTACATTATATGCAGAATACGGTTCAAAAGGACCTGGTTTTGTAAAAGAAAGTAGGGTGGCTTGGTCTGAGCAGCTCACTAAAAAAGAAGCTAAACTTTATACTTTAAAAAACATTTTTACAGGTGCTACAAATTGGTTGCCTGAGTAAAACAGAATGATAACTAACGTCATGCTGAACTTGTTTCAGCATCTGCCTACTAGGAAGACCCTGAACTAATTAAGGGTGATGATAATAAATAAAAAGCATTATGAAATTACCGATCCTTATTTTTTTACTTTTATTTTCCATTTCAGCCTCTGCTCAAAAAGACATTTCTAAAGTTTGGGTTCCAGATTTAGGGAATGGAAAATATAAAAATCCAGTTATTGATGCAGATTACTCAGATCCAGATGTAGTTAGAGTTGGCGATGATTTTTATTTAACTGCGTCGAGCTTTGATGCCATCCCCGGTTTACCAATTCTTCATTCAAAAGATTTAGTGAATTGGACAATCATCGGCCATGCCTTAAAGAGACAACCACCATTTGAGCATTTTTCTAAAACCCAACACGGAAATGGGGTTTGGGCACCGGCTATTCGTTTTCACAATGGCGAGTTTTATATCTATTACCCAGATCCAGATTTTGGTATCTATTTAACCAAAGCTAAAAATCCAGCCGGTCCTTGGACTGATCCTGTATTGGTTGAAGGAGGAAAAGGTTTGATAGACCCTTGTCCGCTTTGGGATGAAGATGGTAAGGTATACCTCGCTCATGCCTATGCGGGTAGTAGGGCTGGAATTAAAAGCATAATTGTAGTTAAAAAGATGAATGCCACAGGCGATAAAGTAATTGATGAAGGGAAGTTGGTTTACGATGGTCATGAGCTAGATCCAACAATAGAAGGACCAAAATTTTATAAAAGAAATGGTTATTACTACATTTTTGCACCAGGTGGAGGTGTTTCAACGGGATGGCAAACCATTTTAAGATCTAAAAATATTTATGGCCCTTATGAGCGTAAAGTTGCACTAGATCAGGGTAAATCCCCAATAAATGGCCCTCATCAAGGTGCTTGGGTCAATACACCAACGGGCGAAGATTGGTTTTTGCACTTTCAGGATAAAAATGCTTATGGTAGAGTGGTTCATTTACAACCTATGAAATGGATAAACAATTGGCCAGTAATTGGAGTAGATGCCGACGGTGATGGAATTGGCGAGCCAGTTTTAGTTTATAAAAAACCTGCCACAGCAAAACCAGTTACCATAACAACCCCTGCTGAAAGTGATGAATTTAATGGAATAAATTTAGGTTTACAATGGCAGTGGCAAGCGAATCCATCGGCTACTTGGTCGTTTTTAAATCCTACAAAAGGGATGTTGAGGCTATATTCTGTAAAAGTGCCAGATAGCGCCAAAAATTATTGGGAAGTGCCAAATATTTTAATGCAGAAATTTCCAACAGAGAAATTTACTACAGTTACTAAATTAACCTTTACACCAAACACCAAATTAGAAAATGAAAAAACGGGTTTAATTATAGCTGGATTAAGTTATGCCAACCTAGCTGTTAAAAGTAAAAAAGATGGAAACTATTTGGTTTATACCACTTGCAAAGCAGCAGATAAAGGCAAGGTCGAAAGGGAAGAAACATTAATTAAATTAAATTCTCCAACCATTTTTTTGAGTGTAACCGTAAGTGAAGGAGCAAAATGTCAATTCAGTTATAGTTTAGATGGAGATAAGTTTACAAAAGTAAATGATGTTTTTCAGGCAGAACCAGGAAAATGGATAGGTGCTAAAGTAGGCCTGTTTTGCGTTAGAGAACAACAAACTAATGATGCTGGCTATGCCGATTTTGATTTTTTTAGAATAGAGAAGTAAGTTATGAAGTAATACGCTCTGATATACCAACCTAAAACTTACAACTCTAGATTGGTAACGATTGCACAGTTATTTTCTGCCATTTTGTTTCATTAGTCCATTAAACTGTGTAGACTTGTTATTGACAATGTGTTAAAGGTTAAATGTTATGAGTTACAGGCTGGAATTAAATTTAAGCCCAAATACGTAACCTAACCCGTAACTGAACTAAAACCAATATAAATTGTATTCCTGGATGAAAAAAATAGTCACAACTATCTTTACACTAATATTTTTCGCTTCGTTAGTTGCCAATGCACAAACAAAAGCAAAGCAACCTTATTCTTGGAGCAACCTCCCTGTTATTGCCAAAACTTCTTTCAAAACAGATACCTTCAATATTGTTAAATTTGGCGCTAAAAATGATGGAATTACGCTAAACACCAAAGCAATCAATGATGCAATTATTGCCTGCAACAAAAAAGGTGGTGGTGTAGTTGTAGTGCCAAAAGGAATGTGGCTTACTGGACCAATAGAGTTAAAAAGCAATGTAAACCTACATTTACAAAAGAATTCACTCCTTCAATTTACGAGAGATTTTGATCAATATCCTTTGGTAGCTAGTAATTGGGAGGGTTTAGCTCAAATGCGCAATCAATCTCCATTATGGGCAACCAATCAAACCAATATAGCCGTAACAGGTTACGGTATTATAGATGGTGCGGGTGATGCTTGGCGAATGGTTAAAAAAGACAAATTAAATGAAAGTCAATGGTCAAAATTGGTAGCTTCTGGCGGTGTAGTTACTGAGGATAAAAAAACATGGTATCCCTCAGAGCAATCTTTAAAAGCAGCTAAATTAAAAAATCCAGGAGAGATTACTCCAGCTAAAACACCAGAGTTCTTTAAATCAGTTAAAGACTTTTTAAGACCAAATTTATTGGTTTTTACATCTTGTAAAAAGATTTTATTAGAGGGGGTAACCTTTCAAAATTCACCAGCTTGGAATATTCATCCATTAATGTGTGAAGATTTAACAGTTAGAAATGTGTATGCAAAAAATGCTTGGTATGCTCAGAATGGCGATGGTATCGATATCGAATCTTGCAAAAATGTATTAATTGAGGGCAGTACGTTTGATGTGGGTGATGATGGGATTTGCATTAAATCTGGTCGTGATGCTGCAGGCAGAAAACGCGGAATGCCAACAGAGAATGTAATTATTCGCAACAGTACGGTTTATCATGCACATGGTGGATTTGTAATTGGAAGTGAAATGTCTGGCGGGGCTAAAAATATCTTTGTATCTGATTGTTCATTTATTGGCACTGATATTGGTCTTCGATTTAAAACAACACGTGGTAGGGGCGGTGTAGTTGAAAATATTTTCGTGAAAAATATTAACATGACAGGTATTGTAGGTGAAGCTATTTTGTTTGATATGTATTATGCAGCTGTAGATCCAGTTCCATTAAAAGGTGAAAAAAGAGATGCGCCGAAAGTTGAATTATTACCCGTAACAGAAGAAACACCTATTTTTAGAGATTTCCACATTACAGATGTGGTATGTGATGGCGCTTCTAAAGCTGTATTTATAAGAGGTTTGCCAGAAATGAGTATTAGTAACATTACTTTAGATAATATGACAATAAAGGCTAAGGAAGGTATTGATATTCAGGAAGCAAAAAACATAAAATTAACTAATGTAAATTTAATTACCAGTGACACAGATCCATTGATAAATATTCAGAATGGAAATGTGATTGAGTTTAAAAATATTAATTATAACTCTGCACAGCTACTTTTCCGTATTAGCGGAGATAGAAATAGTGCCATTAAATCTTCAGGATTAGATGCTACTAAAGCAAAAGCTAAAAGTGAATTTTTGGCTGGTGCAGATGAAAAAACATTGCAGATTAATAAATAGTATGAACAGATCCCTTAAGTATTTTGCACTCGCAACTTTAACAAGTTTAGCTTTTCATGTTGGTGCTCAAGTAAAACCATTATCTCAACAAATGGCAGACCAAGTGCTGGCCTTGTCTAAGGATTCAACTAACACAAATTCTAATAATTTTAGACCAGTAAAATGGTCTTATGATCAAGGTGTGATTTTAGAAGGCATTGATGGCGTTTGGAAAAGAACGGCTAACAATGAATATTTTAAATACATGCAAGCTTGTATGGATGCGTATGTTACTAAAGATGGCGACATCAAAATGTACAAAATAGAAGACCATAATATAGATAATGTAAAGAATGGACGTACTTTATTAACGCTATACAAAGTAACTGGACAGGCAAAATATTTTAAAGCGGCAACTGTATTATGGAATCAGTTAAAAGAGCAACCTAGAACTAAGGAAGGTGGCTTTTGGCATAAAAAAATCTATCCAAACCAGATGTGGTTAGATGGATTGTACATGGGCGAACCATTTTATGCAGAGTACGCAGCTTTAATTAAAGATGAGAAAGCTTTTGATGATATCGCTAACCAATTCATTTGGATGGAGAAAAATTCAAGAGAGGCAAAAACAGGTTTGTTATATCACGGTTGGGATGAATCTAAAAAAGAGCAATGGGCTGATAAAACTACAGGCAAATCTCCTAATTTTTGGGCAAGAGCAATGGGTTGGTATGGCATGGCTCTGGTTGATGTTTTAGATAACTTTCCTCAAAATCATCCGAAACGTGCAGCATTATTAGCTATTTTAAATCGTTTTGCAGTAGCAACGAAAAAAGTTCAAGATACTAAATCTGGTTTGTGGTATGATATTTTAGATAAACCACAAGGCAAAGGCAATTATTTCGAATCATCTGCTTCAAGTATGTTTGTTTACACGTTTGCTAAAGCAGTTAGAATGGGCTGGTTGCCAACTTCTTATTTCGCAGTAGCGGATAAAGGTTATAAAGGGATTCAAAAAGAGTTTATAGAGAAAGTAGGAACGGATAAAGTTAATTTAAAAGGAACTGTTGCTGTTTCTGGCCTTGGCGGAAAACCTTATCGTGATGGAAGTTACGCTTATTATATGAGCGAAAAAGTAATTACTAACGATGCAAAAGGGGTAGGTGCATTTTTATGCGCAGCTAATGAAATGGAAATTGCTGCATTACCAAAACCAGGCTTAGGTAAAACCGTAATGCTCGACTCTTATTTTAACAATGAAGTTAAAAAGGATCAAAGCAATAATGACCTTTCTTGGCATTATAAGTGGGATGCCAGAGATAATAACGGCTTCACCTTCTTAGGTGAGGTATTTGAAAGGTCTGGGTTTAAAAACAAAACTTTGTACCAGGCACCTACTTTAGAAAATTTAAAAGGATCATCAGTTTATATTATTGTCGATCCAGATAGTGAAAAAGAATCAACCAAACCTAATTTCATTCAAGAAAAAGACATTGCAAATATTGCTAATTGGGTAAATGCAGGTGGCGTTTTGGTATTAATGGGTAATGATGGTCCAAATGTAGAACTGGAACATTTCAATAAATTAGCCAACAAATTTGGTTTTCATTTTAATGGAGAAACCAAAGGAAGAGTTCCAGTTGCTGGGGTATTCGAAACAGCTAAAGTTGTAGTTCCAGCAGGAAATGAAATTTTTAAAAACGCAAAAGACCTTTTCATTAAAGAATATAGTAGTTTAAAGCTTTCAGGTAATGCAAGACCAATTTTAAAAGACAAAGACGGAGACAATGTAATTGCTGTAACTAAATACGGGAAAGGAACTGTTTTTGTAATTGGTGATCCATGGTTGTATAATGAATATGTTGATGCAAGAAAATTACCAGCTAGCTATGACAATTTTAAAGCGGCAAATGATCTAGTAAACTGGTTAACAAAACAAGTAAAATAGTTGAGAAGTCAGTGAAGTCCGAAAGTCGGGAAGATATAAGGACATATAGAACCATAGTCTTTGCGCTCTTCGTGTCTTTGCGGTTAAATAAAAATATACATGAAAAACATAACTAAATTATTTCTATTGTTAATTTGCCTGAGTTTTTACGCTTGTGCATCTGCTCAAAACGCAGCTCAAACTGCTCCAAAAACTGATGAATTAGCAGAAAAAATGTTGGTTTACCAGTTAAGTAATGGTGCGTGGCCAAAACAGTTAGATGGAGGTTTTGTGGTTAAATATGAAATGCCTTTGGATGAAGCATTGCTTGCGAAAATAAAAGCAACCACCTATAAACATGCAACAATAGACAACAAAGCCACTACAAGAGAAGTTAGTGCTTTAGTTAAAGCTTATAAAACAACCAATAATAAAAAGTATTTGGAGGCTGCTGAAAAAGGCCTAGACTATCTTTTTAAAGCACAGTATGTAAATGGAGGTTGGCCCCAATACTATCCTGATCAGAGTAGTTACAGAGCAGAAATTACGTATAACGATGATGCAATGATTAATGTGATGAATATTATGCTCAACATTGTAACACAAACCAATGATTTCGATGTTGTTAATAAAGCTTACATCAGCAAAGCCGAGGATGCACTTAAAAGGGGTACAGATTGCATCTTAAAAACTCAAATAGTACAAAATGATAAACTTACCATTTGGGCCGCACAATACGATCAAAATACACTGAAACCTGCAAAGGCAAGAAGTTTTGAACCAGCTTCTTTTAGCACCTCAGAATCAGTTGGTATAGTTAAGTTCTTAATGCGTTTAAAAAATCCTTCTATAGCCGTTAAAAATTCAATTTCAAGTGCAGTTGCTTGGTTTGAAACTACCAAAATTTCTGGTTATAAGTTCGCTAAGTTTCCAGATGGCAAAGATATGGGTTTAATCGCTGATCCTGCTTCAACTATATGGGCAAGGTTCTATGATTTTAATACAAGTAAACCTATTTTTGGAGATAGAGATAATTCAATTAAAAGCAATGTTGCCGATATTAGTTTCGAAAGAAGAAATGGTTATGGTTGGTACGGAGTATGGCCATTAAATCTAATTGCCAAAGATTATCCGAAGTGGCAAAAGACTAATCAGTAATCAGTTTCAAGTTTTCAATTTTCAAAGCGGCAAGTTGCCAACTGTCAGCTAAAAACTGCTAACTGAATTCGGGAACGATTGCGCAAATATTTGCGCTTAAATCGGGTTTTTACCAGTGAAATTTAGGTATAATTGTTTTAACCAAATGTTGGTAGGGGATACTATTGTCTTTTTACCAACGAAATTTTTAATTGAAAAGCAGTATATAAAAAAATGATTTTATCTAAAGCAAATCTAAACCTTATCAATAAGGGAAATGTGATTGTGCCACAAGACAGCGCTTTTGAACTTCCAGAAAAAGTGTTACAGTTTGGAACGGGTGTTTTACTTCGCGGTCTTCCAGATTATTTTATCGATAAAGCAAACCGCGAAGGTGTGTTTAATGGTAGGGTGGTAGTTGTGAAATCAACTAGTGGAGCCACAGCAGAATTTGACGAGCAAGATAGTTTATATACGCTTTGCATCCGAGGCATTGCCAATGGACAACCAGTATCACAAAATATTATTTCTTCGGCTATTAGTAGAGTAATTTCTGCAAATGAAGATTGGAATGCCATATTAGAAATTGCTCAATCCCCAGATTTAAAAATCATTGTGTCTAATACTACTGAAGTTGGTATTCAATTGGTTAGCGAAAGTATTGATCAAAATCCTCCAGTTTCTTTTCCAGCTAAAGTATTGGCTGTTTTATACAAAAGGTTTAAAACTTTAGGCGCAACAGCTAGCGGATTGGTAATTATAGCAACAGAGTTAATTCCTGATAATGGAAAAAAATTGGGCGCTATCGTTTTAGAATTAGCAAAATATAATAAACTAGAGGCAGAATTTATTTTATGGTTACAAGAAGAAAATAAATTCTGTAATTCTTTGGTAGATCGAATTGTGCCGGGCAAACCTGAGGCTGCAACACTTGCTAAATTGCAAGATGAGTTGGGTTATACAGATAATTTATTGTCAATGAGTGAGCCATATAGCTTATGGGCCATTGAGGGTGATGAAAAAGTAGCGGAAGTTTTAACGTTTGCTAAAGTTGATGAAGGCGTAGTTATTGCCCAAGACATCGAAATCTACAGAGAATTAAAAGTGCGCTTGCTTAATGGAACACATACGTTAACTTCTGGAATTGCATTTTTATCAGGTATAGACTTGGTTAAAAATGCAATGACTAATGAGCAAATTAAAAATTATATCGACACGGTAATGGCTACTGAAATTGCACCAGCCATACCCTATCAAGTAACAGAAGCACAAACAACTGCTTTTGCGAGTACGGTTAAAGATCGCTTTGCAAATCCATCTATAGCGCATTTATGGCTCAATATCACTTTTCAGTACACCATGAAAATGAAGATCCGCATTTTGCCTTTGTTGACCAATCACTATAAAATTTTCAATAGTATTCCAGAACACATTGCCTTTGGTTTCGCTGCTTATTTAACTTTCATGAAAGTTGTGAGTGAAAAAGATGGCAAATATTATGGCTCATACAATGGTATCGATTATTTAATTACAGATGATAGTGCGGGTTATTTCAACGATATATTATCTTCAAATAGTGCGAACTATCCATCAGCTGTATTAGGAGATGCTGATTTCTGGAAAGTAGACTTGAATTTACTGCCTGGTTTTACTCAAGCTGTAAATGAAAAATATGAGGCAATTGCTCAAAATGGCATTGCAGAGGCTTTAGTGGAGTTGAATACTTCTAAAGTAATTTAACTAACTTAATCCTTTCAAAAAGAAAGATAAACTATGAAACAACAGGTTCTAAAAGTTCATCCACAAGATAATGTGCTTGTCGCTTTAACCGATTTAAAAGCTGGTCAAACCGTAACTTATCAAGGAGTTGATTATACGCTAGTTGATGATATCGATGCAAAGCATAAGTTTTATATGACCAATATGAATGCTGGTGATGAAGTAAGTATGTATGGTACCTTAGTTGGTAAAGTGCAATTTACCTTAAGGGCTGGCTCTGTAATGAATACTGATAATTTAAAACACGCTGCTGCTCCATACGAGTATCGTCCATATCATTACAGTTGGGAAGCTCCTGATGTTTCGAAATTTGAAGGCAGAACGTTTAATGGTTACCACCGCTCGGATGGTAAAGTTGGGACAGCTAATTATTGGTTATTTATTCCTACTGTTTTCTGTGAAAATCGTAATCTGGATGTTATTCGTGAAGCATTGCACAATGAGTTAGGTTATGCAGTAACGGCAAAATATAAGTCTTATACCCATCAGTTAGTAGAGGCTTTTCAAAACGGAGTTGATATTTCAACTTTAGAAGCTCCTCTTTCTTTTGAAGGCATTAGAAACAAAAGACCATTTAAAAACATTGATGGGATTAAGTTTTTAAACCATCAAGGTGGGTGTGGCGGAATTAGACAAGATGCGGCAGTTTTAAGCAAACTTTTAGCTGCCTACGCAGATCATCCAAATGTTGCTGGAGTAACAGTATTAAGCTTAGGGTGCCAAAACTTACAAGTTCAGGATTTTACAAAGGATTTAAAGGATAGAAATCCAAATTTCGATAAACCACTCTTCATTTTCGAACAACAACAATCGCAGAGTGAAGAAAGTATGATTGCTTTGGCCATTAAAAAGACCTTTGAAGGTTTAATTGAGGCAAATAAAATTGAACGTACACCAGCTCCATTAAGTAAAATGAATGTGGGTGTTAAATGTGGTGGTAGCGATGGTTTTAGTGGTATTTCTGCTAATCCAGCTGTTGGTTATTGCTCAGATCTGTTAGTCGCATTAGGTGCTACAGTTTTATTGGCCGAATTCCCAGAGTTGTGTGGGGCTGAGCAAAATATAATTGACCGTACTAAAGATGAAGCTGCAGCACGAAAATTTATCAGCTTAATGGGTGCTTATAGCCAAGCTGCAGAAAATGCTGGTTCTGGTTTCCACATGAATCCATCTCCAGGTAATATTAAAGATGGTTTAATTACTGATGCAATAAAAAGTAATGGAGCAGCGAAAAAAGGAGGAACATCACCTATTGAGGATGTTTTAGATTATACTGAACCAGCTACTAAACATGGCTTAAATTTAGTTTGTACACCTGGCAATGATGTAGAAGCTACAACTGGCAAAGCAGCGAGTGGAGCAACATTAATTTTATTTACAACTGGTTTAGGAACTCCGACAGGAAATCCGATTAGTCCGGTAATAAAAGTTTCTACTAACAACGCACTAACCCAAAGAATGGGAGATATCATCGATATCAATACAGGACCGGTAATTGAAGGTGAAAAAACCATTGAAGAAATGGGCGAAGATATTTTAGAATATTGTATTAAAGTTGCAAGCGGAGAAGTTATTCCTAAATCAGTTTTACTAAATCAAGATGATTTTATTCCTTGGAAAAGAGGGGTATCTTTATAAAAAACAAACCGTCATATCGAACGCAGCGAGGAGATATCTGGTTTGACAATGCACAGAACCAAAGAGATTTCTCCCGATGAATTATCGGTTCGAAAAGACGAATAATATAAAATAACAACCAATGAAACCTGCGCAGCAAGCTTCATAACCAATAAAAAGCAATAAAAAGTAATGAAAATTATACAACACGTACACTCAGAAGATTTTAAAACCTATGGAACTGAAAAAATCAGAGAAAGGTTTTTGTTAGACGGATTGAAAGAGAAGAACAAAGCTAATTTTGTTTATGCTCATTATGATAGAATGGTTACTGGCTTAATTACGCCAACTACAGAAGTTGTGCCCTTAGGTACTTATGATATTTTGCGTGCTGAATTTTTCTTAGAAAGAAGAGAGATGGGCGTAATTAATGTTGGTGGTGCAGGAACTATTGTAGCTGATGGTACAACATACGATTTAGCAAAGCTAGATTGTTTATATATAGGTAAAGGTGTAAAAGATGTAAAGTTCAGTAGTAAAAATGCCAATGAACCTGCAGTGTTTTATATTTTATCTGCTCCGGCTCACGCAACATATCCAACTACTTATTTGCAAAATGCAGATGCTTTTTCTGCTCAACTAGGAAGTGTTGAAACGGCTAATGAGCGCAAAATTATGCGTTACATCCATAAAGATGGTATTCAAAGTTGCCAATTGGTAATGGGGTTAACCATTCTTTCTACTGGTAGTGTTTGGAATACCATTCCACCTCATACACATGATCGTAGAATGGAAGTTTATTTCTATTTTGATGTTGATGAAGAACACAGAGTTTTCCATTATATGGGCGAACCACAAGAAACTCGTCACATCATTGTAGCTAACCACGAAGCAGTTTTATCTCCAACTTGGAGCATTCACGCGGGTAGCGGAACAAAAAATTATAGTTTTATTTGGGGTATGGCAGGTGAAAATCTTGACTATGCTGATATGGATACATTTGGAGTAAAAGAACTTAAATAAAAAAAGATTAGGTGACTTGGTCTTTATTCCTTGCTCCTTAATCCTTAATCAAAAATAATGGAACAATCATTTTCTTTAGAAGGTAAAGTAATCGTAGTAACTGGCGGAACGGGAATTTTAGGTAATTCATTTGTAAATGCAATTGTAGAAGCTGGGGGAGCTGTTGGTATTTTAGGTAGAAATGCTGAAATAGCTAATGAAAGAGCAGATGCAATTAATAAAAACGGTGGAAAAGCCATTGCCTTAATTGCAGATGCAATGGATGAAGAGCAATTAATTGCTGCAAGAGAAAAAATAATAGCTGCTTTTGGCAAAATTGATGGTTTAGTTAATGCTGCTGGTGGTAACATGCCAGATGGGGTTTTACAACCAGAAGAAAGTATTTTCAAAATGAAAATGGATGGCATGAAAAAGGTGCTTGATTTGAATTTATGGGGAACGCTAATTCCAACCCAAATTTTTGGCGAAGCAATTGCAGCGACTGGAAAAGGGAGTATTGTAAATATTTCTTCAATGAACTCTAAAAAAGCAGTAACCAAAGTATTAGGTTATAATATGGGTAAAGCTGCGGTAGATTGTTATACGCAATGGTTCGCGGTAGAATTAGCCAATCGTTATGGGGATAAAATCAGAATGAATGCTTTAGCACCAGGTTTTTTCTTAACTGAGCAGAACAGAAATTTATTAACAACGCCAGATGGTGGATTTACACCTCGAGGCCAATCGGTAATTAAACAAACTCCTTTTAAACGTTTCGGTGATCCAGATGAATTAAAAGGCGCCTTAGTTTGGTTATTGAGTGATGCCTCACAATTTGTAACAGGAGCAATGATTTGTGTAGATGGGGGCTTCTCGATTTTTAGTGGAGTATAATAAGTTGATGGTCAATAGCCGATAGTCAATGGCTATGGTCTATTAACCATCAACCATTAACAAAAAAAACAATCTGCTAATCTGGAATTGATACAGGATTAAAACTAGAACAAAGAACATAACTTTAAAATATTATCGCCAAGTGAAAAACTTTTTAGACGAGAACTTTTTATTGCAAACAGAAACAGCGAAAACGTTGTATCACGAGTTTGCAAAACAAATGCCGGTAATTGATTACCACAATCATTTAATGCCAGATCAAATTGCGCAAGACAAAAACTTTGATAATATTACCCAGGTTTGGCTCTATGGTGATCATTACAAGTGGAGAGCGATGCGTGCAAACGGTGTTGATGAATATTACATCACTGGTGCTGCAAGTGACTGGGAAAAATTCGAGAAATGGGCAGAAACAGTTCCGTATACATTAAGAAATCCACTTTATCATTGGACACATTTGGAATTGCAACGTTATTTCGACATTTACGAAGTTTTATCTTTGGCCAATGCGAAAAAAATATATGATGAATGTAATGCTAAATTACAAACCAAAGAATATAGTGTACAGGGTTTATTGCGTAAAATGAACGTTAAAACTTTATGTACAACAGATGATCCTTTAGATAATTTGGAATATCATCAACAAATTGCATCTAGTAATGCTGAAGTAGTTGTTTTGCCTGCGTTTAGACCAGACAAAGCAATGAATGCAGACGATGTGGAAGGCTTAAATGTTTATATCGACAAATTAGCAACCCTATCAGGTACAACAATTGCAGATTACGATTCTTATTTATCAGCTTTAAAAGCTCGTCATGATTATTTTGCGGCAAATGGTGCATCAGTTTCTGATCATGGTTTAGAGCAAGTGTATGCTGAAGATTATACAGAATCAGAAGTAAGGGATATTTTCCTAAAGATTAGAAAAAAAGAAGCGATTAGCTTAGAAGAGAACTTGAAATTCAAATCAGCTATGCTTTTCACTTTTGCTTTATGGGATCACGAAAAGGGCTGGGTGCAACAATTTCACTTAGGTGCAATTCGCAATAACAACGATCGTTTATTAGCATCTTTAGGTCCAGATACTGGATTTGATTCGATTGGAGATTTTCCTCAAGGTAAGTCCTTATCTAAGTTTTTAAATAAGTTAGATCTGAATAATAAATTAGCAAAAACCATTTTATATAATTTAAATCCAGCAGATAACGAATTAATGGCGACTATGATTGGCAATTACCAAGATGGAACCGTTGCTGGAAAAGTGCAATGGGGCTCTGGATGGTGGTTTTTAGATCAAAAACAAGGAATGATCAATCAAATTAACGCCTTATCTAACTTAGGTTTATTGAGCCAATTTGTAGGTATGTTAACAGATTCTAGAAGTTTCTTATCTTACCCTCGCCACGAATATTTTAGACGAATTTTATGTGATTTATTTGGTACAGATGTAGAAAATGGGGAATTACCTTACGATAAAGAATGGTTAGGAAAAGTAATCCAGAACATCTGTTATAACAATGCTAAAACCTATTTTAATTTCTAATTATGGGTAAGGTTTTAAGTTTTGGGGAGCTTTTATTACGTATTTGTCCGGATGGGGATGGAGAATGGTTAGCGGAAAATAAATTGCCGTTTTATATTGGTGGTGCAGAATTAAATGTAGCAACAGCATTGGCATTGTGGGATATTCCTTCAGCTTATTTTACTGCTTTACCAGAGAATTTTATGTCAGAACAAATCATCACTTATATGGATGATTGTAAAATTGACACTTCTAAAATTCATCATGGAGGAGATAGGATAGGTTTATATTACTTGCCGAAAGGAAAAGACTTAAAAAATGCCGGTGTAATTTACGATAGAGCAAATTCTGCTTTTGCAATGCTACAAACTGGCACTATAGATTGGGATAAAGTATTAGATGGGGTAACTTGGTTTCACTTTAGTGCAATTTGCCCTGCATTAAATCAGGCAGCTGCTGATGTTTGCTTGGAAGCAGTAAAAGCTGCTAGTGCAAAAGGAATTACAATTTCAATCGATTTAAATTTCCGTGCCAAATTATGGCAATATGGTAAACAATCATCAGATATTATACCTCAATTAGCGCAATATTGCGATTTAATTATGGGTAATATTTGGGCAGCAGAGAAGATGTTAAGCATTAGTTTGCCAGAATTTATACACGAAACAAGTGACAAAGACACTTATCTTGAGCAAGCAAAAAATACATCTGAAGCAATTGTTAAAAAATATCCTAAATGTAAATGGGTGGCAAATACTTTCCGCTTTGACTACAAACAAGGAATAAAATATTATACCGCACTTTATACTAATAATGAACTATTAGTTTCAAAGGAATATGTTTCAGAAAAGATTTTAGATAAAGTAGGTAGTGGCGATTGTTTTATGGCGGGTTTAATTTATGGATTTTATCAAGGTAATGGTTCATTAGAAACTTTAAATTTTGCTACGGCAGCAGCTTACAATAAATTATATATACCAAGTGATTGTACAACAGCAACAGTCGCAGACGTTAAAAAAACACTAGCAGAAAATGACTAAGAATAAGGAAACTACAATAGCGGCAATCAAAAATCAGGGAATGTTGCCCCTTTTTTATTATGAAGATCCACAAGTAAGTTTAGAGATCGTTCGTGCTTTATACAAAGGAGGGGTTCGTGTTTTCGAATATACAAATAGAGGTAAAGCTGCACTAACAAACTTTAAGTTCCTAAAAGAAGCCTTAAAAACTGAAATGCAAGATTTGTTTTTGGGAATTGGGACAATTAAAAACACCACAGAATTAAACGATTTTTTAACAGCTGGTGCTGATTTTATTGTTTGCCCAGTTGTAGATTTAGAAGTTGGGAAATTAACCCATGAAGCCGGCTTATTATGGATTCCAGGTTGCATGACACCAACAGAAATAAATGTTGCTCATCAAATGGGTGCAGGAATCATTAAATTATTCCCAGCCAATATTTTAGGGCCTGAATATCTGTCCTCAATAAAAGAACTCTTTCAAGGTCAGTTATTTGTGCCAACAGGCGGAGTAGAGATTGATGAAACTAACATTGATAACTGGTTTAAAGCTGGCGTTTGTGCAGTTGGAATGGGAAGTAAATTAGTAAGTAAAAAAATATTAGAAAATAAAGCTTATGATGAATTGTATTCGCTAACCACGAAAGCATTTGAAATCATTAATAAAGTAAAACCTTAAACTAGAACACAAATCAACCAAATATTAAAATGAACCAAAATTCCTATCAAGGAATATGGGGTTAAACTTAAAATTATGAACCAAACTAAAATTGGCAATTACAGATGGACAATATGCGCCCTTTTGTTTTTTGCAACTACAGTAAACTATCTTGATAGGCAAGTACTTAGTTTGCTGAAACCCACTTTAGAAGAGCAATTTGGCTGGTCTAACAGTGACTACGCTGACATTGCAGCCATTTTTCAATTTACCTATGCCATATCAATGCTGTTTGCAGGACGTTTTGTAGATAAATTGGGCACTAAATGGGGCTACGGAATTGCTATTGTTATATGGTCTATAGGTGCTATTATACATGCTTATTCTATTTCAATTGGTACAGGAATAGCTTCAGTTTTAACAACTTTTGGTATCGCAGCATTACCCGTGTCTATTTTAGGTTTTATGTTCTCAAGAGCAGTTTTGGCAATTGGTGAATCTGGAAATTTTCCTGCCGCTATAAAGGCTACAGCAGAGTATCATCCAAAAAAGGAGCGTTCATTTGCAACTGGTATATTTAATTCTGGTGCTAACGTAGGGGCTATTTTAGCACCAATAACCGTTCCTTGGATTGCAGAACACTGGGGTTGGGAAAGGGCATTTGAATTAGTTGGAGCGATTGGTTTTTTATGGTTATTCTTTTGGTTGTTTTTCTATGAATCTCCAGAAAAACAAAAGAGATTATCTGCTGCAGAATTGGCTTACATTAATAGTGATGAAGATGAGGTTGCCGATAAAGCAAATGTTGATAAAGTATCATGGTTTAAACTATTAAGCTATAGACAAACTTGGGCTTTTACTTTTGGTAAGTTTATGACTGATGGTGTTTGGTGGTTTTTCTTATTCTGGTTACCAGGTTACTTAAAAGACCAATACGGTATGACTGGTTCAGATATTATGCTTCCATTAACGGTATTGTATAGTATGACAATGATAGGAAGTATTGGTGGAGGCTGGTTGCCTAAATACTTCGCAGACAAAGGTTATGCTGTTTATGATGGTAGAATGAAAGCTATGTTTTTAATTGCACTGTTCCCACTAGTAGTATTGTTGGCTCAGCCTTTAGGTCATTACTCATTCTGGATTCCTGTAGTTTTAATAGGCGTTGGAGCATCTGCTCACCAAGCCTGGTCTGCAAATATCTTTACAACGGTTTCAGATATGTTCCCTAAAAGAGCAATTGGTTCTGTGGTAGGTATTGGTGGCATGGCCGGTGGTATAGGTGGTGTTTTGGTTACTAAAGTTGGTGGATGGATTTTCGATAATTATGCGAACAAAGGGATTTCAGAATCCTTTGCAAAATTCAATGAATTAGGAAACAGTAGTTTTATCAATCAAATTACCTCAATGGATTTAGCTAGTAAGTACGGTGATAAGGTAAATTTAAACATAATGGCATTGAGTAAGTTACCAGTTGAAGTGGCCGATAAATTAAAAGCCATAGATGCAAATATGTTTACTCAATTGCTAGAAATTCAAAAACCATTGGTCCAATCAAATATGACGGTTGCTTACACAATTATGTTCGCATTTTGTGCTGTCGCCTATTTAATTGCTTGGTCTGTGATGAAGTTATTGGTTCCAAAATATAAAAAGATTACTGATCTATAAATTATGAGTTTTCAAGATGAATTAAATGAACTCTTTTTAACAGAAGAGCAGATTCCTACTGCCTTTAAATTGGCAGCAGAAGTTAACCAACGCGAATATTTATCCAACGGAGAAATGTTGCCTTGGAGTGGTGATGTGCATACAGTTTTATCACCAATTTGTATCAAAACTGATAAGGGCTTAGAACGAAAGATCATCGGTACTTATCCGCTTTGCGATGCAAAAGAAGCAACCGCTGCGCTTGATGCTGCTGTAGCTGCCTACAATAATGGTAGGGGAGAATGGCCAACAATGAGCGTGGCTAAGAGAATTGAGTGTGTAGAGAAGTTTACCCATGCAATTATTGAAAAGAAGCAGGAAGTAGTTAAATTGATCATGTGGGAAATTGGTAAAACCTTTGCCGATTCTACTAAAGAGTTTGATCGTACGATAGAATATATCCAAGCTACTATTGATGCATTGAAAGATTTAGACCGTCAGTCTTCTGGTTTCACAATGGAGCAGGGAATTGTAGCTCAAGTTCGCCGCTCTCCTTTAGGTGTTGTTTTGTGTATGGGGCCATTTAATTATCCATTAAATGAGACTTTTACTACTTTAATCCCAGCTTTAATAATGGGCAATACCATTTTATTTAAACCACCAAAACATGGTACATTATTGTTCTATCCTTTATTAGAAGCATTTAAGAACAGTTTCCCTAAAGGTGTGGTTAACACGATTTATGGTCGCGGCAATAAAATTATTCCCGGGCTAATGGAATCTGGAAAGATTAATGTGCTTACATTAATTGGATCAAGTAAAGTTGCCAATGAATTGAAGAAAATGCACCCTAAGGTTAATCGTTTACGTGCCATTTTAGGTTTAGATGCTAAAAATGCAGCTATTATAACTTCAAAGGCAGATTTGAAATTAGCTGTACAAGAAACCGTATTAGGTTCACTATCATTTAACGGACAAAGATGTACTGCACTAAAAATCATTTTTGTACACCGTAGCTTAGCAGATGAATTTTTGAAACAACTTTCCGAATCTGTTAACAAACTAAAATTTGGTATGCCTTGGGTTGATGGCGTTTCTTTAACCCCTCTCCCAGAACCTCATAAGCCTGCATATTTGAAAGAATGTATTGATGATGCAATTTCAAAAGGAGCGAAGATAATGAATGAAAATGGTGGTGCTACCAATGAATCTTTTGTATATCCAGCGGTTGTTTATCCAGTTAATGCCCAAATGAAATTATATACAGAAGAACAATTTGGACCCGTTGTGCCAGTAGTTCCTTTTGATGATTTAGAAGAAACAATTCAATATTTAATTGATTCAACACATGGGCAGCAAGTAAGTATTTTTAGCAATGATAACCAAGAAGTTGCCGCTTTGATTGATCCATTGGTAAATCAGGTTAGCCGTGTAAACATCAATTGCCAGTGTCAACGTGGACCAGATGTTTTCCCGTTCACAGGTAGAAAAGATAGTGCAGAAGGTACTTTATCCGTTGTTGATGCCTTGCGTTCCTTCTCTATTCGCTCATTAGTTGCAACAAAATTAAATGAAAACAATAAGCACTTACTTAACGAAATAATTGATAGCAATAGCTCTAATTTTTTAAGTACAAAGTATTTGTTTTAGAACGACAGGATGAGTTTCTAGCTCATATTTAAAATTATATTGTGTCACAATTACACTATATTAAAAAAAAGAATGTTTAAACTTTTGTTTGTTTATAAAATTAGTTACATTTGAGCTTACCCTTTCGGGGGTATGTTTTTCATAGGTAGATGTAGGGTCTGGAACTTGTTCCAGGCCCTTTTTTGTTTTTTAGCCATTTAAATGCCTTTAAAGGCTATATCTCTATCATCCAATATGCATTAACTATCGTATATTTGTTTGTTATTATGGTAAAAAAGAAAAAAATTATTGTTTCTATTACAGGCGCAAGTGGTGCTATTTATGCTAAGGTTCTGCTAGATACTCTATTGAACCTTTCTTCGCAGATTGAAAAAGTAGGTGTAGTAATGTCTGATAATGCCAAAGAAGTATGGCGTTTTGAATTGGGCAACGAAGAATATGATAATTATCCTTTTACTTTTTATCAAAAAATGGATTTCAATGCCCCATTTGCATCAGGTTCTGCAAAGTACGATACCATGATCATCATTCCCTGCTCTATGGGTACATTAGGTCGTATCGCTCATGGCATATCAAATGATTTAATTTCTCGTGCAGCAGATGTAATTCTAAAAGAAAGAAGAAAATTAATTGCAGTAGTGAGAGATACACCATTTAGCTTAATTCATATCAATAATATGAAAGCAGTTACAGAAGCCGGAGGAATTATCTGTCCTGCAAACCCATCATTTTATAGTATTCCAAAAACCATTGAAGAAGTAGCACAAACCGTGGTTAGTCGTGTAATAGATTTAGCTGGTTTAGAATCTGAAAGCTATAGATGGAATGAAGAATAAGTTGTTCATTGGTTCAATCGTTCATTTGTCATTTCTCGAAGCTCGCAACTCATAACCCTTAACTCATAACTAATTTTATTATCTTTGCAACCTCAATGAAAAAAGTTGCATTTTATACACTTGGTTGTAAGCTAAATTTCTCAGAAACCTCAACAATTGGTCGTTTATTTACCGATGCAGGTTATGCAGTAGTTGAATTTACTGATGGTGCAGATGTATATGTTATTAATACTTGCTCTGTAACAGAACATGCAGATAAAAAATGCCGCAAAGTAGTTAAAGAAGCCTTAAAGTATTCTCCTAATGCTTATGTTACTATTGTTGGCTGTTATGCACAACTAAAACCAACAGAAATAGCAGAAATTGAAGGGGTTGATATGGTATTGGGCGCTGCTGAAAAATTCAGGATTGTTGAGTTTATTTCAGATTTAACTAAAAATCCTAAAGCTGTTGTTCATCAACAAAATATAGAGAAAGTAAACCATAATTTCATTGCAGCTTACTCTATTGGAGATAGAACCCGTACCTTTTTAAAGGTTCAGGATGGTTGCGATTACCCTTGCACTTACTGCACAATTCCTTTGGCACGTGGTGGAAGTAGAAGTGACACCATTGAAAATGTGGTTAATCGTGCTACGCAAATAGCTGCAAGTGGCGTAAAAGAAATTGTATTAACAGGCGTAAATCTTGGTGATTTTGGCATTAGAGAGGGACAAAGAGAAGATAAATTCTTCGATCTAGTTAAAGCACTTGATGAAGTTGAAGGAATTGAACGTATTCGTATTTCTTCTATCGAACCAAACCTGTTAAGCAATGAAATTATTGAATTTGTAGCCACGTCAAAACGATTTGTTCCACATTTCCATATCCCTTTACAATCTGGTTCTAATAAGATTTTAGGATTGATGAAAAGACGCTACCAACGTGAATTATATACAGAGCGTGTGGCGAAAATTAAAGCAGTAATGCCAAATTGCTGTATTGGAGTTGATGTAATTGTTGGTTTTCCTGGAGAAACGCATGATGATTTTTTAGATACTTATCAATTCCTAAACGAATTGGAAATTTCTTATTTGCATGTATTTACTTATTCTGAGCGTGAGCAAACTGAAGCAGCAATAATGAAAGGTAAAGTTACAGGAAGTACTCGCTTTGATAGAAATAAAATGTTGCATATTCTTTCTGATAAAAAAAGAAGAGCTTTTTACCAATCTCAAATTGGTGCCACAGCACAAGTGCTTTTTGAAGACGATCAGAAAAATGGCTTTATGCATGGATTTACAAAAAACTATGTGAAAGTTAAGGCCAAGTATGATCCTGTTATGGTTAATGAACTTAAAAATGTAAAACTTGTAGAATTATTGGCAGACGGCGAAGTAGAAGTTGCCGAAATCCAAGAAGTTTTAGTGCATTAAATCTATAAATACCATCTTCATAAAAATACCTTATGAAAAATTCAGACAAAAGAAAATAGTATGTTTCTTCTGCTAGCTCATTTTTTGTATGGCGAATGGCGATAAGAAAGTCCGAAAGCTGTTAGCCGGGAAGTCCGAAAGATATTTTCTTTTAAAGCCTGACTTTCGGACCTCGGACTTTCGGTCTTTGATTTTCTTTCCTATCTTCGCTTAAACTAATTTTTGTATGTTTCCTACCGTTTCGCATTTCCTTAATTACCTTTTTGGCATTAATGTGCCGCTTCCATTTAATACATTTGGTGTTTTTGTAGCATTAGCATTTGTAGCAGGTTATTGGGCTTTTACTAAAGAATTGAAACGTAAAGAAGCTTTAGGTATTCTACATCCAACAAAAAAGTTGATTACCATAGGCGAACCTGTCACAGCGTTAGAATTAGCTTCCAATGCTTTTTTCGGTTTCATTATTGGCTATAAATTAATTTATGCATTGCTAAATTACAAGCTATTTGTAAGTGATGCACAAACCGTGTTACTTTCATTGAAAGGTAATTTATTAGGGGGTATCGCGCTAGCAGCATTATTTACCTATTGGGATTATAGGGAAAAAGAAAAAGCAAAATTGCCAAAACCTAAAACAGTAGAAGTTACAGTTCATCCTTATGAGTTAATGAGTAACTTGATTGTTTGGGCAGCTGTTTGGGGGTTTTTAGGCGCTAAAATATTCGATAATCTAGAGCATTGGGATTCGTTTATTAAAGATCCAATAGGTGGCCTGCTTTCGTTTAGTGGTCTAACATTTTACGGCGGTTTAATTTGCGGTGGTGCTGCAGTATTAATTATTGCAAATAGAAATGGTATAAAGCCATTACACATGCTTGATGTTGGTGGTCCGGGTATGATGCTTGCTTACAGTGTTGGTCGTATTGGTTGCCATTTATCTGGCGATGGAGACTGGGGTATTCCTAATTTAAATCCTAAACCATTTACATGGTTACCAGATTGGTTATGGGCTTATACCTATCCAAATAATGTTGCAATGGAAGGTAACCCCATGAAAGATTGCATTGATAAGTATTGCATGGAATTGGCACACCCTGTTTATCCAACACCTATTTACGAAGTATTTTTGGCATTCATTATTTTCTTAATTCTATGGAAAATTCGTAAACGAATTAAACTGCCAGGAATGATGTTCGGTATTTATTTAATGTTTAATGGACTAGAACGCTTCTTCATCGAACTTATTCGCGTTAACTCAAAATATACAGTAGCAGGAATTCCATTTACACAAGCAGAGCTGATCTCAACTTTATTGTTTATAAGTGGATGTTTATTAGTTGCTTATTCTATTAAAAACAAAGAGAAATTAGCAAATTACTAATATGAATTACGAATTGTTGTGCTCAAAAGTTATTGCAGTAACTCGTTTAACAGGTAATTTTATTCGTAAGGAAGCGATGGCTTTCGATGCCAATGCAATAGAATATAAGGGTTTAAATGATTTGGTTTCTTATGTTGATAAGAATGCAGAGAAACAACTGGTTAGAAATTTAAGCAAGCTATTACCCGAATCTGGATTTATCACAGAAGAAGATACAGTAAACACTTTAGGTAAAACTTATACTTGGATTATTGACCCTCTAGATGGTACTACAAATTTTATTCATGGTGTGCCAACTTATGCCATCAGCATTGCTTTATATGAGGAAAATCAACCTGTAATAGGAGTGGTTTATGAAATAAATAGAGGAGAAATGTTCTTTTCTTTTAAAGGTGGAGCGGCTTATTTAAACAATAAAGAAATTCATGTATCTAAAAATGCTAATCTTTCTCAAAGCTTATTAGCCACTGGTTTTCCATATTATCAATTTGATAAACAACCTCAATACATGCAGTTATTTACCGAAATGATGCAAAAATGCCATGGGTTAAGACGTATTGGGTCTGCAGCAGTTGATTTAGCATATGTTGCTTGTGGTAGATTTGATGCTTTTTTTGAGTATAACTTAAATTCTTATGATGTAGCAGCTGGGGCATATCTAGTACAGCAAGCTGGTGGTAAAGTAATGAATTTTTCTGGCGGAGATGAATTCTTAGAAGCTAGAGAAATGTTGGCTACAAATGGTAATGTTACTGATCAAATTTTAGCTACAATTAAAAAGTATTTTTAGTTATTATCATCCTATAACAATTGATAATCAAATTATTAATCTTCAAATAAATAACCACTATAAGCCAATCCCTTTGCTACGCTTTTAAAATTATCTCCAGAATTGATCTTCAAATGCGGAAATCTAGTTTTGAAAAGATTTTGAATTGCAGTTACCATAGATGTTCCTCCTGTTAAAAAAAGACTATCAATGTTATTTGGATTAAGATTGTTGTTGGCAAGAAATTCATCTAAATAATTACTAATGCGGTTGATATCTTTTTGGATAATACTACTGTAAGTTGCAATTGCTATTTCCTCATTAATTTTAATACCCATTTTATTATAGTGAAAATTAGTTTTATCAAAATTTGATAGGGCAATTTTTGTCTTTTCTATAGATTGAAATATCGAGTACCCTAGGTTATTATCAATTAAGGTAATTAGGTTTTTGAATTGAGGATCATTACCAGAATAGTAATAATAATCTTCAATGTCTTTTTTAATTCTTATACCATTAAAAAAGTTCATTTTATCCCATGAGCAGATATTTGCAAATAAAGATTTTGGCACCAATAAAGGTTTGCCAGGTGTAGTTTCGTAAATGGTGTTTTTCCCAAAATATGGAGTTCCTTTCTCCCACATAAATGCCGAATCAAAGCTATCTCCGCCAACATAAATACCTCCATTAGCCATCATATCTTCTTTTCTATCCTTACTTGAAACTTTAGTAGGGTCTAAAATTAAATAAGTAAAGTCTGTTGTTCCACCTCCTAAATCGGCAACCAATACACTTTCTCTTTTTTGGATGGTTTTTTCGTAAGCAAAAGCGGCACCAATAGGCTCAAATTGAAAGCGCACTTCAGTAAAGCCAGCATTTTGTGCAGCTTTATTTAACCTTGTTTGTGCCAAAGTATCTTTCATGGTATTGTCGTCGTCAAAAAATACCGGGCGACCAATAACCGCTTTTTTACAATCGTACCCAATAATTTTATCGGCTCTTTCTTTCAGCTCTTTTAAAATTAATGCAACTAAATCTGAAGCATTATATCTTTTATTTTGAATACGGGTTTCAATAAAACTGCTTCGAGATAAAATCTGTTTAATAGATTTGATGAATCTTCCTTGCATATTGTCACTTAAATAAGATGAAATTGCATTTTCTCCAATCACATATTTCTCTTGATTAGGACTAGATACTGAAGGGAAATAAATAAGTGAAGGAATTATGATCGTATCAACGATTTCATTTTTTTCTTCATCTAATATAGCTAGCGCAGAGTTGGTTGTTCCAAAATCTATTCCGTATAGATACTTCTTCATCTTAGGTAAGGGCTATTAAAGGATTATTGTTTAGTGGGGGCGCGAAAGTATGAAAAATACTAAATATACGGGCATAGTAAATGAAATTTGTCTTTTACATCCAGAATTTAGGCATAAAAAAAGAGTCTCAATTCAAATTGAGACTCTTTTTTACGATTATATGCCCCTTTAGGGGATTTGGTTATAAAGCTTCAGAAACAACTTCTTTAACTTCTGGAACCATTCTTTGTAGTAAATTCTGTATACCAGATTTTAAAGTAATTGTAGATGATGGACAGCCGCTGCAAGAACCTCTTAATTCTACAGTTACCACACCTTCATCAAATGATTTGTAGGAGATTGCGCCACCATCTTGCTCAACAGCAGGACGCACGTAATCGTGTAATATTTGTTGAATTTTAATTTCCAATTCACTTCCTTCAAATGCAGGAGCTTCTTCGGCAGTACTTTCTTTTATTTTAAGTTCAGATTCTACTGCCCCTTTAACAAATTCTTTTAAAATAGCTTCTATATCAGACCAGTCTGCATCTTCAGTTTTGGTAATCGTTACAAAATTACTAGCAAAAAATACACCGTTAACAAAGTTGAATTTGAATAATTCTTTAGCAAAAGGAGATTGCTCAGCACTTTCTCTTGTCGCAAAATCTTCACTGCCATTAATTAAAAGTTTATTAACCATAAACTTCATGGTAGCAGGATTTGGCGTTTGCTCTGTATATACGTTAATAGTCATGTCTTTAAATATTATGCTACAAAAATAATTAATTCTAATTCTAAATAGTAGATTGTAGATGTCTATTTTAGGTCATTTGTTAATTGAACTTAGTTAACAGCAGAAAGATTAAAGCTTATAGCCTGTAACTCGCAACTAAAATATTCCTGTATAATTAAAAGGTGTAATCTGTTTTAATTCAGCTCTAATCTCAGCGCTCACCTCTAACTCGTCAATAAAGGCAGCCATGGTATGTGCTGTAATCTTTTGATTGGTGCGTGTTAAAGCCTTTAAAGCTTCGTAGGGGTTTGGATATGCTTCTCTCCTTAACACTGTTTGTATAGCCTCTGCAACAACAGCCCAGTTATTTTCTAAATCTGCATTAATGGCATCTTCATTTAAAATAATTTTGTTTAACCCTTTTAATGTAGAAGTAATTGCAATTAAAGTATGCGCCATTGGTACACCAACATTACGTAAAACAGTGGAATCTGTCAAGTCTCTTTGCAAACGAGAAATAGGTAGTTTAGCTGCGAAAAATTCGAATAAAGCATTTGCCAAACCCGCATTTCCTTCAGCATTTTCAAAATCAATAGGATTAACCTTATGTGGCATTGCTGATGATCCAACTTCACCTTCCTTAATTTTTTGTTTAAAGTAATTTTTAGAAATGTAAGCCCAAATATCTCTATCTAAATCTATAATAATGTTGTTAATGCGTTTTAAAGCATCACATTGTGCAGCAAACTGATCGTAATGTTCTATTTGCGTAGTATATTGTGCACGATTTAAGCCTAATATATTATTTACAAAATTGTTAGAAAAATCTACCCAATTTGTTTTAGGATAGGCAATGTGGTGTGCATTAAAGTTGCCCGTTGCTCCTCCAAATTTTGCACTATTTGGAATATTTTGAAGGTTTGCCAACTGTATAGTTAAGCGTTCCGCAAAAACCATAAATTCTTTACCTAGCTTGGTGGGTGAAGCAGGTTGCCCATGTGTATGTGCTAGCAAAGGTACATCTGCCCATTCTGTAGCATGCGCTTTAATTTTATTGATCAATTCAGCAATTGCGGGATAATAAACCTCCGTTAAGCCTAGCTTAAATGTATAAGGAATGGCTGTGTTATTGATGTCTTGAGAAGTTAAGCCAAAATGGATAAACTCTTTGTATGGCTGTAAGCCTAATTCATCAAATTTAGTTTTGATAAAATATTCAACTGCTTTAACATCATGATTGGTAATGCTTTCTGTATCCTTTACAGTTTGCGCATCAATATCAGTAAAGTTTTGGTAAATGGATTTTAGTTTTGGATAAAGATTGGTATCGAAACTTTCAAGCCCCAGTATTTTTGCTTCACAAAGTGCGATGAAATACTCAATTTCTACAAAAATTCTGTATTTAATAAGAGCTGATTCAGAAAAGTATTCGGCAAGTTTAGCGGTTGTTTTCCTGTAACGACCATCTACTGGAGAAATGGCCTGGAGCGGAGATAAATTCATTTGATTGAAAAAATTGATTCAGCCGCAAAGTTAACATTTATAAGGTATTTTGGAGAATGGAAGTGCTACAAAATATGCTAGAATCAAAAAAGGCTTCAGCAATTGCTGAAGCCTTTTTTATGTTTTTACTATTGACTAGTGTTTAACAGTTGAATCAACAACAGTAGTATCAGTAGTTACAACTGTATCTTTTACAGTAGTATCAGAAGTTACAGTAGTATCAGAACCTACAGTATCAGTTGATTCACCTTTTTTCTCAGAGTTACAAGCTGCTACTGATAAAGATAATGCTAAAGCTAAAAAGCCAAATTTGAATAAGTTTTTCATTTTAATTTTCTGTTTAAATAATTAATTAATTTACATGTTAATACTGCAAAGTTAAAAAGGTAACCCGCAAATGTGAAAAAAAGTTAATTAATTTTTATTTAGTGCTTATTCTTTATAGAATCGACATTTATTTTATTAGAATCTAACAGATTAGAATCGATTTTAGAGGTATCTATCTTAGATGTGTCTATTTTGTACTATCAACAGCGGGTGTTTTTGGCTTTGATGAAAAAAAATCACAAGCTGTTAAGGATGTAGCAATTGCGAAGGCTAGGAAGCCAAATTTGAATAAGTTTTTCATGTTTCTTTTTTAATTTTAGGTTATTAAATTGATTTACACTTAATGCATTAAAAATGAAAAGGTGACCTTGAGAAACGGAAAATATATTTTTTATTTTTTGGGGTTACCATTCCTGGTTTTTGGGTATTAACGTGTGATATTTTTGTAGAGGTTTAGGTTAAATAAACCCGATTAAAGTGGAATTTTCTTTTTTGAAAATTTTAAACGTAAAGCGGGACTAACCTTAAAAAAGGCTACTGTATTTGCTTTTCAAATGAGTAATTAACTCTATTGAAAGTCATAATTACAGCAAAAAATATTTTTTTTGTCTATCATTGGGTTACCATTCACGTTTAAATGTATTAATTGGTGAGTATTAAGTTAAGCAGTTCAGTTCCAACAGATAGAGAGGTAGTATTAGGTATACTTAACAACTCAGAAGAAGCACTAAATAAGTTGTATTTGGGATATTACCCGATGGTTTTGCAATTTATTTTAAATAATAATGGCGACGAAGATGATGCAAAAGATGTGTATCAAGAAGCAATTATTGTTTTATATAACAAAATTAAGAGTGGCAATTTTGAGCTCAGTAGTAAGTTAAAAACTTATTTGTATTCGGTAAGCCGACGCATTTGGTTAAAAAAACTTACTCAAATGAGTAAAAAAACTCAAAATATAGCTGATTTTGAAGATGTTTTGGTGGTTGATGAAGATATAGAAACGCATGAACAAAAAGACATGCAATTTGATAAGATGAAAGTGGCGCTTCAAAGTTTAGGCGAACCTTGTAAAACGATTATTGAAGATTTTTATATCCATAACCTATCAATGCATGATATATGTGAAAAGTTTGGATACACTAATACGGATAATGCCAAAACACAGAAGTATAAATGTTTACAAAGACTAAAAAAGTTATTTTTTCAATCATAAAATGAGGAACGAGATAGAATTAGAAGCGATTATTGAGGATTACTTAAAAGGTAAACTAACTGCTGATGAGCAAAAAGCTTTTGAGCAATTGCGTGCTAACGACCCTGTGGTAGATCATAAAGTTGTTGCCCACAAAGTTTTTTTAGAATCAATGCAGCAATATGCTGATATCCTATTACTAAAAGAACAAATGGATGCTGCTCATCAGCATATAGATGTAGCTGCATTAAGTGCTCAAGTAAAACCTCATCCATCTAGAATTGTAAGGATTTGGAGAAACAACAAATCTGCAATTGCAGTTGCTGCTTCGTTTTTGATATTGGCGATGATCATGCTGTATTCTATTCAAAGCCAGAAAAAACAAGTGGGGGATATGCAACTTTTAGCTGGCAAAGTTTCAGATATTAAAGGCTCACAAGATATTATCGTTAGGACAATTAATGGCGATAATAGAAGAAAATCTACAGATGCAACTCCAGCAAAATTTGGAGGTACAGGTTTTGCAATTTCTAGCAATGGCTATATATTAACTAGTTACCACGTAATTAATGGAAAAGGATCTATATATGTGCAAAACAGCAAAGGTGTTACCTACAAAGTTGTGCGTTACTATACAGATCCAGTTAATGATATTGCTATTTTAAAAATTAGTGATGATGCTTTTACAAATTTAGGATCGTTACCTTATAGTATTAAAAAGGGTGTTGCTCGTATTGGCGATGCAGTTTATACATTAGGCTATCCTAAAGATGATGTTGTTTTGGGAGATGGTTATGTAAGTTCAAGAACAGGTTTAAATGGCGATACAATTGCTTATCAAGTTGCTATTCCAGTAAATCCAGGTAATAGTGGTGGTCCGTTATTGGATAATAATGGAAATATTGTTGGTGTTATTAATGGTAAAGAAAACAAAACTGAAGGTGCGGCTTTCGCTGTAAAATCTAAATATATTATGGAAGCTTTGAATGCAATTCCCCAAGATTCTCTTAGTAAAAGAGTTGCTTATGGCAAAAGAAGTTCACTTCAAGGTTTAAAGCGTAATCAACAAGTGCAGAAAATGCAAGATTATGTTTTTAACATTAAAGTTTATTAACCTATAAAAATATTAAATTTACAAACCCCGAACTTTTAACGAGTTTCGGGGTTTTTTCTTTATAAATAATTTGATATGGAATTTGGAAGAGTTGCACCTGAAGAAATAAGTTCGATTGATTTTACCTTGCCTGCTGATGGTGAGCAAACGGCTTTACTATTAAAAGACCGAAAACCGTTTCCAAAGCCCCTATATTATGTTGGTTGTGCCAAATGGGGGAGAAAGGAATGGAAAGAACTTATCTATCCTAAAAAGACTAAAGAAGCAGATTTTTTAGGTGAATATGTAAAGCATTTTAATTCAATAGAATTGAATGCTGTTTTTTACAGTATCCCAAAAGAAGAACAAATTTTAAAATGGAGGGAACAAGTCGCTGCTAATACCAAAGGTGAGTTTTTATTCTGTCCGAAATTTTCTAGAACGATAACACATATAAAAAGGTTAAAAGACACTGATTTTTTAACTGATGAATACATTAAAGCAATTTCTGCTTTTGGGCCATATTTAGGACCATGCTTTTTGCAGGTGAGCGATAATTTTGGTCCAAATAATATTGAAATATTAGAAAATTATCTAAATAAGCTACCACAAGATTTAAAGGTTTTTGTAGAGGTAAGACACAAAGATTGGTTTATAGGCGATGCCAAAAAACAATTATTTAGTATGCTAGCCAAATTAGGCAAAGGGGCTGCTATCACCGATGCCAGCGGAAGAAGAGATTGTTTACATATGGAATTACCAACTCCTGAAGCTTTTATTAGGTTTGTTGGTAATGGTGGTCAATTTTTAGATTCAGACAAAGCTAGGGTAGATGAATGGATAGTTAGAATTAAACATTGGCTTAGCCATGGTTTAGAAAAGGTATATTTCTTTTTGCACCAGCATGATGAGGCTGATACTCCATTGATTGCAGATTATACAATAAGGGAATTTAATAAACATTTTGGAAGTGATTTGCCTCCGATTAAATTTATTACAGAAAGTAAACTACTATTTTAATAGACTTTTTGTAACTTCAACTTTTTATAAATATTAATCATAAAAATAATTTACTATGAGTTTAAGAATTGGAGATACAGCGCCTAATTTTAAGGCAAAAACGTCTATTGGCGATATCGATTTTTACGAGTACTTAGGAGATAGTTGGGGAGTTTTATTTTCGCATCCGGCAGACTATACACCTGTATGCACTACGGAATTAGGAAAAACAGCTTCTTTAAAACCCGAATTTGATAAAAGAAATGTGAAGGTTTTAGCTTTAAGTGTAGATTCTACTGAATCTCATAACGGTTGGATCAAAGACATCAATGAAACTCAAAATACAAATGTTGAATTCCCAATTATTGCAGATCAGGATAAGAAAATTGCTGATTTGTATGATATGATTCATCCTAATGCTAGCGAAACAATGACGGTTAGATCCTTATTCGTGGTTTCTCCTGATAAAAAAGTGAAACTCATGATTACATATCCGGCATCTACAGGAAGAAATTTTGTAGAAGTTTTAAGAGTAATAGATTCATTACAATTAACTGCAAATTATAGTGTGGCAACTCCCGCCGATTGGAAAGATGGAGAAGATGTAATAGTAATGAATAGTATTAAAACTGAAGATATTCCTGCTAAATTCCCTAAAGGGCACAAAGAGATTAAACCTTATTTGAGAACTACTCCGCAACCAAATAAATAATTTTTAAATCTATTTATTGATTTTAACGTTTTATAATTAACTTTAGTTAACTAAAAATTAAATTTTAATATCAATACAATTGCAATTTTATGAATACCGGAAAAGTTAAGTGGTTTAATACCCAAAAAGGATACGGATTTATTGCTTATGATGGCAATAAAGAAATTTTTGTTCACTTTAAAGATGTTAATGGAGGAATTGATGCGATTAAAGAGAATGATGAAGTAGAATTTGAAACTGCTGAAGGGAAAAAAGGGTTGCAGGCGGTGAATGTTCAGAAAATATAAATGATATAAGTAGATAAAAGCCCCAATTTGTATTGGGGCTTTTATTTTATCCCAGATTAGTAGTAAACTTAGTTTCGTAATTTTTTATTTGCTCTTTTAAAGTTTTACTCAAAACATTTTGTTTGTACAACTCTGCTAATTGCGATAAGCTTTGCATTACATACAAGCCTCTTCTAATATCATTTATAAATAAACGTTGTTCTTCTTGCTTTAAAGATAGGATATATTCAAATTCTTGTCCTATATATTTAGAAGTTTCATTTGTGATTAAGTTTGCGGTGGGATTGGTTTTTAAGAAGTATAGATTTTGAACCAGCGAAATTTTATTAAGTGTATCAACAATAGAGGAGTTATTTAGCGGCAATTTTTTTATGCTTTTGTTCACTACATTTCGAGCCATGCTAATTTGATTGGCCTGAATTAGGTTTGTAGTTAAAGTATTGGCATAAGTCCAAGTTCCCTGTAAAACTCTTCTGCTTTCAGGGTCTAAATATTTCGCATTTTTAAAGCCATTTAACTCAAAATTTTGATAGTGTTTATAAGCTAAAGCATTATTAGTTTGGCTACTTTTATCAAAATTTTCATCTGTTTTAGGTTTTAGGGGGAGTAATCTATATGCATAACCTTCTAAATACAGGTATTTATCAAGCCCAATATAGGTATCGTCAGAAACTGAGCTGGCAAAATAAATAGGTCTTTTCCAATTGTTGTGGACAATGATATCAAACATAGCCAAATCAACTTTGCCCACATATTTCTTCTTGAACTCCCATTCCAACTGGCTAGTTATTTTATCTTTTTCTGTTTTGCTTACAGTGTTTGTTGATATAATATGTTGTGGGTCAATGCTGATTTTTAATTTTCGAGTAGGCATAAAGTTTTCGTAAGTACCATCTTGCATTTGAACTTTATCTTCTTTGTTGTCTGAGGTAAGTACTCCAAATAAATCACCCAATTCTACGCTATCTTTTAACCCATAATCAACATATGGTAAATAATCTCTAACCCCTTCTTTATATTGATGATGTTGCATTGTTATAGGTAATGCTTCAGATTTATATTGTTGTTTCTTCATTTGGTCTATATAAGAATCTGAAGAAAGAAACTGTAGATTAACCACCCTAACGTCAGTCCTAATGCCTTCAACTTCTTGAGCATACCAAAGCGGATATGTATCGTTGTCTGCATTTGTAAATAAAATAGCGTTGGGCTCACAGCTGTTTAAATAATTCTTTGCCATATCTAAGGCTGTAGTTTTTCCACTTCTATTATGATCGTCCCAGCCTTGTACAGCCATTAAAACAGGTGCAATTAATAAACATGTTAAAGTTGCTATCGCTAAGCTTAACTTGCTTGATGTTAAACGAGCTAACATATCTTTTAATGGAAGTACTCCAATACCTATTAAAATCGCGAAAGCATAAAATGAGCCGACATAAGCGTAATCTCGTTCTCTAACCTGTAAAGGATCTTGGTTGATATATAAAATTATGGCAATACCGGTACAGAAGAAGAGCGTAGCAATAATTAAACTATCCTTTTTATTTTTTCTATATAAATAACCCAAACCTAAAATCCCTAATATTAAAGGTAGTCCATAAAATAAGTTGTTTCCAGCATTATTGGTAATGCTTTGAGGGAGTTTGTCTTGATTGCCTAACCGTAGTGCATCAATAGGTTTTATACCACTTACCCAGTTGCCTTCGGTTATACTGCCTTGTCCCTGCTCATCATTTTGGCGACCTACAAAATTCCATGAAAAATATCGCCAATACATAAAACCAAGCTGATAGCTGTTGAAGAAACTTAAATTTTGCCAAAAAGTTGGTGTTTCATCATTGTTCAATCCCATCCAGTTTTGATAGAAATTAATATGCTCAGGTTTACTACTAAAGGTTCTAGGGAAAAATGTGTTTTTATCATAAATACTCTTGTAAGTTTTTCCACTCACTTCATATTTATTTTCATCTTTTCGATAAGTTAGTCCGGTTTCTTCTGCATCAATAGCACTAGAATTATAGAACTGACCATATATTAAAGGTTTATCTTCATATTGTTGCCTGCTCAAATATCCGAATAAGGACATTGGTGTATCTGGATTAGATAGGTTAATATTAGGTTTTGCATTTGCTCTAATGATAATCATAAAGTAAGAGCTAAAACCAAAAAGAACAAATACCAAACTTAATAAGCTTAAATTTAATTTATAGTATTTTTTTTTAACACTGTAAAAGATAGCATAGCCCAAAGCTGCAGCAATTGATAAAATAAAAATAAGTGCACCAAAACCAAAACTCATCCCGAATGTGTTAACTGAAAGTAAATCAGCTTTTGCTGCAAACAATACAACATATTGGATAATGCCAAATTGAATTATACCTAGTAAAAAGCAACCTATTAAAAAAGCCTTAATTGTTCCCCAAGTAGTTGTTTTTTGACTTTTTCTAAAATAGTATACCAATGTAATTGCTGGTATTGCAAGTAAACTTAACAGGTGCATACCAATAGAAATACCAATCACGAAAGCAATAAATAATAACCATTTATCATTTAAATCATTTTCCCACTTTAAAATTGCCCAAAATACGATAGCCGTACATAAAGTCGATATGGCATAAACTTCAGCTTCTACAGCAGAAAACCAAAAAGTATCAGAAAATGTATAAGCTAAAGCACCTACAGCACCAGCAGATATTATGCTTAAAGCATCAATAGTTGATAGCTTTTCGACTGATTTTCTAAATATTTTGAGTGCAATGGCATTAATACTCCAAAATAAAAACATTACGGTTGCTGCACTAGAGATAACAGAAACAAAATTTACCCAATAGGCAATTTTACCAGTATTGTTACCCGCTAAAAGTGAAAATAATTTCCCAATCATTAAAAATAATGGTGCACCAGGTTGATGGCCAACTTCCATTTTGTAAGCCGCTGCAATAAACTCACCACAATCCCAGAAACTTAGGGTAGGTTCCATGCACAACCAATAAACAGTTAGCGCAATAGCAAAGATAACAAAGCCAGAAATGGAGTTAATTAGGTTGAATTTTTTCATTTGATTAGTTTTAGGGTCTAATCAAAAGTACCTCATTAGCTATCTGTTAGCTGTTAAAAATTGTTAAATAGTGTTAAATGTTCAGCATTAATAATGCTGAATGATTTTAGTTTTGATTGCTAAATATCCATTATTGGTTTGTGTGAAAATGATAAAATCATCATGATTTGAACTGATTTTATATTTTTTGACTAAGTTTTCGGCTCTTTCTGGGAAATTTCTAACAATTACATTTCCCTTTAGTGATTTTTCTTTCTTTAACTCATTTAGGCTCATTAAGGATTCGATTTGGAAAATCCTCCCCAAAAAATCTGATTTAATCTTGGTACTAAAATAAAGTTGACTTTGTTGATGAATCTTTTGCAATCTAAATTTTTCTGCAATTAAATTAAATGCGCCACTTTTTAATAGAGCAACATCTGGTTCATATAAATAACCTGTTGGCTCGGTGGTTGCAATTTTCGGTTTTACTTGTAAATCACTTATTGGAAAAGAAAATGTTTTGTCGGTTTCATTTAGGGTTACACAAACTATTTTAATCTCACCAACAAAGTTTTTGTCAATTACCCAAAGCAATTCTTTGCACTCATTTTTTACACTAACAATATGAATTTCACTTACATTTTTTAGCTCGCTTAAACCTGCAGAAATATCTAATAGGGGGGCTGTTTTTATAATGATGCGTTGAGCTTTCTCTAAAAATAAATCTAAGTGTGCTGTAACATCTGGAGTGCAATCTTTAAGCTTAAAAACTTTATTACTATGGCTTCTTCTTGCTGGGTCTATATAAATGGTGCCAAAATGTGCTTTAGCGGTTTTTAAATATTCAACCCCATCGGTGGCTAATACCTCAATGTTATTGCTGCTTAAAATTTTTGCATTGTGATTAGATAATGCTGCTAATTCTTCATTGATTTCGCAACTGTAAACTTTATCAATTTTATTGGAAAAGAAAAAACTATCTACTCCAAAGCCTGCTGTTAAATCAATTAAAAGACTGCCAATTGCTAAATTGGCTTTATATTTTGCAGTTATTTCAGAAGAACATTGCTCAATTGATAATAAAGGGGGATAATAAATATTTTTAGATTTAAACCAAGTAGGAAGCTTATTTGTCGATTTCTTTTTAGCTGCAATTTGCCCTGCTAATTCTGCAGAACTAATATTTTTAAACAGGGGTTTTGCTAATGCAATTTTATTAACATCAGCATTAATATGCTTGTTGATGTATTCTTGAACCTCATTGTTTAAAATATTTACGTTCATGTTAATATAGTTTTACCACAGCTGCACATACTTGCCTCCGGTAGGCAGGAATAAACACAAATTATAGTTGGATATTTGTATTTGTATACGCTTTTAGGTATGGTCTTTAACTTTTCACTTTGTCTTTCATCACAATTTGACAGGTATGTCTGCTTTTAACTTCCAATAAAACATCTTTATTAACTATTACTCTGTCTATTGTTTGCTGATTGTAATAACGAATGGTTACCAATTCTAGTCCATCGTTATATTTAACCTTAAAAGTTTTACTTAAATCTGTAATTAGTTGTTTAATCTTCACTTCATCATTGTCAACACTTACAGAAAAACTAATGGCAGAGTTGAGCATTGTATTCACCTTAACCTTGTTTTTATGTAAAATATTAAAAATGTGACTTAAGTTTTCTTCAATGATAAAAGAGAAATCTTTAGGAAAAATAGAAATTAATACCTGATTTACCTTAAAAATGAAAGAGGGGATAGGCAAACGAGATTCAATACTTGTTATAGCAGTACCCTTAGCATCTGGCTGTAAGAAAGAGCGTACATATAATGGTATTCCTTTGTTTTGAATAGGTTTTATTGTTTTTGGATGTATTACTGTTGCTCCATAGTAGGTAAGCTCAATTGCGTCATGGTAAGACAAATGCTCAATTTTTTCAGTTTCATCAAACCATTTTGGGTCTGCATTTAAAACTCCAGGTACATCTTTCCAAATGGTCATTGATTCTGCATTTAAGCAAGCACAAAAAATTGCAGCAGAATAATCTGAACCTTCTCTTCCTAATGTGCTGGTAAAGTTTTCACTTGTTCCGCCAATAAAACCCTGTGTTACTACAATTCCTTTGTCTAAAAAGGTAGTTAAATGTTTTTGAACCTCTTGCTCCGTTTTATCCCAAATTACATTAGCTTCTCTATAAGTGTTATCTGTTTTAATATAATTTCTAGCATCTGCCCAAATGGCAAAAACTCCACTCAAATTTAAATAAGCTGCAACAATTTTTGTAGACACTAATTCTCCAATAGAAACTATTTGATCATATAAATAATCAGCACTATCACTAGCCTCTTCTTCTAAAAGCCACTCAATTTCTACAAATGTATTAGCTACATCATCATATATTGGGTTTTTGTGATCTTGAAATAATTCATTTATAATGTTAAAATGATAAGCTTTCACCTCTTCGAAAAGTTGATGTGCTTTTTCTTCACCTTTTACATAGGCCCAAGTTAATTCTTCTAATTTATTGGTCATTTTGCCCATTGCAGAGATTACAATCAATAAATTATTAGCTGGATAGCCTTGAACTATTTTAACTAAATTTTTAACACCTTCTGCGTCTTTAACAGATGCGCCTCCGAACTTAAATACTTGCATTAATTTGTAGCGGTTAAAATGGTATTTGGTTTAGCTATGCTTTTTACAGCATCGAATGGAATAATTAATTCGGTTGTGCCGGCAGCATAAGGTTTAATTTCATAAGGATTATAAAGAAAAACTAAACCTTTATCACTCACGTAAAAACTTTCAGGTAAAGAAAAAATTCCTTTTTCAAAAAAATACTTTTCAACCAATGGTTCTGTTGGTGTTAGTTTTTCATTTTTACGAAAAATTGCCTCAGCGATGTTTAATAACTTAGATATCTGACTAACATCAATTAATGAATCCAAAGTTACTGCTTGATTAGTTTTAGGATTATAGTTGAGATAGGAGATGTTTGTATTGCCATGTGCTCCACCAGCATAATCAGCATGTATATATTGCAGTGCAATATAATTAGCAGTTTGCTTTAATACTTTAATCTCTATAATTAAAAACCAAGATTGGTAAGTGTCTTTATTTTCTGCAAAGAAGCTATCATAGCCTTTAATAAAACTATTGGTAATATCCTGGTAAGAAATAATTGCTGGATCTTCTTTAGAGAAATAATCCAACACCTGTCTATGAATGTATTTATTTAGCCCTTGATTTTCAAAAACTGGATATTTTATACTTGCTTTAGCTGTATCTTTTGAGGATTCAGAAGATTTAGCAATATTTTTGCTATAAACCTTTACTGAATCATACTTATAAGTTAAGGTATCAGCTTTAACTGTAGCGTCTTCTACATGGTCTTTTGGTTTTTCGTTTCTACAAGAGGCAAAAAGGGTAGCAGCTATTATAAAACAGAATATTTTTTTCATACCAATTGATGTGTTTGCTCTTTGGAGAACGATGCATTTAACCAACCACTTTCTATATCAGCTCTATATTTATTGTAAAAGTTTAAAGCTGGTTCATTCCAGTCTAAAACTTGCCAAACCATACCGTTATAATTTCCATTTTTTGCCTCTTCAATCACTTTGTCAAAAAGAAGCTTTCCAACACCCTTACCTCGGCAATCTTCAGTTACAATAAAATCTTCTAAGTATAAGCGGCAGCCTTTCCAGGTTGAATATCTTGTGTAAAATAAGGCAAAGCCAACAATGTTATTATTGTCTTCGGCTACAAATGCCTTCCAAACAGGAGTTTCACCAAAACCAGCATCAATAAATTCTGCTAACGTTACCGTAACTTCTTCAGGTGCCTTTTCGTAAACTGCTAACTCATTAATTAATTCTAATAATCTTTTGCAATCTTCTTTAACCGCAACTCTTATGTTTATGTTCATTAACTGCTATTTAAATTTAAAATTTGTCATTATGAGTATTTTGTCGTTCAGAGCGAAGCGAAATCTAATTATTTAAACCTGTTAAATAGATTCCTTCAAAGTCGGAATGACAAACATTTAAGAAATAATACACTTAGCTTACGAAATTAAGCGTACTTGTTCTTTACTCTTTCTCAGTTTTCCAGTGTTTAATTACTCTTTTTCCGAAAATATTACTTCCAATTCTAACCATCGTGCTACCTTCTGCAATTGCTAATTTGTAATCAGAAGACATTCCCATAGATATTTCTTTAAAACTATCTTCTTTTCTAAAGAAACTTAATTTAATTCCATCAAATAAAACTTTTAATTCTTGAAATTCTGCTTTTGTCTGCCCTTCGAGTGCAGTATTAGTTGCAATTCCCATAAGACCTAAAATTCTAACATTTTTAAATGTTGCAAATTCTTCAGATCTCAAAAGCTCGATTGCTTCATCAAATGCCAAACCAAATTTAGTGTCTTCATCAGCGATGTAAATTTGTAATAAACAATCTATCACTCTGTTGTTTTTAATGGCTTGTTTATTAATCTCTTTTAACAATTTAAGACTATCAACAGATTCAATTAATTTTATAAAAGGAGCAATGTATTTTACTTTATTGCTTTGTAAATGTCCTATTAAGTGCCATTCTATATCTTTTGGTAATTGCTCCTGTTTTTCTACCATTTCTTGCACTAAATTTTCGCCAAAAATACGTTGCCCTGCATTGTACGCTTCTAATGCGGCATCTGCCGGATGGTTTTTAGAAACAGCTACTAACTTTACGCCAGCTAAGTCTAATTCATTTTTATATTTTAATAAGTTATCTGCAATGCTCATTTATCAGTATTTTTGGTAAAATTAACAACCTTAGCGCAATTTGGCTAAGAAATAAGAAAGGTTTTATAAATAATGAAAAGATTTTTTTTTCTCATCATAGTTTGTGTATCATTTTATGCTTGTAAACCGGGCATTCCTAAAGAGCTTATACAGCCAGATAAAATGGAGCAAGTGTTGCTTGATATACATATTGTGGATGGTTACATATCTGGATTACCAAGTCTTGATACCTCAAAAAAGGTAGCTTCGGCATACTATAAGGGAGTTTATAAAAAATTTGAGATTGATTCTGCACTTTATAGCCAGAGCATGAATTATTACTATAAACATCCAGATTTAATGAAGAAGATGTATGATAGTATAACAGTTAAACTTTCTAAATTAAAAGAAGAGAATACACTTATCGTAAGTGATCCGCCAGAAAGTATTTATTTTAAAGGAATTTTTGCAAAAGTTTCTGGTGATGATATATTTTTAGATCACAATTTAAATCTCAATTATAATTCTAGAGCATTAAAAAATAATGTGTTTTCAACTCTAACTAATTCACAATCTTTAGAATTAAATGGAATTCCTAAAGCTCAACCAAGTCTTACAAACCCAAATACGCAAATTGGGCAGCCTGTAACCATAACAGAACCAGTTCAAGTACCTAAAGCACAGTAATAAGATGTTATATCCAGAAAATTGCCAAGAAAGATTAGGCTTTAATGAGGTGCGGCAAATGGTTCATCAACATTGTTTAAGTACAATGGGGCAAGCATTGGTTAGTAAAATGCAAGTAATGACCAAGTATGACCAGATCAATAAGTTTCTTCGTCAAACAAGTGAGTTTAAAAGTATTTTAGAAAATCAAGAACCTTTACAAATCAGTACATTTTTTGATATAAAAGTACTGGCAGATAAAATTAGGGTAGAGGGTACATATTTGATGGAAGATGAACTCTCTCAAATTTATGCCTCTTTGCAAACTGTATTTTCAGTACTTCGTTTTTTCGATGAGCGGAAAGAAATCTATCCAAATTTAGAAGCCCTGTTTGAGCATTTACCAATAGAAAAAGACATTCTTAAAAAAATAGAAAAAGTTTTAGATCCAAAAGGTAAGATGAAACCCAATGCATCTGCAGAGCTGCAAGAAATAACTTCAGCAATTGCTAAAGGTGAGCAAGAGGTTAGGAAAAGAATGGATTCTATTTACAAAATGGCAGTTGGTAAAAACTGGGTTGCAGATGGTAGTTTAACCATTCGTGATGGAAGAATGTGTATTCCAATTTTGGCAGAGAATAAAAGAAAGTTAAAAGGTTTTATTCATGATGAATCTGCAAGTGGTCAAACTGTTTATCTTGAACCTGAGGAAGTTTTTACCTTAAATAATAAACTCCGTGATTTAGAATTTGATAGAAGAAGAGAAATTATAAAGATATTAATTGCTTTAACAACAGAATTAAGGCCTTATACTCCTTTATTGTTGTCTTACCATGGGTTTTTAACTAAGTTAGACTTTGTAAGAGCAAAAGCATTGTTCGCAATTGATATTCAGGCTAATATGCCAGTTTTGCTTAAAGACGCAAAAACAAAATTAATCAATGCAAAGCACCCATTATTGTTGTTGTCTTTTGCAACAGAAAAGAAAACGGTTGTCCCTTTAAATATTCATATCAATGAGAATTTAAGGATTGTTTTGGTTTCTGGTCCCAATGCTGGTGGTAAATCGGTTTGTATGAAAACAGTTGGTTTATTACAAATGATGTTGCAAACAGGGCTCTTAGTTCCGGTAGACGAAGCAAGTGAAATGGGGATATTTGACCAGATATTTGCAGACATTGGTGATGATCAGTCAATAGAATCTGATTTAAGTACCTATAGTGCACACTTAACCAAAATGAAGTATTTTGTAGAACATGCATCACCAAAGACTTTGGTTTTAATAGATGAGTTTGGTACAGGAACTGACCCACAATTTGGTGGACCTATGGCCGAAGCTGTTTTAGAGGTGTTAAATAATAAGAAAGTTAGAGGCGTGATTACTACACATTATTCTAATTTAAAGCTTTTTGCTGGTAACACAAGTGGTTTAGAAAATGCATCTATGCTATTTGATAATAGCAAAATGAAACCATTATATGTGTTAGATTTAGGTAAGCCCGGAAGTTCATATGCTTTTGAAATTGCTCAGAATATAGGTTTACAGAAAGAAGTTTTAAACTTGGCAAGGCAAAAAACAGGTACAAATCAAAATAGTATTGATAGTTTGCTGGTAGATCTGGAAAAGGAAAAACGACAAATTCACGAAACTAAAATTAATTTGTTTAACCAGCAGAATAAGGTTAAAAATTTGGTTGCTGAGAATGAAAAGCTAAAATTATTTCTTGAAGAGAATAAAAAAGTACTCATTAAAGAAGCTAAACTTGAAGCCCAAAACATCATTAGAGATGCCAACAAGCTTGTTGAAAATACTATTGCCGAGATTAAAGAAAAGCAAGCTGATAAAGTTGTAACCAAAGAATTAAGGCAGAATTTGCAGAAGAGCTTAGCTAAAAATGAGGTTAAGGAAGAAAAAAAACCTATTGTAAAATTTGATGATTCTACAATTATTGTGGGCGATTGGGTTCAGTTGGTAAATACAGAAACCAGCGGACAGGTTTTAGAAATTAATAGAGATAACTTGGTTTTAGCACTTGGTGATTTACGTTCTGTTGTAAAACGAAATAGAGTTCAGAAAATTAGCAATCGCCAAGCTAAAAAAGTGGTGCAGAGCAATTCATTTTCTGGTCGGATATCTGAAGCTATTACAAATTTCAAACCTGAATTAGACTTAAGAGGCATGCGAGGTGAAAATGCATTGCAAGAAGTAGAAAATTACTTGGATAAAGCCATAATGTTAGGTTTCCCCTCAATTAAACTAATTCATGGTAAGGGTGATGGTATTTTAAGAAAGTTAATTAGAGAATATTTAAAAAAATATAGAGAAGTAAAGAGGGTAGAAGATGAACACGCAGATAGAGGTGGAGATGGGATCACTTATGTTTATTTAAGTTAAAACTATCTATAAGTAACGTTGTTATTATTAAAACGTTACAGTTATGAAAGCATTTTTAAGTTGCATTATTCTTGTGTTGTTTTTCGCAAGTTGCAAAAAGAATTCTGATAAAAAAGATACAGATGATCTTTCGGATGTAGTATTGAAATCTAGAGTTGTGGTTTCAAATCTTTCAAACCCATGGGAGATTATTTATGGTCCTGACAATTTTATTTGGGTTACTGAAAAAGCTGGAAAAATTAGCAGAATTAATCCAGAAAATGGTCAGACTACACTATTGCTAACTATAGGCGATGTTAGGGTAAATGGTGAAGGTGGATTACTCGGTATGGTATTACATCCTGATTTTGGAAATAGTCCATTTGTGTATGTTGTTTATGATTATGGAACGAGTTATAAAGCTAAGGTGGTAAGGTATAGCTATAATAATGGTTCATTAATTAATCCCCAAATACTAATCGATCAAATTCCGGCAGCATCAATTCATAATGGTTCGAGGTTGGTCATTAATTCTAATAAAATATATATTTCTACAGGTGATGCTGCGGATACAACTACTCCACAAAATGTAAATTCTCTTTCGGGCAAAATTTTAAGATTAAACCTCGATGGAACTATTCCAGCAGATAATCCCTATCCAAATAACCCATTATGGTCTTATGGTCATCGCAATGCGCAAGGTTTAGTATTCGTTGGAAGTAAATTATTTTCTTCAGAACATGGTCCAGATTCTGATGATGAAATTAATATCATTGAAAAAGGAAGAAATTATGGTTGGCCAAACATCAAAGGCTTTTGTAATGAAACTGCTGAACAAGCATTTTGTACCATCAATAATGTTGTTGAACCTTTGATTGCCTGGACGCCAACAATAGCTCCAAGTGGACTTACTTATTACAATTCAAATTATATTCCTCAATTTAAAAACTCACTTTTATTAGCACTCTTAAAAGATTCGAAACTAATGCAATTGAAATTAAATGAGAGTCAGACTAAAATAGAATCAACAAAGAATTTTTATGTTAATGAATTTGGAAGATTGAGAGCAGTATGCCAATCTCCTGAAGGAAAACTATATATCTGTACGAGCAATGGCAGTAATGATAAAATTATAGAGATAGCAAAATAAATTTATTGAAAAGCTATTTCAAAGCAAAAGCAGCTTGATTTAAAAATTAAGCTGCTTTTTCATTCTACTTAGTGTAGTATTTACATCAAAAATATCATCTTATCTATTTGCATAGCCATTAATATCTTTCTAATTTAGACCGAAAACAGTATAGAATGATTAATAAAGTTGTAGCCGGAGCAGATGAAGCAATTAAAGATATTAATGATGGAAGCACATTAATGCTTGGAGGATTTGGACTATGCGGAATTCCCGAAAATTGTATCGCTGCACTCGTAAAAAAGGGAGTTAAAAATTTAACCTGTATTGCTAATAATGCTGGGGTTGATGATTTTGGTATTGGATTGATGCTGCAAACTAGACAAGTTAAAAAAATGATTTCATCTTATGTTGGTGAAAATGCCGAATTTGAACGCCAATTGTTAAGTGGAGAGCTTGAAGTTGAGCTCATTCCACAAGGTACTTTAGCTACAAGATGTTTAGCTGCTGGATATGGCATGCCTGCAATTTTTACACCTGCTGGTGTAGGTACTGAAGTAGCAGAAGGCAAAGAAGTTAGAAATTTTAATGGCAAAGATTACTTGATGGAATATGCTTTTGATGCAGATTTTGCCCTTGTTAAGGCATGGAAAGGTGATACTGCTGGAAATTTAATATTTCGTTCTACAAGTAGGAATTTTAATCCTGTTATGGCAATGGCAGGAAAAACTACCATTGCAGAAGTTGAAGAACTGGTAGAAGCGGGCCAACTTGATCCAGACCATATTCACACACCCGGAGTTTATGTACATCGAATTTTTCAAGGTAAAGATTACGAGAAAAGAATTGAACAACGAACGGTGAGGAAGAGGATTGATTAATTTGTAAAATCCTTCGACTACGCTCAGGATGACAATCATTGATTTATTTGAAATTTAATTATCTCCTAAAATAATTTTCAAAACTCACTTTGTGCCCTTTGTGCCTCTGTGGTTAAAAAAGAGAATATGCTTGACAAAAACGGAATTGCTAAACGTATAGCAAAAGAAATAAAAGACGGTTATTATGTTAACTTGGGTATTGGCATTCCAACCTTAGTTGCAAATTATATCCCAACAGGAATAAATGTTGTTTTGCAATCTGAAAATGGGTTATTAGGCATGGGGCCATTTCCATTTGAAGGTGAAGAAGATCCAGATTTAATTAATGCGGGCAAGCAAACAATTACCACATTACCGGGATCGTCTATTTTCGATTCTGCTATGAGTTTTGGAATGATTAGAGCCCAAAAGATTGATTTAACAATTTTAGGAGCTATGGAAGTTTCAGAAAATGGAGATATTGCGAATTGGAAAATCCCTGGTAAGATGGTTAAAGGGATGGGTGGGGCAATGGATTTGGTAGCCTCTGCTAAAAATATAATCGTGGCAATGCAACATATAAATAAAGCTGGAGAAAGCAAATTATTACCCAATTGTACTTTGCCTTTAACTGGTGTAAAATGCATTAAAAAAATAGTTACTGAACTAGCAGTGCTAGATATTTTGCCTGAAGGTGGGTTTAAATTATTGGAACGGGCACCAGGTGTTAGTGTTGATTTTATCAGACAAGCTACTTTAGGAAAACTTTATGCTGATGATAATGTGCCCGAAATGATTCTGGATTAAGAGAAATACGTCATTTCGATACGGAGTTTTTCACGCAGTGAGGAATCTCTAACTTACTGGAGCAATGAATTTGGTCAGTGGTTCTTTGTGAACAGATTTCTCGTCGCTGCGCTCTGTCGAAATGACGGAAAACTCTTACTTACAATATTTCGTCTTCAGCTCGTCAGAAATTTCTTCTGTAATTCTAATGATATCGTCTGGAGTGTCATTATTGTTGATTATAATTTTGTTGCAATCATCTCTATAAGGCAATAGAAATTCTTTGTAAGCTGGTACAACATGATTTTCCCATTTATAAAGTACGTCATCTTCAGGATAACCTCTTTCCATGCCATCTCTTTTAATACGACGTTGTAGCGCAACATCTTCATCTGCTTCAATAAAAATTCGCAAACTTAATAGTTCAGAAATCTTTTGAAAATGTAAAATAAATAGCCCCTCAACTATTAAAATAGGGGCAGGATTAATTTCTAAAATTTTAACTACAGCAAGTGGATTATTGAAATTGTATTCCTTTTTGTAAACAACATCACCTTTAATTAGCTTTTTAATGTCAATTAGAAATTGTTCATCATCAATAGTAGAAGGTAAATCAAAGTTGTAAAGTTTGTTTTCTTCTTGTGTCATTTCACCCGCTGGGATGTAATAATCATCTTGAGATAAAAGTGTTACCTCATCATTTTTAAAATGATGTAAAAAGCTATTTAAGAAAAAAGTTTTACCAGATCCGCTTCCTCCCGCAATCCCGATTATTAGAGGTTTATTGTTGTTCATTCTCTTGAGCGCCGTAATTTATATTACAAAAAAATCGTTTGTCTAAAGCACCAACAGCATCTGCTACTGCTTTTGTCATTACAATGATAACATCTTTTGTCGATTCATTCTCTGTAAATTTACCAACAACCTTTGCAAAGGCAGAACGGTTGGTCATAGGATTAGTCACTTTGATGATTGTTCCAACCGGAGCACTACGGTGTAAAACCAACATTTTATTTGGATCTAAATCTTGATCTGCAATCCAAATGGCAGTTCCTTTTTCTTCTACCTGGGTAATGCCGTATTTGCTTGCTGGATATTTTAAATTAGGATCTTTTATAGTATTTGGATTGGTTGTTGGACTATCATCTTCTGTACCAGCATCTGTGCCCTCCAAGGTTTTTGCATCTTTTATAATTAACTTTTGACCAGTAACAACTTCATTTGCACTTAAATTGTTTGCTGTTTTAAGCTGATAAGTAGTTAAGCCGTATTTTTTTGCAATGGAATAAATTGTCTCACCCACAATTACGGTATGTTCAAACCCTCCACTATTATTTACGTTCGTTTGGACTGGTTGTTCTTTATTAGCTTTAAGGCTGGGTTTTACACTTGGTAATACAACAACATTTTCAGGAGCTGTACCTAAAGAAACTGGATTTGTAGAAGATATTTTTAATACCTGCCCGATTCTTAAATTATTAGAAGAAAGACCGTTTATCCTTTTAATCTCCTCTACAGTTGTACCATACTTTTCTGCTATTAAATTTAAATTCTCTTTAGCCTTAATGGTATGCTCAACATTTGCTATAGCTTCGTTTGTGGTTGTTTTATTGTCAATAACAATTTTTTCAGAAGGAGGGGTTTTAGCTTCAGCTATTGGAATGGCAACATTTTCATTTGTAGGAATTTTTAAAACCTGACCAATCTGTAAGTTGATAGATCTAAGTCCATTTACCCTTTTAATTTCATCAACTGTAGTTCCATATCTTTCAGCAAGCATATTTAGGTTATCCTTTGCTTTAATTGTATAATCGATAACAGCGGCAGAATTTGTTGGTGCAGGTGAAGAAATAGCAGTAAAGGAAATCTCTGTTGGAACTTTTATAACAATTCCAACCTGAAGTAATTTACTTTCATTAAAAGTCATTACATCTTTATAACCTACCCTATATTTTTTCGCTATAGAGTAATATGTTTCTTTCGCTTCAACTTTATGAATGATCAATTTTTTGCCTTTATTATTCTCAACTCCAATTGAATCAATTGTGTTGCTGGCATAAACCACAGAAATGTTTGCTAAAAGACCCGCCAATAATAGTGTATATATTTTATGCATTAAATTCTTGAAATATTTGGAACGACAATTATACGAAAATAAATTTTTAGGTTAACCGCGATTATAAAACGTTAATATGACACATCTATTGTACGAATTTTCCATTTTTGGTAAACTATTCGCTACAACTATTTGTTGTATTAGAAATTAGAAACCATCAAAATTAAATACCATGGACGCAAAAGAAATAAGCTTAAGCGAGAAAAAAGTAAAACCAGTAGTTGATATGTTAAATGATTATTTAGCAAATTACCATATTCATTATCAGAAATTAAGAGGTTGCCACTGGAATATTAAAGGCCAAAACTTTTTCACCCTTCATGTGAAGTTCGAAGAATTATATACAAATGCACAATTAACAATTGACGAAATAGCCGAACGCGTTTTAACTTTAGGGAAACCACCTCATAGTCGCTTTGCAGATTATATTAAAGAATCTACAATTAAAGAAGTTGATACCATTGGAATGCAAGATTTGAAAATGGTTGATGAAGTTTTAGAAGATATGGCAAAATTGATCCAGATTGAACGAGATTTATTAGATGCATCTGATTCTGCAGGCGATGACGGTACAAATGATATGGTAAACCGCTTTATGCAATTTAAAGAAAAAACAACTTGGATGTTACGCTCTTTTGCTGGCAAAAAATAAAAGATAAATTTTAATTGGCCGTAGATTAGCAGATTGATATAAAAATCTGTTAATCTATGGCTTTTTTGTTTTAGAGCATACTAAATATTTATCTTTGAAGATGGGTTACAAAAATTTAGCCGAATGTGTTGCAGACCTAGAAAGAAATGGTCATTTAATCCGAATTAAAGAAGAAGTAGATCCTTACTTAGAAATGGCAGCTATCCATTTGAGGGTTTATGAGAACGGAGGTCCCGCATTATTATTTGAAAACGTAAAAGGAAGTAAGTTTCCGGCAGTTTCTAACTTATTTGGAACACTAGAACGGTCTAAATTTATGTTTCGGGATAGCTTGGACAAAGTTGAACAACTCGTTTCTTTACGTTCTGATCCAATTAAAGCTTTAAAAAATCCATTTAAATATACTGGTTCAGCATTAACTGCATTATCGGCTTTGCCTTTGAAACAATCTTTATTTAAAAGTAATTTTCAAAAGACGTCCATTAGCAGCTTACCTCAAATTGTAAATTGGCCCATGGATGGTGGTCCTTTTATTACAATGCCACAGGTTTTTACAGAAGATATTGATAAACCAGGTGTGATGAATGGTAATTTAGGAATGTACCGAATTCAATTAGCTGGCAACGATTATGCAACTGATAAGGAAATCGGATTGCACTATCAAATTCATAGAGGTATAGGTGTGCATCAAACTAAGGCTAACGCTAAAGGAGAGCCTTTAAAAGTGAGCATATTTGTAGGTGGACCACCATCACATCCCCTAGCTGCGGTTATGCCATTACCTGAAGGATTATCTGAACTTACTTTTGCGGGCGCTTTAGGAAACAGACGATTTAGATATTTTTACGATGACGAAGGTTTTTGCATTTCAGCTGATGCTGATTTTGTAATTACAGGAACTGTTTATCCACACGAAAATAAACCAGAAGGCCCTTTTGGAGACCATTTAGGCTATTATAGCCTTACACATCCATTTCCTTTAATGAAAGTGCATAATGTGTATCATAAAAAAGATGCAATATGGTCTTTCACAGTGGTAGGCAGACCTCCACAGGAGGATACTAGCTTTGGAGCCTTGATTCATGAAATTACTGGATCGGCAATCCCACAAGAGATACCGGGTTTAAAAGAAGTAAATGCTGTAGATGCTGCTGGAGTTCATCCGCTTTTGTTCGCAATTGGTAGTGAGCGGTATACACCTTATTTAAAAGATAGAAAACCTCAAGAAATATTAACCATTGCCAATCATATTTTAGGTAAAAACCAACTTAGTCTTGCTAAATATTTATTTATCTCTGCCAGAGAAGATAATGAAGCGCTAAGCACAAATAATATTAAAGATTTTCTTCAGCACATGCTGGAAAGAATTGACCTAACAAAAGACTTGCATTTTTATACTAATACTACAATTGATACTTTAGATTACTCTGGTGAGGGTTTAAATGCAGGTTCTAAAATTGTATTTGCAGCTGCAGGAGAGAAGAGGAGAGACTTGATGAGAAACCTTCCGAGTGATTTTAGTTTACCAGAAGGATTTGGAAAATTTGCCATAGCAATTCCGGGTGTTTTAGCTATACAAGCGAACCCTTATACAGATTATAAATTGGCTAAAAATGATATAGACAGGTTAAAAGAAAATTTAAAAAATACAGACCTTTCTAATCTACCAATGATTATTGTTTGTGATGATGCTGAATTTACTGCAGCAACAATTAATAATTTAGTGTGGGTTACTTTTACAAGAAGCAATCCTGCAGTAGATATTGATGGAGTTGATGACTTTACCATTAATAAACATTGGGGTTGCAATGGTCCATTAATTATCGATGCTCGTAAAAAACCACATCATGCACCAGAATTAATTAAAGATCCAGAAACTGAGAAGAGAATAAATAGATTTGCCGAAAAGGGAGGTTCCTTATTTGGAATTATCTAATAAAAAAACCATTTGGGTGTCCAAATGGTTTTTTTTATTAATATAATAGTACTATTAAAATCTTAGTCCTAAGGTTAAGAATACATTGTTTCTTGTGTTTTTAACATCCGCAGTTGGTTCAGTACCAGTACTTAAATTGTAAGGGCTAAAAGTATTATTTGTTTCAACTCTTTGATATGCTAAATCTACATAGTAGTTATTTACTCTGTATCCCAAGCCACCACTGTACATTTTAGTGTCAAAGAAACCATCTTCATCAGTTTTATAAGGACTTCCATTTAAGCCGTAACCTGCTCTTAAACTTAAGTTGTTAATTTTATACTCACCACCAACTCTATAGTTAACTGCACTTTTGTAATTATTTCTAATGTCAGCATTATTTCTTCTAAACAAATCATTATCTCCATTGCCAGAATTAGAAGAAAGTCTTGTGCTTGCATAGTCTATAAAATCAACATCTGCAGAAATAATAGCTTGACTACCTATTACATAACTTGCACCTAAAGATCCTTTTAAAGGAGTTCTTAAGTTATAAGTAAAATCATAAGTTTCGGTATTAGTAGTTCCTCTTATTGTTCCGCGGTTATCAAGCCCCTCAGTATAACTGTCATCAATAACGAACCAAGTAGGTGTTTGTAAGGTTGCGCCCAACCTAAGCCCCTCTGCTGCACGCACTATTACTCCAATTCTACCGTTTACACCTGATCCTTTAGTGATTTGACTTTGGTTAAATAATAGTTTATAGTTGATGTTTGCACCAGTTAAAGCGCCAGTGCCGTCATATTCCCTAGCTTTACCAGCTTCTTCATATTGTGCATCAGTTGTATATCTTAAATCAACTAAACCAAGACTTGCGCCAATATAAATTTGGTTTGAAATGTTTGCAGCTGCAGAAAAATTAAACTCAGATACTGATCCAGATTTAACTTCATTTTTTCGCTGTGCATTACTTTGGGTTGCATCAGCAAATGTTTCAGGAAAATAATTGCCAGCTACATTGTCATAACTTATCAAATAATTATCATAAGCCATTCTTTCTAAACTTCCTTCTGCTAAATTACTAGGCAAAGTTGAGCCAGCTATTTCAGCAAAATAATCAGCAATGGAGTTTTTATTATTATTTCCACCATAATTAATCTCCGTATTGTAGTCGTTATTTCTACTATAACCAATACCAAAAACTGCACTTATCAATCCTTTTTTAGTGTCTTGTCCTTTTTGTTTATACATAGGGGCATAAAAAACTGCACCTAATTGATTGATGTTAAGTTGACTTTTGTTTGTATTTGTATTTTGGTTTAAATAAGTTGCATCCATGCTACCTTGATTAAATTCTGGGGTTAAGCTAAATTCAGATTTAGTAAATAAACCTAAACCAGCAGGATTTCCACCCAATGAGCTCATGTCTCCTCCAACACCAATTTGTGCATTTCCCATAGCTTTAAAACGAGAAGTGCTACCATAATTAGTTTGAGAAAAACGTAATGCATCGCTCGCATATTGAGCGTAAGTATTGCTTGTGGTAGCTACTATAGCTACCACAAACATTAATATAATTTTTTTCATGTGTGTTGTGTTAATTTAGATTATCTACCACCTCTTGTTGGTCGGCCACCACCGCCGCCTCCGCTACTGCCACCAGAGCTTTCGCCTCTACTACCGCCACTTGAAGGAGGTGGAGAGCTTTGTTGAGGAGGTGGGCTATACGTTGGAGCTGGTCTAGAAGGAGCTTCACTTCTAGTTGGTCTAGATTCTGTTGTAGTTGATCGTGTCGGCCTATCGTTACTTGTACCTGTTGGACGAGAAGAGCTTCCATTTGAAGGATTATAGCTTTCTGCTCTACTTCTGCTTACACTACCATTATTAGGTGAACCATAAGTGTTCGATCTAGAAGGTGTTCCTAACGCTGATCCAGCACCATAATTTGATCTTCCACCTCTGTTAAATCCATTTTCGCCACCTCTGTCAGGTCTTGAACCGTAGTTTGGATTATATGTGTTTCTGCCAGCATAATAGCCGCCACCTCCATAATAACCTCCGCCATAGTAACCACCACCATATGGATTATATGAATAATAACCCCAATTGTAAGGATATCCTAAGCCATAATAGTTATAGCCTAAAAAGCCCCAATTAGTATAAGGATAGTAACCCCAATTATTATAACCTAAGCCATAATATGAATTATAACCATAATAATTGTAGTAAGGATCATAATAGCCTCTCCACTGATTGCCATAATAAAATCTATCTATGCGAGAATAATAATCCATGTCGTATCTAGGATCTGTTTTCCCATAGTAGTCAGAATTTGAATCATCTGTGGTTTGTGTGTTTTGAACAGGTGTTGCAGGCTTGTATTCTTTAGCTTGTGCAGTTGTGTTGTACACATCATCCTGAATTGCACTGTTTTGTGCTAATTTAGGAGTTGAGCAGGAGGTAACAATCAAGGCTGTTACCACCAGCATTCCGGTTAATAATTGGTTAGGTTTCATTTTATGTGTGTTTTGTTTGTGTGCTAAATTAAATTGTAGCTATAAATTTATAGCTTTGTAAACAACTTTACAAGAAATTTAACACAAAAAACGTTCCAAATAGTTATGAGCAAAGGTATTACGAGTAAAAATGACGATTATTCTCAATGGTATAACGATATTGTTATAAAGGCAGATCTTGCAGAGCATTCTTCTGTAAAAGGTTGTATGGTAATTAAGCCATACGGCTACTCAATTTGGGAGAAAATGCAGGCAGTTTTAGATCATAAATTTAAAGAAACTGGTCATAGTAATGCTTACTTCCCCTTGTTTATTCCTAAGTCTTATTTTTCTAAGGAAGCAGCTCACGTTGAGGGCTTTGCAACTGAATGCGCAGTTGTTACACATTATCGTTTAAAAAATGACGGTAATGGAAATATTGTGGTTGATGAAACTGCAAAACTGGAAGAAGAATTGATCGTACGTCCAACATCAGAAACCATTATTTGGAATACCTACAGAGGTTGGATAGAATCTTATAGAGATTTACCTTTATTAATCAATCAATGGGCAAATGTAGTTCGTTGGGAAATGAGAACACGCTTGTTTTTGCGTACTACTGAATTTTTATGGCAAGAAGGCCATACCGCCCATGCAACCTCTCAAGAAGCAGTTGAAGAAACAGAAAGAATGTTAGATGTTTATGCAGATTTTGCAGAAAATTTCATGGCTGTTCCAGTTGTTAAAGGAAAAAAAACACCAACAGAGCGTTTCGCAGGTGCGTTAGACACTTATTGTATTGAAGCTTTAATGCAAGATGGAAAAGCTTTGCAAGCAGGAACATCTCACTTTTTAGGACAGAATTTTGCAAAAGCATTTGATGTAAAATTTACCAGTAAAGAAGGAAAACTAGAGCATGTTTGGGCTACATCTTGGGGTGTATCTACCCGCTTAATAGGTGCTTTAATTATGGCACATAGTGATGATGCAGGTTTGGTATTACCTCCAAAATTAGCTCCAATCCAAGTGGTAATTGTTCCAATATATAAGGGAGAGGAAGATCTTGCTAAAATCTCAACTTTTGTTGATGTATTAATGTTGAAATTAAAGGCAATGGGTATCTCTGTAAAATATGACAGTAGAGATAGCCAGCGTCCAGGGTTTAAATTTGCAGAATATGAATTAAAAGGGGTTCCGATTCGATTGGCTATTGGTGGCAGAGATATGGAAAATAAAACAGTAGAATTGGCAAGGAGAGATACTAGAGAAAAATTCACTGTTCCACAAGAAGGACTAGATATTTATATTGCAAATTTATTAAATGAGATACAAGAGAATATCTATAATAAAGCATATCAATTTAGAGAAGAACATATTACCGAAGCTAACTCTTACGAAGAATTTAAAGCATTGTTAGATGATAAAACTGGCTTTATTTCTGCCCATTGGGATGGTACTGCTGAAACAGAAAAACAGATTAAAGAAGAAACAAAGGCAACGATTAGATGTATTCCTCTTAACAATAAACAAGAAGATGGTGTTTGCATAAAAACAGGAAAACCATCAACTCAAAGGGTATTGTTCGCGAGAGCCTATTAATAGAATTGAGATATGCGTATTGCATATAGAGATGTAGAACTAATTTAATAGCTCGAATTTCTCACTACGCAATATTTAATACGTCATACGAAATGGAAGATAACTATAAAGAAATATTGAACAAATTAGAAAGCAAAGCTTCCTTAAAGCAGGCTATTTATCGCAGCACAGCTGAAGTATTTAGCCTGTCAAAAGTTATACTTTCTAAAATAGCTTCGAAATTGCATCAAGATTATACTGCAAAAGATCCTTCTGTGGAGGTTATTTATAAGGAGAACAACCAGTTTGAAGCTCAGTTGAAGTTTTCTGGTGATATGCTGATGTTATCTATGCATAGCAATGTGTTCAATTTTGATGAAGGGCATTCTATTTTTCAAACTAGCTATGTTAAAACCGATGTAAGTTTAAGCTATTGCGGTGCAATCTATATCCACAACTTCTTAGCCGATTCGATAAAGTACAATCGTCTTGCAGATGAGGGTTCTTTAATAGCAAGAATTTTAGTAAATAAAGAGAATCACTTTATGGTAGAAGGTGATGGAACTTTGGGGTTTTTATATGAGAACTTTGAAGAAAACATCATCACAGAAGAAAAGATAACTGATATTTTAGAAAAGTCAATTCTGTTTTGTTTAAGTAATGATTTGATTCTTCCACCGTATGCCCAAATAAAAGATGTAACATTACATCAAAAACAATCGTTAATATCAGCAGCTAGTGGTCATCCAACGGGTAAACGTTTAGGTTATTTATTTAGTTCAGAAATACAGCAAAATAATAATATATAGTATCAAGCCGGCATGAATAATTATCCATTAGAAGATATTTTATTCAAAGGTTTCATGTAGCAATAAAAAATAAAAAACGAGATGAAATTTGCAACAAAAGCAATCCATGCTGGTCAAGAACCAGATCCAACTACTGGAGCAGTTATGACTCCAATTTATCAGACTTCTACGTATTGGCAAAAATCGCCGGGAGAACATAAAGGTTATGAATATTCTCGTGGTACAAATCCTACTCGTAAAGCTTTAGAAGATTGTTTAGCCGCATTAGAAAACTGTAAATTTGGTTTAGCTTTTAGTAGCGGAATGGGAGCGACAGACTGTGTTTTAAGATTGTTAAAGCCTGGTGATGAAGTGATTACTGGCGATGATTTGTATGGTGGTTCTTATCGTATTTTTACCAAGGTTTATGCCAAGTACGGTATTAAATTTCATTTTATTGATTTATCAAAACCAGAAAATATTATTCCTTATATCAATGAAAATACCAAGTTAGTTTGGATAGAAACTCCTACTAATCCAACAATGCGTATCATAGATATTGAAGGTGTTGCTAAGATTACTAAAGAGAAGAAAGTTCTTTTAACAGTCGATAATACTTTTGCTTCTCCATATTTACAAAACCCAGCAGATTTAGGAGCTGATATTGTAATGCATTCTGTTACTAAATATATTGGGGGTCACTCTGATGTAGTAATGGGTGCATTATTAACAAATGATGAACAGTTGTATAAAGATTTGTTTTTTATATACAATGCTTGTGGAGCAACTCCAGGGCCACAAGATTCATTTTTGGTTTTAAGAGGGATTAAAACCTTGCATTTACGCATGAAAGCACATTGCGAAAATGGGGCAAAAGTGGCTCATTATTTAAAGAAACATCCAAAAATTGATAAAATTTATTGGCCAGGTTTTGAAGATCACCCAAATCATGATATAGCCAAAAAACAGATGCGAGATTTTGGTGGTATGGTTTCTATTACCTTAAAAGATGCAGATTTAAAAGAAACATTTAGGATAGCCTCTCGCTTTAAGGTTTTTTCATTGGCAGAATCGTTGGGTGGAGTAGAGTCTTTAGTAAATCACCCTACTACGATGACGCATGGCTCTATTCCAAAGGAAGAACGTGAAAAAGTTGGAGTAACCGAAAATTTATTACGTTTAAGCGTAGGAGTTGAAGATATTGAAGATTTATTGGCAGATTTGGAGCAGGCTCTTTCTTAGTATTGAGTATTGAGATGTGAGTATTGAGACTGGATTCAAAAACTATATATGGAATTTAATGAGCTTAAGGATTTTCTAGATTTTAAAGTTGAGCAATACAATAAGCCCAATTTTATTACAAATGATCCAATCTGTATCCCACACCAATATACTATTAAACAAGACATTGAAATTGCTGCATTTTTTGCGGCAATTTTAGCTTGGGGCCAGCGTAAAACCATAATTAATAAGTGCAATGAGCTTTTTTTAAGGATGGACAATCAACCTTATCAGTTTATGCTTAACCATGGTGATGATGATTTAAAGAAGTTGCTAGGTTTCAAACATCGAACATTTAATGATACAGATTTACTTTATTTTGTTTCATTTTTTAAGCATCATTATCTGCAATCTGATACATTGGAAACTGCCTTTTTGCCACAAAAACAATCCTTTAATCCAGATTATCTACCAGAAAAATATAACGATGAAAATTATATTGAAATAACTTCTTCGCCTTGCTCATTAAATGATTTTATACCAGAAGATTTCACAGCCGAAAAAGCTTTAAACCATTTCAGATCTTACTTTTTTAGCTTGCCGGATTTCCCTAAAAGAACCATCAAACACATTTCATCACCATTGCAAAAATCTACATGCAAGCGTTTAAATATGTTCTTGAGATGGATGGTTCGAAAAGATGAGTGTGGAGTAGATTTTGGGATTTGGAATACAATTCCTATGTCGGAATTAATTTGCCCTTGTGATGTGCACGTAGATCGAGTAGCTAGAAAACTAGGCTTAATTAATAGAAAACAAACTGATTGGTTAACAGCTGTAGAACTTACAGCTAAGCTAAAAGTATTTGATGCTACTGATCCAGTTAAATATGATTTTGCACTTTTTGGTTTAGGAGTGGAGGAGAAGTTTTGATGTTTTTAACATTAAGAAATTAAGGTTATGAAGAAATGTAGCTTAATTTTCTTAATGCCTTAATGTTAAATTGTGTTTAAATTAGCAACATGGTTATTTTAAAAGCAGAGATAGAAAGGTTCTCAACAAATGGTGAGAAAACCGGATGGAGCTTCGTGTTTATTCCTCAAGAAATTGCTGATCAAATCAAGCCAAATTCTAGAATTGGTTTTAGAGTTAGAGGCTTTATAGACCAGGTAATTGTGAATGGAATGAGCTTAATGCCAGTTAAGGAAGAGGGTTTTATTTTGCCTTTAAATAAACCATTAAGAAAATCATTAAAGAAAGAGGCTGGTTCGGTTATTGAATTAAGGTTGGAATTTGATGCTGATTTCAAAATTGAAATGCCAGATGACCTAGAGATTTGCTTGGCTGATGAAGAAGATTTATTGAAACAGTTTTTGTCTATTCCTAAATCTCATCAAAACTATTATATCAATTGGTTAAATAGCGCCAAAACAGAACCTACAAGAACAAAAAGATTGGTAATGATTGTTGATGCAATGGCGAAAAAATATGATTTTGGAACAATGATTCGTACTAACCAAGCAAAAAATAAAAGTTAGCGATTGTAATTACGGAACCAACTATTAACTTTCATTTGTATTACTCCTAAAAATGCTTCTCTAAAAATACGGGTACTCATTTTCGAAGTACCTTCTGTTCTGTCAGTAAATATAATAGGCACTTCTACTACATTAAAGCCATATTTAATTGCGGTAAATTTCATTTCAATTTGAAAAGCATACCCAACAAATTTAATTTTATCCATTGGGATGGTTTCTAATACCTTTCTGCGGTAACATTTAAACCCTGCAGTTGCATCTTGAATGTTAATTCTAGTTACCAAACGAACGTACATAGAAGCGAAATAAGACATTAACACACGTCCCATAGGCCAATTTACCACGTTGACACCTTTAACGTATCTGGAGCCAATTGCTAAATCTGCTGCCTTTACATCAATTTGATCGCTTGGCAAACATGCTTCACGTAACCTGATTAGATCTTTAGGGTTGTGAGAAAAATCAGCATCCATTTCAAAAATGAATTCATAATTTCTTTGTAGTGCCCATTTAAAACCGTGGATGTAAGCAGTGCCTAAACCCAATTTTCCGCTGCGTTCTTCTAAATGTAACTGAAATGGGAATTCCACCTGTAGTCTTTTTACAATACTTGCAGTACCATCCGGAGAACCATCATCTATAATTAAAAGTTCGAATGCATACGATAAGGAAAAAACTTTACGAATAATTTTTTCAATATTTTCTTTCTCGTTATAAGTTGGAATGATGACTAAGCTATCGGACACAGGTAGATTTACGGTTGTTGATTTATGATTATAATTTGATTTGGCGAAATTAGCTATTAAAAATCAAAAGCCCGAAATTTCTTTGCGGGCTTTTGGTTAAATGATGTTAAATATGATTAATGAACTCCGTGCATCCATTTACGTAATAGTGGACTCATGACTAATAAAATCAACGCAGCAATTATTGGAATGAAGGTAAATATTAAGAAAAACGTTGAAATTGAATATTCAGCATTAATTTTATCAATTAATCCTCCTGTAACACCAGCTAGCTTATTACCTAGGCCAGTACAAAAGTACCAAACCCCAAACATTAAGCCTATAAATTTAGCAGGTGCAAGTTTACTTACATACGATAGGCCAACAGGAGAAACGCATAATTCACCTATGGTATGAAAGAAATAGGCAAAGATTAACCAGAACATACTTACTTGTGCCACAGCAGCTCCTTTTGGAATAGCCATGCCTCCATAAGCTAATCCAGCAAAGCCTAGGCCTACAAAAATTAATCCTATGGCAAACTTAACTGGCCCAGTTGGGTTAAACTTTGTTTCCCATAATTTAGAGAAAAATGGTGCTAATGCAACTATAAAAAATGAATTAAGGATACCAAACCAAGAAGCTGGAACTTCTGTAGTAACTGCAGAAAATTCTTTTTCAACTTTCCAAATGGCTAATCCCCATAAGATTATAAAGCTTAATGCAGTGAAAAATATAGTAGCTGGGTATTTTTTTGCAGCTTTTGATGCAAGTCCGATTAATACTGCACTAACAGCAATCAAAGGAAAAATAGTCAGGATAGCATCTACCCATTTAAAAATAGTGCCTGATTGTCCAGATAGAATTCTTTGGGTATAATCTTTTGCAAAGATCGTCATTGATCCCCCTGCTTGTTCAAACACTAACCAGAAGAAGATAGTGAAAATAGAAAGTACACCAATCACCATCATTCGTTGTGTAACTACTTTTGGTGGAAGGGCTTCCTCTTGTTCTTTTACAATACTTTCTTTTTTATCATTTGCATTGCCAATTACGCCAAATATTTTCTGTCCAAAGTAAAATTGAAGCATGCCAAAAAACATAAAAATTCCAGCTAGTCCAAAACCCCAATGCCATCCAATTTTTTCACCTACATATCCACACATTAAGATACCTAAAAAGGCACCAGAATTAATACCCATATAAAAAATGGTATAGGCAGCATCTTTCTTTTGGTCATTTCCTGTTGGATACAACTTACCTACGATAGAAACAATATTTGGTTTAAACAACCCATTCCCAATAATTAATAAAAGGAGCCCAAGGTAAAAGAAATCTTTGTTTACTCCTTCCATTGCCATTGCGGCGTGGCCAAGAGTCATTACTAATGCCCCTAAAATTACAGCCTTACGATACCCAGTTAACTTATCGGCAATATAACCACCTATAATAGGAGAACAAAATACAGCAAAAGTATACCATCCATAAAGTTCAAGGGCTTCTGGCCTAGTCCAATTCCATCCTCCATCTTTTATTTCGCTAATTAAAAAGAGCGTTAATAATGCTCTCATGCCATAATAACTAAATCTTTCCCACATTTCTGTGAAGAAAAGCACGAAGAGTCCAATTGGATGACTTAAGAGTTTTTGGGTTGCTACACCATTTTTCTCTAAGTGTAGATCAAGTGCCTGATCTTGGTTTAGGCTGGAAGATGTTTCTATTGCCATAGTTTTAGTAAAGTTTGTGTGTTAGTTTAAAATGCAAATTAAGTAAGTTTATTGGTATTTTGGTGTAACTATTTTATCCCATATTCTTTCATAATATTGTTTAGCCATCTCAATAGCATAAAACCTATGATTGCAGAACCCATCAAAAGCGAAAAATTTACCCAGAAGAAATTGGCTTTATCTTCATAAGTATCCCATAATGTAGCTAAAACACCAGAAAGCTTATTGCCAATAGAGGTAGAAACAAACCAACCACCCATCATTAAAGAAGTAATTCTAACTGGACTTAATTTTGAGACAAGGGATAATCCCATTGGACTTAAAAATAGCTCACCAATGGTTATAATTCCGTAAGTTCCCATTAGCCAGAGTACAGATACTTTTTCGGAACCATTGTTGCCAATGTAAACAGCTGCAATCATTACTAAAACAGATATTGCAGAAATAAAAACTCCAAAAATAATTTTAGTTGCTGTGCTTGGTTCTTTGTTTTTTCTCCTTAACCAGGTGAAAAATGCCACAATTAATGGTGTTAAAAAAATAACCCATGCCGGATTAATTGATAGTGTGAGGTTTGTAGCCCACAATTCAACTGTATCATTCTCTTTTGGTAATTCTGCCGCGGGGATATTCTTAAAATAAGTTGGATAATTGTACTCTTGTAAAACTACTCCATTCTCTTTTTGCAGTCTGAAAGCCTTGTCGTAAAGCGCAATACTATCTTTTTTATAAGTTAAGTTTTGAGATAGGTTCAAAGCTGAAAAGGTATTCTTAGCCGTTGTATTAGTTAATTCTCTATCTGTATAACGATCTGCCCAAGTTGTTAAAGCAGTTCCGTTTTGTTTAAAAACTGCCCAAAATAAAATTACAACCACAAATATTGTAAGTAAAGCAGCTACTGGTCTTTTTTCTTCTTTACTTGCTTTAAAAAATAGGGTGCTATAAAAATAAATAACTGGTAAACAGGCAAATATAAATGCATCTGTACTAGTAGAGCCTACTAAGGGATGCCCCAATAATCTAGTAGGCAGCACCCAACCAATAATGCCTGCAACTACAGAAGGTAAAAGGATAAGCAAGCTAATTTTAAGAAAAGACATGTCTCCTTCAACTAAGCCTTTTTTAACATCAAATTCACGATAGTGTTTAAGGCCGGTTATAAATACAACAACTCCTACAAACATTCCAACTCCAGCAGCAAAAAAGGCATATTCCCAACCCAACATAATGTATAAAGCTGCACCAAAGAAGTTGCAAATGAAAGCACCAACATTAATACCCATGTAGAAGATATTATAACCATCGTCTTTTTTATCTTGGTATTCTGGTGTTGAATAAATATTACCTAAGAGGGTAGAGATATTTGGTTTAAAAAAACCGTTTCCGAAAATCACCAAGGTCATTGCCAAATATAACATTGGAAGGTTATGAACGCCCATTAAACAATAGCCAATACCCATCATTATACCTCCAATAATGATGGATTTAGTATAACCTAAGTATCTATCGGCAATAAGCCCCCCTAAAAAAGGAGTTAAAAATACCAAAGCGATAAATGTTCCATATAAATCGGCAGATTCGGCTTCTGTCATTGCAAAACCTGCTTTTACATCTTTAAGATAGAGTGTGAAAATCCCTATCATTAAATAGTAGCCAAAGCGTTCCCACATTTCTGATAGGAAAAGAAATTTTAAACCTTTTGGATGTTTGGTAGAAACAGTTTTAGACATATTTTTAAGATTTTGCAATGTGCAATATAAGCACATCGATGTAGAGTAACAAATTCAAATACAAGGTGTTAATGAATTGATTTTGTAATTATAGTAGATGCTTTTACGGGTTTTCCATAAAAATCATCGTTAGGGGAAGGATCGTTTTTTAATTCTATGTCTTCAACTAGAGAAAGTTTACCCCAAGTTAAACGGTAACCATCAAAACTTAAGTCAGAGCCATAATATTCGTAATTACCAACCATTTTTGGGTCATAAGGGGCTAGGTGGTCAAAAACAATCATATTAACTTTATTGTCAACCTTTAAAGTCATTGCGTTGTGCTTGCTATATTCAAATACAACCCTGTTTTTTAAAGCCTCGTTCTTTTTGGTTTCGAAAATATTCTTACCAAAGATTGGTTCTCCTTTTTCAAAAGAAAGGACTTCGATAACTTTTTTAGTTGTTTTTAGATTATTTCCTTTCCAACCCAGTAAAATGTAATAAGGTGGTTTACCATTTACCAAAACAGGAATCATTTCATAATAACGAGTCCCAAACCAGTTTTTATTACTTGTTAGTGCATTAGCATCAGTATAATTTGTATTGTCTGTTAATGGAAACAATTTTAAACTCCCATTGGTAGTTCCCATTTGGATAGTTCCGTAATAACGATAAGTGCCATCATTGTTAAGCAAAAACCAAGTAATAATGCGAAAAGTATTGTCTGGTGATTTAATAATAGAAACTCTTTTTAGAGAGTCGAAGCCATAATTAAAAGATCCATTTGTTTTTAATGCACTGATGAATTTTTTAATGAACAATGCATTTTTCTCTAAACGTTCTGTATCATCTTTTGATGCAAAAGTTTCCTCACTTAAACTTATAAGAGAATCTTGATATGCATTAAGTTGAGCTTTGTTATCTATTTGGTAAGTATGTTGTGCGCTTAATTTGGTAAACGCACAACTAATAATCATATATAAAATTAAATGGATTTTAATCTTCACAAACATCTAAATTCTATTAAAACAGATTAACGAAGATTTTCAATAACTATTGCACTGGCTCCACCACCGCCATTGCAAATGCCAGCCACGCCAATTTTACCATTATTTTGTGCTAAAACAGCTAATAATGTAACAACAATTCTAGCTCCAGACGCACCAAGCGGATGACCTATGGCAACTGCACCACCATTAACATTTACTTGATTTTCTTTTAAACCTAGTTCTTGGTTGTTGGCTAATGATACCACAGAGAATGCTTCATTAATTTCGAAGAAATCAACATCAGATGTGGTAAGATTTGCTTTGCTTAATGCAAGTGGAATTGCCTTTGATGGGGCAGTAGTAAACCATTCTGGTGCTAGTTGTGCATCAGCATAGGCTAAAATCTTAGCCAACGGTTTAATGCCAAGTTCTTTGGCTTTATCAGCGCTCATTAAAACTAAAGCGGCGGCTCCGTCATTTAAGGTTGATGCATTTGCAGCAGTTACTGTCCCATCTTTTTTAAATACAGGTTTTAAACTCGGAATTTTATCAAATTTTACTGCATTAGGTTCTTCGTCTACACTAAAAAAAGTAATGTGTCCCTTGCGATCTTTAATTTCTATAGGGATAATTTCATCAGTGAATTTGCCTGCAGTTTGGGCTGCTTGGGCTCTTTTGTAAGATTCTATTGCGAAATTGTCTTGAGCTTCACGGGTAATATTGCAAATTTCTGCACATAATTCTGCTGCAGAACCCATGTGGTAATCATTGTAAACGTCCCATAGTCCATCTTTCACCAATCCATCTGTAATTTGGCCATGTCCTAAACGGTATCCATTACGTGCTTTATCTAAATAATAGGGAACATTACTCATGCTTTCCATTCCGCCGGCCACAACGATTTCATTTTGGCCTAGGGCGATGCTTTGTGCGGCCAGCATTATTGCTTTTGTGCCTGAAGCGCAAACCTTATTGATAGTTGTTGCTGGTAAATCTGGTAAACCAGCAAATTTTGCTGCCTGTGTAGCTGGTGCTTGCCCTAAATTTGCAGACAATACATTTCCCATGTACACTTCTTGAATATTTTCTGGTTTTAAACCAGCTTTTTCTACAGCAGCTTTAATAGCAAATCCACCAAGTTGTGTGGCAGAAAATCCAGCTAATGAGCCTCCAAAACTGCCAACAGGCGTTCTCACGGCAGCAACAATTACTACGTCTTTCATAGGATATTTTTTATAATATTTGGTTGCGCAATTTAGGCATTTAGCAAGATATTATTGCATAAATGTTGCTTTATGACTAATAATTGTAGTTTTACGCTATAGGGTAGTTGTCGCTTTATTTAAGGATTAGCAAAGGTGGTCTTGGTATATGATAAGCTATCAGTATGTTGTGAAATAAAATCCATCGTATTTGCCAATGGAAATTATTCTTCATCTTTTTTACTCTTTCTTTTTTTGGCTTTGATAGCTTCATGTAATAAGTATTCAATCTGGCCATTGGTACTTCTAAATTCATTTGTCGCCCATTGCTCAATTTCTTTAAGCAAAGCTTGATTTATTCTTAACACGAAAGCTTTTTTATCTTTCTCTGACATCGGTTTCTATAGCTCCTATGTTATTTATTCGTTTTAAATTAATAAGAAAAAGTGTAAGTTCTTCTAGTTTAGAAGTGCTGAAAAGAACTTTCTTGTTGTCGCTAAGTTCTAATTGTAAGCCTAAGTTATTGTCATTGAATATATAGGCCTTGTCTCTAAATTTAAACCAAAGTCTGGTACGCATTCCCCATCCACCATATTCTCCCAACGCATCGTATTTACGGAAGTAAAGTTTATCTACTTGTGTCCAAGAGATATTCTTGTTTTTTGCAAATGGCCAATAACTATAATTAATTCCGCTTTGGTTAATTTTTAAAGTCATTGTGTTTTTAGTCAACACATATACAATAGCGTATGGAATCAGAATGGCAAAAATCGGCAAAAAATAAGCTTCCTTTAAATCTTGCCAACTCATTCCGCCTTTATCTAAAAAAATGATACTACAAACTATGATGGTTTCTACACCTAGTAGAATATATAGCCACCATAGTTTAATATGTTGTTTTTCTTCGAATTCCATTAGTTGTAAAGTGTGCCGGTGTTTACTACTGGTTGTACGTGCCTATCGCCACAAAGTACCACTAAAAGATTGCTTACCATAGCGGCTTTACGCTCTTCATCTAATTCTACAATGCCTTTCTGAGATAATTTTTCTAAAGCCATCTCAACCATTCCAACTGCACCCTCTACAATTAATCTACGTGCAGCTATAACAGCTGTGGCCTGCTGACGTTGTAACATAGCGCTTGCAATTTCTTGAGCATAAGCTAAATGAGAAATACGAGCTTCAATTACATCTATTCCAGCTCTAGATAAACGTTCGTTTAATTCTTCTTCCAATAAAACACTAACTTTTTCTGCTCCATCTTTTAGCGTAATTTCAGCACTTTCATCTTCCATGTTATCGTAAGCAAAACTATTTGCTAAATGCCTAACGGCTGCCTCGCTCTGTATATTTACATATTGAAGGTAGTTTTCTACAGCAAATGTAGCCTTGGCAGTTTCATTAACTTGCCATACAATTACAGCAGCAATTTCAATAGGATTACCCATTTTATCATTCACTTTTAATTGCTGACCGTTTAAGTTACGAGCTCTTAAAGAAAGTTTTCTTTTTACAGTAAGGGGATTGACCCAGAAAAAACCATCAGATTTAACTGTGCCAACATACTTGCCAAATAAGGTTAATACCTTCGATTCGTTAGGATTTACGATAATTAGCCCAGGTAAGACTAATATAAAGTTTATGGCCAGAATAATTCCGCCAGTTAAAAAACTTTCTATTGAGAGCGCATAAATGCCACCAGCTAACAATATTAAAAACAAGACCAAGGTTAAATAACCTGAAGGTGGTTTAATAATTTTTTCTGTATACATAATGATATTAATTTGATATCACAAATTGAAATATAAATATTGATATTACAAAATAACTAGGCATAAATATTTAGGTGTAGACCAAATGAAAAAATAATCTTAATTTTGAATTAATCAAATCGTACAATTTTGGCTAAAATCAAGAAGAATTCTCATAAAGTACTTTATCGAAAATATTCATCTAACATCAAATACGTAATGATGGTAGTTTGTGTATTGGCTATTACACTTTACTTACCCAAACAGCCTAGGTTTAGGTATGAGTTTGAAAAAGGCAAAACATGGCAGGGTAAAGATTTGGTATCTCCATTTAGCTTTGCAATTCTAAAAACCAATCCGCAGGTTACTACAGATAAAATAGAAGCACTCAATAATGTACTGCCTATTTATACGTATGATCAAGATGTGTTTAAAGGTCAAACTGAAGCCTTCTTAAATGAGTTTGATGTGAAATGGAAGGCTAATAATTTTTCTGAATCTCAAAAGGAGGCAAATAAGCAAGAGGCCTTAAAAATGTTGCAGTACATTTATAAAAAAGGAATTATAGGGCTTACGGCAAAACATCAAAAAGATGGAAAATATTATGATTTTTCATTGGTGGATAATAACATTTCAACTAATACTAGTTCTCAGGATGTTTTTACAACTGAAACGGCCTTAAACTATTTCAAAAATAATTTTAAAACAATTGATCTAAGGTTTAAGGATTTGATGATTAATATGGTTGAAAGCCATCTTAAGCCTAATATACTTTTTGATGAGACCTTAACGGAAACCGTTAAAAGCAGTACTATTAATAGCTTATCAACTACTAAGGGAATGGTTCAAAAAGGTGAATTAATAGTAGCGAAGGGTAACTTTGTAGATGATGAGATTTATCAGAAATTAGTTTCGTTTAAAGATGCTTATGAAGCACAAAGCAAAACAATAGGCGATAATAAATTAATTTACCTTGGTCAAATTTTATTAGTGGGTTTTATAATAACCCTATTAATGGTCTTTCTTTATCTGTTTAGGAAGGATATTTTTGCTGATAATCGTCAACTTTCGCTCTTATTGATAGTTATAACTTCAATGCTATTGGCGTTGACTTGGGCCATTAAGTTAAATTTAAATAGCCTTTACTATATTCCATTTTGTATTGTTCCTATAATCATCAGGATTTTATTTGATACTCGTTTAGCATTGAATCTACATTTGCTTGTTATTCTTGTTGCGGGATTTTTTGTGCCAAATAGCTTCGAGTTTGTGTTTTACCAAACTACAGCAGGTATGGTAGCTATTTACAGTATTAAAAATTTACTAAAAAGAGAGCAGTTGTTAATTTCTGCTTCATTTATTTTAGCTGCATATTTTGTTTCCTTTGTAGGTATTTCTCTTTTGCGAGAAGGAGATTTTAAACAAATAGAGTGGGGGCAATTTTTACCATTTATATTTAGTGTCTTGTTATCTTTACTTGCTTATCCATTAATTTATGCATTTGAGAGAGTATTTGGGATCACTTCTGATGTGGCCTTAATTGAACTTACCAATACTAACAACAAACTACTTCGAGAACTAGCTTTTAAAGCCCCAGGTACGTTTCAACATTCGTTGCAAGTAGCAAACCTTGCTGAGGCGGCAATATTTAAAATAGGGGGTAATTCTTTGCTCGTTAGAGCAGGAGCCTTGTACCATGATATTGGTAAAATGGAAAATCCTCAATACTTTATCGAAAACCAAAATACAGCAGTTAGTCCACATGATAAATTACCTTATGAACAAAGTGCACAGATTATTATTAAACACGTTCATAAAGGAATAGAAATAACCCGTAAGTATAAATTACCTGAAACTGTAATAGATTTTATTAGAACTCATCATGGAAATACAAGGGTAGATTATTTTTATCAATCGTTCTTGAAAAACTCACCAGAGAAATTTGTTGATGAGAATATTTTTAGGTATCCCGGACCAATTCCTTTTTCAAAAGAAACCGGTGTTTTAATGTTGGCAGATTCGGTAGAAGCAGCCTCAAGAAGTCTAAAAAATCCGGACGCTCAAAGTATAAATGACCTAGTTGAGCGGATCATTAACTATAAATTAGAGCAAAATCAATTAGATGACTGCGATTTAACATTAAAAGATTTAGAAACTATAAAGCTGATATTCAAGACAATGCTAATGAGTATCTATCATGTTAGGATAGATTATTTACAAACTGTGTGATTTTTTTTTGTAAACATAGATGAATTGCTATATTTGCAACCTCAAAACGGATATTTTGAGAAATCGGAGGGATGCCTGAGTGGCCGAAAGGAACAGTTTGCTAAACTGTCGTACTGGCAACGGTACCGAGGGTTCGAATCCCTCTTCCTCCGCATAAATTTAAACAGCAATTAAATGGTTTTTGTGAATTAAAAATCGTTTCTTTGCAATCCCTTCGAAAAAGGGTAAAGGTGATACCAAGTTCGGGATGTAGCGTAGCCCGGTATCGCGCCTGCTTTGGGAGCAGGAGGTCGTAGGTTCGAATCCTGCCATCCCGACAAAAGTTAGTTCCACTTTAAAAAAAGGATCAAAAGGTGATACCAAGTTCGGGATGTAGCGTAGCCCGGTATCGCGCCTGCTTTGGGAGCAGGAGGTCGTAGGTTCGAATCCTGCCATCCCGACAAACGATAGCCTTTCTTGCATAGCAAGAAAGGCTATTTTGTTTTCAATACGCCCTAAGCTGCAGGTTTTAAGGGAGGCGAGAAAGCAAAATAGCAAGCTTGGACGAAGGAGAAGCGGTGGCTTGAGTTTTAATTCACCCCCTCTACAGGATCACCGTAGCACAGCGAAGGTAATCCTGCCACCCTGACGACATAGCATGCAAATGCTATTTTCGTTTTAATCATATCAAGATAGGGTAACCAAAAGCAAGGAAAATTTGCCCTATTTAACACTCTGTTATTTCTTCCTATACTTGTCGATAGAATTGAATTAATACGTTGTTTTTCAATTGTTTACATTCAATTTAACACCTTTTGTTCTTTTCTAATATCAACTCTGGGGGTCAAATTTATTGGTATTTCCACTATATAAAAAGCCTTAATTTCCTAATTATCCAGAACGTTTGACGCTACAAATTTCACACCCCCGTTACTTTGTCCTGTTTTACAAAACGCTACAAATTTGCAGCCTAATAATTCGATGTACAACTGATAGTTGGTTACCTTAGATACATGCTCTATTCAAATAAATATTTCAAAAAAATTCATTTATTAGAAATATAGTTTACATAATCAATTTTTAGTTAAATAGTGTTTCAAAATACTTTATGTTATAAAGTATTTTATATAGCCATTTTTTATATCAGCGATTTTCTGAAGAAGAAAAAAATGCTTTATAAAATGGCATTATTAATAAAAAGCATTAGTAGGCCTAAGAAGATAGTGAAGGGCGATGTGTGTAGGTACTATTAAAAAATATAAATTTTAACAATCTAAACTATCAAATTATCGCCATGCCAAAAGATCCAAAAGAATACCTCGATTTTGCTAATAGTGAAGTGACCTCTAGATTAAGCGACGGTATTAAAAAAGAGCTGATAGAAGAAGGCTTTCCAAGCTATATGTGCTACTCTTTCATCGAAACTGCCAAAGAAACAAATAGTGTTATTTTAAGTAGGTTACCTGGTGGGGTTGGAACAGATTTGATAGAGCAAGGTTATGATTTAAAGGGTTTTCATATTAAGGCAAAATCTTGCAATTGGGGTCCAATGGCTGGGTTTATCTGTCAACTACCGTTATTCAACAAGTTGGGGATTGATAAAGTAAGCTATAATACTGAAAATATTGGACATTACTTAAAACATCTAGATCATTTCAATGGTAATAAAACTAATATTGCAGCTTATGAATTGCAAAGAGCTGGTGAAAGGGCAATAGTTGAGGCCCGAAAAAAGGCTGATACAGATAGACAAGTCTCAATTCAAGAAATTAATAAATATTATATTCCGGAAGTAACTAGGATTAATAAGTTTTATGATGAGGAAATTTTAAAGATTCTAACTACTGCTCGAACAGAAGAGCAAACATCAGGAGAGTGGTCCGGAGAAAATGCCATAAAAGCAGGTAACCCATTTATTCCTTTAAGAAGAAAGCTCACACATGGAGATGTACTTGATATGCGTGGTGTTGATGATGTGCTGATACTAAGCCCAAGACTAATTTATGGGACCGCAAAAAATGTAACTAATGAGAAAGAGCCAAGTAAAAACAAACCCACCATAATTACTGAATTTTTATTGGTGAAGGCAGATGATGACATTTGGGACATTTATCATGGAAGGATTTTGTATAAGAAAAGAGATAGTGATACAGCATTTAATAATTCCTTTGACGGCAAGGTGATAACCGATAAAGTAGAGGAGAAGGTGAGAACAAAATACCAAAAATTTATTGGGCAAATATTCGAAATCTATAAAGAGAATCCTTATAAAATAGAGGCAGTTTTTGAAGGCGAGGGATACATCGCCCGGATTAACGCCGAGCTTGCCAAGACTAATATATTTGGGAGAATAGTTGGAGATGCAACTTTTTATAAAGTACGTGGTTTTGTAAATCCTTTCCCACCATTTGAGCTTGGTCCAAAATATTATAAGAACGCTGTTTCTGGAGATTATGACTTATTTGGCATTTGGCCATCTATGAATCTTACCCAAGATGAACTCATCCGCCAATCTGAATTGGTGACAGGGAAATACACTCGGATGGGTGGTAAAATGTTTACAACATACTTCGGTAATAAAGGCAATTTTGCTATTGAATTTATTCCTGGCTTTAAAGAGTTAAATCCAGATGGCAGTATCCCTATTTTAAAAGAAAGTGCCGAGTTTGGCAATATGCACAGCTGGGGGCATTTAGTGTCTGGTTTGCTAAATAGTTTTGGAGCAAGTTTTATCGAAGCTTTTGCTGATGGAACAAGGTCTACCGCAAATAAAGGTTTTCATAGTGATGAGGGTGGGAGGCCGGGCATTATGGAGGTTGAGTTTCCAATTGCAGTTTTCATGCCTAAGAAAATGGTAAGCAAAGCGCTAAATAATAAGTATGATAAAGAGCTTAAAGTAAAAACAATTGCTGCCAGAACAACTACGGTAAGCACATACGGAGGTTTAATCAAATCACCAGAAGAGCTCCTTCTTTTTATGTTGGAATGTATGAATAACGATTATCGAATATTGGTTCATTACAGATGGCTGATTCATTTATTGTACAATACTCTCCCAATAATAGATGTTAAAAGAGAATTTAGAAAAGCATTAGACAATAATATAGCGAATGTCAGAAAATATGCGAAGGATGGTTTTGATATTAACAACCCAGATATGAAGGAATTTGATGCGATTGATAATAATCAAGATATTATTGATGCGATGATGGCACCTAATCATGCATCTTATCTTGCAGATCTAAAAAAGATACTTGGTTGTGAAAATGATACCAGTGAATTTTTTGAAAGATTTAGAAGTTTAATGTTTAGTTATGCTTTTTTAAGCGAGCAACCTTCAATGGGAAAAAGATTTGAAGTAGAACAACTAATGTTTAATTATCCAATTAAACAAGCTTAAAAGCGATGGCAACTATAAAGATCAAAGACATTAGCGCCGATTTTGCAAATGCATTAGATGGCCACTTTAAAACTTATGTGGGAAAACCCAATGAGAAAATAATTAATGGAGATTATACAGAATCTACCACCGGAACTTATAAAATTGAAGTAGACAGCATTGAGTTCTTAAATACTCAAGGTAAAGCAGATGCTTATATTACTAGGGACGAAGAAACAATCTTATTTTGCATTAAGCCAAAAATAGAAAAACGAAAGTTTGCAGACTATTTTCCTCAAATGGTGCCAAAAGATCCTTGGATTACAACAGACAACGCTGAACTCGCATTTCCAAACTTTGCAAACAGGGAAATTACCAAGATAGAATGGATTTATGTTTTTGCATATTCTACTAAAGAAAACATTATAATTAGTGCTGAGCTTGCTAAAAAGTTCTATACAGTTCTTGGTAAAGATGAAAGATTCATTCCACTATTACAATCAATATCCAAGGGCGACTCATTGAATCGAGCAGAAACTGGATGGAAGGGAGGTCTGTTTTATTTTGGTACACTTCCAGAATTACCTGCTAGTAATATGATTCCGGGGCCTATTAAAGATCTTTGGGAAATGGTGTTAGACAAAATAGATATGCAAGGTTGTGTTTATCATAAAGGAATAATACCACACCTTAAATTATTGATTCCCATTGTAAGATTAACAAAGCCATTTGGTGATGTAGTAAGGAACTTAGAAATTGTAACAATATTTAGTTCACCACTAAATGCTATCGAGCAAACACAGCCCATAGAGATAATTGAAGGCAAAAAAATTAAACTTGCTCAAAAACGTGAAGTTGGCATTGATGGTTTCATCAATTTTGGAAGCCAGAACATTGCTATAATTGGCGTTTTTCCCTTAGATGAAGACTTGATTCTGATTGAAGTTAAAAGTAGTTTAGCTGATTTGACTAGTTATTTGGATCAATCCTCACCATTAAATAGCCTTATTCCTGAAAAAATTGAACCTAGCTTAAAGTTTAAGGTTTCAAAACAAAATAAGAAAATCGAATCAATAAATTTTGATTTTAATATTGAGAATTGGAAGCTTATTGAAAATGTTTTTGAGCTTAAAGCAGTGAATTTTAATTGCACAATCTTCTATCCTGGTAAAATTAACCAGATGAGTGCAAAATTTACTTCGGATGTTAAAATAGGAAGTGTATATGTTCTTGGCGAAGGAAATTTTCCAAATGGTGAAGTAAAATTATATTTAAATCCAACAAAACCACCAATATTACTAAATGATATTGTAAATGTTTTTAGTAAAAACACAAACTTTTTTGGCAATAAGGCGATCAATGAATTAGAAGGAAGCTATGATTTAGAAAACAAGTATTTTTCATTTACGATAGGAATAGGCAATACCTCTTGGAAAGCTGCAGATGATTTAGATTTTACACTAGATAATTTGCGATTGAGTGTATTTGGAAAAGGTAATTATACATTTAAACTGGTTGCTAAATTTAATTATACTATAAATCATAAACCAATTACCTTTATTGGTACCGCAGATTATGATGAAACTTGGCAGTTTAGAGGGGATTGTTTCGCGGCAAATTTATCAATGGGAGACCTTGTAGAAGGTTTTGGAATAGCAAAAGATGATGTGCCTAATCAATTAAGCAAATTCCAGTTTAAAGCGCTTACTTTCGCTTTTGCTGCTAAAGAGAAACTTAAATATTTTGGAGGCAGATTTAAAATTAATTTATTTAAACAAGATATTGACTTAGATCTACAGGTTAAAAAATTAGATACCATAACATATTTTACAGGTGACTTTAGCACTAAGATAAACGATAAAGATGCCAAGTTCAAAGTTGAGTTTGAGAAACAACCTAATGGTCATAAAATTGGCCTACAAATGTTGTTTAACTTGGCTGGAGTTGATATTTATTTAGCAGCTAAAAGTGAGACATCTGGTAAAGGTGAGGAGAAAATCTCTGAAAAATATTTCGAAGGCGGTACTAATGGTTTAAGCATTTCGCTAACTAAATTGCTAGAGCAATTGTTAGATGGTGCTTTTGGGGTTAATTTCCCAGCTGTGTTTTTACCAGAGCTATCATTAAATGATGTCTATATCACTTATAATGGAGCTAACGCAGCAACTAATATCATCGCTTTTGCAAACATTAGTGGTAAAAAAGTAAGATTTTATCTTCAATCGCAAAGCGTGGCAGATAAAAAAGCCACTAATTATGTTTTCGGTATTGATACGGATGTAGATAGCTTGAGTAAATTGCCATTAGTTGGTGAGGAAATGAAAGAGGTAAATCTAAATGGTGTTGGTTTTATCTATACAACTGTTGAAGGAGAATACCAATTACCAAAATTATCGGCACCAAACGCTAATGGGATATGTACGATTAAATTTGCAGATAAGGCTACTTATAAAAAAGGAGTTACGTTATTGGGTCATATTAACTTGCCAAATGATGAAAGCCCTATCAGCTTAACACTGCCAATTTCAAGGTCTAGTAGAAGTTTAGCTCTAAAAAGTAGTAAACAAAATATTGCGCTAAGAGGTGCCTCAGATTCATTCGAACCTGCGGTAAAATGGATCAATATCAATAAAAAAATAGGACCTGTAGCTGTTAATAGAGTGGGCTTCAATTTTGCCGATGGTCAACTTTCACTTTTAATTAGCGGTGCTTTAATGTTGGCCGACTTAGCCATTAATGTAGAAGGATTAGGGCTTTCGTTTTCGCCAACCAAATTGATTAAGGGAGAAAATGTAGAGCCAGCATTTAAACTTTCAGGCTTAGGTTTGGCATTTGACAGGAAGCCATTAGAAATAAGTGGCATGCTGATGCGGACAACGCCAAAAGATAATGAATCCATTTCTTTTTATGGTGCAGCACAAATCTCGACAGCTAATTTCAACATCAAAGGAATTGGTGCTTATGCAAAGCTAAATGATGTTGCTAAAACAGACTCTTTATTTATTTATGGAGTTTATAATGGCCCGATAGGTGGACCAGCTGTGTTTTTTATCACAGGCATAGCAGCAGGCTTTGGTTACAATAGAACCATACGCATTCCTAAATTGGAAGAGGTTAAAGATTTTCCACTAGTATCTATGGTTTTGAGCGGTAAACCAAAAACGGATAGGGAAATCTTAGCCGAACTGATCGACAATAACTGGATTCCTGCATCTGCAGGCGATTACTGGATGGCGGTTGGTGTAAAATTCACTTCCTTCAAAATTATTGAATCTTTTGTACTGCTTACCATTAAGTTTGGTGGTAAGGTAGAGTTTGCAATTATAGGTTTATCCTTATTAAAATGGCCTAGTGAAGGCACAGCTATAGTATATATAGAGCTAGCACTGTTAGCTAGGTTTGGCCCAGACAGCGATGTAATTGCCGTTACCGGTATGTTAACACCTAACTCTTACATTTTAGATAAAAACTGTAAGCTTACTGGTGGCTTTGCATTCTACACCTGGATTTCTGGTGAACATGAAGGTGATTTCGTGATCACACTGGGTGGGTATAAAACAAACTATAAAATTCCTGCCCATTATCCAGTAGTGGATCGATTAGCGTTAAATTGGAAAATTAGCGATGCCCTATCAATTAAGGGTGAAATGTATTACGCACTAACGCCAAGAGAAATTATGGCCGGCGGTAGATGGGAAATTGCTTATAATTTATCCTTTTTATCAGCTAGAGTAACTATGTGGGCTGATATGATTATAGCTTGGGCGCCTTTCCATTATGAATTCTCTGCAGGTATTATTGTTAGAATAGAAGCCAATATTAAAGTTCTATTCGTGCATATTCACTTTAAGTTACAAATGGGTTGTGAAGTGCAAATTTGGGGACCACCGTTTGCAGGACAAATATATGTTGATTGGTCTATCTTGTCCTTTACCATTCCATTTGGTGATGGAGGAAGGCCAAAAGAAATCCCAATGGTATGGGGTAATACGACACTCAAAAGTGCTGGTAAATTAAATGACGAAAAAGTTGTTGGATTTAAGGAATCATTTGTGCCTGCGCAAATACTAGATGCAAGAATAGTGAGTGGTGCAATAAACCAGCCCCCAGGTGAAGAAAAAGGCAAGCTACAAGGTAAGGATAAACCAGCAGTTTTAGAAGTTAACGCTTACAACCTTGTAATCGCTGTAGATTCTTTCTTCCCGGTAACAACACTCCATTCGCCTCGCAAAGAAGTACTTTCTAAAGGATTACATACCAATGATTCGCCTTGTAAACCGGTTTCAACTTCTACATTGATGGATGTTGCGGGTTTAAATGTGCCTAAAACAGTAGCAGACAGTGAAAAAGAATTTGGTATTAAGCCATTAAATATTGATAACTTAGATACAGAGTTGCATGCTTGGTTAGAATTAGAAAATGGTAATGGCACAAATACACCGATAGAAGAAAATGTGACCATAATTGGTACTGCTAAAGGTATAAATAGTGCATTGTGGCAAGCTGTACCACCAACAAATAAGAAAGGGAAGCTTAAGGAGATTAGTAAAGAAGAAAAGCCAGTAATTAAAAACGTATTAACTGGATTGCAGCTTCATGTAGTTGAAAAAAATGCTAAACTTACCTCAGTAGACCTTTCCAACCGTTTCACCCTTCTTGATCCAAAAGCTACGGTTTCTTTTTTTAGAGGAGCAGATTCTGCAGTACAAGACGGCGGTCCTAAAAAAATGATCAAGGCTTCTTTAGCAGCCAACAAATCTAAATCTTCAGTTGACGAATTAATATCACTTGGTTTTACAGAACTATTTAAAGATTCTAAAGCTTTGCTTTACAGCGAAGTATTAAATAGCGATCCAGTGTATATCGTCTCAATTGGACAATTATTACCAATAAACCCAATTGCTTAAATAATAATAAAGAATTTATGTTAAGTAAAAACGATAGAAATGAAGAGAAGGTCTTAAAACTGCAAAGTTTTGCGAGGCCACCTTTACCAGGAGGTACTTATGTACTCAAAACAAAACTGTTTACTGATGCTGGTAAAGATGGTTTAAAAGGAATGCCTTCTAAATTTGAAGCAAAAGAAATTAAATTTCAGATTACTGCACCACGTTTCGGGATAAGCACGGAATTGATACATAGTGTTTATCCATTGCCAGGGTCTACAGGCGACTATCAAAATACATTACCTCATATTGTGTTGAAACGTAAAACATTTTGTTGGGAAAGAGTTATTGATGGAAACAAAACGAATTTTGATAAACCCTGGGTTTGTTTGTTAGTATTTACTGAAGAAGAGGTAAAGCTTGAACAAATTAAGGAAATGACAACGGAAACATTTCTGAAAGAAGATGCAGATGTCAAAGTGCCAATACTTACTTTAAACGAGGATGAAAAAATAGCAAAGACAAAGTTAAAAGCACTGGAGCTTGACATGAATCTTTTTAAACGAGTGGCTCCAAAACTGGATGAAATTAATTTTTTAGCACATAATAGGCAGGTAAATACCAATAACAAAGGGAACAATGATACCAACGGAGATAAAGGATGGTACACTACAGTTGTAGCCAATAGACTACCCATAAAAGGGATAACAAATTATGCTTTTTTAGTTTCAATAGAAGGTTGTACAACCTATATGGAAGAACCTATGATAGCCAACGATTCGCGTAAACTTCGTTTATGCCTTCTGCATCAATGGCAATTTATAGATATGGATGAGAAATTAGAGGATGTAGTTAAAAACTTAAATAATAATGTGAAACCTTTAACTATTGAGCTTAAAGAAGGTGCAAACCCAACTGAACATATCAAAAGATGTCTTGATTTTGGATACGCACCTATTAACCATATCAGAAGAAACGATGAAAAATCAGTTTCATGGTATCGAGGACCATTTGTACCACTAAATGCTGAACATCATGCTATAAAAACTTATAAAAATGCAGATCAAGCGCTTCGTTTTGATGCCAATACGAATATGTTCGATATTTCTTATGCATCTGCCTGGCAATTAGGAAGGTTATTGGCACTACAGGATTCAAGTTTCTCTATTGCTTTAAGTAATTGGAAAAATGCTTATAAACGTGATAGACCAATAAAAATAGCTAAAGATTTGCTGCTTAAACAAAACGTTAATCAAGAGCTGCTATCCTCTTTCATAAATGATGCAGAATCTGATGAGGTTTTAACGGATTACCTGATTGAGTTGTGGAATAAAAATACGAAATAAATTAAAAGAGAACCATGTCATATAACTTATTTACCGAAGTTTCCAAAGTATTAAAAGGCAAAGATAAAGCAATTAACATGCCTCCCGTTCCTAAACAAGTGAGCGATTTCTTAGGTAAGCTAGGAGCGCTAGAAGAAGTACCCATGCATAATTTGATAATTGATAATAAATACTTGCCACTGGGGAGAGAGAACAATGCCGAAAAAGGATGCATTAAACTATTTGCATTAGATCCTGAATGGATAGAGTGCCTGATAAATGGTGCTTTGAGCTTAGCCGATGAGAATGATCAACTTATTTTAGGCGAAGCAATGACCGGTAAATATACAGCCGAGTTTTACTATAACGAAGCAACTGAGAAAGTTAAAAAACAAATTATTGGTCAATATCTTCCTGAAAAATTTGAAGAAGAACTTAAAAATAGACTTGAAAACAATGGGGTTAAATATGAAGATAAGACACCAACTGCAAATCAAAGCAATTGGAAATATACTGGTTTCTTTATCCGCTCATCAATTGTATCGACATGGAAAGGGGTAGAAATTATTGCTTATGGTAAATCTGATACGACTGAGAAGATTGATAAAAAATTGCAAGTTGTTAAACTTGAACAAATATCGTACGATATCATTTATTGTATTTGTGAAGGCCTAATAGAAAAAATAGAAATTATTCAACCAGCAGAAACAATTCATTTCGATACCAGTAGAATTGATATTGTGAAAAGATCTGGAAACGACGGTGTGTTAAATATTAGTGAAATCGCTAAAAAAAATGGTTTTAAAGATTCAGCTATGTTAGCTGAAAAACTATTGGCAATTCCTTATAAAACAGAATTAACAATTGATCGTAAAATCGTAAAAACATGGAAATGACAACACTAAAATTACTTGTACCCATTAACCTTGATGTTTTAGTGGTAAATAATAACACAACTACTTTGTGGAAAGACATTTCGTTAACAATAGACAATTTAAAAGAAACAGAGTATTCAAATTATCGAGGTTTAGGAACCTATTTAGAAAAAAGAATCCAAACTCCAGGGTTAAAAAATGATATCGGTAAGGTAATAGAAGATGGAATTCATTTGCATTGGACCTTGCCAAATTCATTCAGAAAAGGGACATATCAAGAAGATGGTTCTCTTGATTTTCCAAAAGCACCAAATAGATGGTTGATCATTAGAATGGACCAAGATCAAAATTGTAAATCGTGGATAGTTGAGAGTGATAAGATCAATAAAGTTAAAAACGCAAAATGTAACTGGATTGGTGAAAATAAAAAAGATAAAGGACTTGTACCATTAAGCATTGGTAATAGCTCATCTTTTATTGAATGGAATGAGAATGCTGAAGAACCTGCAATTGATTTAACAATCATGGCGCCAGGTAATCCAGATTTTGCAGCATCATACATGCATTGTAAAAATGTGTTCGGGTTTTATGACGATATGAAAGATGAGACAGAAAAACCTTTAACTTTAGGTACCGATTATACCTACCAAGTTTATGGCTGGTTTTCTAATCAAAAAAAAGATCCATTGAATGAATGTAATGATCTAGAAAAGCTAAAGGAAACCTTAGGTAAACTATCCTTTTCCATAGAAAATGTAAAGGAAATTACAAAAAACAATAATATTGATGGCTTAGTGTGCCACGCTATGATTAATACCGTGCCCTGGCTTAAGAAATCAACTGATATCATCCCGAGTACTGTGAGTATTGGCATTGGTAATTCTACCTCCGAAGCAATGGCCTCCCTATTATTGGCTAACTCCAAATCTAGTGAAAAAGCAATGCCGGATAAGCTTTTAGGGGCCTATCAATATAAAGCAATGGAAGAAAACGGTATTGAAGGAGATGGTTTAAACCTGTTGAGAAAACAGGTGCACGCAAGAAGTTTTCAGCCAGTAAACGGCGGAACATTATGGGTTGTGGAAGCTAAAGACAAAAAGAAGGGACCAGAACAAAAGGATGAGAATGATTTTGGTATTATTCCTTTCCCGCCTGAGGTTTCAGAGGCATTGAAAGAACTAAACGAACTACAGCATACTTATGATAATTGTGCCAATAAATTAACTTCTAATCAAGCTGAGTTGTATGCACTCAAATACAAAAAAGCATACATGAAATCTATTGATAGTCAAACTGATGGTTTAGATACCAAAACATTAACCAAGGCAATAAATGATGGCATAATAGAAATCAAAACAAACATTAACCTATTAAATACTGACTTAAAAAAATTAAAAGAAAAAAGTAAAGCACTCGATGATAAAGGTAAGGCTATTTACACAGGTGATATTGTAAACAAATTTAAGAAATTACAAAATTTGTTGCCAGAACATGATGTAAAAGAAGTGCCAATGCCTAAGTTTTATGAACCTGCAGATCCTGCTGTAGTTATAGCGGGCCTTAAACCGGCAATTAAATATATAAATACTAACGAAGTTATACAATGTAGAGTTAGGACGCAACTGGCTAATCAATTTATTTTTGGAATAGGGTACATTACAACTGATGATCTAGCTACTGCAGCAACCAGAAAAATTATGGACAAGGTAGCAAGTACTTCAGTACCTAATGATATTAAAGAATTGATATTAGAGTCGTTTTTATTAAATCCCCTTACTGCAGGTTTTGTTGCAAAAGCTTTGAGAGCTGACATCTCTGCTGTAAAAGATGTAATTAATCAGTTTGAGGAAAATGCTTCGAGTTATGCAAGACAAGATAAACAACCTTGTTACCTCCCAAAATTTGCCGAAAAGAAATGGAAACAACCTTGGAATCCACTTTATTTAGAATGGGGCGTGAAATGGGAAAGCAGCTACCAAAAAAATCATGTTAATGCATTAAAAGGATGGAAGTTTGGCGATGCTAAAAATGCGATAGATTTTAAATACGATGTAAAACTAAAAAGTACAAATGCACCGATAACTGAATATAATGGAAGAGTATTGCTTTCAAATCAATTAGTTAACAAAGTAAAGGAACTAAATGATAAGTTGAAACTGGAGCTTTTCAATGATTTTAGTCCTATGTCGCAGACATTAAGTGGTTTTGGTTCACAACTCTTAATGCGCTATCATGGCTTACAATTGCCAATTGTAAATAACGATTTAAAAATTGATTTAGAAGATTACCAAATCATTAATGATCAAAATCCATGGAGCCCAATGATGATGGGGTATTCATTTTATCCAGTCCGAAGCGGGCTATTAAAAGTAGCCATGCTCCGGGTTATTGATTCATTTGGTCAAGTTTTAGAAGTTTTTCCTGGAAAAAAATCATTATTGAGCTCAGGTAAAGAACTCATGAAAAGTTCGGCTGGGATGCTAAAAACAGAAGAAAGTATAGAGTTTAAACTGGGTCCCAGAATTATACAGCCAACGCGGTTAAGATTTGAATGGATAAATAAAAACTCTTTCAATCCACGAGTTACTGATTCAGATCCAGCTACAAGTCCGCTATGCGGATGGTTTTTATACAACAAGCTCGACGATAATATATCTGTATATAATGCCAGGGGTGTAGAGTTAGGGATTTTAGTAGATAAGGGAGATAAAACAGTAGATCTTGTGAAAGCACCCGGCTGCAATCAATTAGGGCATTTTACCGATAATGCTTTGCGTAATACAGTTTTATTTATGCGAGAAAATTCTACCAATTACAATAAAGTAAAAGAACGATTAATCTCTGTAACCGAAAAAATGCAATCTGTTGCATCCAGACAACAATTGACAATGGCATTACCAATTGGTTTTCCGATTGCTGTTGCTACTGCACGATTTGTTGTAGAACTAAAAGATTTACCTGCGCATGATCAGTCATTTAGTGCTGTAATTTCTAAAACTAAATTCGATCCAATTAAATATACATTGAATATTGGAAACGACTTAAACAAAGCGGATGGTTTGAGTGGCTATTTCTTAAATGAAAACTACAATGAGTTTAAGAAGCCAGTTGATGAAAATAGTGGAGCCCCAACTGTAGAATTTGAAACGGGTATGGTACAGCAACTTACACTGCTTCTTGATCCTCGAGCAATGGTATCACTTTCTTCAGGAATATTGCCCATGGCTACTTACACTTTACCTCCTCATGCATTTACTCGGGAGCTTAAAAATTTAAATCTTAGGTTTTTAGCTACTCCAGTAATCTCCCCTGTTGCAAATCTAAAGATACCATTGCTTCAACGTAATGATATTAGCTGGGATTTTATTAGAAATACAACTACTGATGAAGATATTATTGGCGATACAGGTAAAAGTCAACTGAGATTTGATTCTGTATACGCCATTGAAGGATGGTTAAAAATGACGCAAAAAGAAACTGAAGACGTAGATCAGAAAAGCCAAAGCTAATGACAAAACCAGAAATTAAAGTATCAGTAAATTTTCCAGTAGCTGCTGATGGTTGGAAAGATACTGCAACACTATATAGCGGACGAACTCAAGAATTATATTTTGAAATTACCGTAAGCGGAGGTGGAGAGTTTAAAATTGAATTTCCAGTTGCTGATACCTTGGCATCAGAAACCGCACTAGTCTCTGTTGAAGGTTGGAAAGGTAATTTTGACATGTCTGTCTGCTCACCAGATCAGGGAATTACTTGTAAAAAGCTAGTCACGGCAAATAGATATTATATCAATATAGCCATTCCTAAAGATCCAAAAGAAGTCGTTTTTAATTTAAAATTAAAGTTAAACACGATAAGTGCCAAAAATGGTATGGCTGTTAGCAAAGTAAAATATTTTGATGATGACGATGATCAAATTGAGTTTAAAGCATTTACAGTTATTCTCGAAAAAAAAATCGAACAACCTAAAATTAAAAGCTTCACCATCAATAAGGCTATTTTACTCCCTCAAGATACCTATGATTTAGAATGGGATATTGAAGAGGCGGAAGTGGTAACGTTAACAACACCTACGGGAATTGAAACTGTTAAATTAAAGGATAGTAAAAGAAAATTAGAGATTTCGGCAGATTTTCTACATAGGATTACGGCAAAAAATGGAGATTTTATTGTAACTAAAGATATTTTAGTTAAATATCATGATAGAACAGAGGTATGCTTTATCAAGAATTTTAACGACCAGATAAAAGCTGAAATAGCTGATTTGTTAACTGTTAATTTGATGAACCTGGTTAAAATTGGTGATAAATTATATGCATTGCTACTCATCAAAACAAAAGAAAATACAGACGCTTATTTTTTTGACACTAAAGATGGTATCAATTGGTATAAAAGTGCAATTGGCTCCTTCAATCATAATGACGGCGTAAATGTACCTTTACTATTTGCAGGTAGTCCAATTGTTTATCTTGGAACTAAGATTTACCTAATAGGAGGAAGTAAGTTCGATCCTAATTTTAGGAGTAATGATGTATACAGTTATGATTTAAAGAAAGAAGGCACTGGGTGGCAGAAAGAAACTTCAAAACCTACTTTTAGTGAACGGATGGGCCATGCTGTAGTCGTATATGATAACGAAATATGGTTACTGGGCGGAATTGGCGATGAAAGAACCTTTAAAGATATCCATACCTATTCTCCAATAAGCTCAAGTTGGAAAAAATTAGATGAAAAAAAAGAAATGGATCATGCACTATGTATGCATACTGCTGTAGTGGAAGGTAATATTTTAACTGTTTATGGAGGTTGCGCACGGATGATTAGTGAGTTTGACCAACGATTGATAGATTCAATGAGTAAGAATTTAGCGAGCACAAATCCGGACGAAAAATGGAAGCCAGAATGGGTTGCGAATCCAAAAAAACGAGATGATATAATTGAATCGGAGTTAGTTAGCTGTGTATTTGGCGCTACTTTAAACGAACGGTTTATTTTTACTGTATTTGAACGTACTGAGCTTGGAAGAATGGCTTTTGAAATTAAAAATAAAAGCTTAGATAAACTATCTCCAAAAAATGGTTTTTTGTTAACTAACACATTTACTGGTTCGCAAACGGTATCATTTAATAATGTGATTTTCTTTTGCAGTAACTCAGATGATGGCACTTTAGAAACCACGCTGCCCAGCTATTTTATTTACCATTCAATAACCCATTAAAAATGAAAACAATTAGCCATTATATTTTAAGATGTTGTTGCCTAGTTTTTACGCTATTAAATTTAGGTAATGCTGTATTAGCTCAAAAAAAAATAATCCGAACAGTTATACCAGCCACCTCAAGTAGATCTCCTTCTATAAGAATTGATCAGGGGCTTACCGCTACTGTTAGCTTTGATTTGAGCGTTCTTCCAAAAGATTGTATAATTGAGTCCAGCTCGTTACAGTTTGCAACTAGGAATGTTCTAGTAAATACCGCTGTTGTTTTAGAAGTGTATAAATCCGATGCAGAAAGGATTACTTTTCAGAGTGTGAAGACAAGTGATACAGCTAAAACATTAATAGCAATAGATATTAAAAATAAAATGTATTGGCCTAAATCAAATTCATCAACTTATGCGGTCACTTTAAAAACCACTAAAAATGCAGGAGACTTGCTTGAATTATATGGATCGCCTGATGATGCTGTCTTCGAACAGGGATTTGCTCCTAAATTGATCATTAATTATACAGAAGCCATCGTAAATAAAGTTGATTGGGGTATATCTAATGCAAATGCTCAGCATTCTTCACAATCATTTATGGGAATTAAAGGTGCAATTCCTTCTGGCTATACTGTGAAATCTGTAGAAGCTGATGGAGAGATTAAATTAAATCTGCTACTATTTAAAGATAATATATACTTATATAGTAATTCTGGAATAGCTAAGGTAAATGTTAGGGACCTAAAGATGACTAAAATAAAAACTGGTCTTGTGGCTGCAACAGAGACATCGATACCAGCAATTGATAACTTAGGTAGATTTTACTATCCGAATACTGAGAACGTTTCTGTTATCGAATTAGGAAACAATAATAATTATAGTGACAAAATTAAGCAAAATGGGAAACTCGTAAATGCAATTACATTGGGAGCAGATGGAAGTGTTTATTTACCCACTATTAATTCAATTAGCGCTTACATGCCCTTTCCCCGTAATAGATTGATTTGGTCATATCCATTTTCAGGGAAAAAGAGCACGATAACTTTGAATGAGGAGGGGACCATTGCCTATGTAGCAGTGAGTAGTAATAATGCAACAGGGATCCTTGCCTTGGATGCTACCAATGGTAGACTGATTTCTTTTAAATCTTTAGCCTTAAAAGCTGAAGGATCTGCAAATCTTGCTATTCCGGTACTTGATAAACAAGGCGATGTGTACATCGCAGATAAATTAAGAGGAGCAGATAGTTTGTATGTATTTAAATCAAACTTAAGTAAGTTGGATAAGACAATAACTGGAGCAAATATTTCTATACCTACAGCTGGTATTGAAAAAGGGGTTTTATTTATAAAGAATGGTTTCTTAATGAAATATATTGATGGTAACGAAGTTAAATTCGCTAACATGGGGTATAATGGAGAAGTGGTTTCTTTAATTTCAGATCAAGCGAACAATATTTTTTGCTTAGGTGCCGATAAAAAGCTTTATCTATTATTTAATAAAGAAAGTCAATTTAAAAAAGTTGAAAACGTAAATGGTGGCATGGCACTTATTATGGGAGTTGACGGCACATTGTATACTGCAAGTAATAATAATTTAACTGCTATAAAGCCAAGTGCTTATACAGATGATTACACTTTAGTTCAAGCTGATTTTAACGATGATGATTTAACGTTTAGAGGAAAAAAAGTAATCACTAGTAAAGGTTTCGTAATCAGTAGAAATAGAGTCATCACTGCTAAGGAGGAGGTGATATTAGGTACTGATGTACAAGTCAGTAATGCGACCTTAATGATTAAATCTGCTGGTAAAATATCTTTTGGAAAAGGTTTTTTAATTAAAAAAGGATCAGAAGTCGTGGTTCGAACAGAAAATTAAGTTCTCATGCAAATTTTACTAAGATAAAAAGAGATGTTAGTACTCAATCCACATGATCAGCCAATAAACCAATAAAAGTATTCACATCAAAAAAAATAAAGTAACCTCATCAATATGAAAATTATCTCAAATAACCATAAAGCTTTGTTAAGAGGTATGAAACTACACTTAATAATGCTTACCATCCTTTTTTTGTTAGGTGTTAATTTAGTGAATGCACAAACTAGTACGGTAGATAGTGCCTTATATATCGATCAAAATGGGAATACCAATTTGGGAGCAAATCTCAAATTAAGAGGAGACCTATTTACATTCGGTAACAATAAAAATCTGACTTGGTTAAAGGCAGGTAATAATGGTTTTACCATTGGTAATAATAACACAAAGTATGTGCTTAATCTTAATGATCTAGGCATTAATACTGATAACCAAGATCTGAATTTATCGATTTCTGGTAAAGGTAATATGTATTTTAGCACCAATGGTAATACGGCCATAACTATTAATCAAGCAGGAAATATTGCTATAAGTAAAACAGCTAAAATCAATAAGTTAGAAATAGATGGCAACTTGCATATGGATGGTAATGCAATTTATTTACGTAAAAATACAGGTAGTTTAAGTGATTACATACAGTGGACTGGCATGGATAATTCGCAACAAAGAAATGAAAAGATTAGGATTAGTGGTTGGTTAGGTACCATTTTGGGCTCAACAAATAACAATACGGTAGCATTAAAAACTAATGACTTGGGTTTTGTAGGAATTGGTGATGATGATGCTGAATTTCCCTTACATGTGTCTAGAAAACAAGGAAGAAGCAATTATTCATATGTTGAAGGCAATCTTAAAGCTGTAGGTTTACGTCAAAGTGTAAATGTGTTTAGTCCTGTAGGAGGGAAATATAGTAGCTGTAGTATTTTTGCCCTAGGAGATATTGTAACTAAGGAAGCAATAATTTCTAGCGGGTCAACAGCTTATTCCGACATCAGGCTTAAAAAGGACATTAATGCTAGCTCATCACAACAGGATCTTGAAAAACTAAAGCAAATTGAAATTGTAAACTACAAAATGATTGATACGATAGCTGATCATAAATCTTATAAAAAGGTAATTGCTCAGCAGGTACAAAAAGTTTATCCTTTAGCGACAAATGTTAGTTTTAGAACTTTGCCAAACGTATTTCAAACAGCTATCAGTACTAAAAAGATACAAGACAGCTTGTATGTAATTACAATTGAAAAAACACCATTACTCAATATTGGAGATGAACTGGAATTAAAAAGCCAATCTGCAGAAGAGATCGTAGTTAAGATTATGGCCGTGAATAAAAATAATATCACAGTAAAATCCGCAGTTGCGTTAAACGAACAACCGTCAATTTTTGTATATGGTACAAAAGCTAAAGATGTGCTTACGGTTGATTACGATGCGATTGGCATGCTTAATGTTTCGGCAACTCAAGAGTTGGCAAAAATTATTGCACAACAACAACTGCTGATTGTTGAATTAAATAAACAAAATGCAGCACTAAAGAATGAACAAGCTACAACTAAGAATACCCTAGATCAAATATTGGCACGTTTAGCGCCATTAGAGGATTCTAAAAATAAGGCCACTGTTGCAATTCATTCATCATCTCTTAAATAAATTTGAAATCAAACTTTTTTTATGAAAATCTTACACTGGTTATCTGCCTACAAATCTGTTAATAACAATTTTAAATTATGGATAGCACTTATATTAACATTAAGTAGCAACTCGATATTTGCTCAAGCACAGCCAGATAGTTCATTATATATAGATCGGAGTGGCAATACTATTTTAGGCGCTAATTTGAGCTTAAAAGGCGATCTGATTTCATTTGGTAAAAACGGAGTTAATCCAATTTGGTTTAAAGCAAATAATGATGGCTTTACTATAGGGCATAGCGGCACAAGTAATAGACTTAGTTTTAATAGCCATGCTGTTTATACCGAAAATCAGGATTTAAACCTAGCCGTAATCGGTACAGGCAATATGCACTTTAAAACCAATGGTAACTATGCTATGATGATTAATCAGGCAGGAAATGTGAGCATAGGCAATAAAGGTCGAAACCCCATTCATAAAGTAGAGATAGATGGCGCGTTGCACATGGATGGCAACCCAATTTATTTGCGTCAAGATCCTAATAATTTGAATGATTATATTAAATGGACAGGTCTGTCAAATTCATCAGGAAATACTAACGATAAAGTAAGGGTTAGCGGTTGGCGAGGTGTAATATTAGGCTCAACTTACCTGAATACAACCGCTTTAAGTACAAACTCAGATGGTTTTGTAGGGATAGGCACTGATAATGCTCAAAAGCCATTTCAGGTAGATATTAAGAATGTAGGCATGTCGCTGATGGTTAGTTCTGCAGGTTTTACAGGTATTGGCACCAGTGATTCACAATTCCCTCTGCATGTGGCTACAACGCAAGGCGGAGCTAACATCTCTTACAGAGCCAATGGATCACCAGGAGTTGCAATGGGTTGGGGTTCTGGTGTGCATGATGCCAGTAGCCGAAATTATAAGAACTGTAGTATTTTTGCTTATGGTGATATTGTGACTAAAAATGCCATTGTATCAAGCGGTACAGCAGCATATTCAGACATTAGGCTTAAAAAGGATTTTAAATTAAGCTCATCAAAGCAGGATCTAGAAAAGCTAAAGCAAATAGAAATTGTTAACTATAAGATGATCGATACCATAGCCGATCAAAAAAGCTATAAGAAAGTAATCGCACAGCAAGTGCAAAAGGTTTTTCCTATGGCAACTAATGTAAGCTTTAGTACTTTGCCAAATGTATTTCAAACCGCTGTGAGTATTAAAAAACTACAAGACAGTCTTTACCTCATTACACTTGCAAAGCCACAATCATTGAAAGTTGGAGATCAATTGGAATTAAAATGCCAACCTGCTAATGATGTTTTAGTGCAAGTTACAGCAGTAAATAAAAATACCATTACCATAAAATCGGCCATAGAATTAAATCAGCAAGAATCTGTTTTTGTTTACGGTACAAAGGCTACTGATGTGCTAACGGTTGATTATGATGCCATTAGTATGCTCAATGTATCAGCTACGCAAGAACTATCAAAAATTATTGATCGCCAACAAAAGAAAATAGAAGATTTAACACAAGAAGTTGAACGCTTAAAAAAAGAACAAACAAATACCAATCAACAAATACTAGCTCGTTTAACGCAGTTAGAAGAAAGTAAAACTACGCCGATCCAAAAAACTACCTCTCCACAAAAATAATTCAGCTAACCAAAAAGATATGAAGACATTTTCAAAAACTCAAGATATTTTATTAAAGAACTTATTGTTTAAGTTAACTGTGTTGATCCTTTTGTTAGGTAATGGAATAGTAAAGGCTCAAAGTGCTGCAGATAGTTCTTTATATATTGATAAAAGTGGCAATACATGGTTAAAAGGCAGGTTTAACCTCATGGCAACACCCCGAACAAAAGTTCATCCAACTAGCCCTTTTGCAATGTATGTTACTGGCGATATTACAGCTAGAGATAAAAGTATTCAATTCCGTGAGTCGAGCGGAGATCAAGGTATTGGTTTTACCATGAATGCCATTTATACTGCGGGATCGAGTACTAGTCAAGATTTAAATCTGGAAGTTACCGGTGAGGGTAGCTTAATTTTTAAGACCATGGATAAACCTCAAATGATTTTAGATAAAAATGGGAAACTTAATATTTCGAACGATCTTTATATTGAAAAAGTATTAACGGCAAATGGTGACACGAAAGTTAATGGCGAATTGCAAATTTATAAGTCATTGAAACTTGCTGGAAAAGTTCATTGGGATGATTATCGTAGTATTAACATTATAAATCAGCCTAATGGTAGCTATATGGAATTTAAAAATACAATGACATCTGGAACAGGGAATGCTAATGGAGGTTTTAGATTTACAGATTTTTCGGGAACGGATCCAACTTTAAGAATTCGAAATAATTTCGTTGGCATAGGTACAGATGATCCCCAATTTCCATTGCATGTAGGTAAATCGCAAAACAGAGATGCTGATCGATATACAAAAAATGATCAAAGTAATTCAATTTCATTAGGTTATGGGCCTGCAATAATACGGTCGCCTGATGATTTTGGTAGGCTGTTTAGCTCATGTAGTATTTTTTCCAGCGGCGATATCGTAACAAAAAATGCATTCATATCTACCAGTTCAAGCTTATATTCTGATGTTAGGCTTAAAAAGAATCTTAAATTAAGTTCTTCAGTTCAGGACTTGGAAAAGCTAAAGCAAATAGAAATTGTTAACTATAAAATGATCGATACCATTGCCGACGATAAAGCATATAAGAAAGTAATTGCCCAGCAGGTACAAAAAGTTTATCCAATAGCCACAAATGTTAGTTTTGGTACCTTACCTAATGTGTTTGAAACCGCTTCAGCTATCACCGCACAAAAAGATAGCCTATACACTATCACAATTACTAAAACACAAAATCTAAAAGTAGGTGATCAAGTAGAATTGAAATGCAATCCCGCTAAAGATGTTAACGTTGAAGTTGTAGTTGTAAACAAGAATAGTATTACTGTTAAATCTGCCATCCCATTAAATAAACAACAGGTTGTATTTGTATACGGTACAGTTGCAAAAGATGTGCTTACGGTTGATTATGATGCTATTGCTATGCTCAATGTATCCGCTACGCAAGAACTGGCAAGAATTATTGAACAACAGCAAAAGATGATCCTGCAACTTAACAAGCAAAATGCCGAGATGAAGAATGAAAATACAAAATTAAGAGACGAGCAAGCTGCTACTAAAGTTACATTAGACCAAATACTAGCTCGCTTAACGCCATTAGAAGAAAGCAAAGCCAAAACAACGCTAACCATTGCTAATACTGCACAAAAATAACTCATTATGAAAACGCTAGCCAGCTCATGTATTATCTTATTGCTACTAAGCAGTTACCAACTATTAGCACAACAGCCCGATAGTGCTTTATACATAGATCGAAGTGGGAATACGGTATTGGGCGCTAACTTGATTTTAAAAGGAGGCCAAGTTTTGTTAAAAAATGGCAGCAATGCTTGGTTAAAAGCTGGTAATGATAATATTATCTTCGGCACTAATCAGCTCACCTTTGGTAATGGTAATAATGTAACATGGCTTAAAGCAAGCAATAACGGCTTTACTTTAGGTAACAACCAAACAGGTTTTAAGCTTAATTTTAATGACATTGGTATGTATACCACTAACCAAGATTTAAATTTTACGATAACAGGACCTGGCAATATGTACTTTAAAACAAATGGTAATTTTGCGATGAATATTAATGCAGACGGGAATGTGGGCATCAATAGAAAGGGCACAAATCCTGTAAATAGGTTAGAGATCGGTGGGGCATTGCATATGGATGGAAACCCAATTTATTTTCGTCAAGGTACAACAGACCAAAGTGATTATATTAAATGGACTGGTGTGAACCCAGCAGATGAATATGCTTATGATAAAATTAGAATTAGTGGGTGGAATGGTGTAGAACTAGGCGTAACGAGTAGCAATTCAACTGCATTGTCTGTGAGCAGAGCTGGTTTTGTAGGCATTGGCGTTAACGCCCAATTTCCATTGCATGTGACTAATATTAAAGGTGGATCTACTCAGGGCTATACCCAAAATGCCGAAGCATTTGCCTTGGGTTATCGTGTACTTACCCACTATCCAACAGCTAGAAATTTTTCAACCTGTAGTATTTTTGCTGAGGGAGATGTCGTATCTAGAAATGCTTTTGTATCAACATCTTCTTCAATTTATTCAGATATTAGACTTAAAAAGGATATTATATTAAGCTCTTCAGCAGAAGATCTTGAGAAGATTAAACAAATTGAAATTGTAAACTATAAAATGATTGATACCATTGCCGATCATAAAATTTACAAAAAGGTAATTGCTCAACAGGTAGAAAAGGTTTATCCAAGAGCAGTTGGTGTTGGTTTTAGTACACTACCAAATGTATTTGAATTAGCTACAGCTATTGTTGCTCAAAAGGATAGTTTATTTACCATATCTATTACCAAGACTAAAGATTTAAAAATAGGAGACAAGGTAGAGCTTAAGTGTGAACCTGCTCAAGATGTGAATGTAGAAGTGATTGCAATAGCGAAATATAACATCACAGTTAAATCAGCTACAGCCTTAAATGAGCAAAAATCTGTATTTGTATACGGTACTATAGCCAGTAATGTACTTACGGTTGATTATGATGCAATCAGCATGCTCAATGTATCGGCTACACAAGAATTAGCTAAAATGGTAGCTGCATTACAAAAACAAGTTGTTCAGCTTAAAACACAAAATGTTGCAATGGCAATTGAAAATGAAAAGCTTAAAAAAGAACAGGCAAATACAAATGGAAATATTTTGGCTCGTTTAGCTCAGCTAGAAGGAAGCAAAAATAAAACTAGTCAACAAGTGATGTTGGCTGTTAAGAAATAATTAGAATTGCTATCAGACGAAAAATAAAACAAAGTCTTAATCCACCTGTTATTTTATTATATATGAATTACAGGTTATGGAAGATAAGATACCATTCACAATTAAAGAAAGCACTATTAAAAGTGAAGAGATTATTTTTGATCTCATCATTAAATATAAATTAGCACACGTAATTGTAATTAAAGATGGTCAACATTATCATATCAACTTATAAGGGCGTTAAAATGAGATGTACCAAAAAATAAAACGAGATGTACCATTTTCTAAAAAGTTAACTATTTGATTATGAGTTTTATGGTTGGTTTTAAAAAAAAAGCTTTTAGATCGTAGATTTAAAGGCTTTTTAATACATATACTATAACAATTATAACTATCGAGGGAATATCATTTTTTTATTCCCAGGATTATTTTGTCTTTTTGTAGATCGCAATTCTTAGGTAACGCAATCTTGACTCACTAAAGCTGTTTACAAAGTGATCATGAACTACTTTCATATCCTCAGCGAATTTTTGTAAAGCCGGCAATTTTACTTTCTTCTTCAATACAGATAATACCCATTTAGAATAATAGGCGTTCAATGAAATCATGTATTGATGCAGTATCGGCTCAAAATCAAAAAAGGTTTCTTTTTCATCTAAGAAATTCATGAGGTCAAGCAGTTCACTTAGGAGCTCACCTTCTCTTTTTGAAATGCTTGCTGGGTCGGCTCTTAATTTATCATGTATTTTCACGCCTTTCTTGTTCACAAACGCTGCAAAGCCCGATTTGTCCATGGCTTGATAAAATTTTGGTGCATGATCTATTTTATATTCATTCCTGGTGACAAGATTGAAGGCATCATTGTGCACTAAATAGTTTCTTAGTTCCCTAAAAAATATGGAGTATATCTTATCGTGAACCGCTTAGTTAAAATGATGGGTATGCTGTAAATGGTCGAGGAAATTCTGCCCTGAGGATAGCGCATTATGCAAATCCTTTACGATCTTTCGCTGCAACTTCCATCTTTTGTCGATATCCAGTTGTCCGAGCGGAATAGCATTCAGGTGTCTTATCGAATCACGAACGGTCTTACTGTTATCCAGGAAAATCAGGTAGGATGATCGGCCTTGTAGGAATGCTTTCCATAAGCCCATCATGTCTGATTGATACACTTCGTTTCTTACCTTGTTTGCTTCTATTATTTTGGTGTATTTTTCCATTTGTTAGGAAAGATAGGGTTACATTAGTAGTAATTTGATATGTATCTGATATGCTCTCTACTAAATTAAAGATAATATATATAGCAGGGCACTAGTGAGTCACCAAATAAACCTCAATGCCATTTTTCACTTTTGCTGTATCAGCATGTTTTATACTATTCGCCTCATAGGCTAAAATAGCTATAGCAGCATTGTTAAAACCAACTTTTCCAGAAATATTAAAACTTTCTTGCCCAAATGATAGCAGAGGATAAAGTAACGCTAGACTTAAGATGATTTTCTTCATAGTGATGTACCAGATAAATTAAATATTGGATTGTAATATCTGTAATTAATTTATATTGTGGAAACTAAATATGATGTTGATAAGAAAATTTGCCTCTAAGCATAAATTATTTAACCTTCGTGCTTTAAACAAATATAAATGGAAGATTTAAGCGCATTAAGCCAAGTTGCAGAATTTCATAAAACCTTTAAGCATCCTATTTTAGAACAGGCAACCATACCAGCAAAAGAAAGATGCCAATTAAGAATAGATTTAATTGCAGAGGAGTTAAAAGAGTTACAAGAAGCTGTTAATGATAACAATATGATAGAAGTTGCAGATGCACTCTGCGATCTACAATATGTTTTAGCTGGGGCTGTACTCGAATTTGGACTAGGTGATAGATTTAAAGCTCTATTTGATGAAGTTCATCGTTCTAATATGAGCAAAGCTTGTAAAACTATTGAAGAGGCAAATGATACCATAGCGCATTATAAAACAAACGGTAATGTTGATGCCTATCATAAGGAAATTGATGGCTTGTTTTTAGTTTATAGAAATAACGATCACAAAACCCTAAAGTCAATTAATTATTCTCCAGCAGATTTAAAAGGATTGTTAAAACAATAATGCTATTTTAGCATTTATAAGAAGAAAAATTTAATATGGTAGTTGTTAATAGTTACGCAGAGTTTGAAGCCTACTTAGGTAAAGAAATTGGATTGTCGCAATGGCATACAATTGATCAAGATCAGATTAATAAATTTGCTGATGCTACATTAGATCATCAATGGATACATGTTGATGAAGAAAAAGCTAAAAATGAAGGTCCGTTTAAAGCAACCATAGCCCATGGTTACCTTACCTTATCGCTAATTCCATATTTATGGAAACAAATAGCTGATATACGTAATATTAAAATGGAAATAAACTATGGTATTGAGAGCTTTAAGTTTGGTCAGGCTGTGGTAGTTAATAGCGAAGTTCAATTAAAAGCAAAACTTAAATCTATCGCTAACCTAAGGGGAATAACTAAGGTAATCATTGAAGCGAATTTAGTTATTAAAGATCAGCCAAAGCCTGCTTACACGGGCGATGTAATGTTCTTGTATCATTTTAACTAAAATACATAAAGGCTATTGAACTACTTCAGTGGCCTTTACTTTTTTAAAGGTGTTGGCAGATATCTTATTATTATAGGGTGCAATGTTCTGCATAACTGGAGAAGGATATCTAGTGGTATCAAATTTTCCAGTCCAATCTACATCTTTACTGTCACCTACTAAAATTCCTATTGTTGCATTGGTTATTTTATTGTTTGAAACTACACAATCGCTCGCCGCAATATAGAATCCTGTTTCGTTTTTCCCTTTCGTCATGCCATACATTAACCTTATTGCAGTTTTAATATTGGATATTTTATTATTGTTAATTGTATGACCTGTTCCATTCACTCGAATTCCTCCTGTTCCACCATTGAAAGTATTTTCTTCAATTATGCAGTCGTGTCCACCACGCATTACTAATTCACCATCATTGCTTTCGAAATAATTTTTCAGGTATTTATTTTTACTGCTTTTATTGCTAATAATCTCGTTTTCTCCATTGCAATTGTAGAATTTATTTTTGCTAACGGTAGCATTAGCTTCTTTGTTCCCTAATAGAATAGGATCTTGACCAATTTGTATACATTCACCACCATTTCCATTTCCCCAACTTACTTTATCTTTTTGCATAAATGTATTGTATTCAATCAGGGTAAATTGCGGGCAGCTTTCTTTAGTAATTTTTACTTGTAAATCTTGACTGTCTATATTACCCATAAATAAACATTTATTAACCTTGTTATAGTTTCCGTTACCAGAAACAATTACCAATGGTGAATATTGAATTTTAGCTATGTTTTTTGTAAAAATGCAATCTGTTATGCTACAGTAGGTCGAATTATTTAAATCTATCAATATACCAGTACTACCATTGTTTTTTATTAAAATACATTCATTAAATTTAATTCCGCTTAAGGTAAGATGAGCGCCAGTTAATTTAAAGATAGTTCGTGTTGTTTCTCCAGAAAAAATAACTTCTCCTTTCTTTTCTGCGCTAATTTTAATTGGTTTTTCAGTTGTTCCTTGGCTTGGAATTTCTATTGACCAATTTTCATAATTACCGTTTGCAATAATAACCTCATCTCCAGCAACTAATTTTGGAATGATCTTTTTAAATGCATCTTCAGAATCAACTCTATATGTTGCCGCACTAACTGTTTGGTTTAACATAAAGAAAAGGGAAAGATAAAAACCTAATTTTTTCATAAAATTGAAATAGGGAAAGAGTAAGAATATCAATGGAATATTAATTATTTGTTAATATATTTAATCTTTATAAGGACCAGATAAAATTATTTTTTGTACACTGCAATATGATAAAGATTTTAATTATAGTTGCTAATTTTAATCAGCTAATTAGTTAATTATGTTAAAAACATTACTTAAAGCCATTGTTTTTTTTATAGTATTAGTTAGCACTGTTTCATTACATGCACAGAAAACAGTTGCGTTAAACGAAACTTCAAAAGAACACTTTTTTGTAAATAAGGAGATTGTTTGTTTAGAAGATCCTAGTAATAAGCTTACTATTAATGAAATTAAAAGTAGCAACTATGCTAATAAATTTATAGCTAATAAAGATTACTATCCTAAAAATTATAACCGTTCCTCAGCTTATTGGTACCGGGTTAAAGTTACATTTACGAAAGATCTTGGTCATTCTGCCATAATTGAATTCTTTGATCAGATTACAGATCATATTGAAGCATATTTGCCAAATGAAAATGGAGATTATGTGAAAAGCTTGGCAGGAGCAGATTTAAACTTTTCAGATCGATCTTTCCATCACAAGAACTTTGAGTTTTTAATTAATAATGTAAAAAAAGGAGAATATTATTATTATTTCAGGGTAAAGTCTAAAGATAAAGTTAACGTAATTATCGTTTTTAGAACAGTAGAAAGATTTATAGGATATGCCCTTAGTGAGTATATCATGTTTGGGTTTTTCTATGGAATGATCGTGATTTTTAGCTTTCACAATCTATTGATGTTTCTGGCCGTAAAAAGACGGCAATATCTATTTTATATCCTTTATATTTTAAGTGTAGGCTTGTATGAAATGGCCACAGATGGGGTTGCCTTTCAATATTTATGGCCCAATCATCCCATATGGAATGAGTATGCTTATGGGGTTTCCCTCTTCTTTTTAAGTTCTTTTGGTTTAATCTTTACTAAGGAACTTTTACACGTTAAAATTAAGGCTCCAACTATAAATATAATTATTAATGTTTTATTGGTTATTCGGCTTTTATTCTTCTTAACCTGTTTATTTTATAATAATGATTGGTTTAAATACAAGTATCTAGAGTTTATTCCATTGTCATTGTGTTTTTTTACCGGCATTTACATTTGGTGGAAGAAGAAATATGGTCCAGCACGTTTCTTTGTTTTGGGGTACTTTTTCTTATTTACTGGTTTTATCATCAAAATTGTTCATATTCTAGGTTGGTCTAGGTTGTTTATTGGCAATGTTGTTGGCTATTATAGTTTAAGTTTTGGATTTCTTTTAGAAATGGTATTTCTATCCTTTGCTATTGGAGATCAGGTAAGGATTTTAAAACGAAAAAAGGAGAATGCAAGAAAACAGATCATTAAACAAATGCAAGTTAATGCAGAGTTAAAAGATAATATCAATAAAGATCTAGAAATAAAAGTTGAGGAGAGAACGAAAGAAGTACAACAAAAATCTAAGGAGTTATTGCAAAAGAATGTAACTATTGAGCATCAGAATGAAGAATTACTGTCTAAAAATACTTTACTAGAACAACAGGCTGAAGAGATCTCTAGAATGAATATTCTTTTAGAAAAAGATAACATAAACCTTAAAACTAATATAGAAAAAGTAACTGATGCTCGTGTTAATGCAACCGAGTTGGATTTTGATGAGTTTAGTTTGAAATATCCCGACAGAGATACTTGTTATAAATTCCTGTCAGAGTTAAAATGGGAAAATGGATATGCCTGTATTAAATGTGCTAATACCTCTTATTGTAATGGTAAAGTTCCATTTAATAGAAGGTGCACAAAGTGTGCATATGAGGAATCAGTTTTGCATCAAACCATTTTCGAAAATAATCGTATTCCTATCAACAAAGCCTTTTATCTCGTTTATCTAATGTATAACCATAAAGGTGCAATTTCTTCTCATAAATTATCAGAAAAGCTAGGCATTAGACAAAGCACCTGCTGGACCTATGCTTCTAAAATTAAAAAGGTAATGGAAGAACGCAAGAAGGATTTAAAAGGGGTGGGGAAATCTGGTTGGAGAAAGTTGGTGTTAGATAAATAAATTGTAAAATATGCTTTCACTTTCGTTTAAATTGGCTCTAAAGGACTCAACGCATCTACTCGTAAAGTGTTTGCATATTTATTCGGTCTTTTCCAAACATTAAGATTGCCAGTCGAGCTGGCAATGACGCCATATGAGATTGGTCTATATTTTTAATACCCTCATCAAATTTATACTATCCATTGGTAGGTATTGGGTCTGTAGTTCGACCTCGCTGTGGGTTCGCCATTGGTTGTGTGCTAGTTCCTACCATCAAGCAAATGTTCCAATAATAAGTCAAAAACATTTTTATAAATAATCCAAGTTTTTATTAAAATACTTGGACACATACTGGACTTATGTTGGACTCATATTGGACTCATTACTTATTTTATACGACTCAGATATGATCTAAAGGTGTTGACGGTTCAAATATATTAAGTGATTTGATGCCCTTAGTAGCAAGGATTCTATTTGTAATTTTACTTTGCGGTTCTTTAGATTGAGGCATCACTAGCAAACCTAAAAGGTGTAGAAAAATCTGGCTGTGGAAAGCTCGTGCTTGACAAATAATTACCATTAACGCAATCATCGTACTGTTTTAACTACTTTGTAAGTAAATCCTTTAAATTTTATTCGAATTTTTTTAATGCGATTAAAGCGTATAATCGTTTTTAAATCTATTTTATGTATATGTCATAAAATCAGTTGTTTATGTAATTAACCTTATGCGCATAAAGCGTATCAAAATCATTATAACTTGCTAAAAATCAGTATTTTATGAAATATTTTATTTGCAATTATAAAGGCTAATCGCATATATTTACCTCACCAAATTTTTTGGAATACTAACAAACCAAATTAAACTGTATGAGGAAAATTCTATTAAAAAGAATTTTGCGGAAAATTTCTATAACACTACTCTGGTGTTTACTTCTGCAAATTAATGCTTCAGCTTTTACTGCAAAAGGTAGTATTAAGCTAAATTATCTAAAAACATTAAAAAACGCTTCATTAAAAACTGGCATTAAAAACACAAAAAATCGTTGGATTGATGTAACAGGTGTTGTAAAAGACGCAAGTGGGCCACTTCCAGGTGTGGGTGTAAAAGTGAAAGGAACCAGCAATGCCATTTCAACGGATGGTGATGGTAGATTTTTACTGAAAAATGTTCCAAGTGATGCAGTACTTGTTTTTTCTAGCATTGGCTACAAAAATCAAGAAGTTCCCTTAAATGGTAAAACAGTACTTAACATTACTATGGAAGAAGATGCTCAAGGTCTAAACGAAATTATTGTGGTGGGTTATGGAACTCAAAAGAAAGCGAGTGTAACTGCAGCAATTTCTCAAATTGGGGCTGAAGAGATCATGAAATCGCCAACGCCAAATCCAACCAATAGTTTAATTGGTAGGTTGCCAGGTTTAATCGCGGTACAAACAAGTGGGCAACCAGGGGCTGACGCTGCAACCATTAGAATACGTGGTATAGCAACCCTAAACTCAGCAAGTGCATCTGCTATTGTTGTAGTAGATGGTATCGAGCGACCAAGTTTTGCAGATGTTGACCCGAATGAAATTGAAACGGTGTCTATTTTAAAGGATGCGGCTTCTACTGCTATTTATGGATTAAAAGGTGCAAATGGTGTAATTGTAATTACTACCAAAGTTGGTAAAATTGGAAAGCCAAGAGTTACCTACACTGGTAATTATGCAGCGCAAACTTATACAGGTTTAGCAGTTGGTTTACCAGCACTAGAAAATGCTCAGCTTTTAAACCAATCTTATCTTAACGACGGCAAACCAGCACCATTTTCAGATGATGCTATTCAAAAATTTGCAGATAAGTCTGATCCAATTGGTTATCCAGACGTGCAATGGTTTGATTATTTAACTAAAAAATATTACTCTCAAACTCAACACAACATTAATATTAATGGGGGTACTAAAATAGCCAAGTATTTTGTATCAGCGGGTTATTCGTTTCAGGATGGTATTTTCAAAAAATTCCCATCACCTTATGGCATTAATACTGTACCTAATTATAACAGATACAATTTCCGTTCAAACGTAGATTTAACTTTAAATAAAGACTTAACGGTTGGTATTAAATTAGGTGGACGCTTTGCAACACGTTACCAACCTTCTGGTTTATTATCATCTTCTGCTTTTTCTTATGATACAATTGAAGGGATGATTTCTCGTATCTTACAAGTTCCAGCGTATGCTTATCCGGTTACTTTACCAGATGGAAGAATAACAGCAAATCCAAACGTAGGTACAAATATTTGGAACCCTTATGCAATTTTAACTCGTTACGGTACGCGTAATGATGATATCAATACAATTGAAAGTACTTTTAATGTTGATTATAAGCTAGATTTTATAACTAAAGGTTTGTCTTTTAAAGGGAATTTTGGTTATGATTCTTATTATAACAATGTGGAGAGAAGAAATGCAAACTGGGCAGCTTATGTGTACAACCCTATTACAAAAGAAGCTACACTTTCTACAGATACACGCAACCGTGATGAGCCTCTTGGTGCAGTACAAGATGGTGGCGTAACTTCTGGAAGCACAAACATGAACTTACAAACGGGTTTTTATTACGAACGCGAATTCGGTAAAAACAGGGTTACAGGTACGTTACTAGGTACACGTCAATTAATTCGTACAACAGGCGGTACTGCATTTACTGCCCCACCAAGAGCAGCACAAGGTTTAGCAGGTCGTTTGTTTTATAATTATGATGAAAGATATACAGTTGAGGTTAATGGAACTTACAATGGTTCAGAAAACTTTGCACCTGGTTTAAGATATGGTTTCTTCCCTTCTGTTTCTGCTGGATGGACGTTAACTAATGAACCTTTTTGGAAAAAGAATAACATTTTAAGTTATTTAAAACTAAGAGGCAGTTATGGTTTGGTAGGTAATGATAGGGTATCCGACAATCGTTTCTTGTATCTAACCACTTTCTCTGGAAATACTTCGGTACCATTCGGAAATCCTTTGTCAATTACGAATTTCCCAACTTTATTTATTGGTGATAATGCATTAGGGAACGATGTGGTTACTTGGGAAACAGGTTACAAAAGAAACATCGGTTTAGAAACTAGGTTCTTAAGAGACAGGCTAAAGTTAAATATCGATGTTTTTGATGAAACCCGTAAGGATATCTTAACCTCATCTTTAAGTGGTTCATTACTTTTTGGACATAACTATCCTCAATTTAATAGGGGAGAAGTTTATAACAAAGGCTATGAGGTAGAGCTAGATTACCAAAATCAAATTGGCCAGGTATCTTTTGGTTTAAATGCCCAAGTTGGTTATGCTAAAAATAGAATTGTAGAAAATGACGAACCAGATGGCACACCAGATTTTCAAGCTAGAAAAGGTAAAAGTGTAGGCCAGTTTATAGGTTATGTTAACGATGGTTTTTATACATCGGCAGCAGATATCGCCTCATCAGTTAAACAACAAGGTTTTACACCAATACCAGGAGATTTAAAGTTTAAGGATTTAGATGGTGATGGTTTGATTACAACATTAGATCAAACTTCTATTGGTTACACTAGCAATCCTGAATATGTTTACAGTTTTACACCTCGTATTTCTTATAATGGCATTACTTTATCTGTAATGTTTCAAGGTGTTGCAAACGTAAGTTCTAATGTAATTTTAAGTGAGCAAAACAACGGTCAGCAAATGTATCCTTTCATGTTAAATGCATGGACTCCAGCCAATGCTGCAACTGCAACTTGGCCAGCCTTGCACTCTAGAGGAACCGCGTCATTAAATTATGCATTAAATGACTATACCTTACAAAATGGTGCTTACTTAAAAATAAGAAATGTAGAGTTAGCTTATACTTTACCTAAAGCATGGTCAAGTGCTTTAAAGCTAAGCAACATCAGGGTGTTCTTGAATGGGCAGAATTTATACACATGGACTAAATTTAAGATGTATGTAGATCCAGAAAACTTAAATGTTGTTAATCAGACATTTCCATTGCAAGCGCTATATCCAACTTCTAAAGTTTACAACTTTGGTTTAAACATTAATTTTTAAGATGATGAGAAATTATAAAATATATACAGTTATTTTCTTGTTAACGCTCTGCTTTATTTCTTGCAAGAAAGATTTCTTGGAAAGAACACCTGGAGTGGCGTTAACTGAAGATGAGATTTTTGCAGATCCTGCACAAGCAGCTCGATTTGCAGATAATGCCTATAATTATTTAATTACAAAGTATGTTCGTTTAAACGATCACAGGGGAGCTGTTTCTCAGGCATCTGATGAAGCGGTTTCTGGAAATTCAGAAGGAACGGTAACTTCTTTAAATCGTGGTTTATATCACGAGCACTCTACCCAAGCATCTTTAAATGACATTGGTGATGTATGGAGATTAATGTACAAGGGAATAGCTATCCACGTTAAAATGTTAGATAGAATAGCTTCAGTGCCGCCATCTCCTAATGCTACGGTGCCAATTTTTGATCATAAACGAGTAGAGGGCGAAATGAGATTTTTACGTGCCTTATCTTATTTTGAGCTAACCAAAAGATTTGGTGGTGTACCTATTATAGATAAGGTTTATGGCCCACTTGATGAGCTTAACCTACCTCGTAGCTCTTATGATCAAGTTACAAAACACATTTTAGATGATCTAGAGATTGCCATTACCAAATTAGGTACAGATACAGAATATGGTACATCTAATTATGGTAGACCAACTATTGGTGCAGCTTTAGCACTAAAGGCTCGTGTTTTATTATATGCAGCAAGTCCGTTAAATAATCCAACAAATGATAAAGCAAAATGGAAATTAGCAGCAGATGCAGCAGCCGAAGTAATGAAAGGTGATGTTGGACTTGCTCGCCAAACTTATGCTTTGCAAGCCACTTATGGTGACATATTAAACCTTCCTAATTCACCAGAATATATCATGATCAGGATTAAAGGTAATACACCTTTAGCTGGCGAAATGATGCAAGATTTTTCTATGTCTCCAGGTTCTGGTGGTGCACAAGGCCAGATGAACCCAACGCAAAATCATGTGGATATGTATGAGATGGCAAATGGTAAAGCGATTACAGATCCAACTTCTGGTTATAATCCTGCTACTCCATATGTTGGTAGAGAACCTCGTTTCTACAACAACATTATTTATAACGATTTGCCTTGGCAAGGTAGAAGAATACAAGTTTATTCTACTATCACCAATGTAAATGGAGTTCCAACAACTACTTATGGCTTAGACTGGAACCCTGGTAACATTACCTATACCGCAACACGTTATTATAGCAAAAAATACTGGCCAGAGGTTTACAGAACGGTGGGCGGTAGTACAACCTTACTTAATTATATCTATTTCCGCTATGCTGAGATATTATTAAATTATGCAGAAGCACAGAATGAGTTTTTAGGTGCGCCTGATGCTAGCGTTTATGATGCTATTGTTAAAATTCGTGCAAGAGCAGGAATTACGAAAGGTGCTGGTGTATATGGTTACGGCTTAAAAGACGCAATGACAACAGCCGAAATGCGTGAAGTGATTAGACATGAGCGTGCTATTGAACTATCTTTTGAAGATCACCGCTGGTACGATATTATGCGTTGGAAAATTGGAGCAACAACTATTGCTGTGCCGATGAAAGGTATGGATGTATTTAGAAATGCAAATGGCACTTTCACTTACAATGTGATCACATTGGGCAGTGGTTTCCAAAAAGTTTGGAATGAAAGACAAAACCTTTATCCAATCCCTAGAACAGAGATTTACAAAAGTAAAGGAGTGTTAACTCAAAATCCAGGCTGGGAGTAATCAGTTAATTTATAACGCTAAGATTTTATTCAATTATGAGATTATCAAAATCAAAATATATAGTATGTCTGCTGTTTTTATGGACGACAGTACTAAACGTTTATGGGCAAAAGCCTGATGAACAATTAACTGTAAAGGGAAGGGTAGTAGATCAAGATAAAAAACCTTTACCTGGAGTTGCTATCTCCATACAGGAAGATAAAAAGAACACAACTTTTAATACCGATGGCAATGGTAATTTTACCATTGAAGCATCTACCAGTGATGTATTGGTGTTTAAAATGGTTGGTTATGGAACGATACTGAAACCTGCTGGAGAATTAAACATGGGTGATATTGTTTTAACCAAATCTTTAGTAGATGCAGGTGATAATGATTTAGTTTACATCCCGTTTGGGGTAAGAAAAAAGAGAGAAGTTACAGCAACGATCAGTACCATCTCAGCAACTAATCTTCCTCAAATACCTTCCTCTTCATTAACCAATGTATTTACAGGCAGGTTACCAGGGTTATCGATCTATCCAAGTGGTTCTCAACAGCCTGGTTATGATGTTTCTAGCTTTTTAGTTCGCGGCCGTTCATCTTATAACAGTAACCAGGAGCCCTTAATTTTAGTAGATGGAATTGAGCGTAATTTCGCTGCAATGGATTTGGGCGAGATAGAAAGTGTGAGTGTATTAAAAGATGCAGCAACTTTGGCATGGTATGGTATGTATGCTGCTAATGGTGTAATTTATGTAAAAACCAGACGTGGGAGTGCTACTTCAACCAAGGTAACTTTTGATGCTCAAGCCGGTTTACAAGCACCATTACAAATTGCTCGTCCGTTAGATTCTTATAGTTATGCAACTTTATATAACGAAGCATCTATTAATAGTGGAGGAGCAGCAGTTTATAGTCCGGCAGCATTACAAGCTTATCAGGATGGTTCTGATCCAATTAAATATCCAAACAATAATTTTGTAAAGGATTTTACTAAAAGTGTAGCACCAACACAACGTTATGTGGCTACGGTAACTGGTGGTAATGCTTATTTAAAGTATTACACTTTGTTAAGCGCCTATCAACAAGGTGGCTTTTATAAAGGTGGTTATAACGAAACTTATGATGCCAATACCAATTTCACTAGGTATAATTTGAGAACAAATATAGACCTGCATGTTAATAAAAACTTAGATGTGGCTTTAGATATTGGTGGAAGGATTACAAATTTAACTTTCCCTAACCAAGGTACAGCTGCCTTTTTAAATGCGGTTTATTCTACACCAGCAAATGCATTTCCTGTAATCAATCCGAATGGATCTTATGGTGGAACTTCAATTTTTCCTACAAGCAATCCGCAAGCTATGTTAGAGGCAAGAGGTGCAAGTACAGATTTAGTACGTAATATGATAGCCACTATTAGCGCCAGACAAAAAATGGATGGCATTCTAAAAGGCTTATCGGCAGAAGTATTTTATGCCTATGATATTGCAGGTGCTTATCGTTCTGGTTTTACACAAACTTATGCTACTTCAGAATTGCTTCCAACAGGTTTGTATCAAACTTATGGAACAGCATCCAAGGTAGATTATTTGGGCAATTCCTTCTCGGGCAACGTCAAAAAAAGTGAGTTTTGGGCTGGTTTAGATTACGATAGAACTTTCGGGCAAAGTGATATTAAATTCAGTTCGAGGGTTTCGAGACAAATTTATTCTGTATTTGGTAATCTTGACACTAAACGTGAAGGTATCTCCAATCGTTTAACCTATGGGTTTAAACAACGTTATTTTGTTGATTTAACTGCAGGTTATTCTAGTTCAGAAAATTTTGCAGTTGGACAGAGGTTTGGATTTTTTCCTGCAGCATCAGTAGGCTGGATCATCTCTGATGAAAACTTCATGAAAGGTACAAGCTCATTTCTTGATTTCTTAAAAATTAGAGGCTCTTATGGTTTAGTAGGTAACGATGCTATTGGAAGTGCGAGAAGATTTGCATTTAACGATTTCTTCTCAAGAAGCACAACTGGTTATACTTTTGGTACTGGTTATACTGCTAATGGTGGTACAGCTCAATTGGCATTGGGTAATCCTTACTTAACATGGGAAAAAGCTTACAAAACAAGTGTTGGTTTTGATGCCAAAATGTTAAAGCAATCACTATCTATTAGTGCTGATTATTTCTATGAAATTAGAAAAGATTTAGCAACTGGCTCTCAATTACCTAGTACATTGGGTCAGACTTTAGTTTATGTAAATGAGGGAGAAGCCTCTTACAGGGGATTTGAAACTGGTATTAGTTACAACAAGAAAATTGGAAGTGTTAATTTAAACGTTTTCGGTAATTATACGTATCAAACCAGTAAAATCTTAAAAATTAACGAAGCAGCTAATTTGCCATGGTATCAAAAATCTGTTGGTCACCCAATTACAAGTGTAATCAGCCCGGCTGCAACTGCTAACTCTGGCGCAGGTTACATCAGTAGCATGTATAAAGCCATGGGTATTTTCCAAACTCAAGCAGAAATAGATGCAGCTCCAAAACAATTATTAGCTAAGGATGTAAAACCTGGCGACATTAGATATGTAGATCAAAATGGTGATGGTATCATTAATGGTTTAGATATCGTTAAAACAGATTACAATTTTGTACCTAACTCAGTTTTTGGTTTTGGTGCTACGGTTGCTGTTAAAGGTTTTGATTTGAATTTCTTGTTGCAAGGAACGGTAGGTAGTTCAGTTACCATCAACCAGTTGGTAAATGCAGGAAACACAAACAATGGCTTCTTAAATCAATTTAGTGTTGATAGATGGACACCTACAAATACATCAGCCCCTTACCCAAGATTATTAATTGCTGAGCGTGGTAACAATACGGTTAACTCTGACTTCTGGATTCGCTCAAGTGATTACGTGAGATTGAAAAACTTAGAACTGGGTTATTCATTAAATGACAGGTTCGTTAAAAGACTGAAATTATCACAATTGAGATTTTATGTAAGTGGCTTAAACCTATTAACGTTTAGTAAATTAAACGATTTAAACATTGATCCTGAGTTGCCAGAGTCTGGTTTTAACTCCTCATATCCGTATATGAAGATCTATTCATTCGGTGTTAACTTGAAATTTTAATTATGATGAAGATGAAAAAAAATATATGCTATATCTTCCTTGCGGTGATGTTAATCTCACAAGGATGTGAAAAAGATAGCTTTCTTCAAGATGGGTCGTTTAGTGGTGGTAATGATGTTACCGAGGCTCAACTTTGGGCTAACCCAGATTATGCTAGAAACTTTTTAAATAATGTTTATGCCTCACTACAAGAAAGATATAATGTAGATGGCGATGGAGGCATATTGGCATCAGGGTCTGATGAGGCAGTAAACTCTAATCCAAATGGTGGAATAACTATTTTAAATAATGGTACTTGGGGCCCAGTAAGAACATTTGATGATGTTTACAGCAATATGTATGCTGGTATTCGTAAAGCAAATACGTTTATCGAAAAAGCACCAACCAGTCCTTTTATTGTTTTAGATGAGTTGTTACCTGCTAACGTTGCAGCAAACCAAACTTACGAGTTACAACTGGCTCGTTTAGTTGGGCAAGCTTATTTCTTAAAAGCATTTTTCGAATTTGAATTATTGAAACGTTATGGCAGTTTTGTAATTGTAAATAAAACTTTAACTGTTAATGATGAATTAGATGTGCCTCGTAATACATTTGATGAATGTGTGGCCCAAATATCTAAAGATTGTGAGGATGCAATATCAAGATTGCCATTATCTCCTTCTGAGTGGAATGCTGCAAATAGAGGTAGGGCAACTGGCACAGCGGCGATGGCATTAAAAGCAAGATTGTTATTATATGCGGCTAGTCCACAATACAATCCAACTAATGATGTAACTAAGTGGCAGGCAGCTGCTGATGCAGCTAAAAGAATAATGGATACTGGTAAACACGGCATTTATACTTCTTATCCAAATATTTGGTTGTGGAATACTGCTGGAGCATTTAATACTGAAGTTATTTTTGCAACATCTGCTACTGCTACAGTTGCTATTGAGCAAAACAATGCACCTGTAAGTTATGATGCAGCTAATGGACGTACAAATCCAACACAAGAAATGGTTGATGCATATGAAATGAAAACTACAGGTAAACCAATTACTGATGGTACTTCTGGTTATAGTGCAAATGCACCTTATGTTGGTAGAGATCCGAGATTTGGATTTTCAGTTTTGTATAACTCCCCTTCAATACAACCTGCTGTTTCAACTAATCCTCTTTATGTATTAACGTTATTTAAAACCAAACCTGTTGAAACTTTTGTTGGCGGTAAAGATGGCTTAGGCTTAAATGTTAATGCTACAAAAACAGGTTATTACATGCGTAAATTTTTAAGTGAAAGTGCTTCTTGGGCTGGTACAACAACTACCATTCGTCGTCCATGGATTTATTTTAGATATGCAGAGGTACTGTTAAACTATGCAGAAGCATTAAACGAAGCCCAGGGTACGGCAGCAATGACACAAGTATTGGCAGCAGTAAATTTGGTACGTGCTAGATCTGGTGTTGCTATGCCTGCACTACAAACTACAAATCCGACTGGTAATGGTTATGTAGCCCCAAATCAAATAGAAATTCGTAAACGTATTCGTAACGAGCGTAGGGTAGAATTAGCTTTTGAAGAACATCGTTTCTTTGATGTTCGCCGTTGGAAAGAAGGAGAAACTACTTTTAACGGACCAGTAAGCGGAATGAGAATTGTTCCAACTTCTGCAACAACATTTACTTATACCAGATTCACTGTTGAAAACAGGTCTTTTGTTGCTAGAAACTATTTATATCCCATTTCTCAGAATGAATTGAACAGGGCAACTAAACTTGGTCAAAATACTGGATATTAATTTTAAAATTAAAATCTGAAGATTCGTCATTCCCACGCAGGTGGGAATCTTAAAGCGTAAAAAAAATAACACAGCGCATTACGATACCCAATCAAGTTGGGTATGACGGATTTTCAAAATATTTCTGCTAAAAATACATTGAAATACTTTGTTACAACTTCATTCAAAGATAAAAACCAAACCATGTTAAAGTTAAAATATAGACTACTTATAATTTGCCTCTCTTTATTTTCAGTTAGCACTTACGCCCAAGTTAGCTCTATACAAAATATCCAATCTCGTAAAATTCTAAGCCTAAATGGCAAATGGAATTATATTGTAGATCCTTATGAAAATGGGTTTTATGATTATAGGCATGATCCTTTTGATCAATCTAAATCTGGCTCTGGTGGTTTTTATGACGATAGAGTTCAAAAGGACAAAACAGAGTTAATTGAATATAATTTCGATCTTTCACCACAAATGAACGTTCCCGGCGACTGGAATTCTCAATCTGAAAAGCTAGAATTGTATGAAGGAACAGTTTGGTTAAGACGTAAGTTTAATGCACAGCCAGAAACAGACAAAAGGTATTTTGTTTATTTCGGTGCGGTAAATTATGAAGCCCACGTTTACCTTAATGGTAAAAAATTAGGTATCCACAAAGGTGGATTTACCCCTTTTCAATTTGAAGTTACTGGAAAGTTAAAGGCCGGAGAAAACTCATTAGTTGTTAAAGCAGATAATACTAGGAAACCAGATGAAATACCCACTATAAATACAGATTGGTGGAATTATGGGGGTATTACTAGAGATGTGTTTTTGGCAGAATTGCCAGCGCATTACATTAATGATTATAAATTACAATTAATTAAAGGCAGTAACAATACCTTAAATTTTGTTGTAAAATTAGCAGACGCAACCGCCGGACAAGAAATTACAGTTGCCATCCCAGAATTAAAGTTAGAAAAAACTTTTACTACAGATGCTGAAGGCAAAATCAATCAGCAATTTCAATGGAACAAAATTAACCTTTGGTCTCCAGAAAAACCTAAACTTTATGCAGTAACTATTAAGTCTGCAAATGAAAATATTCAAGATAAAATTGGTTTCAGAACCATAGAAACTAGTGGAAATAATATTTTACTAAATGGCAAATCAATTTTTTTAAGAGGAATTTCCATTCATGATGAAAACCCATTGTTAGCAGGGCGATTACGTTCTGAGGGCGACATGAGAATGATGTTGCAATGGGCAAAAGAAATGAATTGTAATTATGTGCGTTTGGCCCATTATCCGCATAACGAAGAGATGGTTCGCTTAGCTGATGAAATGGGATTGTTGGTATGGGCGGAAGTGCCTGTATATTGGACCATTAGCTGGGAAAATCCGGCAACTTATGCAAATGCGAAACAACAGTTAACAGATTTAATTGTAAGGGATAAAAACCGTGCAAGTGTTATTGTGTGGTCTATTGGTAATGAAACGCCATTAAGTAGTCCACGTTTAAGTTTCATGAGCAATTTAGCAGAAACGGCAAGAAGCTTGGATGATACACGTTTGGTAGCTGCTGCTTTAGAAGTGCACAGAGAAGGCAATACTATTATTTTAAATGATCCACTGGGAGAAAAAATTGATTTGGTAAGCTTTAATGAATATGCTGGTTGGTATTGGGGTGGAACACCAAGCGAAATCACTCGTTATAGTTTCAATATCAAATACAATAAACCAGTAGTGATTACAGAATTTGGGGGTGATGCACTAGGAGGCTTCCATGCCGATGAGAATACCCGTTGGAGTGAAGAATACCAAGAGGCTTTGTATAAAAATCAAATTACCATGCTAAGCAAAATTGATGCACTAAGAGGTATGACCCCATGGATTTTAACTGATTTTAGATCTCCGCGTAGACAACATCCTGTGTATCAGAATTTTTGGAACCGTAAAGGCTTAATTAGTGAAACTGGTAAAAAGAAAAAGGCATTCTTTGTGCTCCAAGATTTTTATAACCAAATGCAAGTTAAATACAAATAGCATGAAAAAGGTTTTAGGTGTTTTTGCAAGCTTAGTTTATTTTGTGGTTAGCACCGCTGTTGCCCAAGATAGTTTAGATTTTAAGCAAAGAGTAGCTGTTCGTAAAGTATTGAACAATTCTTCTGATAAGAGCTCCTTTACACCTTATAGAGAATTTGCTACAAGAACATTGGCTAGCTTAACTGGGTTTAAAAAGAAAGCGATAAAAAAGGATGTGTATGGAGGTAGATTAGATAGAAAAGAATCGGCTACCGGATTTTACTACACCAAAAAAATTGGAAATAGATGGTGGGCAATTGATCCTAACGGATACTTATTCTTGCATAATGCAGTAAATGCAGTAAGCATGGGCTCATCAGATAGGAATAAAAGTGCTTTTGAAAAAGAGTTTGTAACAGAAAACCAATGGATAACCAAAACCCAAGAATTATTAATTGCAAATGGATTTAATGGGGTTGGAGCTTGGTCAAATACAAAAGTGATTGCCAATTCGCCTCTACAAAAAACAAAACCTTTAGCTTATACCATCAACCTTGATTTTATGAGTGCTTATGGCGATAAAAGAGGAGGGACATACATTGTTCCAGGTCATAAAGGCTATCCAAACAATGTAATTTTCGTTTTTGATCCTCAGTTTGAAGAGTTCTGTGATCAATATGCAAAGCGAATAACGGCTAATCAACATGATCCTAACCTTTTTGGCTATTTCTCTGATAACGAAATGCCTCTAGGAATTAAAAATTTGGATGGTTATCTGACCTTGAAAAATCAGGAAGATCCTGGTTACCTCGTTGCGAAAAAATGGATTGATGAAAAGGGAATTTCAGTAGATAAAATCACTGATGCTCATCGCCTTGCATTTTTAGAAATTGTAGCTGACAAGTACTTTTCCATTGTTTCAAAAGCAATCAAAAAGTACGATCCTAACCACATGTACTTAGGTTGCAGGTTTCATGGTCAACAATCCAAATGGGAGCCTTTATGGAAATCTGCTGGTAAATATACCGATGCAATTTCTATGAATTATTATAACGCTTGGACCCCAAACCAAGCTGAAATGGCTAACTGGGCAAATTGGTCTGGCAAACCTTTTTTAATTACCGAGTGGTATGTTAAAGCAGATGATTCTGGATTAGGCAATACAGCAGGAGCAGGTTGGGTTGTTAAAACCCAGCAAGATAGAGGCTTATTTTATCAAAACTTTACCCTTGGATTAATAGAATCTAAGAATTGTATAGGCTGGCATTGGTTTAAATATTTAGATAATGATCCTGAACAAAAAGGAGCAGAACCATCAAATACAAATGCCAATAAAGGGATAGTAAATAATGATTATCAACTCTATTCACCTTTGGTTGATAAAATGAGAGAATTAAATGCTCAAATGTATCAGCTCACAGATTTTTTTGATAAAAAGAAATAAACATTTAAACCAGTATGAAAAAATATTTAAGCCTCATTTTAACTCTCTTCATTTCGTTTGTAGCATGTTCTAAAAAATCACAAACTACAATAGCTCCAGAAATTTCTCCAGAAATTGTAGTGATTGGAACTGGCTCTTTAAAAGAGAAATTACCTTTTCCGGTTGGCGCTGCGTTAAATGTTGGTTCGTTAAAAAACAATACCAATTATCGCAATTTGGTAATTAAAGAATTCAATAGCGTAACCGCAGAAAATGCAATGAAGATGAATGCATTACACCCGTCAATAGACACCTACAATTGGACAGATGCAGATTACTTGGTAGATTTTGCAAAAACAAATGGCAAGCGGGTTCATGGCCATACTTTAAACTGGTATAAATCGCTTCCAACTTGGGTAAATAACTTTAATGGTACTACTGCACAATGGGAAGATTTATTAAAAACCCATATAGAAACTGTGGTTGGTCATTTTAAAGGCAAAGTAGCTTCATGGGATGTGGTTAACGAAGCATTAGAAGATGATGGAACCTATCGCAATAGCATTTGGGTACAAAAACTTGGAGTAGGATATATTGCAAGAGCTTTTCAATATGCCAGAAATGCAGATCCAGATGCACTGTTGTTTTACAATGATTACGGGCATGAGTACAGTGCCACAAAGCGGGCTGCAATAATTAAACTGGTTACAGATTTAAAAGCTAGTGGTGTGCCTATAGATGGCATTGGTTTACAAATGCATACCCGTTACAATCAAACCGACGCTAATCTTACGGCAGCCATTACAACTGCGGCTGCAACAGGTTTAAAAGTTCATATCTCTGAGCTAGATATTGCATTGAATCCAGATAATAGCCCAACACTAACCTATACAACTGAACTAGCAGATTTGCAAGCTGCTAAATACAAGTTTATTGTTAAAACTTATAACAGTATTCCTAAAAGTCAGCAGTATGGTTTAACTACCTGGAATGTAACAGATGCAGATAGTTGGATACCACCAACATATAACCGTCCGGATTGGCCTTTACCATTTGATCATTTATATCAAAGAAAAGCTGCTTATCAAGGCATTTTAGACGGAGTTAAATAATTAAGAAGATAATAAGTATATAATGATAAAAAACAAATTAGCAGCAGCCCTAATTTTGGGAGTTGTTTTTCAAGTAAATCCACTTTTTGCACAGCAAAAAAACATTGATAAAATTGATAGGAAGGTAGATTCTGTTTTAAGGTTAATGACGTTAGAAGAGAAAATCGGTCAGCTCAATCAGTATACAGGAGATAGGGATGCAACTGGTCCAATTACAACCAGTCCTAATAAGTTAAAAGATATAAAAGATGGAAAATTAGGTTCTATGCTTAATATCCGTGGTGCCAAAGAAACTCGAGAAGTTCAGGAAATGGCAATGCAATCTAGAATGAAAATCCCATTGATTTTTGGGCTTGACGTCATCCATGGTTACCGTGTTACTTTCCCAATTCCTTTGGCAGAAGCTGCGAGTTGGGATTTAGCAGAGCTAGAAAATGCGGCGAGAGTTGCAGGTAGAGAATCGGCAGCGTCTGGTATTCACTGGACATTTGCGCCGATGGTTGATATTGGTCGTGATCCGCGTTGGGGCAGGGTAATGGAAGGTGCTGGAGAAGATACTTATCTAGGTTCTAAAATTGCTTATGCCCGAGTTAAAGGCTTTCAGGGTAAAGGATTAGGGAATTTAGATGCAATAATGGCTTGTGTTAAGCATTTTGCCGCTTACGGTGCCGCAATTGCAGGAAGAGATTATGCTGCGGTTGATATGAGCGATCATTCCTTATGGGAATATTATTTGCCTCCATTTAAAGCAGCACTTGATGCTGGAGCGGCAACTTTCATGAACTCTTTTAATACCTTAAATGGAATTCCGGCAACTGGTAACACTTATTTACAACGTGATATTTTAAAAGGGAAATGGGGTTTTAAAGGTTTTATGGTGAGCGATTGGGGCTCGATAGGAGAAATGGTTCCTCACGGTTATGCAAAAGACAAAAAACAAGCTGCAGAATTGGCGATTAAAGCTGGTAGCGATATGGATATGGAAAGCAGAAGCTACTTGCCAAATTTAGGGCAGTTGGTAAAAGAAAATAAGGTATCTATTGCATTAATTGACGATGCGGTTAGAAGAGTTTTGCGCAAGAAATTTGAATTGGGTTTATTTGATGACCCTTATCGTTTTAGCAATGCAACACGCCAAGAAAAAGAATTGAATTCTGCCGAAAACAAAAAAGCTTCTTTAAAAATGGCCGAAAAGAGCATCGTACTGTTAAAGAATAATAATCAGACTTTACCATTGTCAAAAAGTTTAAAGAAAATAGCAGTTATTGGACCATTGGCAAAATCTGAGAAAGATATGCAAGGATTTTGGTCTGTTTCTTGGCAAAACGACAAACTTGTTTCTTTGTATGAAGGTTTGCAAAACAAAATTGGTAACCAAACAGAACTACTTTACGCAAAAGGTTGTGAAATTTCAGATACCTCCAAAGCGGGTTTTGCGGCAGCAATAGAAGTCGCTAAACAAGCAGATGTTGTAGTTATGGCTGTTGGCGAAGCTTATGATATGAGTGGTGAGGCAAAAAGCAAAGCGAATATTCAAATCCCTGGCGTACAAGAAGATTTAATTAAGGCAATTCAGGCTACTGGAAAACCAGTAGTGGTATTAATTATGGCTGGTAGACCATTGGTTTTTAACTGGACAGCTGATAATGTTAATGCCATTATGTACACTTGGTGGCTAGGTAGCGAAGCTGGTAATGCCATTGCCAATGTGTTATATGGAGATTATAATCCAGCTGGAAAATTACCAATGACTTTTCCACGTGATGAAGGTCAAATTCCTATATATTATAACTATTTAAGCACAGGTCGCCCGTCTCAAAATGATAAAGACACCCGTTATCGTTCTGCTTATTTAGATATTCAAAATAGCCCGAAATACACATTTGGATATGGGTTAAGCTATACCACATTTGATTATTCTAATTTAAAATTAAGTAAAACTGCAATGGCGATGAATGATAAGATCAACATTAGCTTTACCCTTAAAAATACAGGTAAGTTTGATGGAGAAGAAGTTGTTCAGGTCTATTTGCAAGACATGTTTGCTTCGGTTGTTAGACCAGTTAAAGAGCTAAAAGATTTTCAAAAAGTGATGCTTAAAGCTGGAGAAAGTAAAGCCATCAACTTCGTAATTGACAAAGAAAAGCTTTCGTTTTTTAATCAAAAGCTACAATGGGCTGCAGAACCTGGCGATTTTAAATTGATGATTGGAACAGCTTCTGACAATATCAAACTAGAAAGCAATTTTGCTTTAACGAATTAATAAGCATTCGCCAAATATGAAATCTTCACTATCAACAGGTAAATCTTTGTTTTTACTTTTGCTATCATCGCTTTTGGTATTGAATGCATTTGCACAAGATTCAAGAAAAATAATCAACCTAAATAAGGATTGGAGTTTTCAAAAAGGTACAAATTCAACTGTAGAAAGGATAAATCTTCCCCATACATGGAATGCATTTGATGTAATGGATGATACTCCGGGCTATTATCGAGGTATCGGAACTTATAAAAAGAAACTGGTGCTTAAACCAGAATGGAAAAACAAAAAACTCTATCTCTATTTCGAAGGTGCAAATCAGGTGACTGAAGTTTTTGTAAACGGTAAAAAATTAGGTAGCCACATTGGTGGATATACTGGATTTCGTATTCCATTATCGGGTTTAAAATTCAATGGTACCGATGAAGTTTCAGTTAAAGTAGATAATAGCTATAATGAAAATATTGCGCCTTTAACTGCAGATTTTACTTTTTTTGGAGGATTGTATCGCAATGTATCATTAATGGTTTTGGCGACAGCTCATTTTGATGACAATCAGTATGGAAGTAAGGGTGTTTTTGTTAGGGGAGAAAATGTAAGCCAAACAAATGCTGAAGTACTTGTAAATGGAAATTTAGTAAATCATGGGGTTGCAAAAAAAATCATCGTAACCTCGGTATTAACTAATGCAAATGGAAAAAAGATCAATGAAGTAAAGTTTTTAACGTCTGCTAAAGCAAATCAGACCATAGCTTTTCAATTGCCAAAAATTCAGGTTGTAAATCCCATTTTATGGTCACCAGATCATCCATATCTCTATCAAACTACCACAAAGTTAATAGATTATCAAACTGGTAAAGTTGTAGATGAAGTTAAAACAACGGTTGGATTAAGGTTTTTTAGTTTCGACGTTGCAAAAGGATTTTTCTTGAATAGCAAGCCATGCAAGTTGATAGGCGCTAGTAGACACCAAGATTTTGCAGGCATGGGCAATGCAGTACCAGTAGATTTGCAGGTAAAAGATGTTGAACTTTTAAAAGACATGGGGGGTAATTTTTTACGTGTTGCTCATTATCCGCAAGATCAAGCGATTTTAGATGCTTGTGATCGATTGGGAATTTTGGCATCTGTAGAAATTCCAATTGTGAATGAAATTACAGAGAGTGTTGCTTTTACAGCTAATTGCAAAGTTATGCAGTTAGAAATGATTAAACAAAACTACAACCATCCAAGCGTAATTATTTGGGCTTACATGAATGAGGTTTTGCTGAGAATGAGACATGCGGATAATGCTGAAAGAAAACAGCAATACTTAAATAATATTGAAAAACTAGCGCAAGAACTAGAAGATTTAACTCGTAAAACAGACCCAACTCGTTATACTTTAATGTCTAATCATGGAGATGTAAATGGTTACATTAAAGCAGGGTTGGTAAAAATACCGATGTTGGTTGGCTGGAATTTATACCAAGGGTGGTATGGTGGTAAATCAGAAGATTTTGGTCCGAATTTGGATAAAATACATCAACAAATTCCTGATAAACCAATTTTGGTTACTGAATTTGGAGCAGATGTAGATCCAAGAATACATGCTTTTGCTCCTGTTCGATTTGATAAAAGTTTGGAATACGGAATGTTATATCATCAAATCTATATCAAGGATATCCTGAAAAGGCCTTTTATAGTTGGTGCAGCGGTTTGGAATTTAGCTGATTTTAATTCTGAAACCCGCGAAGAAACAATGCCCCATGTAAATAACAAAGGTCTGCTAACTTTAGATAGGGAACCAAAAAACACCTTTTTCCTTTATAAAGCTAGCTTACAAACTAAACCATTTTTGAAAATAGGAGATGGCAGCTGGAAGTTGAGAAGTGGTGTGGCTAATGTAAATGAGAACAAGGTTATTCAATTGGTGCAAGTAATTAGCAATACAGATACGGTAGAACTTTTTGCAAATGGACAAAGTTTAGGGAGAAAAGCGGTTGTTGAAAGCACTAGCAATTGGAATTTCCCATTTAAAGATGGAGTAAATCAAATTAAAGCTGTTGCTATCTCCAAAGGGATAAAAATTGAAGACAATGCGATTATCAATTTTGTTGTACAACCTTTTAATTTTAAAGATGGACAGGAGTTTAAACAGCTAAATATCCTTTTAGGAAGCCAGAGACAATTCATAGATCAGCAAAAACAAGAAGTTTGGTTGCCAAATAAAACTTATGAAAATGGGTCGTGGGGTAGCATTGGCGGTGAAATTTTTAAGCCTAAAGGCAATAGTCGCCAAAGTTATGGATCTGATAAAAACATAAAAGGAACAACAAATGATCCAATTTATCAAACGCAATTGATAGGATTGGATGCCTATCAGTTAGCTGTGCCCAAAGGGAAATATGAAGTTACACTGCATTTCTCAGAATTAGTAGGAACTGGAGCATCAAACTTGCCCTATAATTTAGATAGCTTAATTGCTACAAACAAAGAAGTTCCTGAACAAAGAATTTTTGATGTTTTTTTAAATGACAAACAAGTTATCGAAGGTTTAAACCTATCAGCAACTTATGGCGTGGCAAACGCTGTGCAAAAGAAATTTGAATGTGTGGTAACCGATGATAAAGGGATAAAATTAGTTTTCAAAAACATCAAAGGTAAGGCTGTATTAAATGCTTTGCAGATTAAACAAATTAAATAAAGCACAGCTGATGAAATTATCAATCCGTATTTCAATCTTCATTTTATGCTTGATGCCTATTTTCTCTTTTGCGCAAAAAGCAGCAAGATTTAAGGTTATTGCGCTTTATGAGAACGGAGGTAACCATACCAAATATTCAGCTAAAGCTAAAGAATGGTTAAACCAATTGGCGTTAGATAGTAATTTCACTATCGATTATATTCAAAATACAGACAAAATAAATACGGAGTATTTAAAACAGTATCAGTTATTTATTCAGTTAGATTATCCGCCCTTTGCGTGGAGTGATGTCGCTAAAGCTGCTTTCGAAAAATATATGATGCAAAAGGCAGGTGCCAGTTGGATTGGTTTCCATCATGCTACTTTATTAGGTGAATTTGAAGGCTACAAACTCTGGAAATGGTTTGCTGATTTTATGGGTGGGATTACTTTTAAAAATTATATCCCTGGCTTTGCTGCTGCAAAAGTGAATATCGAATTGCCTAAACATCCGATTATGAATGGTGTTGCAAGTCCTTTTGTCATTCAAAAAGAAGAATGGTACACTTATAATCAAAGCCCTAGACCAAATGTTGAAGTAATTGCTACTGTTGACGAATCGAGTTACGAGCCTGATACAAAGATTAAAATGGGTGATCACCCAGTAATCTGGTCGAACCAAAAGATGAGAGCCAAAAACGTGTATATTTTTATGGGCCATGGTGCTGATTTATTCGATAATGAATCTTATAAGCTGATTTTTAAAAACGCCATATTTTGGGCGGCCAAGAAATAATTTATGAAAACACTACCCAAAAGGATTTTATCTATCGATGTTTTAAGAGCCATTACCATGTTCTTAATGATTTTCGTAAATGATGTAGCTGGGGTAAGTAAAATACCAAAATGGATTGAACATACAGCAGCCGATTTTGATGGCATGGGATTTTCGGATGTGATTTTTCCTGCATTTCTGTTTATTGTGGGCTTGTCTTTGCCATTTGCTATTCAAGCAAGAATTAAAAAAGGTGATTCGTTTTTTTCAGTGGCTACTTACATTGTACTGCGCTCCTTAGCCTTAATTGTAATGGGCTTTTTTCATGTAAACATGGAGAATTATAATTATGATCAGGCAGTTTTAAGCTATCCTATATTTATGATTGTCTTAACTATTGGTTTTTTCTTGATTTGGCTTGATTATCCTGAGAAGCTATCAAAGCCCCTAAAATATGGACTAATTGCGCTAGGATTAATTATCGTGGCCACAATGGTCTATTTATATAGAGGTGGCAATACAGAAAGCCCTGAGGGCTTAAAATCACATTGGTGGGGTATTTTAGGTTTAATTGGCTGGGCGTATTTGTTTGCCGCCTTTACCTATTTACTTACCAAGGAGAAAATAGTTTTCCTGTTAACAGCATTCATTGTCTTTGCATTAATTAATGTTACAAGCCACATGGATTTACTACATGTAAATTTATGGCAAATAGGAGATGCATCTTCTATTACTTTAATGCTTGGCGGTGCAGTTATTTCTACTGCTTATACTTTGCTCATTGCAAAAGGAAAAGATAAAAATCTTTGGATTTTATTAGCAAGTGCCGGAATTTCATCTATTCTGTTTGGCTTTTTGATAAGACCTTTTTCTGGTGGAATTTCTAAGATTTATTCAACTCCAGCATGGGTTTTCATTTGCATGGGCATTACCATTTTGGTATTCATGTTAATGATTTACATTGTAGATTATAAAGATAAAAAGAACTGGTTTAACCTTATAAAACCAGCAGGTACAAGTACTTTAACTTGTTACTTGGTTCCATATATTTTGTATTCACTATTTAGTTTAATTGATTTTAATTATCTCCACTATTTTAATTACGGTGTTGGAGGAATAATGAGGTCATTCCTCATTGCATTTTTTGTAATAAGGATAGTGGCGTTTTTAGAAAAAAGGAGTTTACGTTTAAAAGTATAGATAAATTAACCACATAAGGACATAACCTAAATCTATGTGTCTATGTGGTAAAAAAAATATAATTATGATAGCATTTATAAACAACAGGATCAATTTGATTTTCCTTTTTTTGTTAATTACTACTTTACTATATGCCATGAAAACAGCTGATAAAAAGCCTGTTGTGATTGGTTATGTAACTGGGTATAGTGGTTTGGTAAACCAAGATCAAATTGCGGCAGATAAGCTAACGCATATTAATTACGCTTTTGTGAACGTGAAAAACAACCAAGCTTATCTTGATAATTATAAAAGAGATTCGACAAATTTTGTGCGCTTAAATAGCTTAAAACGTAAAAACTCCAATCTTCAAATTTTAATCTCCATTGGAGGTTGGTCTTGGAGTGAGAATTTTTCTGATGCTGTTTTAACTGATTCATTACGGAAAGGTTTTGCAAAAAGTTCAGTAGATATCATTAGAAAACACAAGCTAGATGGTGTAGATATCGATTGGGAATATCCAGGGATGCCAGGTGAAGAAGGAAATGTATATCGGCCAGAAGACAAGCAGAACTTTACGTTAATGTTCGAAGCTATTCGGAAAGAGTTAGATATTTTAGAAAAAGAAACAGGGAAAAAGAAATTATTAACCACAGCAACAGGTGGATTTCCTTCTTTTCTAGATAAAACTGAAATGGGGAAGGCCGCAAAATATTTAGATTATATTAATCTCATGACCTATGATTATTATTCATCTAAGCAAGCAGGTCATCATACCAATTTATATGATAGTAAAACTTACCCATCAGATAATTCTGCAGATAAAGCAATTAAAGCTTACATGGCTGCTGGCGTACCTGCATCTAAAATTGTAATGGGTATTGCTTTTTACGGAAGAAACTTAAAGTTAAGCACTACTGCCCAAAAGGGGCTAGGAGATACCATTGCATCAACAGCTAATAGTTATGGCAAAGGCTATACTTTCTTAAAAGATAGTGTAGTTAATAAAAAAGGATTTATCGAATATAAAGATGAGGATGCAAAAGCACCATATTTATTCAATACAGAAACAAAACAATACATCTCCTATGATAATGAATGGTCTGTAGCCAACAAATGTGATTATGTTTTAAAGCATAAATTAGGTGGTGTAATGTTTTGGGAGTATAGTTCAGATAAAAATGGTTATTTATTAAATCAGATCACTAAAAGTTTTAAATAATCGATATAATCAATTATGTTAAAGAAAGTTAAATATATTCTTATATGTTATTTGTCGTTTGCAAATTTATTTTTGCAGGCACAAACTACTCAGCGTTTAAATACAGGATGGGAGTTTGTGAAACAAGATTTAGGTGGAGCTTGGGAAGCAGTAAGACCTGTAAAAGCTGGCAATCCTGAAGAACTTCCATTTTGGCAAAAAGTAAACTTACCACATTGTTTCAATGCTACAGATGCTGTGGATCCAGATGTTAATTATTACCAGGGCCCTGGTTGGTATCGCACCAATATAGAAGTTGATAATCCTTATGCAAATGGCAGAACAGTATTGCATTTTGAGGGTGCTGGTCAAAAAACATCAGTTTACATTTACAATATTAAGGTCGCAGAACATGTAGGCGGTTATGATGAATGGACTGCAGATATTACGGCTGCTGTGGCAGAATTTAAGAAAAATCCAGTTTATAAAACCCAGTTTAAGGGAAAAATCCCTGTGGTAATTCGCTGTGATAATTCTAGGGATTTAGAAATGATACCTTCTAGCTTGTCAGACTTTAATGTATACGGTGGCATTTATAGATACCTGAATTTGGTTTATAGTCCCCAGCTTTCGTTTGATAAATTATTTGCAAAAGCATCGATAAGTGAAGTTGGTGGATATGGTAAGCTAGCCATTAGTGCTCGTTTAATCAATCCTGATTTGTTAAAAAATGCTAAAGTAAATATTTATGTTAAAGATCCTAATGGGTTAAATATTTTGAGTTTAAGTAGAAATATAAAAACCTTTGCAGGTGATTCTTTGCTCTTAGACTGGAGCTTAAGGGCTCCTAAATTGTGGTCTACCGATAATCCACAACTATACACAGTATCAGTAGATATTATCTCCAATGGACAAAGCGCTAGTATCTCAGAAAAAGTAGGTTTCAGAAAATTTGAGTTCGTTAAAAAAGGTCCATTCATGCTCAATGGTAAGAGATTGCTGTTGCGTGGTACACACAGACATGAAGATCATGCAGGTGTTGGGGCTGCAATGACAGAAGAAATGATTGTAACTGAAATGAAAATGATGAAAGAGATGGGTGTAAATTTCATCCGCCTAGGTCATTACCAACAATCCAGAATAGTATTGAATGCTTGTGATAGTTTAGGAATTTTAGTTTGGGAAGAAATTCCTTGGTGTAGAGGTGGTTTAGGAGGTCCGGTTTATCAAGAGCAGGCTAAAAGAATGCTCACCAATATGATTGAACAGCATTACAACCATCCTTCAATTATCATTTGGGGCTTAGGGAATGAAAACGATTGGCCAGGGGATTTCACTGAATTTGATCAACAGAAAATCAGAACTTTTATGAAGGAGTTGAATGATTTATCACACAAATTAGACCCAACAAGAAGTACAGCAATTAGACGATGTGATTTCTGTAGAGATATTGTTGATGTGTATTCTCCTTCAATTTGGGCAGGTTGGTACAGAGGTGATTATACGGAATACAAAGATGTGTCTTTAGCAGAATTTAATAAATCAGACCGCTTTCTGCATGTAGAATGGGGTGGAGATAGTCATGCTCGTAGACATTCTGAAAACCCTGATAATGCCTTAAGCAAAATTAAAAAAGGTGGTGGTGCTGATGAAAGAGCTGGAGATGCTTCTTTATACGGAGGTGCGGCAAGAGTGAGTAAGGATGGCGATTGGAGCGAAAGTTATATTGCTAATTTAATTGACTGGCATTTAAAAGAACACGAAACCATGCCTTGGCTAAGTGGAACAGCCTATTGGCCTTTTAAGGATTTTTCTACACCAATTCGCCCAGAAAATCCAGTGCCTTATGTTAACCAAAAAGGGGTAATAGAAAGAGATTTTACTAAAAAAGAAGCATTTTATATTTTCCAATCTTATTGGACAAACTTACCAATGGCTCATATTTATGGACACTCTTGGCCAGTACGTTGGGGTGATGAAGGTGAAGAAAAAATGGTGAAAGTTTACTCCAATTGTGATGAGGCTGAACTGTTTGTGAATGGAAAAAGTTATGGAGTTAGAAAAAGAAACAGTCAGGATTTTCCTGCGGCTGGTTTACGTTGGCAAGTACCACTGCGCAAGGGGAAATACAACTTTAAAGTCGTTGCTAAAAAAGGAAAGGTGACTGTTACTGATGAAATTACTCAAGAATATCAAACTGAAAAGTGGGGCAAACCTGCCAAAATAACTTTGACTAAAATTGAAGAAAAAGATGGCATTGCTGTATTAGAAGCTAAAATATACGATGATAAAGGTGTTTTGTGCTTAGATGCCATCAACCTTGTTTCGTTTAGCTTAATTGGCGATGGTGAATTGATTAAAGATCAAGGTACCTCAACAGGCGCTGCTAAAGTTCAACTGTATAATGGTAGGGCAATAATCAAAATGAAAACCAACAACGCAAAAAGTGTTATTTCTGTTCAGTCAAAAGGAATTCCAACAGTGTTTTTAAATCAATAGCTATGAAAAAAATAAGTCTTATTTGTGTTTTTGTATTAACTGCAGTTGTTGCTTTTACACAAGAGCGTATTAAGTTACAAGCAACAAATGTGTTAAAGAAACAAGTTTTAGCAGATGCCGATTGGGCGATGAAACAAAAGCCAGTTACAGTGACAGCTGAAAGTTCGCCTAGAAGTGCAGGTGGTAAACATGATTTTTTCTCAGAAGCCGACTATTTCTGGCCAAATCCAGCAAATCCAGACGGACCTTATATCAACAAAGATGGGCAAAGCAATCCAGCTAATTTTGTAGCACACCGCAAGGCGATGATTAGGTTTAGCGAAATTATTGGTGCCTTAGCTTCAGCCTATAAAATTACAGGTGATGAAAAATATGTAAAACAAGCTGTAGTTCATTTAAAAGCCTGGTTTGTAGATTCAGAAACTTTAATGAATCCAAATTTATTGTTTGCACAAGCAGTTAAAGGAGTAACTACTGGTAGGAGTTGGGGTATTATAGATACCATCCATTTTATGGAAGTGGCACAAGGAATAATTGTAATGGAAAAAGCTAAATCATTTGATAAAGCTACATTAGCTACCATTAAAAAGTGGTTTGCAGACTATATATTTTGGTTAAATAACAGTAAACCTGGGGTAACAGAAAAACTAGCTAAAAATAACCATAGTGCATGTTGGGTAATGCAAGTGGCCTCTTTCGCTAAGTTATGCAATGACAAAGTAATGTTAGATTCATTGAGATGGAGATATAAAAATGTTTCATTGCCCAACCAAATGGCAACAGATGGTAGTTTTCCTTTAGAATTAGCCCGAACCAAGCCTTATGGCTATTCTATCTTTAATTTGGATGCTTTTACAATGATTTGCCAAATCTTATCTACACCAGAAGATAACTTATGGAAATATGAAACTGCAGATGGCAAGTCGATTTACAAGGGCATTAATTATCTTTATCCATTCGTTGCCGATAAAAGTAAATGGACTTTAAAACCAGATGTGATGTATTGGAACAATTGGCCAGTTGCACAACCATTTTTGATATTCGGTGCAAACAATTTCCAAAATCAAAATTGGTTTAATACCTGGAAAAGCCTTGATTTAAAGCCAACTGTAGAAGAAGTAATTAGAAATGTACCTGTTAGACATCCATTAATTTGGTTATAGTATGAATGTAATAACTAAAAAAATTGTGCTGTTTATTTTCACCATACTCTTCATGCAAACGATTTCTGCTCAGCAGTTTTGGGAATCGCAATATGTTAAAGTTAAGGGTGATGGTAAATTGATTTATCAACCAGATGAGCAGGGAAATATTATTCCTGATTTCAGTAGCGTAGGTTATCATCAAAATTTAAAACCGATACCAAATGTTCCGGTTAAGTTTACACTTTTTGCCACAGGTGATAATGATCAGCAAAAAATCCAACAGGCAATTGATGAACTTTCTAAAGTTCCGACCGATGCAAGTGGCATTCGTGGTGCGATTTTATTGAAAAAAGGAGAATATAAAATCCCAGGTAGTATTCGTATAACTGCGAGTGGTATTGTTTTACGAGGCGAAGGAGAAGAAACCTTATTGATAGCCACTGGAAAAGGCCAAAGAAAAACAATCATTGTTACGGGTACAGGGAAAGTAAATGAAGTACCTAATTCAAGAATAAAAATTACTGATCAATATGTCCCAGTCGGGCGTAAAAGTTTTAATGTTGCCTCAAGTAAAGGTTTAAAAATTGGAGATAAAATAGTGGTTTTTAGGCCTGGAACTACAAAATGGATTCAGGATTTGAAAATGGATCAAATTGCAGAAAAATCAGGGCTCGTACAATGGAAAGCTGAAGATTACAATTTAGAGTTTGAAAGGGTAATAACCGCAATAAAAGGTAACACGATTACGATTGATAATCCTATTGTAATGGCAATGGAAACCCAATATGGTGGTGGCGAGATTTACCGGTATACATTTGAAGGAAGAATTGCTGAAGTTGGCATAGAGAACCTCTCGCTCCAATCAGAATACAACGGAGACACAGATGAAAACCATGGTTGGGATGCCATTTATTTTAACAGAATTGAGAACAGTTGGATTAGTGGAGTTACCAGTAAATACTTCGGTTATTCATGTGTAAATTTAGGTGGTTTAAGCAAGCAGATTACTGTAAAAGACAGCAAATGTTTAGCGCCGAAATCTCAAATTATTGGTGGCAGAAGATATTCTTTTAATAATGATGGACAGTTGAACTTGTTTATGAACTGTTTTGCATCAGAAGGTAGGCATGATTATGTTACAGGGGCAAAAGTTGCCGGACCTAATGTTTTTTACAATTGTAAATCAGAAAATGCAAAAGCAGATATAGGGCCGCATCATCGTTGGGCTGTTGGCACTTTGTTCGATAATGTAGTTACAGATGGAGAAATTAACATTCAAGATAGAGGCGATTGGGGTACTGGGCACGGCTGGGCAGGAGTGAACCAAGTTTTATGGAACTGCACTGCAAATAAAGTAGCCATTCAAAACCCTTACGTAAGTGGCAAAAATTATGCAATTGGACTAAAGGCTACCTTATACGATGGAAGATTGAAAGGTAGGCCTCTAGGCGTGGTTGAAGGACAAAATAAAAACGGCTTAAATCCATCATCATTATATTTAAAACAAGTAGAAGAAAGTAAAAAAGATAAATTATGAAATTGAAAATCAAACTAGCCAGCTTAATGTTGTTGTCTTATACCTTTGTACATGCACAAAAGGTTGATGTTAAAAAATCTATGCAATCTGCAACTACACAAACAGATGTGTTGATTAAAAATGTTGATTCTGCCAGAAAAATCAAACCCAAACAAGTTTCACCAAGAACAGTTGAAAATGGCCAGTTTAAGATGGTTGTATCTAGAGATTGGACAAGCGGTTTTTTTCCTGCGCAATTGTGGTTCTATTATGCCTATACAAAAGATAAAAAGTACCTAGATTTAGCTAGAAAATATACTGAGGACATTAAAGTTGAGCAATTTAACAAAGGAACTCATGATTTGGGTTTCATGATCTATTGTCCATTTGGTAATGGATATAAACTTACAAAAGATACTGCCTACAAAGCTGTAATTATTCAGGCTGCTAAATCTCTTTCTACAAGATTTAATGCAAAATCTGGTGTAATTAAATCATGGGATCACAACGGCGATAAATGGAAATTCCCAGTAATTATAGATAACATGATGAATTTGGAGTTGTTATTTGAGGCTACCAAATTTACCGGCGATTCATCTTTCTATAAAATCGCTATTTCTCATGCAGACAAAACTATGAAAAACCACTACAGACCAGACTTTAGCTCCTATCACGTAATTGATTATGATACTGTTTCTGGTAATGTGCGTAACAAATTAACAGCCCAAGGCTATGCTAACGAATCATCATGGGCAAGGGGACAAGCATGGGGATTATATGGTTATACTTTATGCTACCGTTACACCAAAAGTGCTGCATATTTAGCACAAGCTGATGCTATTGCAAACTTTATCTTAAGTAGTAAAATAACTCCAGCGGATGGTATTCCTTATTGGGATTATAACGATCCCCAAATACCAAATGTTTCTAGAGATGCCTCTGCGGCAGCAATTACAGCATCTGCACTTTATGAATTAGCCAAGTATAGTAAAGAACGTAAAAAATATAAAGCAGCGGCTGATAAAATTTTATTATCGCTAAGTACAAAATATACCAGTGCACCAAGTGCAAATTATGGGTTTCTTTTAGAACACAGTACTGGTCATCGCCCTGCGAAATCTGAAATAGATGTACCCATTAATTACGCAGATTATTATTACATCGAAGCCTTATTGAGAAATAAAAACAAAGGATATTAGAGTAAACGTAATAATTATTTCACGTCAGTCTGAGCTTGTCTAAGACTTTTTACAGTTCCTTTGCCAAGCTCAGGATGACAAACTATTTGACCATTGAACCAATGGCTAATGAACTTTATAATCATCCTGTCAGCCTGAACTTGTAGAAGACTTTTTTCAGCCCCTTCGACTACGCTCAGTATGACAAACTGTTTGACTAATGACCAATGAACTAATGAACCAATTTACGCTAACGTTTCCGTAACTATTTTACGTAGTTTTTAACCGCAGATTTTATTTTTCAACTATCTTGGTAAAAAAATTAAATTTCTTATGGCTTGTTGGAGGTTCTAATCTCAATACGCTATACGCGAATCTCAATACTAAATATAAATGAGCACTATAAAACACAAACTACAACAAACTTGGCGTTGGTATGGTCCGGTAGATCCGGTGAGCCTACAAGATGTTAAACAGGCAGGGGCAACAGGAATTGTTTCCGCATTGCATCATATTCCACATGGTGAAGTTTGGCCTTTAGCAGATATCAAAGAAAGAAAAGCAATCATTGAGGCAGCTGGTTTAACTTGGGCAGTAGTAGAAAGTGTACCAGTTCATGAGGCGATTAAAACGCGTAGGCCTGATGCAGATAAATACCTTGCTAACTATAATCAATCGCTTAAAAACTTAGCAGAATGCGGCATTAAAACGGTATGTTACAATTTTATGCCTGTTTTAGATTGGACCCGTACGCAGTTAGATTTAACCATGACTGATGGTTCTAAAGCCCTGTATTTCAATTGGACAGACTTAGCCATTTTCGATTTATATATTTTCGATAGAGTAGGCGCAGCGGCAGATTATGATGAAAATATCTTAGCAAAAGCAAAAGCCAAACATGCTAATATGACTGCAGTAGAGCTAGATGAATTGCGTATTAATGTTTTGATGGGTATCCCGAATGAAAAGGAGATCGAGATTGAAGCATTAAGAGCAAGTATAGATGAATACAAAGTAATTGGTAGAGAAGGGTTAAAAAAGAACTTAGCTTGGTTTTTAGAAGGCATAGCTCAAACTTGCAATGAAACAGGAATCAAGATGACCATTCACCCAGATGATCCCCCATATTCAATTTTAGGTTTGCCACGTATTGCCAGCACAAAAGAAGATCTAGTAGACATTTTAAGAAGTGTAGACCAAGAATTTAATGGAATTTGTTATTGCACAGGTTCATTAGGTGCAGGTATGAGCAATAACCTGGTTGATATTTTTGAAGCCGTAAAGGAAAGGGTTTATTTCTTACACTTACGTAATGTTACCAAAGATGAAGAAGGTAATTTTTATGAAGCAGACCATTTAGGTGGTGATGTGAATATGTACGACGTGATGAAAGTTGTAACTGCAGAAAATGCAAAAAGAGCTACACCAATACCATTCAGGCCTGATCATGGTCACCAAATGTTAGATGATTTAAATAAGGTAACCAATCCGGGTTATTCTGCAATTGGTCGTTTACGCGGCTTAGCAGAGCTTCGTGGCTTAGAAGTAGGTGTAACGGGCAATTATTAAATATTCCGAAAGCCGGAAAGTTCTAGATCAAGAAAGTCTATAGGTGATGCACTTATAGGCTTTTTTATGCATTATATCTTCGGACTTTCTGACTTAACAACTTTCGGACTCGAATAAAAATATACCCATTTCTAGGTATTTTTTAGGAGTGATTTTAAATCTAATTTTAAGGGATTTTAACATTGTCTTAATTAAATCCCATCATGAGAACTAAATTCAGGCTCAGTTTGTTAGCCTTGCTATTTACAGTAAGTTTAGCCAATGCTCAACAAAAACATGCTTTAATTTTTGCTATTGGCGAATATCCAGAAGAAGGTGGCTGGAGCAAAATATCTAGCGCTCAAGATGTAGCTTATATTAAAAATACTTTATTAAAACAGGGTTTTAAAGAAACAGGTATAAAAACTGTTTCAGATTCAGTTGCCACTAAAGCAGGGATAGAAAATGCATTAAAAAATCTAATCGCTACAGTAAATCCAAAAGACGTAGTAGTGATCCATTTTTCTTCACATGGTGAACAAGTTGCGGATAACAACGGGGATGAGGCTGATGGCTATGACGAAACCATTGTTTCTTACGATGCTAAGCTTTCTGCAGATAAAGAAGCTGTGGCGAGAGGTAGTGTAAGTAAAACCGAATATGAGAAATTGCAAGCCAATTATTTTAGAGATGATGAGTTTGGAAAATACATACAGGAATTAAGGACAAAATTAGGTAAAGAGGGCGATGTAATGGTGGTAATGGACAATTGCCACTCTGGTACCGGAACTCGTGGCTCTGCTAAAGTTAGAGGGGGTAAGGGTGCCTTAAAGCCAGATGGTTACAATCCAGCATCTAAAAAACAAACTGGTGACGAGGTTTTTCAAGAAAATGCTGGAGCGAGAGGTACAGAAACAGATTTGGCAACTTATGTAGTGATATCTGCGGCCTTAGCATCAGAATTAAATTACGAAACCACAGGTGATGATGCAGTAAGTATGGGTTCCTTAACCTATGCATTTAGCAAAGTTTTCGAGAATTTACCTGCCGGAACAACTTATCGCACTTTGTTTGCTAAAATTCAAGCCATCATGAACGAAAAAGTTCCTGGTCAGCATCCAGTATTAGAGGGCAATGGTTTAGATAGAAGCTTGTTTGGCGGTAACTTTGTTAATCAAAAACCTTATTTTACAGTAGAAAAAATTACTACACCACTAGATATTGTTGTGAAGGCAGGTACGTTTGCCGGCTTAAATGTTGGGGCAAAAGTAAATGTTTATCCAGCAGGTACAGCAGATCCAAGCAAAGCAACCCCATTAGCAAAAGGCGTGGTTACAAAAGCTAGCAATTACCAATCGACAATAAAATTAGATAAAAGTACTAAGGTAGCACAGCCAAGTTTATTATTTGTATTTGTTTCAGAACCAGTTTTTAATGTAAAGCCAATAGTGGTGGCTATTGCTACTTCTCGAGGAAATAACAATTACTCTGCAACAGAAACCGATAACATTTCGGCCGCATTAAAAAAATTGAAATTGGTGACCATGGTAGGTACGCCAGATTTGCTAATTGAAAAAGGAAATGGAGACGATACCATTAAAGTTGCCTCAAATGGATTTCCTTTTGCCAACATAACCAACGCTGCAGATACTGCAGAATTAAGGAAAGTCATTAACAGGTATGCACAATACCAATTGCTTCAAAAATTGGTGGTTAAAGATTCTACTGTTACCGCACAAGTGAAATTGGTAAAAGTAACCAACGGCAAACCTGATGAGAAATTTATGGCGGCAAAATTTCAAGATATTCCGTATGAATTTAACGAGGGTGATACCATTATGTTATGGGTAAAAAATCCTAGTAAAAAAGATATTTATGTAAATATATTAGATATACAACCTAACGGACAGATCAACCCAATGCTGCCTAACACTTCGATAGAAAAGCCAATTGTTGCTTCAGAGTTGAAAATTCCTGCTGGCCAAACCAGAACATTTCCAGAATATATTATCCTATTGGCACCACCACTAGGAACCGAAATTTTTAAGGTATTTGTAACCACAAAAGAGATCAATATTGAAGGTTTAGCTACACCAGAATCAGAACAAGTAAAAACTAGGGGTGACCTAAATCTTAGTCAATTTGAAAGCTTAATGATAAATTCAAATAACACCGCTACCCGTGGGGCACAAGTTTCTGTTAAACCAACTGATGGAAGTGTATTTAATATATTATTTAGAATTAAAGAGAAACAATAATCAAACAAACAACAAACAAAACAATAGTTTAGGGGGAAGGAGAAGGCTGCATCATATTTGGTGTAGCCTTTCTTTTTGGTACCTGATCTTTTTCAAGGTTGAGATGACGGCAAGGGAGTACGGATTCGTAAATCAAAAGCACCCACTCCTTACTATTCCCCACTGCCCCAAGAGCGCTGGGATGAAGGAACGGCGGGCCATGTGTAGGCCTGTGGGTGGAAGCATCGTTCTTTCTTGATCTTTTGTTTCTTTTCTATCAAGAGAAAAGAAAGAGCCTCTCGGCGGCGGCGAGCCGAGGCAAGGCTTGTGCAGTGGCCTTAATAAAAAGTGCTTCGACAGGCTCAGCATGACAAATGAATAATTGATCTGTTATAATTCTCTACGCTCTTTGCCGCGAGGCAACCTGTTTTTCACGTTCTTATATTTTAGGGGTGTTCAAGAATGCCTTGCATTTTGAGGGGCAAAGAAGGCAAACCCTTTTGGCTTCTCCTAGGCAACCTTGCGCTCTAGCCCTCTCACAAAACTTGCAAACACAGGCTACGGTTTTGCTGAAGGGCAAAACAGCTATGCCTTTTCCCGCCCTCAAAGCCATCATTTGCCAGTTTTTTCTCCGTTGCTGGATAAGCCCTGCGTGCTATCAATGTTGGAAAGAAGGAAGAGTTGCTACAATAAACAGCAGGCTACAGGTTGAACCCACAGTTCATTGCAGGAGCCGTATGGTCCGTAAACTAAAGTACCAATTATCCTATTCCCCACTGCCCCAAGAGCGTTGGGCTGAAAGAACGGCGGGCCATGTGTAGGCCTGTGGGTGGAAGCATCGTTCTTTCTTGATCTTTTGTTTCTTTTCTATCAAGAGAAAAGAAAGAGCCTCTCGGCGGCGGCGAGCCGAGGCAAGGCTTGTGCAATGGCCTTAATAAAAGTGCTTCGACAGGCTCAGCATGACAACTAAATAACAAGTCTAAACGCTCTTTGCCGCGAGGCAACATACTTTTGAAGCATCAAAAGTATGCAAAAATGCTTCGGCTTCTCCTAGGCAACCTTGCGCTCTAGCCCTCTCACAAAACTGGCAAACACAGGCTACGGTTTTGCTGAAGGGCAAAACAGCTATGCCTTTTCCTGCCCTCAAAGCCTTCATTTGCCAGTTTTTCTTCCGTTGCTGGATAAGCCTTGCGTGCTATCAATGTTAGAAGAAGGGAGGAGTTGCTACATTAAACAGCAGACTACAGGTTGAACCCACAGTTCATTGCAGGAGCCGTATGGTCCGTAAACTAAAGTACCAATTATCCTATTCCCCACTGCCCCAAGAGCGTTGGATG
>NZ_SWBR01000005.1 GCF_005116505.1 Pedobacter polaris
GATACATTGGTGGCGACCTGTAAATGCAGGTCATCCCATAAGGGGGCTAATACAGGCCTGGGTGCCCCCCCGCTGACAATATCCCGGGTATAGCTCGCATCCGTAATATTTGCGCCAAGTGTAAGCCAGCCATTCGTACTTGCAGATATGGTTGTGTATCTGGTGCCCATATACCAGAAATCAAATCCGATTGGTATGTTATTGAAGTATCCGTCATCTACATCACCGGCTGAAAGGGCTGGATTAGTGGGGGTAGTTAAAGCTGTAAATGTACCGGTTGAGCCGGCAAAAGTATAATTGGTTATCGTTTGAGCGGTTACTTGCAAGCCTCCAAAAACGAGCAAAAACCCGATCACAATACTCCTAAGGTATATGGCCGATAGGTAATTTTTCTTCATGTTTTTAGGGTTTAACTTACAATATCACTGCATAAACAAATGGGTATCAATTTAAGACTAGCTCAGTTTCTGCTATTTTTACAAATTTCGCATCTGGAGGGGTAGCATATACAATATGCAGCTTGCCTTTGTGATAATCTACATTTAAATTCTTATTGAGTTTTACGTTGAAAGTAAGGGATTTATTGGGCGTATAAATTGCAAACCCTTTTGCTATGCCCACTCTCGTTTTTTTGCCTTGGGGAGAAACATGGTCTACTGTAATATCTCCATAAACAGACATATTGCCCGAGCGACTAAAAAACAACTTCAATTGGGGTACTTCTGAAGGGTTGATTATTAAGGAGGGATTTTGAATGGTTACATTGGTGGTTGAAACTCCTTTCCGTATAATAACTGGAAGGGCAATGCCAAATACTGGAACCAGGCGTATCGATATATCCTTTGAATCTTTTTCGACCACCTTTTCGGTTAATGGCACTTCTTTTGGTACCGCTCTAAAATATAAATGCGACCTGTATTCGCCAGCTTCTAATTCACTAGTATTTGAGAGTTGTATTTTTACAGTCTGTGCTTCATTAGGGGCAAGTACTACACTTCTAGGGAAAAAGCGAAAATTTTTATCGGCAAAATATTGACCTGAATCAGGTTGTGTAATACTTTCAAAGGTGCCATTGTCCTTCATCCTGTATTGCACCACAGAGATCAGGTATTTGGCACTATCTGTACCAGTATTTGCTAAATTAAGCTCTTGTGTTCTTTTGTTACCTTCAAAAACTACCCTTCGTGGTATAATGATCAGGTTTCCCTGTGCCGTGGCTTTTGGGGTTGGTAATAAAAACCCTGATAACATTAAAATAAAAAGTACAGTATTTTTCATGGTATTATATTTGGTTGCTTACAATATAATGTTTTGATTGTTAGGAAACTAGTAATTACATATTAAAAAGATGCCTGAAGAGGTACTACCTCTCCAGACACCTACCTTAAAACAATACTTTTCTTATTGATAATTTACAGTAACTGTAAAGGGACTGGCCGAAGTATATTCGCCTGCAGCCTGTGATGCAGATAAGTTTAAGGTAGCACCAACTTTAAGTGTTTGTGCGCCATTGACAAATGAACCTGGACTTGCAGCAGAACCGCTTGTAAAGTTGTTTACCGTCATTGTGTTAGCCCCGTTTGTAATCACTACAGAAGCAGGTAGTGTTACACTAAAAGTGTAATCGTCTGTTCCACCAAGTGTGAAAGAAGCAGCGGAAACGGTTCCAGTTGTTGCTGGTAGGGTTACTCCACCTGTAAAGGTACGAGCGCCTATAGCAGGAAGAACAACTGTACCAACAGCGCCGTTGGTAGCTATATTACCAAAACTCATGTCAACTGTTTTTACAATACTAATTGGAGTAACAATTGTTGCTGATGCATTAGCGGTAGCAGAAACTTGTGCGAAAGAAGAAGTAGCGAAAGCTACAGATAAAAAGGCAGTGCCTAAAAATGTAAATAAATTTTTCATGTTAAAATTTGATTTAAGGTATAATTTAATGAATTTATTAAAGTTTATATTTTCGGTTGATGTAATTAATGTTTTCATGTTGTATCGATTTGACATTACAAAGAAAGCTGGTTTAAAATCCCTGTGAAATAGACCCAACTATGAAAACTTTGTCATTGTTTCGATTACAAGAAGTAGTTTTATTGGCATTCAGTGATACGGGGGCAATAAGTAGCACAGCCAATCGTGCGTTTATGAAAGCAGAGAAACTAGGGGTGATGGACAAGATAAATTCTGGCAAGACAGCATAAACTTCCAAAAACACACCTTCATATAAAATTTTTCGGTTTAATTTCTATCTTTGCGATGCTTTTGGTTCCCAAGTAACAACTGGGATTAAAAGGGAATGTGGTGAAAATCCACAACTGTCCCGCAACTGTAAGCGCCTAAACGGTTTTCCAATCTGGCCACTATCACACCAATGTGTGATGGGAAGGCGGAAAAATCGGGCGTTAGTCAGGAGACCTGCCTTCAGCATTATTATTCCACAGCTTTCGAGGATTGAAGCTTGGAGGAGACTAAAAGTAAATATATCATTTTACGCTTAATTGTAGCTGTTAAACAACAGCTCACAACAAAGAATGCAAAAAAAGAAACAAACCTCAAGCAAGGGCTTTAGGTTGTATGTGCTAACTTTTTCAATTTGTTGTGCGATCTATCTATCGCCCGGGCATACCCTTGCCCAAATTCCAGATACCTTGATCAAGGCAAATCTGCTAAAAGAGTTAATCATCAACCAGGTACAACTGAGTAGACAGAACCTTTCACCCACGCCCATTCAAATTCTTTCTGGCGAAGATCTCAAACGGATCAATAGCCTTTCGGTTGCCGATGCAATACGCTATTTTTCTGGTGTACAATTAAAAGATTATGGAGGGATTGGTGGATTAAAGACTATAAACGTGCGTAGCATGGGCAGTAACCATACTGCTGTATTCTACAATGGGATCCAATTGGCAAATGCACAAAACGGTCAGGTCGACCTAGGCAAATATTCCTTGGAAAGCCTGGAGGAAATTTCATTGGTGAGCGGGCAGCACAGTGAGATCTTGCAGCCCGCTAAGGCCTATGCCTCAGCAAGTGCCATATTCCTGAAAACCAAGATACCTAATTTCGATGAAAACATAAGGACGAGTATTTCAGCGACGTTAAAAACGGGCAGTTTTGGGCTGGTCAATCCAAGTTTCAGCATTCAGCAAAAAATAAGCAAAAAACTTTCCGCAACGGCTAGCAGTGAATACATCAGGGCCAACGGGAAATATAAATTCCGCTATACTAATGGTGTATATGATACCATTGCTGTACGCAACAATGGCGAGGTAGACCGTATCCGTATAGAGGCAGCGTTGCACGGCAAGCTTCATAATGATGGGAAATGGAATGCTCAAGTCTACTCCTTTTGGTCAGATAGGGGCCTACCAGGTGCAATTGTCGCCAATAAATTTGATTATACCCAACATATTTGGGACAGGAGCATATTTGCCCAAGGGTCATTAGAGCAGCGCCTATCAAAATTCACAATCATGTTCAATGCCAAGCTTTCTTATGAATATACTCGGTACTTAGACCCTGAATATGTTACCATCGATGGTTTTCTGGACAACCATTTCAACGAGAAAGAGATATTCCTATCGGCTGCCACAAAATTCCAGGCCCATAAAAACCTAACTATCGGCCTAGCCTCAGACTACTCCTATCAAACCTTGGATGCCAATATCTATCGGTTTGCCTACCCTAATCGGAGTACATTTTTGAATGTATTCAACGCGGCGTTACAAATCGAGCGTTTTCAGATTCAAGGAAACCTCTTGAGCACAACACTTATAGATCGGGTTAGGCAATTCGGCTCGGCTGGTGATAAGCAGATTTTTAGTCCGACCATAATGTTCAGCTATCAGCCAATGAAATCTTCCAAGATAAGGCTTAGAGGTTTTTATAAGGATATTTTCCGGATGCCTACTTTTAATGACCTGTACTATACTTTTATCGGTAATGCACAACTCAAACCAGAGTTTGCCAAACAGTATGACCTTGGTCTTACCTTCGCCAATACCTTTAAAAATATGGCGATTACTTTTGTAGACCTACAGGTCGATGCGTATTACAATACGGTAAAGGATAAGATTGTTGCTCAGCCGGGGGCTAACCTATTCCGCTGGTCTATGTACAATTTGGGACGGGTAGAAATCAGGGGACTGGAGCTGAACGCTAAATCTGGCTTTGCGCTCACCAACGAATTAACACTGGGTATTGGCTTAAACTATACCTATCAGCAAGCGATAGATGTCACTTCTTCAGAAGAAGACAATTATCGCGGCCAGATCCCATATGTCCCAAAGCATAGCAGCTCATTTTTAGGGAAGATCGATTATAAAAACTGGAAACTGAACTATAGTTTCATTTACACGGGTTATCGATACAACCAAAAATCGAACATCATTTATAATTATATGGAGCCCTGGTACACTCATGATGTTACCCTGGGCTATGATTTGAATGCAAAAAAGGATGTTTGCCAATTATCCCTTGAAGTTAATAATCTCCTTGATCAATATTTCGATGTCATTCCAAATTTCCCAATGCCGGGCAGGAATTATCGTTTAACCTTAAATTATAAGCTATGAGAAGGTTAACCGGAATACTATCGGTAGTAGCTGTCCTTGCGCTTGGCTGCCGCAAAGAACCTTTACCACTTCCTGCCCAGATTAGCAAGATTGAGGCAGAACCTGGTTCAAAAATCAAAGGCTTCTACCTAGTAAATGAAGGAAATTTTAACATGAATAAGGCTTCTCTTGATTACCTGGACATTGTGAATGGTATTTATACCCGGAACTTGTACAGCCAGGTAAACCCTTCGATCATTAAAGGATTGGGTGATGTAGGAAATGACATTGGTATTTATGGCAGCAAAGCGTTTATCATTGTAAATGCCTCTAACAAGGTAGAGGTGTTGAACTTCAAAACCGGCAGGAAAATTGGACAAGTCGATATCATCAATTGCCGCTACGTGAAATTCGATAATGGCAGAGCTTACGTTAGTGCATACCTTGGTAAAATCGGGGATCCCAAGGCTCCTAATGGAATTGTGGCCGAAATCGATACCGCATCCTTGCAGATTACCCGTAGTGTTGAGGTGGGAAGGCAACCCGAGGAAATGGCTATCTTAAATCGTAAGATCTATGTTGCCAATTCAGGCGGCTATAGTCCTTCCAATTATGAGCGAACCGTATCGGTAATCGATATACCCACTTTTAAAGTAATCAAGAATATTGATGTAGCCATCAACCTGCATCACATCAAGGCCGACAAGTATGGAGATCTGTATGTGACTTCAAGAGGGGATTATTACAGTATACCTTCCAAACTATTTGTGATCGACACCCAAACCGAATTGGTCAAAAAAGTGTTCGATGTGCCTGTGAGCAATCTTGCCATTGATGACGATCTTGCCTATATCTATTCCTCGCAGTTTAGTTATGTCACTGGAATTAATACATTGAATTACAGTATGATAGACGTAGGGAAAGAAAGCCTGCTGACCCAAAAATTCATCTCTGATGGAACAGAAAAGAACATCAAGTTGCCCTATGGTATCGCAGTTAACCCATTTTCAAAGGATGTATATGTAACCGATGCAAAAGATTATGTAACACCGGGGAAACTGCATTGCTATGATGCTTTTGGAAAATTAAAATGGAGCGTAACTACTGGAGATATTCCCGCTCATTTAGCTTTTGTTTATTAAAAATTTAACTATGAATACAAAATTATTTGCAACATTATTAGGAGTTTTAGCGCTCCTTTCTGCTTCCTGTAAAAAGGAGAAACCTGTTAAAGGAGAAGATAAACCAGTAATCCAATCGCCCTATATCAAAAAGGTGTATGAGTTCAAACCTGCTCCTGGGCAGTTTGTCAACGAAGGAGGGGATAGCGACTTGGCAAAAACTGATATTCTTTTGGGAGATGTAGGTAAAGGTGTGGTATCCCTGGGAGGCTATGGCGGCTATATCGTTTTTGGTTTTGACCATGCCATTATCAATGCCACAGGTTTAGACCTTGGTATCTACAGCAACCCATTAATTGGTGTGGATATGGAGTTTTCAGAACCGGGCATTGTCTGTGTGATGCAGGATGTAAACAAAAACGGATCGCCTGACGATGTATGGTATGAACTGGCCGGAAGTGATTACAGCGCATCAACAACCCTTAAGAATTACAAGATTACTTATTATAAACCAGCCAGTTTGGCTCATGATATCCGTTGGATCGATAACCAGGGCAAAGAGGGACTGATCTTGCGCAACATGTTCCATGCTCAGGATTATTTCCCAAGTTGGGCTTCAGGTACCGAAATTTCCTATACTGGAACGCTGGTTAGAAACACTTTAACTCTAGGAGATATCATCACTAATAAACCTCTTAGAACCGGCTATTCGGATAATGGATCTAGCGAATATGTAAGCTTTCAGGAACAGTTTGGTAGAGGCTACAATACATTTGATATCGATTGGGCAGTAAATGACAATGGTGATAAAGTAAGTCTGACCAGCATCGATTTTGTAAAGGTATATACTGCGCAAAACTGCAATGGCAATTTGTTCAGTCCAGACCTAAATAATGAAAGGTCACGCTATGTCGGCGAAATATCAACCGAGATCGCTGGGGCGGTAGATCTTAAACTGATAAAGAAATAATAATTAAACAAATAAATATCTATGAAACAATTTAACATCAAAAAACTTCTTTTCGCTGCATTCATTTTCACTACAGCATTGCAAGCTTGTAAAAAAAACAATTCAGAAATAGAACCGACCCAACTGGTAGTAGAAAAATATGCTAATGGGTTTTTCGTAATTGGAGAAGGTTCTTATGGACAGAGTGTTGGCACAATTAACTTCTACAGGTATGGAACCGACACGATTTCTCCACGGGTATATGAAAGGGAAAACCCTGGAAAGAGCCTTTCCAATACCGCAAAGACAAGTACCTTACAATTTGCTTCAGTCATCAACGGCAGCATTTACCTAATGTGCAAGATGAATGGACCTATCATAAAGGTAAATGCGGAGACTTTAAAGGAAGAGGCCAGGTTCATGCAGGAAACAAGCAACTGGCGGAGCATTGTTCAGCTGGAAGGTAACCGGGGGTTGGTGAGTGCGAACGATGGAGTATACCCGATTGATCTTACCACACTTTCAATAGGCAGTAAATTGACCACTGTTGGTGCCCTCAATACAGGTGAAATGTGGAAGAAAGGCAATTATGTATACTTATTGCAAAGTAATGGCGCAAAAATAGTGTCGACAGGAAATTATTCCCTTGAAAAAAGCTTTAGCAATATTACTCGTGGATTTGCAGAAACGCCGAATGGAAAAGTTTGGGCATCTACAGGAAGCCGCCTGATTGCCATCGATGCGAATTTTGATACTGTTGGAGTAAAGCTTCCGGTATCCATAGGTTCATTCGGTCTTGATGCACCAACTAGGATCACTGCCTCAAGCAAAGAAAATGCAGTTTTCTATCACAGCGGTAATTTGATCTACAAATATGTTGATGGAAATACAGCATCGTTAACCCAACCTTTTATCACAATCAGTGAAACTCCATTTATGGTTTATGGTGCCATCCGTTACGACAAGAATAAGGATTACATTGTCGTTAATGGGATCCAAGGCTATGGTGCGGCATCAACCGTGAACTACCTGCTGATCTATAATGCATCCACTGGTGCATTGGTTAAGAAAGTAAAATATGGGGGAGATGGCGTTACTATTGATTTCAGCAAGATCTACTTTCCAAACCTTACGGTTTTCCATTAAAACTTGCACGTACCGAAATCCCTTTTGCCTAAAAGCAAAGGGGTTTTTTGCGATTAGCGATCAAGGATTGATATTGTCATGCCTTGGCAAAATACTTCTAATAGGGAATCATAATCACCCGAAATACAGCATTCCATTACTTCCCCAATCTCGAAGGTATTGCTGACAAACTAGTTGCTTATACTTTATTGCGCTGCTTGAATTTGATGTTACAAAATTCGATTAGCCTGTAATTGAATTTTTCAGCATCTAATACCCCTTAAAATTTATAAAAACCTTTCGTTTTCAAATTTAGCATTTATAGCCTAATGAGGCGTTTGGGGCTTTTTTGCAGTAGAAGTGAGTAGTTTAATTTTATTTGCTATAGGTCCTCGCAGGCTATATTTGAAGCGCGAGTTGTTTGAATTTTGATTAGCTGTGAATTTACCATTATTGCTAATCTAAAGACTTACTTGCAGCCAGATATATTTAATTAAGTAAGCATATGAAGGTAATTCATTATACAGTTCCGGTGGCAAATGAAGATTCTATTGTAATACAGAATGAGACGTCACCATATTTTTATAATTACCTGCACCGCCATAAGGAAGCACAGATTACATTGATTCTTAGAGGAGAGGGAACCTTCATTGTAGGTAATTATACACAGCCCTTTAAGGAGGGAGAAGTCTATTTTATTGGAGCTAACCAGCCACATATGTTTAAAGGTGGTTTAAATGAGAAAATACCGGAAATGGGCGCCCATGCTATACATATTTTCTTTGATCAGAATTACCTAAAGCCTTTGTTGAGTTTTCCAGAATTTAATAAAGTCAGTAAATTTTTTAAACCTAACCTTGGTAGTTTGCATTTGCCCTCCAAGTATTCAGCAACAGTAGCAAAGGATATATTGTCTATCAGTAAACTCGGTGGTTTAGATAGGTTGGTAAAATTCACCTATTTGCTTCAGTTTTTTGCTACTAATGTATCTAACTGGAAATCGCTGTCGACTGGATTATCCTTTAATTCTATTACAGAATCTGAAGGAATAAGAATGAATCTCGTTCTACAGTATACCACTGAGCATTTCTCTAAACAGATCAGCCTATTAAAAATCTCTTCCATAGCACACATGACACCTCATGGCTTCTGTAGGTATTTCAAAAAGCATACGAGAAAAACATACATCTATTTTCTTAATGAAATCAGAATCAATGAAGCCTGTAGATTGCTTTTAAAAGACCATATGGATTCAATAGCTACAATTGCCTATTCAACAGGTTTTAACAATGCCTGCACCTTTAACCGTGCCTTCAAAAAAATGATGGGGGTTTCACCTAGTGACTACGTCAAGGTATACAAATTGAAAATGGAAAGTGTATGAGTACGCAAAATTTTGATTTTTAAGCAGATATAAGTCGCTTTTATACAAAAATTAGCCGTGTGTTTACAATTAGTGGTCAACTTAAGGTGTGTAAACAGAATTAAAATATATTTAATTAATGATTCTATTAATGTCTGTGAATAACTGATTTAATATGAATTTAACCTAACCAAATTAATCATGTATTACATTTAAACTACATCTACCTATGAAAATTTTAACCAAAGCCTGTGTTGCTCTACTCCTAATTGTAACATGCTTTTCCTGTAAGAAAGACATCGGAACCACAGATCCACAAAAAAATGGTGCTATCTCCTCAAATAAACAAGGTGATACAATTATCCATAAATTAATGATTGACGGAAACGTTACCTACGTAAATGAAATTAATGGAACCTATTATTATGCAGATGACCTTACCATTAGCAAAGAACAATTCAACACGCTAAAAAAGCTTACGGCTGGTAACTTATCAACACAGGAAAGAAGTACCATCGTACAATCTTTTGCAACAACTTGGCCCAATGCAACAGTTTATTACAGATATCCTGTTCTTAATGAGGGCGGTCTGACCGCAGCTCAACTTCAGGTATTTATTGCCACCATTAATACTGCATTCCAAAACATAACTAATGCTACAGGAATTCAGTTTATAGAAAGAACCGTTCAAACCGAATATTTAGCATTTGTAAAATCACTAGATCGTAACAATTCGCCTCTTGGTTGGCAAAAAGACAGGGTAAATACAATTAATTTGTTTAACTACAACAGTCCTGGTATTACAACACATGAAACCTTACACTCATTGGGCGTACATCATGAGCAATGTAGACCAGACAGAGATCAGTATGTTACAGTGTTTCAAGACAGATTAGACGCTGATGTCTTTAGAGCTAATTTTAACAAAACTCCAGGATTTGCCGGTCATGGTAATTTTGATTTTAATTCTATTATGCTCTATGCCTCTACAGATTTTGCCATTGCACCTAATTACCTTCCCCCTATGACAAAGCTAGATGGAACTACATTTGTAAAACAAAGAGTTGCTTTATCTCCTGGTGACATTGCTGGGCTAAGAAGTTTATATTTTCCTACAGAATTTAATGGGATTTACAAAATTAGTCCTTTTGGTGCCAGCACTAAATCTTTTGATTTACCTGCAAGTAGCACTGCCGATGGAACAAATATTACACTTTATACTTCCCATGCAGGAAATAACCAAAGGTTTACGCTTAGAAAAGCTGATCACGGGTATTACCAAATCGTATCTAACCTTGATCCTACAAAAGTTTTAACAGTGCGTAATGCATCGATAGTTAGCGGAACACAGGTAGAACTAAGGACTGATGCAAGTGCAAATAATCAAAAGTTTAGACTAGATAATAGAGGCAATGATGGATTTAGTTTTGCGCCTAAACATGCAGCAGGGTTAAGGTTGGCTGTAGCCGGAGGGAGTTATGTTAATAATACAAATATTATTGTAAGTACATTTGACACAAACGTTGAAGCCCAAAGATTTAACTTAACTAAGCAATAACCGTATAAATCCCATACAATTAGTATTGTTGTATGGGATTTTTTAACCAAATAGCTGATTTTGAAGAAAATATTTTTATCGACCATTTTACTTTGTATTGCAATTACTGCCTTTCCTCAAAAAGAGAATTTCAGCATTTCTTTACACTCAGGGTTATTTAGAGAAGATTTCGATTGGTCTATTGCAGGAAACATGGAAGGTAAAGCGCCAAATGTCCTCTCTGAGTTGAAATGGAGAAATTTAAAGGGCATCCAATATAATATAAGTTCAAGTTATTTTTTAACCCCAAGAATAAGTATTAATGGCGATTTTACTTATGGTAAAATAAGTAGTGGAGAAGTTAACGACTCCGATTATATAGAAGACAATAGAGCACAATCTATTTATGATGAATCTTTTTTAAGCAACAAAGGCTATTTCCAAAACCTTAATTTAAACCTAGTTGTAAAAAAAGACTTAGGTAGGAAAATTACATTAAATGCTTTAATTGGTTACGACAATTTAGTTCAGAAACTTTATTTAGTAGAAGACCCTAATCAACCCACTACCGAAAATTTAAACTCTTATTACAAACATTATTGGAATGGTTTACAGATGGGATTTGATTTAAAATACTTAATTGAAAAATTTTCTGTTTCAGCAAAAATAAGAAGTGGGTATTACAGCTATTACGCTAATGCGAACTGGAATTTAATTCCAAATTTTAATAAACCTGTTAGTTTTGAGCACAAAGGTAATGCATATAAATATGGTGGCAGTTTACATCTATCTTATTTAGTAAATCGTCATTTAGAAATTAACAGTACTTTTAATATTACTTACGGAGCTACTTTGTCCGGAAAAGATTATGCTTATTTTACTGATAACAGCACTGCCACTACAAAATTTAATGGTGGCGAATTGAAAAGTAAGTACGCCCAGTTAGGGATTAACCTAACTTTTTAGAGCGGTTAAATAAATCTTTTTATCCAGCCTTAAGATCTTAAATCTTTTAGGGCATCCTTCGCATCATTCCTCACATCAATACATATTACCATTTGATTGGATTCTTTTTTTAAAAAAAAGTCATAAAAATTTGCGTAGTTAAATAGCTACATATATATTTGTAGTCAAATAACTACATAATGAATTTAAGGCGAGACGTATTTCAGGCAATAGCGGACCCTACAAGAAGAGCCATACTTCTTTTGGTTGCTTCCCAGTCCATGACGGCGGGTGCAATTGCATCAAACTTCGATACTGCAAGACCAACAGTTTCAAAACACTTGCAGATACTTGCCGAGTGCGAATTGCTTCAGCAAAATCAAAATGGTAGAGAAATTTACTATCACATTAACGCAAAAAACATGAAAGAAGTCGCAGACTTTATTGAACCATTCCGCAAAATATGGGATGATCGATTCAATAAACTGGAATCCGTAATGAAAGACTATCAATCAAAAAAATAGGAGATATGGAACAGAAGACAAAAATCAATGCCGAAGGTGGCAAACAAGACTTGGTAATTACAAGGGAGTTTGATCTGCCATTGGAGTTACTTTTTAAGGCTTACATCATACCTGAAATTGTTGAGCAATGGATGAGCACTAAAGTGTTAAAGCTTGAAAATAAAAAGCATGGCAGTTGGGAATTTGAAACAGCAGATGCCAAGGGTAATGTTGTGTTTAAGGCTAATGGGGTTATTCATGAATTTGTTCCTAACAAGAAAATCATAAGAACATTTGAAATGGAAAACACACCCTTCCCTGTTCAACTTGAGTTTCTAGAATTCGAAAAAATATCTGAGCATACCAGTAAACTCAATATGCATATCGTATATAGGTCAGGGGGCCATAGAGACCAAATGTTAGCCTTACCCTTTGCTCAAGGTATAAATATGGCGCATAATAGATTACAAGACTTGGTTAGTAAATTAAATAATAGATGATGACAAATAGAATCGAACCCAAGAGTTCAACGAAATGGAATAAAATTATTTATTGGATTGCTACGATCTGGCTTTCATTAGGCATGTTATCTACAGGGATAGTGCAACTCATTAAAATGGATGAAGAGGTAATTAAGATGAAACAAGTAGGCTATCCTGTCTATTTTCTGACGATACTGGCCGTATGGAAAATTTTGGGTGTTGTAGCTATACTTATTCCTAAATTTCCGTTAGTAAAAGAATGGGCTTATGCAGGCTTTTTTTTTGCCATGTCTGGCGCAATTTTTTCTCATTTAGCATGTGGAAGTAGCATTATAGAACTTTTCGGGCCAACCTTATTACTTGTTCTGACCATAGTATCATGGTACTTTAGGCCTGCAGATAGAAATGATTTCAGTTATCAATAAATGAATAGCATGAATCCTAAGGTTGATTTTTATTTTAACAAGGCAAAAAAATGGCAAGAGGAACTAGAGCAATTGAGATTGATTGTTTTAGATTGTGGCTTAACCGAAGAATTAAAGTGGGGTGTTCCTTGTTATATGTTTCAAAAAAACAACATTGTTTTAATTCATGTATTTAAAGAATATTGTGCGCTCATGTTTTTTAAAGGCGCCCTATTAAATAATGCTGATGGCATATTAATTCAACAAACTGAAAATGTACAAGCAGCTCGCCAAATCCGCTTTACTCATGTTCAAGAAATAATAGAGATGAAAGCCCTATTGAAAAGCTATATTTTTGAAGCCATTGAAGTGGAAAAATCAGGTTTGAAAATGGATCTTAAAAAGACTTCAGCTTTTACGGTTACTGAAGAATTTCAACATAAATTAGATCAGATCCCAGCTTTGAAAATTGCTTTTGAAGCATTAACACCAGGGCGACAAAGAGCATATCTACTCCATTTTTCTGCTCCTAAACAATCCAAAACCCGAGTGGCAAGGATCGAGAAATGTATGCAGCAAATTCTTAATGGAAAAGGTTTAAATGATTAGTAGATTTGATAAGAAGACCAATAGTGTGTGGTAGGCAATTATTAAGCAGGTTAATATAAAAGTAAGGAACAATATGAATAGCAATAAGAAGGAATTATCGCCAGAGCAGTGTGAAGAACTAATAGGCACCTTGAAAACACGTTTTGACAAAAATAGCGACCGTCATAAAGGTATAGAATGGACTAAAGTAGAGGCAAAGCTTAAAGCTAATGCTGAAAAGCTTTGGTCATTAGATGAAATGGAAAGCACCGGCGGTGAACCAGATGTGGTTGGTTATGATGAAAAGACAAACGAATACATTTTTTATGATTGTTCAGCAGAAAGTCCTAAAGGTCGCAGAAGTATCTGTTATGATCATGAAGCGCTAGAAGCAAGGAAAGAACATAAGCCAGAAAATAGTGCTATAGAAATGGCAGCTGATATGGGCATTCAGCTTTTAACAGAAGATCAATATAAAGAATTGCAGCAATTAGGGAATTTCGATATGAAAACGTCAAGCTGGATCATTACACCTGTTGCCATTAGAAAACTTGGAGGTGCACTTTTTTGTGACCGCCGCTATAACCATGTTTTTTTATATCACAATGGTGCAGAATCTTACTATGCTGCTAGGGGGTTCCGTGGCTGTTTAAGGGTATAATATTGCACAGCTAACTTATTGTTTCATCCAATGCCAAGAACCAAACTTATCAGGATTAAAGAAATCAGGATTTAAGGCCACATTAATTTTAAAATCTGAATATTCTTCGGTTTGAACCAGTTTGTTTTGAACAAATATCTTAACACTGCCTTCATGCCATATTTTTCCAGTTTTTTGATGGTTTTCAAATTGACATTCTAAACGCATCTTGGGTTTTTGCTGAATCATCCTTACCAGGTAATGATCTTTTGAATCATACCACAATTGACTAACCGTAGTATCTGCGGTTGTAGTGCCAATAATGTCAATTCCACGGCCTTTCCAATTACTCTTATGAGCCTTGCTCAGATCAAATCCTTCTATTGATAATTTTTTATTTACCTGTTCTAGGCTTTCGAAATACATACCACCCAATAAATAAACTAAAATATTAGGGTCTACGTTAGGTTTCATTTTTTGAAACTTTCTGAAATTATAAGTAGAATCTCCTCGGTAGATAATGGCATTACCATCTTTAATATCGCCTAAATCTATTCTGAAAAGATTTGGGAAAATGCTGGCTTCATACCAAGTCTGACTTTTAAATAAACTATCAGCCCTATACATATTTGTTTTTTGAACAAAAGTTATGGTCTTAGGCCATTTCCCATAGAACTGATTATGAATCTCTTTAAACTTGATATTTATAGTTTGTGCAACTAAAGGAGTTGTTATTGTCAATAGCAAAGCAATTGCTAAATATTTTGATTTCATACCTATTTATTTGATTACAATATAGGCTTGTAATGATTATGAAATTTGAATATAATATAAAATGTTAGTTACAGATAGCATGAGTAATGGAGAAATCAAATTGGCATATTCATCCGCATGCAGCAACTTACAACGTATATGAGAAATACCATGTAATCTTTAAACTCTAAAATTGTTCACATTTGGTTTTGTGTTAATTAATGTATTGTGAAATTGACTAGCGCTTGATGGTCAATTTCACAATAACATTAACTAAATGTTAGATATACCTATTGATGATATTCTCTAAATATTCCTGTTTGCCACTTCGAGTTTCTGGTTCGCCATTTTCTGCAGCGTAGTTCCTTAAATCTTCGAGGGTTAATTTGCCTTGTTCAAATTCTGCACCTTTACCACTATCAAAAGACGCATAACGATCTGCTCTTACTTTTTTGTAGTCTGATTTTTGTAAAACTGCATCAGCTGTAACTAAAGCACGGGCAAATAAATCCATACCACCAACATGAGCGTAGAATAAATCCTTCTGGTCGGTAGAATTACGACGGATTTTAGCATCAAAATTAACACCACCACCCTGTAAACCGCCTCCTTCCAAAATAATTAACATGGCTTCAGTTAACTCATTGATGTCATTTGGGAATTGATCGGTATCCCATCCATTTTGGTAATCACCACGATTGGCATCAATAGAACCTAATAAACCATTATCAACTGCAACCTGTAATTCATGCTGAAAAGTATGGCCAGCTAGTGTTGCATGGTTAACCTCTAGGTTTAATTTAAAATCTTCTAATAAACCATATTGCTGCAAGAAGCTCTTTACCGTTGCAGCATCATAATCATACTGATGCTTAGAAGGTTCACAAGGTTTAGGCTCGATAAAGAAAGTTCCTTTAAAACCTTGTTTACGGGCGTAATCTTTAGACGCGTGTAAGAATTTAGCCAAGTGCTCTTGCTCACGTTTCATATTTGTGTTAAGTAGACTCATGTAACCTTCTCTACCTCCCCAAAACACATAATTTTCACCACCAAGGGCGATTGTTGCGTCTAAAGCAGCTTTAACTTGAGCAGCACCATGAGCCAAAACATGAAAATCTGGATTAGTAGATGCGCCATTCATGTATCTACTATGGCTAAATAAATTGGCTGTTCCCCAAAGTAATTTTACTCCACTATCTGCCTGTTTTTGCTTAGCATATTCAACTAATGCCTGTAATCTACGTTCGTTATCTACAACATCATCAGTATAATCCACAACGTCCACATCGTGGAAACAATAATAAGGCAATTGCATTTTAGTAATGAATTCAAAAGCTGCATCCATTTTATCTTTTGCACGTTCTATCGCATCTTTCTTTTCATCCCATGGGAAGATATGCGTTGCTCCACCAAAAGGATCAGCGCCATTGCCATTAAAAGAATGCCAATAAGAACAGGCAAATTTAAAGTGCTCATTCATGGTTTTTCCTGCAACTATTTTGTTTGCATCATACCATCTAAACGCTAGTGGATTATCGCTTTGCAAACCTTCAAATTTTACTTGCGCTATGCCTTTAAAAAATTCCTTTGCTCCTGTTACTACTTTTGTCATCTTTTATTTGTTAATTTTTGGATAATGGTCAATAGTCAATGGCCTGGCCACTTAAACCATTAACTATCAACTATGGACTAATTAATTCTTGCTCTAATATCTTTTTCCAATCCTGATAAATTGGTTCGTATGCTGTTGTATTTTTTGGTTCTAAATATTTTAATAATTGATGTTGAGAAAATGCTTCTTCTGGACTTTTAAAGATCCCAGCGCCAATTCCAGCGCCTAAAGCAGCGCCAACACTACCATCATTTTCATATAGCTCTACAGGTACACCGGTTACATCTACAAACGTTTGGGCAAATACATCACTTAAAAATAAGTTTGCTTTTCCTGCCCTAATTACTTTTGGTTGCATTCCGTTTTCTCGCATAATATCTAATCCATATCTAAAAGCGAATACGATGCTTTCTTGTACAGCTCTAAAAATATCAGATTGATTGTGCGTATTTAAATCGATGCCTAAAAGTTGAGCTCCAGTATATTTGTTGTTCAACATCCGCTCTGCACCATTGCCAAAAGGTAAAATTTTTAGTCCTTTACTGCCAATTGGAGCTTGTGCGGCAATATGATTTAGCTCTGGATAAGATAAGTATGGAGCGAAATTGTGTTTAGCCCATCGATACATACTACCTGTGCCATTAATGCAAAGTAGCACACCTGTATGTTTCTTTTCAGGAGAATAGGTAACGTGTGCAAAAGTGTTTACTCTAGATTGTTGATCGTAAGTTAATTCATCGCTCACACCATAAATTACACCAGAAGTTCCTGCGGTTGCAGCTACTTCACCCGGTTTTAATACATTTAAAGACAATGCGTTATTGGGCTGGTCGCCAGCTTTATAAGAAACAGGAATGCCAACTGTTAATCCTAATAGTTTTGCAATACCGTCTTTTAAGTGTCCATGTTCGGAAAATAAAGGTTTTATTGATGGAATTAAGTTATAATCTAGGCCATAATGTTCCATTACGTCTGCAGAGATTTCATCTTTTTTGAAGTCCCAAAATACACCTTCAGATAGGGCAGAGGTGCTAGTGGTGATTTCTCCAGTTAGCTTCATGGCAATAAAATCACCAGGCAGCATTATTTTATCTATTTTACTATAAATCTCTGGTTCGTTATTTTTTACCCATGCTAATTTAGAGGCGGTGAAATTTCCTGGAGAGTTTAAAAGGCTTTGCAGCGATCTTTCGTGGCCTATAGTGTCAAATGCTTTTTCGCCCAGCTCTACCGCACGACTATCGCACCATATAATACTATCTCTTAAAACTTCTTGGTCTTTATCTACAGTAACCAAGCCATGCATTTGGTAGGCAATGCCGATAGCTTTGATGTCCTTTGGATTAAATAAGTTTGAAGCATTAACCTTTAAAATAGCTTGCTGCACATTATGCCACCAATCCATTGGGCTTTGTTCTGCCCAGCCTGGTTGTGTAGATTTAATTGCCGTTTCCTCTTCGGGGTATTGTGCAGTAGCCACACTCTTTTGAGTGCTTACATCAACAACTGCAACTTTAATAGACGATGTGCCTATGTCAATACCTAATAAATACATTTGATTAAATTTTGTTTACGTTTTATGCAAACGGTTGCATAAAGATATATGTTAATTTTAAAAAGGAGAATTTTTTATCATAAAAGGTGAGATTTTTAGTTAATGGTAGATTGTCTTTCTACTAATAGGGGATCTAAAATAACATGGTTAACATCTTGATAGGGGTTTTTAAGCTGAATCATTTTTAGAAACATTTTTGCACATTCACTACCCATTTGGTTAGGATGTTGATCTATGGTAGAAAGGCTAGGTGTAATGTAAGGGGAGAATGCTTCATTAGCAAATCCAATAACACCTATTTGAGGTGGAGTCTCATTAATTTCTTTCAATTTTTTAATTACTCCTAATGCTGTAAAATCATCTCCTGCTATAATTGCATCAGGTTTATTTTCAAGGCGCATTAACTTGCTAGCACCAAATCTTCCATCTTTTATTGATAGACCCCCGAAAATTATATGCTCTTTTAAAATAGGCAGATTGTTTGTTTCTAATGCCGATTTATAACCTTTTAATCTATCATTAAATATTTTTATTTGATGAATTGTAGTTACAAAGGCTATATTTTTATATCCTTGATCAATGAGATGTTGTGTTGCTAAATAACCAGCTCTAAAATCATCCAATGTCACTGTTGGTACTTTCAAATCGTTATGAACACGGTCAAACAGTATCAATGGCTTATTTTGTTTAACAATTTCTGCAAAATGAGAAACATCTTCAGTTTCTAAAGACATGGAGGCCATAATGCCATCAACTTGTGCCTCTAGTAATGTTTTAACGCCATTAATTTCATTCTCTACAGATTCATTTGATTGGTATAAAATCACTCTATAGCCACTATCTTTTAAGCCCTCTTCTATACTATGTATAATTGAAGCAAAAAAATGCGCTTGTACGCTTGGCACAATTACACCTATGATATAGGTTTTACCAGACTTTAATGCAGAAGCAAGTCTATTTGGGCTATAATTAAGTTTTTTAGCTGTAGCTATTACGGCTTCTCTAGTGGTATCGCTTATTGCAGAAAAACCACTTAGAGCCCTAGAAACCGTAGAAACTGTAATGTTAAGTTCCTTGGCAATGTCGTATATGGTGGTTTTCTTTTTCAATTTTTAAAGTAAGCCAAAATCTGTGAATTTTTTAAAGAAACAAATAAAAAAACTTGGATTTTATGAACCTCATCGATTTAATATATGTTAAAAATATGCAATCGATTGCAGTTTTTTAAGAAAATATACTTAGCCAGACCAATATATGGTAGAGCTTTAATAATTTTCAGCTGTTTTATTGTATATTTTTACTAGCATAAATACCAACTTTTAGGTATGTTTTATCGTACTAAAAAACTATACCTTAGTTTATGGCTAGGTATTTACTTCTATCTTTCTTATGGGTTGGCTTTGCATTTAATTCTTTAGCGCAAGCTCCAAAAAGCAATATTGTTCCAGTAGTTCAATCTGCTCATTCAGATAAAATTGAATTTTATGATGTATGGAATGAGAAACACCTTTTGTTAACTACAAGCAAGAATGAAATCATTTTATGGAACACCCAGACTAACCTACAGCTGCGGAAAATATTAACACCTAACAAAATTACAGGAGCCGTTTTAACCAAAAATGGAGAGGAGATTGCAGTATTAAATTACGCAACAGGCAAAGATGCTTCATTAAGGTTTTATAATACTCGAAATGGGAAATTGACTGATACTTTAGCCTATTATTCAAAGTTTGGAGAATCTGTTTATTGGAAAAGTCTTGATTTATTAGTTAGGAATAAAAACGGGAGCAAATTAGCTCTAAAAGCTTTTAATGAAGTTTTTTTGGTAGATCCCATTAAAAAAAATAAAAATGGGGCTTTTAAAGCTCAAGCCTATAGCACTAAAATTTCATTTACCAGTCAGGAGAATGAATTACTAATTGGTTACACGACTGATGGAAGTAATAGATTAGAAATTATTACCAATGATGGTAAGGTTATTAAAAGCTCAACTGCATTTGCAGAGGAATTTAATTCGATAGTTGAAGGAGGAAATACTTTTTTTGCATTAGGAAGGAATGGGAGTATAACAGAATTTAACCATGAGTTAACAGTCGTAAATAGCATAAATCCGATAGGTAAAAGCAGATTGCAATCTAATAGTAGATTAATTTTAAGTAATGACGGTAAACGATTAATAGTTCCTTTAAGTAATGATAAAATAGTTTACGATTTAACACAAAAAGCTTGGATAAATAAAAGCCGTGATATTTATGAGCCAATTATAGCAATCAATGCAGATGCAACTCAATTAGCTGTTTTAAGTAATGCTGTAGATATTATTCAGCCCATTACTGGGAACAAATTGTTAATACAAAACGCTGCTGTAATTGGGTTGGAAGGACTAAGAATTGTGCCTAAGGGAGATGTTATTTCTACTGCAAATGGCTATTCCAGACTATTAAACTTGCAAATAGGAAATCAGATAGAAAAAAAGTTCGAAATTAAAGAATGGATAAGTGATTCTTTGGCACTGTGCTTTGATAAAAACGGTTACATCAACACCGATCTCCAAATTAGAAATGTTTACACCGAGCAAGTTGTTAATCAAATTAATAAGGAGGAAATGAAAATTGAAAATGCCACCATTTCTCCTGATTTTAAAACGATTGCTTTTTCTCATTCGTTAACCAACAAGCTTTACTTAGCTAGCGGATCGAATTATACAACCATTAAAGCCATCAACAATCCTATAAATGAGATCAGGTATTTTGACGCTAAATTTTCTCCCAATAGTGATTTGCTAACCGTAAGTGGCATTAAGCAAATAGGAGTTTATGACATTAAAGCAAACAAGTGGATTTTAGGTGCTGATGAATTAGATGGATATGGATTTAGTGATTTTGCATTTACACCAGATAACAAGAGCCTTTTGTATGGGTATTTAAAATTTGAAAAAAACGTTGACGTCACTCAATCTTTTGTAAATGAAATACGAGAATTTGATTTTGCAACAAAGACATCTAAAACCAGATTAAAAATAGAATCAAGCAGTGTTTGCGAAATAATTTGCCACCCAAAAGAAAATATCTATGTATTAGGCTATGTAAGTGGGTTAATAGAGGTAAGAAGTTTGACTGACAATAGTATCATTTTTTCTAAAAACCAACACAGTTCTGCCATCAATGGATTGGCTTTTCATCCAAACGGTAGGTGGTTGATTGCTTATGCAAATGATAAAATAATGAGTGTTAACGATTTTAAGTTAAATAAATCAATTATTAGTGCTACAAAGTTATATGGAGATAATAAAGCGGGGATAGCTCTTTTTACAGCTGATAATTATTATATGGTACCTTCTTCTAATGCTGCCGGAATTCACTATGTAGAAGGTTTTAATACATATTCTTTTAAACAATTCGATTATCGATTCAATCGTCCTGATAAGGTATTACAGTCATTGGGCTCACCCGATACTGCATTAATTAATTCTTATAAAAAGGCTTATGAAAAACGCATCAAAAAGCTTGGAATCGATACTACTTTATTTACTAGTAATTATAGTGTGCCAGAAGCTGATTTTATAAACCGAGAGGAAATAAGTTTTGAGCGAAGGGAAAATAAATTGCTTTTAAAAATAAGGGGCAATGACAAAAATGTAAATTTAGATAGATTTAATGTTTGGATAAATGAAGTCCCGATTTACGGTTTAAAAGGTGTTAATTTAAGAACTGCAAGGCGAAAATCTGTCGATACAACTATTACGGTAATACTTGCTGCTGGCGACAATAAGATTGAAACTTCTGTAATTAACACAAACGGAATTGAAAGCTATCGCCTACCACTAATGGTTAATTATAATCCAACGGATAAACCCAATGGTAAAATGTATTTCTTAGGTGTTGGTATTAACAATTTCGCCCAAGCCGGACATAATTTGCAGTGGAGTGTAAAAGACATTAGAGACTTGGCTATTAAACTAAAAGAAAAATATTTAGAAAACATTGAAATTGATACACTTTTTGATGATAAAGTAACTATAGAGAATATTTTAGCTTTAAAAACAAAGTTGAAAAAAAGTGAAGTTGATGACAAGGTGATTATTGCCTATTCTGGTCATGGTTTATTAAGTGCTAGCTATGATTATTTTCTCTCTACCTATGACATTGATTTCAATAAGCCAGAAAAAAATGGAATGGCCTATGATTCATTTGAGGATTTGGTCGACAACATTCCAGCTAGACAAAAATTGATGTTAATTGATGCTTGTCATAGCGGAGAAGTTGATAAGGAGGAGCTACAAAAGATGAATAAAAAAGAAACTGTGTTGGCTACAATAGGCATAGAGGCAAGTGCCGAAGGAACAAAAGCCGACGCAACAGGGAAGGGCGTAGTGGTTAAAAACCTAAGTAAGAATAGCAAACTTGGCATGAAAAATAGCTTTGAACTAATGCAAGATCTTTTTGCAAACATTGGAAAGGGAACAGGGGCTACAATTATTTCTGCTGCAGGAGGAATGCAATATGCTTTGGAGAAGAACAGTCTTAAGAATGGAGTTTTTACTTATAGTATTTTAGAATACATGAAAGAAACTAAAACTGTGGGTATAAAGAAATTGAAAGATAGGGTTAATGATAGGGTAGTAGAATTAACAGCCGGTCTGCAACAACCAACTTCCCGCTCAGAAAATACAGTTATTGATTGGGCTGTGTGGTAGAATTTCATTCTAGTCTATTGTAAAAAAATGCCCATTAATAACAAACCACTAAAAATTATAGCGAATTTCTATTGATCCCAGGTGTTTAAACCAACGTCAAAGTAGGGGTTGCAACAGCGAAAAATTAAATTAGTTTCTATTTTAAATTTCTATGTAAGCTTTGACTTTGCGTTAAGAACATTTCGATAAACCCTCTTTATCTTCGTTTTATAGGGTTTGACTTTAGTCTAACAAATTACAATAAGAACATATAATTTAAAAACTATTAAGTAATTTTAGACTAATGAAGACCTTAAAACTAATTGCCCTATTTCTTTTCGTTTTTGCAGCTGCAAAGGCACAACAAAAAGATGCTTTTTATAATGACATTCAAAATTTTAAAAAGCAAGACAGTATTAAATTTCCGCCGAAGAATGCAGTATTGTTTATTGGCAGCTCAACTTTTACAAATTGGAAAGATGTACAAACTTATTTCCCGAAACATGTAATTATTAACCGGGGTTTCGGAGGCTCATCTCTTCCTAACGTAATCAATTATATTGGTGATATTGTTTATCCTTACCAACCTAAACAAATAGTAATCTATTGTGGTGAAAATGATTTCATGGGAAATGCAACTGCAGAAATTGTTGTAAGTAGAGTGAAAAAATTGTTTGATTTGATTAGGGTAGAATATCCTAAAGTGCCTATTGCTTATATTTCTATCAAACCAAGTCCATCGAGAGAAAAATATAGACCACAAATGATTGAAGCAAATCAAAAGATTGCTGAAATGATTAAAGTAATGAAACGTACAGAATTTATTAATACTTATGATGCCATGTTTAATGCAGATGGTACGATTATGAAGGATATTTTTCTATCAGATAATTTGCACATGAATGCCAAAGGTTATGCCATTTGGCAGAAAATAATGGAGCCTTATTTGAAGTAGTAAGATTTGTCATTCCGAGTTTCGAGGAATCTATCGCTAGAATCCTTTAAATAGATTCTACGCTTCGCTCTGAATGACAAATTTCTCATATATCAAACCTCAATCTTAATGCTTCGCTATTTGAACGACTAGAAGTTACTCTAGTTTCTGTTTGGTTGTTGAGTACAAAAATGAGTGCCCCGTTAAAGCCTTTTCTAATTTCTTTGATGTATTCAGTATTGATGATTTCGCTACGGTGAATTCTTAAAAACTCTTCAGGTAATTTCTCTTCCAATGTAGATAAAGTAAAGTCAGTCAGGTGCTTTTTGTCATCCACAGTGTGAAGAAATACATATTTATCTTCTGCTTGAATATGAACGATATCATCTAATTTTATTAATAAAATCTTGTCTCCAAGTTTAACAGTTAAGGTTTTAATAGACTTTTTACCTTGAATTTGTCGGAGCAATTCTTCAATTGGAACTTGAGCCGAAACTAGGTTAGTTTGTTTTAATTTCTTGATGGTCTTCTCTAATCTTTCTATTTCAATGGGTTTCAAAAGATAATCGATAGAGCCCTCCTCAAAGGCTTTAATGGCATATTGATCGTAAGCTGTGGTAAAAACAACTTTAGGTTGATGTTTCAGTTTCGCTAACATTTCAAAACCATTTAATACTGGCATTTCAATATCCAAAAAGATTAAATCAGGTTTTAACGTTTCAATTATCTTTAATCCCTCATCTCCATTTTCTGCTTCTGCTATAATTTCAATTTCGTCGTATTGCATTAACAAACGTTTAATGCGTTGGCGAGCTAATAGTTCATCATCAATAATTACGGTTTTCCACATGGTGATTTAAATAAAAGGAATTGAAATTTTAATATGCTTTTCTGGTGTATTGTTGATCTGAATATCGTGATCCTCTTTGTACAACAATTGCAGTTTGTCAAATGTGCTTTGCAAGCCATAACCTGCAATTAATTCTTCAGGAAATGGAGCCCCACTATCATAAATGAAAATTTCAATCCTATTTCCGCTTTGCGTAATGTTTACTTTCATTTCCCCATTATCACGAACATCTTTTAAGCCGTGTTTTAAAGCGTTTTCTACCAAGGGCTGTAATAAAAAACGAGGAATTAATTTGTTTTCTAATGCTGATAATACTTCAATTTGAAAGTTAATGCGATTGCCAAAACGTACTTTCTCAATGTCTAAATAAGTATTTAAAATCTCTACTTCCTCTTTTATAGAAACATGGTTTTCTTGCAATGTGTTAATGCTATATCTAAAAAGCTTTGAAAGTTTCATCGTCATATCTTCAGCTTTGTCAGCATCTTCATGAATTAAACTAGCTATTGAATTTAAGGCATTGTACAAAAAATGTGGATTGATTTTAGATTGTAAAGCTTGCAACTCCGCTTGTGTTTTAAGTTGACTTAACTTCACTAAATCCATTTCTTTTGACTTTAATATAGCCTCTGCATTTATTCTTTGAAAATGGTAGAGTAAAATCAAAGTGCCTACAATGATGGTTATTAGTACATTGAATTTGTAATCGTTAATGTGGGCTATAAATTCATATTTAAAATCAAAAATTATAGAAACGATAATATAAGTGAGTTCCACACCAATAAATAGCCCTATGAAATTGCATAAATAATAAATCCAAACAAAATTCCAAAAACCAATTTTAGCAGGCGTAAAATAACATTGAACTAAAGCTATTACATTTGCTATGCTAAGGGTAATGAATAAGCTAAAAAGGATGTTGAATAGTACGTTTTTAGTTTGTATGCCATTTGGGTTAAAGATATAGATGAAAGCGCTCATTAAAAAACCAACTGAAAGCCCAATTATGGCATATTTGATATTAGTCTTGAGCCAGCCACCTTCTTTAAACGATAATCTTTTCTCTATCATGATATTTTAACAGGCATAATTTAGTGATTTTTTAACAGGTTCAAATTTGCGTAAAACAAGTGAGTTAATAAATGTATTATAGATGAATGGTAGAAACATTGAGATGAGTGGTTTATTATCTAATTCTATTTCTATACATTTGCGGTGTGAAAAATCTAGGCATCTTTTATTTAATCATGGTGGTATTGCTCTCCGCTTTGCCATGCAGTGATGAGCTAGAAAATAAAGATTTTGTAGAAAATACCTCAGCTATTATTTCACATGAAAAAGATGACTGTAAAACAGAAAGCTGTTCGCCAATTTGTCTATGCACTTGTTGTGGGCAAAGTGTGATAGAAACGGACTTGGTTTCATTCACTACAAAAATTCTAGCTACAGAACGTCCTAGTCTTATTTCGGCTTATCACTTTAAGCTTGAGCAAAGAGATCAAAACATTTGGCAACCGCCGAAACTAGTTTAATAATTTTAAGTTTGTCATGCTGAGCTTGTCGAAGCATCCATCCTATAATTTCGCGTCATTTCGAAATGAGCTTTTGCGATTGAGAATCTTTGATTTACTTGCTTACTGTATAAAATCCTGTGAACAAAAAGCTGTTGCAATAATAAAGATTTCTCGTCGCTAGTCGAAAAGGCCCCGCTCTGTCGAGAAGACCGTAAGGATGTAGAAAATTAGTAGAAGATTTCAATTTACAATAAAATCCAATGAAAAAAATCATACTGTCATTATTGACATTATTTATAACTACGCTAGCTTTTGCCCAAAACACTTGGAAGGCTCATATTTTAGAAGAAGAAACAAAAAATCCAGTTGTTGGTGCATCTGCAAAAATAAAAGGAACAGCTATTGGAGCACAAGCAGATGAAAAGGGGTTTTTAACCTTAACTAATATCCCAGACGGAACACAAACCATAATCATCAGTTTTGTAGGTTTTGAAGAAAAAACCATCACGTTAAAGTTTCCATTTATTCAAACTTCAGTAGAAGAAGTTTTGCTAGAAGTAAGTGAAGATGAACTAGAAACGGTTACAATTTCTTCAACCAGAAGTTCTAGAAGTATAAAAGATATTCCTACTAGGGTAGAATTTATAGCAGGAGAAGAGCTTGAAGAAAAAGCAAATATGAAACCTGGAGATATTAGAATGGTTTTGAGTGAAAGCACTGGTATCCAAACGCAACAAACTTCAGCAACATCAGCCAATGCAGCAATAAGAATACAAGGTTTGGATGGTCGCTATACACAAATTTTAAAGGATGGATTTCCACTATATGCCGGAGCTGCTAGTGGTTTAGGTTTACTGCAAATTCCGCCATTAGATTTAAAGCAAATAGAACTTATTAAAGGTTCGGCATCTACATTATACGGGGGCGGTGCTATCGCCGGATTGGTAAATCTAATTTCTAAAACTCCAAATTTAGAAAGAGAGCTCAGCTTTCATTTTGATGGTACTGATGCCTTAGGTTTAAGTTTGAATGGATTTTATGGAAAGCGAAATGAAAAAATAGGAACAACGTTATTCGCCTCCTACCAAAATAATAGTGCTTATGATCCAGCTGGAATAGATCTGTCTGCAATTCCAAAATCTGAGAAGTTTACTTTTAATCCGAGGTTATTTTTATATCCAAGCAAAAGAACAAACATTGTATTTGGTGTAAATACAACTTTCGAAGATCGCATTGGTGGTGATATGCATTATATTGATGGTAATGCCGATGCTACTCATACTTATTTTGAGCAAAACAAAACAGAAAGAGTGAGTACCCAATTGTCATTGGATCATGCTTTTGGAAAATGCGGACACTTTACGTTCAAAAACAGCATCAGCTATTTCAATAGAAAACTAAATACACCAGGTTATGGTTTTAATGGCACTCAATACTCAACCTTTACTGAAGCAAATTATGCCAATCATGGAGAGGTTATAGAATGGGTTGGGGGTTTAAATTTATGGACTGATCGTTTTAGAGAAAAAGCACAAACATCCGCTTTGCGTAACTATGAGCAAATTACAATTGGAGCATTTTTGCAGGCGAATTGGAAAGCAAACAATTGGTTAAATATTGAGACAGGAGTAAGGGCAGATCATGTAAATGAGTATGGTTTTGCGTTTTTACCAAGGGTTTCTGCGTTATTTAAAGTTAGTCCTAAGGTTACTTCACGGTTAGGTGGTGGTTTGGGTTACAAAGCCCCAACCATATTTACAGAAGACAGCGAACGCATTCAATATAGAAATGTGTTACCTATAAACTCACAAGTAAATGTTTTAGAGAAGAGTTATGGTGCAAATTGGGATATTAACTATCGTACTGCTTTGTTTAATGACAAAGTTTCTTTTACGATTAATCATTTGTTTTTCTTTACCCACTTGAAAAACCCCTTACAATTAATTCCAGTTACTGGTGGCAATTATCAATTTATTAACGTACCTGGTAACTTAGAAAGTAAGGGAACGGAAACAAATGTGAAGTTAGGTTATGAAGATTTTAAATTGTTTTTAGGCTATACTTACACAGACGCTCATCAGCATAGAAATGGAGCTCAGGTTGCCAATCCTTTAACTGCAAAGCATAGGGTTAACGCCGTGTTAATGTACGAGCTTGAAGATGAATGGAAAATTGGTTTAGAAGCCTATACTTTTAGCAAGCAATTGTTAAATGATGGTACTACAGGTAAGAACTATCTGATTACTGGTTTTATGGCCGAAAAACTTTGGAAGAGATTTTCAATCTATATAAATTTTGAGAACTTTTTAGATGCCCGCCAAACTCGTTTCGATACCATTTATACAGGTACGCTTAGCAATCCTCAGTTTAGGGATATTTATGCCCCACTTGATGGTTTTGTAATGAATGGTGGAATTAAGTTTAGGTTGTAGTCTAATTTGTCATTCTGAGTGTAGCGAAGAATCTTATTTATTAGATTCCTCGTGGGTTCGGAATGACAAATTAACTGAATGACAAGACTATTTGTCTCCTGAAAATCATCTTCTTAAAATAAATTGTAAAATAATACCAATCGGTATATATTTGTTTTGTTAAATCATTATATCATGACAAAAGCAGAAAGAACGAGAGCATTTATTATAGAAAAAACTGCACCTATCTTTAATAAGAAAGGTTTTGCAGGTACTTCATTAAATGACATTACTGCTGCTACTGGATTAACCAAAGGAAGCATTTATGGCAATTTTGCAAATAAAGATGAAGTAGCATTAGCTGTTTTTGACTATAATTTTGAACGTGCCAATGCAGGGATTAGTCAACAGATTGCAGGCCAAAAAGATGCAGAAAGTAAGCTTTTGGTTTATGTGAGTGCTTATACAGATTTTTTCAATACCCAATGTGAACAAGGGGGTTGCCCAGTTTTAAATACTGCTGTAGAAGCAGATGATACACATCCAAAATTGAGAAAAAAAGCGGCGGCGGCAGTACTTGCTTGGAAAAATAAAATTGTTGCAATTATTAATGACGGAATAGCAAATAAAGAATTTAGATCAGAGGTAAATGCATCACAAATGGCATTAACTATGATTGCAATGATAGAAGGAGCGATTATGATTTCAAAACTATTAAATGATAAAAATCATATTGCTGATGTAATGCAATCAATGAAAAAAATGATAATTGAATTAAGTTAAAAAAATTTGAATAAAAATATACCGAACGGTATTTAATATATAATAAAAAATTGAAAAGAAAATGAAAACTACAAAAAACACGATACTAATTACTGGCGGTAGTGCTGGTATTGGCTTTGAAACTGCAAAATTATTAAGCGAACAAGGAAATCATGTAATCATTACGGGCAGAAATCAAAATAGATTAGATGAAGCAAAAGCACAATTAACTAACGTAACTGCAATTAGGGCTGATGTAAGTAAAGCAGCTGATGTTGCAGAATTAGTTGCTACTGTTAATCGATTATTTCCGGCTTTAAATGTGGTCATCAATAATGCAGGTAGAGCATTACTTTATAATTTGGCAGATGAAAGTCAGAATGCGTATGTAAATGCAGAAGATGAAATGTTAACTAACTATTTGTCTATCATAAGGTTAAATCAGCATCTTTTGCCATTGTTAAAACAGCAAGAAGAGGCAGCAATTGTTAATGTCTCATCTGTAGTGGCTTATGTCCCTGGAGTTACACTACCAACTTATGCTGCAAGTAAAGCAGCATTGCATTCATACACTACCTCATTGAGATTAAGCTTAGAAAATACCTCCATAAAGGTTTTCGAATTATTTCCTCCCTTGGTTGATACCGAATTTTCAAAAGAAATTGGAGGACATAATGGCATAGCAACTGCACAAGTTGCTGATGAATTGTTAGAAGGTTTAAAAAATAATGAATTCGAAATTCGTGTTGGTGATACTGCTAAAATATATGATTTATTTCTTTCATCACCTTCAGAAGCCCTAAATGTAATGAATGCAAATAGAGCGGCTTAGATCGAATCTGTGCAGTCATAATGAAAAAGAAAATAGCTTTTGCTTTAATAATGAGTGCAGTAACCACTGGCATAGTAACTTTTACAGTTGTTGCTGCTAATCTAGGTTTTGTAGATCAATTTTTAATAATATGGTTAAAATCTTGGCCAATAGCTTACCTTGTGGCTGTTCCTTCTATATTAATTATTGCACCAAGAATAGAAAAGTTGGTAGATTATTTGATGAGAGTAAAGTCTTAAAACAATTATATGATGAAAAGAGTAGTTATTACTGGAATGGGAGCTATTACTCCTCTAGGTAATTCGGTAAATGAATTTTGGGAAAACATATTGGCAGGTAAAAGTGCTGCTTGTCCAATTACAAAGTTTGATACCAGTAAATTTAAAACCAATTTCGCCTGTGAAGTAAAGGATTTTAATATTGAGGAATACATCGATAAGAAGGAAATCAAAAAATATGATTTATTTACACAGTATGCAATTGCTGCAACTGACCAAGCCATTAAAGATGCCGGACTTGATTTTACTCAAATGGATGAAATTGATAGGTATGATGTTGGTGTGATTTGGGCAACTGGTAATGGCGGAATTTCTACTTTCGAAAATCAATTAAAAGAATTTAATGGTGGAGATGGAACACCCAGGTTCAGTCCCTACTTTATTCCTAAAATGATTGTTGACATTGCTGCGGGTGTAATTTCTATTAGACACCAGCTCTATGGACCCAACTATTGTACAGTTTCTGCTTGTGCCTCTTCCAATACGGCAATCATTAGCGCTTTTGATACCATTAGATTAGGCAAAGCAAGAATTATGATTGCTGGAGGTTCTGAAGCTGCAATTACAGAGGCTTCTGTTGGTGGTTTTAATTCGGCTCAAGCACTTTCAAAAAATAACGAAAATCCGCAACAAGCATCAAGACCATTTGATGTAGAAAGAGATGGATTTGTAATGGGAGAGGGTGCAGGTGCTTTGATTTTAGAAGACTTAGAAAGTGCACTAAAAAGAGGGGCAACTATTCATGCTGAGCTTGTAGGTGGCGCAATGGCTGCTGATGCTTACCACTTAACAGGAACACATCCTGAAGGTTTGGGTGCGGTTTTAGGGATGAGTAAAGCGATTAAAGAAGCAGGTATAACAGCAAAAGATATAGATTATATTAATGCACACGCTACCTCTACAGGAATTGGAGATATTAGTGAATTGGTTGGGATTAAAAAAGTTTTTGGAGACTTACCTGTAGCAATAAGCGGAACAAAATCTATGACAGGACATTTACTAGGCGCTGCAGGTGCCATTGAAAGTATAATTTCTGTCTTGTCTGTTAAAAATGATGTTATTCCTGCAACAATAAATACTGTTAATTTAGACGAGGCTATACCAGAAGGGTTAAATATTATCCTAGGAAATCCCGTTTATCAGAAAGTAAATTATGTGCTAAATAATACTTTCGGTTTTGGTGGTCATACAGCAACTAGTCTGTTTAAAAAGTATGTTGAGTAATTAGTTAAGAATTCTTGTCCTATTTAAGAACAAGATACACATAAGTAGAAAAGCCTCGCATTAATTTTGCAGGGCTTTTTCTATTTTAGCTAGTAAAGCATCTATTTCAAAAGGCTTTGCTAAAAAGTCATCTGCACCTGCTGTTTCTGCAGAACGTTGTAAATCATTACTTGCAGAAATTAAAATAACAGGAATATGCTTAGTTCTTTCTGCACTCTTAAGTTTTTTGCAAAGCTCTCTTCCATCAGAACCAGACATCCAAATGTCTAAAATGTAAATATCTGGGAGGTCATGCTGTTCATTTATAACGGTGTTGCCATTTAGTGTAGCATTTACTTTATAACCTTCCATTTCCAACAGCATTCCAACAGCATCTAAAATACCTGGGTCATCATCAGCTATTGTTATACTTTTTAATTTGCTCATTTGATAATATATCCAGTTATTAATAAGTGTTTCTGAGTTGTAATGGAATAGAAAAATAAAATTTAGAGCCTTGTCCCTCCGTACTGGTCACCCAGATTTTTCCACCCTCACGTTTAATTATTTCTGAAGAAATATAAAGACCAAGCCCTAAACCTGGGAAGGTGTGCTGCATGCTCCCGCTAACTCTATAAAACTGTTCAAATACTTTATTCAATTTGTCTTGGGCAATGCCGATACCAAAATCTTCAATACAAACAATAACATTTCCCTCTTCTACACTGGTATGAACAATAATTTTTTTAGAGTCTGGAGAATATTTTATAGCATTTGTAATTAAATTTGTAACTACCTGACTAACTCTTTCCTTGTCTGTATAAGCTAATCCTACTTCTTGCAAATTTTCGATAATTTCATGGCTATCAGTGGTTCGCTGCAAATCTTCTATTACAAATCTAATCATTTCATTAAAGTCGAAATGAGTATGGTTGTATTGTAATTTACCTGCATTTACTTTAGTAACATCTAATAAATCACCAATTAAACTTGTTAAACGATTCAATTGATTATCCATCTTCCTCATCAACTCCGCTTCCTTTATGTCACCTTTATTAGTCAAAATTCGCTCTAAAACTTGTGCATATGCTTTAATGCTAGTAACAGGGGTTTTTAATTCATGACTTGCAATTCCTATAAAATCATCTTTTTGTTGTTGGAGTTGTTTGGTTTCGGTAATATCAAAAGATGCACTAATAAAGGTGATAGGGTTACCTTGTTCATTATATTTGGCTTTACCAGATTCTTTAATCCAATGTAAAGAACCATCAGACCATCGAATTTGATATTCTGCTTGATAAATACTTTTATTAAGAATGGCAGTATTAATAGCGCTTACTACATCTTCTTTAAAAGAAGGTTCGATTAAATCTATGACATCGTCATAACTTAAATTTTGATTAGGTAAAAGACCATAGTTTTTAAAAAATTGATCAGAGAAAGTTATTTTGCGGGTATTGATATTGAGTTCATAAGAGCCTAAGCTTCCTGTCTCTAAAGCAATCTCTAAACGTTGATTAATATGGAGCAATTCTTCTTTTGCATTACGTTGGTGTGTGATATCCATAACAGTTCCTAGCATCCGTAATGGTTTCTCATCAGCATCATAATATATTTTGCCATCAATCCTAATCCAATGAAGAGAATTATCTTTCCATACTACTCTTGCGTCATAAAAAATTTGGCCGCTACTTAATGCCCTTCGGTGTGCGTTAAGTCTAATTTCATGGTCATCTGCATGAATTGCATTTACAAAATCAGCTCGGTTTACTTTCCTATCAAATCCAAAAATTTCATCAAAACGTTCAGAAGTTTTCAAATCGCCATTGCGCAAATCTAAATCAAAAGTACCAACACCTGCAGCAACTGCAGCTAGTCTAGCTCTTTCTTCAGCATCTTTAATTTTTAGTTTACTTGCAAGTATTTCGGTAATATCTACTGCCACTACCATAATTCTATTGATACTTCCATCAATATCTTTTAGAGGCTCGTAAACGTAATTGATGTATATGGTTTCTTTTTGCCCATTTCTAATTAAATTAAGTGGCTGCTCATTTCCGTGATGAGCAACTCCAGTACGCATTACTTTTTTTAAAATAGTATCAAATCCTAAGGTTTTAGATTCTGGCATTGCCTCCCATAAAGGTCTGTCTGCGAAATTTTTCTTGCTTTTTCCTGTTAACTTTAAATAGGCGTCATTAACCAATTCAACGAAAAAATCTTCTCCTTTTAAAATAATCATCCCAACTGGAGCTTGTAAGATTAGCTTCCTAAAATTTTCCTCACTTTCTTTAAAAGCAGCTTGTGCCGCAACTTCTTCGGTTATATCTTGTAATGTGCCACTTAATTTGTAAGCAATTTTCTCATTATTAAAGAGTGCTTTACCTTTAGCTTTAACTACTCTCTCCCTACCATTTTTTGAATTAACGATGGTGTATTGAATTGCATAATTCCCGCCCAATGAAAAGTCTAATGCTTTTGCAATAGCATCGCTTACCCTTTGTCTATCTTTTGCAATTATGGCATTTAAAGCTAAATTTAAGTCTATCTCGGTATCTGGTTCAAAACCAAGCCACTTTTTTAGCCTTTTGTTCGCAGTAAATTTATTAGTTAATGGATCTAAATCCCAAGTTCCAAGTTCAGCTGCATTTAAAGCAAACTCTAGCTCATTTTTGCTCTCGTTGATAGAATTCAACGACGAAACTTTAGCCGTTGTCTCAGTACAAGTTACAAACACTCCAGCAGGTTTGTCAGTTTCATCATATGCCGGACTATAACTAAAGGTCCAATACACATCTTCAATTTTGCCATTACGGTAAATAGGCAAGAGATGATCTTCATTCCAGGAAGCTTCTCCGCCAGCAAGCACTTGGTCAATTAACGGCTTAATAAAATCCCAGATTTCTGGCCAAGTTTCTATTCCTTTTTGCCCCATAGCTTGAGGATGTTTTCCATTATTTCCTAAACTCAGGCGATAAGCATCATTATAAAAACAAATAAGATCTGGCCCCCAAAACAAAAACATAGGGAATTTAGAATTTAAAACAATGCTAAGTGTAGTGCGCAAGCTTTGAGGCCATTGATTTATAGGGCCAAGGGGATTTTTATTCCAATCAATAGAGCGAATTAAGGCGCTACTTTCGCCCCCTCCACGAATGAAGCCAAAATCCATATTATAATAGAAGGTTTATCATGAAAAGGAATATTACCGCTAATTTAACAAACAAATAATTTATTTGTTCAAGCAAAAATAAAACATTTTATGATTTCTAAGAAGCTTGTGGAATATTGATTTTTGCAGTAAGCAAACATGGTATTTTTGCAACTTCCTTTTTTGCAACGTAAGCCTCTTTACCAAGTTTTTTAAGCATACGGTAATGTGAACCTAATGCACTTAAAAAAGTAGGACTTTCTATATATGGTAATCCGAATTCTAAAGCAGTCGTCTTAACTATTGATCCAATTGCTGGATAATGTATATGACAAATTTTTGGAAATAAATGATGTTCTACTTGTCTATTTAAGCCACCACATAAAAAACCTACGAGTTTACTGTTTACTGCGAAATTTGCAGTAGTCATCATTTGGTGTGCCGCCCAGGCTTCTTCTATATTTCCATCTTCATTAGGTAGGGGAAAACTTGTTCCTTCAACAACATGAGCCAATTGAAATACCAAGCCTAATACTAAGCCCTGTGCAAATTGCATTGCTAAAAAGCCGATTAAAAATTGCCACCAGGCAATATCAATAACGATAAGCGGTAAAATTATGAATAAGAAATAATATAAAAATTTAAAGAAAAATAAATTAAAATATTCAATTTTTGGATGGTTTGCAACCTGAGATCCAATTTTAGTTTGGAAGAATTTTTTATAATCTTTTCTGAAAACCCAAGACAGCATTGCCAAACTGTAAAGGCCAAAAGCATAAATATGTTGGTAACGTTGTATTTTATTTACAGGCTCATCTTCACAAAAGCGAATCAATCCCGGAGCAACGTCTATATCTTCATCATGTCCAGAAATGTTGGTGTAAGTATGATGAACTATGTTGTGGCAAATACTCCAAACATAGGCACTTGCTCCAATTAGGCTAAAAAGAAAACTGAAAGATTTATTGATGAAAGGTTTATCTGAAAACGCTTTGTGGATTGCATCATGGCAAATATTAAAACCAACAAAAGCACCAAATATACCTAACAAAATTGCTAGGCCAAGTTTAACCAAGGGATTGAAATCTCCAAGTAAAACACCAAAATATAAGGCAATAAAAGAACCTAAAAAGAAAACTGTTTTAAACCACATTGCGCCATTTGCATGAATGCTAAGTTGGTTATCTTCAAAATGTTCATCAACGCGTTTACGTAAAGTTGCATAAAAGGTAGATTTATTTGTATTGGTAAATTTGACTTTCTTTGTCATATTTTGTGTAAAGGGTAGTGTAGGCAGATTTTATATTTTAGCTAAAGTAGTCTAATTTAAACGATTTTTACTATGATTGTCATATTAATTTCATATTGGGTATTTATACTTACGTAAATTTTCTAAGCACAGATGTTTATTATGCTATTCCATTTTGCTTGGCAAAATTTATTAAGGCAGGTGTATTTTTAATTTCAAGTTTGCTTAAAATGTTTCTCCGATGAGTGGTAACGGTAAACTCTGCTATAAATAACTTATCAGCAATCTCCTTGCTATTTAATTCTTTACAGACTAACCTAATGATTTCTACTTCACGCTTTGTTAACTGATGTTTTTTCATAAACTCATCGGTAAAAAGAGATTGGTTTTCTATCTTACTTTCTTCTTCAGGAAAATAAAATTTACCGGTTTGCACTGTTTCTATAGCCGAAAGTAGATCGCTTTTTGATCCATTCTTTAAAACATAACCATTCGCTCCTAAAGCCTTCGCTTCTTTAATAAGTTGTGATTGATGGTAATTTGAAAGAATAATCACTTTAATGTTCGGATAATTGTCCTTTAATTTTTTAAGGGTTGCCATGCCATCTAACTTTGGCATATTTAAATCTAACAATACAATATCTGGTGTTTTTGTTGCGATCTCTTGTAATAAAATTAAACCATCGTTAGCGTGGCCAATTACCTCAAAACCATCTAATTCGTTAAAGAAAGATGTTAAACCATCAATTAGTATCTGGTGATCATCGGCAATAAATATTTTTAAGTTTTCCATAATTTTGATCTCTTTTATTCAGCTTCTACTTTAGTCATGTGGATGGTAGGGATGTCAACTACAATGAGTGTTCCTTTACCAGGTTGTCCTTCAATGCTAATTTTCCCTTCATAATAATCAATTCTGTTAGCCAATAATCCAATCCCTTTACCACTTTTTTGGGGTTTTTCATTTTCCATTCCTTTTCCGTTGTCCTCAATGTAAAGATTTATCGAATCTGGATGTTCCATTAACTGAAATATAGCATTTGTAGCTTTACTATGTTTTACTATGTTTTGGAAAAGTTCTTGTATAATGCGATAAAAACTAACTTGGAAATCTTCAGGGTATTTTGAAAGATTATCAAAGCCAAAAATTAAATGCTCAATGTAAATTTTGCCCGAAGTGTTAATGTCACTGATTAATTGTTCAATTGCATTTATTAAGCCGTATTGCCTAATGGCTACAGGCATTAATTCATGACTCATTTCTCTCACTGTATTTGCCACATCAGACAAAATTCTATTTGCAGTTTCTAGTTTTTCTTCCGTTATAACTTCTGCTTTTTGTGGGTTAGGAGAAAGGTTTAGCCTAACTACTGAAATCATCGAACCCACTTCATCATGTAGCTGATCTGCAATTCGCCAACGTTCTGCTTCCTGATAAGCTGATAATTTTTTGATTACCTCTGTTTTATGTAACTGTTTTAATCTTTCTAGTTCTGCCAAGTGCAATAAATTACTTTGTTTTCTGCGTTGATATAGAATGTAAATTATAGATGCGGCAGCTATAACTAGCAAGATTAAAGAACTTATAATTAATAAAGAGCGTTGCTTGTTCTTTGTAATTATTAAAGCATCTAACGCTCTTTTTTCTTTAAGAGATTCTACTTTTTGTTTGTCTTCTTCTATTTTGTGTTTATAAGTTAGTTCTCTCGTTATTGTAATCAATTCATTTTTATAAAGAGAATCCCGATCATTTATGGCTTTATTTAAAGCAGGTGTAGTTTGATTGAAACGAAGTTGATGTGCTTGATATAATTTTATATATCTAATACCTATTGCTGTAGTATTAAATGGTTTTTGTATGGCAGTAGCTGCTAGTTTAAAAAAATAAGCTGCGCTATCTTTCTTTAGTTGTATGCTGTTGAGCTGAGCTAGTTGTAAAATTCCATCCAAGTAAATAACTTCTCTTTTGCCGGCATTAAAAGCTTCCAATAGTTGCTGGTAATTTTTAATTGCATTGGTATATTGTTTTTTATGCTCTAAATACATCCCATTTGCTAAAAAATAATTAGCAGTTGGTACAGATTTTAAGGTTAACAACTCTTGGTAATACTTTTCTAAAAACTGAAATTGATTTAACTTTAGAGAATTGATAATTAATAAACTTAATATCTCTGCCCTCTCTGCTGTAGATAAAGGCGTGTCTGAGTAAAGTTCATTTAACAAAGTTGATGCTTTTCCCGTTTCATTAACACCCAATAGCCCATTTACGTAGGCAATTTTTACTGGTTTCTTGTTTACTTTTGAAGCATCACTAATGGCTTTCTCAAACAAGTTTTTTAATCCAGTAGTATCATTTAATAAAGCAAAACTTGCACTAAGTTTATTTAAATTTGCAATTGAGTTCTCGCTAGCTTCCCCACGATTTTTACTAATCGCTCTTTGCTGGTACATTTTAGCTTTTTTCCTTAGTCTAGCTTTTGCAAATGCCAATGCAAGTTCTGCTTGCGCATTTTTTAACTCTTCTTTTTTGAAATTTGAGGCAAGATCTTCAGCTTGTGCTAAATAGTGTAAAGCATCTTTACGTGACTTTGTGTCAATTAGCCTATTGAACTTAACAATAAGCTTTTCAAATAAGCTAGTTTCATCTTCTTGCAGAACCGATGCCTTCCCAACTTTTATTGTAGCATAATTTTGTCCAAATACAGTTGTATTTATGAAATATCCTAAAGAGAGCAATAATAAAAATTTGTACATTTAAATTATTATATTTAGTGGTAAGTAATTAAAATCACCGCTAATGATTATGCTAAACTGTTTTGTTTTCAATAAATGAGAAGATGAAAATTACAGTTAATTTTATAGATGTAAATACCTAATATTAAGTATTTTTGGTACGCTCTCTAACCAAATTAAAATGAAAAAAATCTTTTGCATAGCGTTTTTGTTAATAATTGCGGTTGAGGTTTTTGCTCAATACACGCCAACAGAATCTAATCTTCAAAATCGTAAATGGTTTTCAGATTCAAAATTTGGCTTATTTATTCATTGGGGTCCATTTAGTATTCCTGGAGCTGGAGAATGGGTAATGAACGAGCGTAAAATTAAAGCAACTAGTTATACTCAATTACAAGATTTTTTTAACCCAACAAGTTTTGATGCTGCACAATTTGTAACTATGGCAAAAAATGCAGGCATGAAGTATATCACTCTAATTACGCGCCACCATGATGGTTTTAGCATGTGGGATACCAAATATTCTGATTTTAACATCATGAATACTCCATATAAAAAAGACATTGTGAAAATGGTGGCAGATGAGTGCCATAAGCAAGGCATAAAACTTTTTTTATATTATTCTCTGCTAGATTGGCGCAGAGATGATTATCCTTATGAGACGGGAAGGACAGGACAAGGGAGTGGAAGAACAGCAAAAAGTAATTATGCTAGTTACCTCCAATTCATGAAAAACCAATTGACTGAATTACTAACCAATTATGGGGAAATAGGAGGAATTTGGTTTGATGGACACTGGGATCAAACTCAGCCAGAAGGTGCGGCAGATAGAAGTTCGAGAATAGATTGGAAATATGATGAAATATATGGCCTAATTCATAAATTACAACCACAGTGTATGATTGGCAATAACCATCACCTTACACCTTTTGTTGGGGAAGATTTTCAAATGTTTGAGCGTGATTTACCTGGAGAGAATAAATCTGGCTTAAGTTTTCAAGAAGCATCAGATAAATTACCTTTAGAAACCTGCGAAACTTTAAATAATTCTTGGGGCTATAATATTAAAGATGATAGCTTTAAAACTCAAAAGCAATTGGTTGATTATTTAGTTAAGGCAGCTGGATTGGGCAGTAACTTTTTGTTAAACATTGGTCCAATGCCAAATGGTAAAATACAGCCAGAATTTATCGACCGATTAAATGGAATGGGGAAGTGGCTTAGCATTTACGGAGAAAGCATTTATGGCACAAAAGCAGGCTATTTAAAGCCGCAAGATTGGGGTTGTATTACGCAAAAGGGAAATAAAATGTATATTCATGTTTTAAAAAATACAGAAACAACAATAAATCTTCCTAAATTTCCGAACAAAAAGATCATTAAAGCATATTTACTAAAAGATAAAAGTGTAGTAAAATCTACCCTAACTAACCAAAATGTACAGCTAACCATAACTCCAAATCAAACTACACTTGATGAAGTTATTGTGCTAGAAACAGCCAACTAATACCATGAAAAAATTATTTTATTGCCTTTTAGGGGCCAGCCTTATTATCGCTTCTTGTAAAAAATCGGGAACGTTCCCAGAACCAGAACCACTACCAATTACACCACCAATACCTTCACCAACTACATACTCATTACCTGCTGGAGCGAAGGATGGAGTTGCATTTATAAATGGTGGCACAACCGCAATTGTAACTTTATTTGCACCTTCAAAATCTTCTGTTTATTTAATTGGAGATTTTAATGATTGGCAAACTTTGCCAACACATCAAATGAAATTGGCACCAGATGGGAATACTTGGTGGATTCAAATAGATAATCTAAATCCCAATACAGAATATGCTTACCAATTCCTAGTAGATGCTGGGTTAAAAGTTGCTGATCCATATTGTGAAAAAGTTTTAGATCCTAATAATGACAGTTACATTTCTACGGTAACCTATCCTAATTTAAAAGCTTATCCAACAGGTAAAACAACAGGGATAGTAAGTGTAATGCAAGCAAATCAGCCAGTTTATTCGTGGAAAAATGGTAATTTTACTAGGCCAGTTAAAGATAATTTAGTGGTTTATGAATTGCTAATAAGAGATTTTACCACAGAACACAATTATACTTCTACCTTGCAAAAATTAGATTATCTGGTTAGTTTAGGTATAAATGCAATTGAACTCATGCCAGTTACAGAGTTTGAAGGTAACTTAAGTTGGGGTTACAATGTGTCCTACTATTTTGCCCCCGATAAATATTATGGCACAAAAACAGCACTTCAGAATTTTATAGATGAGTGCCATGGAAGAGGTATTGCCGTGATTATGGATATGGTTTTTAACCATTCTTTCGGACAGTCACCTATGGTGCAATTATATTTTGATGGCACTAAGCCAACAACAAATAGCCCTTGGTTTAACCCTGATGCAAAGCACCCCTATAATGTAGGCTACGATTTTAACCACGAAAGCCCAGCGACAAAGTATTTTGTAAAAGCAGCCATTAAACATTGGATGCAACAGTACAAAGTAGATGGTTTTAGGTTCGATTTATCAAAAGGGTTTACTCAAAACTTTTCTAATGCTGATGGAGCCTTTGCTGCTTATGATGCCAGTCGTGTTGCGATTTGGAAAGAATACAATAGTTATATCAAGAGCATTGACCCAAATAATTTTTATGTAATATTAGAACATTTTGCAGATGCCAGCGAAGAAAAAGTATTGGCGGAAGACGGTATGATGTTGTGGAATAATATCAACTATAATATGAACGAAGCCACAATGGGGTGGATACCGACATCAGATTTTTCTTGGGGATTTTTCAATAAGCATAATTTCGCAAAGTCAGAGAACTTGATTAATTATATGGAAAGCCATGATGAAGAACGCTTAACCTTTAAAAATGTAAGCTATGGTAATGCATCTGGTGGATATGTTATAAAAGATTTAACAACAGCATTAAAACGTGATGAAATGGCGGCTGCATTTTTATTTGCTATTCCTGGTCCAAAAATGATTTGGCAGTTTGGCGAATTAGGTTATGATTATAGTATAGATTATAATGGACGTACAGGAGATAAGCCAATTAAATGGGATTATTACAATGATAGCAGGCGCAAAGCATTGTATGATGCTTATTCTAAATTCATTAAACTAAAAAAGAACAATAGCATATTCTCAAGTCCAACTTATACCTATAGTACAACAGGAGGAATTAAATATATTAAACTAACTAATGGGACAAACACTGTAGTTGTGATAGGTAACTTTGATGTAACTTCTCAAACAGCTAGCATAGACTTCGGAGCTTCAGGAACGTGGATTGATGCAACTGGTGGATCGAATATTAATTTAGGAAGTACTACATTTGGGGCAACGCTTGCGCCTGGAGAATATCACATTTACAGTAAGCAAGCCTTAAACTAATTACTTACAATGCGATTTTCATTACTTACGCTAGTTTTTTCGGTTCTATTTCTAACATTAAATGCTCAAGATACTACTCAGAAAGTAGTTCTTAATAGATATAACAGTATTGAGCAACAGAAAAAACCGTATGTAATTTTAATTTCACTAGATGCATTTAGGTGGGATTTAGCAGATAAATATCAAGCTAAAAACTTAATTAAATTGAGAGAAAGTGGTGTACAAGCTGATTATTTAAAACCATCATATCCTTCCTTAACTTTTCCGAATCATTACACTATCACAACGGGCTTGTATCCATCTCATCATGGGGTGGTTGATAACATTTTTTATGATAAAGCAACTAATGTGGTTTTTAGGAGAGCTGATAAAAAAATGGCTACTGATAGTTCGTGGTATGGAGGTAAGCCACTTTGGGTAATAGCAGAACAGCAAAAAATGTTAAGCGCTGTTTTTTACTGGCCAGGTTCAGAAATTTCTATGGATGGAATTAGACCAACCTATCTTTATAATTATAATGAAATCATTCCGATAGATAGAAGGGTTGCTGTAGTTAAGAACTGGCTGCAATTACCCGATGATAAACGCCCACACTTCATAGCTTTATATTTTCCGCAAGTAGACAAGGCAGCACATAGTTACAAACCAGATTCTGAAGAAACTAGGGCTGCTGTTCAAATTGTAGATGATGCAGTGGGTAAATTGGTTGAGGTTGCAAAAGCAAGTGGATTAGATGTTAATTTTATAGTTCTTTCAGATCACGGAATGGCAACAATTGATAGAGAAAATACAATCCCATTGCCAAAGGCAATTGATTTAAGTCATTTTAAAGTTCCTCCTGGTAATTCCCTTTTGCATGTTTATGCAAATGAAAAGCAATACATTAAATCAACTTATAAAGCATTAAAAGCGGAAGCAATAGATTACGATGTTTATTTAAGCAAAAATATTCCGAAGGCATGGCACTACAATAGAAGAGAAGATAAATACAATAGGTTGGGAGATATTTTATTAGTCCCACGCTTACCAAAGGTTTTTAGTATCAATGGTATTAAACCAGACATTGGCCAACATGGTTTTGATCCATCCACCCAAGATATGCATGCAATTTTTTATGCTTGGGGACCAAATTTTAAATCAGGATTAAAAATACCAGCATTCGAAAATGTAAATATCTATCCGCTAATTGCTAAAATTTTAGGTTTAACCTACAAGCAAAAAATAGATGGTAAGGAGAAGTTTTTAGCGCCGATTTTAAAGAATTGATTTATTAATTAAAGATTTTTAATCTGGGAAGCTGCAGCTTATCGAAGTAACAATTTCGTGTTCGTTGCTAAATATGGTTTTCAATTTTTGATATTTATAAAATATCAATAAACCGTATCTCAAATGAAGAAAATCTTTACCTCAACACTTATTGCATTAAGTTTTGTTAGCATTGCATTTGCGCAACAACGACCTCAAGGTGGTCAAAATCAAAACGGTCCAAGGCCAACTACAACAACTACTCCTGCAGCATCAGCTCAAGTTAAAGAAGAAGTAAAAACCAATTCGAATATAGCTTCAAGAACAATTGTTCCAGAAAGTGCTGTGATTACCAACCACACAGTAACAATTAGAGGCAAATCTGTTCCTTACAAAGCTACAACGGGTACCTTACCTGTTTGGGATGAAGATGGAAAACCTATTGCTGGTTTATTTTATACCTATTATGAGCGTTCCGATATTCAAAATAAAGATAGCCGTCCACTGGTAATTTCTTTTAATGGTGGTCCAGGTTCTGCCTCAGTTTGGATGCATATCGCTTACACTGGCCCAGTAGTGTTAAATATTGACGATGAAGGCTATCCAATTCAACCTTATGGTTACAAAGACAATAATACATCGATTTTAGATATAGCAGATATTGTTTACATAGATCCAGTAAATACAGGCTATTCTCGTATAACAAACAAAGATGTGCCAACTAGTAAATTCTTTGGCGTAAGAGCTGATATCAAATATTTGGCAGAGTGGATCAATACTTTTGTAACTCGTAATAACCGTTGGGCATCCCCTAAGTTTTTAATCGGTGAAAGTTATGGTACAACACGCGTTTCTGGATTAGCCTTAGAACTTCAAAGTAACCAATGGATGTATTTAAATGGTGTTATTTTAGTATCGCCAACAGAGCTTGGTATAGAAAGAGGTACAGTTATGGATGCTGCATTAAGATTACCCTATTTTGCTGCTACGGCTTGGTACCATAAAATGTTGCCATCAGATCTGCAAGGTAAAAAGTTAACAGACATGTTGCCAGAAGTAGAGAAATTTACTGTAAATGAATTGATACCTGCAATTGCAAAAGGTGGGTTTTTGCCAATAGAAGAAAAGCAAAAAATAGCAGCTAGAATGGCAAGATACTCTGGAATAGCTGAAAAAGTTATTTTACAGAATAACTTAGATGTTTCTACCAATTTATTTTGGAAAGAATTACTCAGAGATAAAGGCTTTACTGTGGGTAGATTAGATTCGAGGTATAAAGGAATTGATAGGGCAGCAGCCGGAGAAAGTCCAGATTACAATGCAGAACTAACTTCATGGTTGCATTCATTTACCCCTGCAATTAATATGTACATCCGCAATGAACTCAATTACAAAACAGATTTAAAATACAATATGTTTGGTCCTGTTAATCCCTGGGATAGAACTGGTGACAATTCTGGTGAAAACCTAAGAGCAGCTATGGCACAAAACCCATATTTACATGTATTGGTTCAATCTGGTTATTATGATGGTGCTTGTGATTATTTCAACGCCAAATATAACATGTGGCAAATGGACCCTAGTGGCAAGTTAAAAGACAGAATGAGCTGGGAAGGTTACGAAAGCGGGCACATGATGTACTTGCGTAAACCAGACCTTAAAATGGGTAATGACCATATAAGAGAGTTTATTGAAAAAGCTTTGCCAAAACCAGGCGTACCAGCTAAGTTTTAAAAAAGATGAAAGTATAAAGCTGTACGAGTGGGAGCAAAGACTAAAGAACTAGTATTGATAATCAAACATTAATATTAGCCGCTAAGTGAGGTAAGCAAATTATCCTTAATCTTTGCTCTTTGTTCTTTTATCTAATTATCGTAGTTTTGTAACCCGCTTATGGAACAGATCAAAACATCATTCGATTTCGAAAAACCTTTAGCTGATTTGATGCAGCAAATTGAAAAGGTAAAGCAAGTTGCCGATAAGACAAAGGTAGACATGTCTGCAACACTAACTGAACTAGACGAGAAGGTAGACGCAACCAGTAAAAAGCTTTACAGCAATTTAACTGGCTGGCAGAAAGTTCAAATGTCTCGTCATGCAGAAAGACCACAAACTTTGGATTATATCAGCATGATTTGCGATGATTTCATTGAAATGCATGGCGATAGAACTGTAAAAGATGACAAAGCTATTATTGGTGGTTTTGCAACTATCGATGGTCAAACAGTTATGGTTATCGGTCATCAAAAAGGAAAAAACACCAAGGAGCGTCAGTACCGTAATTTCGGTATGGCAAATCCAGAAGGTTATAGAAAAGCCTTACGTTTAATGCGTTTAGCAGAAAAATTCAACAAACCTGTTATTTCTTTTATTGATACAATGGGTGCTTATCCAGGTTTAGAAGCAGAAGAACGCGGACAAGGAGAAGCGATTGCTCGTAATTTATTAGAAATGTCTGTGTTGAGAGTGCCAATTCTTTGCTTTATCATAGGAGAGGGCGCATCTGGCGGAGCATTAGGTATTGGTATTGGAGACAAAGTATATATGTTAGAACACACTTGGTATTCTGTAATCTCTCCAGAATCTTGCTCTTCTATTTTATGGAGAAGTTGGGATTTTAAAGAGAAAGCTGCAGAATGTTTGAAACTAACATCTGATGATATGTTTAAAAACCAATTAATAGATGGGATAGTGAAAGAACCCCTTGGTGGCGCACATCAGAACCCAGAATTGATGGGAGAAACACTTAAGATGCAAGTTTTAAAAGACCTTAAAGAACTAGGCAAGCAAAATACAGACAAGCTTATTTCAACTAGAATTGATAAATTCTGTGCAATGGGCGTAGTAGTTGAAGGTTAATTTTTAATCCTTTACTAATAAAAAAAGCTTCTCGATTTCGAGAAGCTTTTTTTTGTGCTTTATCATTTTCAGAGACTATTGTCCTCCTGATTGTTCTTGCATCTGTTGTTGTCTCGAACGGCTAAAGATATTATCAAATCTGCTATCCAATGCTTCATATTGGCTAGCCAATTGCTTGGCTAAATCCATTTGTTTATATTGAGCTGCAGTTTGTGCCATAGGCAATAGACCATAGTTTAATCCAATTTGACCGTTTTGCCCACCAACTATTTCACCACCTTTACTTTTTGAAACATCAGCAAGGTAAGTTAGTTCTTTCTGGATATAGGCGGCAGATTTCTTAAGCAAATCATTTGCTTTTTTAGTTTCGCCTAAAATGTATAAGTTTTGTGCTCTAGTAGCAACACCCATCATCATGCGAATGCCGTATATTTTTGTAGGCATTACTTCATCATATTTTTTCATCGCTTTTTTAGCATCATCAATTCTACCTGCTTTAATCAATCCAGTTATTAAACTGTTAAACATGTTGTTAAATATAGAAACATCGTCTGCTGATTGAGAATCTAAATAGGAAGCAGTTTTGATGTTACCCCATTTAAATTTATTCATAACGTGGTTATACATCGGATCCAAATTAATAGGTTGCTCGCCTGTATCTTCTAAGCTATCCTTTTTTAAAGGCAACAAGCGCAATGCTAAGCCTTCGTTATATAAATAGTTGTCTAAACCATTAAATTGCTCTGAAGGAACTGTGCTACAGAAATAAATAGGTCTTTTCCAGTTGTTGTGTGCAAGTATGTCAAACATAGCTAATGTACCCTTGGTAATATAGCCCTTGTTAAATTTCCATTCCATTACAGGAACAATTTTGTTAGCCTCACTTGCAGGTAGAGTGCCTGTATTAATTACATCTTGAAGATTTACCGTTAACTTTAAATTTTTGGTTGGTAAATCGTTATCACCCTGTAATAAATAATCTACAACTTCTTTAAGTTCTACATTACCTTGTATTTGTGCATCAGTAAATCTCATATAATCTCTTACACCAGAAACATACTGAGACTCTTTCATCGTAATTGGTAATGGTTCTGATTGATGAACTTTACGTCTCATACCATTAATGTACCAATCGGTGTCGAATAAGCTTAAATTAACTAAACGAATATCTGGTCTGACCCCTTCTACTTCCTGAATATACCAAAGTGGGTAAGTATCATTATCTCCATAGGTAAACAATATTGCATTTGGTGCACAAGATTCCATATAGCTAACCGCAATATCATGGGCAACCATTTTCTCAGAACGGTTGTGGTCATCCCAGCCTTGGCTAGCCATTAATATTGGTGCCATACCTAAGGCAATTACTGTGGCTCCAATAGCTGCGGTTTTTGGAGATAGTTTCTTAAATACCCATTCCTTTAGGGCGAGTACCCCGAGGCCAATCCAAATTGCAAAAGCGTAGAAAGACCCCACATAGGCATAATCTCTTTCCCTTGGCTCCATTGGTTTCTGGTTAAGGTAAATTACAATGGCTATACCAGTGCAGATAAACAATAAACCAATGATACCGCCATCTTTAGGGTTTCTGGTAAAGTGCCATAGTGCTCCTAATATTCCTAAAATTAGTGGCAAAGCAAAGAAACGGTTATAGGAAGTACTTTCTGTAATTGATGGAGGTAGGTTTGTTTGGTCGCCAAAACTAAGCGCATCAATTGGCTTAATGCCACTAATTGCACGGCCTTCATATAAACTACCTTGACCTTGATCTTCGTTTTGTCTGCCTATAAAATTCCAAGCAAAATAACGCATGTACATAAAGCCAACTTGGTAGCTTGCAAAAAATCCAATATTATCAAAAACAGTTGGTACATCTTGATCGCTCAAATGCATCCAATCTTTATAATAACTTACATGTCTAGCTTCTTCACTATACATTCTTGGGAAGAGAACAGTTTTTTGTAAACGCTTTAAACTATCAGGAAAACGGTCTGTTACACCATATACCTGACTTGTTTTAACACCAGCTACTTCATATTTTTCAGCACCTTTTCTATATATTTTCTCACCGGTATCAATTACAGGATAGCCCTCGTCTGTGTATTTAGGAAGTGTATTATAGTTTGGTCCTGTAAGTAAAGGCCTATCGCCATATTGTTCACGGTTTAAGTAACTTAAAAAAGAGAAAGCATTATCAGGATTACTGTTGTTTAAGTTAGGTTTTGCTTGAGCTCTGATAATGATCATAGCAAACGAACCGTAACCAAAAATGATAAGCGTAGTAGATAGTAGAGCTAAGTTTAAAATTTTCTTGTTGCGTTTAATAGAGTAGCGGATGCCCCAAACTAATCCTCCAATTAATAAAAGAGCAAAGAAAAGTACACCCATTCCAAAGCCCATTCCAAGTGTGTTCACAAAAAACAAGTCGAAATAAGCTCCAAATTTAACCAAGTATTGAATTATTCCGTACTGAATTACAGCCAAGATTAGCACACCAATACCAAAGGTTTTAAAAATACCTTGTGTAGTAGGTTTCTCAGTTTTTTTGAAATAATATACAAATCCAATAGCCGGGATAGTAAGTAAGTTTAGCAAGTGAATACCAATTGAAAGCCCCATGATATAGGCAATAAACAATAGCCATCTATCTGCACGTGGTTCATCTGCAACTGCTTCCCATTTTAAAATTGCCCAAAATACAACTGCTGTAAATAAAGACGATAAGGCATAAACCTCAGCCTCAACAGCAGAAAACCAGAAACTATCTGAAAATGTGTAAGCTAAAGCTCCAACTAAACCAGCGCCCATAATGCTAATCAAGGTAGAGTTGCTTATGGTTTCGTTCTTTTTAACCAAAATCTTTTTTGCGAGTGCAGTAATAGTCCAAAAAAGGAACAAAATAGTTGCAGCACTAGCAATTGCAGACCCCATGTTCATGAAATAGGCAACTTTTTTAACATCTCCAAAGGCAGGTAATGAAAAGAAACGTTCAATCATTAAAAATAAGGGTGCACCTGGTTGGTGTACAACTTGCATTTTAAGTGCAGAGGCAATGAACTCACCACAATCCCAGAAACTTACAGAAGGTTCTAAAGTTAGAATATAGGTTACAGCGGCTATAAAGAAACAAATCCAGCCTATTATGTTGTTTATTTTAGAATAATTCATTGTACAAATTGGTAATAATAAATTGTTTGGCACATAAAAATGCAGCCGAAAATAATGAAATAGATTGATATTAATGGAAAATAATAACCTCTTTTAACAAAAATTAACGGTTTAATGGGCTGATAAATGCACTTTTGAAAATATTTTAATTTTTTTTGAATTCGGACTTGCAGCTATAAAAAATTAGCGTAAATTTGCATTCCATTTCAGAACAACACTTGATGTGGAAAATTGCCCGATAGTATAAAGGTAGTACAACGGTTTTTGGTACCGTTTGTCTAGGTTCGAATCCTGGTCGGGCAACAATTTTTTTTCGGATTGTGAATAAAACCGCAATCCGATTTTTTTTAACCAGCATTGATACCCGCAAATCATGCCATTGCAATTTAACCCAGTTAAGATTTTTGCCGGAAGCGGTACAAAAGATTTAGCGAAAAAAATTGCCGAAGCTTACGGCAAACCACTAGGAAGTGTAACTTTAAGTCGGTTTAGTGATGGCGAGTTTCAGCCTTCTTTTGATGAATCAATTAGAGGAAGTGACGTTTTCTTAGTTCAATCTACTAATCAGCCGAGCGATAATTTAATGGAACTTTTGTTAATGGTTGATGCAGCTAAAAGAGCTTCAGCACATTACATTACAGCGGTGGTCCCTTATTATGGTTTATCTCGTCAGGATAGAAAAGACAAACCCCGTGTAGCAATAGGAGCAAAGTTGGTTGCTAATTTATTAAAAACAGCAGGTATTCATCGCATCATGACAATGGATTTGCATGCTGCACAGATACAAGGTTTCTTTGATATTCCGGTAGATCATCTTGATGGATCGGTTATTTTTGTGCCTTATATTAAAAGCCTAGGTTTAAAAAACTTAACTATTGCTTCTCCAGATATGGGCGGATCTTACAGGGCTCGTACTTTTGCAAAGTTTTTTAATGCTGAGGTAGTAATTTGTGATAAACGTCGTTTACGTGCCAATGAAATAGAGTCTATGTCTATTATTGGAGATGTAACCGGACAAGATATAGTGTTGATGGATGATATTTGCGATACCGCTGGTACATTGGCTAAAGCAGCAGCTTTGATTATGGAGAATGGAGCAAATAGTGTAAGAGCAGTTTGTACACATGCAGTTTTATCTGGGAAAGCGTACGAAACAATTGAGAACTCAATGTTAGAAGAATTAATCGTAACAGACACAATTCCACTAAAACAAGAGAGTGCTAAAATTAAAGTATTGAGCACAGCTAAATTATTTGCAAAAGCAATTGCCAATGTAAATGAGCACGGCTCAATAAGTGATTTATTTAGAGTTTAATAATTGTATAAGGTGTAACTGCTTTATACTAAATACTATATACTAATTAAAATAAATAAAAAATGAAAACAATCGCAATTAGCGGTTCTCCAAGAGAGAACGTAGGGAAACGCGATGCTAAAGAGCTTCGCTATGAAGGTAAAGTTCCTGCAGTATTGTATGGTGGTAAAGAGCAAGTTCACTTTGCTATATTAATTACCGATTTAAACGATGCTATCTACACTCCAGAAGCTAACTTTTTAGAAATCAACATTGGTGGTACTAAAACTAAAGCTATCATAAAAGAAGCTCAATTTCATCCACTAACAGATGTATTAATGCACGTAGATTTTCTTCAATTATTTGATGAAAAAGAAATTGTAATGGAAATTCCTGTTAAATTGGTAGGTACTTCTCCAGGTGTTAAAATGGGTGGAAAATTAGTTCAAAAATTACGTAAACTACGCGTAAAATCTTTACCAAAAAATATGCCTCAAGTAATAGAAGTGAGCATTTCTAAAATGGAAGTTGGAAACTTATTCCGCGTTCGTGATTTAGAAAAAGGTGATTATGTAGTAACTAATACACCAGAAGATACAATCGTTTCTGTTGGTATGTCTAGAGCATTAAAACAAGCAGAAACAGAAGCAGCTAAAGGTAAATAATTATAGAGTGATTATACCGATTAACGGGATTTCACAGATTTAATATCACTAGTTGTACTAACTAATTAAGCGGTATAGAAGAAATTCTTTACCGCTTTTTTTATCAGGATTTTTGGAGACGCAGGATTTTTAAGATGATTTTGGAAATGGTCTTTTGGACTTCTTTCGCTTTAGTCTTTAATCTTTCAGCTTTTAGCTTTAAATTTACAAAATGAAATACCTCATCGTTGGCTTGGGTAACATTGGCCCAGAATATGCCAATACCAGACATAATATTGGTTTTAACATTGCGGATGAATTAGTGTCAAGCTTGGGTGGAAACTTTGAGCTTTTACGTTTAGCCTATTATGCTGAAGTTGGTTTTAAAGGCAAAAAATTGCATGTCATTAAACCCACTACATTTATGAATTTAAGTGGTAAAGCAGTTAATTACTGGATGAAGGATTTAAAGATAGCTCCAGAAAACGTGTTGGTTTTGGTGGATGACTTAGCATTGCCTTTAGGTAAATTAAGAATGAAACTACAAGGAAGTAGCGCAGGGCATAATGGCTTAAAAAGCATTGAGGAAGTTTGTGGTGGACAAAATTATGCTCGTTTGCGCTTTGGTATTAGTGATAACTTTAGAAAAGGTCAACAAGCAGATTACGTATTAGGTCAATTTGATAAGGATGAACAAAAAGAGCTGCCAACATTAATTAATAGGGGGGTAACGATGATTAAAAGTTTTGTAACCATTGGCCCGGCACAAACAATGACACTTTTCAATAAGTAATTTAAATCCCTTTTAGAGATTTGGGATTTAAACATTCACTATAAGTTGTGCCTATTGGGATGATTTGGTCACCAATCCAAACTTGAGAACGATCATACTTGCTAATTTTAGTTTTAGCAATAATAAATGCCCGATGAGTTCTGATGAATTCTTTGTGAGGCAACAAATCAACTAATTCATTTATCGTAATACGAGAGCTTAACAAGCGACCATTGGTTAAATGAAATTGTGTGTAATTCCCAGATGCTTCTATATATGAAATGTCGTGATATAAAACTTTTATCTGCTCATAGCCATCTTTAATAAAGATAAAATCAGCTTTGCTTTCTGGCGCTTGATTACGTAAATCAAAAAGTTCTTTTGCTTTATTGCAGGCTTTTAAAAACCTAGAAAGCGAAAAAGGTTTTAACAAATAATCAACAGCATCTAATTCAAAGCTTTGTACAGCATGTTCGCTATAGGCAGTGGTGAAAATTACCATTGGCGGTTTGCTCAAAGCTTTCAGAAATTCAATTCCACTAATATCGGGCATTTTAATATCTAAAAAAATCAAATCCACTCTGTGCTGTTGAAGATAAGTTATGGCTTCAAAAGCATTTGTAAATTGGGCTTCTAACTCAATAAATGGCACCTTGCTAGCATGCGCTGCAACAATGTCTAAAGCTATGGGTTCATCATCTATTGCTATTGCAATCATATAAGTAAAAATTGTTAGGCTGAGCGCTGGCTACCTATAAAATATTATTAAGTTTTATATAAAATCAAAAAAAATGTCATCCTGACGTAGTCGAAAAGTGACAATGCTTAAGTTACGAACATTGGTCTGTCGGGTAGATATGTAGTCGAAGTTTAAGGTTTAATGTAATTAGTATGGCTTGTATTATTTTTACAAATTGATAATTCTTTAAGTTTATTCCAATTGTCGTTTATAATTGCTTCTTTCTTTATTCTTGTCCAGCCTTTAACTTGCTTCTCAAATTCTATAGCTTGATTTACATCTGGAAAATTTTCGAAAAATACTAAAGATAAAGGTCTTCTTTTATAAGTGTAGCAAGTTATATTTTCTCCATTTTGATGCTCATATAATCTTCTATCTATATCATTTGTAATTCCAGTATAATAAGAACCATCACTACATTTTAAAATATAAACTGAATATGATTTCATTTATTTTATGAATTGGCGCTTCGACTACGCTCAGCGTGACATCTTATTTAAGTATTGTGAATATAATAAATAAAAAATGTCATCCTGAGCGTAGTCGAAGGATTTTTTATTTATTGAATTAGCTCTTCTACTAACGCTAGTTTGACAAATAATAAAAGGCATTTATTTTAAATAATTCTCCAACTGTGTATAAAGTGCTTCTTTTGAACTAGGCCTTAGCGCTTTTGTAACTGCTAATTTTCCATCCTTATCAAATATAAAATATTGAGGATAATATTCTGCTTTATCTTTTGCATTCGCCAATAATTCCTTCCAGATTGGAGCTATTGTTTGCCTATTTTTTCGCAAATGGATGCCTTCCATTTTATTTATTTTGATGAACTCTCTCCATGAAGAATCTTTATCTTCTTCATCCATATCTAGATAAATAAACACTACATCCTTCCCTTTAAACCGAGTTTTTAATTCAGGAATAAAAGCAAGTTCTTCTTTACATGGCCCACACCACGTTCCCCAAATATCTAAATAGACTACTTTTCCTTTATAAGATTGGATCAATTCGGCAATTGAATTTAACTTTTCAAAACCAGTTGCAATTTGAATATTTGCATTGGTTTCATTTTCACTCAGCATTTTATGTAAACTATTTGTTTTCGATAGGATATCTTGATAATGAATGCTTTGAGGGAATTGATTATTAAAGGCACTTGAAAGTCCTTTAAATGGTCTTAATTCTTTATTGTTATATAGATTTACCAATTGCTGATAAGTGTATTTTTCAACAATATTTAATGGAAAATTATGAGTTGCGCCAATCCATCTCCAATAGTTTTTATCGAATTTTTTTACAATTACGTTTGCACTATCCAAGCTTATCCCAAAATATGGAATAGGTTGGTTTGATGGTATTTGTTCCGCCTTAATTTTAACAAATGCCTTGGTTTCTAAAAAGCGGATATAATTATCTACAAAAGCAAAATATTGTGGACCTGCAGGAAATGTAAGTGGTTTTAAATCGGCTCTATCAAAAACTTGTAGGATTAAACTGTCTACTACTCGCTTATTAGAAACTTGCGTTCTTGCATAATCGTTAATGTAATTGTAAGCTATAGATTTAAGTTCTGTAACAATTAATAATTTGTATTTGGCAGCAATAGTTGATGCATTAACTATTTTAATTTTCTCATCACGTTGTGTAAAATAGGGGTTTAATACTTGTTCTTTAAGTTGCAAAAAAGAAAGGTTAGAAAATTCATTTCCCCCATCATTCTTAAAAAAGAACGGGTATTCTTCTACATTCACCTTTTGCATCACATTGTTTTCTGGTAAAGCTATTCCGCTAATTAAAGTTAAAGTTGTGTCTTTTAAATTGGTAGTTAAGGTTTTGTTAGGATTTAAGAGCAAAGTATGAAATGTTCTTTTGTAAATTAGATTGGCAAATTTTGATTCCTTAATTGGTAAGACGATGTTAAAAGAGCCGTCTTTCTCAACAGGAATTTGAACGGAATTTTCTTTATAGAAACCAAAAACTAAGGGGATATTTATTTTTAATTCTGCCTTGCCATCGTAATCTAAAATCTTTCCACTAAGTTTAAATTGGGCATAACTCTGAATACACCATATGTTTAGAACCAATAGTAAGACTAACCTGTTAAATATTTTCATGTTTATTTTTTAAGCTGGTTATCAATTAATTTTGATATTTTTTCTTCAAAATCTTCAGAATAACCAATGTGAGCATTTACTATTTCCCCCTTTTTATTAATTAAAATAGTTGTAGGAAAGGCTTTAAGGTTGTATAGTTCTTTAACATGGCTAGTATTATAAAGCTGTGGGTATTGAAAGCCTTTATCGTTAAGGTAGTTTTGTATTTCGGTTTGGTTTTTATCCGATATGTTTACGCCTATTACCGCAAAATTGTTCTTTGTATACTTTTTGCTTAATCGTTGGAGTACAGGCATTAATTCGCGACAAGGCGAGCAAGATAAATACCAAAAATCTAATAATACTACTTTGCCTTTGTAATTAGATAAACTCTCTTTTTTATTGGTTTTAAGGTTTGTAGCTACAAAATTTTGCGCTAGCTTGCCCAAGAGTGGAAAACTTTCTTCTGCCACAACGGGCTTAACTTTTCTAAGCGATATTGTTTTAAAAACATCCATTTGAAAATTTGATGCAGGATTTTCTTTTGGAAATGAAACCTCGCGGTCGTAAATATCTATAGTTTGCTCATGACGATCACTTTCCCATTGCGAAAAATAAAGGCTCTTAACAGGTAAAAGTGTTGTTTTGTCTATAAAATACCTTGTATATTTATTTATAGTGGTTTTTGTTCCATTATCATTCTTTCCCGTTTTATATAATTCATCTATCACATAAAAACCATCAGCCCATTTTGCTTTATTAAAAGAGATAGAAGCTGTTTCGCTGGATAGAAAATTACTGTCACTGCCTAATAAATTGTATATGCTGTATTTATTTGCTTTGTGACTATCCCATTTACTAAATGCTTCAACACTTTTGTCTGGATATTCTTGATATTGATAAAGCGTATCTTTTGTAATATAGTTGGCAGATTTATCGTTGAAAATATACAAAGTATTTTCTTTTTCGAACTGATTGGCATAGGCGGTATTAACCTGATGTTCAGCAACTCCGCCACCTGTAATCCAAGTATCCTTAAAAACCATTTTGTAGTTGATGTTTTTTAATTCAGCAATTTTATCAAATGATTTTTTTAGAATACCTAATGCTGCGGAATCTACTTTTTGAGCATATAAATTATTTAGAGATATCAATAAGGCTAAAAGAGCTATAATTTTTGATTTCATATTAAATGGTATTTACAACTGTATCGTTAAATGAATAAAAAACTCTTTTGCACTTTCTCTGATAATCAACTCGTGTTTACCTGGATACAATAAAGCCAAACGTTGTTTTACATTTACCAATCCAATTCCACTTTTTAACTTTTCAGGGTCATTATCTGGCTTAATATGAATGCTGTTATGCACATCAAAATACAAGGTATTTTCCTTTGTTTGCAATGTTACCTTAATGTGCGATGGTTGTTGTAAGCTAATACCATGTTTAAATGCATTTTCTACAAAAGGGATTAAAAGCATCGGGGCAATTTGAAAATTATTTAATTGCTCGTCAATTTGAGTATCGATAACGATATCTGCAGAACGAGAAGTTCTTAATTTTTGCAGGGCGATATAGTTCTCTAAATAATCAACATCTCTGGTTAGGGAAATTTTATCCTGTACATTTTCATGGAGCATGAACCGCATCATGTCTCCTAATTTCTGAATGCCCTCGCCAGTGCGTTCTGCATTTTCTTGTAAGGCGGTTCCGTATAAAGTATTTAAGGCATTAAACAGAAAATGGGGGTTTATTTGTGATTGTAAGAAACTCAAACTTGCATCAGATTTACCAAGTTCTGTTCTTAAAGTAGAAATCTGATTACTATTAGCTAATCTGCTCTTATAAATATACCACGCTAAAGGTAAGGTTATAATAATTTGAGTTGGAAAATGAAAACAAAGAACAATTGCTCCAAATTCTTCTTGTCTTACCATTAACAAGGTGATTAAGCAAACAGGTAATGCAGATAAAACTGTAGCCAACATAATTTGCCAAAAATATCTTCTAAATTTATAGGCTCTTGCATAATGTTTGGGCAGATAGAAATACAATGCATAAACAAAAATGCCTATGCTGGCTAGTATTACTAAAGTCCATATAATCATAATTTCAAATGGCGCACTGGCTGATACCCACAATAACAATCCAACGAACCAAAAGGCAAGCCCAAACCCGATATCAACTTTGATTTGATTTTGAGTACCCTCAATTTTTTTATTGTCTTCTATCAGATAACTGATAAACTCTTTCAATAAGACATATCCACTTATAGAAATGATTATCCATAAAGCACTCGAAAAGCCTTTAAAGAAAATGCGGTTATACGCAGATTGAATATCATCATATTCAACTAAAATGTAAGATGAACTATAAGTTTTTGATATACTGATTACTAAGCCCATCACCACAAGTAAGCCGAATAATAATATTCCATTTAGCGTATTCTGCTGTTTCTTAATTAATGGCGGAATAATTAAGAAGTTAATTGATAGAAAACCAAAATAGATGACAGAATATTCGAAAAGTTTAGGAAGAAAATAATTGTACAGGTAAGAGAAGGTTAAGCCCTCATTTTTAATTCTATAATATTCAAATGAATGTCTTCTGTCTCCTGTATTAGATATAAGGATAATAATGGCCACGCAATAGAGTATGGTTGCTATCCAAAATTCTGCCTTTTGTAAATCTTTTTGTTTCATGCTTTTTAGTTTGATGCCACAATTTTAAGAAGGATAAAGCTACCTATTTAAAAAATGTGATGAACTCGTAAAAAAATGTGATGAATTAGAAGAAGTTACGAGTTATAGGTTAAAAGTTACGAGTTTGATGCTTTGAAGTTGTATTTTAAAGACTTAAGTTTGCCTAATGTTGCAATTCGACTTGCAACTCACAACTCATAACCCACAACTATGAAACTTTACGGCATCCCAAATTGCAACACGGTTAAAAAAGCCCAAGATTGGTTAAAAGCTAATTATATAGACTACGAGTTTCATGATTTTAAGAAGAAAGGCGTGAGTGCAGAAAAGCTAACAGAGTGGTTTGATACTTTTGGGTGGGAAAAAGTAATCAACAAAAATGGGTTAACTTTTAAAAAACTAAGTAAGGAAGAACAAGCCAATGTTAATTCGGCAGACAAAGTAATTACTTATCTAATGCAAAATACAAGTGCCATTAAACGACCTATTGTTGAGCAAAATGGAAAAGCTATCCTTTTAGGTTTTAGCGAAGATGCTTATCAAGAAAAGTTGGCAATTTAAAACAAAGCTGCGTTTTAGGAATAAAAGTATTTCACAAATATGGCGATATTCATGTTGATACCATTACAGATCTACAGTTCTAAACTCACCTCAACCGCAATATGATACTGATTCTTAGCGAGGCTATCCCTTCTATGAGAAAGAAGATTACTGTGTTAAAGTAGTTTAAAACCTTAATAATCTTCGTTTGTTATTAGCCTAACGAACTAATATTAATAAGATGCAAATAGAACATGAATTACTTCTTCATGCCGCCAGAACGGGCGATTTAGATGTGTTAAATGAATTGTTAAAAGGCAATGCAGATGTGAACATTAAAGATGAAAAAGGATGTACACCTTTGATTATCGCTTGTGATAGCAATCAATATGAAACTGCTAAATTGTTGTTGGAAAATAAAGCTGCTGTTAATACTCAAGATTTAGAAGGAAATACGGCTTTAATGGGTGCATCTTTTAAAGGTCATCTGGCTATTGCTGAACTGTTAATTGAACAAGGGGCTGATTTAAATTTGCAACACAATGATGGTAGAACTGCTTTAATGTTTGCTACAATGTTTGGAAAAAATGAGTTGGTGCAACTTTTATTATTGCATGGGGCTGATAGTACAATTTGTGATGGTAAAGGAATGCGGGCTGCAGACCTTGCAGTGCAGCAGGGTAATAAAAAGGCGCAAGATTTGTTGGGTGCTTAATATTGAAAAAGCCTAACTATTTTTATAAAATATCGTCTTACTTTTGTTAAATTTTGTTAAATAGGCAATGCAAAACCAAAAGACCATTAAATTTGGATATGCTTAAAAAGTTAATTCTTCTTTTACTCATTACCTCCCCCTTTAAATTATTAGCGCAAAATAACATCTTAACGGGAGATATTTTTGATAATGATAATAGAAATACATCTATACAAGGAGCAACAATTAAAAACCTCTCAACTAAAACATTTGCGTTATCTGATAAAGATGGGCACTTTTCAATTGTTGCTAAAATTGGCGATTTAGTTTCTTTTGGCATGTCTGGCTTTCAAACAGATACCGTTTATTTGACTAATCTTTTCCCAAAGAATGTGTATTTAAGAGTAGAGGTAAATAACCTGAAAACGGTTGATATTAATGGTGTTAAAACTTCTCCCTATTTAGGTAATTTAGGTAATCCAGATAATAAACCTCCTGTGAAGTCAATTGATTATTCGAAAGAACGAGGAGGTTTTCGCCTTAATTTAGGCTATGGTAAATGGCGTAAGGAACAAATTAAGGTTCAAGAACTAGAAGAAATTGAAAGATACCAAACAGAAATCAATAAGAACTTTAATGAGGAATACATTAAGGCGGCTGTAAAATTTGAAGGGCCAGGCATCAAAGATTTTATTTCTTTATATCGCCCTACAGTAGATCAAATTAAAGCAGAAAGGCCATTTAATTATGCTTATTATACAGTTAAGGCATATCATGCATGGCTAAAATTACCTGCAGATCAAAGACATCTTCCTCCTTTAATCAAACCAAAAACTAGCAATTAATTATTTGTAACATGAGTTACTATTTTGCAGTCTAATGCTTATCGAATAATAAGCAATGATTAATCTAGTAACATTATTGCTTGTATATTTGAAATTATTCAATTAGCATTTACCTTTATATTTTATAAAAAACCTTTAACATGCTTAAATTTATAACCAAACCATTATTATGTGTTGCGGTAATTTGTTTGTTTGGCTCTACCAGCTTTGCACAAACAACTCCCCCAGCAGCTCCAACCACAAACTATGTTCCAGAAGATGCTTTTGGCCCATTGTTTTACACTCAAAACGGAAACGAATATCGCTCAGCAAATGGTGCCCCAGGTGCTAAATATTGGCAAAATAGAGTAGATTATAACATTACCGCGAACTTAGATGAAGCCAAAAACATGGTGAGCGGATCTATTACCATTACCTATAAAAACAATAGTCCAGATAGATTACCATTCTTATGGTTACAATTAGATCAAAACACTTTTAAAGAAACATCCCGCGGATATATGATAACTCCTAACCGCAGTCGTTATGGTGCACAAGGAGAAAAATTTGATGCGGGTTATAAAATATCGAATATCAATGTATCGCAAAAAGCTGGTGGTGTAAAGTTTACTTCATTAGTTGAAGATACGCGTATGCAAATTCGCTTAGCTCAACCTTTGGCTGCAGGTGGTGATGTTGTGACCATTAAAATGGATTATTCTTATATCGTACCTAAAGAAGGTTCTGATAGAACGGGTCATTTAACTACTAAAAATGGAGAGATTTTCGCTATTGCACAGTGGTTTCCACGGATGTGCGTATATGATGATGTAATTGGATGGAACACTTTACCTTACTGGGGTGGAGGTGAATTCTATTGTGAATTTGGAGACATCAATTATTCAGTTACAGCACCTGCCAATCACATTGTAATGGGTTCAGGCGAGTTATTAAACCCACAGGAAGTATTTACTGCAGAACAATTAAAAAGATGGAATGCAGCGAAATTAAGTGATGCCACTGTTCATATCCGTTCAGAAGCTGAAGTTTTAGATCCAAAATCTCGTCCTGCTGGAAATAAATTAACTTGGAAATTTAAAATTATAAATGCCCGTGATGCAGCTTGGGCATCTTCAAAGTCATTTGTATTAGATGCAGCTCGTATCAATTTACCTAGCGGGAAAAAATCATTGGCAGTTTCTGCTCATCCAGTAGAAAGTAACGGTATGGATTCTTACGGACGTGGCGTAGAGTATGTGAAAGCTTCTATAGAACATTATTCAAAAACATGGTTTGAGTACCCATATCCAATGGCTGTTAATGTAGCTACCAATATTGGTGGTATGGAATATCCAGGTATCGTATTTTGTGGTTGGACTGCTAAAAAAGGCAGTGCTTGGGGTGTAATTGACCACGAATTTGGTCATACTTGGTTCCCAATGATTGTTGGCTCAAATGAGCGTAAATACGGATGGATGGATGAAGGATTTAATACTTTCATTAATGGTTTGTCTTCAGCAGAATTTAACAAAGGCGAATACAAACAACGCCCAACAAATATGAATGCTATTGGAAAAGCTGTAATTGGTAATCCTCGTTATGAAAACATTATGCAAATGCCTGATGGAATGACCGAAGCAAATATTGGGGTAAACTTATATAGCAAACCAGGGTGGGGATTAGATATTTTAAGAAACCAAGTTTTAGGAGCAGATCGTTTCGATTACGCTTTTAGACAATATATCAAAAACTGGGCATTTAAACATCCAACTCCTTTTGACTTTTTCCGTTCAATGGAAAATGCTGCAGGAGAAGATTTAGCTTGGTTTTGGAGAAGTTGGTTCCTAAACAGCTGGAAAAATGATCAAGCTGTTGGTGAGGTGAAAGAAGTTAAAAAAGACGGCGTATTAACTGGCTATACAATTCAAGTTAAAAACATGGAGAAAATGCCTATGCCAATTATTTTACAGGTTAAAACTAAAAGCGGTAAAACAGATATGGTAAAAGTTCCTGTAGATGTTTGGATGAAGAATACAACTTGGTTGGTACGTTATCCAACAACAGAAGAAATTACCGAAGTTACTTTAGACCCTGATAAAGTATTGCCAGACGGAAATGCGGACAATAATAAATGGACTGCAGGTGGAAATCAGGAGACTACTACGGTGCCAGCTATTAATTTAGACCCATTTGTTGGCACCTATACTGTAGCAGCAGTACCAATTAAAATTATAATTACAAAAGAAAGTGGCAACTTAGTAGCTACTGCTAGTGGTCAACAACCTATCACTTTAACTTATGTAAGTGGAAACAAATTCACATACGAAGAGGCAGGATTGGCATTTGACTTTAACCCTGCTAAAAATGAAATGACATTTAAACAAGGGGAGCAAACGTTCGTATTTACGAAAGAGAAATAGCACTAACTTATTTTAATAAAAAAAGCCCTGCAAATATTTGCAGGGCTTTTTTTTTGACCAAGATATTGATTTAATATGTCGGTTTTCATACAATGTTATTTAAAGACTTCGAATTGAATAAGCTATAGTATGAAAAGCAATACAGCTTTACATTCTTAAAAGGTGTATAATTAAAACTAAACTAAACAATTACTGTTATAACAATGGGATAACTATATTCTTACAGTGCCCATTGAAATTATGAACGAACTCAACACACAGTTGTTTTGTCAAATGGGTGAAATATCAAAAGATGGCTTTTTTATTTATAGTACCATAAAACAAAACTTAATTTATTTTAATAAAGGCTTAACTCAAATCTGGAATGCTACAACAGCAGAGATAGAAAAATATCCAAAAATTTTAGTAGATGCTGTTCATGCTGAAGATCAATCGCATGCGTATTCTTGCTACCAAGAATGCATAGCAGACATGACAGCTAAGAAATATGAAATTAGACTGTTGCTAAATCAAAAAGAGAAATATGTTCGTTTCTCCATCTTTCCTTTTGTAGATCAGGTAGATACTATACTATGCGGAATTGTAGAAGACACCACAGTTGATAAACATAACAAAATTTATATCGAGCAGATCAATGCGCATAAAAATATCACTTTAGAAGTATTGTCTCATGATTTGAAAGAACCACTTGGCATGATGCGCCTTACTGCAAGTGCTATGGAAGGAGAGGTAGCCAAAACTGGCAATTCTAGAATGACTGATTCCTTAATTTTCATTAAAGAAATGTGTGAACGTAACATTAAATTGGTACGTAGCATGATCAATAGAGAATTTGTTAAATCAAGTGTTGTAGAATTGAAGAAAGAACGTACCGATATAGTTTGGGAGTTGCAAGATGTTTTGCGGTTTTACAGGAGATCTCATCTACGTGATTTAAAAGAGTTTCGTTTTAGCAGTTCTGATGAAAAAATATACCTTCCATTAGATACAATGAAGTTTATGCAAGTAGTTAATAACCTTATTTCGAATGCAATTAAGTTTACCATTTATGGAGGTATCATTGAATTAAGTGTAAAAAATAAAGAAAAATCAGTTGTTGTTAGTGTAGCTGATAATGGCATTGGAATTCCCAAGGAAGCACATGCAACTTTATTTCATAGCGGAACAAAGGGATTGAAATTGGGACTTAGTGGTGAAAACTCTGGAGGATTAGGTATGCGCATCATTAAAACAATTGTTGAACTGCACGAAGGTGTGATTTGGTTTGAAAGTGAAGAGGGGAAAGGTTCTGTTTTTCACATTGAGCTGCCTAAATAAGAAGAAATAAATAATATATAAAAAAACATGATTAAGATCATTTTAGTAGAAGACCATAGGTTAATGCTTTCATCACTTACTGCATTATTAGAGAAGCATGAACATATTGAAGTGATCGCCGAGGTTAGGAATGCAACCGAACTATTTGCACTTTTAGAAAGTAAACCAAAAGTAGACCTGATCATTTCTGATATTTTAATGCCTGAAATGGATGGTATTAAAATGATTGCTACATTAAGGGGAAATGGAAATGAGGTGCCCGTAATACTGTTGTCGATGTTAGAAGATGAAAAACATTCTTCTGCGGCATTTTTAGCTGGGGCCAATGCCTATTTATCTAAAAATGTAGAAATCGATGAGGTTTTATTTGCTATCAATACCGTAGTAAATGGAAAACGTTATTTTTCATCTGAACTTGCCATATCTATTTTAGAACGTTTCCACAAACAGTTGAGCGATAAAAATGTACCAAATGCAGCCAAAATCTCTTTTTCAGATCGTGATTTTAGTGTGTTAGAATTGATAGCGGACGGGCGTACCAATCAGGAAATAGCAGATCATTTATTTTTAAGTCGCAGGACGGTAGAAGGAATCAGACAATCTATTTTAGATAGAACTGGTGTAAAAAACTCTGCTGCACTCATTAAATACGCAATATTAAATGGCTATATCGGTTTTAATTATAGTGAAAGGCATAATTATTAGTTCATAAGATACTGCAATGCTGCGGCAGATAAGGTTACAAGTCGCTTTTCTTTATTAGTTTAATCTTTTACTTTTGTGAATGGCATTGCAAGAACAAAAAAATAATCCTTTACACGGTCTATCGCTTGAGTTTATCGTAAAGCAATTGTTTTTTCATTACGGTTGGGAAGAGCTTGGAAATTTGGTTAAGATTGCTTGTTTTAAAAATGATCCTTCATTAAAATCAAGCCTTAAATTTCTGCGTAAAACAGATTGGGCTCGAAAAAAAGTAGAAAAGTTATATTTAAATACATTTCATTAAACATTGATAGTAAATATCATAACAAATTTTCTGCCACAGCTAAAACTTCTTTTTAGGTTGTTATCAACCAATGATAACTTTAATAGCTAATACTAACAATAATTATTTATTTAAATTCATTAAAGCTATTAAACATACAATACATTTTGTAAATTAGTCATTCAAATATGAATGAATGAAACGAGTTACGACTTATCTTATCCTATTTTTAGCTGCGATTTTATCTTTTGGGTTTATCGTTAAGTCTGAAAAATCTAAAAAACAATCAATCTTAATTTTCTCACTAACACAGGGATTTCATCATGCTTCTATACCCGATGGTATTGCTGCAATAAAGAAACTTGGTTTAGCAAATAACTTTAATGTTGATACAACAACAGATGTGAATTTATTTACATCAGAAAATTTAAAGAAGTATAAAACACTCGTTTTCTTAAGCCCAACAGGATCAAATATTTTCAATAATGAACAAAAAGAGGCATTAAAACAATATATAAATAATGGTGGTGGCTTTGTTGGTATCCATGCCGCAACAGATTGTAATTATGAGTGGGAATGGTATGGCAAAATGGTAGGTGGTTTTTTTGCTAGCCACCCCAAAATACAAGAAGCAAAATTGAACATCATTGCTCCAAAAAACAAAATCGTAAGAGGATTACCAAACCCTTGGCTACATAAAGATGAGTGGTACAACTTTAAAAATTTTAACCAATCTGTAAATGTTTTAATCAAGATCGATGAAAACTCTTATAAAGGAGGTAATATGAACAACAATCATCCTATTAGTTGGTATCACGAATTTGATGGTGGAAAGGTATTCTATACTGCTTTGGGCCATACCAAGGAATGTTATACAGATCCATTATTTTTAAAACACCTGTTGGCAGGTATGAAGTGGGTTATGAAATAGCCAGGTTTGCCTTGTTACACTTCATTAAATCTTCATTTTGTATGTTGAGATTAGCATTGTTAAATAATTACAACAATCTAAAATCTTAAAAAAATGAAAGCAATTAAAGTTTTAATGATCGCCCTAGTAGCAGCATTTACTGTAAATACTGTTAATGCACAGACTGCACCAGCTAAACCAGCAACTAAAGTTGAAAAGAAAGCAGCTAAAGTTGAGAAGAAAGCAGATATAACGGCTAAAAAAGTAGCAAAAAAAGCGACTAAAAAAGGTGAAAAATAACAAGCATAAGCTTTGTTTATAAAAACGCTCTAGCATAATTTTGCTAGAGCGTTTTTGTAGTTATGTTTTTCTTTTATTTTTCAGGGTAAGATGATAATAAGCGGTTGTCAAAGCATCTGTAAATAAATCTTCTCGCACCGCTGCTAAATCAAATAATGTCCATCCCTGTTTACCCCATTTATTAGGTACAGGGTAAATAATCTCCTTATTAAAGGCCGAAAAAACAGATTGATCTATTTCACTTAACTTTAAGCAAGCCAGATTATTTTTTGAGTCATAAGTAGCGAAAATACTTTTTCCTAACCTAAATGATGGTTTTTCAAAGTGAGGCTGTTCATTCGTTTCAGGAAATGATAGTGCAATTTCTTTAAATTTATCAAGGGTTATCATATTTAAAGCTAAACAAATTTTGGCTGTTTCTCAAGCTTCGCAAGAGTTGATTTTTTGCAGGCTACACATTGCTCCGATAACGATGAAATCCGGTACGAAATCTTATCAGCCCTTAACGCAAATCAATATCATTTGCCAATAGCAGAATTTATTATTCATCTTTACATGCCAATTAACATTGCTATGATAAGAATAAATGAGGAAACCCCAGTTGAAATACTGCAAGATATTAAAATTGGAGACTTAGTAACAGATGGATTTAGTAAAACCAGCTTAGTAGAGAGTATAGAAACTACAGATGATGGTCTGTATAAAATTTATGAATTCTATTTAAATACAGGAAGAGTAATTAAAACAAAAAGATAATTTATACAGCATGAAATCTTAAAAATACCATACCTCTGCAGTTAATCACAAATTACCTATTTCTAGGTAGTGCAATTGTTAAAAATAGATGATAGCTTAGCTTAGGTAACTTCCATTTAATTGTAACTTATGAAAACATCTATTTTATTTCTGCTCTCGGTACTTTTTGTTATTTCGGTAAATGCACAAAGCCCAACATTGTATAATGCTTCTTTAGAGGCGGTAACTGTTTATAGAACTAGTGCCGAGTTAAACCATAGCATTAAAGTAAATTTGCCTGCTGGTTCAAGTGACATTATAATAGGAAACATTGCAAACGCTGTAGATCAGAATAGTATTCAATTAAGCGCACCAGTCAATGTAACTATACTTTCTACTACGTTTGTTAAAGACTACTTAAAAAGCGAAAACAAAAGCGCAGCTTATATTAAAGTAGAGGATAGTTTAAATACGGCAAGGAAGGAATTAAATACAATTCAAAATAAAAAATCTGTTGATGAAAATCTACTTATTTTACTGGATAAAAATCAAACTGTAGGTGGTGTTAATAGTGGTTTAAGTGTTGCTGAGCTAATCAAAATGGCCGATTACTATAAAGCAAAACAGCTTGAGTTGCGCAATAGTATTTATGGTTATCAGGTATTGGAAGCTAAACAACAAACCAAAATAAACAAATTACAACAGCAGCTTAATGAGCTTAGTGCAGACAAATCTGGTACTAGAGGGCAGTTGTTATTGCAAATCATAACCAAAGAAGCTACTACTGCAGTTTTTAATTTAAGCTATCTTTCTCCAAGTGCATCATGGATCCCATTTTATGATTTGAGAGCAGAAAATACATCCACACCATTAAAAATTGTGTATAAAGCTAATGTGGTTCAGTATACAGGTATCGACTGGAAAAAAGTTAAATTAAGTCTATCAACTGGTAGTCCATCACAAAGTGGAACAGCGCCATTATTGTCTGCATGGTTTTTAAGATTTGGCTCGCCAAATAGCTATAGAACCCAAAGTATGCAAAATACTGTTCAAACAATGGAAAGTAGAGCTCCAATGAAAACTGCGGCAATGGATGTTGTTTCAGATCCAGATAGGAATTTGGCAACTCCTAATAATAATGCATTGAACACATCCTTTGATTTAGATATTCCTTATGATATTCTATCTAACAGTAAAGCACATAGTGTAACATTAAACACTTATAATCAGCCAGTAAATTATAAATATTACAGTGTGCCTAAATTAGAAAATGATGCTTTTTTACTAGCGGAGATCACCAATTATGAGAAACTTAATCTATTGCCAGGTGATGCAAATATCATTTTTGAGAATACTTATGTAGGTAAATCTGTTGTTAATCCAAATGCCACTACAGATACGCTAAACTTAAGTATGGGCAGGGATAAGAAAATCGTAATTAAACGTGAAAAAGTTGCAGAGCAAAGTGGGACAAAATTGTTGGGCTCAACTAAAAAACAGACTTTTACTTATGAGATTAGGTTAAGGAATGGTAAAAATGAAGCAGTGAACCTATTGCTTAAAGATCAATATCCTGTATCAACAGATAAAGCGATTGAAGTAGAATTGATTAGTGCAGATGGTGCAATTATAAATACAGAAACTGGTGTATTAACTTGGAAACTGACGCTTAAGCCTGGCATAACCGAAAAAGTTAGGATTAGTTATTCGGTAAAATATCCCAAAAATCAGCGTATAGAGAATCTGTAAAAAATAATAGGAATAAGGTTTGACTTATGTAAGTTCAATCATTACACTTCCAGCTGCCAAGTCATGAATTGCACGCTTTTGTAGATTAGTATGAATGGTTAAAAAGCTTATCCAGCCTAGTGCAAATTTAATTGGATATCTTATAATGGCTTGGAAAATACTTATCCTTTTGCTTGTGTCCTCATTTCTCCTTACTCTTATTCCTTTAACATAATTGCCCAAGGTAGACCCTAAGCATGTACATACTGGTTCATAAATAATAAATACAAGGGCGAATAGAATAATTCTTAGCCAATCTGGTACATTTGGAAAGCGATCTAAGACATTTGAAAAGATGAGCATTAAAACGATAATCAAAATCGTATCAATTAATGTAGATTGTAATCTTGTTACAAGAGATGGATATTTTTCTTCCATTGAGTGTTAATTTTTTCTAAGATAATATTATGCTTTATTTTATTCATATTATTTATGGTTTCCATATTTTATTTTTTTAAAACTTTGGTTAGCAAAGGTTTTAAATCTGACTTGGGACTAACTTTCATCTATAAACCCGATATTCGTGTAAAGTGAGTTCTTCACGAGCTTGTAACATTAGCGGGACTGGTTTAGCCATTAACCACTAACACTGGTTTTCTTAAATACAATATCATTTTTAACTTAGCGGTAACCTAAATATAATGTGACTTTTTATATTAGCTAAACTGCTTTAATTGTTTGCCAGTGTAAGAAATTGAATAATTTGCTTTAGTCTTTATCCTTTAGTCTTTTAGCTTAGAAAAAAATCTATCACAAACCCTTGATTATCACAAATTAAGTTCCTACTTTTGCAGTCCCTTTAATGTGGCCTCGTTGTAGGCTGGCCATTAAGGTAGTTTTTAAATAAAATAGAAAAAACAAAAAGCAAGAAATGCCAACCATTCAACAATTAGTTAGAAAAGGTAGAGTAGCACTGGAGTTCAAGAGTAAGTCTCCGGCGTTGGACAGTTGTCCACAGCGAAGAGGTGTATGTACACGTGTATATACTACTACCCCTAAAAAACCAAACTCAGCAATGCGTAAAGTTGCCCGTGTACGTTTAACCAATGGAAAAGAGGTGAATGCCTATATTCCTGGAGAAGGTCACAATTTACAGGAGCACTCGATCGTGTTAATTCGTGGTGGTCGTGTTAAAGATTTACCAGGTGTACGTTACCACATCATTCGTGGTGCATTAGATACATCAGGTGTAGCTGGTCGTAACCAACGTCGTAGTAAATATGGTACTAAGCGTCCTAAACCAGGACAAGTAGCTGCAGCACCAACTAAAGGAAAGAAAAAATAATTAGGAGGAAACAGACATGAGAAAATCAAAACCAAAAAAGAGAATTATTCTTCCTGATCCTAAATTTAACGATGTTCAGGTTACAAGATTTGTAAATAATATGATGTACGATGGAAAAAAATCTATCGCTTATTCTATTTTTTATGATGCAGTAGAAATTGCAGAACAAAAAGCTGGTGAAAGTGGATTAGACGTATTTAAACGTGCTTTAACTAATATTATGCCTGCCGTAGAGGTTAAATCTCGTAGAGTAGGTGGTGCAAACTTCCAAGTACCTACAGAAGTAAGACCAGATCGTAAAGTTGCATTAGGTATGAAATGGTTAATTTCTTACGCTCGTAAACGTGGCGAAAAAACCATGAAAGAGAAATTAGCAGGTGAAATTGTTTCAGCAGCTAAAGGTGAAGGTGCAGCAGTTAAAAAGAAAGAAGATACGCATAAAATGGCTGAGGCTAATAAAGCCTTCTCACATTTCAGATTCTAATAAGCAGATTACGCAGACATAGAAAATTACACCGATTGTTCGTTATAAAATAATCGGTGTAATCATTTAAAATCTGTGCTATCATAAATTAAAAAAGATGTCAAGAGATTTAAGATTTACAAGAAATATTGGAATTGCTGCTCACATTGATGCGGGTAAAACTACAACAACTGAGCGTATTCTTTATTATGCTGGTGTTAGTCACAAAATTGGTGAGGTGCATGAAGGTGCTGCAACAATGGACTGGATGGCACAAGAGCAAGAACGTGGTATTACCATTACTTCTGCTGCTACAACTGTTGGTTGGAAATACAGAAACCAAAATTATCATATCAACATTATCGATACACCTGGACACGTAGATTTTACTGTAGAGGTAAACCGTTCGTTACGTGTATTAGATGGTTTGGTGTTTTTATTTTCTGCGGTTGATGGTGTTGAGCCTCAATCTGAAACTAACTGGCGTTTAGCTAACAACTATAGTGTGGCTCGTATTGGTTTCGTTAATAAAATGGACCGTTCTGGAGCTGACTTCTTAAAAGTTGTTAAACAAGTTAAAGATATGTTAGGTAGCAATGCAGTTCCATTGCAATTACCTATTGGTGCTGAAGATTCATTTAAAGGTGTGGTTGATTTAATTAACAACCGTGGTATCGTTTGGAATGAGCATGATAAAGGTATGACCTTTACTGAAGTGCCTATCCCAGAAGATATGATAGATGAGGTAGCTGAATGGAGAGAAAAATTATTAGAATCTGTTGCAGATTATGATGAGACTTTGATGGAGAAATTCTTCGAAGATCCAAACTCTATCACTGAGCGTGAAATTTTAGATGCATTACGTGCAGCTGTATTAGATGCTAAAATTGTACCAATGGTTTGCGGTTCATCTTTCAAAAACAAAGGTGTGCAAACTATGCTTGATTATGTGATGGAATTATTGCCTTCACCTATGGATAGCGAAGGTGTAATTGGAACAAACCCAGATACAGGTTTAGAAGTTTTACGTAAACCATCAGAAAAAGAACCATTTGCAGCTTTAGCATTTAAAATTGCTACAGATCCTTTCGTAGGTCGTTTATGTTTTATCCGTGTTTATTCAGGTAACTTAGAAGCTGGTTCATACGTTTATAATGCTCGTTCTGAAAACAAAGAACGTATTTCTCGTATCTTCCAAATGCATGCAAACAAGCAAAACCCAATACCTAATGTAGGTGCTGGTGATATTGCTGCGGTTGTAGGCTTTAAAGATATCAAAACTGGAGATACACTTTGTGAAGAGAAAAACCCAATCATACTTGAATCAATGAACTTCCCTGAGCCAGTTATTGGTTTAGCAATTGAGCCTAAAACTCAAGCAGACGTTGATAAGTTAGGTATGGCTTTAGGTAAATTAGCTGAAGAAGATCCTACATTTAGAGTTCAAACTGACGAAGAAACTGGTCAAACAGTAATCTCAGGAATGGGTGAGCTTCACTTAGATATTTTAATTGACCGTTTAAGACGCGAATTTAAAGTAGAGGTTAATCAAGGTGCACCACAAGTAGCTTACAAAGAAGCAATTTTTGGTACAACTCAACACCGTGAAACTTATAAAAAACAATCGGGTGGTCGTGGTAAATTCGCGGATATCCAAGTTGTGATTTCTCCAATTGATGCTGATTTCGAAAAAGGTGGTTTACAATTCGTAAACGAAATTACAGGTGGTTCAATTCCACGTGAGTTTATTCCTTCAGTAGAAAAAGGTTTTGCAGCAGCAATGGCGAATGGTGTATTAGCTGGTTATCCACTACCTGATATGAAAGTTCGTTTAATTGATGGTTCATTCCACGCGGTCGATTCAGATGCTTTATCATTTGAACTTGCAGCTAGAATGGCATACCGTGAAGCATTACCTAAATGTAAGCCAACATTGATGGAGCCAATCATGAAAATCGAAATCTTAACCCCTGAAGAAAACATGGGTGATGTAATCGGTGACATGAACCGTCGTCGTGGTCAACTTTTAGGTATGGATACTCGTGCAGGTTCTCAAGTAATTAAAGCAACTGTGCCTTTATCAGAAATGTTTGGTTATGTAACTCAGTTACGTACAATTACTTCTGGTCGTGCAACTTCTACAATGGAATTTGATCATTACGAAGCTGCGCCTAAAAACGTACAAGATGAGGTAATTGCTAAATCAAAAGGTAAAGTTAAGTCGGAAGACTAGAAATTGATTACACGGATTAAAAGAGATTGCACCGATTGATAATTGATATCGGTGTAATCATCTAAATATCGGTGAAATCATTTAAAGATAAATCCGATTACTTGTTATTAATAGCTCTAACAGGTGATCATAATTAAAATAGAATATGAGCCAAAGAATCAGAATTAAATTAAAATCTTACGATTACAACTTGGTAGATAAATCTGCTGAGAAAATCGTTAAAACTGTAAAGCCTACGGGTGCAGTAGTTAGCGGACCAATTCCGTTGCCAACAGAAAAGAAAATCTTCACTGTTTTGCGTTCACCACACGTAAACAAAAAAGCACGTGAGCAGTTTCAATTGTGTGCCTATAAACGTCTTTTAGATATTTATAGCTCTAACTCTAAAACTGTTGATGCATTGATGAAACTTGAATTACCTAGCGGTGTTGAAGTAGAAATCAAAGTTTAATGATTTTATAGATCTTAAAAAGCCCTAAGAATTTCTTCTTAGGGCTTTTTTTTATATTAAATTTAAACTACTATGCTACTTTCCGCGACTTCTCATCTCCTCAATAATATTACGCTCATCTTGAAGCTCTCTAGCTAGTTTACGTTGTTGCTCGTTGGATTTAGCTTTATAAGCTTGGTATTCTGCAGAAATTTCATCATAAAGCTGTGTCCTGTGTTTTGCCTCAATAATATTTTTTGCAGATCTAGCAATCACAATAAATAACGCAATAGCCAATATGATAATGATAGACCAAACTATAATATTATAAGTTCCTTTAGTAAATGAAACCCCTAAAAAGCTAATTTCATCTGCTTTGGCAGTTGTGTCATTTAATGTATTTTCTTTCCCACTAATTTCAGTTTTTAAACTAACAATAGTCTTTTCTTGCTCACTAACCTTAGCTTTTGCATTTTTCAATTCTATTCGCTCCTTACGCAAGGTATCATTCGCACTCTTCCATACCGAATTTAATCTTGCTGGGTTAATCAACTTAGCTCCATATAAAGATTTAGATCTTGACAGCATAAATTGATATTGGCCATTTAAACTAAAATCTGTATTCTTTACAGTATCTATTGCTCTCTTCTGGTAATAAACTTTTTTTGCTGGGACTGGTTGGACTTTTACAGGAAGTGTTTGAGTTTTACTTGGCGTTTGTGCCGCAATGTTCAAACACAAAAAACTTAAAATTATACCTGTTGTAATAGAAAATAATGTTCGCTTCATAATAGTAGTGATATCATTGATTAAACAATTATAGTTAAAAATTATTGTGTATTTTAATATGTGATAGTCTTTTTGTACTAGGCTGCCACAATAATATAAACGGTTTTATTCATGTAACAATATCAATTATTCAAATGATGCATATCATTTTATTTATTTAGCTACCTGCTATTTTTACAATATGCAAATTGGAATTATAGGCTTAGGCGATATGGGTAAATTGTATGCTAAAGCTTTTGCTCAAGCTGGGTATGATGTATGTGGAGTCGATATTGCTGAGCTGATTGAAGGTTTGCAAATCGAATTAGAGCCATTTGGTATAGAAGTTTTGCAAGATGGGCATCAAGTTACTAGAAAATCTGATTTTATTATTTTTTGCGTTGAAGCAGAACGAATAGATGAAGTTGTAGCATATTATGCTAAATCCATTAAATATGCGGCCATTGTTTCGGGGCAAACATCAGTTAAACATCCTGAAATTTTGGCTTTCGAAAAATATCTTTCTCATGATGTTCAAATTGTATCATGCCATTCTTTGCATGGGCCAGCATTTGAAACCGCAGGTCAAACATTAATTGTAATACGCCATAGGGCAAGCAATGAAAAATACATGGCGGCACTTAAAATTTTTAAAGCACTAAAGTCTCAGATTATTGAAATGGATGATTATAGAGTTCATGATAAGATAATGGCCGATACTCAAGCTATTACACACATGGGCTTTGAGAGTATGGGGTCTGCCTGGAAAAACGCAGGTTTCTATCCATGGGAAAATGCAGCATACTCAAAAGGAATAGATAATGTGAAAATTTTAATCACTCTAAGGATTTTTAGTTATAAGGCACATATTTATGCAGGCTTGGCAATATTAAATCCGTATGCACGTAAACAAGTCAAAGTTTACGCAAAAGCAGAATCAGAATTGTTTAAGTTAATGATTTCTGAAAATGAGAAAGAGTTTAGAGAAAGAATTTACAAAGCGAGAGATTTCTTATTTAAGGAAAACTCGACGCTGATCATGTTAGATGATAGTGTTATGGAAGAATTCAGTTTAGCTAATGGAGGTCATCAAACTAAACCAAATTCGCACCTCAGTATTTTGAGCATGGTTTATTCGTGGTATATGATGAAAATTAACCCCTATGATAATTTAATATGTCAAACCCCACCATTTAGACTTAGATTAGGTATAGCCGAATATCTTTTTAAGAATGAGAAAATGTTGGAGGAATCAATTCAGGCCGCATTATATGATAAAACAATAAGATGTGATGATCTAGAATTTCATACGGCGGTACATGAGTGGGCATCGATAATTGGATATGGAGATTTAAATGGTTACAAAGAACACTTTGAAGCTGCTAAAACTTTTTTTACAAATAGGGTAGAAGGAGCACTGCAGTTAAGCTCAGAAATGATCAAAAAATTAGCTAATTGATAAAATACTACTTTGTATATAGACTTTATTTAATTAGATTTTAATTCATTAAGCACAAAGAAGTCGCTTATATTTGTATTAATGACGGTTTTATTATTTACTATTATCGTATTAGTTGGTGCTTTCTTGGCTGGGCTTTTAGGCTCCCTAACCGGATTGGGGGGTGGGGTAATTATCATTCCATTGTTAACCTTAGGTTTGGGTGTTGATATTCATTATGCTATTGGAGCTTCTATTATTTCTGTAATCGCCACCTCCTCAGGGTCAGCAGCTGCTTATGTTAAAGAGGGAATAACCAATGTGCGAATTGGTATGTTTTTAGAAATAGCAACAACTTTAAGTGCGATAGTAGGTGTAATTATAGCTACATATATAAAAGCAGATTACATCATTGTAATTTTTGGTTTGATTTTATTGTTCTCAGCATTTATGATGTTGAAGAAAAAAATAGACCATTCTAATAATGAAAAGACAAGTGTCTTGGCTAATTACTTTAAACTAAATGGTAGCTATCCTACCGAAGATGGAATGAAGCAATATGCTGTTCATCATGTTGTTGGTGGTTTTGCAATGATGTTTGTTGCAGGTACTTTATCTGGCTTGCTAGGCATAGGCTCTGGGGCATTAAAAGTAATTGGCATGGATAATATCATGAAAATCCCTTTTAAGGTCTCTACTACTACCAGTAACTTCATGATTGGTGTAACAGCAGCTGCAAGTGCATTGGTTTATTTGCATAAAGGTCAGATAGATCCAGCCATTGCAATGCCAGTAACATTAGGGGTTATTACTGGTGCAACACTGGGGGCTAAAATTTTAATCAGAACAAAAACCGATAAACTAAAAGTAATATTTGCAATTGTAGTAACATTTTTAGCGCTACAGATGATTTATAAAGGCTTAACAGGTAGTATATGAGCAAGCAAATTAAACATTATTTAGGCGACAAAGATGTGCAGGTTATACTAGGTACATTATTGCGAGTTGGAGTAATTGTATCAACAGCAGTTGTTTTATTAGGCGGAATTATTTTTTTATCAACTCATAATAATCAGAAAGTTTCTTTCTCTGATTTTAAACCAGAAGAGTCAAAGTTTTCTTCCGTTGCAGAAATTTTAGGAGGTTTGAAAACACTAGATGGACTTGCAATTATTCAATTCGGAGTTTTATTATTAATATTTACGCCGATAGCTCGCGTAGTTTTTTCCATTTTTAGTTTCTTAATGGAAAAAGATTATATGTATGTACTAATAGGTATTATCGTATTGTGTGTGATTATCACCAGCTTATACCTGGATGTAGCTCATTAAAGTACCTTTTTTAGCTATTGTACTGTATATTAGAAAAATAAATGCAATTATTTGAAAAAATATTGAGCTAACTATTTGAAAATTAAGAATTCTTTCCTATTTTTGCCGTCCCTTAGCGGGGATGTATATCCACCTTGAACGAAGCCCTACTGCTTCGATGGGTGTTAAATTAAAAATAGAAAATGTCAGGTATTATTGGAAAAAAAGTAGGAATGACCAGCATTTTTGACGCCGAAGGAAGAAACATTCCTTGTACGGTGATCGAAGCTGGACCTTGTGTTGTAACACAAGTTAAGACCGAAGAGAAAGATGGTTACGTTTCAGTTCAACTGGGATATGATGAAGCCAAAGAAAAAAACACTACCCAACCTTTAAAAGGTCACTTTGCGAAAGCAAACACAACTCCAAAACGTAAATTGGTAGAATTTGAGCAGTTTGAAGATTCAGTTAGCTTAGGCGATACTGTAACTGTTACGATTTTTAACGAAGGCGATTTTGTTGATGTTGTTGGTACTTCAAAAGGTAAAGGATTTCAAGGTGTGGTAAAACGTCACGGTTTTGGTGGTGTGGGTGGTCAAACTCACGGTCAGCATAACAGGTTGCGTGCTCCAGGTTCATTGGGTGCTGCATCATATCCAGCTCGCGTATTCAAAGGAATGCGTATGGCAGGAAGAACTGGTGGAGACAGAGTAAAAGTTCAAAACTTACAAGTATTGAAAGTTTATGCTGAGCAAAATCTAGTTGTAGTTAGTGGTTCCATTCCAGGAGCTAAGGGTTCTTACGTAATCTTAGATAAGTAAGCAGATGGAAGTTAAAGTAATAAACATTTCAGGAAAAGAGACAGGTGCCAAGGTGCAACTTCCTGAGTCGGTATTTGGTGTAACACCAAGCGACCACGCGATTTATTTAGATGTAAAACAGTATTTGGCTAACCAACGTCAAGGAACTCACAAATCTAAACAACGTAACGAAATTGCAGGTTCTACCCGTAAATTATACAAACAAAAGGGTACTGGCGGTGCACGTGCCGGAAGCATTAAATCTCCATTGTTCAATGGTGGTGGTCGTGTTTTTGGTCCACAACCAAGAGACTATAGTTTTAAATTGAACAAAAAATTAAAATCATTAGCACGTAAATCTGCTTTATCATATAAAGCACAAGATAACAACGTGGTAGTATTGGAAGATTTTAATTTTGATAACATTAAAACTAAAAACTATATCAATTTGGTTAATGCATTAAATTTAGCCGGAGAGAAAACCTTATTAGTTTTACCTGCACAAAATAATAATATCTATTTATCAAGCAGAAATATTCAGAAAGCTAAAGTTATCACTGCAGATCAGTTAAATACTTATGATGTATTAAACGCAGGCAAACTTTTGTTAACTGCAAACTCGCTTAAAACATTGGAGGAGGCATTTGCCAAGTAATATGGAAATTTTACAAAAACCAATATTAACTGAAAAAGCTTCTGCATTAACTGAAAAAGCTAATCGTTTTACCTTCAGAGTAGACCACAGAGCTAACAAGTTGCAGATTAAATCTGCCATCGAAAAAATGTATGGAGTGAACATCGTTGCCCTTAACACAATGGTTGTTGTAGGTAAGATGAAATCAAGAAATACTAAAGGTGGTTTAGTATCGGGTCGTACCCCGAAATACAAAAAAGCTATTGTAACATTGAAAGATGGCGAAACAATAGATTATTACGCGAATATTTAATAAGAATTGAATAATTTATAACTATGGGCTTAAGAAAATTTAAACCAGTCACTCCGGGAACCCGTTTTAGGGTAGGCGCAAGCTTCACGGAGATTACAGCAACCAAGCCCGAAAAATCATTGGTTGTATCTTCTAAGAAATCGGGAGGTCGTAACAATACAGGAAAGATGACTATGCGCTACATGGGTGGTGGTCACAAAAAATCTTACCGTTTAATTGATTTTAAACGTGATAAGTTTGATATCCCTGCAACAGTAGCTACTGTTGAGTACGATCCAAACCGTACCGCTCGTATTGCATTATTGCACTACGCAGATGGAGAGAAGCGCTACATTATTGCACCTGAGGGATTGCAAGTAGGACAAACTGTGCTTTCGGGTGAAACAGCTACTCCAGAAGTAGGTAACACTTTAACGTTGGCAAATATCCCTTTGGGATCTATTATCCACAATTTAGAAATTCAACCAGGTAGAGGTGCTCAAATGGCACGTAGCGCAGGTGCTTATGCACAACTTGCAGCTAGAGATGGTAGATATGCAACTATTAAAATGCCATCAGGTGAAGTAAGATCTATCTTAGTTACTTGTTTAGCAACAATTGGTGCAGTTTCTAATTCAGATCACGCTAATGAAGTATTAGGTAAAGCAGGACGTAGCCGTTGGTTAGGTCGTCGCCCTAGAACTCGTCCAGTAGCGATGAACCCAGTGGATCACCCAATGGGTGGTGGTGAAGGTCGCTCTTCAGGAGGTCAACCTCGTTCAAGAAACGGCGTTTACTCTAAAGGCTTCAAAACCCGCTCACTTAAAAAATACTCAAATCGTTTCATCATAGAGAAAAGGAAGAAATAATGGCTCGTTCGATAAAAAAAGGACCTTATATTGACCATAACGTAGAGAAAAAAGTAGTCTCTATGAATGATTCAGGCAAGAAGTCTGTGATCAAAACTTGGTCTCGTAGATCAATGATATCACCAGATTTTGTTGGTCATACATTTGCAGTACATAACGGTAATAAATTTATACCGGTATACGTAACAGAAAACATGGTTGGTCACAAGCTGGGAGAGTTTGCTCCAACCAGAACATTTAGGGGTCACTCTGAAAAAAGAAAATAATTAAGAGATGGAAGCATTAGCGAAATTAAACAATTGTCCAACCTCACCACGTAAAATGCGTTTGGTTGTAGATCTTATCAGAGGTGAGCGTGTTGAGAAAGCATTAAGCATTTTGAAATTCACAAATAAAGAAGCAGCAATTAGAGTTGAAAAACTTTTATTGTCAGCAATCAAAAATTGGGAATCAAAAAATGAAGGTTCTCGCCCTGAAGAAAACCAGTTATACGTGAAAACGATAATGGTAGGCGGTGGTCGTCAGTTAAAAAGACTTAGACCAGCTCCTCAAGGTCGTGGTTATAGAATACGTAAGCGTTCAAACCATGTTACCTTAGTAGTAGATAGTAAAAACGTTGAAACTCAAACTAATTAACAGAAATGGGACAAAAAGCACATCCAATAGGTAACAGATTAGGAATCATCAGAGGATGGGATTCTAATTGGTTCGGAGGCAACAACTATGCTGATAAATTAGTTGAAGACGAAAAAATAAGAAAATACCTTTCAGCTCGTATTGCAAAAGGTGGTGTAGCTAAAGTAGTAATCGAACGTACGTTAAAACGTATCACTGTTACTATTCACACAGCTCGTCCAGGTATTGTAATCGGTAAAGCAGGTCAAGAGGTTGATAAAATTAAAGAAGAGTTAAAGAAATTAACTAAAAAGGAAATTCAAATTAACATCTTTGAAATTAAACGCCCTGAACTTGATGCACAATTAGTTGCAGAAGGTGTTGCAAAACAACTTGAGGCTAGAATCTCATTCCGTAGAGCAATGAAATCTACTATCGCATCAACAATGCGTATGGGTGCAGAAGGTATCAAAATAATGACTTCAGGTCGTTTAGGTGGTGCTGAGATGGCTCGTAGCGAACAGTATAAAGAAGGAAGAATTCCTTTGCATACTTTCCGTGCAGACATTGATTACGCATTAGCAGAAGCTTTAACTACTTATGGTAAAATAGGTGTTAAAGTATGGATCTGTAAAGGTGAAGTTTACGGTAAACGTGATCTTTCTCCAAACATCGGTGCTGCTAGTAATGCTCCAGGTAAAGCTGGCGAGAGACCTCAAGGTGCTTTCGGTGGTAGAGATGGCGGTAGAGATAACAGAGGCGGCGGAGACAGAAGGAATGACAAACGCCCAGGTGGTGGTGGTGGTCGTCCGGGTCAAGGCGGTGCTGGTGCAGGAAGAGATAATAAAGGTGGTGGTGCCAACAGAGGTCCACGCAAATAGTTAACAAGATCGTTTAACGATAATATTAAAATAAAATGTTACAGCCAAAAAGAACGAAGTTCAGAAAGATGCAAAAAGGCAGAATGAAAGGTTTAGCAACTCGTGGTGCTGAATTGTCATTCGGTTCTTTCGGGATTAAATCTTTAGAGGCAACTTGGATTACAAGTCGCCAGATAGAAGCAGCCCGTATTGCGGTAACTCGTTTCATGAAACGTGAAGGTCAAGTTTGGATTAGAATATTCCCGGATAAACCGGTAACTAAAAAACCAGCTGAGGTACGTATGGGTAAAGGTAAAGGTGCTCCAGAATATTGGGTAGCTGTTGTTAGACCCGGACGTATAATTTTTGAGGCAGAAGGTGTTCCTATGGAAGTTGCCAAAGAAGCATTAAGACTAGCAGCTCAAAAATTACCAATTCAAACAAAGTTTGTAGTACGTAGAGATTACGTAGAAGCATAAAAAAGTTGTGGGATCAATGTTATAAATAACTTGTTGTTATAACCGCTAGACCCAGACATAAAAATTAATAAAATGAAGAACTCAGAAATCATAGGGCTTTCAAAAGAAGAACTAGTAGCTAAGATTGCAGAAGAAAAAGAAAACTTGGTAAAGTTAAAATTTGCACACACAATTTCGGCTATAGAAAATCCTACCCGTATTACTAAGGTAAGAAAAGACATCGCCCGATTAACTACTGAATTGACTAAGCTTAAAGCTCAGTCTGCAACTGAAACTAAATAACTTTAGAGTCGAAATGGAAAGACAATTAAGAAAAACAAGAACCGGGTTGGTGGTAAGCAACAAAATGGATAAATCTGTTGTTGTGGCAGTTGAACGTAAAGTGAAACACCCGATCTATGGTAAGTTTGTTAAAAAAACTACCAAATTTATGGCTCATGACGAAAAGAACGAATGTGGTATCGGTGATACTGTATTAATTCAAGAAACGCGTCCGCTGAGTAAAAACAAGAACTGGAGATTAGTACAAATTTTAGAAAGAGCTAAATAAGATGGTACAACAGGAATCACGATTAAACGTAGCCGACAATAGCGGCGCAAAACAAGTACTGGTTATCCGTGTACTTGGTGGAACTGGCAAAAGATATGCTTCAATAGGCGACAAAATTGTTGTTACTGTAAAAAGCGCTTTGCCATCTGGTAACATTAAAAAAGGAACAGTTTCTAAAGCAGTTGTAGTAAGAACTAAAAAAGAAATCAGACGTAAGGATGGTTCTTATATTCGTTTTGATGATAATGCAGCAGTATTGTTAAATGCACAAGACGAGCCACGTGGTACACGTATTTTTGGCCCGGTTGCGAGAGAACTGCGTGAAAAACAATTCATGAAAATTGTATCATTAGCACCGGAGGTATTATAATATGAAAAATAAAGTAACACAAACCAAAGCAAAAATCCGTAAAGGAGATTTAGTAAAGGTTATAGCTGGCGATTCAAAAGGCCAACAAGGTAAAGTTCAAGAAGTATTGGTTGCTAAAAATAGAGTTGTAGTAGAAGGTATTAACCTTGTATCAAAACATACTAAACCAAATGCTGCAACACCAAATGGTGGTATAATTAAAAAAGAAGCTGCTCTTCATATTTCTAACGTACAATTAGTTGATCCAAAAACTGGTAAAACTACTCGTGTTGGTCGTAAATTAAACGCTGACGGAAAATTAGTTAGAGTTGCTAAAATTTCAGGGGAGGAAATCAAATAATGGCATACGTACCAAGATTAAAAAGTAAATATAAAGAGGAAATTGTAACTGCACTTAAAGATAAGTTCAATTACAAAAGCATTATGCAAGTTCCTAAATTAGAGAAAATTGCCATTAACCAAGGTGTTGGCCGTTATTCTGTAACTGACAAAAAAGTTATGGATAGTTCTATCTTAGAAATGAGCACTATCGCAGGTCAACAAGCAGTAGGAGCAAAATCTAAAAAAGATATCTCAAACTTTAAATTACGTAAAGGTATGCCAGTTGGTGTAAGAGTAACTTTACGTGACAATAACATGTATGAGTTTTTAGATCGATTAATTTCCGTAGCTTTGCCACGAATTAGAGATTTCAAAGGAATCAATGATAAAGGATTTGATGGAAAAGGTAATTATACTTTAGGTATCACTGAACAAATCATTTTCCCAGAGATTAACATCGATAAAATCAGCAAGATTTTAGGTATGGATATTACTTTTGTAACGTCTGCTACTACTGATGTTGAAGCATTAGAATTGTTAAAACAATTTGGATTACCGTTTAAAAATCAAAAAACTGAGCAATAATGGCAAAAGAAGGTGTAAAAGCTCGCGAAATTAAGCGCCAAAAATTGGTTGCTAAATATGCAGACAAACGTGCAGAATTAAAAGCTGCAGGTGATTACGAAGGATTAGATAAGTTACCAAAAAACTCATCAGCAGTACGTTTACACAACCGTTGTAAATTAACTGGTCGTCCTCGTGGATACATGCGTACTTTTGGTATATCAAGGGTTACTTTTCGTGAAATGGCTTTAGATGGAAAAATACCAGGCGTAAGAAAAGCAAGCTGGTAATTAAGAGGTTATAAATTTTGAGTTATAAGTTGTAAGTTGTATTTTTGCAGCCCTTACAGCTTATAGCTCTTTAGTATATAGCAAGAATTAGAATTTTAACCGATAGCAGGTCCTAGAGCCAGAGGGCAAACAGGATACCACTATCACAACTCAATAATAATGAATACAGATCCAATCGCAGATTATCTGACAAGAGTGAGAAATGCCATCAAGGCTAATCACAGAATTGTAGAAATTCCTGCATCAAACCTTAAAAAGGAAATTACAAAAGTACTTTTTGATAAAGGTTACATCGCAAACTACAAGTTTGAAGACACTAACGCTCAAGGCGTTATCAAAATTGCTTTGAAATACAATGCAATTACTAAAATCTCGGCTATCCGTACGTTAACACGTATCAGCAAACCAGGTTTAAGACAATACGCTGGTGTAGATAATATGCCAAGAGTATTAAATGGTTTAGGTATCGCAATCTTATCTACTTCTAAAGGTGTAATGACTGATAAAGAAGCAGCCAAATTAAACATTGGCGGTGAGGTATTGTGTCACGTTTATTAATTAAAGGAGGATAGCACAATGTCAAGAATAGGAAAGAATCCAATTAATGTACCTGCTGGTGTAACTATAACTGTATCTAACGATAACGTTGTTACTGTTAAAGGTCCAAAAGGAGAATTAACTCAAGCGGTAGACGCAGATATTATTATCAGTCAAGAAGATGGCGTACTTACAGTAAGCCGTCCAACTGAGCAAAAAAGACATAAAGCCTTACACGGTTTATATCGTTCTTTAATCAACAATATGGTTGTTGGTGTTACAGATGGTTTTAAAATAGAACAAGAATTAGTAGGTGTGGGTTACCGTGCTACTAACCAAGGTAATACTTTGGATCTAGTTTTAGGTTATTCTCACCACTATGTATTCCAGTTACCAACAGAGATTAAAGTAACTACTACATCAGAAAAAGGTCAAACTCCTAAAATTATTTTAGAGAGTATCGATAAACAATTGATAGGTCAAGTAGCAGCGAAAATTCGTTCATTACGTACCCCAGAGCCTTATAAAGGTAAAGGTATCAAGTTTGTTGGTGAAGTGTTAAGAAGAAAAGCAGGTAAATCAGCTTCTAAAAAATAATCAAAATGGCAGGAAAAAAATTATCTCGTAGAGATCGTATAAAAAAAGGTATCAGAAAAAGACTTACTGGATCTGAAAACCGTCCACGTTTATCAGTTTATAGAAGCAATAAAGGGATTTATGCTCAAATCATCAATGATGTAACTGGTAGTACAATAGTTTCAGCATCATCTTTATCTAAAGATTTTACTGGTAAAGGAAACAAATCTGATCAGTCAATAGCAGTAGGCAAATTAATTGCTGAAAAAGCAATTGCAGCTGGTGTTAAAGAAGTTGTTTTCGACAGAAATGGTTACTTATACCATGGTCGTGTTAAATCGTTGGCAGATGGTGCTCGCGAGGCTGGTTTAGTATTTTAATCTAAGAAATAGGATAAGATGTCAACTATCAATATAAAAAGAGTTAAGACTAGCGAGATCGAATTAAAAGATCGTTTAGTTAGCATACAACGTGTTGCCAAAGTAACCAAAGGTGGTCGTACTTTCAGCTTCTCAGCCATTGTGGTTGTAGGAGATGAGCAAGGTGTTGTTGGTTATGGTTTAGGTAAAGCTAAGGAGGTTACAGAAGCTATTGCTAAAGGAATTGATGATGCAAAAAAGAACTTAGTTAAAGTTCCAATTTTGCACGGTACAGTTCCACATGAGCAAATAGGTAAATTCTCTGGTGGTTTTGTTTTAATCAAACCAGCTGCAGTAGGTACTGGTGTAATTGCAGGTGGTGCAATGCGTGCTGTATTAGAGAGTGCTGGTATTCATAACGTACTAGCAAAGTCAAAAGGTTCATCAAACCCACACAACGTGGTAAAAGCAACAGTAGATGCTTTAACTAAAATGCGTGATGCTTATACAGTAGCACAGCACCGTGGTGTAGATTTAAATAAAGTTTTTAACGGATAATATCATGGCTAAAATTAAAATTACCCAAATTAAAAGCATTATCGATAGAAGCGAACGCCAAAAAAGAACTATGCAAGCTTTAGGTTTAAAAAAAATGAACCAAAGTGTAGAAGTTGAGGCTAACGCTGCCATTATTGGGATGGTAAGAAAAGTTAATCACTTAGTAGCTATAGAGACTATTTAATTATTAAAATCTGTTTAAGTGAGTTTTTGCTTAAACAGATTTTTATTTATTTATCGTTGTCCCTGATTAGTGAAAGCGAAGGGCAACACAACAAGTTTAAAAAATGAACTTAAGTAATTTAAAACCTGCAGCAGGTTCTGTAAAAAAAGTTAAAAGAATTGGTCGTGGTCAAGGTTCTGGTCGTGGTGGTACATCTACTCGTGGTCATAAAGGAGCTGGTTCACGTTCTGGTCACAAAACAAAAATCGGTTTTGAAGGTGGTCAAATGCCATTACAACGTCGTGTGCCTAAAGTTGGTTTCAAACCAATTAACCGTACAGAATATGTAGGCGTTAACTTAGACATACTACAAGGATTGGCAGAAAAATTCAATTTAACAACCATTGATTTTGCTGCTATACAAGAGCATGGTTTAGCTTCTAAAAACGACTTAGTGAAAATCTTAGGTCGTGGTGAAGTTAAAGCTAAATTGGAAGTTACAGCTCATGCTTTTTCTGCAACTGCACAAAAAGCAATCGAAGCTGCTGGAGGCTCAATCGTAAAATTGTAATTAATGAAGAAGCTATTTACTACTTTAAGTAATATCTGGAAAATACAAGAATTAAAAGAACGTATATTATTTACGTTAATGATTCTTGTAATTTACAGGGTCGTTTGTCAAGTGGTTCTACCAGGTGTAGATCCTGCTCAGTTAGTAGATACTCAAAAAACTGGAATTTTAGGTTTGTTGGATATGTTTGCAGGTGGTGCTTTTTCAAAAGTATCAATTGTAGCTTTAGGCGTAATGCCTTATATCTCTGCATCTATTGTTGTACAGTTGTTAGGTATTGCTGTCCCTTCTTTCCAAAAAATGCAAAAAGAAGGTGAGAGTGGCAGAAAAAAATTAACACAGTACACGCGTTATCTAACAGTTTTTATTACAGCTATACAAGCTGTTGGTTATGTAAAAACTCAAATTAAACCAGAAGCAATACTTATTGATCATTTTACATTTTATGTGTTATCAGGCTTTGTATTAACGGCTGGAACTTTGTTTGTAATGTGGTTAGGTGAGAAAATCACTGATAAGGGAATTGGTAACGGTACGTCAGTAATTATTATGGTGGGTATTATAGCCCGTTTGCCAATCGCGCTACAACAAGAAGTTTCTTCAAAATTTGCTGGTAATGATGGCGGTTTGATTATGATTGTTTTAGAGATTGTTGCTTTATTAGCCGTTGTAATGTTTACTATCCTTATTGTTCAAGGTGTGCGTAAAGTACCTGTACAATATGCAAAAAGAATTGTTGGTAATAGACAAGTTGGGGGAGTTAGACAATATATTCCATTAAAAGTAAACGCGGCTGGTGTAATGCCAATCATTTTTGCTCAAGCTTTAATGTTTATTCCTAATGCTTTAATAGGCTTGTTTCCTGAAAAGCTAACAGATAGTTGGTTACACCAGTATACAGATATTACATCGTTAACTTACAGTTTAACATTTGCATTTTTAATTATTGCATTTACTTTCTTCTATACTGCAATTACTGTTAACCCAACTCAAATGTCTGATGACATGAAAAAGAATGGCGGATTTATTCCAGGTATTAAACCAGGACTAGCTACTTCTTCTTTCATTGATGATGTTATTTCTAAGATTACTTTCCCAGGATCGCTTTTCTTAGCAATTATTGCAATCCTTCCTTCATTTGCTGTTAAATTGGGTATTCAACAAGAATTTGCTCAATTCTTTGGAGGTACGTCATTATTAATTTTAGTTGGTGTTGTTTTAGATACTTTACAACAAATTGAAAGTTATTTATTAATGCGCCACTATGATGGTTTAATGAAAACAGGTAGAGTTACAGGCAGAACAGGAATTCCTGCAGCTGGCACTGGAGCCGCTTTGTAAAAGTTAACATGTCAAAAATTTATTATAAATCTCCGGAGGAGATCGAATTAATAAGAGAAAGTTCTTTACTTGTTTCAAAAACGTTAGCAGAAGTTGCTAAAATAATTGCACCAGGTGTTACTACTATTGCATTAGATAAATTAGCTTATGAATTTATTAAGGATCATGGAGCTATTCCTGCCTTTTTAAATTATGGAGGTTTCCCTAATTCATTGTGTATTTCACCAAATGACCAAGTGGTTCACGGTTTCCCTAATGACTATGTTATCAAGGAGGGAGACTTAATTTCAGTTGATTGTGGTGTAATTAAAAATAACTTTTTTGGCGATTCTGCTTATACATTCTCTATTGGAGAAGTGGATACCGAAAAGCAAAAACTAACTAAAGTAACTCAAGAGTGCTTAAGTCTAGCAATAGATAAAGCAGTTGTTGGTATGCGAATTGGAGATATTGCTTTTGCAGTACAAAATCATGCAGAGAGCAACGGTTTTGGAGTTGTTAGAGAACTTGTAGGGCATGGTGTTGGAGTTAAGCTTCACGAGAAACCAGAAGTGCCAAATTATGGTAAAAGAGGTAGTGGAGTTAAATTAGAAGAAGGAATGGTAATTGCCATAGAGCCAATGATTAATGCTGGTACTCCAGCTGTTAAGTTTTGGTCTGATGGATGGACAGTAACTACAAGAGATAATAAACCTTCAGCACATTTTGAACATACGGTTGCTATCAAAAGGGGGAAAGCAGATGTTTTATCGACCTTTTCACTTATTGAAGAAGTTTTAAAAGAAAAAAAGTAAAAAATTAAAAATTTTTATTTAATTTTGCAACCCTGTTTAATAGCAGCTAATTAAGTAAAAATCAATATAATATGGCTAAACAAGCCTCAATTGAACAAGACGGAGTAATAAGAGAAGCGTTATCAAATGCTATGTTTCGAGTAGAACTTGAAAATGGCCATGAAATTATCGCTCATATTTCAGGAAAGATGAGGATGCACTACATCAAAATCCTTCCTGGAGATAAAGTTAAATTAGAGATGTCGCCTTACGATTTATCAAAAGGCAGGATTACTTATAGATATAAATAAAATGAAAGTTAGGTCATCAATTAAAAAACGTAGCGCTGATTGTAAGATTATTCGCCGTAAAGGAAAACTTTACGTAATTAACAAGAAAAATCCAAAGTACAAGCAACGTCAAGGATAATTAAAAACATTCGAATGAACTCGTACAACGGTGGTCCGCCGTTCGGTCGTTCGTCTTAAAACAACTTATAAATATGGCAAGGATTTCAGGTATTGATTTACCAAGAAACAAAAGAGGTGAAATTGGGTTAACTTATATCTTCGGAATAGGTAGACAAACTGCTCAGAACATTTTAACTGAGGCAGGAATTGATTTCAATAAAAAAGTACAAGACTGGTCAGACGATGAATTGTCTGCTATCCGTACAATCATTAACGATGGAATTAAAGTAGAAGGTGCTTTACGTTCTGAAGTTCAATTAAACATCAAACGTTTAATGGATATTGGTTGTTACCGTGGCTTACGTCATAGAAAAGGTTTGCCTGTTCGTGGTCAACGTACAAAAAACAACTCTCGTACTCGTAAAGGGAAGAGAAAAACAGTTGCTAACAAGAAAAAAGCTACTAAATAATAAATGATAAGCAATCTTTATGATTGCTTGGAACAAATTAATTAAAACGGTTAATGGGTCCGGGTTATTCGCTAATCCAGTAATTCACTAACTTATTATTAAAGCAAAATGGCTAAAAGCAAAAAAGTTACCAAAAAGCGTATAGTTGTTATCGAGTCTGTAGGTCAGGCTCACATCAACGCTACGTTCAACAACATCATTGTAACACTAACAAATAACAACGGTCAAACTATTTCATGGTCGTCTGCAGGTAAAATGGGATTTAAGGGTTCAAAAAAGAACACTCCATACGCTGCTGGTCAAGCTGCATCTGATTGCGGTAAAGTAGCATTTGATTTAGGTCTACGTAAAGTAGAAGTATTTGTTAAAGGCCCAGGTTCAGGCCGTGAGTCTGCAATCAGAACTTTACAAGTAGCTGGTATCGAAGTAACATCTATTAAAGATATTACTCCGCTTCCACACAATGGATGTCGTCCTCCTAAAAAGAGAAGAGTTTAATTAATCATTTTTTAAAGCTAAGAGTCTGCAATTTAAAGGTTGCATGATACTTTAAAATCAAAACAACACAATGGCAAGATATACCGGACCAAAGTCCAAAATCGCCCGTAAATTCAGAGAGCCAATTTTCGGCCCTGACAAAGTATTAGACAGAAAAAATTACCCTCCAGGCCAACATGGCGCTTCTAAAAGAAGAGGAAAACAATCTGAGTACGCAGTACAGTTAATGGAAAAACAAAAAGTAAAATACACTTATGGTGTGTTAGAAAAACAATTCCGTAACTTATTTACTAAAGCTTCTTCTCGTGAAGGTATCACTGGTGATAACTTATTACAATTATTAGAAGCACGTTTAGATAACACTGTATACAGACTAGGTATCGCTCCAACCCGTTCAGGTGCACGTCAATTGGTTAGCCACAAACATGTAACTGTAAATGGTGAGGTTGTTAATATTCCATCATATCAATTAAGATCTGGTGATGTAATTGCAGTACGTGATAAATCTAAATCATTAGAAGCAATCACAAACTCTGTAGCAGGAAGAATAATCAATAAATTCAATTGGTTAGATTGGAATGCAAGCGAGTTAACAGGTAAGTTTTTAGCTTATCCTAACCGTGATGAGATCCCAGAAAACATTAAAGAGAATCTTATAGTAGAGTTATACTCTAAGTAATAATATCAGTTAAAGCCTACATGGCTTTAACTTTTTTACGTTACACATTATTAATATAACGATCTAAAAACATTATAAATGGCAATTTTAGCATTTCAGAAACCAGATAAGGTAATCATGCAGAAATCAACTGATTTCGATGGTCAATTTGAATTTCGTCCTTTAGAGCCCGGTTTCGGTGTAACAATTGGTAATGCCTTGAGAAGAATTTTACTTTCTTCATTAGAAGGTTTTGCAATTACAAGTATTCGTTTTTCAGGCGTTTCTCATGAATTTTCTACCATGAAAGGTGTGGTAGAAGATCTAACTGAAATCATCTTAAATTTAAAACAAGTTCGTTTTAAAAAAGTAGGTGAGTCAGGAGATTCAGAGAAAGTATTCATCATTGTAAATGGTCAAGACCAATTCTTAGCAGGTGATATCACAAAATTCTCTAACAACTTCGAGGTTTTAAACCCTGATTTTGTAATCTGTAACATGGAGAAATCAGTTACTTTAGAAGTAGAATTAACTATTAATAAAGGACGTGGTTATGTTCCAGCAGAAGAGAACAAAATTACTGATACAGTAGTTGGTGTAATTGCAATCGATTCGATTTTTACTCCAATGAAAAATGTAAAATACACGATCGAAAACTATCGTGTTGAGCAAAAAACAGATTACGAGAAATTAATTCTAGATATTTCTACCGATGGTTCAATCCATCCAGAAGAAGCTTTGAAAGAAGCTGCTAAAATTTTAATCCAACACTTTATGTTGTTCTCTGATGAGAATTTGGTATTAGAATCTCAAGCTAAAGAAGAAACTAAAGAAGTTGATGAGGAAATTTTACATATGCGTAAAATACTTAAAACTGAATTAGTTGATTTAGATCTTTCTGTACGTGCTTTAAACTGCTTAAAAGCAGCTGATATCCGTACTTTGGCTGATCTAGTTTCTTACGATGTTGCTGATATGTTAAAATTCAGAAACTTCGGTAAAAAATCATTAACTGAAATTCAAGAACTAGTTAAATCTAAACAATTATCGTTTGGAATGAACCTTTCTAAATTCAAGTTAGACGAAGAGTAAAGTTTTCAGTTTTGAGTTTCAGTTGTGAAATTGTAACTCAAGGCTCGGAATATAATTAATTAAATATTCACTGTGTATAATTCCCTCAGATTAAGTTCAAAGAGACGGTATACACTTTACAAAACAAACAATGAGACACGGTAAAAAAAATAACCATTTAGGCAGAACAACTTCGCACAGAAAAGCGATGTTAGCTAACATGGCTTCTTCATTAATTAAGCACAAGAGAATTTCAACTACTTTAGCTAAAGCGAAAGTTTTACGTGGTTATGTTGAGCCTCTAATTACAAAATCTAAAACTGATACTACGCACTCTCGTCGTATTGTTTTCTCTTACTTACAAGATAAAGAAGTGGTAACTGAATTGTTCCGTGATGTAGCTGCAAAAGTTGCTAATCGTCCAGGTGGTTATACTCGTATTATCAAATTAAACAATCGTTTAGGTGATAATGCTGAAATGGCATTAATTGAATTAGTTGATTACAACGAAGTTTACGGTAAAGATACTGCTGCTGAAGAAAAGAAAACTACACGTAGAGGTAGAAGCAAAGCTAAAAAAGCTGATGCTCCTGCGGCTGAGGCTAAAGCTCCAAAAGCTGAAGCTGTAGTTGAAGAAGCTGTAGTTGTTGAAGAAGAAGCAGCACCAGCTGTTGAAGAAACTCCTGCAACTAAAGAAGCTAAACCAGAAGCTAGCGCTGAAGAAGAAGCTCCAAAAGCATAGTTAATCTTAACTAAAATATAAAAGCCCTTTAAGAATTTCTTAAAGGGCTTTTTTTATAAACAATGCATTGAGTTTGAAGTTATAAAGTTTATACTTTAATATCTTGCATCCCATAATGTTTTAAAATATCATCAGGGACACCTGCCCATTGATTTGGAGTGTTGCCTACATAACCAATATCTCTTACTCCAATTTCACTAGTATAGAAACCAGATGCCGTGAGACTTCTCATTCTATTGAAGAAGGAAACTCCTGCTCGCATTTCAGGTTTTGCTTTATTAGGGTAAGCAATTTCATCAATAATGCTAATTCGTTCTTGAGCAGATGCTTCAATGAAAGGCTTTTCAAATCTATTAAAACATTGTATATCTAGCCATTTTAAACCACCTCGCATTGGTACTTGATGGTCTGGCATATCCTTTACAATAAATTCTATAAATTCTGGAACTTTGGCGTCTGTTGCACTACCTGATATCTCATCTTTTGGAATGATAATGTCAACCAAAACTGTTATGGTAGCCATTTCATGCTTATTAAAGAAAGTTTCATTCTTTAATTTTTGATCTCTCTCTGTTTCCCATGGTTCACGCCCTGCTGTACTTTCAGCTGTGCTAACTACTTCTTTTTCTGCTGAATCTTTACATGCACCAACTAATAGGGTTGTACTTAATGCAGTTAGGCCTATAGCCTTTAAGGAATCGCGTCTATTCATAATTTAAATATTGTGTTTTTTCTTTTCAGCTAAAATATATTCTGCAGTTCTCATGGATAAAGCTAAGATAGTCCATGTAGCATTTTTATCTCCCTGTTGCACAAATGGCCCGGCATCAACTACAAATAAATTTTTGCAATCATGTGCCTGGCAGTATTTATTTAATGCTGATTTACTAGGGTCATCTCCCATGCGAATGGTGCCAACTTCATGAATGATTTTTCCAGGAGCTAACAATCCGTAATTGGTTTCGGGCCCATGAATTGTAGAAGTAACAATTCCACCCATTTCTTTCATAATTGACAGAAATGTTTCTTGCATATGTTTGGCCTGCAAGATTTCTTCTTTCGCCCATTTATAATGAAATTTCAAAACAGGAATACCAAATTTATCAACTACATCTGGGTCGATTTCACAATAGTTGTCTTCCCGAGCAATGGCAGTGCCACGACCCGCCATGCCTACTCCGGTGCCATAAAAACGACGGTAATCATCTTTTAAAGCCGAACCATAACCACCTGCATCTTTCATTTTTCCGTTTTTGTCTGGTACCAATCCATTCATAGTTGGTACACCTCCTCCAAATCCGTAAGATGGCATACTCATTCCACCACCATATTCAATGTGGTAGCCTCGAGGGAAATCTAATTTTTTATTGTCTAACCACCAAGGAGAGTAGATATGGATACTTCCTAATCCATCTTCATTATATCTTTTTCTATCCATTAATTGAGGAAGAAACCCTGATACGCCTGCTCCAGTAGAATCGTGTAGATATTTACCAACAACCCCACTATTATTTGCTAATCCATTTGGGTGTTGCGATGATTTTGAATTTAAAAGTATTCTGGCAGACTCACAGGCACTGGCTCCTAAGATGATTAGCTTTCCATTTACTTGATATTCCTGTAAATCTTTTCGATTTACATAAGAAATACCCTTTGCTGTACCATCCTTATTGGTAATCACTTCCCTAACCATAGCATCAGTTATTACAGTTAAATTACCTGTGCTTACTGCTGGAATTACTAAACAAGATGATGCTGAAAAATCTCCATATACCTTACAGCCCCTGCCGCATTGGCCACAGTAAAAACAAGGTGCTCGATCATTGTTGCCTTTAATAGATTCTGTCATTACTGCACCCCTACCAGTAATTACTTTAACACCTGCTTTTTCTGCGCCTTTTTTAATGAAAAGTTCATTTAAGCGTGGTTTAGGTGGTTTCATAAAGATACCATCAGGCTCATTTTCTATACCTTCTACTGAACCATATATGCCAATCATTCGATCAACCTTATCATAAAATGGCTTTACGTCTGCATAAGTGATTGGCCAATCATCAGTTAATCCATCTTTTGGCTTAAAATCATCTGGTCCCATCCGTAAAGAAATCCTACCCCAATGGTTGGTTCTTCCACCAAGCATGCGAGACCGAAACCATTCGAATTCAGTTCTGTCTTTTTTAGTATATGGTTCTCCTTCTAGTTCCCAACCTCCATAGGAAGCATCAAAATCTCCAAAAGGTCTTGTTGTTCCAGCCCCACGTCTTGGAGACTCCCATGGCCATTTCATTTGATGAGAATCTATTCTTGGGTCGAAATATTGACCCGCTTCAAGCATTAATACTTTTTGTCCAGCATTTGCCAAAACATAGGCAGCCATTCCTCCTCCAGCACCTGAGCCTACAATAATGGCATCATATACAGTAGAAGACTTTTTTATTTGAAAGTCGCTCATTTTAAATGGTTAGAATTTTACGATATCCTAATTTAAAGCTTAATTTTGTGAAATGGAAACGTTATGACTACAATTTTGATAATGTAGCCTTAATGTTAACTAAATCGATTTATTTATATGAGCAATAGTGATATTCTATTAAAGTTTGCAAACCTTTTAAAAGCCAGCATAGCTGAAAAAAACCTAGTTAAATTATCTCTCGGAAATTATCAAGGTAATGACAAGGAACTGAAAAATCTGTATGTGAAGCTGGTTAAAATTAAAAGAGCTGATATGTTATCTTTTAATTATCGATATAAAACTAGAGATATATTTAAAAATTTACTGCTTGAAGAGGGCACTGGTTTAATCATCAACCTGTTGAGTAATGATTTCAAGATTGCAACCTTATTTACCGTTGACAAAGAAATAATTATAGAACACGATAAAAAAGGTTTGATTAAGCTACGTGAGCGTGAATTGAATGTGAAACTCGAACCAAAACTTGCTCACGATAAGGAGAAAAAAAGATTGATCAAGCCTACAGCAAATAATTATCTTCACTCTTTAAAAATTACCGATGCTGAAGGTAATGTTTTTAAAAATGCGCAAGATAAATACAAGCAAATCAATCAATATATTGAGATTTTAAGTTCATTAATTAAAGAATTGCCAGATGGAACCATTAAAAATGTGGTAGATATGGGTTCTGGTAAAGGCTACCTTACTTTTGCTCTGTATGATTATTTGCATCAACAGCTTAACTTAAATGCTAAAGTTACCGGTGTTGAGTTTAGAGAGGATTTAGTAAAATTATGTAATGATATTGCCAAACAATCTAATTTTGAACAATTAAATTTTGTTGAAGGAACTATTGAAGATTATAAAGTAAAAGAGATTAATTTATTGATTGCCCTACATGCTTGTGATACTGCAACTGATGATGCCATCTTTAAAGGAATAAGTGTAGGTGCAGAATTAATTGTTGTTGCACCCTGTTGCCACAAACAAATTAGAAGGGAAATTGAAAAGCACAAGGTTAAAAATGAAGTTTCTTTTTTAACTAAATACGGGATTTTTTTAGAGCGCCAAGCTGAAATGGTGACTGATGGAGTTAGAGCCTTAATTCTTGAATATTATGGTTATAAAACTAAAGTGTTCGAATTTATTTCTGATGCAAATACTCCGAAGAATGTTTTAGTGGTAGGAGTGAAGAGAACTGAAAGCTCAAAGAATAAAGATCAAAGCGAAGAAAGGGCAAAAATTTTACAAAAAATAAAAGATACTAAAGCTTATTTCGGGATTGATTATCATCATCTAGAACGATTGTTGGGGCTTAATTAATTTTTAACTTTAATAAGAAACGAATGCTGTATCATTTTTTACCACGATATTCATAGAATAATCTAATGATCTCCCATTGGTATAATAACCACTTTTTACAATATGATACTTTCCATTTTGCTTAAAGCTTAAATTATACTCTCCATCTGTTTTATTTTTCTCTAGATTTAAATTACCTGACTCTTTTGCATCGCTTTCAATATATGCGAAAAACAGAGAATCTAAATTTTCTGATGTTGTAAGCTTAACGTTTGAAATAGCTACTTGTGATTCATTAATGATTTTGACCTTTATCGACTTATTTCCAAATGGGCCAACACAACTTAATAATGAAATTGTAAGTAATGAGAGTAATATGTATTTCATATATAGGATTTGTAGTTCGATTAAAATTTATGCGGTTTGTTACGCTCATTTATTTATCTATTGATTAAATTAATAAATTATAAACCTTATTTTTTTATGCATTTAATTTAGGCTTAAGCCACAGTTTTACATTTAGCACAAGCTTTTGTTATTTTAAACCTGCTGATAGCGAACACGAAGCCACAGGCGAGTAAAGCAGATAAGAGGACTACAAATCTCAAGAATTACTGACATTCGTTTTCAAAAAAACTACAAATTATTAAATAATCTGCCTTTTGACTTATTTCTGACAACGTGTCAGCACGATTTAACTTCATTTTTTACATTTTAACAGTCTTTTGAATGTTATTTCTGCCAAAACCTGATTGGCACATTGCTTGTTATTAAGCTTGTAAACAATAAAAATTTAAAAGAAATACATAATAAAATGGGAAAAATAATTGGTATAGACTTAGGAACAACAAACTCTTGCGTTTCTGTAATGGAAGGTAACGAACCTGTAGTTATAGCCAACAGTGAGGGTAAACGTACAACGCCATCTATTGTTGCTTTTGCAGAAAACGGCGAGCGTAAAGTGGGTGAGCCTGCGAAACGTCAGGCGATAACGAACCCTACAAAAACAATTTATTCTATTAAACGCTTTATGGGTTCTAGCTTTGCTGAGGTTTCGAAAGAAGTTGGTAGAGTACCTTATAAAGTTATTAAAGGTGATAACAACACACCTCGCGTAGAGATTGACGACCGTAAATATACTCCACAAGAGATTTCTGCTATGATTTTGCAGAAAATGAAAAAAACGGCTGAAGATTTCTTAGGACATGAAGTTACTGAAGCAGTTATTACTGTTCCAGCTTATTTTAACGATGCGCAACGTCAGGCTACGAAAGAAGCAGGCGAAATAGCTGGTTTAACTGTAAAACGTATCATTAACGAGCCAACTGCAGCTGCTTTAGCTTATGGTTTAGATAAAGCACACAAAGACATGAAAATTGTTGTGTTTGACTGTGGTGGTGGTACACATGATGTTTCTGTTTTAGAGTTAGGTGATGGCGTTTTTGAAGTAAAATCTACTGATGGTGATACTCACTTAGGTGGTGACGATTTTGACCACGTAATTATCGATTGGTTAAATGACGAGTTTAAAGCTGAAAACAGCATGGACTTGAGCAAAGACCCAATGGCTTTACAACGTTTAAAAGAAGCGGCTGAAAAAGCTAAAATTGAGTTATCAAGCACTACTTCTACAGAAATTAACTTGCCATACATTACTGCTGATGCAAGCGGCCCAAAACACTTAGTTAGAACTTTAAGCCGTGCTAAATTTGAGCAATTGGCTGGTGATTTAATTAAACGTACTATTGATCCTTGTAAATCTGCTTTGAAAAATGCTGGTTTAAAAGTTGGTGATATCGACGAAATTATCTTAGTAGGTGGTTCAACTCGTATCCCTGCAATTCAAGATGCTGTTAAAGCTTTCTTTGGTAAAGAGCCAAGTAAAGGTGTAAACCCTGATGAAGTTGTAGCAATTGGTGCTGCTATTCAAGGTGGTGTTTTAACTGGTGAGGTTAAAGATGTATTGTTATTAGATGTTACCCCGCTTTCTTTAGGCATTGAAACTATGGGTGGTGTAATGACTAAGTTAATTGAAGCAAATACAACTATTCCTTCTAAAAAAGCAGAAACCTTCTCTACTGCTGCTGATAATCAGCCTTCTGTAGAAATCCATATTTTACAAGGCGAGCGTCCAATGGCTGCTCAAAACCGTACAATTGGTCGTTTCATTTTAGATGGTATTCCACCTGCACCTCGCGGTGTGCCTCAAGTAGAAGTGGCTTTTGATATTGATGCTAACGGTATTTTACACGTAAGCGCTAAAGATAAAGCTACTGGTAAAGAGCAAAAAATCCGTATCGAAGCATCTTCTGGTTTAACTGATGAAGAAATCAAGAAAATGAAAGAAGAAGCTGAAGCAAATGCAGAATCTGATGCTAAAGCAAAAGAAGAAGCAGATAAAATTAACGGTGCTGATGCTTTAATTTTCTCTACTGAGAAACAATTGAAAGAGTTTGGTGATAAATTATCTGCTGATAAAAAAGCGCCAATCGAAGCTGGTTTAGAGAAATTAAAAGCAGCTCATTTGTCTCGTAACTTTGCAGATATTGATGCAGCTCAAGAAGAGTTACAAACTGCATGGAATGCAGCTTCAGAAGAAATGTACAAAGCTGGTGAGCAACCTCAAGGAGAAGCACCACAAGCTGATGCACAACAAGGTGGCGATACTGTTACTGATGTTGATTTTGAAGAAGTAAAAGACGAAGAGAAGAAATAAGTCAATTCTCAGTTTTCAATTGACAGTTTTCAGTTGAATATAATATTTAAAGGCGTTGCTGATTAAGTTCAGTAACGCTTTTTTGTTTAATGTCATCGTCATTGCGAGGAACGAAGCAATCTTAAGGTGACATTTTTGAAAATGAATGGCAGTGTTTTATGGCCAGTTCAGTCCCGCTATTCACTACAATACTTTTTGTTTACCCCTCGACTTCGCTCAGGCTAACAAAAAGTATTTTCGTTACTATTGGGTTTATATAACAAAGGAAAAGCGCTTTTGGGAATGTTTTAATGATAAAGCAAGTAGATTCTTCGCTTCGCTCTGAATGACAAACGCTTCGCTCTGAATGACAAAATTAAGATAAACATTCTTCTATTATTCCTTGCAAAACTTTTTCATTTTCAAATAACTCGTTCAATAATTTGAATTGATTTTTTGTTCTGTCTAAATTTTGCTCTGGATAAGCAATAGGATAATAGTCACTACCATTTAGATAATCTGTTAAAAAACGTAAAGCCTGCATATAAACAATATATTTTCCAGAGAACAAGATCAATTCTTTCTCTGTTTCTGTTAATATACTAGACATTTCAGAAAGATAACCTTCAATAGTTGCTTTAAAATAATCTATCCTAATTTTTACTTTATTAAGGTCAGTCTCATCCTCAGAAAAAGCACAAAGATAAGTTCGCATCATATCACCTAAATCTGATATAAACTTACCAGGCATTAAAGTATCTAAATCTATTACACAGACGCCTCTATAGTCATCTTCATTTAAAAGGACATTGCTAATTTTAGTGTCGTGATGCATTACTCTATTTGGAAAATCCTTGCGATGCTCGTAAGAACAGTAGTAATCAACTATAAAATGATGATGAAGTGCTGTGTCAATTTCATGCTTGGCATTTTCTTTTAATTCAGCTTTCGCTTTACTTAAGGCAAAAATAAATTGTTCATAGCGCCAAACTAAATCATGAAAGCCATTGATTGTTGGTTTTAAGCTAGATGCGTCAAAATTATTTAACAATCGACTAAGTTTACCGAATTGTTTTGCTGCTTCATAAGCTTGTTTAGGATTGCTTAAAGTATCGAGAGCAACTGTGTTTTCTACAAATGGAAGTAAGCGCCAATAATCATGGTGACTAAGCATTAAGTCTCCATTTAAGGTTGTAATTGGTGCCGGAAAAAGGTATGCTGGATAATGGTTCTTTAAGTAATCTGCTACAGCCTTAATATTGTTTGCAATAGCAAAAGGGTCTTTAAAAACTTGGGTGTTAATATTTTGAAGAATATACTTTTTATTGTCTTGTGTTAAAAGCAAATAGGTTCGGTTAATATGTCCCGAACCTATTTGTTGTAAAGCAATAGTATCTAAAGTGAAACCGTAAGCTTTTAATATTTCTTCGTCAATATTTAGCTCCATAGTTTTTCTGGATACGCGCCATCTTTAATCAATTGATCTATGCTAGCTTGTACGAAAGGTTTATCTTCCTTATAAGTTACACCAAACCATTGATTTGAAGTTGGTACTACTTTAAAGGCTGCAGTATTACTTTTTACTAAATTTTCTCCAATTAATGGGATAAAGAATTCTGCTTTAGGTTTATCCTTATTGGCTAATGCAAATTCTCTGAAAAGATCTTCTGTAACTTTAAAAACAGCAGGAGTAAAACCCCAGAAATTCATTGAAACTGGAGTTTCATAGGCTAATGGATGTTTTGTATCATATTCTTCATAAACAATAGCATCGCCATCTTGATAAATTTTAGTGCGTTCTACAATTTCTTCTAAGTTCCCATTACCATCAACTTTACAAACGCCACGAGATACAGCACCAAAATCTGATAGTGTTTTACCGATTTGATAACCGATAATAGAGAAATTGCTATCTGTAGCTTCTTCATTCAAGAAAGCTACCATTTTTTTATAGGCATCAAAACCATAAAAATCATCTGCATTAATTACACAGAACGGTTCTTTTATTACTTTTCGTCCTGATAAGATAGCATGAGCAGTACCCCAAGGTTTTTCTCTATAAATCTCTTCTTCAATACCAAATTGTTTTAAATCGAAGTTTTGAAAAACGTAATCTGTTTCAATTTTTCCTTGCAGCTTGGCATCAAAAATGCTTTTGAAGTTTTCTACAAATTCTTCTTTGATGATAAAAACAACCTTGCCGAAGCCAGCTTTAATTGCATCATATATAGAATAATCGATGATAGTTTCGCCATTTGGACCGAAGCCATCTATTTGTTTCATACTTCCGTAACGGCTAGCCATACCAGCAGCCAAAATTAGTAGGGTTGGTTTCATTAATTAATTTTATAAAATTGGTTCGGATGATTATTAATTAGTAGGTGGCAAAGATAAGTTTTAAAAGCCAAAAATGCCACCACTTCTTGATCTTGGTTTTTTACCTGTAAGCATTCCAAAAAGACCGCGGACAATTTCTTTTCCAATCTGACGAGTTATAGTAGCGCCCATTACTTGTTCTACTATGCTTTTTTCTCCGGGTTTAGGTTTACTTTCTTCTACTCTTTTTTGTTCTTCTTCTGCAGCTGCCTTTATTTCATTGTCTTCAGCCATTTTTTCATTAATTCTATCGGTTAACATTTCGAAAGCACTTACCGGATCGATAGATTTTTGGTATTTGGTAAATAAAGGGCTTGATTGCATTAATTTTTCGCAATCTATTGCAGCCATTGGCCCCATTACTGCTCTTGGGGGCGTTAACATAGTTGCGGCAACTTCTGTAGGGATACCTTTTTCATTGAGTACAGTAACAAGTGCTTGCCCAGTACCCAATGCTGTTAACATTTTATCTATTTCATAAAATTCAGACTTTGGATAAGTATTAACAGTTTTCTTTAAAGCATCTACATCATTAGGTGTAAAAGCTCTTAGCGCATGTTGCACTCTGTTTCCTAGCTGCGCCAAAACTGTTTCTGGAATATCCATAGGCGATTGTGTACAAAAGAAAACTCCAATTCCCTTAGAGCGAATTAGTCTGATGATTGTATTTACTTGTTCTAAAAATGCCTTTGGAGCATCATTGAAAAGCAAATGTGCCTCATCAAAAAAGAAAACCAATTTTGGTTTATCTAAATCTCCAGCTTCTGGCATTGCTTGGTAAATTTCTGCCAAAAGACTCAATAAAAAAGTAGAATATAGTACAGGCTGATTTTGTACATCTGCAATATTTAAAAGAGAGATTACGCCTTTGCCATCTATGCGATTAATTAAGTCATTAATGTCATAGGAAGTTTCACCAAACATACCTCCTAAGCCTTGCTGCTCAATAGCAACAATTTTTCTTAAAATGGTACTTGATGTAGCTGTAGAAATAGAGCCATAACTGCTTTTTATTTCAATTGCTCCTGCGCCTTCAGATAGATAACCAAGTAGCTTTTTTAAGTCATTTAAATCAACAATAGGCATTTTGTTATCATCCGCATACTTAAAGATTACTGCTAAAACACCTGTTTGTGTATCATTTAGTTCTAGAATTTTGGCTAATAAAACTGGTCCAAATTCTGTAACTGTGGCACGCATTTGTGCGCCAGTTTTTCCACTAAGGGAATAAAGTTCTATCGGAAATCCAGTAGGGGTGAAGGGTTTGTCTAATTGTTTCGCTCTGTCTTCAATTTTAGGGTTTGTAGTTCCTGCTTGATATAAACCAGATAAATCTCCCTTAACATCTAACATAAATACAGGTACGCCAGCATCTGAAAGTTGTTCAGCTAATAATTGTAATGTCCTGGTTTTACCCGTTCCTGTTGCACCAGCAATTAAACCATGGCGGTTCATCATTCGCAAAGGCAAATTCACTTCTGCGGCAGCTAATACTTCGCCATCTAAAATGCCTGCTCCTAAATAAATCGATGCCCCAGTTGGTGCATACGATGTTTTTATTTTTTCAATAAATAAAGATTTTTTGTCACTCATAGTACAGGTGTTTTTCGGGTTTAAATTAAGAAAGAAATATGGGAATTGAAATAGATAATTAACCACATAAAAACATAGTTAACATAGAACTTTTTAAATAGATATTATTTTATAAAGAAGATTTTAAGCTTATAATTAAAAAATTCAGTTACAAATAGGTATTGGATTGCTTAGTGTGAATTCATCCGTTCTTGAAATTCATCTACAAACAAACTTACGTGATAACCATCTGCCAAAGCATGATTAACGTGAATAGATATTGGCATTGATTTTTTACCATCGGTTTCTGTCATTTTACCGAATGAGATTTTTGGACAGCTATCTTTAAATGAAAAACTACGTGCATGAGAAAGTGAAGTGAATTTTAACCAAGGCATAGCCGAAATATGAATTACATTGTCTCCAGAACCTGCGGGGATTAAACCAGTTGAGTTTTGAACTCGTTGTATTTCTTTTTTAGCTACCGATTGAAATTCTTCAAAATCTGTAGCATAATCTATATATGAAAAGCCGAACGTGCCATCTGGGCGATTAATGACTGCCGAAGCATTAACTTGGTCGTAAATATAAATTTGGTTATCCTCAATTCTTAGTCTGAAATTTTCTACAGCATTGGCTGATGCTAAAGCTTGGTGCAAATAATACAAGAAAAACCGATGCCTTCTTTTTTACACTTATCGTAAGCAATGGTACAATCAATATCTACCACTACTCCAAAAAACGGTTCTTCAAATCGATTAAAGAAATTGAAATGATCTTTTCTGGACCAGTTTTCTAAGTCAAGCAGCTGTTTCATTTTTTAAGGATGGCTAAAATTTCATCAATTGAAGCTATGGCAGAAAAATTATCATGAGCTACATTATTTTCTACAACTTCGTGCGCCCAAGTGGTATGATATGGAACGTGAACAGCATTTCCTCCAATTTGTAACACAGGTAAAACATCTGATTTTAAAGAATTTCCAATCATCAAAAAGTCTTCAGGTTTGCAATCTAAGTGTTTCAAGAGTTTAAGGTAGTCTTTCTCTTGTTTGTCGCTCATGATCTCGATATGATGAAAGTATTTTTCTAATCCAGATTTTTGCAGCTTTCTTTCCTGGTCCAATAAATCACCTTTGGTAGCGACAACTAAACGATATTCTCCTTTTAAGGCATCTAAAACTGTTTCAACACCATTTAATAATTCAATGGGTTTGTTTAGCTGTTCTTTGCCAAATTCAATGGCTTTGCTAATCATTTCTAAACTTGCTGTTCCTTCGGTAACTTCTAAAATAGTTTCAATCATAGAGAGCATAAAGCCTTTAATGCCATAACCATATAAAGGGAGATTTCTGATTTCTATTTTAAAAAGCGCTGCGGCAACACTGTGTAGCGGAAGGTAATCTTCTAACAGCGCACAAAACTTATCCTCAGCTTCGCGGAAATAGGGTTCGTTTACCCATAAAGTATCATCGGCATCAAATGCGATAACTTTGATATTAGTCATTTTGGAGGTGTTTTTAGATCGGTAAAAATAGCTAAATTGTTTAAACGTTAAGCTGGTAAATTAATGTTTTGAAAATGAAAGGTAGTAGTTAATCGGGTAAGGTAGTCCTGCTGTACACTTTGCTTCTCCCGATGAAAATCGGGATTCGTGTTCGTTACCATCAGGTTTATTAAATGAAGAAAGTGCAGGAAACAAAAGTTGCTTAGCGTTTAAACAGTAGGAAACTAATTGTAATGTCCTAACTTCAATAAACCCAACATTCGTGTATGCCGTTCCGATAAATCGGAGCAAGCTCTCGCAATGACGATTTTGAATATAAAAAAAGGTCGAGGGGAAAACCCTCAACCTTCATACCTTCAACCTTTCATTAAGAGAACTCTCTAAAGTCTTGGTCTGCTTTAATATTTAACAAACTTTCGTAAATTAAGCTAATTACATTATCTACATCTTCTTTATGTACCATTTCAACCGTAGTATGCATGTAACGCAATGGTAATGAAATTAATGCTGATGGAACACCACCATTTGAATAAGCAAAAGCATCAGTATCTGTTCCAGTAGAGCGAGAAGATGCTTGGCGCTGGAAAGGAATATTGTTTTTTTCTGCAGTTTTAATCAATAATTTATTCAAATTGGTTTGTACAGCTGGTGCATAAGAAACAACTGGGCCCTTACCTGAAGCTAAATCACCTTGTGTAATTTTATTAATCATTGGGGTAGTGGTATCATGAGTAACATCTGTTACTATGGCAACATTTGGTTTAATGCGTTGTGCAATCATTTCGGCACCACGTAATCCAATTTCTTCTTGAACAGAGTTAACAATATATAATCCGAATGGAAGTTTTTTCTTGTTTTCTTTTAATAAACGAGCTACCTCTGCAATCATAAAACCACCAACCCGGTTATCTAAGGCACGACCAACATAATAACGATCATTTAATATCATAAATTCATCTTCGTAAGTGATTACGCAACCTACGTGAATTCCTAGTTTTTCTACCTCTTCTTTAGTGGTGCAACCGCAGTCTAAAAAGATGTTTTTTAATTCTGGTGCTTGTTCTTTATCGCCGTGACGAGTGTGAATTGCAGGCCATCCGAAAACAGCTTTAACTAATCCTTTTTCGGTGTGTATGTTTACACGTTTTGAAGGTGCAATTTGATGATCTGAGCCGCCATTACGAATAACATAAATTAAACCATCGCTGGTAATGTAATTTACGTACCAAGAAATTTCATCGGCATGGGCCTCAATAACCACTTTATAACTAGCTTTTGGATTGATTACACCAACTGCCGTACCATAGTTGTCTATAAAATGCTCATCTATATATGGTTTTAGATAATCTAACCAAATTTTTTGTCCTTCCCACTCATAACCAGTGGGGGCAGGGTTGTTTATGTATTTCTCTAAAAATTGTATCGATTTTTTAGTTACTACCGGAACGTGTTTTTTCTTAGTTTCTTCTTCTTTCTTCTTTGCCATTGTTAAATATGATTACACCGATTTAAAATGATTTCACAGATTAAACAGGTTTGTTATTATTTATTTTTCGTGATTAATTAATAGCTCCATAATTACAAAATCAAAACCATCTGCAGTATAGGTTTTATCTGTTTCGTGGAAGCCAAATTTAGTATAAAATTCCTTGGCATTTACCCTGGCATTGCACCAAAGTTTTGTCAGTTTTTGAAGCTTACAAAAATCGATTAGGTATTCCATTAGTTGTTTGCCTAAACCTTTTCCTTGCAGATCTGGTAAAACTGCTAATTTTCTAAATTGCCCTATATCGCCTTGCATAAAAAGCGAAACAACTCCTGCTAACTCGTAGTCTACATAAATTCCAAAATGAATGCCCTCAAAATCGTTTGCTAGTTTAACAAATTCAATAGAATGGGCTGGATACATGGCAATATGTCTAATGCGCCAGGTTAGTGCTGGGAATATTTGTTCTACTACAGCCATTTTACAGAGGTATATTTCCGTGTTTTTTTCTGGGGTTATTTACTACTTTGTTTTCGAGCATTTTAAATGCTTTAATCAGTTTAATACGGGTTTGAGATGGTTCGATTACTTCATCTACAAAACCACGTTCTGCGGCACGATAAGGGTTGGCAAAAATATCTGAATACAACTTTTCTTTTTCAATCCATTTTTCTTGAGGGTTTTCTGATGATGAAATTTCTTTTTTGAAAATGATTTCAGCTGCACCTTTTGCACCCATTACAGCAATTTCTGCAGTAGGCCAAGCATAATTCATATCAGCACCAATGTGTTTACTATTCATCACATCATAGGCGCCACCGTAAGCTTTTCTAGTTATTACAGTAATGCGTGGAACCGTTGCTTCACTAAATGCATATAGTAATTTTGCACCATTAGTGATAATTCCATTCCATTCCTGATCGGTGCCTGGTAAAAATCCAGGTACATCTTCTAAAACTAATAATGGAATATTAAAGCAATCACAGAAGCGAACAAATCTAGCGGCTTTGGTTGATGAATTGCTATCTAAAACTCCTGCTAAATAAGCTGGCTGGTTAGCTACTATGCCAATACTTCTTCCGGCTAAACGAGCAAAGCCAACTACAATATTTTCTGCATAAGCGGCATGCACTTCAAAAAAGCTTTCTGCATCGGTTACTTGTGAGATTACGTCACGAATATCATAAGGTTGAGCTGAGTTTTGAGGCAATAAATTATCTAAATCATGACGAGTTTCATCACCTGTTTCATAAGGCAAATTTGCGGGGGTCTCCTCGCAATTTTGTGGAACATAGCTTAATAGCTTTTTAACATGGTTAATCGCTTCTAGCTCATTTGCGCAAGCAAAATGTGTAACTCCGGATTTAGTAGCATGGGTATTGGCACCTCCTAATTCTTCAGAACTTACTTCTTCGTGTGTTACAGTTTTAACTACATTTGGCCCTGTTACAAACATGTATGATGTATGCTCTACCATTAAAATAAAGTCTGTAATTGCAGGAGAATAAACTGCTCCGCCAGCACAAGGGCCCATAATTGCAGACAATTGAGGAATGACACCCGAAGCTTGAACATTACGGTAAAAAATATCAGCATAACCACCTAAAGAGACTACACCCTCTTGAATACGAGCACCACCGCTATCATTTAAACCAATTAAAGGAGCACCATTTTTCATGGCCATTTCCATTATTTTACAGATTTTCTCTGCATGGGTTTCAGATAACGAACCTCCAAAAACTGTAAAATCTTGAGAAAAAACATAAGTTAGTCTACCGTTGATGTTTCCGTATCCTGTAATTACACCATCGCCAAGGTACTTTTCTTGCTCCATGCCAAAATCGGTACTTCGATGTGTAACCAACATTCCAATTTCTTCGAAACTACCTTCGTCCATTAAAAAATGGATACGCTCACGAGCTGTAAGTTTTCCTTTTTTATGTTGACTGTCTATACGGGTTTGCCCACCACCTAAATGAGCACTTTTTATTTTATCTTGTAAGATTTCAATCTTATTCTTCATCTCAAAAAATCAATTTTTTAAAAATAAACAATAGCATTGGTATTGCAAACGGATAATGGATCGATAAGCCATAATTTTTCTTGTCAGTGAGATTTAAGGCGCTAATTGAGAGCGAGTTTTGTAAAATTCTCGTTTTAAATTACATTTTTATTACTAATTTATTTGAATGTTTACTTGTTTTGGAACTATTTTTGAACAAATCAAGAAAATTTTAATTAATTTATGTTTTTAAGAAAATACCGTATACTTATTGTAATTGCCTTTATGGGCATCTTTGCAGCAAAGATGGTAATTTCTGGTGCTCCTGTAATTTTCGCTCATTTAGATAAAGGCTTAATGAATGCTGTAATTATGCAGCTAGAGGTAGAAAACAACGGAGATGACACACCAAAAAGCAATGTTAAATTTGCAGATCATAAATTGATGTTCCAACGTTTTGATTTAACTTATGTTCCTGTTGTTATTGACTACGGAGTGACAAATAGTTTTATTGAACATTCACGGAGATACGTTGATCCACATCATCCTTCAGTGCCAACACCACCACCCAACTTTTCTTAATTTCTTATTGCTGTCGCTTTGTTATGCAAAATAATTTTTTGCAGAGTGATAAATATTTTAAAAATTATAGAATTTAACGCTAAGTTTTATGGGAAATGGTAGTTCGACCTCATCAAGGTTCGAAGTGAAAAAATATATATTAAAAAAGAATTTAAAAAAAGACATACCATCTAGTTTGGTTGTGTTTTTAGTGGCTTTGCCCTTATGTTTGGGTATTGCTTTAGCCTCTGGTGCACCGTTATTTGCTGGATTAATTGCAGGTATAGTTGGAGGTATTGTTACGGGTTCATTAAGTGGCTCGCAATTGAGTGTAAGTGGTCCTGCAGCCGGACTAACAGCTATCGTTTTTGCAGCTATTGCAAGTTTAGGTAGTTATCAAATCTTTATTCTTGCTGTTGCTTTGGCAGGTGGAATTCAATTGATACTTGGTTTAATTAAAGCAGGTACAATCGGAAATTATTTTCCATCAAGTGTAATTGAAGGAATGTTAGCTGGTATTGGTTTATTGCTAATTTTAAAACAACTACCGCATGCGGTGGGTGTAGATAAAGATTTTTTCGGTGATGAAGGCTTTCTTCAAAAAAATGGAGAAAATACCTTTTCAGCAATTATAAGCGCAGTTGGCGAATTTAGCTTGGTAGCCGTTGTAATCAGTGTGTTATCGATTCTTATTTTGGTGTATTGGCCAAAAATAAAGAAGCTGAATGCTATTCCTGCACCTTTTCTTGTGGTGGCCATAGGTATTGGCTTAGCTATGGCTTTTAAAGGCACAAGTTATGGATTAGAGAAAGACCACATGGTAAATATTCCTGTTTTTAGTGGATGGGACGGATTTCTAGGCTTATTTACCTCTCCAGATTTTTCGGCCATAGGCAGATCGGATGTTTGGCTCGTAGCAGCAACAATTGCTGTAGTTGCGAGTTTAGAAACCCTATTAGGTATTGAAGCGATTGACAAACTTGACCCAATTAAACGCGTTACACCAACCAACAGAGAGCTAGTTGCCCAAGGAATTGGAAACATGGTCAGTGGTATGCTAGGTGGTTTGCCCATGACTTCCGTAATTGTACGGAGTTCGGCAAATACTAATGCGGGAGCTAGAACTAAGATGTCGACTATTTTTCATGGAACCTGGTTGTTGTTGTCGTTATTGCTTATTCCTAACCTAATTAACATGATTCCTTTGGCATGTTTGGCCGCTATCCTGTTGGTTACGGGTTACAAACTTACCCGAATTGCCTTATTTAAGCATATGTACGAAAAAGGATGGGATCAATTTATTCCATTTGTGGTTACGGTGCTTGCGGTGGTATTAACCGACCTGTTAAAGGGAGTTGCAATTGGTATGGCGTTTTCTATATTTTATTTATTACGCACCAATATGCGGAATCCGTTCTTCTATAAAATTCAAGAAGAAGGAGATAAGAAACATATCAGAATTAAGTTGGCAGAAGAAGTTTCTTTCTTAAATAAAGCAGCCATCCAAGTATTGTTAACTGGTATTCCAAAAGAAACCAATGTAATTATCGATGGATCAAATTCAAGATATATAGATCCAGATGTACTGGAAACCATATTTAATTACAAGCATAATGCATATACTAAAGGCATTATCGTAACTTTGGAGCACATAAAAAGTCATTATGTTGTGCCAAAATTAAATTCAAAAATTGTAGAAGAAATTAATAATTAAAAAATTATGTGCGCAAAAACCATAGAAACAAAAGATATAACATATGATGGCCTATTAAAAGGTAACTTAGATTGGGTTGAGGATATGAAAAAAACCGATCCAACATTTTTTGATAAGCTATCTGCCGGACAAAACCCACCCGTATTATGGATAGGTTGTTCAGATAGTCGTGTACCTGCTAACCAGATTACAAATACTTTACCTGGTGACATATTTGTACACAGAAACATTGCCAATGTAGTTGTACATACAGACATGAATATGTTAAGCGTGTTAGATTATTCTGTGAATGTATTAAAAGTAAAACATGTAATTGTTTGCGGTCATTATGGTTGCGGTGGTGTTAATGCCGCTTTAGGTAACAAACAAGTTGGTATCATCGATAATTGGTTAAGAAACATTAGAGATGTTTACCGTATGCATGAGAGAGAAATGGCTACAATGAAAGACCATGAGCAAAAATTTAACAGATTGGTAGAATTAAATGCCATTGAAGGTGCAGCCAATGTAATGAATACCTCAATTGTTCAAAATGCTTGGGCTAATGGACAAGAACTTTCAGTTCATGCTTGGGTTTACAGTTTAAAAACAGGTATTATAAAAGATTTAAAAGTGAGTAGCCATAGTCTTGATGACGTTTCACCAGCTTTTAAAGTAGGTGTTTAAGTAATAAATTAGTTAAAATAGAAAATCCCAAGCTTAGGTTTGGGATTTTTTTTTGAAAATGAGTGTCAGTTTTTCATAGGTTTTGTAGTCCCGCTTTTCGCTTACTCTCTTCGTTCGTGTTCGCTTCAATCAGGTTTAAAAAACAAAGACGGTGTTTCAAAAGTATAATGCATAAAAAAACCGTCCCCCAGCTTATAGGGACGGTTTCTTGTTATAGTTTATTTACTCCGCTAAAAACGGATATCTATAATCTTTAGGCGGATCAAATGTTTCTTTAATTGTTCTTGGAGATACCCAACGCAACAAGTTGATCATCGAACCAGCTTTATCATTAGTACCACTTCCTCTAGCACCGCCAAATGGTTGTTGGCCAACAACTGCACCAGTACATTTATCATTGATATAGAAATTACCAGCTGCGTTACGTAAACGATGAGTAGCTTTTTCCAGTGCATATCTATCTTGACCAATTACGGCTCCTGTTAAGGCATAAATAGAAGTACTATCTATAATGTTTAAAGTTTTATCAAAGTCTTTATCATCATAAACAAAAACAGTTAATACAGGGCCAAAAAGCTCTTCGCACATGGTCGTATATTTCGGATCATCAACCACTAAAACTGTTGGTTCAATAAAATATCCTTTGCTGTTGTCATAATTTCCACCAGCAATAATTTCTACACCTTTATCTGTTTTAGCAGCATCAATGTATTTTGCTAAACTGTTAAAAGATTTTTCGTCAATAACAGCATTAATGAAATTGCTAAAATCTTCTGTTCCACCCATTTTGAAAGTAGCCAAATCACGAAGCATGAATTTTTTAATTTCTGGCCAAACACTTTTCGCTATGTAAACTCTACTTGCTGCAGAACATTTTTGTCCTTGGTATTCGAAAGCACCACGAATAATAGCAGTACTTGAAACTTCTGGATTTGCAGAACCGTGGATTAAGATAAAATCTTTACCACCAGTTTCGCCAACTATCCTAGGATAGGTTTTAAATTTATGAATGTTGTTGCCAATTGTTTTCCAAATGTCTTGAAAAACTCCAGTAGAACCTGTAAAGTGGATTCCTGCAAAATCTGGATGAGAGAAAATCACATCTCCTGCATCAGGTCCAGAAACATATACTAAATTAATTACACCATCTGGTAGTCCCGCTTCGCGGAAAATTTGCATTAAAACATTAGCTGCAAAAATTTGAGTATTAGCTGGTTTCCAAACTACAACATTACCCATCATGGCTGCAGAAGTTGGTAAATTGCCAGCAATTGCAGTAAAGTTAAATGGAGTTAAAGCAAATACAAATCCTTCTAGCGGACGTTGCTCTAATCTATTCCAGCTTCCACGTGGAGAAACAGGAGGTTGTTGTTTGTAAATTTGAGACATATATTCTACGTTAAAACGTAAAAAGTCAATCAATTCACAAGCCGAATCAATTTCTGCCTGGTAAGCATTTTTGCTCTGCCCCAACATAGTTGCAGCATTTAATTTATAACGGTATGGTCCAGCAATTAAATCAGCAGCTTTTAAAAAAATTGCAGCCCTGTGTTCCCAAGCTAAATTCTCCCAATCTGCTTTTGCAGCTAGGGCGGCATCAATAGCCATACTTACATGGTTTTTATTTCCTTTGCTGTAATTAGCCAATAAATGTTGATGATCATGAGGAGGAGTAATTTTACCTTTTTGTTCGGTATAAACTTCTTCTCCGCCAATATACATTGGAATATCAATCACTTTTGAGCGACTATCAGCCAATGCTTCTTTTAATAATTCGCGTTCTTTGCTACCTGGTGCATAACCCAAAATGGTCTCGTTAACAGGTGCTGGTACGTTAAAAAATCCTTTAAGCATAAAATAATTATTGTTTGTGCAAAGATAAGGCTTTTATTTAAAGCTGATGTGTGTTACAAGTCAAAAATATTAGCTGAAAATAGACCGATTTTGCATAGCAATCTATCGCTTTGTCTCTTATTTTAAATAAGTAACGAGAGGATTTTAAGTAAAAATTTTTAAGCAAATAATAGTTCCAAAGACCACATCAATAAATAGAAATATGCAAGCAAAGCTACGTGATTAAAAGTGTTGCTTTTGTTTTTTAAATTATCCTTATTTTTGAAAACTAACATGATTAAATTTTTACGTCTTCTATTATTTCCAATTACATTAATTTATGGGTTTATTATCCTGCTAAGGAATAAATGCTATGATTGGGGTATTTTAAAATCAACAAAGTTCGATTTGCCTGTAATTTGTATAGGTAATTTGGTTGTTGGTGGAGCAGGCAAAACTCCTACTACAGAATACTTAGTGAGGTTATTGGAAAATTATAAAGTAGCTATTTTAAGTAGGGGGTATGGCCGTAAAACGAATGGCTTTGTACTAGCGGATGAAAATTCGACAACTGAAACTATAGGTGATGAACCAATGCAATACCACCAAAAATTTGCGACCGTAACTGTTGCAGTTTGCGAGGATAGGGTACATGGAATTAATCAGCTAAAAGAAAATCATGATGTTATTTTACTAGATGACGCCTACCAACATAGGGCTGTTAAGGCAGGGTTTAATATATTACTTTTTGAGTTTGATCAATTAAGGCGTTGGCAATTTTTATTGCCAACAGGGAATTTGAGAGAACATTTTGCCAACTACATTAGAGCAAATGCGGTGCTAATTACCAAAAGCCCTAATCCTGTAAATATGGTTGATCAAATAGCCGTTAGAAGAAAAATTGATTTAACAATTGAACAAAGAATTTCTTTCTCTTCTATAAAATATGGCGAATTGGTTCATTTAATTACAAAAGACATTAAAAAGGAAATTAATAAGGAAGTTGTCTTTTTGTTAACGGGAATAGCTAATCCAAAACCATTGGTAGGTTATTTAGAAGGGTTTTCAGCAGACATTAAGCAATTCGAATATCCAGACCATTATAATTTTACCAGAGCAGATATTAATACCTTAATTAATGCGTTTAACAATCATCCTGCTAAGGAAAAAATAATAATTACAACAGAAAAAGATAGCCAACGTTTATTAGGCAATAATTTAAAAGATTTACTGTTAAATTTGCCAGTATACTATTTGCCAATAGAAATAGAGTTGGCACCAAAAGATAAATTTACCTTTGATAAAAATATACTAGACTATGTTGCAAGCGCTAAAAGAATCAGTTGAGTACCTTAAAAAAAAGATTGGCACTTTTGAGCCAGAAGTTGGTATAGTTTTAGGCACTGGACTAGGTGGTTTAGTTAAAGAAATAGAGGTTTTGCATAGTGTTATGTACTCTAGCATTCCTAATTTTCCAATCTCTACTTTAGAATTTCATTCTGGGAAATTAATTTTCGGAACTTTAAAAGGGAAAAAAGTAGTCGCTATGCAAGGCAGATTGCACTATTATGAAGGTTATTCAATGCAACAAATTACATCGCCTATTAGGGTTTTAAAAGCATTGGGTATTCAACATTTATTCGTTTCTAATGCTGCGGGTTCATTAAACCCAGCATTTAAAAAGGGCGATTTAATGATTATTAATGACCATATTAATTTACAACCAGAAAGTCCGCTTCGTGGAATTAATGATTCAGATTTAGGCCCACGGTTTCCAGATATGAGCCAACCTTATAACCGAAAATTGGTTGCACAAGGTTTAAAGATTGCTAAAGCAGAAAAGATTACTTGTCACCAAGGTGTTTATGTTGCCGTAACTGGACCAAATTTAGAAACCAAGGCAGAATATAAATATTTGCGTATTATTGGTGGAGATGCTGTTGGCATGAGCACTGTACCAGAAGTAATTGTAGCTAACCACATGGGATTACCTGTTTTTGCGATTTCAGTTTTAACAGATGAAGGTTTTCCTGAAGATTTACAACCTTTTAATTTAGAAGAAATTTTAGAAACTGCAGCTATTGCAGAACCAAAAATGACACAAATTCTTAGCCAGCTTATCTCTACTTTATAATGCGAAAAATACTTGCATCACTTCTTTTTTGTTGCCTATCGTTTGGAATAGCCAATGTTTTTGCCCAAGATTTAAAAACAGAGGTAACTAAGAATAAGGAGCTCGACTCGGCCCGTAAAAAAGCAGAAGCCGGCGCAGATTCAGTTATTTTCAACTCTAAATACATTAGATATACAACGCATAAACTAACTAAAGACAGTATTCAAACTATCCCTATTGATACTGGCTTAACAGGTATACAGAATTTTAGCTTAATTGCCCAACCACGCAGGCCAACTGCAGGTACTGGTGTTTTAGGGCTAGCCGCAAGACCCTTGTTGTTTGAGCCGGTTAAAACCATAGGCTTTGATGCAGGTTTTCATGCATTAGACTTTTACATGCTGAACCATGAGGATGTAAAGTTTTATAGAGCTCGTTCGCCATTTACAAATCTATATTATGTAAATGCTGGAGATAAAGAACAGGTTTTAAAATTACTTCATACTCAAAACATAAATAAAAATTGGAATTTCGGGGCTAATTTTAATAGAATAGGGGCAAATGGCGCTTATACCCATCAACGTGGGGATCATTTGAATGCATCCGTATTTACTTGGTATCAATCGCCAAATAAACGCTATACTTTGTGGTTCGACGGGGTTTTTAATACCTTAAAAGCCGAAGAAAATGGTTCGCCGGTAAATGATACCATTTTTAAGGCTAATGGAGATCTTCTAGTAGATAAATTGGCAGAACCAGTAAGGCTCTCAACAGCAAGACAGCTTTGGCGCAAAAATTCATGGATGTTAAAACAAAGTTATTTTGTTGGCAGAATTGACAGTACAGGTATAACTGCACAACAAAGCATACTGCCAACCAATAAAATAACTTACACTTTAGCTTACACTAGAAACGATTACTCCTTTAAAAAGGATGAAATAGATTCTTATAAAGTTTTACCCCGAAATGCTGTAGACTCTGTATTTACAAACGATTCTACAAATGTAAAGCATGTAATGAACGAGTTTATTTATAGTTTCTTTTTGCGAGCAAAAGGAACCTCACTCATTAAAAACGAGCTTAAGATAGATGCAGGTATAAGGCATGATTTTTATAAATATGGGCAATATGGAATTCTTAGAGATACTACAAGGTTTTATTCTTACGAAACATCATTTCAAAATATAACATTATTGGGGTCTTTAGGGTATCGTTTTAGCAATAGAATTGATTTTAATTTAGATTTACAACAGATTTTTCAAGGAGAAAATACGGGTGATTTTTTATATGAAGCAAAAAGTAATTTGCTGCTAAGTAAGAATGTAGGTAGAATTGTTTTAGGGGCATATTTGCAAAATAAATCTCCAGAACAGCTGTTCAATCGCTATTATGGAAACCATTACAATTGGGATAAGAAATTTGACCGCACAAAAACAGCTAACCTATCTTTTAGTTATTTAAATGCTAAATATAATTTAGATGCAAACGCTTCTTATTACTTAATAACAAATTATTTATACTTTGTAGGTGATGGCGCTAGCGGTATTATCCCAACCCAAGAAGGTGGAGATATTAGTTTGCTTAAGTTAAGTTTAGGAAAGAAATTTACTTTAGGTACTTGGCATTTAGATGCATACGCTGTTTATCAAAAAACAGATAACGCAAGGGTGTTAAGAATACCAGAAATTTATACTTTTAATAGTTTGTATAAGGATCAAACCTTTTTTAAAACACTTAAAACACAGATAGGGGTTGATATTAGATATAATACAACTTATTCCGTAACGGCTTATTCACCGGCAGCAAGCCAGTTTTATAATATCGATGAGAAACTTGGCTCAAAACCAGTTGTTGATGTTTGGGTAAAAGCAGGTTTACGCCGTGCTAATCTATTTGTAAAGTATGAATATGTAAATCAAGGTTTGTTTAGCCAAGGCTATTACACAGTAAAACAATATCCAATGCCAGATAAATTATTAAAGTTTGGGGTAAGTTGGAATTTCTACGATTAAATAAGTTGTACGTGCTAAGTTTTAAGTAATAAGTCAACTTAAAACGTATAACTTAAAACTTAAAATATTTAGGTTTTCTGAGGTTTCTTTTTCGCCGCTGGGAATAAAACATTATTTAAAATTAACCTATACCCAGGTGAATTTGGATGTAAACTTAAATCTGTAGGTGGGTCGTTCACTTGGTGTTGGTAATCTTCTGGATCATGACCTCCATAAAAAGTAAACTGGCCCTTCCCAATTTCTCCGTGTAAATAACGTACTTCTCCGCCACCTTTGTTTTCTCCCAAAACAGTTACACTAGGCTTTACCAAACTTTTTCTAAACGCTGTAGTTTGCCCCATAAAGCCCTTAATAACTTTATCATGATCTTGGGTAAGCATTGTAGGCACTAAATCCCATTTGGCCGAAAAATCAAATAGGGTAAAGTAGTCGTTGCTTTCGTTAAAATTTCTAGTTTGTGTTACATCAATATCAGAAAACTCATAGTTATTAGGATTCATATCTATTGTAAAATCCTTAAAAGCAACACTGTTTTCAAAATTTATCCTCGACTGCGCATTGGCATCCGTGCCATCCCCATCAAACATGTTTTCTGCAATATCAATGCCTTCTGCAGCAAGCGCAATGTCAAAGCTGTCGGTACCAGAACACATGGCAAATAGAAACCCACCACCAGCACAAAATTCCTTAATTCGCTTAGCAACTGCTAGTTTCATATCGCTTACCTTTTTAAAGCCATTTCTTTTTGCCGCTGCTTCCTGATATTTTACATCCTCTCTATACCAAGTGGCGTTTCTAAAAGAGGCCCAAAACCTACCATATTGACCAGTAAAATCTTCATGGTGTAAGTGCAGCCAATCATAACTGGTTAATTTGTCTTTTAAAACTTCATCATCATAAATTAAATCGTATGGAATTTCGGCATAAGTTAAAACCAAGGTAACGGCATCATCCCAAGGTAATTTACTTTTTGGAGAGTAAACAGCAATTTTTGGTGTTTTTTCTAACTTAACCATTTCCATGTTTACTGCCGGATCGTTAATTTCATTTAGAATAACATTTACCTTTCCATCTGCAATTACTTCATAAGATACACCACGAACTTTGCATTCATCTTCTACGGCTTTATTATACTTAATTAAAAAACTCCCGCCTCGGTAATTTAAAAGCCAATCTACTTCGGCTTGTTTGGCAATACTCCAATAGGCAATGCCATAGGCTTTAAGATGATTTTTTTGTCCTTCATCCATGTAAATTAGAATGGATGAAGCTTTTGCAGCCACAGACAGCAGCAGAACAACAACTAAGAAGATGTATTTTTTTAAAATCATAATTCGATGTACCTACGAATGTATATTTTTTGGTGGCTATTATAAAATTATTATCCCTACAAAACGTTAAAATTAATGTAATTGGTATTAATTATAAATTCTTAACAGGATTTATACTGTATTAGTTATAGCTAATCATTTGATTTTTACTAAATTTGCCCCTCACAAAAAAATACTATGAGCAAAGCAATAATAAAAACTGATAAAGGCGACATGACTGTTGAGTTCTATGAAAAAGATGCTCCTAAAGCAGTTGCCAATTTTAAGAAATTAGCCAGTGAAGGCTTTTATGATGGAATTAGTTTTCATCGTGTAATCCCTAATTTTATGGTTCAAGGTGGTTGCCCAAATTCTAAAGATGGTGCAACTGGTATGCCGGGTACTGGTGGGCCTGGTTATAAAATTGACTGCGAATTAGATGGCGAAAATCAATTTCATGATCGTGGTGTTTTGTCTATGGCACACGCTGGAAGAAATACTGGAGGTTCGCAATTTTTTATCTGTCACAGTAGAGCTAATACAGCACATTTAGATCGTAACCATACTTGTTTTGGTAAGGTTGTAGAAAATGTAGATATTGTTGACGATATTAGACAAGGCGATAAAATTTTATCGATTGAAGTTTTAGAAGATTAATTAGTATAGGGTATTGCGTACAGCGTATTGAGATCAATCGCGTTACGCAATACGCATTACTCCATACGAAAATACATATATGAATTTAAGAGGAATTGTAGCCGTATCTGGCAGACCAGGTTTATTTAAACTTGTTGGACAAAACAAATCAGGTTATGTTTTAGAAAGTTTAGATGAGCACAAATTAAAAATTGTTGCAAATATTTCTAATACAAAACTAGCTTCATTAGAAGATATTACCATTTATGGTGAAGATGAAGAATTGAAATTAATTGATGTTTTAGGCAATATTGATGCTAAAAAAGCAACGGCACCAGATGCAAAAGCTGATGGAACTACATTGAAAAATTTCTTTTTAGAAGTTGCTCCAGGTCATGACCAAGAGAAAGTTTATACTTCTGATATGAAGAAAATTTTAACTTGGTATCATTTAATAAAAGATATGCCTTTATTTAAAGAGGCTGCTCCTGGAACAGAAGAAGAAGGTGCAAAAGATGATAAAACAGATTTAAAACCTAAAACTGTTACACCTAAAGCCAAGCCAACAAATGCTAAAGCGCCTACGGCAAAATCAGCACCAGCTAAAAAAGCTAGTATGACAAGCAAAAAAGGCGTATAGTTTTTAATATTTTAAGAACATCTCAATTTATTGGGATGTTTTTTTTTGCCCTAAAATTAGTTGATTAAAAACCACAACACTATTATCATAATTATAGATACGATGATAGCAATGTTAAAATATTTTTTTTCTTTTGAAGTGTCAGTTTTAAACTTATACTTTCTTTTATAATCTCCAGGCACCATAATTTTTTCTTTTATTAATGATGAATTTTGAAACTTATTTCCATAATTGTCATTATTTACAATGGTTATTAAATAGTGTTGAAGCTTCTTTATAACCTAATTGTATAGCTTTTTTAATATCTGAACAGCCTTCTTGTTTTAACTTAATTTTAGATAATCCTCTATTATAATAAGCTTTTCCATTTTTAGCATCTAAGGCAATTGTTTTCGTGAAATCAAAAATTGAATTTTGATAATCTTCCTTTAAAGCCTTTAACAGTCCCCTGTTAAAATAAGCCACTACATTTGTATCATCATTTTTAATAACATTGGTATAATCTAAAATTGCACCATTGTTATCACCCAAAACTCTTTTTGCATGAGCTCTGGCCAAGTAGGCATCAACGTATTTCGCGTCGATTGTAATTGCCTTGTCTAAATCGCTCATTGCAGCTTTATAATCTTTCATTGCAATATATGCCAAGCTTCTATTGTAATAACTGCTTTCATTATCGCTGTCTAGTTTAATTGCACTATTATAGTCGGCAACTGCCCCCTTGTTGTCTTTTAATAGATATTTAATATACGCCATAGACGAATAATTATTCGTGCTCTCTGGATTTATTCGGAGTGCTTTAGCATAATCTTCCAGAGCACCACTATAGTTTTTTAATTGTTGCTTGGCTGCTGCCCTAATTTCATATCCTTCGCTAAAATTGGTATCTATTTTAATTGCAGCAGTAAAATAATTAATCGCACCTGCATAATCTTTAAGGTTATAAAGTTTTAGGCCTAAATTGTATTCATTTTCTTGAGCGGATGCAGCATTGCTTAATAAAATGATTGTAATGAAAAATGTTAATTTTTTAAGCATGGTGATAAGGTTCATTTTTTAAAATGGTGAAAGCTCTATATAATTGCTCAACAAAAAATAATCTCACCATTTGATGTGAAAAAGTCATGTCAGAGAGTGAGATGCTTGTGTTTGAACGTTTGTAAATCGTTTCATCAAATCCGTACGGGCCACCAATTATAAAAACCAAATGCTGTACACTGCCAATCATTTGCTTATTTAAATATTCAGAAAATGATATGGAACTATGTTTTTTGCCTTTTTCATCAAGTAAAACAACAATATCTGTTGGATTGATTTGCTTACTTATAAATTCTGCTTCTTTAGATTTTTGCTGCGCTTCTGAAAGATTTTTAGTGTTCTTAATATCTGGAATGATTAAAATATTAAAATTGATATAGTGTTTTAATCTCCCTAAGTACTTTTCAATACCTTCAATTAGGTATTTGTCTTCTGTTTTGCCTACAGCTATTAATGTAATTCTCAAATGATTTGTTTTAAAGTGAATCTAAATTACCTAATTAAGGCTAATGGCCTCAAATATTTAGCAAGAAAGTTTAACCGTTGAATGAAAAAAATGTCAATCTTTAACTATTGTCTGTTGTTAATATTAAGTTAATAGTAATTTATAACCTTAGTGAAATTTAATTACCACATGCTTAATACCGCTGACTTTGGAAGTGATTTTTTATGGGGAGTTGCAACTGCAGCAACTCAAATTGAAGGCGCAGCAAATACCTATGGAAAAGGGCTTTCCATGTGGGATACTTTTGCGAAAAGAAAGGGTAAAATTAAAAAGTCCCATCATCCTCAAATAGCTTGTGATTTTTACCATAACTATAAAAACGATATTTTATTGGTAAAAACTTTAGGCTTTAAAGTTTTTCGGTTTTCAATTGCATGGTCAAGAGTATTGCCATTTGGTAAAGGTCAGGTCAATAAAGATGGTATTGCCTTTTATCATAAGGTGATTGATGAATGTTTGCAGCATGGTCTTATTCCGTATGTTACGCTATATCATTGGGATTTGCCTGAAGCATTAGCTAAAAATGGTGGTTGGACAGCTTACAGCATCAATGCAGATTTTAATGAATTTGTATTGTTGTGTGCTAAAACTTATGGAGATAAAGTTAAAAACTGGATTGTAATGAATGAACCTTTTGGTTTTACATCTTTAGGTTATATGCTGGGTATTCATGCCCCCGGAGAAACAGGATTGACAAATTTCTTTTCTGCTGTACAGCACGCAACCATTGCCCAAGCAGATGGAGGTAGAATTTTGAGGTCTGAAGTGAAAAATGCGAATATTGGCACTACATTCTCCTGTTCAGAAATTATACCGTATACACATAACGAAACAGATTTACTTGCTGCAAAAAGGGTAGATTGTTTAATGAATCGATTGTTTATTGAGCCAACTTTAGGCATGGGTTTCCCCACTGCAGATTGGGATGTGCTAGAAAAATTTGCAGTTAGTCATTCTACTTGGCGGCATAAAGAAAGAATGACATTTGATTTCGATTTTATTGGTTTGCAAAATTATTTTCCATTGGTTATAAAGTTTAATGCATTTATTCCGGTTATACAGGCCTGGGAAGTTAAAGCAAAAAGTAGAAAAAAGCCACATACCAAAATGGGATGGGAGATTAATGCAGATAGTTTTTACAATATTATTAAACAGTTTGCGGCCTATCCAAACGTTAAGGAAATTATAATTACAGAAAATGGGGCGGCTTTTAATGATAAATTAGTAAATGGAATAGTTAATGATGATGAACGCATAGCTTATTTTATATTATACTTAACAGCGATGTTAAAAGCAAAAAATGAAGGCGTGAATATTACAGGTTACATGGCTTGGACATTGATGGATAATTTTGAATGGGCTGAAGGCTATGAAGCAAGATTTGGATTGGTATACAATGATTTTGAAACACAAGAAAGAACAATTAAAAAATCTGGATATTGGTGGCAAGAATTTTTAACCAAATAACAAACAGCCTTGTATTTTAAACTTCTTGTAGCGTTTTAAAATCTTTTGTCGTTATAGCTAAAACTAAATGACATGAAGCATATTTTATCAAAAGGTTTATTAATCGTTTCGCTGTTCTTTGTGGTTAATGGATGTGAAGAAAAAGACTTGTATAATAGAAAACAAGAAGACAAAGAAATAACCGCATTGAAAAAAGAAATTGAAAATATTGCAAATCAACATACTTGCGAAAATGCTGGAGAATGGAAATTTACAGCAATTGGTTCTAAAGCATGCGGAGGTCCAACTGGATATATTGCTTATGCTGTAAAAATTGATGAAGCAGAATTCCTTGAGAAAGTAGCTCTTTATACAGAGAAACAAAAGGCTTACAATGTGAAATGGGATGTGGCGTCTGACTGTATGTTTGTCATGCCACCGAAAGGTATTGAATGTGTTGATGGTAAACCCAAGTTTGTTTACTAGCTTTGTTAAATGGATGATAAAATTATAGTATATACAACATTTCAAGATCCTCTTGAGGCTAATATTGTAATGACTAGATTAAAAGATGCTGGTTTTAACTGTTTTCTTTCTGGAGAAAGCACTGCCGGACTAAGAACTTTTTTCGACCCATCTATAAGTGGAATACAACTACATGTATTTGAAAACGAAGCTGATGAAATAAGCAAGTTTTTAGCAGATGATGTAATTTTATAAAGATGGAAGATAAGATTGTTGTTTACAGTTCATACTACAATCCCATAGAAGCAAATATTATAAAAAGTAGGTTAGAGGATAGTGATATTCCATGTTTTCTTACGGATGAGCATGTTGCAACTATCCAGCCTATGTATAATCAAGCAATAGGGGGTGTAAAACTAAATGTATTTGAAAAAGATATTGAGAGAATAAATATTTTACTAAACGAAGAACAAGATTTTATTGAAGATAATGCTGAAACTATTATTGAAGAAGATAAGGTTGAGTGTGAAAAATGCGGTTCTACAAATGTAAGCTTTGGCCAAGCTACTAAGAAAAGATTCAGTTGGTGGGTAACTATTATTTCTTTATTGTTTTTCATTTATCCGTTTAAGGCAAATAAATGTTACCACTGTTATGAATGTGGTAATGAATTTAAATAAATAAAAAATCCCATTCTGATTTTACTCAAAACGGGATTTTTTATTTAACAAGATACCCAAACTTTGGACATCGGGATATAAACCTCAGACTTATAGTCCTGCTGCTTTTATGGCGGCTTCTCTTCTAATGATGTTTAATGCACCACCAGCTTTAAACCATTCAATTTGTTGAGCATTGTAACTATGGTTAACAATAATTGTTTCCTTAGTCCCGTCAGAATGGTGTAAATCCATTTTTAAAGGAACATTCGGTGCAAAAGTGGTTAATCCATGGATATCAATAGTATCATCTTCACGAATTTTATCATAATCATCCTTATCCGCAAAGGTTAAGCCTAACATACCTTGTTTTTTAAGGTTTGTTTCGTGGATACGAGCAAATGATTTCACCAATACAGCACGTACACCTAAGTGTCGAGGCTCCATAGCTGCATGTTCACGAGATGAGCCTTCTCCGTAGTTTTCATCGCCAACTACAACAGAACCTATTCCCGCTGCTTTGTATGCACGCTGAGTTGCTGGTACAGGGCCATATTCGCCAGTCAATTCATTTTTAACATTATCTGTTTTATCGTTAAAATAATTAACGGCACCAATCAACATGTTGTTAGATATATTATCTAAGTGACCACGGAATTTTAACCAAGGTCCAGCCATTGAAATATGGTCGGTAGTACACTTACCTTTAGCTTTTATTAATAATTTTAAGCGTTTTAAGTCAGTACCTTCCCAAGGAGTAAATGGGTCTAATAATTGTAAACGATGAGAAGTTGGAGATACTAAAACCTGAACGCCAGAGCCATCTTCAGCTGGTGCTTGGAAACCTGCATCTTCTACAGCATAACCATTTACAGGTAATTCATCACCAACTGGCGGATCCAATTTAACCTGTTCACCTTTATCGTTTGTTAATGTGTCAGTTAATGGATTAAAACCTAAATTTCCGGCAATTGCAATAGCTGCAACTATTTCTGGAGAGGTTACAAAGGCATAAGTGTTTGGATTGCCATCAGCACGTTTAGCAAAGTTTCTATTAAACGAGTGAACGATTGTGTTTTTCTCAGCTTTTTCTGCGCCTGTTCTATCCCACATGCCAATACATGGCCCGCAAGCATTGGTGAAAATAGTTGCATTTAAATCTTCGAAAGTTCCTAATAAACCATCACGATCTGCAGTATAACGAACTTGCTCAGAACCTGGGTTAATACCAAACTCAGATTTAATACCTAAACCTTTATCAATTGCTTGTTTCGCGATGGAAGCAGCACGAGATAAATCTTCATAAGAGGAGTTGGTACATGAACCAATTAAACCCCATTCAACCTTTAATGGCCAACCATTAGCAGCAGCAACTTCTTTCATTTGTGAAATAGGTGTAGCCAAATCTGGTGTGAAAGGACCATTCAAATATGGTTCTAATTCATCAAGATTAATTTCAATTAATTGGTCAAAATATCTTTCTGGATTTGCATAAACTTCTGCATCTCCAGTTAAGTGTTCTTTAATTTCATTTGCGGCATCAGCAACATCAGCACGGTTCGTAGCACGTAAATAACGTTCCATGCTTTCGTCGTAGCCAAAAGTAGATGTAGTTGCACCAATTTCAGCACCCATGTTACAGATGGTTCCTTTGCCAGTACAGCTTAAATTTTCTGCACCATCGCCAAAATATTCTACAATTGCACCAGTACCACCTTTTACAGTTAAAATACCAGCCACTTTTAAGATTACATCTTTAGCCGAAGTCCAGCCATTTAATTTACCAGTTAACTTAACACCAATTAATTTTGGAAATTTAAGCTCCCAAGGTAAACCCGCCATTACATCACAAGCATCTGCACCACCAACACCAATGGCAACCATACCTAAACCACCTGCGTTTACAGTATGACTATCAGTACCAATCATCATCCCGCCAGGAAAAGCATAATTTTCTAATACTACTTGGTGAATAATTCCTGCACCTGGTTTCCAAAAACCAATACCATATTTATTAGAAACTGAAGCAAGGAAATCAAAAACTTCCTTACTCTCTGTATTTGCATGAGGTAAATCTATTTCTGCTCCAAGTTTAGCTGTGATTAGGTGATCGCAATGTACAGTAGAAGGTACTGCAACTTGTGGGCGACCAGCTTGCATAAATTGTAATAACGCCATTTGAGCAGTTGCATCTTGCATAGCAACTCTATCTGGTGCAAAATCTACATAGTCTGTTCCACGGATAAATGCTGTTTTTGCATTTCCATCCCAAAGGTGAGTATATAATATTTTCTCTGAAAGTGTTAAAGGTCTGCCAACAACTTTACGAGCCGCATCTACACGACTGCTAAAATTTGCATACACCTTTTTGATCATTTCTATATCAAAAGCCATTGATAATATTGGTTTAAAGGTAATCTATTCGTCTAATTGGTAGCGAATTTACAAAAAAAACAGGCTTAACGCTATCATCTGTATATCATTATATTATTTGGAAGTATTCTAAATAACTTTATTTAAGAATATTAAGGCATAGCATAAAGTTTTTTGTAAGAAAGTATGTAATTCTGGAAATTTGGAGGCCAACGATTACAAAATATTTTTAATTGTGCTTTAGCCTATGTTCATCTTTTTGTAGTTCTTCCTTGCTCTTGTCCATTATCGAACAGCTTTGTACATTACCGAACACTCTAGAGACAATAAATTTATCTAAATAATTAAAAACTAGATAGTTGTGTGCTGGTTTTATCTTGGCATTAACTTGGCTTTTTAAACTCTAATTAAAGTGTGCCAAATTGGTAGCCTTTATCGCTTAAATACTGGATGGTTTTAGGCAAAGCATACTTTAAACGATCAAAAGCCTTTAAGCTATCATGAAATACAATGATAGAACCATTTTCAGTATTTTTGATTACGTTTTGAAAACATTTTTCTGGAGAAAGATCAATGTCAAAATCTCCGCTTAATACATCCCACATAATAATGTTTAGATTTGGGATTAGAGATTTGAGAATTGAGCTTTGAGATTTTTTTATCCTTCCAAAAGGTGGACGAAAAAGATTACTTTGCGTAAGTTCTTGACATTTAAGACAATTATTGATGTAGGTGTCGTCTTTAGTTTTCCATCCTTTTAAGTGATTAAATGTATGGTTTCCTATTGCATGGCCATCTTTTTTTAATTTTTCAAAAATTTCAGGATGTTTAACAATGTTATCGCCAATGCAGAAGAAAGTAGCTTTAGCGTCAAAGCTTTTTAAAGTATTTAATACAAAGTCTGTAACATTGGGTATAGGTCCATCGTCAAAGGTTAAATAAACAATTTTTGCTGAGCGTGGCTTATTCCATATTAATGCAGAATAATACCATTTAAGTAAAAGGGGAGATTTAACCAAGTACATAACCAAAAGTAATATTTAGGTTGCACTTACAAAATTTAAAAAACCAATTAATTGTTTATTTATTATTGCGAAACAAATTTTTATGAAACAAGTTGCCAATTATAGCTTTCTAACTAAGCTTTCTTTTATTTTATCGTTTATTGTTACCACAGCAATTAGCCAAACAAGCTTTGCACAAGAGGTAATTACAATACAACAGGCGATAGATAAAACCTTAACTAATAACTTACAGGTTAAGCAATCTAAATTAAGTGAAAGCTTATCAGAGGTTACGTTACAACAATCGAAAATGGCGTTATACCCAAACTTAAATGCCAGTGTTGGTCAAAGTATGGGTTGGGGTCGTAACCAAGTTGCTTCAGGTCTGTTTCAAAATACGCAGAATTATAACCTAAATCCAAGCATAAGTTCTAGCATAGATGTGTTTAATGGTTTGTCAAAAATAAACCAGATTAAGCAAAATAAACTTCTGTTAGATGCTGGTAAAACCAATACAGAAAAGGTTAAAAACGACTTAATCTTATCAGTTATTACCTCTTATCTTCAAATTCTTTATAATAAAGATTTTTTAAAAGCAGCAGAAGATCAATTAACTGTTGCTAAGCAACAACTTAACCAACAACAACAATTGTTGGATGTTGGGAATAAAACATTAGCAGATTTATCACAATCTAAATCTCAATTGGCCACAGCAGAATTAAATGTTACCAACGCAGCAAATGCATTATCTATTTCTTATTTAACTTTAGCACAATTAATGGATATTCCTTCATCTTCAGTTTATGAAGTACAGGCTCCAGTAGTTGATAGTTTCAAAAATTCATCAAGTAGCTATAATGCAGAAGAAGTTTATAATAATGCACTTAACCTTTTTCCAGATATTAAATTAGCTAGCTTAAATACTGCTGCAGCTAAAGTTGGGGTTAAGGTTGCCCAAGGTAATTTGTATCCTAGTTTATCATTTAATGGTAGTTATGGGTCTAATTATTTCTATGATTTTAATAACTTGTCAAATGAAGCATTAATGTCGCAGTTAAAAAATAACATTAGAAAAGGTTTAGGTTTAAGTTTATCAATTCCAATTTTTAATGGCTTACAGGCTAAATCTGGTGTTAAAAGAGCAAGGATTAATTTAATGCAAACTGAAACGCAAGAACAGTTAGCAAAAAATAACCTAAATAAAATCATTTATCAGGCAGTTGCTGATTTAAAAGCTGCAGAAAGTCGTTATCAATCTACAGGTAATGCTTTTACGGCTCAAAAGGATGCTTTCTATGTAATTGAACAACGTTATGCGGTTGGCTTAGTTAACTCTTTAGATTATAGTACGGCACAAACAAACAGAAACAAAGCAGAAATTGATTACATTCAAGCTAAATATGATTTGATTTTTAGAGCAAAAGTAATCGACTATTATTTAGGCAAACAAATTATATTTTAATACATAAAACAAACAACACTAATATACATTATGAAACTTAAACACATTTTAATTGGCTTCGGTGTACTAATTGTACTTTTATTAGGTGCAAATTTTGCAGGCCTTATTGGTGGCGAACAAATTGAAAAGGTAACTGTAGATAAAGCAGGCGACAAAAAAGTTGTAGAAACGGTAACTGCGAGTGGAAAAATACAGCCAGAAACAGAAGTTAAGTTAAGTTCTGAAGTATCTGGAGAGGTAACCGAACTTTTAGTTAAAGAAGGCGATGTGGTTAAGAAAGGTCAATTGCTTTGTAAAGTTAGACCAGATGTTTTACAATCTGGATATGAAAGAGCAGTTGCGTCTTACAATTCTCAAAGAGCGAGTGTAGCTTCATCTCAACAACAGTTGATCCAAACACAAGCAAATTTTGTAAATGCAGAAGCAACTTATAAACGTAATGTAGAATTGTACAATAAAAAAGTAATTTCTGCTTCAGAATTTGATGCAGCAAAGGCAGCTTATTTAACTGCTAAAGCTAATTTAGCAAGTGCAAAGGAAAACGTAACTGGCGCTAAATTTGGTTTAGAGCAATCTGGTGCAAACGTAAAAGAGGCTGGTGCTAACTTGGCTAAAACAACCATTTATTCGCCAGTTAATGGGGTGGTTTCTAAATTATCTATCGAATTAGGTGACCGTATCTTAGGAACATCGCAAATGGCTGGTACAGAAATTATGCGTATCTCTAATCTAACATCTATGGAAGTAAATGTAGATGTGAATGAAAATGATATTAACCGTGTAAATGTAGGTGATAGCGCATCTATTGAAGTTGACGCTTTTGCAGACAAGAAATTTAAAGGTATAGTTACCGAGATTGCAAGTTCATCAACAAGTGTGGGTACAGCTTCTACATCAGTAGACCAGGTAACCAACTTCTCTGTAAAAGTTCGCATTATTGCAGACTCATATAGTAGTGTTAAAGGCGGTGCAAAAGATTTACCTTCACCATTTAGACCAGGTTTATCTGCAACAGTGGATATTGAAAGTGAATCTGAAACTTCATTAGCCGTTCCTATTCAATCCGTATTTACTGGGGATAAAGACAAATCTACTGATCCAATGGCAAATGCAGGGAATGACCAAAATCAGGATAAGCAAAAAGCAAAACTAACTGATAAAAAAGTTAAACAGTATGTTTATTTGTTCGATAATAAAGCAAAAACAGTTAAAAAAGCAGAGGTAACAACTGGTATTCAAGATGATCAATATATCATCATTAAATCTGGACTTAAAGCTGGTCAGCAGATTGTTAGTGGGCCATATTCAGCAATCCAGAATAAGTTAAAAGACGGAATGAAGGTAGAAGAAACCACTAAGGATAAACTGTTTAGCACGGATAAGAAAAAGTAATAGCCCAAATCACTATAATTAAATATTTTTAATGCAATTTTGAAAGGTTTAAAGTAACGCTCTTGGAGTGTTATTTTAAACCTTTTACCTTTTAAGATGGTTTTGATTAAACTATCCTTAACTTGAATAATATGATACCTAAAATTGCAATGATTGGTGGCGGAAGTTGGGCTACTGCGATTATCAAAATGTTAGCGGACAACGCAACTGAAAAAGAAATTTTTTGGTGGATGAGAAATGAGGAAGCAATTACGCATATCAAATCTTTTAAGCATAACCCAAATTATTTAAGTTCTGTTGAAATAAAATTACCAGTACAGCATATTTCATCAGATATTTCATTCATCATTAAACAAGCAGATTATATTGTTTTAAATGTACCAGCTGCATTTTTAAAAGAAACTTTAAAAAATGTGAGTGCTGCTGATTTGAAAGGTAAAAAAATCATATCTGCAATAAAAGGTATCGTACCTGATGAAAATCTAATTATTGGAGAATTTATCAATCAAAAATACCAAGTCCCTTTAACCGATATCTTAGTAATAAGTGGACCATGTCATGCAGAGGAAGTTGCTTTAGAGAAGTTATCTTATTTAACAATTGCCAGCATGCAAGTTGCTTTGGCTGCAGAATTTGCAGGTTTTTTAGCAACCAGATATATTAAAACCAATGTTTCTGACGATATCTTCGGGACTGAATATGCTGCAGTTTTAAAGAATATTTATGCCGTTGCCAGTGGTATTTGTCATGGGGTTGGTTATGGCGATAATTTTCAGGCCGTACTAATTTCTAATGCGATACAAGAAATAAAAAACTTTGTAGATGCTGTGCATCCAATAGATAGAGATATTAAAGAGTCGGCTTATTTAGGAGATTTATTGGTAACAGCCTATTCACAATTTAGTCGCAACCGTACTTTCGGTAACATGATAGGGAAGGGTTATACTGTTAAATCTGCTCAACTAGAAATGAATATGATTGCTGAAGGTTATTATGCGGTTAATTGCATGAATTTCATTAATCAGAAGTATAAAGTAGATATGCCTATTTGTAAAGCAGTATATTCTATTCTTTACCAAGCAAAATCACCAGTTAGCGAAATGCGCCTACTTACCGAAAAACTAAGATAACAATGCCCATTTTCGAAACTGATATTAGTACTTTGCATTATTACGAATATGGAACTGGCGACCAAATTTTGTTAGCTTTTCATGGTTTTGGAATGCGAGGAACACAATTTAAGGTACTCGAAGAAGCATTTGGTAGTAGATATAAAATTATCAGCTTCGATTTGTTTTTTCATGGCGATACTTTTATCAAAGATAATTCAGTTAAAAACATTAGGAAAGGTTTACAATCAAAGCAATTTGCGCAGCAAATAAATTCGTTTTTGACAAATAAATATCCCCATGTAGAAAAGATTTCATTGCTTTCTTACAGCATTGGAACCAGAATGGCGCTTTGTTTAATCGAAAATATACCCCAACAAGTAGATTCGGTTTATTTAATAGCTCCAGATGGAATTGAGCCTAATCGCTTGTTAAAATTGGGAGGTGCAAATTATGTCATCAACAGGTTGTTTTACAAATTGGTTTATAGCCCTAAGGCAGTACATTTCTTACTCAATACGTTGTTAAAACTAAATTACATTGATACCGCGATCTATCGCATATTAAAAGCTGAATTTAGCACAACTGAAACCAGATTGGCATGTTACAATACTATAACTTATTATGCACAGTTATCTTTCAACAGACAAAAGATTGCAAAGTCTATAAATGCACATAACTTAAACTGCCACTTGTACTTTGGTACAAAAGACAAACTTTTTCCGAGTAAAATAGGCGAACGCTTTGGTAAAATGCTTAACAAAGCTAATGTCCACATTTTTAATGATGGCCATGAGTTAGTAAATGCAACAATGAATAGTTATTTGGCAAATCAACTTCAGCAAAATGATAATTAAAGACAAACCTATAAGATTTATCCAATGGTTAATGTTAGCTGCTGAGAAGTTTATTTTGTCTAAATTTTCTAAAATAATATTTATAGACGAACCTAAAATAAATCAAGATGTTGCAACCTTGCTGCTAATGAATCATTTTAGCTTTAATGATGGGCCTATGATGCATTACCTGTGCAGAAAAGTGCTCAAAAAAGAATTTAAGGTAATGGTTTTAGAAGAGCAGATGTTGCTTTTTAAACCTTTAAAATATATTGGCTGTTTTTCGGTAAACAAAAAATCTAAATCATTAGTCGAGTCGCTAGATTATGCGGCTTTATTACTAAGCGATAAAAAAAACATGTTGGGCATTTTTCCGCAGGGCGGAGTTTTTTCTTTGCATTTAAATAAAATCCATTTTGAAAAAGGTTTAGATAGAATTTTGAAGAAAAAGAAAGCACCTGTACAAGTTGTTTTTGCCGTAATGTTGCTCGATTTTTTAGCTGATTTTAAGCCAAAAGCTAGTATTTACTTTATGGATTATACTGGAGAACAAATTCCAGAAAAAATGGAAGAAGCATATAATGTTTTTTATACCAATTGCAAACTAGCGCAAAAGCAAAAATACAATCCACCACCAAATGTTTTAATGTAAACCTTATTTCGAAACGTAGTAACACTGCTCAAATTAAAGTTAGTCCTGCTTTGCATTACAATCTTTTTTGTGGTTTATTGAAGGCATCCTATATACATAAGAATGATTTAATATTTATCGGATGACTATATCATGGCTTGTAAAAAGGATTTTCACTGCAATAAGGGCTATATAGGTTAAAATGGTGCAAGGAAGCTGTACAACATAGCAGTACAAACCCAATTTCTCTAAACACGATAGCAGTGAAAATTTTTTTGTCATGCTGAGCCTGTCGAAGCACAAAAAATTGGAAAGTATAGCGAGGCTGTATTTTCAAAAGATTTACTGCCCCTGCTTTTCAAATAAAAGAAACAATAAATACTTGTCCATTGTTATTAATAAAAATCTAATATCATGAAAACGAAAAAATATTTAGTAGGTAGCTTAGCTGCCATGGCAATGATAGCTTCTGTTGCATTTACTGCAGGTGCACAAGAGAAAAAAACTGATGTAGGTAAGGCAATCCAGAAAACAGGAAAAGCAGCCAAAAGTGTAGGGAATAAAACTGCTGAAGTTGCAGTTAAAGGAACCGCAAAAGTTGTAGATGCAAAATATAAAGGCAAAATAGCACCAGATGGGTCTGATGTTTATATTGATGGTAAAAACAATAAGTATTACATCAATAGCAAAGGAGCGAAGGTCTATTTAAAAGTAAGTCAAATTAGAAATAAACCAGCTGGGAAATAGGGGAAATTTTGTCATTCCGACTTTGGAGGAATCTATAAGGTTAGATCCTTCGTTGCGCTCTCGATGACAAAACTAGCTTTACCCTTAAATAAGTTCGGGCTAACGAATTAGCTTATAACAAAAAAGCCTCGACAATTTGTCGAGGCTTTTTTGTTATATAAGGTTATAGAGAATTAAGACCTACGTCTTCTTTCACCACTTCCTGCACCACCTTCACGTCTTCCGCTACCACCAGTGTTTCCGCCTTTGTCATCACGGCTACGTCCAGAGAAATCCTTGAAACCACCACCACTGTTGCCACCTTCACGTCTTCCACTTCCGCCACCGCTGCTTCTTCTCTCTCCACCACCACTTCTTCCGCCGCCGCCGAAACCACCGCCCCCGCTTCTTCTTTCGCCACCACCGTAGCCACCTCTTCTTTCACCACCACCACTTCTTCTCTCTCCACCATCTCCACGGCCACCAACTGGTGCATCACCGCTTTTTTCGATTCTTACATCGCGGTTGTTAAATTTAATGTCTTTGAAATTGGTAAATAATGAATCAACTGCATCATTTTCTACTTCAATAAAAGAGAAAACACCTTTTAAATCTATTTTACCAACAGATTTACCACTGATTTTACCGTTATTACAAACAAAACCTAATAAATCACCTCTAGTAAATTCATCTACAGAACCTACATTGATAAATAAACGAGTATAATTGCTGTTGTCAAAGTTTCTGGCACCACGTTCTCCGCGTTCTCCACGCTCACCTCTTTCGCCTCTATCTCCACGATCATCTACGCTAGCATTTAAATCTGGTGCGTTAGCATAGTAATCTAAGAAACGGTTAAATTCTAATGAAGCAAATTTCTTAATGATGTCTTCTTTGCTTAATTCAGCAAACTCATCCATGATTCTTGGAATATACTGATCAATTTGATCTGTATTTACTTCCACATTGTGAACTTTATGAATTAAAGAGAACAATTGTTTTTCACAAACATCAAAACCAGTAGGTAATTCTGCTTTTGTAAATTGTTTACCAATAATTCTTTCAATCTGACGGATTTTGCCAGTTTCTTTTGAGTTAATGATACAGATAGAAATACCAGTTTTACCAGCACGACCAGTACGGCCAGAACGGTGGGTATAACTTTCAATTTCATCAGGTAATGAATAGTTAATTACGTGGGTTACACCACTAACATCGATACCACGAGCTGCAACATCTGTAGCAATTAACAATTGCATGTTACGATCGCGGAAACGTTGCATTACTTTATCACGTTGTTGTTGAGATAAATCTCCGTGTAATGAATCTGCATTGTAACCATCTTTAATTAAGTGCTCAGCAACATCCTGTGTATCTAATTTAGTTTTACAGAATACTACGGCAAAAATTTCTGGGTTAAAATCTACAATCCGTTTTAAGGCAGCATATTTATCACGAGCTTTTACGATATAATATTCGTGTTCGATGTTTACGTTACCTGTGTTTTTTGTGCCCATGGTTAATTCTACAGGATTTTCCATGTAGTTTTTAGCTATGCGACGAACCTCAGGAGGCATAGTTGCAGAGAATAACCATGTTTTTTTATCGTCTGGTGTAGTCGATAAAATGTCGTTAATGTCTTCTTGGAAGCCCATGTTTAACATTTCATCTGCCTCATCCAATACTACATATTTAACGCTAGAAAAATCGATGGCTTTACGGCCAATGATATCTAACATACGGCCGGGCGTGGCCACTACTATTTGTACGCCATTGCGTATTTCACGTAGTTGTTGCATAATGTTAGCGCCACCGTAAACGGCAACCACATGTGCATTAGGCGTGTTTTTTGAGAAATTTTTGATGTCGTTTGTAATCTGTAGACATAGCTCACGCGTAGGGCACAAAATTAGTGCTTGCGGTTTATTGCTTTTAAAGTCTATTAATTCTAACAGCGGCAAACCAAATGCGGCTGTTTTTCCTGTTCCTGTTTGGGCCAAACCAACAAAGTCGTTACTACCTTCTAACAGTACAGGAATAGATTGCTCCTGAATAGGCGTAGGATTTTCGAATCCTAGCTCTTTTACGGCATTAACAACGTCATCACTTATCCCCAATTTACTAAATGGGTTTATCATTATAACATTTTTTAATTAAGCCGCAAAGGTAAGGTTAATATTTGGTATTTTATTGATAGCTGAGCAAATAGTTTTTTAAGGATATTATTGATTTAGAGTGAGTTGTAGGTAGAAGAGAAATTCAATGTTTCCGTCATTCCCGTGGAAACCGGAATCGTAATGCTTTAAGCCGTCTAATTTGCTTTAAGATACCCAATCGAGTTGGGTATGACGCATAAAATAAAGCTTATTTAATTTCCTTAGCATAACTTGTCGATTTTGCTTTCAAATCCTATTCTAGGGTAAAACTGATGTGCTGATTGTCGTTCGTCTCGGTTGCCACACTTTAACATAATAGAGCTTGCATTAATTTAACTTGCTAGTTTTTCTGCCTGTTCAATTAGTTTTTGTCCAATATCAAATCTTCTATATGCTTTGCACTTATTGGGTTCTTTTGATTAAAAAAACATATTTTTTTTGTCTCTCTTGATAAATTTACCACAGTTTCCACCAAGGCTTTGTTATTTTATCATTACGCTCATTATTTATTTTAAGCATATCTTTTATTCTTCCTTCAGCTTCTAATTTTGTAATTCCCTTATAATAGTCAATTACAAATGGATGGTCAAATCTTGATGAGGGACAATTTCAGGTCGATCATTACCTGTTCTTGTAAAAACTGTAGTAAGAATACTGTCTTTACTAAAATCATAGCCCAGTAAGTCGTTGCTTAACCAGCCAAAATATTTTGTCTCATGATTTTCATTGTTATAATTGTCTGAATAATCCTGAAAGCTTTTGTCACTTAATGAAACCCAAAGTCCATATTCAAGATTTTCGCAGTGGTCATTAACTTTCTGTGTCAAAGTGCAACGGATAAATCTGTCTGTTTGTTCCGAATGTGTAATAATACAAAAGTCTGTGTCGAGCTCCCCCTTGATCGCCTTGTCGGTGTCGGATAATATATTATAGTTTGTGGGCGATATATAAACCAACGCTGGCCATTCTTCGTGTTCTTTTCCACAACAACTACAAATATATTTAATAGTTTCTGTCATTGATGTTTCTGTTAAGCCTTGAAGGGTTGAATATGTTTTATTAAATTCAAATATAATAACTCAATTCTATTTCAACATATGCGCTAATATAGGTTCGCATTTTTCCTTACAGCAAGGATAGAATTGTTTGTGTTTCCATGTAGCAGATTTAGGTGATAATCCCCACCAAAATTCTGCAATGGCCAGTGGTTTCATTTGATGTTGAAAGGCATATTGCAAAAGTTTTGGTCCGGCACATTCGCCAGCACCTGCAGGCGGGTTTTTATAATTTGCAGCTAAAAATAAATCCACTAAACTTTTTTCTTCTCCAGCTTGATTTAGGAAATAGTACTGATCGAATATTTTATTTTGCAATGCGATTGAGTGTTGTTTCCGTTTAGCTTTAAGCTTAGCAATTTGTTTTTGATTAGCATCCGAACCCAATTCACTTAGCTTTTTGATTTCAAGGTTAATTGAAGTAAGCTCCTGCATTCCTTTATTGAGGAAACTGTTTTCAGTTAATAGGTCAAATATTGGGGGAACGAATTTAGCATGTTGATTGCTGCCTGCAAGTTTGCCTGAAAAAGCTGCCAAATAACCAATTTCTTTTTTATTGTTTTGAACCACCAGTACACCGAACATTTTACCGATTACAGTCCCTTCTCCATTTGTATCTAAACCGAAATTATGTTGCCATTCTTTTTGATTTAAAATATGATTTTGCAGTTCCTCTGCAGCTAAAACACACAGCGGGTGAGGATCATTGTTTTGCATTAACGAGAATTGAGTAGGCAAAGCATGGTAAGCTATTGATTGCTCAAACTTGGTAAAGAAATTATTTTGGGTTAATGGCTTCACAGCTTATTTCTTACAAAATCTCATTTAGCTTTACATGCTGCAATAACATGATTGTTTTTCCATCTTTAATTTTGCCATTCGTAATCATTTCCATGGCCTCACTTATTTTTACTTCCAAAACTTCGATATTTTCTTCCTCACCGGCAACTCCACCACCTTCATTTACTTTCATGTCTTTTGAGTATTCTGCAACAAAAAAATACAGGATTTCTGTTACTGAACCAGGTGACATATAAGCTTCAAAAATCTTTTTTACATCAGTAATTTTATAGCCAGTTTCTTCTTCGGTTTCTCTCTTTATACAATCTTCCGGATTATCTTTATCTAATAAACCAGCACATGCCTCTATTAACATGCCATTAGCATTGCCATTAATAAAAGTAGGTAGCCTGAACTGTCTAGTTAGAATAACAGTTTGTTGTTCTTTGTTATACAGTAGAATTGTTGCGCCATTGCCTCTATCATAAGCTTCACGGGTTTGAGTTAGCTTAGTCCCGTTTGGTTTTACATATTCATAAGTTATCTTTTTAAGGATGTACCAATTGTTAGAGAGGATGTCTGTTTCTAAAATCTTTACTTCTTTAATCATTTACCTTAATCTATCGGCTGAACGAATTAACTTCTCATCGTTATTAATGCCTCTTATTGCCAAAATGCAGAAAAAGATAGCAATTACTGGTAAAAACATGCCCACATTATAATTTGCTGTTTCTAAACCACCAGGGATTTTCTTTGCATATTGACTGCACCAAAAAGATAAGCCGATAATCAGAACCACGTTGGCCATAATTACTCTTTTTTGATTGGTTCTGTTCTTAAAATTGAAAATATTAACCAAGCTCATAATTGCAACTGCAATTGTGCCAATAAGAAGGGGTAAGAAAGCTTCTATTTGCTTGCTCACATCTCCAATTTTTTGATATAATCCTGTTGCTAAAACTTGATATTCTATATTTCCAGCAGTTGTGGTAACCATAGGTATAAATAATAAACAACTAATGGTTACAGCAGCTAATAAAAGCCATATTGTTTGTACTCTTTGTATCATAACATTATTTTTTTAACAAATATAGATTAAAAGGTAAACAGTAGCACGTTGAAATACTTAGAAAAAACTATTTTTGCGCTATTGAACAATCAGCGATATTTTATAGAACTAAGTTATAACGGTACAGATTTTCACGGTTGGCAAACACAACCTAACGGGATAACTGTGCAAAAATGCCTAGATAAAGCTTTAAGCGTTTATTTTAGACAAGAAATAGTTACACTTGGTTGTGGAAGAACAGATGCAGGTGTTCATGCTACTCAGTTTTTTGCACATTTTGATGTAGTAGATTTATCAGAAGAAGTGGTAATTAAAGCGGTAGGCGGTATCAATTCCTTATTGCCCTATACCATTGCTGTTAAAAAGATTTTTAAAGTAGCGGATAATGCTCATGCTCGTTTTGATGCCACAGCCCGTGCCTATAAATATCATTTGCATTTTAATAAAGATCCTTTTAAAATTGACCGATCTTGGTTATATAAAGGTGATTTAAATGCAGATAAAATGAATAAAGCAGCTGAACTATTGCTAAACTTTACCGATTTTTCTTGTTTCAGTAAATCTAAAACACAGACTTTTACCAATAACTGTAAAATAACTGAAGCAGGTTTTGAGCAAATAGAGAATGGTTTGATTTTTACCATTAAGGCAGATCGTTTTTTAAGAAATATGGTAAGGGCAGTTGTGGGTACAATGATTTTAGTGGGCAAGGGCGATATAGAAATAGAAGAAGTAGCTCAGATAATTGAAAGTAAAAATAGAAGCAAAGCGGGTCAATCTGTTCCTGCCTGTGGTTTGTATTTGGTGGCAGTGGAGTATCCGTTTGTAAGCTGAAAGACTAAAGTCCAAAGAAAAGGTTAACAATTCAACAATAAAGCAAATTAACAATAAACCAATTTAACTATTAATGTCTAAAATAACTGGTGATGCATTTAACGTAGGTTTACTCAGAAGGGTTTTTGAGTATGTAAAGCCCTATCGTAAAACTTTTGCATGGTCGGTAACTTTAACTTTATTATTGGCAATAATTGCACCCGTTAGGCCTTTTTTAATTGGCTATACTTTAGATGAGTTTATCTTAAAAAGCAATTATAGCGGCTTAGTGAAAATGACAGTAATAATGCTGTTATTATTGTTTTTACAAACCGTTTTTCAATATAGTCATACTTTACTTACCAATACCTTAGGGCAAAGTGCTATTAAAGATTTGCGGGTCAATGTATTTAATCACATTAGTAAATTAAGGTTAAAATATTTCGATCAAACCCCAATTGGCCAGTTAATTACCAGAACAGTTTCAGATTTAGAAACCATTGCAGATATATTTTCTGAAGGTTTAATTGCCATGATTGGCGATTTATTGCAAGTAGTTGTAATTATAGGTTTTATGCTTTGGAAAGATTGGGAATTAACCATTGTAGTTTTGTTGCCCATACCTTTTTTAATAATTGCTACAAGAATTTTCCAGAAATCTATTAAGGTTGCATTTCAAGAGATAAGAACAGAGGTATCTAATTTAAATACCTATTTGCAAGAACACATTAGCGGCATTTCCATTATCCAGTATTTTGCAAGAGAAGATCAAGAATATAAAAAATTTGTTAAAATTAATAAACGCTATCGTGATGCAAACATTCGTTCAAACTGGTATTATTCCATCTTCTTTCCAGTAGTAGAACTGATATCTGCCATGTCTTTAGGTTTGCTAATTTGGTATGGTGCAAATAGCATTTTAAAAAATCCTATTGATGTAAAACCTGGGGTTATTACCACTTTTATTATGTGTATCAACATGCTTTTTAGACCCATTAGAGAGCTTGCTGATAAATTCAATACTTTACAAATGGGAATGGTTGGGGCAGAGCGTGTTTTTAAAGTTTTAGATACTAAAGAAACAACAGAAAATAATGGAACCTATGCGCCGGCAAAAATGCAGGGAGCAATTAGTTTCGATAAAGTTTGGTTCAGTTACAATCAAGATGGTGATATTAAAGAAGATAATTACGTTTTAAAAGATATTTCTTTCGAGGTTAAAGCAGGCCAAACGATCGCATTGGTAGGTGCAACAGGTGCAGGAAAATCGTCTACCATAAATATTTTAAATCGTTTTTACGAAATACAGAAAGGGACAATCAAAATTGATGGGGTTGATATCGCCGCTTATGAGTTGAGCTATTTGAGAAGCAATATTGCAACAGTCTTGCAAGATGTTTTTTTATTTTCTGATACTATTTTTAACAACATTACACTTAACAATCCAGAAATTACTTTTGATGAAGTAGTTGATGCTGCTAAAAAAGTAGGTGCTCATGATTTTATTGAACGTTTACCTGGCGGATACAATTACAATGTAATGGAACGTGGTGCTACACTTTCTGCTGGTCAGGCCCAACTGATCTCATTTATTAGGGCCTTGGTTTATCAACCTTCGATTTTAGTTTTGGATGAAGCCACTTCATCGGTTGACACTGAAACAGAAATGTTAATACAAACTGCCATTGAAAAGTTAATGCATGGCAGAACTTCTATAGTGATTGCCCATCGTTTATCTACTATTCAAAAAGCAGACCTTATTATTGTTTTAGACAAGGGAGAAATTAAAGAAAAAGGAACGCACCAGCAATTGCTAAAAATAGATGGTTATTATAAAAGATTGTACGATTTACAATTTTCGTCTATTGGCATAGCCAACAACTGATAAAAATTGTTATGTTTGGGTATACACAACCTATTCTTGGAAAGCGCTTACCCAAATATTGAAAATGATATTTCACTTTTTGACTTATTAAAGCAAGGAGATGAAAGTGCATTTGAAAAAATTTACAATAGATATTGGGCAGAGCTTTATAATACTGCATACAAAAGATTACCTGAAAAGGAAAAATGCCAAGATATTATTCAGAACATATTTACAGACCTTTGGACTAGAAGGGCAGAATTGGAAATAGATAATCCAACTGCATATTTACATACTGCAGTACGTTTTCAAGTGTTAAAACAAATTAGTAGAAGTCCTAAGAATACTTTTATTACAGCTCATTTTGAAACAGAATTAATATCTCCATTGGCAAGCGATAGCGAATTGCTAGAGAAAGAGGTAAAGACTTTGATAGAATTATACATTGCTGCTTTGCCAGAAAAGCGAAAAAACATTTTCTTAATGCATTATTTTGAAGGTTTAAGTACAGCAAGCATTGCTACTAAGTTAAACGTATCAAGAAAAACGGTACAAAATCAGTTAACTACAGCTTCTCATGCATTAAAATTTAAGTTAACGCATATGTTTTTATTGATCCTTGCCTTATCCTTAATTTAATTTTCATCATTTTGAACGAGATCTTCACTAGGAGAAATCTTATTTTTTGAGTATAAACTAGATATACCTAGATAAAGAGAGTAGTTATCGCTTGTCGCTTCGCTCTGTCGACATCACGGCCTAATTTTTTTAAAATCCCTTTGGGACTTTTACTGCTTTTTGGTACATCTATACAAAAGGCTTATAAAATGATTCCCTTTAAAAACAAAAAAGATCTTGAAAGTATAATTAAAAACTATGTTTCTGGTAAGGCAACAGCTGAAGAAATAAAGTTTATTGAAGCCTATTATCAATATTTGGGTAAAGGCAGTGATATTTTAGCTGAAAAAACTAAGGAAGAGCTAGATGCTTTAGCAACGGAGAATTATAAAACCATTCAAGCTAAAATTACTCAAAGTAAAACAAAACGAAAAATTATTCCATTGTATCGCTATGCAGCAGCAGCAGTGGTTTTAATTTCATTGAGCATTGGCGCTTTTTATACTATTACTGTTAATAACAAGAAAACACTTGTTGCTACAAAAGAATTAGCGAAAAAAAATGACGTTTTGCCAGGAGTAGATAAAGCTATTTTGACTTTGGCAGATGGTTCCCGAATCGTGTTAGATAACCACACCAGTGGAAATATAAGTGAGAAAGCTGGTGTAACAATTTCTAAAACGGGAGATGGGCAGTTACTTTATAAAATAAATGCTAAATCAGACATCAAATCTGCTGCTATTGCCTACAATACTATAGAAACTCCAAAAGGAGGTCAGTATCAAGTTATTTTGCCAGATGGGACTAAAGTTTGGCTAAATGCAGCATCATCTTTAAAGTATCCAGAAATTTTTGCTGGTAATGAAAGAAAAGTGGAACTAACAGGTGAGGCTTACTTTGAGGTTGCTAAAAATAAAGCACTTCCATTTAGGGTAATGAGCAAAAACCAAGAAATAGAAGTTTTGGGGACGCATTTCAATGTAAATACTTATATGGATGACAAATCTATTAAAACGACTTTATTAGAAGGAAGCATCAAAATTAGCAATCAAAAATCTGTTAAGATATTGAAGCCTGGTGAGCAAGCTGTAATTCAAAATTATGGTTTAGCAGCTATTAACATATTGGCTAATGTAGATACCGATGATGAAACAGCTTGGAAAAATGGTCAGTTTAGATTTAATAATGCGAATTTAAAAACCATTCTTAATCAATTAGAAAGATGGTACGACATTAAAATTGATTACAGTACTGTACCAGAAAAAAGATATAATGGTATGGTGCCGAGAAAAGCTAAACTTTCTGAAGTATTAAGTATGCTAGAGTTAACAGGAAACATCTCTTTTGAAATATTAGAAGGAAGAAAATTAAAAGTTTATACTAAAAAATAAAGATCACCCTATGAAGAAAAATTACTACAAACCAAACCATTGCCATTAGGCATAAAAACTTAAACAAACTATTTACCACTTACCTAAACACACAAGAATGTATGAGATTTTACATTAAAAGTGGTGGAACTAAGGCGAATAAGCACTTAGGATTCATTACAAACCAACTAAACAAAAAATTAACTAAGGCAATGAAACTTATTGTAATTTTTTTAACTGCTTTTTGCTTGCAAGTAAGTGCTTCAGCATTTTCTCAAAAGATTAGCATAAGCCAAAAGAACGTGCCATTAGAGCAAGTTTTAAAAGAAATTAAACGCCAAACTGGCTATTTTTTCTTGTACGATTTAGACTTAATTCAACAAAAGTCTAAACCAGTTACCATTAACGTAAAAAATGCTGATTTAAAAGATGTGCTTGTCACAGTTTTAAAATCTCAACCATTTAGCTACGAGATTAAAGAAAATACTATTTTAATTATGCCTTTAAAAAATGTTGCAAGGGTTGACATAGATGTTAGAGGTAAAATTGTAGATGAGAATGGAATACCAATGCCTGGTGCTTCGGTTAAGGTTAAAGGTAGGACAGGTGCAGTTGTTAGTGATTCGGATGGTAACTTTGTGTTGCCAAATGTTGATGAAAATGCAACTATTGTTATTTCTTACATCGGCTTTGCTGACGTAGAAGTAGCGGCTAAAGCACAAATTGGAACCATTAAGTTGTCTTCAGTTGCCAATGCATTAACAGATGTAGTAATAACTGGTTATACGAGTTACAAGAAAACGCAATCGGCAGCTGCAAGTTCTTTGGTTACAGCTGATAAAATTAATCAAGTTCCAGGTTTAACATTAGATCAAATATTACAAGGCCGTGTTCCTGGGATGAGCGTAATCTCAACTTCTGGTCAGCCAGGTCAAAGTGCATCAGTTGTAATTAGAGGTATTGGTACTGTGAATGGTGTAAGAGGTCCATTAATGATTTTAGATGGTGTGCCTATTGAAGCTGGTTATTTTCAAACTATCAATCCCGATGATATCGAATCAGCTACTGTGTTAAAAGATGCATCAGCTACAGCTTTATATGGCTCAAGAGGTGCGAATGGTGTAATTGTTTATACTACAAAAAAAGGTAAAGCAGGTAAAGTGGCAGTAAGTTATAACTCTCAATACGGTTTTTCTAATTTGAGTAGACCTAACTTTACCATGATGAATACCAATGAGCGTTTACAGTTTGAAGAAGAGATAGGATTAACAGGTGTAAATATTGGGCCAGGTTGGACTTACTCTCCTAAAAATCCAACTTATGCTGCAGGTACAACAGCAACTCGTGCGCGTGCAGATTTTATTATTGATAGTTTGAGGAACATTAATACCGACTGGAGAGACATTTTCTTTCAAAAGGGTAAATTTCAAGAACAACAAGTAAGCATAAGTGGTGGCAGTGAAAAATTGCGCTTTTACAATTCTTTAAATTATTATAATCAAGAAGGCGTTGCTATTAACACTGGACTAAAACGTTATGCTTTGCGTAGTAATTTAGATTTTAATGATGACAAATTCAGCGGTAGTGTAAATGTGTCGTTAGGTTATTCTCAATCTACTTTTATAAATGGAGAAGGTACTACGAGCGCAGGAACACCAATGTCTGCGGTTTACTATGCATTACCTTATGAAAAGCCATATGCTTCGGATGGGACTTTGGTGCATCCAGGTATTAGCGGTCAAGCTAAATACAATATTCTTGACCAAAGAGAGGGAACTTTAGCATTAGAACGAGTTTTAAATTCAAGTAATAAAACCGATCAATTAAAAGCGATTGTTGGTGGTTCATTTGCGTACCAAATTCTACCCTATTTAAAAGCTACAACTAGATTTGGTATCGATTATAGAAATTCATCTGATGAAAACTACATCAATCCTGATTCTTATTACGGATCTAGATCCAATACTAATACTTTAGGCGGAAGAGGCCGTTTAGATGAAGCTAGTCGTAGAAACTTTGGAATCGTGTCTACAAGTGGATTAACTTTTTCAAAAACATTCAATAGCAAACACGATGTAGAATTCTCTGCACTTTACGAATATATTTATAACGATTATAAATCATTTGGTTATACTGGTTTTGGTATAGATAGTCGTTTGCCAGAAACACCAGCTGGGATAACAGTTAATGCAACATTTTTACCTAATCTGTCTGGAGGTAAAACTAGAAATGCAATGGCATCTTTTATGGGGATAGGTCGCTATACTTATGATGGTAAATATACATTAACAGGAAGTTACCGATATGATGGTTCTACAACTGTTGTAGAAAAAAATAGATGGCATGGTTTCTATTCTGTAGGTGCAAACTGGAACGCTAAACAAGAAGATTTTCTTAAAAATGTAGAGCTTATTTCTGATTTGAAAGTGAGAGCAAGCTATGGTACTACAGCAAGTACGTTTGGAGGTAATTTCGATTATCAACAAGCATATGGTAATACTACTTATGGTGGCAATACAGGTATTCGTGCTACTCAGGCAGGTAATATTGATTATGATTGGGAATATGTAAGTACATTTAATGCAGGCTTTGATTTAACCCTTTTTAAAAGTAATAGATTGAGATTAGTTGCTGATGTTTATAATAAAATTACTAGCAATATGTTCATCAATCAGCCACCCTCTGCAGTTGCTGGTTACGCAACTTTACCATTAAGCTCAGGTAAAATGAGAAATAGAGGTATTGAGTTTGATATTAGTGGAGATGTGCTTAAAACAAAAGATTTTACTTGGACTATAGGTGCAAATGCTGGTTACAATAAAAACATGGTTTTACGTGTAAGTGATGTAACAGATAATTTCCCAGAAGGAGATACACGTATCATTAAAGTTGGTTTACCTTATGGTACTTACGTAGCTCCTGATTGGGCTGGTGTAAATCCACAAACGGGTGAAGCACAATATTATAATCTAGATGGTAGCATTACTACCTTATATAATGCCAATACACAAAACGCAACTAATTCTGGTAGTTTATATCCAACATTTACTGGTGGCTTTAATACAAGTTTCAATTATAAAGGAATTACAGCTTCTGCATTATTTTCCTTTGTGTCTGATGTGATGCGTCATAATAATGAGGATCTTTATAACGAAAACAGAACTTACCGCACTAGTAACCAGTCGGTAAGAATGTTGTACAACCGTTGGCAAAATCCTGGTGATTCTGAGGACGATGCTATTTTACAGAGATTTGATATCCCAAGAAATTTTACTTCTAAGGACATTCAGGATGCTTCTTATTTAAGATTGAGAAATGTTACTATTGGATATACAGTTCCTAAAACCATCTTAGATAAAACCAAATTCATTAAAGGAGTAAAAGTTTTTGTTCAGGGACAGAACTTATACACTTGGACAAGTTGGAGAGGTTTAGATCCTGAAAACAACGATGTTTTTGGTAGATTCCAATACCCAAATACCAGAACATATACCGCAGGAATTAATGTTAACTTTTAATAATTACAGTTATGATTAACAAAATATATAAAAAATGCACTGTGTTATTGGCAGTAGTGCTTTTGGCGACCTCTTGTACTAAACTAGATTTTAAGCCAACTGATTTAATTTTGCCTGAATTGGCATTCAGGAACATTTCAGATATTAACTTGGGCGTTATTGGCGCTTATGCACCAATTGATTATTCTACATTAAGCTATAGTTCGATCGTTTCTGATGAGGCCATTTACCCACAAGAAAATACTGTGGGTAATAGTGATGCATACAGATGGCTCTATAATGGTTCTAATGGTTCGGTTACCGGTTTATACTATACCAATTACCAAGCTATAGATCGCGTAAATAGAGTTTTAGAAGCTATGGGTAAATTAACCTTTACAGGTACAGATGTTGCATTGGGAGATCGTTACAAAGGTGAATTATTGGCATTAAGGGCATATTTACATTTCGAATTGTTAAGAGCTTATGCATCTTCTTACCAGACAGGTGCTTTAGGAGTAACTTATATGACAAAATCGGCTGTGATTTATCCAGCTAGAGAAACTTTTGAAGCTGTAATTTCAAAAGCTAAAATAGATTTGATTGCAGCTAAAGATTTAATTCCAACAACATTTACAGATAAAACAAGGATTACAAAAACTGCTGTTTCTGCAATTCAAGCCCGTATTGCATTATATGAAAAAAACTGGAGCGATGCGATCACTTATTCTACAGAAGTAATTACGGCATTGCCATTAGCTACGAAAGTACAATTTCCAGGTATTTGGACAGATGCAAATGATGCTGAAGTAGCTTGGAAACTTAAACGTGTTAGTGGTGATTCTAGAACAGGAGATTTCTATTTTAGACAATCTGGAGGTGTTGTTTTATATGCACCTTCATTTAAATTAATAGCTGCTTATGATCAAACCAATGACATTAGATTTGTTCCATATATTAAATTTGACAATACACGTACCGGAACAAAATCTAAATATTTAGTAAATAAATACATTGGCGGATCTTCAGCTACACCTGGTTTGGCAGATGTAAAACAGTTTAGAACCGGCGAAATGTATTTGATTAGAGCAGAAGCTAGAGCAGAAACAACCGGCGATGCTGCAGGAGATATAAATACTTTACGTGCTGCAAGAATTAATGGGTATGTAAACGCAACTTTTGCCGATAAAACTGCATTAATTAATGCTATTTATGAGGAAAGGTATAAAGAATTAGCCTTTGAAGGACATCGCTTTTTTGATTTAAAAAGAAGAAATTTATCAATTGAGAGAACTCCTGCAGATGTTGCTGCAACTCAGAGTGCGCTTACTTTAACTCCTGCTCAGGCACAATATGCTTTGCCTATTCCGGCAACAGAATTATCTGTTAATAAAAATATGGTTCAAAATCCTAAATATTAGGTAAAGTTTTTGGGGAGGGAATTTCTTCTTCCCCAAAATATTTAAACATACCATTATGAAAAAATCCCTTCTCATCCTTTTAATATCCTGTTGCATTTCATCCATTAGCTGTGGCAAGTCTGGAGATACAGCTACACCAGTTACACCAACTCCTCCTGTAGTAGTTACACCTACACCTAAAAGACCAGGTTCTATTGGTATAATTGGAGATAGCAGTAATGTTGTGAAACCTGTTACCGCAGGTATGGTATTAATGGGTGGTGGTGCTGATGTTGAGGCTGCGTTTAAATGGATGATTGATAGAAGCGGTGGTGGTGATGTGGTTATTCTTCGTGCAACTGGAACCGATGCCTACAATCCTTTTGTAAATGGATTAGGAACAGTAAATTCTGTAGAGACATTATTGATCAACTCAAGAGAGTTAGCTAACGATGATATAGTTGCTTATATTATTCGCAATGCAGAAATGGTTTTTATTGCTGGTGGCGACCAATCTCATTATATGAATTATTGGCGAGGAACCAAAGTAGAAAAAGCGCTTAATTATTTGTTAACCGAAAAGAAAGCTCCCGTTGGTGGCACAAGTGCAGGTTGTGCAATTTTGGGTGGTTTATATTATAGCGGTGAAAATGGGAGTGTTACTTCTTCAAATGCTTTGCAAAATCCATTTGAAAATACAATTACGCTTTATAATAACGATTTTTTAAAGTCGCCATTTTTACAAAATGTAATTACAGACCAACATTATTTAACCAGAGAGCGTGAAGGCCGTTCGATGGTTTTTTTAGGAAGAATACTTAAAGATTGGAACATTGCTGCAAAAGGCATTGCTGTAGATGAACGCACAGCAGTTTGTATAGATGCCACTGGTAAAGCAAAAGTTTATGGAGATTATTCTGCCACACGACCTTACAGTTATGCCTATTTCCTAATGCCTGATTTAGCTAAAAAACCCGAGCAGTTAATTGCCAACACTAAAGTAACTTGGAATTACACAGAACAAGCGGTTTCAGTTTATGAAATTCCGGCATCTGTTACTGGTGAAGGTAATTTTAATGTAGCCAACTTTAATATAACAGATGCAACTGGTGGAAAATCTTATTGGTGGTCTATCAATAATGGTGTATTAATTAAGAAATTACAGTAACAATAATTGTCAGTCTGAGCTTATCGAAGACTAAATAATAAATTATGAAAAAAATACTTTTAATAGCAATCAGTTTTGCATTAACAATTGCGGCTCAAGCTCAAAATACAGCAAAAGGCAATTTGTTTATTATTGGTGGCGGAGATCGTTCTGATGAATTAATTAAACAATTGGTTACTACTGCCAATTTTAAAGCCAATGATTATATAATTGTTCTGCCAATGGCAAGTGAAATTCCAGATACTGGCTTTAAATACATTTCTGCACAACTGAAAAAACAGACCCAACTTAACATCAAGAACTTTAATTTTAGCAAACATGATGTTAATGACAAAAAATGGATTGATTCATTAGCGGGAGCGAAGCTGATTTACATTTTAGGTGGCGATCAAAATCGTTTCATGAAAGCAGTTTTAGGAACTCCAGTTTATACCGCAATTCATACGGCTTTCCAAAATGGCGCTACCATTGCAGGTACAAGTGCAGGTGCTGCGGTGATGAGTAAATATATGATTACAGGCAAACAATTATTAGATACCGTTTACAAAGAAACCTTCAATAAACTTTGGGATAAAAACGTAGAGTTTGCCGAAGGGCTAGGTCTACTTCAAAATACAATTATAGATCAGCATTTCCTAAAGCGAAACAGGTACAATAGATTGGTCTCTTCTTTAGCTGCACACCCACAAATGATTTGTATTGGGATAGATGAGGGCACTGCAATCATTGTTCACGGCAATAAAGCAACTGTAGCAGGCGATAGCCAAGTAATTAGATTCGCTAATCCTAAAGAATTAAAAACAACAGCCAAAGGTTTAATTAAATTTAATCAGGCCGAGTTTGGCTTGTTTACCGCAGGCGATGTAATTGATATTAAACCTTAAAATTTGCTCAACTGATCTTCAACAACAGTTCTAATTTTAGCTGTGCCAGTACCCACAGTTGTGTCAGAGACCAGCAAGCCAATAGTTGTTACCCTAATGTAACTTATTTTTTGAGTTAAATTAGGTGTGCCAGAAAACGTAATATTTTCACCTGTTTCATCAAAATTGTAGGTTCCTGATAAAATTAGCGTATTGTTTCTTCTTTCAAATTTACCATCATCAGTAAAAATTAATGTATCTACAGGAGTAGATAATGTGGTATCTATTCTAGTAGTGAATGAATCATATACAGTTCTAATTCTATATTTAAGTGGCCATCTGCCTAAAAAATGCTTCTGAGCGGCTTCTTTGTCAGTAATTTCTTCCTTTTTGCATGCGTAAAAAGTTAGTGCTGTAATGCCTAAAAGGATAATTGCAATCTTTAAGTTTTTCATTCAGTTAACATTTGTGAAGTAAAGATAAGAATGCTAATGGCCTTTTTTATCTAATTGTGATACTTTTTATACTAAAACTTAAAAAAGAGCAGAACCAAAAAGAAAATAGTTATATATTTCAGTTTGTAATTGAAAATGAATGAAACACGTATTCTCTAATTTAACTTTTCAAGTTTTAGTAGCCATTTCTTTAGGCATTTTAGTGGGGGTACTATACCCTGGTTTTGCTTCTTATGCAGAGTTGATTAGTAAAAGTTTCATTAACATGATTAGCATGTTAATTGCCCCGATTATATTTTTTACCATTGTTTTAGGGATCGCCCATATGGGTGATATGAAAAAAGTTGGACGTGTAGGTGGCAAGGCTTTACTTTACTTTGAAATTGTAACCACACTGGCTATTGTTATTGGTTTAGTTGTAGCTAATGTATTAAAGCCAGGGGTAGGAGTTAATGTGCCAACAGGCGATGTAACAAAAATTGCAACTTATACAGCACAAGCTGGAGAAATCAATTGGCTAGAATTTATTGCCCACATTATTCCTAAGAATATTTTCGAAGCATTTACCAAAGGAGAAATTTTGCAAATTTTGTTCTTCGCTATTTTATTTGGCTATGGCTTAAATAAAATGGGAGAGGCCGGCCATTCTGTAATTAGCACTTTCGATAAAATATCTAAAGTATTGTTTAATATCATGAAAGTGGTAATGCGTGTAGCGCCAATTGGTGCTTTCGGTGGAATGGCATTTAGCATTGGTAAGTATGGTTTGGGTTCTTTAAAGCCAATGGCGCAATTAATGGGGTCAGTTTATTTAACCTGTTTCCTCTTTGTTTTTGTGGTTTTAAATGGTATTTGCAGGTATTATAAATTCAGCTTGTGGCAATACCTAAAATATATCCGTCAAGAGATTTTAATTGTTTTAGGCACATCTTCATCAGAATCTGTTTTGCCAAGTATGATGAAGAAAATGGAAGACATTGGCTGTGATAAATCTGTAGTTGGTTTGGTTATTCCAACAGGCTATTCATTTAACTTAGATGGAACGGCGATTTACTTAGCAATGGCTGTTATTTTTTTAACGCAAGTTTTTAATATTGATTTAACTTTAACACAGCAGATATCTATCATGGCAGTTTTAATGGTTACCTCTAAAGGTGCCGCTGGGGTAACAGGAAGTGGATTTATTGTTTTGGCAAGTACGCTTACCGCTTTAAAAATTATGCCTGTAGAGCATATTGCTATTTTGCTAGGCGTAGATCGTTTCATGAGCGAAGCAAGAGCAATAACCAATATGATTGGAAATGGTATTGCCACTATCGTAATTGCCAAAAGTGAAAATGAATTTGATCAAGAGAAATATTTAAAAGCAATTAGGCCAGCAGCGATTGAGAAAGCTGAGGAGGAACATTTTTAGTTGATTTTACCACAGAGGTACATAGAAAACATAGAGATAAAATCTTTTCTATGTGCCTATATGGTTTAATTTTATCTTCCAAACATTCCTATCAATCATTTTTTCTCGTAAACTATCAGTATCACCAAATCATTATTCGGATCTGGAGCAATACCATGTGAACTTCCGGGTCTGGTTAAAATAGCATCACCAGGTTTAACAGCAAAAGTTTCTCCATTCATTTTCATTTTGCCATTGCCACTTATTACATAGTAAATTTCATCTTCTTTTTGTAAGTGATAGCCAATTGACGAACCTGCTTTTAAAATCCGCTTTCTAAAAACTGTTTTCAAATTTTTAGCACCTGCAAAAAAGTTATAACCTATCGTTTTACCTCCCCCATTATGAGTGCCAGCTTCTTCTTTGGCAACATCAGTGTCATTTTGTAAAATGAATTTGCTGGTATCTATAGTTTGTGATTTTGCAGTATAATTAAAGGCAAATAGAAATGCTACAATAAATAAAATTGAATATAGCCTGTTTGGAGTTTTCATTGATGGTAATTTTGGTTCGAATAAAAGTAGGCATTTTGTTTTTTACTTGCCAAATGCACCAACTTTGTTATATAAACCCGATTGAAGTGATAGCTCTTGAGCTGAAAGCGAAAAGACTAAAGCTGAAAGCGGGACTGCATTTCCCGAAGAGTTACTGCCATTGTTTTCTGCTACTTTAACCATATCTTTCATCGTTTTTCATTTAGTTACATAAATTATTCAATTATCTGTGTTTTGCATTTGACAATCTATTTCAATTAGCTTAAGTTTGCAACACAAAAAATAGATATAATGAGTGTTTTAGTAAATAAAGATTCTAAAGTAATTGTTCAGGGTTTTACTGGTAACGAAGGTACTTACCATGCTGAGCAGATGATAGCTTACGGTACAAACGTTGTTGGTGGGGTAACTCCTGGTAAAGGCGGTCAAACGCACTTAGATAAACCTGTGTTTAACACGGTAAAAGATGCTGTTGACAAAGCTGGTGCTAATGTATCTATTATATTTGTACCTCCTGCTTTTGCAGCAGATGCAATTATGGAAGCTGCTGAAGGTGGTATTAAAGTAATTGTTTGTATTACAGAAGGTATTCCAACAAAAGATATGATTGCTGTAAAATCTTACTTAAAAGGAAGAGATTGCCGTTTAATTGGTCCAAATTGTCCAGGTGTTATTACTGCTGATGAAGCTAAAATTGGTATCATGCCAGGTTTTATCTTCAAAAAAGGTACAGTTGGTGTAGTTTCTAAATCTGGTACTTTAACTTACGAAGCAGTAGACCAAGTAGTAAAAGCTGGATTGGGTATTACTACAGCTATTGGTATTGGTGGCGATCCAATTATTGGTACTACAACTAAAGAAGCTGTTGAGTTATTAATGAACGATCCAGAAACTGAAGGTATCATCATGATTGGTGAAATTGGCGGTGGCATGGAAGCAGAGGCTGCATTATGGATTAAAGAAAATGGTACTAAGCCGGTTGTTGGTTTCATTGCTGGTCAAACTGCGCCTCCAGGACGTAGAATGGGACATGCTGGTGCAATTGTTGGTGGTGCTGATGATACTGCTGCTGCTAAAATGAAGATTATGGCTGAGTGTGGTATTACGGTTGTAGAAAGTCCTGCAGAAATTGGTGCAGCTATGGCCAACTTGTTGAAGAAATAATTACTAACCAAATATATTTTAGAAGCGTTTCGCAATTTGTGAAGCGCTTTTTTTATGGAGTTTTTAAACACAGAGTGCGCAGAAAGATACACAGAGTGCGCAGAGAGATACACAGAGAACAGGGAGTCAAGCTGAAGTTTTTAACCGCAAAGAAGCAAAGAGTCTTTGTTTGGTAATGTGTATTTCGCTGCCTTAGCTATCACCATTGTCTATCAATCATTAACTCTTTTCTTTGCGAAATCTTCTTAGCTCCTTGCGGTTAATTATAAGCTATAACGTTTGACGCTCAAATGAAAATCAAAAACTAACTATTGATTATATTTGTATAAGCTGTATAAATCTAAGCAAGTTGATAAAGCGTATATATGCTTGTAAAACATACAAAATTAAAGCTATGATTAATAAAACATTATTGGCACTGTGCCTGTTAGTTTCAACAAGTATAATTGCTTGCGCTCAAAAGCAAGAAAAGGCAGCGCCATCTAAAACCACTAAGAAAATGGAATACAATAAATTAACAAAAGAAGAAGAAGATGTAATTGTTCGTAAAGGAACAGAGTGGGCAGGTACTGGGAAATACGATAAGTTTTTTGAAAAAGGAACTTACATTTGTAAGCGTTGTAATGCACCATTGTACAAATCTGATACAAAATTTGATGCACACTGTGGCTGGCCAGCTTTTGATGATGAAATTAAAGGAGCTGTAAAAAGAATTCCAGATGCTGATGGAAGCAGAACAGAGATTGTTTGTACCAAGTGCGACGCACACCTTGGTCACGTGTTTGTTGGCGAAGGATTAACTGCAAAAAACACACGCCATTGTGTAAATTCTATCTCAATGATATTTGTACCTGATAAAAAATAAAATCATTTTTATTGATTACGAAATGCCTTAGTTTTTACTAAGGCATTTTTTTTGGCAGTAAATTTGTTATTCAGAGCGCAGCAAGGAATTTATAGAGAAGGATAACCTTATCACAATCCGAGCAAAAAAACCATCAAAAAATCATTTTGTATATTTGCCCCCACCTCCAACCAAATAATATGAGAATAAAGTTTACACTCTTATTGATCTTATGTTTAGGTTTTTTTGCTGTTAAAGCACAAGAAAATCCTACCAAGCAATCAGATACTGTGGTGAAAACGCTCTTTACCACTTATTATGCTAAAAAGTTTGAAGGTAGAAAAACAACTAGTGGAGAAAGATATAGAGCAGCAAAACTTACAGCAGCTCACCGCACACTTCCCTTTGGTACAATAGTAACTGTTAAGAACTTGGTTTCTGGTAAAATAGTAATAGTTAGAATTAATGACCGGGGTCCTTTTAGTAAGAAATTTTCATTAGATCTTTCAGAGTCAGCAGCCAAAGCCTTAGGTATTTACAGACTTGGTTATGCTAAGGTTGAGGTAAGTTACGCCCGGCCAAAATAATTTAGAAATGAAGTGCATAATCACTCATTTTTTAAAATTATTAACACTCATTTTATTTTACTAAGTCCTTAAAAAGAAATAATTAGCTTTTTTCTAAGTTGTTTCTGACAGAATTCTGATTGAAAAATGCATATCCTTCAACAACATGTTAACAACTTTGCGACGCAAAAAATCGTTCAACTTCTATATTTGTTAAACAAAGTTCTTTAAAAGAATCCACTCCAAATATTATTTAAGTACTTAATATTTAGTTGATTAAAAAGCGGTGAAATTTCAACGTTTTTAAAATTGTAAAAACTAAATAGGTTTTTGTTGGCGGGTATATTTTGATAGAGCTTTGTAAGATAAGGGGTTTAATTTGGTTTAAAGATATATCGTATTCCGATAAGTTTTAAAAACAATCTATAACCTATAATGCAATTTCTAACGTTAAAAAATTGAGCTTATGGAAGACGAGTTATTATTAAGAGAAAACAAAGATCGCTTTGTTCTTTTACCAATTAAATACCCTGAAATTTGGGAGATGTACAAGAAGAGCGAGGCAAGTTTTTGGACGGCAGAAGAAATTGACTTATCAGATGACCAAAAACATTGGGATAACTTAAATAGTGGCGAACGTCATTTCATTTCTCACATCTTGGCTTTCTTTTCTGCAAGCGATGGTATTGTAAATGAAAACTTGGCGGTAAACTTTATGAGTGAAGTTCAATTGCCAGAAGCACGTTGTTTTTACGGTTTCCAAATTATGATGGAAAACATACATGCAGAAACTTACGCTTTGTTAATTGATACTTATATCAAAGACCCAGAAGAAAAAGATCGCCTATTTCACGCAATCGATACCGTTCCGGCAGTAAAAAGAAAAGCAGAATGGGCTTTACGTTGGATTGATAATGGAAACTTTGCAGAGCGCTTAGTTGCTTTTGCTGCAGTAGAAGGTATTTTCTTTAGCGGTAGCTTCTGTTCTATCTTTTGGTTAAAGAAACGTGGTTTAATGCCAGGCTTAACCTTCAGTAATGAGTTAATCTCAAGAGATGAGGGTATGCACTGCGAATTTGCTTGTTTGCTTTATAGTATGTTAGAACATAGGTTAAGCGAAGAACAAGTTCATGGTATTATCCGCGATGCGGTAGAAATTGAAAAAGAATTTGTTACAGATGCGCTACCAGTTAATTTAATTGGTATGAACGCCAAGCTAATGCAACAATATATCGAATTTGTAGCAGATAGATGGATTGGAGAATTAGGTTATACTAAAATATACAATGCTACAAACCCATTCGATTTTATGGAGATGATTTCGCTACAAGGGAAAACAAACTTCTTCGAAAAAAGAGTTGGTGATTACCAAAAAAGTGGAGTATTAACCTCTACAGAAGATAAAGCGCAAGCTTTTTCACTAGACGAAGACTTCTAGATTAAGGGTTAAGCCAAAATAAGAAAATACTATAGGTTAAAATAGAAGGTTAGGGAGCTGTTTTACCAAAATAATAAAATGCTAATTATAAGATTTAACATGTTCGATTTGTCTCAAATCTCACATCTCAAATCTCAAAATCTGATGAAAATATGTTTGTACTGAAAAGAGATGGCCGCCAAGAAGCGGTAAAGTTTGATAAGATAACGGCTCGCATTGAGAAGTTGTGTTATGGTTTTAATGCCGAATTAGTAGACCCGATAGATGTTGCAAAAAAGGTAATTGAAGGTTTATTTGATGGGGTTACAACTTCAGAACTTGATAATCTTGCGGCAGAAACAGCTGCATCCCTTACTACCAAGCATCCAGATTATGCATTGTTGGCATCGCGTATTGCGGTATCCAACTTACACAAAAACACATTGAAATCGTTTTCTAAAACGATGGAAATGTTATATACCTATATTGACCCTAAAACTGATAAACCATCATCTTTAATAGCAGAAGATGTTTGGCAAGTAATTAAAGACAATGCTGAAATTTTAGATAGTACAATTATCTACGATAGAGATTTTGGCTTCGATTATTTCGGTTTCAAAACTTTAGAAAAATCTTACTTGTTAAAAGTTAACGGTCAGATTGTAGAGCGTCCGCAACATTTATTCATGCGTGTTTCTGTTGGTATCCATAAAGGGGATATTGACAGTGCAATTAAAACATATAACTTAATGAGTGAGCGTTGGTTTACACATGCTACACCAACATTATTCAATGCAGCAACTCCAAAACCTCAAATGTCTTCATGCTTCTTGTTAACAATGCAAGATGATAGCATTGAAGGTATTTATGATACTTTAAAACAAACTGCTAAAATCTCACAAAGTGCTGGTGGTATTGGTTTAAGTATCCATAATATTCGTGCTACTGGTGCCTATATTGGTGGTACAAATGGTACGAGTAATGGTATTGTGCCAATGCTAAAAGTGTTTAATGATACAGCTCGTTACGTAGATCAAGGAGGAGGTAAACGTAAGGGTGCATTTGCTATTTATTTAGAACCTTGGCATGCTGATATCTTCGCTTTCTTAGACTTGCGTAAAAACCATGGTAAAGAAGAAATGCGTGCACGTGATTTATTCTATGCACTTTGGGTTTGCGATTTATTTATGCAACGTGTAGAAGAAAATGGCGATTGGAGTTTATTCTCTCCAGATGAAGCTCCAGGCTTAGCAGATTGCCATAGTGAAGAGTTTAACGAATTATATACACGTTACGAAAGAGAAGGAAGAGCTCGTAAAACAATTAAAGCACAAGAACTTTGGTTTGCAATTTTAGATTCTCAAATTGAAACTGGTACTCCATATTTATTGTATAAAGACGCAGCTAACAGTAAATCTAATCAGCAAAATTTAGGTACAATTAAGAGCTCTAACTTGTGTACTGAGATTATTGAATACACTTCTAAAGACGAGGTTGCAGTTTGTAACTTAGCTTCTTTAGCATTACCAAGATTTGTAATTAATGGGGAGTTCGATCACCAAAAATTATATGAAGTAACTTATCAAGCTACTTTAAACCTAAATAAAATCATCGATTATAACTACTATCCAGTTATTGAAGCACAAAACTCTAACTTCCGTCACCGTCCAGTTGGTTTAGGTGTACAAGGTTTGGCAGATGCATTTATCTTATTGCGTTTGCCTTTTGAAAGTGATGCTGCAAAAGAACTGAATAAAGAAATTTTCGAAACCATTTATTTTGCTGGTATGACAGCATCGGCTGATTTAGCCGCTAAAAATGGTCACTATGAAAGCTTTAAAGGTTCGCCATTGTCTAAAGGTAAATTTCAATTCGATCTTTGGAATGTAAAACCAAGCAGTAAGCGTTGGGATTGGGAAGCTTTGCGCAAACGTGTAGTTAAAACTGGTGTTTACAACTCATTATTAGTTGCACCAATGCCAACTGCATCAACTTCTCAAATATTGGGTAATAACGAATGTTTTGAGCCATATACTTCAAACATTTATACAAGAAGAGTATTGAGTGGTGAGTTTGTGGTAGTAAACAAACACTTATTAAAAGACTTGGTTTCTTTAGGTTTGTGGAACCCAGCAATGAAAGATAGAATTATTTTAGCGAATGGTTCAATTCAAGACATTGCAGAAATACCAGATTACATTAAAGAATTGTACAAAACTGTTTGGGAGATTAAAATGAAAAACATCATTGACATGTCTGCGGATAGAGGTGCATACATTTGCCAATCTCAATCTTTAAACTTGTTTATCAATGCACCAAATACTTCAAAACTAACTTCAATGCACTTCTATGCTTGGAAAAAAGGATTGAAAACAGGTATGTATTATTTACGTACACAAGCTGCTTCTCAAGCTGTTAAATTTACTGTAGAAAATCAAGGTGGTAAAGCAATTGAAGCTGTAATTCCAGCTGAAATGACGCAAGACCAAGTTGCTGAAGAAATTGTAGATGGACCAGTTTGTTCAATGGAAGAAGGTTGTATTAGCTGCTCTGGATAGATAGTCAGAAAGTCTGAGGTCCGAAAGTCGGAAAGATGATTTTCAAAAAAGCATAATAATGTAAGGTTCTGGACGTAAAGTTCAGAACCTTATTTTTTGTTCCTATTTTTGTTAAACGATAGTTCACTAATGAACAATTGACCAATGAACAATCCTTACCCACATAGCAAACACGAAATTATTCCATGCGAACGCTGTGGAACTGCTATTGAATGTAAGGCAAATTCTTATACCAAATGCCAATGTAGCGTAGTTCAACTTAGCATTAATGAAGTACAGCATATTAGCGAGCTTTACGACGGCTGTTTATGTGCAAAATGCCTATTTGAATTACAACAAGAATATCGCGAAACGCTAGTAGGATAACTTACGAAGTTTCTAGAGGTTGTGCATAGCAGAACTTCGTAATTTTAGGCGGCCGCCTAACACAATCTATCGGTTGGTGTCTCACCGACCGAAATATGGATTAGATTTTCTGAAAATCAATATCAGTATTTCATAGCAATTGCAGCCCCGCTTTCTGCCTTAGTCTTTTCGCTTTCAGCTCAAGAGCTCTCGCTGTCAATCGGGTTTAATTAACAAAGGTAGTAGGTCTTGGCAAATTGCAGCCCCTCATAGTAGCACAAGCCAAAGTTAACTAAACTGGATAACAGTGAAAATCCTTTTTGCCAAGTCCCCTTTAGGGATGTAGGGGGTAAAAGATTGAAACGAATAGCCAGACTAACTTTAATAAACGCTTCTTCATTGCTTTTCAATCCTCCTCCTTTACTTTTTTACCTTTCAGCTTTGGTCTTTAAGCTTTCTACCCTCAACCTTTTTTCCTAACTTTGTAGCTCAAGAAGTTTAAGGATTTGAGGGGTTCTCAATACTCAAATCTCAATACTCAAATCTATAATTATGAGCAAAGTAAAAGTGGGCTTGGTACAAATGAGCTGTACTAAGGATAAACAAGAAAATTTAGACAAGGCGATTGTAAAGATTAGGGAAGCAGCAGCAGGCGGCGCACAAATTGTTTGTTTGCAGGAGTTGTTTACCTCTTTATATTTTTGCGATGTTGAAGACTATGATAACTTTGATTTAGCGGAGAAAATTCCCGGCCCCTCTACAGATGCTTTACAAGTTGTTGCAAAAGAGTTGGGTTTGGTTATTATTGCTTCATTATTTGAAAAAAGAGCTGAAGGTTTATATCACAATACAACTGCAGTTTTAGATGCTGATGGTTCTTATTTGGGTAAATATCGCAAAATGCATATTCCTGATGATCCGGCTTATTATGAGAAATTCTACTTCACACCAGGCGATTTGGGCTATAAAGTTTTTGAAACAAAATTTGCTAAAATTGGCATCCTGATTTGTTGGGATCAATGGTATCCAGAAGCGTCACGTATTACGGCATTGATGGGTGCTGATATAATGTTTTATCCTACAGCTATTGGTTGGGATACTACACAAGACGAAGAAACTAATCAAGATCAATACAATGCTTGGCAAACTATCCAACGCTCACATTCTGTTGCGAATGGCTTACCTGTAATCAGTGTAAATCGTGTCGGTTTTGAACAAGATGGCCGTATGAAGTTTTGGGGTGGTAGTTTTGCTACTAATGCACAGGGCAAGTTGCTATACTTAGCATCGCATGATCAAGAAGAAACCGAAGTGGTTGAGATTGATTTGAAGCAGAGCGATTATATCCGAAAGCACTGGCCATTTTTACGAGATAGAAGAATAGATTCATACCAGCCAATTACAAAAAGATATATTGATGGCGATTAAATAAAGTTGGAAAGTTTTTAGTCCGAAAGTCCGAAAGATATTTTTTGAAAGCAAATAGATATTGTATATTTCAGCCTACCTAAAATACTATCTATGGCATTTAAATTTGAAAAACTAAAAGTCTGGCAAAAAGCTTTAGACTTAGCGGACGAAATTGATAAACTAACTAAGACTTTTCCGAAGGACGAAATTTATATTTTAAACTCACAAATAAAAAGAGCAGCAGATTCAATATCTTTAAATATAGCAGAAGGAAGTACAGGGCAAAGTAATGCCGAATTTATAAGGTTTTTACGTTATGCATTGAGGTCTGACATTGAAGTTGTAGGTTGTTTGCATCTTGCTAAAAGAAGAAAATATTTACTAGAAGAACGTTTTGTTGAACTTTACAATGCCTGTGAAGAAGTTCTGATAATGATAAACGGTCTCATTAAATCATTAAGCTAATGTCTGATAAAGCACATTATAAATCTAATACACCTCATTTCTCTGGAAATAAATCATCGGACTTTCCGACTTCCGGACTTTCTGACTTTTCTCAAACGCCAAAGGCGAAAGGTTACTCTTTTCCTGCTGAATGGGCTAAACACGAAGCAACTTGGTTAAGTTGGCCACACAAGGAAGAATCTTGGCCAGGAAAAATAGAGACTATTTATGAGCCTTATTGCCAATTTATTAAAATTGTAGCGACTGGAGAAAAGGTTCGTATCAATGTAAGGGATGAAGCAATGAAAGCTTTTGCCGTTTCAGAGCTTCAAAAAGTTGATGCTGATTTAAGTCAAGTAGAATTTTATTTTAACGAGAGCAATGATGCTTGGTGCCGTGATCATGGCCCTGCTTTTTTGTTAAAAGGAAATGAAAAAGCAGTTGTTGACTGGGGTTATAATGCTTGGGGTGGAAAATATCCACCATTTGATTTAGATGATGTAATTCCGACTAAAATAGCCAAGCATTTTAACTTGCCTTTATTTACGCCTGATATTGTTATGGAAGGTGGTTCTGTAGAGTTTAATGGAGCTGGAACAATTCTAACAAGTACGGCTTGTTTGTTAAATGAAAATAGAAATCCTCATTTAAATAAAGAACAAATTGAAACTTACTTAAAAGAGTTTTATGGTGCGGAGCAGGTATTATGGGTAGGAAATGGTATTGTTGGTGATGATACCGACGGTCATATCGACGATATTACTCGTTTTGTAAATGAGGATACGGTGCTTACTGTACTAGAAAGTAATCCGCTGGATGAAAACCATTTGCTATTACAAGAGAATTATGAGGCATTAAAACAGATGAGATTATTAGATGGAAGACCATTGAATATTATCAAATTGCCAATGCCATCGCCAGTTATACACGAAGATACACGTCTTCCGGCTTCTTATGCCAATTTCTATATTGCCAATGCAGCTGTTATAGTCCCAACATTTAGAGATGTGAATGACCAAATTGCTTTAGATATTATTCAGAAAGCTTTTCCAGACAGGCCAGTAGTTGGTATAGATTCTACAGACATTATTTGGGGATTGGGTAGTTTTCATTGTTTGAGTCAACAAGAACCAGACCCCAACCCCTAAAGGGGCTTTGCCGTAACGCTATAAATATTAACTTTACAAAAATTATTAAAATAATATATGAACGAAATAACAGAAAAGTCCCCTTTAGGGGATTTAGGGGTTAAACTTCTTCAAGGAAAAACAGCACTAATTACAGGTGCATCAAAAGGAATAGGTCGCAAAATAGCCGAAAAATTTGCAGAACAAGGTGCTAATGTAGCTTTTACTTATCTTTCATCTGTAGAAAAGGGACAAGCCTTAGAACAAGAATTACAAAGCTTTGGCACAAAGGTAAAAGGTTACCGTTCTGATGCTTCTAAATTTGATGAAGCAGAACAACTAATTAATGACATTGTTGCTGAATTTGGTACTATTGACATTGTAGTTAACAATGCTGGTATTACAAAAGACGGCTTGTTAATGCGCATGAGCGAAGAGAATTGGGATGATGTTATGAACGTTAACTTAAAATCTATCTTCAATGTAACTAAAGCTGCTTCTAAAGTAATGATGAAAGCGCGTAAAGGTGTTTTTATTAATGTGAGTTCTATAGTTGGTGTTACAGGTAATGCTGGTCAGGCTAATTATGCTGCTTCTAAAGCAGGAATTATTGGTTTTACCAAATCTGTTGCTAAAGAATTAGGTTCTCGTAACATTCGTGCAAATGTTGTTGCTCCAGGTTTTATCCGTACCGAAATGACTGATGTTTTAGATCCTGCAGTAGTTGCAGGCTGGGAAAAAGATATTCCACTTAAACGTGCTGGCGAAACAGAAGATATTGCCAATGTTTGTGTATTCTTAGCTTCAGATATGAGTGCTTACGTAACCGGTCAAACCTTATCGGTTTGCGGAGGAATGCTGTAATTGAGGTAGAAGATATAAAGGTAGAAGGCGGAGGGTTTTACTTTTCGCCTTTTATGTTATATTAATTTCATTAACCCAACGTAATGACAACAAAGAAAATAATTATTAGCTGTAGTGGGTTTTTTATATTAGTTATTTTGATAACCTCTATGTTAAATGTTTCTTCTGATGGTAATAATGTTATCGGCTTTCCATTCACTTTTTACGAGTATCTAGGGGGAAAACGGTTTCCAGAACCCGAAACTAGACATAACTTAAACTTATTTGCGCTATTAATCGATATACTAATTGTTATTGTAATTCCTTTTTTAATAATGTTCTTATATCAAAGAAAAATAAACTTGAGAAAAGAAAAATGAATTAAACCTATCGGTTGGTGTCTCTCCAACCGAAAAAGTAAACGGTTTATTTAACAAAATAACTCCCCTTTACGTGTGTAACTTTCGTTAAATTTTTATCCTTCTCGAAAGCCATATAACCTTTTTGCAAGGTTTGCCAAAAGGCAACTTGCTGTGGATATTGATTGCTGTATTTCTTCATATTTGCCTCAGTCATCTTAAAAGGATAAATGCTAACTGGAATATCTTTCTGACCTGCATTTCTTGCTTCAACCGCTAAAATGTAAACTTCTTTAATTTTCTCATCTGTTAAGGGGATGCAACCAATAGTTACACAATTGCCATGGATATAAATATCCCCACCAGTTTTATTTCCTTTTCCAGTTCTTGCTAGATCCACTTTGTTTGGATAATCAATCCCTAAAGATAAATGGAAATTACTCATCGGATTGAAGACATTGATTTGATAAAATCCTTCAGGTGTCTGTCCATCTCCTTCAATTACCTTTGGACCTAAAGTACCTGAATGTGCGCAAAAATTGTAGGTTTTGAACAATTTGAATTGGTTTTGGCCATTTCCTTTTAACCAAACTTCCAATTTCCCTTCAACTTTATAAGCAGCAATGAAGAGCTGAAAATCACTAGTAAACCCTGCTTTTTGTAAATCTTTTTGGAGTGTTTCTCCCTTTTGCTCGTAAGCAATTCTAACGCGTTCAAATTTCAATTGACTGGCTTTAAAGCTATTTTGGGCAAGTGCAGGGATGGTCATGAGTAAAAGTAGTAATGTTTGGAAGAGCTTATTCATATTTAGTGGTATTATGGTGGATTAAAACAATACTACTTAAATTAGAGCTCTAAGAAAATACCTTAAAATGAGTATTTATTAATTTAATAATCCACAAACAAATTACGGTGTATTTTTTAGAAAATTAGCATCTTTACGTTTAAGCTATGGGTAATTTTTTTACAGCAACTTCTGTTTTCACTTTTCTTGCCTGTTTATTATTGGGTTGTTTGTACGCATGGTTTTTGTATGGGACAAATAAAAATTTAGCTAAAAATTTAAAATACTGTTTGGGGGCATTTAGAATAGTAGTGATTACCCTAATCGCTTACTTGCTTTTTGCCCCACTTGTAAAACGCATTTCATATCATCCAGAAAAACCAATTATAGTTTTAGCAAATGATAATTCTATTTCTGTGGCTGAGATTGAGCCAATAGGGTTTAATAAACAAAAATATCAACAAGATTTGAAGCGGCTTGTAGATCGGCTGTCTGAAAAATATGAGGTGAAAACCTATAGCTTTAGCGATAGCGTAAAATCTGGTTTAGACTTTTCTGGCAAAGGTAAATTAAGCAATGCATCTGCCTTGGTTGATCGGTTAAATGATGAATTGTTAAATCGCAATGTTGGTGCTGTGATTATGGCGAGCGATGGTATTTTTAATCGTGGTGGTAATCCATTATATGAAATAAATAAAATCAAAGCGCCCATTTATACCATTGCTATGGGTGATACTATAGCGAAAAGAGACGTTTTAATTGCAAATGTAAATTACAATAACCTCGTGTATTTAGATAATGAGTTTACCTTAGCTATCCAAATTCAAGCCTATGAAAGCAAAGGAGAAACCATTCAAATTTCTGTTGCCGAAAACGGAACTAAAGTTAAAGAGCAAAATGTAAACATTGATGCCGCCAGTTTTGTGAAGGAGGTACAAGTAAAGCTAAAAGCAAATAAAATAGGGATTCAGAAATATACAGTAAGTGTTTCAGGTTTAAAAAATGAGATTACAACAAAAAATAATACCCAAACAATTTTTGTTGAAGTAATAGATGCTCGTCAAAAAGTATTATTGGCAGCGGCAGCTCCACATCCAGACATTGCTGCCTTCAAACAAGCAATTGAGCTTAATAAACATTATGAGGTTACCGTTGCATTAGCTGATGAATTAAATTCCATCGATCCAAATAAATATGGTCTAGCCATATTATATCAATTGCCGGGATATTCCAATGTCTCAATTCCACTGATCGACAAACTTCAAAAAACTAAAATTTCTCTTTTTTATGTCGTTGGGGCACAAACAAGTTTGTACACATTGGGTCAATTTCAGAATGTAGTGAGTTTTGGTAAGTCTACCGGTTCTTTGCAAGAAATATTTCCATACCCAGAACCTAATTTTACCGCCTTTAATTTAAATCCAATCACTTTAAAACAGTTAGATGATTACGATCCATTGCAAGTTCTCTTTGCTAAAATGAGTATTAATGGAAACTATTCTGCAGTCTTAAATCAACGTATTGGTAAAGTTAAAACACAAACGCCCCTTTGGTTTTTTGCAGAAGATAATGGTAGAAAACTGGGTTTTTTAATAGGTGAGGGTATTTGGAAGTGGAAATTAGAAGAGGCAAAAGACGAACAAGCCTTCCCATTGGTGAATGAACTTATCTCTAAAACGGTACAATACCTTGCTGTAAAGGATGATAAGAGAAAGTTTAAAGTTTACAGCAGTAAAAATACTTACGAAGAAAATGAAAATGTTGTTTTAAATGCAACGTTATATAATGATGCTTATGAACCTATCAATACACCCGATGTAAAAGTTCAGGTTAAAAATGCCAATGGAAAAATATTTAATTATACTTTTTCGAAGTTTGGCGTAACATATAGATTAGATATTGGCAATTTGCCGCAAGGTAATTACACTTATTTAGCGAGTACTACTTTGGGCAATAAAAACTATACAGCTTCTGGAGCTTTCTACATCAATGCCTTAATAGCCGAGTATCAGCAGACTACAGCCAATCACCAATTGTTATATACAATAGCCCAGCAAACAAATGGTAAAATGGTAATGCCTGCAAATTTATTAAGCATAGCTGATGAATTAGAGAAAAGCGGACAGGTTAAAACCATAAGTTACGAAGACCGTAAATATGAAGAATTGATTAGTATTAAATGGTTATTTGCATTGATATTAGTATTATTATCGACAGAGTGGTTTTTAAGAAAACGTAATGGCGAAGTTTAATGGAAATTAGCACTACATATGCAATTGAGATTTTAGGAACAATTTCCTTTGCAATTTCAGGTACTTTCGCTGCAATGCAAAAAAGGTTAGATCCTTTTGGTGTGCTGATTATTGCTTTTGTAACTTCTATTGGTGGTGGTACGGTTAGAGATTTATTACTTGGCGACACACCTGTTGCCTGGATGAGAGATGTGAACTATTGTTTGCTCATTCTGGTTACAGCTTTGTTAACGATTTTCTTTAAAACACAAATTAAAAAATTTAAGATTACACTCTTTTTATTCGATTCTCTTGGTCTAGGCTTATTTACCTTAGTTGGGGTTCAAAAAGGAATAGTTTTTGGCTTAGATCCTGGTATTTGCGTAGCCCTAGGCACTATAACGGGTTGCTTTGGAGGTGTAATTCGTGATACTTTACTCAATACAATCCCATTAATATTTAGAAAAGAAATCTATGCTACTGCTTGTATTTTGGGTGGAGTTCTTTACTTCACGCTGTTGTATTTTAACTTAAAAGCAGACGTAGCAAAAATTATAGTAATTGCATTTATTTTTACACTTAGAATAATTGTGGTACGCTATAAATTGGCATTGCCGAAGTTTGGCTATTGATATAGAAACTCTTCTAATTTACCCTTTTGGTTAGCTTCGTTTAGTTGCCAAAGTTCTGTAGACCATCTCTTCTTGTTCTCTTGATTGTTTAAATAAGGTAGGACAGATTTCAACGCACCAATAACTAAAGTTTTTTGGTCTTTAACTTCCTTATTTTCTAATGTGAATTTGGTTAAGCCAGCCATATACATTAGCATTAAATCAGAATCAGTATTAAAGAAGTTTGTTTCTTTCTCTTCTAAATAGAATGTGTATTCTGGCGTTCCATTCATCCATTTTATTAAAAACTGTCCAGCTTCTGTTCTGGCATTGTTTTTTTTATCAATTGGAGTTTCAAATAAATAATTGATAACCTTTAGAACTAAGGCCTCGGTATCTTTAAAATGAACCTTTTTATTTAATTTAACGTGCTTTAGGATGGGTAAGTCTTGAGAATAGGAGTAGTGTATGCCTATCAAAAACAAAAAGAAAAATAAGGCTCCTTTTTTCATTATCTTGTTTATAGGATTTAGTTTATTCCGTTAAGACGAATATAAGGCATTAAAATTAAAATCTTTAACAGCGGCTCAATTAGTTGAGTTAATTTTTTTCCTCGTCTTTTACTATTACAAAAACATCTTCATTGTCTTTTTTCATGAAGTATTTTTCACGAGCAAATTTTTCTACTGTGTTTAAATTGCTATCTAGCTCTTTAAGATCTTTTTTTACTGATGCGGTTTCTTTTGTATAGAAATCTTTTTCTTGTTGCAATTTATTTACCTCGGCACGGTATTCATATTGAGAGAGCATGTCGTTCTTATCAAAAAACATCATCCATACTGCGAAAGCAACAACTGCTAAAAAGTATTTATTGCGCAAAAGTTCTAATAACCGTTTCATTAAAGCAAATATAGTATTAAATAAAAACATCCGAAGGTTTTAAATCTTCGGATGTTTTGCAAATGTGTTTATCAACTTGTTAACAATCAAACCCCTAAAAGGGCTTTTGTTTAATCTAAAGTCCTTTTTTAGGGGATATAGGGATTATTTCTTTGCGTATTTAAAGTTTTTGCCAATAAAACGAGCGGCATCACCTAGTTCTTCTTCAATACGTAACAATTGGTTGTATTTTGCAATTCTATCTGAACGTGAAGCAGAGCCTGTTTTAATTTGACCACAGTTTAAAGCAACAGCTAAATCTGCAATAGTTGTATCTTCAGTTTCACCACTTCTATGGCTCATTACAGAAGTATAACCACTATTTTGTGCTAAACTCACTGCATTGATAGTTTCTGTTAGTGAACCAATTTGATTCACTTTAACTAAGATTGAGTTTGCAGTATTTGTATCAATACCAGTTTGTAAACGTTTAACGTTAGTTACAAATAAATCATCACCAACCAATTGAACTTTATCACCAATTTTTTCAGTTAAAGTTTTCCAACCAGCCCAGTCATTTTCATCCATACCATCTTCAATAGAAATGATAGGATATTTTATAGAAAGATCTGCTAAATATTGAGCTTGTTCTTCGCTAGAGCGAATAGCACCTTTATCGCCTTCAAATTTAGTATAATCGTATTTTCCATCTTTGTAGAACTCAGATGAAGCACAATCTAATGCTAAACAAATTTCAGAACCTGGCTTATAACCTGCTTTTTCTATCGCTTTTAATACGGTTTCAATTGCATCTTCAGTACCATCAAATTTAGGAGCAAAACCACCTTCATCACCTACAGCAGTAGATAGACCTCTATCATGTAAAATAGCTTTTAAGTTATGGAAAACTTCAGTTCCCCAACGTAAAGCTTCAGAGAATGATGGTGCGCCAACAGGCATGATCATGAACTCTTGAAAAGCGATAGGAGCATCTGAGTGAGAACCACCATTGATAATATTCATCATTGGAATAGGTAAAATATTTGCATTAACACCACCAACATAACGATATAATGGTTGTCTGCTTTCTGCGGCAGCGGCTTTAGCAACGGCTAAAGAAACACCTAAGATTGCATTTGCACCTAATTTTCCTTTATTTTCTGTACCGTCCAAGTCAATCATTAACTTGTCTATTAGGTTTTGTTCAAAAACATCAACGCCTTGCAAAGCTTTAGCGATAATAGTATTTACATTTTCTACGGCCTTTAAAACGCCTTTACCCATATAGGTTTTTTTGTCGCCATCACGCAATTCTACAGCCTCATGTTGACCAGTACTTGCGCCAGATGGCACAGCTGCACGACCCATTTGGCCATTTTCTGTAATTACTTCAACTTCTATTGTTGGATTACCCCTAGAATCAAGGATTTGTCTTGCGTGGACATCAATTATTAAACTCATTTTATTTTGGTTTTGATTAAAAACTGCCCTTAGTGTAAAAAGTACAATTAGCTAGGGCGTATCCAAAGTTAAAATAATTTTTAAATTATAAGTATGGATAGTTTCATTTTTTTTAAAATGCTCCTTAGTTAAAGAATGCCAATTAGTTGTAAATTAATATAGCCCCTAAAAAGAGGCTATATGTATTAGCATTTTGTCTAATTCTTTTCCGCAAAAAAGTATTTATAAACTAAACCAGCCAATATAGCACCGGCAATAGGAGCTGCCCAAAATAACCATAATTGACTTATAGCTTCTCCACCAACAAAAACTGCCTGGCTAGTACTACGTGCTGGATTAACAGAAGTATTGGTTACAGGAATGCTAATTAGGTGAATTAATGTTAAACATAATCCGATAGCTAATCCTGCAAAGCCTTTAGGTGCCCGGTCATCTGTAGTGCCTAAAATTACCAGTAAGAAGATAAAAGTCAAGACAATTTCTGTTACAATAGCTGCCAGCAAGCTATATTTTCCGGGAGATAATTGGTCGTATCCATTTGTAGCGAAATTACCTATATTACTACCGTTACCAGTGGCAATTAGGTATAAAATTCCAGCTCCGGCAATGCCGCCTAAAACCTGAGCTACTATATAGGGACCTAAATCTTTGGTTTCTAATCTGCCAGCTACCCATGCACCTACGGAAACTGCAGGGTTTAAATGTGCCCCAGAAATATGCCCAAATGCATAAGCTATGGTAACAACTGTTAATCCAAACGCTAATGATACGCCAACAAATCCAATTCCTGCACCAGGGTAATTGCATGCTAAAACAGCACTGCCACAACCCCCTAATACCAACCAACATGTTCCAATAAATTCTGCTACTAATTTTTTCATTTTTTAAGTTTATTTAAGTTTTCAATTGTTGTATTGGCCGCTTAACTAAACCTAAAATGAATTAGCTTACATCTCCATTTTCTGCTTAGCTTCTATCCACCAAATGAGTTCGCCTATAAAAGATTTTGCTCTTTTATCGGTACCTTCTACATCACTTGGTTTGCCATTTTCATCAAATGTTTTTTCTATTGTAGCTACCGGAAACATTGCTGGAATAACTAATGCTCCTATTTTCCATAAACTAAATTGCAATGAGGTAATTACTTGTGTACCTGCAAATGCACCAGCAGAAACAGTTGCAATGCCAATTGGCTTGCGTTTCCATTCTGCATACAATAAATCAATAGCATTTTTTAAACTTGCTGGATAACCGCCGTTATACTCTGGAGTTACAACTATAATACCATCGGCTGTAGTTACCTCGTTAGCAAAAGAAAGCATGGCTGCTGTAGGGTCTGAAATAAACCTTAATCGCTCTTCAAAAATTGGAAAATCATACTCTTTTAAGTCGATTATATTAACATTTGCTAATTTGTTTTCTTCCAAGTAATTCTTGAAATAAAGTGCAACTCTGTGGCTATTTCGGCCATTTCTAACACTAGCTGAGATGATGGAAATATTTTTCATAACCTAATATATTATTTTAATCTGCTAAAAATGAATTAAAAATAAGATGCAACAAAAAAGGGAGATGTGGTAAGGTCCTTTAAAAAAGAGCTTTCATTTAAATGGGGATTTTATTTCTCGAATATGGTTAAGGTTAACCCATTCATAAGGAAGCCTATAAACAAAAAAAGGATGACAAGTATATCCTATCATCCCTTTAACTTTAAAATTATATTTCAGAAAGCTATTATTCCCACTTAAAGGTTTTAACAGCTACCGCATAAATTCCAATACCCCAAAGCAACATAATTAACATTTGGTGTTTTACATCCCATAATCCTGCACCTTCAAAAGCAACTTTACGCATTGCATCATTAAGATAGGTTAGCGGTAGTGCTCTACTAATGGGTTGTAACCAAGATGGAAAAGCGTCTATAGAAAAGAAAGTTCCAGAAAGTAGAAATTGAGGTAAGGTGATAATGTTGGATATCGGTGGAATTGTACTTTCGCTTTTGGCTATACCAGAAACAACAAATCCAAAACCCATAAAAACAATTACGCCCATTGTGGCTAAAACAAGCATGTTTAGAACTGTGGTTGCACCATGAATTAGTGTGAATTTGAAAAAGAAGTGTCCAATTAAAATGATAAATAAAGCACCTAATAATGCAAAACCAATACGGGCAATACCTTCGCCAATAACAATACTCGAACGTTTTACAGGTGTCGCAAAGAAACGTTTAATTACTAGGTTTTGACGTAAACTAAAAAACACAAATGCAGTACCAAATACACCAGTACTTAATAAGGAGAAGCCTAATTGCCCTGGTAGAATAAAGTCTATGGTACGGTATAACCTTCCGCTTACAGTGGTTGCCCTGATTTCTGTAACAGTTGGTTTTAGGTTTTGGGTATTTAAGTTAAAGGAAATTTCATTTAAAATAGACTTTAAAATATTTCCTTTATCAAGCGATGCTGAAGTGTATTTAACATTGGTAAAATAAGCAGGAACTCCATTTGGATTTTTCTCTACACTAATTAATGCATCATAATTTCCCTTTTCTAGATCCTTGTTTATATTATCCAAGTTATCATCCTTAGTTATTCTAACTAATCCTGTTTTTTCTAAGGCAACAATAACTGGGTTCTCCATATCAGAACCTGGAGCTAGTGCTATGTCTAATTTTGTACCACCCCCCCCTAAAAAGCCAAAAACTAAGATGAAAATTAATGGGAAAGCTAAAGTAAAAACTACAGCCGAAGGGCTGCGCATAATTGAACGGAAGCTTGCTTTTGCAAGTGCTAATGTAGCTTTGGTATGACTGTATGGAGTTTTCATTATATTTAGATTGAAAGATTAATGATATTGAAATAATTGAATTTGATTAATCTTCACGCCATTCTTGGCCTGTAAGATTGATGAAAACATCTTCGAGATTTGCTTTTTTAACCTCTTTTTTACGTTCAAATCCGCTCGCTATTAAATTATCAATCAATTGATCTGGTGTGTCTAAGGCAATAATCTGACCTCGCTCTACAAATGCAACACGATCACACAACTGCTCTGCCTCATCCATGTAGTGGGTTGTAATCACAACTGTTGTACCTTGACTACGAATGTCGGTAATTAAATCCCAAAGATTTCTGCGGGCTTGCGGATCCAATCCAGTAGTAGGTTCATCTAAAAATATAATTTTCGGAGAATTGATTAATGTTGTTGCAATAGAAAAACGTTGTTTTTGTCCGCCAGATAGCGCTTTATATTTTGCTTTTGCTTTATCTTGCAAATTTACCTTTGCTAACATTTCCATCGGGTTTACACTCACACCATACAAACCAGAAAATAGTTCTAAAAGCTCAATGAGGTTTAGGTTTGGATAATATCCAGCTGCCTGTAATTGTACACCAATAATACGTTTGATGGCATTTGGATCTTTATCAATAGAGAATCCATCTACGATCACTTCTCCAGAAGTTTTTTGGCGTAAAGTCTCTATGATTTCTAAAGTAGTAGTTTTTCCTGCACCATTAGGGCCAAGTAATCCAAAAATTTCATTTTCATAAACTTCAAAGTTTAAGCCTTGTACAGCTTTGAAATCATCGTAATTTTTTACCAGATCTTTAACACTGATAATTACATTCCTTTTTTCCATTGTTTAGTTTGTTTGTAGAAGTTAAGCACGCAGAGTTGCTAATTACATAATGCTAAAGTAAGAAGGTTTATATGAATAGAAAATGAATTTTATCTGAGTGGTAGTAAAATGTCGATAAACTGATGCTTAATTGGGACGAATGGATTTGTAAGTCTATCGAAAATAAAAAGGATGTCTGATTAACAAACATCCTTAAATAATAGCTATAGATTTAATGCTAGATCTTTGGCTTAATTTACCAAACTAAGTCGCCTTTTATCAAATCAACAAAATCATCAAATAAGTAACGAGAATCATGCGGGCCTGGTGATGATTCTGGGTGATATTGAACCGAGAATGCTTTTTTACCTTTTACACGAATTCCCTCAATTGACTGATCATTTAAATTGATATGTGTAATTTCTACTTTATCAGATTTTCTAACTTCATCTGGTATTACTCCAAAACCATGATTTTGAGAAGTAACTTCACAATGGTTTTTAATGATGTTTTTAACCGGATGATTTAAGCCTCTATGTCCGTTAAACATTTTCATGGTACCAATTCCGTTTGCTTCTGCCAATAATTGGTGACCTAAGCAAATTCCAAATAATGGTTTATCGGCTTCTAAAATAGATTTAACAGTATCAATTGCGTATTCCATTGCTGCAGGATCGCCTGGGCCATTTGAAATGAAGTAACCATTCGCACCCCATTCGTCCATTTCTGCAAAAGTAGTTTTGGCTGGATAAACCTTAACATAGATGTCTCTATCATCAAAGTTGCGCAATATGTTTTTCTTGATACCTAAATCTAAAGCTGCAATTTTATAGTTTGCTTCAGGATTGCCATAATAATAAGGCTCTGTTGTAGAAACTTGAGATGAAAGCTCTAAGCCATCCATGTTTGGTACATCTGCTAGTTTCTTTTTCAATTCCTGTAAATCAGTAATTTCAGAAGAGATAATCGCATTCATTGCTCCTTTATTTCTGATGTGACGAACCAAAGCCCTGGTATCAATTTCAGAAATACCAACAATATTTTCGTTTTGGAAATTATCTTGGATAGATTCTGAAGCTTCTTTTCTGCTGTATAAAATGTTATAGTTTTTGCAAACTAAACCAGCAATTTTTATAGAGCCAGATTCGATTTCTTCCTTATGCATGCCATAATTTCCAATATGCGCATTGGTGGTTACCATAATCTGACCAAAGTAAGATGGGTCTGTAAATACTTCCTGATAGCCAGTCATGCCTGTATTAAAGCAAATCTCGCCAGTAGTAGTTCCGATTTTTCCGGCAGCTTTACCATAAAAAACAGTGCCATCGGCCAATAACAAAATTGCAGGTAACTTGGTGTAGTTAGTCATTTAAAATACAATAAGAATTGATGAAAAAAGAGAAAAAAGAATGGAATTTCGTAACGGTTATGCCGTTTTTGTAAGATAGTAAAGAAGTCTGACCGAACTCATTCATTTCAGGATACAAAGGTAGTTTTTTCAACGGTTTTTTCAAGATTTTTTTTAAAATAGTTGCGTATGGAGATATACATATTGCGATAAATGATTTATATGGAAATTAATTAGCCACAGAGAAAAGAGGAATTCACAGCGAACACAAAGGATGGATTTGAAATGCTACGCCATCTCCGTATGCTTTATGTTAACGTTTAAGTTTTTGTTCTTTACACTTTAATCTTGTTCCTTTTACAATAATAAAACCTAATTTTGCCTAACAAAACAAAGAATATGTCTGTAAACAAAGAAATTAAGCGGATTACAACCCACATTTTGCAAGAGATGAAACAGCGTGGCGAAAAAATTGCCATGTTAACCGCTTACGATTATTCAATGGCTACCATTTTGGATGATGCAGGTTTAGACGTTTTATTGGTTGGCGATTCGGCATCCAATGTTATGGCTGGTCATGAAACTACCTTACCAATTACATTAGATCAAATGATTTACCATGCGCAAGGCGTTGTACGCGGTGCAACAAGGGCTTTTGTAGTGGTAGATTTACCTTTCGGTTCTTATCAAGGTAATTCAAAAGAAGCCTTAAATTCTGCCATTAGAATCATGAAAGAATCTGGTGCACATGGTGTGAAGTTAGAAGGTGGCATAGAGGTAGTAGAATCAATACAAAGAATAATTACTGCAGGTATTCCAGTTATGGGACACTTGGGGTTAACACCTCAATCTATTTATAAGTTTGGTACATATACGGTTAGAGCTAAGGATGAAGAAGAGGCAAATAAATTAAAAACTGATATTCTAGCGCTTCAAGATGCTGGATGTTTTGCCGTTGTTTTAGAAAAAATTCCTGCTAAATTGGCTAAGGAAGTAACAGAAAGCATACATATTCCTACAATTGGAATTGGTGCCGGACCAGATTGCGATGGACAGGTTCTAGTTGTAAATGACATGATTGGTTTAACTAAAGGTTTTAGGCCACGGTTTTTACGCCAGTACTTAGATTTATACGAAGGAATTTTAGGCGCAGCACAATCTTATATTAAAGATGTAAAAGCAAAAGATTTCCCGAACGAGAAAGAACAATATTAGTTGAATAAGGATAAAGGAGCAAAGAACAAGGATAAACGAGCAGGGTAAATCTTATGATGGGAAAAGCAGTTTCATTGCTCTTCGGATGCAGTAGTCCCGCTTTTCATTTCAATCTTTTTGTTATTGTCATCCTGAGCTTGTCGAAGGATCTTTAACAAAAAGTATTTTCATTACAATCGGGTTTATTAAACAAATGCAGTTTTCATTTGACAGTAACAATTAAGCAATTTAACAATTTCTACAATTACCAATACAATGCCTATTACTGAAGCAGATATTTTATACGAAGACAATCATTTAATTGCTATAAATAAACGCAGTGGTGATATTGTGCAGATTGATGAAACTGGCGATGAACCTTTAGATGAAAAGGTTAAAAAATATATTGCTGCCAAGTATAACAAACCCAATGGTGCCTTTTTAGGTGTGGTACATCGTTTGGATAGGCCTGTAAGTGGCGTAATTCTATTTGCCAAAACAAGTAAGGCCTTAGAGCGTATGAATGCTGTTTTCAAAAATAGAGAAGTTCGTAAAACCTATTTTGCTGTGGTAAGAAATAGACCAGCGAGAATAGAAGGGAACTTGGTTCATTATCTGATTAAAAATCCTCAGAAAAATGTAGTTGCGGCTTATAATAAAGAAGTAACTGGAAGTCAGCGCTCAGAGCTAGATTATAAATTGATAGGAGAGGTTGGCGGCTTTTATTTATTACAAGTAAATCCTATTACAGGGCGGTCTCACCAAATCAGGGTGCAGCTTTCTACAATGGATTGCCCAATAGTTGGTGACAATAAATATGGTTATCCACGAGGAAGTAGAAAGGGGAGTATTTGTTTACATGCCAGACAATTGGAATTTATTCACCCTGTGCAAAAAGAACAGGTTAAAATTTTTGCGCCATTGCCTGTTGATGGTTTTTGGGAAAGATTTGAGAATTTTAAAGTTGAGAAATAATTGGTAAATAGTCCATAGCCTATAGTTGATGGATTGCATTATTGACCACTTAAACTATCAACATTTGACCATCAACTATCAACCATTATCCCCTTAACAACCTTTACTGACAATCTGCCTTTTCAAAAACAATTGATTGACCAAAAGTTAGCTTAGTAGGATTTTTGAACATCATTTTTCCACTTTTATCCTCTACATCACCAAAACCTTCAAGTAACTGGTTTCCTTTTTTAAGAAATGCTACCTGTCTTACAGATTCTTTCCCCTCAGAATTAAAAGTATATTCTGCCAATAAAGTATCACCTCTCATTTCACCTTCAATTATACCTTTGTTTTTGTCTTTTTCAAAGAGGTTATAGCTCAATTCTCCAGTAGTAATGCCATTGGTGCTCATAAAAGTCAGTTTTGCTGTGTCTTTATTCTTTATGTAAGTGTAGCAATAAGTTTCACCCACCTTTACTATGTTGGTGTCAACAGCAACTTTATCTTCTTGTTCGGTACTTTCACTTTGACAGGCAGTAAACGATAGTGCAGCAATGATAATAGGGAAGAAATAATTTTTCATGATTTTTATTTTATACTAGTAGGAACAATGATAGTATAAAAAAGTTTGCTATTCGCTTTTTGGGATAGATTTGATTTTTAAATACATTTCACGACATTAGAGCAACAAACGCAACTCAATGAATACTAAGCACTGCTTAAATTGTGAGCATAATTTAGACATAGGTCAAAAATTTTGTTCACAATGTGGCCAAGAGGCACATGTACATCGCTTTACGCTCACTCATTTCTTCCATGAAGTTTTTCATGCATTTACACATGCAGATAAGGGCATTTTTTATTTGCTTAAAGAGCTTTTTATCAGGCCAGGTATTGTTGCCAAAGAATACATTGCTGGTAAGAGGAAAAAGTATTTTAGCCCATTTACCTTTTTTTTAATATTGGCCGCTTTTTATGTGTTATCTGATGGTTTAAGTAGCACTGTGAAAAAAGATGATCAAACTACCCTTATAAAAATTGCTGAGATACCAGACCCAGAAAAAAGGCAAGAAGCAACTATAATCTACCATAGGGCAATGAAAAGTCAACAGTTTTTTGTCAAGAACGGGAACATCTTGGCAATGATTGCCGTACCATTTTTTTCTTTTTATTTTTGGCTCATTTATTATAGAAAAAAATATAATTACTCAGAACATTTGGTTGCCAATTTAATGTTTATCAGCTTTGCTAATCTTGCCTTTACCTTATTGGTCCATCCGTTGCGGGCCCTGCTAAAGGAAACTTCCTGGGTAGCATTTGCTCCCTTATTAGGCCTATTGTTGCAACTTATATATTTTGTTATTGCTTATAAAGATTTTGTTGATTTAAAAGGGCCTAGGGCAATTTTTAAAGTTATAATGGTTACATTAATTGGCTTACTGTTATGGGCTTTTCTAACCCAAATAGCTAGTGCAATTTATGTTTACCAAAGCTTAAACTTTATGGATTACTTTAAACACATGGGCAGAAGGTAATAGAAAACCCCACACAAGGCGGGGTTAACTAAATCAATCATATGTGAATATGAAAATCTTTACCAAACATAGGTTCCGGCAGCACCGCCAGGCAATGTTGTGGTTACAATTTTACCGTTGTCTTTAATGTTAAAAGTTTGATTGTTTGAACTTGTATTCATTACAATCAAGACTTTTTTTCCATCTGGTGTTTTAAATGCGACATTTGATATCGTACTGTTTAATGTTGATGCAATACGTATAGAGCCTGGTCTTACAAATTTAGAAGCATGTGCAATTACGTAATAGGCAACGTTTCTACTTACTGCAGGAGCAATGGTAATAGCGCCTAAGCAAGTTGTACAACCTCCATCTGGAGTGTGTGGGTTATAATTCGCATCTGCTGCAAGGTTCCACTCTAATACATTTCTACTCCAGTTTCTGGTAGCTCCAATAACTAAAGTAGATACATGCCATTTTAAATCTTCGGCAAAATTACCCGGGCCTCCAACCCATTGCTCTGTGAAATAAACGTTTTTGTTGGGATAAGCATTGTGAACTGTAGTTAACGCCGAAATATTACCGGCATAAAGATGGAAGGCAGAGCCATCTACATAAGCATTTGCTGCTGGATCTGCTAAAATTGCCATCGGGTAATCTGGGCGATCGGCATTATGGTCATAAACAATAATTTTTGTAGTTAAGCCGGCTGTTTGAAATGCTGGACCCAAGGCAGTTTTAATAAAGTTAGCTTGATCTATAGCTTCCATGTACATGCTTGGTGTGTTGCCGGGATGAAGTGGCTCATTTTGGATAGTGATAGCATCAATGGTAATGCCTTGAGCTTTCATTGCCTGAACATACTTTACAAAGTACTTGGCATAAGCCTGGTAATATTCAGGTTTTAAACTGCCACCTTTATATGCCTTGTTTGTTTTCATCCATGTTGGTGCAGTCCATGGTGAACCTAATATTTTTATGTTAGGGTTAATGGCTAAAATCTTTTTAAGGATAGGTACCAAATCTGTCATTTCTGCATCAATAGAAAAGTAGTCTTGATTTACATCAGTTTGTCCAGTTGGCCTTTCATTATAGGTAAAAACATTTGCGCTTAAATCTGATGCCCCAATGCTAATTCTTAAATAGCTCACCCCAATTGCATTTTCTTCGGTAGAAAATAATTCTTTAATTAAAGCATCTTTTTCTGTTGCGCCAAGGTTATTCATCAACGTTGCACTTCCACCTGTTAATGTATAACCAAATCCATCAATGGTTTGATAAGCTTGAGTATCATCAATCTCAATAGTGGTGTTAGCATTATTTGCTGCGGTAAAATTCAAAGCAATGTTCTGTTTTTGTAGCAGAGCTGATTTATCTCCTTTGGTAAGCCAAAAACTAACATCACTGGTTACAGGTGTAGTGGGTGTAGGGTCATCAGGAATTACTGTAGCCTTTTTGGTTCCTTTTTTACAAGCGCAAGAGCCCAAGGCTATGGCTAAAGCTATACAAGTTGCGGTTAAAAATTTCATTTGTGTAGAATGGTTTTAAGTTGATGATTTAGATGTCTATTAAAGGATTAACGGTTTTAAAACTAGTGAATTAAATATTTATTTTAGATTATTTATTTATATAAATATTTGATTTATAGTTACTTGTGTGTTTTGTGATACGCTTTATTCGCAATAGACATAAATTGGTTTTAAGCTTACTCATAAATGTTTATAAGGATAATTAGACAGTATTAAAACCTAATTCAATACGCTTAAATAACATGTTGAGATTTTGAAAAAATGTGGTATAAAAACAACCTAACTTATTTTTATACCACATTCATACTATTTCACATTCGGATTTCTATCAATCTCGGCTTGTGGAATAGGGAAATAAAGGTTAGCAGTAGAAATATTATATAAATTATTCCCAGCCCCATCTTTTGATGAATTCATTACAGCAACCGCACGGTTGGTACGTAACAAATCAAACCAACGATGACCTTCAAAGGCTAGCTCTAATCTACGCTCTTTTTCAATTGCCAAACGCATACTAGCTTGATCTATTGCAGGTGTACTGCCTAAACTAACACGACCTCTAATTTGGTTTACAATTGGTTTAGCAGTAGCCCATCCACCAGCGCTCGCTTCGTTTAAAGCTTCAGCTTTTAGCAATAAAATATCGGCTAACCTGATAATGTAACTATCGCTTTTATCATCAGCTCTATATTTGTTAATGTATGGATAGTTTGCTTTAGCCCAGTAAGAATCACTCCAACCTTCGGTTGTTGCATTCATGAAATAGATACTTGCGTTTCTACGAATTAAATCACCTTCATCATTAAAAGCCTTTACTAAATCGTTAGATGGAGTACAAAATCTTTTCCAACCGGTACCAACAATTACACTTGGCATCCAATTGCCATGTTGTCCACCCCAACCGTCATATTGCATTTCCCAAATGGCTTCACTGTTGTTTTTGTTAGCAGCGTCAAATAAGCCATTGTAACTGCCAAATAAACTATAGCCATTTGCAATAGTTAAATCGCAATATTGCAACACTTTTGCCCAATCTGGTGTAGGTTTTGAAGCATATACTTTAGCTAGTAAAGCATTAGCAACACCTTTTGTAATGATCCCTTTATTTGCAGAGGTAGTTTTTGCATTTGTTGCTGCAAATTCTAAGTCTTTAATAATCTGGGTATAAACAGCATCAATACTAGCCTTTGCAGGTTGCATTTCGCTTAAATTAGCTGGTGTTTTTAAAACCAAAGGCACGGCACCAAATAAACGTACCAAATTAAAATACATGTAAGCTCTTAATCCGCTTGCTTCTGCTAAGATTTCGTTTCTACGGTTTCCTGCATCTAAAGCTGGGTCTTGAATATTAGGAACATTTTCTAGTACCTCGTTTGCATTTTTAATGTCTGAATATAAAGAACCCCAATCTCTACCTACGTTACCATTAGTAGAGTTCGCTTTGAATAAATCAATGTCAATATTGGCCTGGTTGTCTCCTCCAGCATAAGCATTATCAGCAGTAACATCACCATTGATCATGTAATCCCAAATGTGATAATCGTTATACATCCCATCATATGCTCCCTGTAATAATTTTTCTGCAGCTTCTTTGTTTACAAAAGCTACATCTCCTGTAACTTGATTAATTGGGTCTTTTTCCAAGAAATCTTTTTTACAACCGCTTTGAACGGTTAATGCTAAGGCACCAAATGCCAGCAATGAATATATTTTAGTTTTCATCTTTTTTATAATTAAAAGCCAACATTAACACCAAATAAGAAAGTTCTAGCTTGTGGGTAGGTTCCATAATCTACTCCCATTGATGGACCATTTGCACCATATTGATTTACTTCTGGATCAAAACCTGAATAATCAGTAAACGTTAAAAGGTTATATCCCGTTGCAAAAATGTTTACTTTGCTCATTCTCATTCTGCCTAAAGTTAATTTACCTAAGCTATAAGAAAGCGTTGCTGATTTAAGTCTTAAATAAGAACCATCTTCAACAAAACGGCTTGATGTTCTGGTATTGTCTGAATTGCTTTTTAGGGCTTTTGGAATGTCGGTAACTTGACCTGGAGTAGTCCATCTTCTCAATACAGCCGCTGATTGATTTTTCGAATCATTTAAGCTTTCTAGATCTATACGAGAAGCATTAAAAACATCATTGCCTTGTACGCCTTGGAAGAAGAATGAGAAACCAAAATTTCCAAAAGTCATACTGTTGTTAATGCCATAAGTAAATTTAGGTTGAGCAGAACCAATAAATGTACGGTCATCAGCAGTTATACCAGGAACGCCATCTATATCTGCATAATCAATCATACCAGTTGCTGGATTTACCCCGTTAGAAACATAGCCATAAAAACTACCCAATGGTCTTCCTTCAACAATTCTAACAGCCGCAGTACGCTCGTAAATACCGGCAAAATCTAATGATTTAGTAGTAATACCTAAGCTTGTTACCTTATTTCTGTTTAGTGAGAAGTTTAAATCGGTGTTCCAAGTAAATTTATCTTTTATAAAATTTTTGGTTGATAGTACAAACTCAAAACCTTTATTTTCCATTGCACCAACATTTAGGGATTGTGCACCTAAACCAGATGATGGAGGCAATTGTACGCTAACTAATAAATCTGTTGTTTTTTTGATGTAGGCATCAGCAGTGAATGTTAATCTGCTGTTAAACATGGTTAAGTCTAAACCAATATTAGTTTGTGTAGTTTTTTCCCAAGTTAAATTCTCATTGGCAGGCTGAGAAAGGCCATAACCACCTTGTGCATTAATCTGATATAATTTTAAATAGGCATAATCTCCAATACCTTCATCATTACCAACTTGACCCCAGCTACCTCTTAATTTCAAGTCGTTAATTGTTTTGCTGTCTTTCATAAAGTTCTCAGCAGAAATTCTCCATCCAGCAGAAACAGAAGGGAAATAACCAAATCTGTTACCCTTTTTAAAACGAGATGAACCATCTGCTCTAAAGTTAGATGACAGTAAATATTTGCCATCGTATGAATAACTTACACGACCTAAGTAAGATCTTTTAGACCATTGTGCTCTAGATGGTGGGCCTACAGCAGCAACAGCTGTTCCATCATTTAGCAATGCGTTAGTTGTTGGATCGGTAAATTTGGTAATCTCATAATTACTATAGGTCCAGTCAGATTCTTGAAGAGTATATCCTGCAGTTGCAGAAAAATCATGTTTACCTACTTTTTTAGCATAGCTTAAAATATTCTCATTTAACCATACATGATCTTTAGTATCATTATACCTAAACAATCCTTTTTGTGCTCTACCATAATCTGTAGAATAAGGATCTATAAAATAGTTATAATGGTTTGTGCTTGAGTTAGTACTGATACTAGATTTGAATGAAAGGTCTTTAGTGAATTTAATTTCACCAGCAAAAGCACCTATAAATCTTAGGTTTCTGTTGGCATTGATGCCAGCAAATGCATTAGCAATTGGGTTTTCCCAACCACCCGCATTTGGGTTACCTGCGTAAGTTCCGTTAGGTAAATAGATCCCAATGTTTGGAGGGGTAGTTAATGCAGATAAAATAGTTCCACCTCTTGCAACACCAGCATTATCACTAACGTCTCTAGATTTGCCAGAAGTTAAAACAGCATTACCATATATCTTTAACCATTTGGTTAAGTTTTGCGAACCATTGAAGTTTAAAGTATAACGATCTAATTTAGCAGGAGCAACGATACCTTTATCTTGTTGGTAACCAGAAGAGAAGTAATATTGGCCACCTTTAATACCGCCAGATAAAGAAACTTGATAATTTTGTTGAGTTCCAGTACCAAAAGTTAAATCTTGCCAATCTGTGTTTGCAGCTCCATCTGTAGCATAACCACCTAGTTCAGTTAATAAAGCAACGTATTGCTCTTTATTTAACACATCTTGAGTTTGCCATAGGTTAGAAAATCCAGTAAATGCATTTAAGCCTACTTTTAGTTGACCAGAAATACCTTTTTTAGTAGTAATTAGGACCACACCATTAGCACCACTCGAACCATAAATTGCAGCTGCAGATGCATCTTTCAAAATGGTCATTGTTTCTACATCGGCAGGATTTACAAAACTAGCATCTCTAGAAGTAATTCCATCAATTACATATAAAGGACTGTTGGATGCGGTGATAGAAGTATTACCACGAATACTTACTGCTACACCAGCACCTGGTTTACCAGATTGTGAAATGATTTGAACCCCCGCTGCCTTACCTTGTATAGCTTGCAAAGGATTAGTTACTGGCTGATTTTCTATGTCTTTAGCAGAAACAGAAACAACCGCTGTTGTTAAATCTTTTTTAACCTGAGTACCATAACCAACTACAACTACTTCATTCAGTTGGTTGTTGTCTTCGGACATGGTTACGTAAATTGAAGTTCTATTATTTACGGCTTCTTCTATAGATTTAAAACCCATAAATGAAAAGGTAAGCGTAGCATTAGCAGGTGCTTTAAGTGTAAAAGTACCATTGGCAGCTGTTGATGCTCCTAAGTTGGTGCCCTTAACTTGAACAGATGCACCAGGAATAGGTAAGCCTTGTTGGTCTTTTACCTGACCACTTACCGTGATATCTTGTGCCATGGCAAAACCCATTCCGCAGCAGAGCAATACAATAAATAGGGTAAATTTTTTTCTCATGATTTTTTGGTTAGTATACAATTAAATTTAGTTGGGATAAAGTTAAGGCCATTTATAGCCAATATCCAAGAGAATTGATAAAAATATTTTTTATAACTATCTGATAATTAATATATTATGAATATTTCGATACGCTACAATACCCTAAATTGAAAACTCGTTTAGTGCTGATATACAGCACATAAGCTATGCTTTTTGTAGTCGTTTAGCTATAGACCCGATACGCTTCAGTACCCTTTATTTTTATTTGTAAAAACAAGGTATTTTTAACCTTAAAATGAGCTAAATAATCTTGATTACTGCTGTTGGCTCAAGATTTAATCTAGAACAAGTAGACTCCAGCCGTTTTTATTGGCTTTTTTTAGGCTTGATTTACGTTCTTCCATTACTGTCTTAATGCGGGTGCCATAAGTCCAACAGGTACTTTGTCTAATATTTAATAATTCTGAAAGCTTATGCGAGGAGATTTTTCCCTTTGTAGAATAGATCAGAAAAATCATGTAGAATGCTTTATTAATAGGAATACGGGTATTATGGAAGATGGTGTAGGTGGTAACAGATTCTTCATATGCACATTTGCTACACCGCCTACTATAAGAAATATGCCCAGTATAAAAGTGTGTGTTTTTGCATTTACGGCAGGTATAACCATTTTGCCATTTTAGTTCGGCTAAAAAAGCATTACAGCTTTCCTTATCAGGATAAATTTTACTGAACTCTTCAAAATCTACATCAGCAGACATTACACGATCTCTAGTTACTTTTTCTACATTAACCTGTAGCTCATGGTTATCTTGCTCAAGTAGAACATTCATTCTAGAAATTTCTTCGGCCTGTTGTTTTAATTGGTCGTTGGCTTTTAGCAACTCTTCATTTTGTGCCTCAATGATAATTGATTTATGGAAAACCTCTTTGGTACGTTGTTCTACCTGTTTTTCTAATTCTTGATTTAAGCTGTCTTTTAATTTAACATTAACAGCCATTTGTTGAATAATTTGCCTTTGTGCTTTGTCTTTTTTCTTTTTAAGGATACGAACTTTATCACCTATGGCAAATGATAAAAACACCATTTCTAGCACAAAACAAAAGCTTAAACTATAATAGGTGATGATGCCAAAGTTGAGCCATTCTAAACCTAGCATTATCAAAAACTTTAAGGTAAAGCCAAAAAATAGAAAGCTGTAGCCTAATACAAAAAACCTTGCAGGTTGGTACCCTCTTTTAAAAATGTAAATTCCAGTAAAAAACGCGACAGAGAGTGGAATGAACTCTAAAAATTTATAGCTGAAAAGGTTTTGATCAAATAGTAGGCTATAAATGAAAAATGCACTTCTGGCAATAATGATTCCAATGATTAATTTATTGAGACGTGGTGCTTTAGCTTTTACAAAAAGGAGTTCTCGGGTAAAGAGCAAAGCAAAAATGCTGGTGCCATACAGAAAAAAAGCATAGGCAATTTGATTCCATGCAGGAGAGTTTGGCCAGAGGTACTGATAAGCAATGCCATCTGAGCTCATCTCGAAAAATCCTACACTTAAATTATACAATACATAAAAAAGGTATTGTTTTTGGCGCATGGCGATAAACATGATCAGGTTGTAAAAGCTGAAGACCAAAATCATCCCATAAAAAACACCAAAATAAAAGTACTCGTCTAAGGCATAAGAAATAAACCAATTTACCGAACGTAAAACAATTATTGCGTCAGAAATTTGAGAAGAACGAAGCTTGAAATAATAAGTTTGAACTTTGTCATTGTTGTTATCTAAATAGATTTCGAAGTTTTTATGATGGAGATTACGCTTTTCAAAACCAAATTGATCTCCCAGTTCCTTTATTTCATAGCTACCATTACTTTTTGGAATATAAGCTGTGATATGATCTATAGTTTGATCGAAAAATTCTAATAGAAACCTATTTTTAGCTAAACTATTGTGTTTAATCTTAATGCGAAACCAATAACTGGTATTTAGCTCTTTAGTTTGAGGGGTACTCGCAGGACTAGGAATAAATTTTTTATCAAATGCGGCACTGCTCACTTCTTTAAAGGAAAATTGGTCACTTGCATCTTTTAAAAACTCAATTTCGCTGAAATTAAATATATGTTGGTCTACTTCATCCTGAACAGCGACAATCTTTTGTGCATTTGAAGTATAGCTTATTATACATAGGATGAATAATATATATGTTATTTTCAAAAGAGACTTGATCATTCTTTAGCTAACAGTTTAGGGGATACAAAGGTAAACATAAGCTTTAAACTTTATTTCGTAAGTTGAGTGAAATAAGTGAACATGTTTGAGGGTATGCCAATTTTTAAGACCTACATATAGCAAACTTGATTTATCACTTTGCTAATAACCTTCTATGGTAGTTGATTTGCCCTAGATGATAGGTTAAATGTGTAGTTAAATGGATGAGAAAAAAACCAATTGAGGCTTTGCTTTCAAAAACAAGTACGGGATATTCTCTACTTAAATCTTCATCGCTGATCAAGCTTAATGATTTATCAACCACTTTAATGGTCTGGTCGATCATCATTAACAATTCTGATTTAGGAATGTCTTTTAAAGAAAATTCTAGTTCTCTATTCCTAATATAACCAGATTTTCCAAGTTCTGCTCCAATGTAAGTATTTAGGTTTCCTATCAAGTGTAAACACAAATTACCAGCAGAATTTTTAATATCCCCACTTATTTTCCAAAGTTGAGCTTCATCTTGATAGGCGGCTATTTCTATTTTTAATCTATTGAGGTCTCTATTGAAAATGGTTTTTAGGTTTTCGGTTATCATATCTTGTTTTTCTTTAATGCTAAATAATAATCGCGTTCTGGTTTATCAAATTTTTCTATCGCATTGCGAAGTAAAACCCTTGGCATTGTTGCCGCATATTTAGCCAAGAAAGTTGTTAATTGATCCTTGTTTTTGTCGCCTGCGAAACGTAACATCCATCCCGTAGCCTTATGAATCAAATCTTCTTGGTCATTTAACAACATTTCAGCAATTTGGAAAGTATCATTTAAATCATTTTTCCTGATGAAATAACAAGTACTTAAAATTGCTGTACGTCTTTCCCAGATATTTTTTGAGGTTGCTAATTTGTATAAAATTGTTCTATCCTTATCAAATAAATATAAGCCTGTCATATACAAACAGCCCAAATCTACCAAGTCCCAATTGTTAATTCGATCATGGCGGCGCATATAAAGTTCAAAAAATTCTGCCAACCTTACTGGGTTAATTTTTTTATCTCGTGCGGCTTTATCCATAATACTCATAGCACCAGTTCGAGCTTCGTGAATCGGACTTTCTAATAATAACTCGATTTCTTCAATTGGCATTTGATTGCATTGTTTGGCCAATTCGAAAATGAAACCCATTTTTACGCCAATAAATTCGTCGCCAAAGCCATAATCTCCTTCTTCTGATTTAAAATAGCGAAGAATCTTTCTCAACTCTTCATTAGATTGATTCGCTTTTAAGATTTCAATAAAAGATTTGGCGGTTAATTCCATCTTATTCTTTAAAAACTCATCAGTAAAATGTTGTTTGTGTTTTGGGTGAGTAAATTTCTCATCATTAAAAGTTTTGGAATCTCCTTTTGGGATAGAAAGCGATTTCCAGTTTTGATTACAGAGCATTTTGCCCAAAAACACGATTTGCCCAACATGGTAAGGATAGTGGGCCAATTGTCTATTTATTGCTTCGGCAACTGTATGTCCTTGATTTCGGATATAGATCTCTTTTGCTAAGTCTTCGCTTGTTAGCGAAGTTATTGCGTTAAATAAACATTGCCAACCTGAATCCCATTTTTCTAAAAGTTCTTCTTTGCTGCCAATGTCATTTTTAAATTCTTCATCTCTATTGCGCCATTCTTTTTCGCCGTCAGTAGTTAAAAAATTGGTCCAACGAGAAAGCATATTGCCCCAAAGGTGTTTTACAACCATTGCGATGCTATTGCTCTCTTCGTTAAATTGCCAAAATAACTGCTCTTCGTTTAGTTGAGCAAAGGTTTTATCGCCGAGCATTTTGTAATATTCAAACTGCTTTTTAACGCTTTCTAGGTAATCATTGGTCATTGTAATTTGTTTATTCATCAACACGAATGATAGTTCCATTTTCTATAGCTTCATCTTGGTCTATCGCAAATATCTGTTGTCCGACAGTTGTTGCATTAGCTAATGAATTTGTAGCCTTAAGTTCTAAAAACCTGTCAATTGAGGCAAAGCTTTCTTTATCACTTTGGCGTATTTTCGCCTGCATCTCTGTATCTACAACGCCAGGATAAATGGCAATGATTTTAGTGCCATTTATTACGCTGTCCTGTTCAAGTGCAACTGTTTTTGTCATCATGTCTATTGCTGCTTTCGTAGCGCAATAAACTGTCCAGCCGTAATAAGGTTTTGGGCGGCACCAGAAGAGATGTTGATGATATGTTTTTCACATGCCCAATCTTTCGTTAAACTAATCCATATTGAAGTTAATATTAAAGGTGCAACGGTGTTCAATTGAACAGATGCCTCAATGTCTTTTATATCCTCAATCCTTCCAATTTGCCCTAATGTTCCGGCATTATTGATAAGTGTTATTTGCTGTAAATCTTGCTGTTTAATATCGTCAAAAATGCCCGACAGTAAATCTCTAATTCCATCAGTTTTACTAAGGTCAAATTCAACCTGTTTAACGTTTTTAAAAGTTTCGTTTTTAGTTCTGGCAATTGAGAAAATCTGATAGCCATGGCTTTGGTAAGTTTCAATTATTCCTTTGCCTATTCCCTTACTTCCACCAGTGATGATAAGTATTTTACTCATTATCAAATGTAATGATTATCAATATACTGTTTAGCTTGTTCTTGCGTTAGCGCAGAAAAATCGCGATATCGAAAATGTACATCTATAATTTCCTCAAGTGCTTGGCTAACAAGTTTTTTATTCTCCCAATTTTTAAGACTTGAAATTACTGTTGCCAAGCATCCTTTTTTATAAGCAATTTGACCAATTACATGCACCAAGGTATTTCTAACCCTTGCTGTTTTGTCATATTGTAATTCTTTTAGTAAAGGTAATATGTCTTGTGGGTATTTGCGACCCCTAAGCTCAATGCCGTGGCAAATTTCTCTTCTAACTTCTTTATCTGAATGATGGAGGTATTGCCTTGCCCAATCTAATACAGAAGTTGGATTTACCTCGCCCATTTTTTTAATGCAACCAATTACAGCATTTCTTGGAGAATGGTGTTTGTCAAATAAGCCTTCATCAAAAAATGATTTTACGGTTTCGAAATCATTTTTACCAATTTCTCCGGCTGCATTAATAACAGTTTGTCTTATTTTAAAATCGTTATGCTGCAAGAGCGTTTTTAATGTTGCAATAATTTTCGTTTTTAAAGAATCATCTGAGAAATAGAGTCTCCCACAACTTAAATAGGCAGATTTTCTGATGTATGTATCTTCGCTACTAAAATATTGGATAATTTGGTTTAATAAATTTTGTTCCAATTCTTGCCGAATATTGGTTTTTATATCTTCTACAAGATTTAGGCGTTCTGCTTTTGTTAAATCATAAAAAGCCATTTTAAATAAATTGAAATTTAACACATTCACTAAAAGGGGAGATTGTGTAAATAAGTTTTAATGATTTATCTATTTATTATCTCAATACCTTTTCAAAGCAAACGCTGTTTTCAACACCAATATATTGGCCATAATTTGGAATTGATTTATATCCAAGTTTCTGATACAATGAAATGGCATCAGCTTGTCTAATTCCCGTTTCTAGCATGCATTTTTCATAACCCATTTCTTTAGCCCAGCTTTCTAGTTCATTTAAAATTGTAGTAGCAACTCCTTTTTTTCTACCATCAGGTGAGGTATACATTCGTTTTACTTCCATAGCAGTTGGCGAAAGTTCTTTAATTGCTCCACAGCCTATTGGGTTATCATTTTCATAAGCCACTACAGCATGTTTTATTTTGTCAATTTTATTGAACTGCGCATAAAAAGCATGTTCATTCCCGTCTATTACAGCGAGGTAGGCATCTAAATCTTTAACAAGTGCAATAAAAGCTAAGTTATCTGAATCGGTTCTAATGGTATTGATCATGATGATGAAATTATATCATTCAATATTATGTTCTTTTTAAATTAAAGCATAATTATTCGATAATATATTTTTTTCATAACAATAAACTTTGACCGAAAGTAAGTGAATTGTGATCAGGGTCAAGTAAAGCAAATTCTTTTTGCCCCCAGGGTTTTACATGTAAATGGCCAGCGGTTGGTATATTTAATTTTTGAAGTAAAATCATATCATACCATTCCTCAATATGGTCAGTTCGGATATAAACTTGCCCATAGTTTTCTAGCGGATTAAGTTCTTTAAATTCAAAGAAGTGAATCTCTATATTTTCTTTTTGCACCATTAAGTATTCAGCATAGTCTGCAGAACCTAGTTCTTTAAAGCCAAGTTTATTGATATAAAAATCTTTCGTAATAGCTTTATTGCGCATGGGAAGTTTGGGGTTGATAGCAGTAAGCATGGGATATAATTAAAAAAGAGTTAGCCTTAAGAAAATGTTTCTTAAAGTTAACTCCTTTTGTTTGCTAATGCAATAGGTTTTTACAACATCATTCCGCCAGAAACCTCGATGCGTTGCCCGTTGATCCATCTTGCCTCGTCAGTACATAAAAAGGCAACAACACCACCAATATCATCTGGCAAACCAACGCGACCTAAAGCGGTAGCACTGGCGATATGGGCATTGATATCCTTATCATCTCTTGTTCGTCCACCACCAAAATCGGTCTCAATTGCTCCAGGAGCAACAACATTTGCCGCAATTCCTCTAAAACCTAGTTCTTTAGCTAAGTATCTTGTTAAACCTTCAACAGCACCTTTCATTGAACCATAAGCAGACGAGCCTGGGAATGAGAAACGTGCCAAACCCGACGAAATATTGATGATACGACCACCATCATTTAAAAAAGGTAGCGACTTCTGAGTTAAGAAAAATACACCCTTGTAATGAATATTTAGGGCAGTGTCAAATTGCTCTTCTGTTGTTTCAGCAAAAGGAGCGTACAAAGCTGTGCCAGCGTTGTTAATTAAGAAGTCGAAATTTGTACTTCCAGTGTTTTCTTTTAAATGTGAAGTTACTTGGTTAAGGAAACTATCAAATGATTTAATGTCCCCTGCATCAAGCTGAAGCGAAAGTGCCTTTTGTCCAAGAGATTCGATTTCTGCAACTACCTTATCAGCTTCAATTTTGTTGCTATGATAGGTAAGTACTACATCAATTCCTTTTTTGGCAAGAGCGATTGCCATATTTTTGCCTAGTCCGCGGCTACCACCGGTTACCAAAGCTATTTTGTTTCTTGTATTCATATCTTTATGTTTTTGATAAAACAAAGATCATACAATTTGAAGAGGAGCACTTGTAAACATCAATCCATTGTTTGCAAGAATCAAATATTGGTTTCTTAGGTGCTCAACAGGTTCAGAAAGGTAAACTGGATTGAAAATTTAAGTACGAAAGGTTAGGGGAGAAACCTTTGCTTGCTTTTTAAAGAAATTAGAAAAGTGAGCCACCTCTTCAAAACCTAACGTATAAGCAATTTCAGAGATGTTCCAATCAGTTTGTTTGAGGAGTATTTTTGCTTCTTGTGCAATGCGACTGCCGATGAAATCTGTTGTTGTTTTGCCGGAATGTTCTTTTAAAACTTTATTTAAGTGGTTAACATGGATGTTTAGTCGCTCTGCGTAATCTTTTGCAGTACGTAATATTAATTGTTGTCCTAATGCTGTAATTGGAAATTGACGCTCTAGTAATTCTACAAATAAACCCACAACTCTAGTGGTTGCATTGTGTGCTGTATATTGGGCAATATCAGGCTGTAATTTTTGTCCATAGTGAATCAATTCTAAAACATAATTTCGCAATAAATCATATTTAAACGCATAATTTGATGCCATTTCTTTGAACATCTTTTCAAATAGGTATTCTATTTCTTTCACTTGATTTTCATCTAGTTGAAAAACAGGATAGCCGCCAGCTTTAAATATAGGAAGGTTATCTAATACAATTCCACTTTGTGAAGAGGTTAAGAATTCATGAGAGAAGATACAGAAATAACCTGATTGCTCTTCATCTTGGGGAATGTAATGGTATGGTACTTTTGGTGAGGCAAATAACAAACCATTCTTTTTAATTTCGATAACCTTATCTGCGTATTCAGCCCGATTGTGCCCGTTAATTAAACTGATTTTATAATAAGTGCGCCTGTTATAAGGCATTGTCTTTGTTTCTTTTACCTTTTTTCTTACGCTTGCAATATTGAAAACATTGAAATGGCCAATGTCTTTGTTGATGCCTTCTGGTAAAATGGTTTCTAGCTCATTGTCAAAACCCATTTCTCTATAAAAATCTTTTAGTGAAGTGATTTCCATGATGGTTGCAAAATTCAAATCTAAGGAATTTTAGCTATTAATGAAATTCAGATCAGTAAGAAAAAATTTGGTTCTTAATTAATGCTTTCTACTAAGTAAAAAAGAAATTTAGAACTGGCAGGTATATTGCTATATATAAATTATGAATACATATAAAATTATTTTACCCGCTTTACTAATCGTTGCGGTTGCTGCATGTAGTCCTTCTACTCAAAATGCTAAAGAAGTTGTGGCAACAGATAGTGCTACTAATCAAATTGATACGGCACTGGTTACGAAAATATCAATTCCTGCTAATTTAAGCGTAGGAACTCCAATTGAAATGACCTTTACTGTGTACAATCCAACTGATTCTGTTAAAACATTTTGTAAATGGCATACTCCATTTGAGCCATTAATGAGTAAATACCTGGATGTAACTTCCGCTGAAGGAATAGAAGCAGCTTACAAAGGGCCAATGGCAAAAAGAATAATGCCACCTCCGACAGATAGTTACCTAAGCATTAAGCCAAAAGATAGCTTGTCTGTAAAAGTAGATTTAACAAAAGCTTATGATATAAAGGCGGGAAATTATACCGTTAAATATAATTCGGCAGGTATAAGTGGTTTGAAATTAACTGATAGTGTTCAGTTTGCTATTAAATAATAATCCTATTTAATTTTGTGTATGCTTTAAGGGGATTGAAACATGAAAGGTAGTGCCTTGGCCTAAATTGCTATCTACTGTTATGCTACCATGATTTTGAAGTATTAGATCTTTACATAGGGTTAAACCAATATGATATCCTTTTTCTCCAGCTGTACCAGTACTAATGGTATGGGATAAGTTGAAAAGATTTTCTTGGTCCTTGTTGCTAATTCCTGGTCCTGAATCGCTAATAGAGCATATCACTTTATCCTTATGTAATTTTGCCTCAAAAGTAATTTTATCGTCTAAATCACAAAATTTAATAGCATTAGAAAGCAAGTTTCTTACCACAGTATCAATCATATTAGAATCGGCAAAGGCTGTAATGTCTTTGTCAATTCTATTTTCTACTGTGAGTCCCTTTAACTTAATCTGTGAATCCATTAATTTGATGTTCTCACTTACAATGTCACTAATCTTAATTAATGAAGGTTTTACTACCATGCCATCTAATTGACTTTTAGACCATTCCAATAGATTATCTAAAAAATTTGCTGTAGAATAAATGGTATCCTCTAATTTGATTAATAATTCACTCAACTCTTTCTTATTTAAAACACCTGTATGGTACAATTCGAAAAGCGTTTTTAAGTTATTTAATGGACTTCTTAAATCGTGAGACACGATAGAGAAAAATTTATTCTTAACTGAATTTAGCTTCTCTAACTCTATGTTTTGTGTAGAAACAATATCCATATGTGTAGTGAGCTCTTCATTGACTTCGGCAATATGTTGTTTTTGGGCTTGCAACAAAAGATTAGTGGCCTTCTTTTCTAAGTTTCTCTTGTAATAAAGGGCAAGTAATATGGCCAAGAAAATCAATAGTATCGTGATAATGGAAATCACTGCAACATATTCAGAATTTTTAGCGGTGATGGTTTTGTTATCCTTTACTAAATTTTTATTATCAGAATTAATTCTATGGAGATCGCTGATGATTACATCTTTTGTAGTTTCATTGGTATTCAAACTATCGTTAATGGCTTTATAGGCGGCTTGGAAGATTAGTGCTTCATCAAATTTCTTTTGTGCTGAATTTATCTCTGCCAATAATTCTAATGCATCAGCAGTTAGCCCTTTTGAATTGCTCTCTTTAGCTCTTAACAAAGCTAAATTTGCTGTTTCTTCGGCTTTTTTATAATCTTTTAAACCCAATTGAGCATGAGATAGAGATATTAGCACCACACATTCATGGTATAAATTTTTTAATGCTCTATTGTTTTTTAGAGCTATTTCTAAATGTCTTAATGCTTTTTTGTAATTTTTTGCATCGATGTATGTCTGGCCAATTCCCCAATTGCTTAGCGCAATGCCATTCAAATCGCCAATCTTTTCTCTAATAGCTAAGCTCTGTTGGTAATATGCCAGTGATTGTTTAGGCTTACCCAGTTTTCTGTTCGAATTACCCAATGAAAAAAGAGCATTACCAAGACCAATTTCATCTTTAGGCGTTTCTTTAACATTTTCTAGCACTTGTTGGAAATAACTATCCGCAGTTTTGTACTCGCCCAAATCAAAATAAATAGATCCTAAATTGGTTATCATTTGATTAATAGGTTTTTTATTACCAAGTTTTTTATAAATATTTAAAGCCTCTTCATAACTTTTTACAGCTTCTTTTTTTCTATCTAATCGGTCATAGGCAAAACCAATATTTGCATGACTTCTTGCTATACCAACCACATAATTACTTTCTTTCGCTTTTTGAAAGCCTAAATTAAAATAATACAAAGCACTATCTAGATTACTTCTTATGCCATAGGAAATACCCATGTCTAGGTATGCACTTGCTACTAGAGAATCTATTCCATTTTTTTCGGCTAATAATTTATACTGGTTGGCATAATAGAATTTTTTTAGTGGATCAACTGCAGAGTAGGCTGTAGATAATTTTCTCATGATTTTGATCTGAGCAGTATCCGGACTGTTTTTATTCAGTTGACCAAGTAACTCATCTACCTTGGTAGTTTGGGCAATAGTTGTAATGCTAAGAAAAGATATAAAACAAAAGAGTGAGAACTCTTTAAGTCGTTTTATTAAATTGAGCATAATTGAGCGTTAATTAGGGTATGATGCTAATTGCAGAATACCCGATTAAAGTTAAGGATTTATGTTTAAATAAGTTTAGTTTTCATTCTTGCTTTTTAGCTAAAGATGCTAACGCACAAGGCTTACTTGACTTATATATTCATTTGTCATGCTGAGCCTGTCGAAGCACCTTTATTAAGGGCAACGCTCAGCCTTGCCTCGGCTCATGGGCGCCGAAAGCCCTAGTCCTTTTTTCTTGATGAAAAAAGTACCAAAAACATCAAGAAAGAACGATGCTTCCGCCCACAGGCCTACACATGGCCCGCCGTTCTTTCAGCCCTACGCTCTTTGGTGCAGTGGTGAATAGGAAGGGTTGAGGTTTTGAGGAAAGGTTTGGTTACCGTCATTGCGAGGGCGATATTTCATCGGCTGTGGCAATCTCCTTCTTGCTTTTATCATTTGTCATGCTGATCCTATCGAAGCATCTGTTATTTATAGTGCCAACGCTCGGGCTTGCCTCGGCTCATCGCCGCCGAAGGGCTCCTTCTTTATCCTTGATGATAAAGAAGCAAACAATCAAGAAAGAACGATGCTTCCGCCCACAGGCCTACGCATGGCCCGCCGTTCTTTCAGCCCCACGCTCCTTGGTGCAGTGGTGAATAGGAAGGGTTGAGGTTTTTGAGGAAAGGTTTGGTTACCGTCATTGCGAGGAGATATTTCATCGGCTTTGGCAATCTCCTTTGCTTTAGCTTCCTTGACTTACAATATTAAATTGCTATTGCTGAGCTTGTTGAAGTACTTTTTATATAATTCTAATGTTTAATCATCAAATCAATTAGATATCCTATTCCAAGAGCTAGCATACTAAAAGTTATCATGCCTATCATGTAGGCAGCAAAGGCTTTTACGTAACTCAATACTTTTTCAGCATTAAAAAACTGCCCAATTGCCCAAGTAGCGTAAATGTAAAAAATAATGCCAGAAGCTTGCATTACATTGATATGTGTTAAACCCCTAAAAAGTACTGCCAATGAAAATATTAACATGCCAATGCCCATCACAAAACACAGCAGGATAACGATTTCAAAAAAGTTATAACCACTTTTCCAAAAGAATAATTTTAACCAAAAACCAATTAAAAGACCTTCTAAGATATTTGAATAGCCATAGTTGCTATGTATCCAATTGTTAATTGCTTTTGTAGCAACCCCTTTACTGCCTTCTATTTTAATAAAACTATCATCTATATGAAAAAAGTGCGTGAGTAAGGTGTAAACCAAAGAAGTGATAATGATAAATATAACTGGTTTAACTAGCCTGCTTCGATCTGTAGAAATAAACTTCCTAATGTTTTGGCCTGGTCTAATTAACAGTTCTTTAATGGTATAAAAAATTCCTTTTTCGAAATGCAGTACATGCACAATTTCGTGTTGGATATAATGTCCATCAATCCTCTTTAGCTGTACAGGGTTTCCGCAGTTGGCACAGTAGTTTTGGATTACTTCACTGTTGCAATTTCCGCAAGTGGTTATTGTTTTGGTTAATTCTTCTATAGTTTGTGCTGAGCGTTGTTTCATCGGCTAAAGTTGTAAAGCAAATCTAGTAAATGATTTTTCTAAAGAAGCTGATGAAATAAATTTAACAAGAAGATAATTTAAAGGTGAAATAAAGATTTTTGTTTCTTGGATCGTTATCGAAGTAGGAATAGTCCTTTTTATTATCTAAATACCTTGTGCGAAGAGTTGTTACTGAACGCACAAGGTTTAGTTTTGATTTTATTCTTCTATTAATGGTGCATATTTAGCTCTGTTATCATAAATGATCCAAAGTAAAACAGCGGTAAATACTGCAGCAATAGGAAATCCGCTAGCATCCGTAACTGTATTTGTTAATAAAATACCAACCATTATAGGTACAATAATTAAAGCACCTAATGCCCTTGTTTTTGGGAAGATGATCAATAAGCCTCCTAAAATTTCAGCAACTGCAATTAATGGCATTAACCAAGTCACGGCCATCATCCCTGTCATCGCTTTCATCATGTCATCCGATATTTTGTCGGGCATGGGCATGTAATGGAAAAATTTGTCTAAGCCTGCATTGATAAAGAAAAGTCCAAATAATAGACTTAAAACGAATGTGATTTTCTGTTTCATGTATTTTTGATTTATAATTTAGGAATGGTTTTGTATTTAAAGCTAGTCAAAAATATACTAAAATCAATTCAAAATTGAGGTGCAGACGCGACAAGTTAAATGGGCATTTGAGATGGAATTTATTTTATTCTTAATAAGTTGTCCATTTTTTAGATAAAGTTTCTAACAGCGTATCTAAGTAGTTCAATGTCATTGTAAATCCACCTTGGAAACCCATTTCAATCATTTGCTCAAAACGTTCAAGCGAATCGTTTTTAATTGTAATGCTAACTTTTGTTGTGCCGTTTTCTTCACTGAAATTAAAATCCCAATCAGAGCCTGGCAATTGAGGATTTTCATCTGCGTCTGCAAAAGCACTCAGCATTTTGAAATTGCTTGTTGGGCTTATAGCAATATATTTCTGAATAGACCAATGTTCATCACCTTCTGGACTTACCATGGCATAAAACCTTCTACCACCAACTTCAAAATTCATAACCTTTGTTTTTGAAATCCAAGGTTTTGGAGCCCACCATTGATCAAGAATTTCTTGTTTTGTAAAAGCATCCCATACTAAAGAAAGGTCTGCATCAAATTCTCTATTTACAACTACTGTTTTTGCTGGCTTGTCTACGATAAAATCGAATAATAAATTACTTTTCATCTTTTCTATTTTTAATTGATAATTATCTTGTTTTTAGTTCAGCTGCGCTTGGTTAAATCTATCATCCATTCTATGCCAAACTTGTCTCTAAGCATTGCAAAATAAGAGTCCGAAGAACTATCATCATTTGGTATTTCAATACTTCCACCTACTGAAAGCCCGTTAAATAATCTGTCTGCTTCTTCAAAACTTTCGGCACTAATAGCTATTTTAGACCTGTTTTCATTTTCATTTACTTGCCCCATACTTTCTGGAACATCATTGCCCCTTAAGGTATTATTACCAATTGATAAAGCAATGTGCATGAGCTTATTTGCTTCTTTTTCTGCTACTGGGAATTCGTCGTTTGCTATGTCTTTAAAGCGCATAATCTTTGTGAACTCTCCACCAAATACTGATTTGTAAAAATTAAATGCTTCTTCGGCATTTCCGTTGAAGTTAATGTGTGGGTTAATAAGTGCCATAATTATTTGTTTTTAATTGAACTCGTGTTTTCACTTTGTTCTTGTTTATTTTTTAAGATTTAATAATAATTCATCAAGATTTGCTAGAGCGGATGACATGCCTTCTTTGAAACCATTTGTTACCATGTATTCAAGAACCTCAAGGCTTCCGTATTGGGCTGTAACAGTTACGAAAGTATTTCCGTTTGTTTCGTTAAAAATATTTGTGCATAAGGTGCGGGGAAAATCTGGATTAACAATTCCATTTTCATTGCTAAATCCCCTCAATTCAGTAATGCTTTTTTGAAACTCTATTTTTTGGTAATCATATCTGCTCCAATGCTTTTCGCCTTGCGGACTTATCATTGCATAGTGCCAAAATCCACCTTCTTTAAAATCCATTGTTTTAGTTTCTGCCCTCCAAGGTTTTGGTGCAATCCATTGTTCAAGAAATTTTGGTGTTGTCCATGCTTCCCAAACCAATGCAAGTTCTGCGGCAAACTCACGTTTAATGAGAATGGTTTTGTCTTCTTTGTTTACGATAAAGTCAAACAATAAATTACTTTCCATCTTTTCTGTTTTTAAGCGTTAATAATACTTCGTCAAGTTGATTGAATCTAGTTTCCCAGATTTTTCTGAATTGCGCTATCCATTTGTCGATCTCTTTCATTTTTTCAAGTTCCAGTAGGTAATAAATCTCTCTACCTTTTTGTTCTTGTTTCACCAATTCACACTCTGTAAGTATTTTTAAGTGTTTAGATACCGCTTGTCGGCTGGTGTCAAAATGTTCTGCCAATGCATTAGGTGTCATTGCTTGCAAGGCAATGAGTGTAATAATTGCTCTTCTGGTAGGATCTGCTATGGCCTGAAAAATATCTCTTCTCATTTTTTAGTGTTGTTATGAAACTAATTGGTTGCAAATATATATGCAACTGTTCGGTTTCGCAAGTTTATTTTAAAAAAAATAGATTTATTTTTCTAATTCAAAAATAGTTGCAATGAAAATAACGCTTGTGGTGTAGATACGACAATTTAGCAGGGCATTTGTGCAAACTGCAGTTGGCCTATAATTTAAGATTACAAAATTAGGATAGCTTTGCCCTTTTTATGTCTTGGGGGGCTAAATAACAAAATCCCTGTCCAATTTAATTTGAACAGGGATTTTCTATTATTGCAAAAAATAACTTATTGATTAGTGCTTATGTTTATTTTCTTTTGCTTCAAAAACTGAAAAATAGACCCCACAATAAATAATACTAAAAGAACAAGTAGTGTTTTGCCAATTATTGGATCACTTGGGCCATTTGCCAGCGGATGACCGATTGGAATGCGGGTAAAGGTTTCATTAACTGTAGGAAGCCATGATAGCAAGAAACTGAATGAAAGGAAAAAATTTTCAAAATATCTACTTCGATTATTTCCTTTTTTTCTTGAATGAAGAAAATAGGCAACAGCTACTAAAATCGCAATTAATATGGAGAAAGCATGGCCTGGGTTAAACCCACCATGCTTTGAAATACCCAAGGCTGTTAATGCTGTGATTATGGTACCATAAAAATATATTTTTCCGGATAATTCGTCCAAATTGATTTTACTGTATTTTATATAGGATACTATTGCCGCAACAATGGCCAATACACCAATAACTGTATGAAAGATTCCTAAATTTGAGAGTCCCATAATTTTAAGATTTTAAAATTAATTTGAATTAAGACACAAAATGAGCTTCTGAACTGATAGGGATATTCAGGACTTTAGAAATAAGACAATTCTGTTCTGCGCCTTTGGTAATAGCCTCAAACTCTGCTTCACTTATGCCAGGTACTGTACCAGTAATAGTAAGATGTACCGATGTGATAGCTAAACCTTCCATTTTTACCGCAGCTTCAGTATCCAATGCTGTTGGATTAAATCCTTTTTCTGTTAATGCAGCACTAACAGCCATTGTAAAACAACCTGCATGTGCGGCTGCCAACAATTCTTCTGGATTTGTACCGGTTTCTTCACCCGTAAAACGAGTTTTAAAACTGTAGTTTGTTTGATTTAAAATTCCGCTTTGTGTAGTTATTTCGCCTTTACCTTCTTTTAGGTTACCTGCCCAATGTGCTTTTGCTGTACGTTTCATGTTTTCTATGTTTAATATGTGATGTCGTTATTGACAATGCAAATATTGGATAGAAAAAAGGAAAGCTTTTTGCGAATTGGTTCAATTATTTGGCAATTTGGTTCAGCCTATAATTGCTTGGTGTAACACCGTATTTATCATGAAAACTTTTGGTGAAATTTGCCAAATCATTAAAGCCACATTCAAAGGCAATATCGGTGATGCGCTGATTGGAAACTACTAACAATTCAGTAGCTTTTTCCAATCTTTTGGTTTTGATGTAATTGGCAGGGGTATCATTGTAGTGTTTTGCAAACTCTCGTTTAAATGACGATAAGCTCAGGTTACAATAATCGGCCAATTCGTCGAGTGTAATTGCCGAAAAAAGATTGGCAGTTATGATTTGTTTGAAACTATAGATGGTAGGGGAGAACAATTGAGATAAGATCATTTGAATGGCTTCGGCATTTTTAGTTTGCGAAAGCAGAATTATGATCTCTTTTAGTTTTAATACCAGAATGTCTTCATTCACCAAAGACGGATTTTCAAAATAGAACAAAAGTCCTTCAATATATTTTTGAATTAAAAAATCGTTATTAATTCTCTCACTTGTTTTATTGGAAATTGGATTTTTGGGTTGCTGCAATAAGGTTGGCATTTCCCTGTCATAAATCTTCTTTAAAATATCTGGGTGAAAATGTACAATAACAACCTTATTGTTATTTGCTGTAACATTGCTCATGTTATTGCCAACGGTTCTACAATTGAGTAATAACGAGTCGTTAGCTGAAATTTTTACTTGTTTCTCATCAATGTTGTAATGCATTTCACTTTCTAACATATAATGAAAACAAGCATTTTCTGCCGCAGGCATTTCAAATTTAAAAGGTGGCTTTAACACCAATATTTCTAAAAGTGTTTTGCCGAATAAATCATATCTTTTGTGGTCGCCTATCATTTATTGTTGATTTTCAAAGGTTGGGTTGTTCGTTAGCATCAAATGATTAAGTTTAAAGAGAACGTATGGGCTGTCTGAATTACTATCAATGTTTTCTTGTTTCTTGAAGTTATTTTTCTCTAGAAGTTTTGTTGACTTTACGTTTTCTATATGTGTATATGCTTCAATTGTTTTTAGTCCGATAACCTGAAGTCCAAAGCCAATAACTTTTAATATAGCCTCTTGCATAATTCCTTGTCCTTGAAAAGTTGGCAATAATTCATAACCGATTTCGGCTTGGTCATTTTCGGCTAAAAAATTAAATAAGCAAATTGTTCCTACTAAATTGTCGTGATTAGTTAGCGTAATTGCCCAATAGATTCCTTTGTTTTCCCTAACTACTTCCTCAATTTTATGGATAAATTTTCTTGCGTCTTCAATCGTATTACTTGGGGCTCTGTCAATGTATTTATTTACTTGTTGATCTGAACGAAGTGCAAATATTTCTTTGTCGTCATTAACAGAAAGTTGTCTTAGGGTTAAACGCTCTGTTATTAAAACTGGAAATGGGGTAAATGTAAGGGTTAGCATATTGGCTTTTTTCTGTTCGTTTCTTGTAGCATGACTTCTGAAATAGGATTTTTTATTTTCTTTCCAATCGTCTATAGCCGCTTGTGAATAATCATAAATTTCTTCAGTCTCGCCAATATACTTAACAGTTCCGTTTTTAATGGATTGTCAACTGTTTTTAAATAGTGATAGGTTTTGATGCCCACCGAAACCAAGTATTCTCCATCAATTCCACTGTCAAAGTTAAAACATCAATGCTATTGGTTATGTATTAGTTCCTATCATCAAGCTTATGTTACAGTAATAAAACTAAAATATAGTTATAATTTATCCAAGTTTTTATGAAAATACTTGGACTCATATTGGACTCACTTACTATTTGATACGTCTGAGATATTAGGCAGGTGGAAGCAATTCACCGCCAACACCAACTGATTTCAATTGTGTGTTTGATTAATCAACATGTTAAGGGCCACTGCACTCGGTATTAGCGGCTGTTGTTCTTCTCGCTGATACGTTCTATTTCTTTTGACAAGCTTTGTTTTTCTATCTTGGATTTTGTCAGCCCAATAGCTTGAGTATAATGGAAAATGGCTTTGTTAATGTCTATATCTACATACAAGTAGCCTAATAATTTGTGATAGTAATTACTTTCTTCCAGCTTTAGTTTTTCGGCTTCGTGTATTGCGTTATTGTGTCCGTAAACTTTGGCATATGCAAATGTCCTATTCAATGCAGTTATAGGCGAATATTCAATAAGAATAAGTTGATTGTAAAGTTGTAAAATGTGTTGCCATTTATCCTGGTCTGTCGGTGTAGTATGCCAATAAGCAATTCCCGCTTCTAAATGATATTTTGAAATTTCGTTTCCATTGCAGGCATTCACTAAATAATAATTTCCTTTTTCAATCAACGTTTTGTCCCACAAGTTTTTGTTCTGTTCATCAAATAAAACAGCTTCCCCTTGGTCGTTTGTTCTTGCTTCAAGTCGCGAGCTTTGAAAACACATTAAGGCAAGTAATGCGTTTGTTTGTGGTGTGTTCGTGAAATTATTTTCCGTTAACATTAAAGTTAGTCTTACTGCTTCTGAACAAAGTTCTTGTCTGATTAACTGATTATTAGTTTTGGAAAAATATCCTTCGTTAAACAGCAAGTATAAAGTTTTTAGAACGCTATTTAACCTTAATTTTGTTTCCTTCTCGTTTAATATTTTTATTTGAAAACTGTCATTGCGAAGATTAGTTCTGGCTCTTTGCAAACGCTTTTTAATGGTTTCAGGTTTTGTAAGAAAAGCATTGGCAATTTCTTCCACACTGAAACTGCAAAGAATTTGAAGTGCTAAACAAATTTGACTTTCCGTTGAATTACTGGGGCTACAAACTGCAAAAATCATTGCTAACTGACTGTCCGCAATGTTTTGACTGCTAAATTCAAAATCTTGTTCTATGTCAAATTCATTCGGCTTTATAACTTCTTTGATTTGTGTTTCAAAAACCACAATGTGTTTAAAATAATCTTTGGTCTTGTTTTTAGCAACCGTATAAAGCCAAGCTGTTGGGTTTTTGGGTATTCCATTAATTGCCCAATTTTCAGACGCTTTTAAGAAAGTGTCGCTGACAATGTCTTCGGCAATTTCAACATGCTTTAAACCGAAATGACGACATAAAACAGCCGTCATTTTAGCATATTCCTGTCGGAATAGATGAGGTAAGAGTTCTTTATGTGATTGCTGATTTTCTGTCATCAATCTCTTTTTAGAACCTCTCTAATTTCGATGTTGCCGCCAATTTTGAAAATCGGATTTCCCTTTGCAATTTCTACAGCTTCATCAATGGTTTCACTTTTTATAATAATATAACCAACTATAAACTCTTTGATTTCTGTATATGGGCCATCGGTTACTATATGATCAGGCTTCACCGTTTTGGCACTCCCAATACCAGGTAAAAGTGTATTTCCCTTGTCTACTAATTTATTTTGAGCAGCGATGCCTGCTAGCCAATTCATTCTTTCCTGCATTTGTTCAGGCGAAGGTTTGAAATCGGCAATATCTTTTAACCTAAAGATTAATGTAAATTCTTTCATTTTTGGAGTCTTTTATATGTTATGTATAAATGTTTGGTAATCTATTTTTAGGTTGGTATTGGCCGTGCTTTCAACTCTAAATGTATAAATATCTGAAATTCCCATGTAAGCATTAAAAACAGTTTTTATATACGATTCTATGTATTCATTTTGATTGGGCCAATCAGATAATTTACCACCCGATGCAATTGCTAAATATACCTTCTTACCTTTAAAAACACCCGTTCTTACTCCATCAGAATCATATCGATAGGTTATGCCAAATCTAATGAGTTGATCAATCCATGCCTTTAAAGGAGCGGAAATTCCTAGATTATGCATTGGAGTGCCGATAACAATAATATCTGCATCATTAATTTCATTAAAAATTGTATTAGCATAGGTAAATAATTGCTTACCATCTTCTAAGATAGAATCTGGATGTTTGTAAAACTCTCCTATTAATTCTGGGTCTATAAAGGGAGGAAACTCTTTTGTTAAGTCTTTTTCAACGACTGTTTTAATATCGTTTTTGTCCATTAACTTTTTAACAATGGCTGAACTTAATCCTTTACTGTGAGATAGGCTTCCTCTTGCACTCGAGATAATATGCAAAACATTTTTCATCTTTTAAATTTTGTTGTTTTGCCTTATAACGATTAATATTTCAGGACGGGGACAAAAGTCTCAACTTTTATTATGTGCTGGTTTAAAATAGGCGAAATCCATTTACTAATTTATTAAAGGGCTATAGTATGTATTTTTAAAACCAAATATAATTTATTTCGACATTCATTTCTCCTCCCTTTTCACCAACAAAACTTCTTCATTTTCTAGAGAGAGGTAACCATATTCATAGCAAAATATATAGGTTGTTCCTTTTTGGGTGGCATAAGTGTGCGTATGGTAATTGAAGTCGAAGCCTTTACGAAGCAGAACTTCTCGTTTTACCTTGGTCTTGCCTTCTGGATTTTTCAATTTTAAGATCTCTCGGTTCTTCTTTAAAGCTCGATTAACCTCATTTAAAAAACTGTTGTCTTCAGTTCTTAAATGATTGTTGTAATTGGTGCGACATTGGTCGTCACAGAATTTTTTATCAGCCCTGCCGTTAACAACAGCGTTGCAGTCTAGACATAAACGTTCCATAAGGTTTGGTTTTTATCAGGGATGATCATTAAATCTACAAAAAAAATGAAATAGCAAAGAATTTTAAATATGCCTTTTTAGCCCAAATAACCTGTTTTATCCGTGTTTAAACGTTTATAAACGACTATAAATGTTTAAAATCCGACTAAGTTGACGAGCTCTCTGCACCTTTGTACTGTCGGTAGTCGTGGTGACTATTGTTCGTTAAACATTCAGAAACTTAATTTTTAAACATCATGGAAAACGTAGTAAACAAAGTAGTATTGAGCGGTTGTGCAGGTAGCGATGCAGAAGTAAAAGCAGTAAGTGGTAATCAAAAATTAGCTCGTGTAAATATGGCTGTAAATGAAAGCTACAGAAATGGAGCTGGTGAGGAAGTGAAAAAAACACAATGGGTTTCGCTTACCTTTTGGGGAGCAAAAGCTGATATTGCAGAACTAAAAATTAAAAAAGGCACACGTTTTACAATTGAAGGCAGGTTGCAAAATAACAACTATGAAGCTAAGGATGGTACCAAACGTTATACTACTGAAATTGTTGTAGACCAGGTTACCTTTAAAGAGGTAGAAGCAGAGGCTTAGCTCAATCTACTTAATGTCTTACATGGTTTGTTTTTAGAACTATGTAAGACATTTTAATGCCTTTGATAAGACAGTTTTGTTTTTATGAGTTTGATTAAACTTAGATCTGTCATATCTTCTGATTCTTATAGGTTCATCGTATTTAAAGAAATCTAAAATTTTATAAGGTAATTCCTAAACTTGCATAATAATTCCTTTTCATAGCTGTATTAAAATAGCGATTGTTGGCCGCATTTAAATCGTTGCCCAAGCTGTAACTTTGGTTGAAAAGGTTATTAGCTCCCAAGGAAATGTCTATTGCAGTCTTTCCGATGTTCAAATTTCTAATCCCTGCTTTAAGGTCTGCTAAATGATATTTTCTTGCAAATACCGTATTCGCATCATTTAATGGAATTGCTGAGGTGTAGTTATGTTGAGCAAACAAATAGATTCCTTTTTGAAAGTTGAATTCCAAGCCGCTGATGATTGTATGTTTTGGAACTCCAGTTAATTTATTGCCCCCATAATCGGCACCTGCATTTTTAAAATCCTGAAATTTAAAGTGGCTATAGGTAAAACTATTGCTAATCAATAAACCATTTAAAAATTGACTATGATTAGCTTTAATTAACCAAAAAGCAGTTTGAAGTTCTAAGCCTAATTGTTTTGTTCCACCCGCATTGATAAAATATTCAACATCACCGGTATTTAATCTTCTTACAATAGCATCCCTTAACTGGAAGTAGAATATAGTTCCGTCGGTAAAGAAGCGTTTGTTCTTAGTCTGATACCGTAAACCACTTTCATAATTCCATCCTGCCTCTGCTTGTAAGTTGTTATTGATGATATTGTCTGAAGAACGAACCTCAGCTAAAGTAGGGGGAGAGTAACCCTTGCTTACCGAAGCTCTAAAGGTAAGGTTAGAATCGATTAAGTAAGAGGCAGCGATTTTAGGCATTAACCTTGTTTTAAAACTTCTCTGCTTTTCTGCTACGGCTATAGGGAAATAGCTTTCGTAATCATAACTAAAGAAATTTAAGCTTGAGCCTAACTCTACTAAAAGCTTTTGCTTAATGTCGAAGTTAACCCTCAAAAAGCCAAAATCTTGATGTGCTTTTAAATCGTCTGATGCTGTTAAACTTGTAGCTACGCCTTGTGCATTTCCATAATTTTTGATGTCGCTTTTTGTACTCGAACTTTCTAAACCGGCTTGTATATTATACTTTATATTATGGCTAATAGTAGCAAACTCTATGAATGTCCGTAACCCAACTGTGCTTTCTTTTCGCTTTTCATAATTGGTAATGAAAGGATTTTTAAAATCGGTATTGGAAGTAAATAAGGCAATTACATGTTTAAAATGCTGATTGAAACTATAGTTATGAGACAAGCCAGCAAAAAAAGATTTGTTGTAAATGGCTGCTTTTTGTTGTATTGCTCCTGGTAAAGTTGGTGTTGCTGGTCGGGCAGCTTTTGGATTAGCAGTAAATTGTGCTACGGTTAATCCGCCTGGTGTTTGGTAATCTAAATCACTATAAAAAAGAAAAGCTTTCAATTGACCTTTTATACTATAGTCCCATAGGTGCGAAGTTTGGATATATCTTCTTTTTAAGGCGCTATTTTCTCTATAACCATCACTTTGCTGGTAAGCTCCAGTAATATTGAAATTGTAATTTTTGGTTACTTGGTTTAAGCTTGCAGTTTGCTGAAATAAACCAAAAGACCCAGCTGTTGCAGTGAGATTTAGGTCATTCGCTTTTTTTAAGGTGGAATTGATCAACAAAGCGCCTCCTGTATTGGCACCAAAAATACTGGCTTCTGGACCTTTGTAAATTTCTAGATTTCCTACTGCTGCTACGTCTAAAGCATTAAGGTAGGTATTGCCTCCTGCATCAGTTAGAGGGAAATTATCTATATAAATTTTTACATTTCGAATTCCGAAAGGAGAACGCAACAAACTGCCACGTAAAGATAAACGGTAACTGCCAGGTGAACGTTCTTCCATTCTCACACCCGGTGCTGTGTTTACTAAACTCACCAAAGAAGTGCTTGGCTGGTTTTTAATCTGATTGCTATCTAACATACTAACCGAACCTACTGCCCTTAATAATGGCTGAGGATTGTAATAGCCTTTTACAGTAACTTCGTTTAGCTTTTTAACAGTATCTGTTTGTGCGCTTGCACTCAAAGAGATTAGAAGGGTAAGCGCAAATAATGTTTGTTTCAAATTTTTAGCCACAGATTAGCAGATTATAATTTTGTGTGATATCGAGCGAGAGTTAAATTTTTAGAAAGCAAATTTATAAAATTATGTCATGTTGAGCCTGTCGAAACACTTGTTAATATCCTTCGACAAGCTCAGGATGACAACAAGCTAGGGATGACATGAAGCTGAAGGGTAACAAGAACTATTTAGCCACAGATTAGCAGATTATAATTTTGTGTGATATAGAGCGAGAGTTAAATTTTTAGAAAGCAAATTTATAAAATTATGTCATGTTGAGCCTGTCGAAACACTTGTTAATATCCTTCGACAAGCTCAGGATGACAGGAAGCTCCGGGCAACTTCAACTATTTAGCCGCTACTCTCCAAATAATGCCGCTCACGTCATCTGCAACAAGTAAAGCCCCGTCTTGTGCAACTGCAACACCAACTGGTTTACCATAAACTTCTTTCTCGTCTTTAATAAAACCAGTTAAAAAATCTTGCATTTGCCCATTTGGTTTGCCATTTTTAAAAGGAATAAAAGTTACTTTATACCCTACAAGTTGTGAACGGTTCCAAGAGCCATGTTGACCAATAAAAACACCACCTTGATATTTTGCAGGGAATTTTTTAGCGGTGTAAAAAGCCAAGCCTAATGATGCAGTATGTGCACCAACGGGAATATCAGGAACAATTGCTTTTGCTACTAATTCTGGATTTTGACCTTTTAAACGAGGATCTTCATTTTGACCAAAATAAGAAAACGGCCATCCATAAAATGCACCTTCTTTTACACTGGTAATATAATCTGGCACTAAATCATCACCTAAACCATCACGTTCATTTACTGCAGTCCATAAGGCATTTGTGCCCGGTGCCCAAGCCATTCCAACAGGATTGCGCAAACCACTGCCATATATTTTTTCTCCAGTACCGTCTGGATTAAATTCTAATATGTTTGCTCTTCTAATTTCATTTGGTAAACCGCGTTCGGCCACATTACTACCAGAACCTACAGTTACATAAATTTTAGTCTGAGCAGGATTAACAATCAAATTTCTTGTCCAATGGTTATTGTACCCGCCTGCTGGTAATTCTAATATTTTTTTGCCAGCTGCTTTAATTTCAGTGTCGCCTGCTTTGTAAGGATACATCCAAACACCATCTGTGTTGGCAACATAAAATGAATTGCCTATAAATGCGGCGCCATAAGGCTGATTTAATCCTGTTAAAAAAGTAAATATTACTTCAGGTTTCCCATCTTTATCAGCATCTCTAAATAACATTATTGTATTTACACTTTTGCCCTGAACTTCAGATTTCGCTTTGCCACTTATCTCATTGGCAGCTTGCTCCACCTTGGTTCTTTGCGAGTTAGAAAGCACTACAATCACATCTCCATTTGGGGCAATTACAATATTTCGAGGGCTTTTCATGCCTTCGGCAAATTTGGTCACCACAAACCCTTCAGGCGCAGTTGGTGTTTGGCCTTCTGGCCAAGCTACAACCTTACTAAAATTAGTTTTGCTTGTTTTGGTATCTGCCTCTGGTAGCTCTATTATTTTACCAGCACCTGTTTTTACTTTTGCAGCAGGTGTAGTTTGACTGTGTGAATTGCTGTAATTAACCAATAGAATGGCACTTGATAATAAGGTTAGGCGAAGGAATTGATTTTTCATTTAATAACAATTTAAGGATGTGTATGGCTAACACTCAAATTTAGAAGTTGTTTTTCTGTTTACTGCATTAATAAGTGATGTATTCATTTTGTTGCGAAATAAACGAACTGAGAGGGTAGGTCTACAAATTAGATTTTTTAAATATTTCGCGAAGTGCTGAAATTTGTTCCTCTTTTAGTGCTTTTTTTGTGATTAAATTTGAAGAACCTTTTGCTAGATGTATGATGAACCAATCATTAAGTTCTTCTACTTTATAAAGAGAGTTTAATTTAATTTCGGAATTAAAGTTAGACCCAATTATTCTTAAATTTTCATTGTCAAATTGATATTCATTTGCACCATTTAGAACTTCATAATTCTTAAAATTCTTTTTGGCTGTAAAATATATTGCCAAAGGCATTAAAAAAACAATAGCTAAACCCAATATCGGTTGATAAGTTGGATAGCCTTCTATAATGTCATAAATTCCAAAAAAATCAATTATTGAAATAGTAATAAACACAATTCCAAGAAGTAATGTTAGTATTGATCCAATCTTTTTGTAAAATATTACATAATTCAATTTCAAATAATCATTGAATTCAATTTTGTTGTAAAAGGTCATTTTTATTTTTAATTACAAATCTATTAAAACTTTAATCGCCAACTCAATAAGTTTCCATCCTCATTTACTTTTTCGAAATTATTTTTCTCTAAAATGTGCCAAGAAGCTGGATTATCTTTAGCCGTTTGGGCGAAAATAGATTTTACATTATCTTGCCTTTTTGCCCAGTCAATGATACAAGCTACGGCTTCGGTCATGTAGCCTTTTCCTCTAAAATTTTCATAGGTGCCATAGCCTATTTCTATTTCTCCATCTTCCGTAGGCTCACCTACAAAGCAAATATCGCCAACCATTCTGCTTTCTGCTTTTAGAATAATTGTCCACAAAGTAGAAAAGAGATGGTTTTTGCCTGTATCAGCTACATTTGGCAAAATGGTTTCGGCTAATGCTTCCCTGAGCTCTGGAGAAATTACTTTTTTTGTTGGGTTTAACTTGAGTTCTCTTTCTAATGAATCATCATTTGCAATATATTTGATCAGCTGATTGTGAGAAAGAGGTTTTAAAATAAGATTTTGACTTGAGATCATTTGATCAAAAATAACAAATATCTTGAACCAAAATAGGATTTAAAAAATTAGACTACCTTTTGCCAATCTTTCTATCAATTAGCCATTTTTCTAGTCTATCCCAAAACCCTGCAGCATATTCAAAGCTTAAAGGTTCGTTATAGTATCCACTTTTTGCAACCATTCCATTATGTGCCATATTAGGAACAATAGAAACTGTGAAGTCGTTATTATGCGCCAATTGCAAGGCAGATTTAATTTTAGGATAGCTTTTCTGCGAATTTATGTTCCAATCTTTTTCTCCCATTAACCATAAGGTAGGGCTTTGGATGGTTTTTAGATAGGTAAAACTGTCATAACCTAAATTTTTGTTTAACCATGCCCACCATTTTAATGCACTTTCAGTTGGCGTTCTTTCTGTTGGATATACTTTTTTGAACCAATCTTTATGTTTATAGCTAGTTATTTGTTGGTTGCCTTCTTGCCATGTTTTGCCATTAGCAGCCAGCTCCCAATTGTCATGGTACATTTTCATAATCTCTTGTATGGCTGCGGGATCAAAACCATCGGCTATTAAGGAGCCTTTGTATTCATGGCTAATTGTTTGGCGTACATTTTCTCCTGATCCAACCCTCATTACCATAAAAGCAAGATCTTTTATTTTGGATGCAGCCATACTTCCGGTCCACCCACCTTGGCTATTTCCCATTATTCCTATCTTTTTCTGATTGATATTTTTTTGACCGTTTAAGAATTTAACACCAGCAACTAGGTCATTGGCTAATTCGTCGAAGCTAGCAGTTTCCCAGTCGCCTGTTGATTCCCCAGCGCCCTGTTTGTCGAATGTGAGTACACCAATTCCTAGTTGCAGAAAAAAGGTGGTAAAAAATCCTACACCTCTTGTTGATGGGCCTGAGCCATGGGCAAATACAACAACAGGATGCTTACCTTCTCCTTGTGGCAAGTAAAGATCTCCTTTGATTATATTTTTGCCACTTTGAAATGATATTGATTCTACTTGATGTGGAGCTACTCTTTTACCCGAAGATCTTATAGTATGCTCGACTATCTCTAAACCATCAATTTGGCTGTTTTTTGAAGTGAAAGCAAATGTTTTCGTGCTATCATTCATATCCCTAAATGTATTTGATGAAACAGGAATAAGCACTCCAATTTTTAAAGTTTTAAGGTCTAGATAAACCAAGCTTTGATTTAATTCATCGAAAATTCCAAGCGTAATGCGCTGTCCATTCCCAAAATCGTAAGTACCTTCATATTGATATAATTCATTCCTCTGAATTGATTTTAGCTGCGCAGAACTTATCTCAGTTACAAAGAAGACAAGCACAAAAAGATATTTATAAAACATACAATAGATTTGATTGTACTATAGGACGACTAGCTTTAAATTAAGGTTACATCTTATTATTAAATTAGAATATCTTTTACTCAAAATGCTTAATTAACAAATCAATGTCTTTAATTTCATCTGATTATTTTATCTTTATGCGATTTTAAGAAAAGGGTTAATTTCATGCCCAGTTCCACCTAAATAAATACCAAAATTATGTCAAATACATCGAAGATTATCTACACCAAAACAGACGAGGCGCCAATGTTGGCAACCTATTCCTTATTACCAATTGTGCAAGCTTTTACTGCTTCGGCAGGTATTGATGTAGAAACCAGAGATATTTCATTGGCAGGAAGAATTTTAGCAAACTTCCCAGAATATTTAAAAGACGATCAAAAAATAGGTGATGCTTTAGCTGAACTTGGTGCGTTGGCAACAACTCCAGAGGCAAACATTATTAAATTGCCAAATATTTCTGCTTCTATCCCGCAGTTAGTTGGTGCAATTACAGAATTACAAGCTCAAGGTTATGCATTGCCTAATTACCCAGATAATGCACAAACTGATGAAGAAAAAGCCATCAAAGCTAAATATGGTAAAGTATTAGGGTCTGCAGTAAACCCTGTTTTACGTGAAGGTAACTCAGATAGAAGAGCGCCTAAAGCGGTTAAAAATTATGCAAAGGTTAATCCACATTCAATGGGTGCTTGGTCTGCAGATTCAAAAACTCGTGTTGCAAGTATGAGCGAAGGTGATTTTTATGGTTCAGAGAAATCTGTAACTATAGCTGATGCCACTCAATTTAAAATAGAATTTGTAGCTGAAGATGGAGCTGTAACAGAATTAAAAGGTTTAGCTGCTTTAAAAGCAGGTGAGGTTATTGATAGTTCTGCTTTAAGTTTAGCTGCTTTAAAAGCATTTGTGGCTAAAGAAATTGTAGCAACTAGAGCTGAAGGAACATTATTATCTGCTCACTTAAAAGCAACGATGATGAAAGTTTCTGATCCGCTTATTTTTGGTGCAATTGTAGAAGTTTACTTCGCTGATGTATTTACAAAATATGCAGCTTTATTTAAAGAACTAAACATAGAAACTAGCAATGGTTTAGGAGATATTTATGCGAAAATTGCAGGAAATTCTAAACAAGCTGAGGTAGAGGCTGATTTAGCTAAAGCAATTGAAAATGGTCCGGCATTGGCAATGGTGAATTCTGATAAAGGAATTACCAATCTTCACGTACCATCAGATGTAATTGTTGATGCTTCTATGCCTGCAATGATCCGTACTTCTGGACAAATGTGGAATGCAGCTGGTAAAGCTCAAGATACTACAGCTTTAATTCCTGACCGTTGTTATGCTGGTGTATACACTGCAACAATTGATGACTGTAAAACTCATGGAGCTTTTGATGTAACTACAATGGGTTCTGTACCTAATGTAGGTTTAATGGCGCAAAAAGCAGAAGAATACGGTTCTCACGATAAAACTTTCCAAGCTAAAGCAAATGGAACAATCCGTGTAACTGATGCGGATGGTAAAGTTTTCTTTGATCAAAAAGTAGAAACTGGCGATATCTTCCGTATGTGCCAAACTAAAGATGCACCAATTCAGGATTGGGTAAAATTAGCAGTAAATAGAGCTCGCTTATCGGCTACACCAGCAATTTTTTGGCTAGATGAAAATAGGGCACACGATAGAGAAATCATTGCGAAAGTGAAAAAATATTTAGCTGACCATGATACCAATGGATTAGACATTCAAATTCTTTCTCCGGTAGAAGCGACTAAATTTACTTTAGACAGAATTAGAAAAGGATTAGATACAATCTCGGTAACAGGTAACGTATTGCGTGATTATTTAACAGATTTATTCCCAATTTTAGAATTGGGAACTTCTGCAAAAATGTTATCTATTGTGCCATTAATGAATGGTGGTGGTTTGTTCGAAACTGGTGCTGGTGGTTCTGCTCCAAAACACATCGAACAATTTATTGAAGAAGGTTATTTACGTTGGGATTCTCTTGGAGAGTTTTTAGCGCTTCAGGCTTCTTTAGAGCATTTGGCACAAACACAAAACAACCCGAAAGCACAAGTTTTAGCTGATGCGCTTGATGAGGCGAATGCATTATTTTTAGCAAATGATAAATCTCCAGGTAGAAAATTGGGAACTGTTGACAATCGTGGCTCTCACTTTTATTTAGCTTTATATTGGGCTCAAGAGTTAGCTAAGCAAACAAAGGACGCTGATCTACAAGCTAGATTTGCGCCATTGGCTAAAGCATTAAGCGAAAACGAAACTAAAATTGCCGAAGAATTGATAGGTTCACAAGGCAAGCCTCAAAATATTGGTGGTTACTATCATCCAAATGATGAGTTAGCATTTAAAGCTATGCGTCCAAGCGAGACTTTGAATACTACTTTGGCTTCTCTATAAGGTAAAACAAATTACTTATCATAGCAATTACTAGTCGTAGCATCTCGCTACGACTTTTTTATTTTCAATTTTTAACCAGATACGAATGGATTACCATAAGATTTTTTATCTGTGGTTAAATTTTCCAACAATTACTAGTGGTAGCTTCTCGCTACGACTTTTTTTGTTTTCAATTTTTTACCCACAGATACGCACAGATTACCACAGATATTTTTTATCTGTGGTAAAATTTCTAAAAACAAATTTCCAATCCCTTTCGTTATATTCATACAAATAATCGAAATACCATGAGTACAGAAAATCAAAATCATAAACCATCAAATGATAAATTACATCCAAGCGATTTGGGGGAGACCAAAGATTTTAACGACTTGTCTTTTGATGAGGTAAAGCAAAGTTATGAGTTAGATGTAAAAGGTGATGAAAAGGATTACGATCATCCTATGCCTTATGAAACTGTTGCAGCTGGCTCCGTAGATGATAATTCTACTTTCGATGAAGCAAACCCGTATGTTGGAGATGAATATGCAACTGATGTCGAAAAAGTGAATGATAAATTAGAAGAGTTGGGAATGCATATCGATAATAGAGGCGAAAGCGTTTTGTTAAGTCCAGAAGATGAGCTTTTAGCCCGTACAGAAGAAGATTTTAGAGATGACTTAGATGAAGAAGGTTATCCTAAAAATGATGCGCCGAATGCAGGTTAAAACTGGATTATAAAAATTGATGATAAATTAGCTGAAAGTTTAAAATAGGTAACTGCTTGTTTTATAATGCATAAATGGGTTCAACAGCTTAACTGTCGAACCCATTTTTAATTGCATACACTGCTAAACCTACACGTGTTTTTAGTTCTAATTTTTCAAATAAACTATCTCTGTAACCTTCAACAGTTCTTGTACTACAGTTCATTTGGTTTGCAATTTCTTTGTAACTCATTTCGGTTACTGTAAATCGTAAAAATGTTTTTTCTCTATTATTAAAAAGATCTTTTTTATCAGATTGCTTGTCTTCGTTACAAATACTGGAAAATACTTTGCTTGCAGCCCATTCTGGATAATAATGTCCATTTTTAACTAAATGATTTAGGGCATCGGCCAATACTGTTGGATGTACATTTTTTAGTAAATACCCCTTAGCACCACTTTTTATCATTTTAATAAGGCTATGCTCATCGTCTTGCATACTTAATGCCATAATTAACACTTCAGGATAGGTTTCTTTAAGCCAAGCTGCAGTTTCAAAACCATCCATTATTGGCATGCTAATATCTAACAATACCACGTTGGGTACATTTTTAGGGTGCTGACATCTTTCTTGCAATTCTTTACCGTTCTCACATTCGTAAAGCACCTCAAATTGCTCGAAATTCGCTAAAATACCGCTCAATGCCTTTGCAATTAAAATATGGTCATCAACAATTACAATACTAGTCTTCATTTTATATCGAAATTTCGATGGTTAATTTTGTTCCATTCCCTTCTTTACTTAACATATGGTAACTACCTCCAATTAAGGCTATTCTTTTTTTTATATTAATTAAGCCAATACCCTTGCTTATCAATTTTTCGGTATTAAAGCCTTTGCCATCATCACTTAAAGTTAGTGTTAATTGATTATCATTTTTAACTAAACTTGTCGAAATTGTTTTACAGGAAGCATGTTTAATGCTATTTTGTATAAATTCTTGTACTATCCTTAACAGTAAACTTTTAGTTTGATAATTTAGCAGTACCGACTCAAAATTAACCGTTAAATTAAGTTTATATTTTTTTAGCACCTTAATTTTAGCAAATTCTTCTTTCAGTAAAATAGAAATATCATTTGTATCTATATGGTCATCCGTCAAAGACTTAGATAAATGCCTTAATTCAGACAAAGCATCATTTATTAATTCTCCAATTCCAGTAATTTTATCATTTATTGGTAAAGCTTCGTTTTCAAAAACCAATTGTTGGGTGTATAAACTTGCCAAAGTAAGTTTTTGGCCAACATTGTCGTGTATTTCTCGGCCAATGTGCTGCATGGTTTGGGTTTGTATTTCTATTTGTGTAGCCAACAATTCCTTTTGATGCAAAACATGTTGTTGCTGTAATTGGTTTACACTCTCTTTTTTTTTGTTTTTATATTGAACCACAAAGGAGATAACAGCCACAATAAATGCAACCAAAAAAACATTAAATAAAATAATAACTAATAAATATTCGGTTTGCCCCATATAAAAGCTGCGGTAAATAATAGGTACATCAACTGGTTAGCGATCAGGAAAAAAGTATAGTAGTTGCTCCATAAATTCGGTTCGTTTAGCAATAAATTATAAAATGAAAAAAATGGTAAGGTTCCTACATAAAACAGTATAATACCAATATTAATATAGAACATATAATTTGTACGGAATAAGAGTATTTTGTCTGATTTTATTTGTTTAAAAATTTCTAAAATAACTAAAAACATCAGTAGTACCGTACCAACTGTATAGCTTAAAGACAGCATCATGCTTGGCTTATGAATAATTGTAAAATATGGTAAAAACGAAATGCAAAATAAACCTGTAATAATCCAAAACAACTTTTGTCTATTTAACGATTTTATTGCATATAGCCAATAAAAAAACACAAACTCAATTGGTATAACAAAAAAATCATAGTACTTACTTATGTACGATGGATAATTTTTTAGTCCTAATTTTGCAAATACCTCCATAAGAAAAATAGCACAACAATAAACAATAAACCATTTCCAATAACTTTTTTTGAGTTTAGGGTAATGAAATAAAGCAACAAGAGCTGTTAAAAATTGAAGCCAAATCAGTGTTTCGCTCAATATTTTTTGGGTATTGCTAATTAATACCATTGTGATTAAAAAGCTTGCCCCTCCCTCGATACTGGAGGTATTATTTGTCCATGATTTAATGACATCACTTCTATATCATCTCTTTCATCTTTTACCATCAAAAAACTCATTTGCTTTGCGGGTTTCTTTATAAATCCTTCGTAAGTATTAATATCTAAAGGATTAAAATCAGCATAAATGCCTCTCGCATTTTTAATTACTGGCAATAGAATTAAAGTGTGTTTTCTTTCGTAAAGTCTAGTAATATCATTGCTTAGTAGTTTTTCCAAATTTTCATACCCCGGTCTAGACCACTTTGTATTTAATGGATATGCTGCATAGTACATTCTTATAGCCAGTTTGTTATTTACCCCTGGTTGGTTATGTTTTACATTACTTTCAATGTCATTAATGAATTTTTTGAGCGTAGGTATATCGAATAAAATAGAATTTGCATCGTTTTCCACAACGTTATCTATGGCTTTAAGTTGGGTTTGCCTATAATTATTAGTCATTTCTTGTATTAAACTAACCCGTAATGTACTTGGCTTAGAACTGGGTGGATTAGGGTTGGAATCTGTTTTTTTTGGTGGATAGTAGTAAGCATATACACCAAAAGCGATAATAAGTACCACAATAATGAGAGTTAGATGTTTCTTTTCCATTTTATTGATTTGAATTATATAATAAATATACTTTTTAATTATACAAAATAGAGAAGGTTTAGTTAAGAAAACTAGGGGCATTAACTCGTTTTTACTATCGTTAAACAACGGTAAATTTTACCGTTGTTTAAACATCAAAATTCAGTTTTATACACTTTGGTAGAGACCTCACAGTATTGCAGCTTTGTAAAGTATAATACGGTTTACAAATTTTAGTAGTACAGTTTTTATAAAATAGAATTGATGAAAAAAAACTTGAGGCGAATGAAACAGTTTATGAACTTGGTGCAAATGAAAATAGAATTTTGCAAAACCATATTTTATAAACTATAAAATATTATACCTACCAAAGATTATCCCTGAAAAGTTGGCTATACTTTATCTCATGCTAAACTCCTTCTTCTCTATTTCAGAAAGCTCTGTCAGAACCGATTAAAATAAGGTTTTTATAAACTTTCCAATTGAGGTTTTTCTTTTCAATAAGCGTATTTAAGCTTTATTGATTAAGCCCATTTTATGCTTTCGATGCTTATTAATACTCTTTAATGCAGTTAAACAACGGTAAAATTTACCGTTAAGCAAACAAAAAAATACAGCTTTATGCACATTGATTACGAATGAATAGTGGTGCAGATTTGTGATAAGCAATCATTTATTCTTTAGGCGATGCTTTTATAAATGAACTCATAAATATATTATAACTAAAAGGAGTATTCCGAAAATCCTTAAAAGAGTAGGAGTAAAAATTAAATCTAAATAAAATGAAAAAATCAATTCTACTACTAATCGCATTGGCTTTTAGTACAGTTGCATTTTCGCAAAGAGGAGTAAAATTTACTAAAGCGGAGCAACAACAAATGCAAAGAATTCTGGGTAATGATTTCACAGCAGTATTAGGTGAGAAGGGACAATTGGCAGTTGTTACACCAGACAAAGTTGGACAATTGACATCTACATCAAAGGGTAGTTTTAAGGGGATGCCTGGGCTTGCTGCTAATGCAATTTTGGCTGCTAACGAAAAATGGTGGGTTTACAAACAAAGTGGCGATTTGCTTAAGTCAAAATTGGGAGAAGAACGTTTTAACCAATTAAATAAAATCCTTACCAAAAAAGGATTAAATATCAATGCGGTTGAAAAAACAGTAGCATTTACTAGAGCAGAGCAACAACAAATGCAGAAAGTTTTGGGTAGAAACTTTACAGCAGTATTAGGTGAGAAGGGACAATTGGCAGTTGTTACGCCAGACAAGGTTGGACAATTGAAATCTACAGCAAGGGGTGGTTTTAGCGGGATGCCTGGACTTGCAGCTAATGCAGTTTTGGCTGCTAACGAAAAATGGTGGGTTTATAAACAAAGTGGTGATTTGCTTAAGTCAAAATTAGGAGAAGAACGTTTTAACCAATTAAATGCAATCCTTGCTAAAAAAGGATTGAACTAAAATTCGCCAATATAGTGTAGATGCAACTCTACACTATATTAATGTTATTTAACTAATATAAAATACTAAAAATGAACTCATATAAAATTAAAAGTGTTTTGAAGGATAATGTTTTTTATAACATTACCTATTGCTATAGTGCTAACCAATTAGAGGTATTTAGAATTTTAGTAGCAGCTTTTGCAATTATTTCGATGTTTACTTTGGTGTTAGATTACGATGTTTTTTTTGCGCCAAACGGTATAGTTAACTGGGAGGTTTCTAATGCAAATGCACTTTGGTTTGAGTGTCATCCACAAAAAATAGCCGATTTTTTAAATGTCCCGCCCCAATATGTAATGATTACAATTCTTACACTATATTTTTTAAGCCTTATTACATTATTGTTGGGGGTTTGGACAAGGTTATCAGCTATTGTTTGCCTAATTACCTTTACGCTAATTACCAATGTAATGTCTTCTTTCGCATTTGGGGTAGATATTTATCAATCAGTCTGTTTTTTTTTCCTTACCATATTTCCAACGGGTTATAGTTTATCGTTAATCAAAAAAGATAGTTACCATAGCCTTAGCGAGATTAAGCAAATTTGTGTCAGGGTATTGCAGCTATATTTAATTATAACCTATATGTCGGCTGGGTTTGAGAAAGCATTTATGCTAAACTGGTGGAATGGAAGATTTATTTATTTCCTTAGCAACGACCCAACCATAATGACAACAAATTTTTTCCCAAAAGATCAAAGTATTCTCTTCTATGCCTTTTTTGGAATTATGGTGGTATTTATGGAATCATTATATTTTATACTCGTGTGGTTTAAGAAAACTAGATTATATATAATAGTCATAATCATATCAATGCATTTGTTTATTGGACTTTTTATGGACTTGTTATTTTTTGGAGTGCTACTAATTATACTAAATATAGTTTGCTGGTATCCAGCAATTTTTGTTGATTTTAAAATTAAAGAACATGATAAAAGCATATAAAATTACTTTTCGAATAATATTGTTAATCGTTTTTTTATCGATAATGAAAGTTAGTGTCTGGATTGATAAAAATATTAACTGCTATGAACTTTCAGTTGCCCAATCTTTTGTTTTTAGAGTAACAAGATTAAACTGGCAGTATGGGTTTTTTACAAGTAAATCTAATAATTATCAATTTATTAAAAGCGATATTAGCTTAGTAGAACCTGCTAACCCCTCGAGAAATACAATAATTGCAAAGGATTCAGGTTTGGAGAAACTAGTTTTACCCATAAATGCAGTTAGGGTTAACTCTTCAATTCAACAAATGGTTAGAGATACGCTTTATTTAGAAGCTGGGTCTAGATCCATTGCTTTATACTTATTTAAACAATATCCATCTTATAGAAATATTGATTTTTCTATACAAACGTATAATAGAAAAATAAAAACTGATGGTACTAGATTTGCACTTACAACTAAGCTTGATACATTATTTAACCGTAGAATTAGTTATTAGTAGAGAATACTATGGGACTTGCTCTGGAGTTGCTTTATTAAAGTTAAACTTTAAACTGTTTAAGGGTTAATATCTAGGTTAAATCTTCTTCTCAATTCTTCCAACTGCGGATTTTTATCAACCATGTGAGTGTACTTGTCTTTGTTGGTATAAATTCGCTTTTTAGCGGTACTCTCAGCTCTTTTGGTGGTGATCTGAAGATCAAAATTCTTTAGTGCACTTCTTAAAAAGTTAAGTAATTCTACTTTTTCATTTTGTAAGGTACTTTCTAAAGCAGAATTTTCAACCAATACCGTAATTTCAGTTCCTTCTATAATTGGATCATTATTCATCAAAGTAAACAAATGAATCTTATGTTCATCATTTGCCTTTTGTGTATAAACTTTCCATAGTTCTAAAAGTTTTTCTGGCGTAAACTCTTGCTTCTCGTTTCCTGAAATATATTGAGGGCCTTTATCTTCTTCAGCGGTAGCAATTCTTTCTAAGTCTGTAAGTGAAGGAATTAAAGAAGTAACATTTTGTGTATTTAGTGGCTGAATTTTAATGGAGCCTGTGGTTGCTTTTAAGGGGGTAAGGGGTTTGGTATTAACTGGAGCTTGGGTAGGAAGTGGAATATCTAAATGATCTGGCAAATCATGTAAATCTTCTTTTTCAACAAAATCTTTTAGATCGGTAATGGTCGCACTTTCAACACTCAAGCTTTCCAACCTTCCGCCTTCCAGACTTTCGGTCTTCCGGACTTCTTTGCTTTCAGACTTAATTAAAGTTTTTTTTTTATCCTGATCTAAGTCAGTTGCTGTGGATTGATTTGCAAGTTGGATTACCGAAGGAATATGGCACATTTTAATGAGCGATAGTTCTACTTGCAACCGTTGGTTTTTACTGTTTTTATAAATTAGATCGCACTGATTGGCTAAATTTAAAGCCGTAAGAATAAAACCTAGGTCAGCAGACTTACTTTGTGCAAGGTATTTTTGTTTAATATTCTCGCTTACTTCTAAAAGTTGAATAGTTTGTGCGTCTTTACCAACTAATAAATTTCTAAAATGGCTAGCTAATCCGTTAATGAAATTGTTGCCATCAAAACCATTATTTAAAATCTCATTAAATAATAATAAAGCTTTGCTAACATCGCCACTACTTAAATAGTCAGTTAGTTTAAAATAGTAATCATAATCTAAAATATTTAGGTTGTCGATTACTGATTTATAAGTTAAATTTTTGTTGGTATAACTTACAATTTGGTCGAACATAGAAAGCGCATCACGCAAACCGCCATCCGCTTTTTGAGCAATAATATGTAAACCATCAGCTTCTACAGCGATGTTCTCACGAACTGCAATTTTGTTTAAGTGAGATGCAATATCTTCTACCTGAATTCTGTTGAAATCAAAAATCTGACAACGTGATAAAATGGTTGGCAAAATCTTGTGCTTTTCGGTAGTTGCCAATATAAAGATGGCGTAGCTTGGCGGTTCTTCCAGCGTTTTCAAAAATGCATTAAAAGCATTTGCCGAAAGCATGTGAACCTCATCTATGATATAGATTTTATACTTGCCTGCTTGCGGAGGTATCCTAACCTGTTCAATTAAACTTCTAATGTCATCAACAGAGTTGTTAGAAGCGGCATCTAATTCATGGAAATTAAAAGAATGCCCGGTCTGAAAAGAAACACAACTTTCACAAGTACCACAGGCTTCTTGTTCTGGTGTTAAGTTTGTACAGTTAATTGTTTTGGCAAGGATACGGGCGCAAGTTGTTTTACCTACACCACGTGGTCCACAAAACAAAAATGCCTGGGCCAATTGATTATTCTTGATGGCGTTTTTTAAAGTTCCCGTAATATGCTGTTGTCCAACTACGGTTTCAAACGTAGCAGGGCGATATTTACGAGCCGAAACAATAAAATTTTCCATCGCAACGAAAATAGGAAAATTTTAGTTGTTGTAAGGGTTCAAATTTGGAATGTTGAAAAATTACTACCAGATAAGTAGTTCCAAAATTTGTTGCTTTTATTTAATCATAGATTTCAATTCCTTTCGGTATTGAGAAGCGCTTTTCCCTGTAAACTCTTTAAATAGCTTGTTAAAGTGACTAAAGTTATTGAAACCGCTTTCGTAGCTAATATTTGCGATGCTAATTGGTTTTTCGGCTAACAATTTAGAAGCATGTACAATTCTATATTCGTTTACAAATTTGGTAAAGGTTTTTTTGGTGATCTTTTTAAAATACCTACAAAACGAAGGCACTGTCATGCTTGACATCTCTGCAATGTCTTCTAGGCTAATTTCTTCTAAAAAATGATCCTTAACATAGTTGAAAACCATGTTAATTCTGTCATTGTCTTGAACTTGCATTTCTAAAGAGAAATTTTGAGCATTTAACAAGGTATAATCAGAAGCTTGTTCAAGTTCTCGTAGTACACTTAAAAGCGCTAGTAATTTCTCGAATGACCATAAACTATTCATTTTTTCTAAGGTATGTCCAACAAGTTTCATGGTGTCTTTGCCAAAAGCAATACCATATTTAGCTTTTTCGAATAAGTTGGCAATACCTTTAGTTTCTTTAAGTGATAGAAAGTCGGTGCCTAAAAAATCCGGTTTCATTTGTATTACAACCTCATTTTTGTTACCAGTGGTTTCATCGGTAAAACCACAATGAGGCAAATTAGTGCCTATTAATATCAAATCGCCTTCGGTATAGTATGAAATATGACTCCCAATTTGGCGTTTGCCAGCACCGCCATTTACAAATACCATCTCAATTTCTGGGTGATAGTGCCATAAATGAGCCTTATTGTTGGCGTTAGTTACGTATTTAGAATAAGAGAAAGAACTCCCAAAAGAAGGTTCAACAATTTCGAAACTTGGCCTTATCTTTTTCATATTCTAATGCAAAATTAACTTAAAAATTATGGTCTATTGTTAATTTAACGTAAACAAAATAGTTATTGGGGTAATTTTGCATAGATATTGGAAAATATGCCATAAAATTAGCGTGATAATCAGTAGTATTTTTGTTTAACAATTATTTATTAACTCTTTTAAGCAATCATATTATGAAAAATTTATTAAAAACTAGTCTTTTAGCAGTTATCTTATTAACTTCTACTGTTGCATTCGCAAATTATGATGATTTTTCACTAAAAGTGAAGAATGGAGATGAAAAGTCAATTGTTTTTTTAATAGAAGAGGCTCAGGATGTTAATTTATCCATTCATAGTTTGTACGATGGGGTAATTTATGAACAAAAAATTCATGCAGTAAGACCTTTAACGAAAGTTTATAATTTAGAAGCTTTTCCTGATGGAAATTATACTGTGAAAATTGAGAATGATAAAAAACTAATTGAATACCAAGTTACTATAGAAAATGGCAAAACATTAGTTTCTGATGCCGTAATTACAGAGTTTTTTAAGCCTGTTTTAACTAAAGAAAATAATGTGATTACACTTAATATGGATAATGCGCCAAGTGGACCAATTGAAGTTAAAATCTTAAACGAGTACAATGAAGAACTTTATGCTAAAGTTTTTGCAAGTAAAGCTAAGTTTATGAAAAAATTCAATACTGAGAAGAGTGAAGCAAAAGAACTTACATTTATTGTTAGAGCTAAAGATCAAGAATTTATTGAAACGCTTTCGATAAAATAAGCTACTACACTTAGTTTTAAATGTCTATTTCTTACGAGATAGACATTTTTTTTTGCTTTTTCTTTAGTATGATGCAGCATACCTAATAGTAGGTATTTTTCACAAATACGTGCTACCACTGATGTTTAATTGAAAATTGTTATCGACCTTTGATGTATAATTAATTAAACATGAGTAAGATAAGAGTGTTTTTTAGGCTGATGGGTGGTTTTGCCATATACTTATATAAACTATCTAAATAAGTGTTGCTTTAAATTATCCAAAGAAAGACGATAAGGCCTAAAGAAAAGCCTTGATAAATTTTGTTAGGAGCTAAAAATAAGAACTTGGCAAAGTTCATTCCAAGGACAACCGCCTTTGTTAAATAAACCCGATTTAACGGAAATCCTTTTTGTTAAGCTGAGCTTGTTGAAGCACAAAAAGATTGAAGTGAGAGCGGGACTGAAATTGCCGATTGCCACCGACAAACTTTTACCAATCGTTTAAATTGATGGTCAATAAGTTATGTAATTATCTCCCAGAATTTCCTACTCTTGGACTTTTCGATATCATTCACTAAATTTTTCTCATTAACCTTTTGATTTTAAGAATAATCTCACTACATTTGCAACCCGTTTTAAAGCGGAAATTAAATTTTAAATAACAATTAAATAACAAAGATGAATCAGTACGAAACTGTTATCGTTCTTACCCCGTTGTTATCAGAAGATGTTGCGAAAGAGGCATTAGCTAAATTCAAAAGCATTATTACTGATAGCGGAGCCGAAATTGTCGCAGAAGACAATTGGGGTTTGAGAAAATTAGCGTATCCGATTGCAAAAAAAGCAAGTGGATTTTTCCACCTTACAGAATACAAAGCTGAAGGGGAATTAATTAACAAGTTAGAACTAGCGTTGAAACGTGATGAGCGTGTTTTACGTTTCTTAACTGTAAGATTAGATCGCCATGCGATTGCTTATAGCGAGAAAAAACGTAGTGGTGCTTTTAACAAAAAACCTAAGAAAGAGGAGGCTGGAGCATAATGGCAAAGGATCAAATACAATATGTTACCGCTCCAAAAGTGGACGATAACAGAAAAAAATATTGCCGTTTCAGAAAAAACGGAATTAAATATATTGATTACAAAGACGCAAACTTCTTGTTAAAATTCATCAATGATCAAGGTAAAATTTTACCTCGCCGTTTAACTGGTACTTCATTGAAATTTCAACGTAAAGTTGCACAAGCTGTTAAACGTGCTAGACACGTAGGTTTGTTGCCTTTTGTTACTGACCAATTAAAATAAGCGCAGAGAATGGAAATTATTTTAAAGCAAGATATCAAATCACTAGGTGAGAAAGACGATATCGTTAATGTAAAACCAGGTTACGGTCGTAATTATTTAATTCCTCAGGGATTTGGACAATTGGCTACGCCATCTGCTAAAAAAGTGTTAGCAGAAAACTTAAAGCAAGCTGCTTTTAAACAAGATAAAATTAAGAAAGATGCTGAAGGTATTGCTGAGCGTTTAACTGATGTGAAATTAAGCATTGGTGCTAAAGCTGGTGAAACTGGTAAAATCTTTGGAGCTGTAAATACAATCATGATCGCTGATGCTTTAAAAGCTAAAGGCTTTGAAGTTGATCGTCGTCGTATTACTTTCGAAACTGAACCTAAAATGGTAGGCGAGTATATCGCAAACTTAAACTTACACAAAGAAGTGAAAGTTAAAGTTCCTTTCGAAGTTGTAGCTGAATAATCTTACTTTGTTATCCTGAACTAGTCGAAGGATCTCAAGTATAAAATTTAACCGCTTCCGATTTTCGGGAGCGGTTTTTTTATGTCTTTAATAACCGTCATTTCGAACGAGTTCTTCAGGAGGAGAAATCTCTAAGTTAGTGAGCACATGATCATTGAAAGCATAAGCCAGAAGAAATAGGAAAGAGATATCTCGTCGCTCCGCTCTGTCGATATGACGCAAACCACATCGTCACTTCGATACGGAACACGGTGTAGTGAGAAGTCTCTTGTCTTTCATTTCAGTAAGCCAGCAGTTTTTAGGAAGGAAGATACCTCAGCCGTTCCTTCTTCGATATGACGGTTGATTTTACTTCTCTACCATAGCTAACCAATCTTTAATTACCTGTTGTAAATCCTTTTGTTTTGTCTTTACATCCGCTAAACCATTTATAGTAATGATTTTCCTTCCATCAGGGTAATCTTTGCCTTTTAGCTTATCTTTAACTTTTGCTCCTGTAGGAAAAACTAACAAAATTTTACCTCGATGTAAGTTACAAACCACAATGTCTCTTTTGTATTCTTTCGGATCAAATGGTTTCATCGCTCCGGTATAGTAAAAACTTGGACTATTCCATTTTACCTGTTCATTAATTTCTGGATCGGTAGCTAAAATGATAGCTCTAATGGTTTGAACAGTTTCTCTTATATCTAAATCTAATTTCGAGATAAGTTCTTCAACTTGTTGGGTATCGCTTAATGTAGATTTTGCCATATTATTTCTTTCTAGCTGTGCTTAGGTCTTTAATTTCTATTTTTCTAAAATCAATAGGCTGCCCTTCACTTTGCAAGGCGATAAAACCACTTTTTAATAATTTGCCATCTATTTTAATTTTAGGATCATAACGATTGGCAACATCTCCACCAATTTGGGGTTTTGAATATTTTAATACTGTATCGCCATTAATGATGTGGGTAATTAGCGAATCGCCTAATACAATTAGTTCTGCTTTTACCCATTGATCGCCATCATAGGTTTTTGAGGTAGAATTGATGCAGTGGTCTGCTGCAATTTTTCCATTGTAGACTACGTTTGTACCTGGTGAACACATGTTGCCTGTTGGTCTGGCTTTACCATCACTTAAGCCTCCTAAAAACTGCATTTCAATAGAAATTGGCCAATCTTGCTCTTTAGGCATTGTTTTAGGGTCTTGAGAATGAAACATCACGCCGCTATTGCGCAAAGTATAACTAGGGGCTCCATTGTGTAATTGACCAATAAAACGATATTCTAACTTTAAATGATAATAGGAGAAAGGAGTTTTATAATAAAGATGTCCAAATTGATCATCAAAATCTCCATATTGATCGTATCTTACTTTAATCAATCCATCTTCAACCCTAAAAGTATTACCGAAATTCTTGTTGTACTCATGACGATGTATTTTTACATTCCAGTCCTTAATATCCTTACCATTAAATAAAGAAACCCATTCAGGTTTTTCATTTTCTTTAGCTAGGTTAGCAGACGCAAAGATGATTAGGGTAATTACAGCAACGCAATAAGCAAGGATTTTCATGATGTGTTATTTTATGTCCAAAATAAGTATAAATTCAATTGAAACAAATGGTTTATCGTTTAGGATCTAATCAAAAGATAAGGAAGACTGGATGACAGTTTAAATTCACTCGAATAAACCCAGAATTTTCATCCTGAGCTTGTAGGTTTTGACTGGCTAGACTGCAAGAAAATTTATCAATCGGTGAGAACCCGCTAATAGATTAAACTTAATATGCCCATGTATCTATGTAATTAAAAACTACTACCTTTGGTCTAATGGCCAAACGAACAAGCAAAACCACTAGTAAACCTTCTTTATTTAAACGCATTGCCATTGTTACTGGCAAAGTTATTTTGTGGTTTGTGCTGTTGAGTGTGATTTGGGTTTTAGCCTATCGGTTCATTAATCCGCCAATTACGCCATTAATGGTGCAAAGAAATTGGGAGCGCAAAGCTGAGGGTAAAGTAGCCAAAGCTGATCGCAAATGGGTTAAGTTTGAAGACATCTCTGATAACATGAAACGTGCTGCGGTATCTGCAGAAGACCAGCTTTTTTTGCAGCACATGGGTTTCGATATTAAAGCAATTGAAAAAGCTTATGCTAATAATGCAAAAGGCAAAAAGATAAAAGGGGGAAGTACCATTTCTCAGCAAACTGCTAAGAATGTATTTCTTTGGCCAGGCAGATCTTATATTAGAAAGGGTTTTGAGGCTTATTTCACCTTGCTGATAGAATTATTATGGAGTAAAGAGCGCATTCTTGAGGTTTATTTGAATGTAATAGAAATGGGTGATGGCATTTATGGTGCTGAAGCCGCATCGCAAGCTTACTATGGTAAATCTTGTGCTAATTTAAGAAGGGGTGAGGCGGCATTAATCGCTGCTTGTTTCCCTAACCCCCGTCGCTGGACACCAAAACACCCAACGGGTTACATTAGGCATAGGCAGTACCTCATCATGAGGAATATGAGAAGATTAGGTCCGCTTGATTTTTAATGTTAGTAGAGGAAGATCAAACGCTTTAATTGTCAGTCTGAGCTTGTCGAAGACACTTGATTTTATATTTACATTCCACATCTTCTAGCTCTAATCATGATCCTTATTCCATCGTACTTTCATTCCACCTTTACCATCATCAACTGCTTTCAGGTGTAAAACAATACCTTTCATTCTGGCTTGTTTCTTTTCTGATTTACTAGTCAATTCTTCATCTTTTTTAGGGTTCCTTAGCGGAATATCCATTGCTATATCTGTTCCAGCGCCCAAACCATAAATGCCTTTCATGTTAAAGTTAAGTACACTTGTATTCACCTGCATTGGGCTAATGGCTATCTTATCTCCATTTAAAGTTAAGGTGCCATCTAAATTATCAATTGCAATATTTGAAAAATCTCTATTGGCAAATGCGAGCTTCTGTACCTTTTGTAACGGCTCGAAATTAACTAAGGCAGCTTTGCTCAAGTTAAAAATGACTTGCCCATACATCGATCTCGAAACAATGCTTCCATTATCAGTTATGCTGCCAGAAGCATTTACTTTAGCAGATAAATAACCTCTTAAATTCTGATTGGTAATTGAATTCTGTCCGAAATTTTCGAAACCATAAAAGAACTCCTTTACATTTACTTTGCTTACCACAGCATTCATCACAAACTTATTAATGGTGCCAGATTGTTTAACATTACCAGTCATACTTAAGTTTCCACCAGCATGACTTACGCTTAGTTTATTAAAATATATGCCGTCGGTTAGCATTGCAATGTTTGCATTCAGATTAGTCGCTACAAAGCGCTTGTAGATGGCCTTATTTACATTAAGTTGAATGTTTACTTTAGAGGCTTCTAAAACTGCACTCAGTTGATCAGAAACTTCTTTGATAGCGTTTTTACTCACAGGTTTCCTTTTCACTTTTTTTCTAGTCCCTAAAAACGGCATAAACTCGTTTAAATATAATTGTGGACTACTTAGTTTCAGATTTACCAAAATCTTTTCTGGATCTGTATAATAGAAATTAAGGAAATTCTGTATCGAACAATTCATGTTTAATACACTTTTGCCTAATTGAAATCTACTTCCTGTTATGTTTAAATCTTTCTGATTAAAGTTTAAGGTTAATGAGCTGTTAACCAGTTTCATATTTCTAGGAATGTAGGTGATATCTGCATTTTTAATATCAACTGTTCCAGAAATAACAGGTTTGGTAAACCTAAAATTATCAATGTCTGCTTTGCAGTATAACCTTAAATTAGCGGTTCCATTTTTAAAGTCAAATGTTTCACCTCCTATCGAACTATTCAATTTTTCTAATGGAAATTGTGAAGTTACAAGTCCAGCGGCCAAAGGTCTTGCTAAATTGGTAATAGAAAATGTATCCACTTTTAAAGGAGCATTGTAATAATCTGCTGTTAAATTATAGAAGCGAATGGCAGAATTTTCATCCCCTATGGATTTGCCAACGCTATCTTTATTGGTAAAAGTGCCTAAGAAATTGCATTTGGTTAATTGCCCTGATGGAATAGTTACCGTATTGTCTTTAACAGTCATCCTAACGTTGATATAAGGATCGGTTTTGATTTTACTACCATCATCTATAATGTGCCCTAGAACCGCAATTGGCTCATCTATTGCAAATTTCAATAGCTTTGATGATATATTGGGGGACAGCAATAAGGCAATATTTTTATAAAGAATTTTATCAGCCCTAATATCTATAGCAAAAGCTGATTCATTTTTAGCCAAATCTATTTTTGCTCCAATAATAAACTCATCATTACCAATTGTAAGCTTTTCCGGATCAATCGTCACTGCTTTTGTTGCGTTATTGTAATGTGCAATTAAAGTGCCTTCTAATTTTTTATCTTTTAAAAAACTACCTTTTCTGGTGTTAAAAGCGAAACTCTTAACCAGCGTTTTAAGTTTCAGATTTCCATTCCAACCAGAATCTGGATAATCTATTTTTCCTTTAAGTTCGTCTATTAAAAAATGGAATAATTTGTATCGTTTTTGATTTTCTACAATCAGGTTCACATTATTAAAGTCTACACGTTTAATCTCAAATGCTTGTTTGTCTTTTGGATCTGCAGGTTTGCCTGTATTTTTAGACTTAAACATACTAGTGTTGCTGTAACCTGTGGTATCTGTATAAATGTAAATACCTGCATTATTGATCCCAATTTTATTAATGTTAATATTGCCCGCCATTAACGAGAACATATTTAAAGAAACGTCAATATCATCAGCATGAAGCAAATCGTGCTTGTGCTGCGACCATAAGCTATCTCTTAATTGTACTTTTTTTAGTGAAACAGATATCCCGGGGAAACCTTTTAGCAGGGTAGTCTCCATACTGGCAACTTCTATTTTACCATTCACATTAGAATTTAGTTGCGTTAAAATGGTATTTAAAATAGCTTTATTGTTATGGTTAATGTAATAAGCCGCTCCTAACCAAATGATAATGATCAGTACAAAAAGAGAAGCAAGTATCTTAAGGGAAATTTTGAGCCAGCGAGACATAGATATGGTTTAATGTTAATAAATATAACAAATTAATATATCTAATGTTTGTTAATGATTGTTAAGGTTTTTGAAAGTACTGCGGTATGTTGATCTTGCCACGTTTTTCGTTTCAAGTTTTTAAATTGTATTCGACAAGCTCAAATTGACATTGAAAAAATGTCCCTTTTAGGGGATTATGCACTCAATTGCTCAGAGAAAATCATTTTATGCCAACTTTCTGCTAAGGGAACTTCCCATTTCTGCTCAAATTCTGCTAACGTTTGTACAAGGTTATTAAAAACAATGGTTTGTGGACCAATCTTTTTGATGGTAATTAAAGTCTCAAAATCTTCTTTAGTATTTACATGTACTTCATCACCTATTTTGTAAGCCATGTTAAATCTATCAAACAAATCTACCCCATAAGTGCTTTCAATCTCTTTAATTAGCCTAACAGATGAATCGATAGAACAACCTGTTGCTGACGCTGCATCCTGATCTACAGTAAGCACAATAAAGAAATTATAAAAGATTTCTCCCTTAGCTTTTAACTGATGGCCATGAGCCTTCCATTGTGCGGTGAAAGCATCCAATTGCTGTTGAATTTCTGCAGTTTCTGTAGCTGTAAACTGACGGTTGCTTTGGTAAATCCAAACTTTAGATTGTGGAGAAAAAATCATATTCAAATTTATCATTTTATTTAATTTACTTCTATTAAAACTCCGCTCTGATGAAAAAGTTTACATTGAACTTAAAAATTGTGTTTTCTTTTACTGCTTGCATCGCTTTTTGTGTTTTTTCTGGTTTCGATTTACCTGAAGAAAATACGGTTATTATCCAAAATATCCTAACCAAATATTATGACAATGATAGCCAGATCAAGGATATTAAACGCTTTGAAATTAATGTTACTAACACAGGTTTTTGTAGGTATCGCAAGGTATTTAACAATGGAAAACAGGAATATTTTGCTTTTAATCTCGCTCGTTTAAAAAGCATGGATTATTATGGAACTACTACAAAAGGGGAGTTGTATTTACGTACCAAAAATGATGATGTGATTGTGCAAACGAGAAATGATAGGGCCGGAGATATAGATTCAATGGGAACTTACATGGTTATTCCGCTTAAAAATATTGAGGTAAGTGAACTGAATGCCTTAGCAGAGAATTTTAAGAAAATGAATGCCACATTGTTGGTGCATAAATAATCAGTCATTGGTCTTTTTTGGTAAAATAAGTAATAAATATTTAAAGCTTAATTAATGTAGAGAGGTATCTTTGCACCAGATGAATGAGAACCTAGCAAAACTTCAAAAAGCAATAGAGCCTTTAAGGAAAGAGATTATTAATCACAAAGTATATGCTGCAATTAAGAAAATAGACGACCTTAAAATTTTTATGAAATACCATATTTTTGCAGTGTGGGATTTTATGTCATTGTTAAAATCATTACAAAATAACTTGACCTGTACGTCTATTCCTTGGTTTCCAAAAGGAGCTGCTGATACAAGATATCTAATTAATGAAATTGTTGCTGGAGAAGAGTCTGATATAGATCGGAATGGTATAAGAAAAAGTCATTTTGAAATGTATTTAGATGCCATGAAACAATGTGGAGCTGACGTTGATCAGATAGCAAAGTTTGTTGATCATTTAAAAGCAAATGGCAATTTAACCTTGGCACTCGATATTGTTACAGTGCAGCCTAAAGCAAAAGAATTTGTTGAGCATACTTTTGAAGTGATAAATAGCAATAAGGATTATATCCAATCTGCCGTTTTTACATTTGGTAGGGAAGATTTAATTCCAAACATGTTTATCTCTATTGTGAATGATATCCATAAAAATTTTCCAGAAAGCATTTCAGATTTTAAATATTATTTGGAGAGACATATTGAAGTTGATGGAGATCACCATAGTCACTTGGCACTTGAGATGACTGCAAAGCTTTGCGGTACAGATGAACAACGCTGGGCTGAAGCCGAAAAAGCAAGCATAGAATCTCTTCAAAAACGCATCAGTTTGTGGGATGGAGTTTTAGAGGAAATTATGGATAGAAAGTTAACAGAAGTATAGAGTTTTATTTTTCAATATCATCAATATCTTAGCTATATTCAAAAGCTGAGGATGAATTTTTTTTATAGCCCATTAGCCCTTGCTGTAATTTCAGCAATATCTAATACTTTAACTTCTTGGTCTTTGTCTTTTAATTTAACACCATCACTTAACATGGTCATGCAAAATGGGCAACCTGCAGCAATTATTGCTGGTTGTGTTTCTAATGCCTCTTCAATTCTTTCAATATTGATGTCTTTAAAACCTTTTTCGGGCTCTTTAAACATTTGGGCACCACCAGCTCCACAGCAAAGGCCATTGCTTTTGCAACGCTTCATCTCTACCAATTGAGCATCTAATACTTCCAATGCTTTACGCGGAGCTTCATAAACGCCATTTCCACGACCTAAATAACAAGGGTCATGGAAGGTGATTTTTTTACCTTTAAAACTTTCACCACCTTCTGCTTTAAGCTTACCTTCGTTAATCAAATCTTGGATCAATTGGGTATGGTGAATTACCTCATACGTACCACCTAAACCTGGGTATTCATTTTTAATGGTGTTGAAGCAATGGGGACAACCAGTAACTATTTTCTTAATGTTATAGCCATTTAATACCTCAATATTAGTCATGGCTTGCATTTGGAATAGAAATTCGTTTCCAGCCCTTTTAGCAGGGTCTCCAGTACAACTTTCTTCTGTTCCCAATACGGCATATTTGATGCCTACATGATGTAAAATCTTGCAGATATCTCTTGTGATTTTTTGTGCACGTTCATCGTAACTTCCTGCACAACCTACCCAGAATAATATTTCAGGCTCTTCGCCCATAGCCATTAATTCGGCCATTGTTGGTACTTTGAATTCCATTTTTAAGTATTTAGTAGTTAGTATCAAGTATTAAGACTTGAACTTCCTTAATCTTTCTCTTTGTTCTTAATCTTTCAGTCTTATGACTTTCTGATCTTTGTTCCTTGTTCCTTGTTCCTTGCTCTTTTATCCTTAATCTAACTCTGCTCAGCCCAATTCAATCTATCTGCAGGAGAATATTTCCAAGGGGCACCATTGTTTTCTACATTACCCAGCATGGCATTGATGCTTCCAGGTGCAACCGATTCTTCCATTACAGCAAATCTTCTTAACTCAACTATAATTGCCAAAGGATCTATATTGATAGGACAGGCCTCTGTACAAGCATTACAGCTGGTACAAGCCCAAATTTCTTCACGACTGATGTAATCGTCTAACAATGCTTTTCCATCTTGGTGCTCAGCTCCATGTTTATCTATGTTCTTGCCCACTTCTTCCATACGGTCGCGGGTGTCCATCATAATTTTGCGGGGCGATAACAATTTGCCCGTAATGTTTGCCGGACAAACTGAAGTACAACGGCCACACTCAGTACAGGTATAAGCGTTCATCAAATTAATCCAACTTAAATCGTTCACGTCTTTAGCCCCAAATTTACCGGGTGCAGTTTCTGAGGGTACAAAAGAAGGATCAAGCATGGCTTTAACCTCATTGGTAACACTAGCCATATTGGTAAATTCGCCTTTTGGCTCTAAATTAGAGAAGTATGTATTTGGGAAGGCAAATATGATGTGGAAATGTTTTGAATAGGGTAGGTAGTTTAAAAAAGCAAAAATACCAATGATATGGAACCACCAACACACTCGCTCTATCACAATTAAACTCGATGCACTAGCAGGTAGTAAGCCTTGCAACCATGAACTTACTGGAAAAGAACCAGCTGTTACGTAATGTGCTTCGCCCAATGCTTGTAATTTGAAATCTGCAGCATTCATTAATAAGAAGGCAGACATCAATAGAATTTCAGTAATTAAAATGTAGTTGGCGTCAGACTTTGGCCAAGCTTTCATTTCTACACCTCCGAAACGTTTCAGTTTTAAAATATTTCTGCGGATAAGGAAAATAGCACAAGCCAACCAAACCCCTAAGGCTAAGAACTCGAAAGAGCCAATTAAGAAATTATATAAACCTCCTAAACCATTAAATACACGGTGTGTGCCAAAAATACCATCAATCATAATCTCTAGCACTTCCAGATTGATGATCACGAAACCCAAGTAAACCACCAAGTGTAATAAAAAGGGAATTGGTCTTGCCGCCATTTTAGTCTGACCGAAAGCCACTTTGAGCATGGTCATAAACCTTTTTGCAGGTTGATCGCTACGACCAGCAGGTCTCCCGATTTTAATATTGCGAATAACTTTGCGCACATTAAAGCTAAATAAGGCTATGCCTGCAATGACTAAGATGATAAAGATAATTTGTGATGCCATAGTTTCTTTGCTCCTTGGTTAGGCTAAGTTAAAATATTTTAAATTAATATATATTACTATGCATGCATAATTTATAAAATTTAGAATCGATATGAATAAATTTGATTTTTTTTGAGAATGTAATGCCTTGATATTTAGAGAGAATACTTCGGTGTTACTGAAATAGTAGAAATAAATTGAAAAAATATTTTAGTTTTTAAAAAAAGAAACTACATTTGCAATCCCAAACGGGCGATGGTGCCTTAGCTCAGTCGGTAGAGCAAAGGACTGAAAATCCTTGTGTCGCTGGTTCGATTCCAGCAGGCACCACCTTTAAAACCTCAACGTAAGTTGAGGTTTTTGCGTTTAAGGATGTTTTGATTTGTTATACTAGGTTTCTGGTTGTTTAATAATGCTAACTATAAACCTCCTTTCGTCACATTTTTCCCTTATTCCATCACATTTGTTTGTACCTGTGTTCTGCCTGGGGTAATATTGTTTTACATTTAAATAGTATTGATAACGGGGCATCAAATCCTTTAATTTAACAACAATGAAACCATATTTATTTCTGCTACTTTGCTGTGCATGTTTTAGCGCATTTGCACAAACTACACCCGATTCTACTTACCCACCGAACTTCACCATGGAAAATGTCGAATTCAAAAGTGTAGGAGTTTCTATTGCTGGTACTATCTTTAAACCCAAACATATTTATGCAGCAGTAATTCTTGTACACGGGTCTGGGCAGGAAATAAGAATGGTTAAAATGGCATCTTTTCTGGCTGAAAACGGAATTGCAGTATTAACCTATGATAAACGTGGGGTGGGAAAATCAGGAGGAGTTTATGCTGGTCCAGAAGTAGGAACTAACAATATTGATTCTTCTAATCTTACCCTTTTGGCTTTAGATGCAAGCGCTGCTTCCAACACTCTTTTGGCACATCTTCCTGCTGTTCATGGGCCATTAGGCTTAATGGGTTTTAGTCAGGCAGGCTGGGTAATTCCTATTGCTGCAAAAACAAATCGCAATGTGAACTTTATGGTATTGTTTAGTGGACCAGTCGTTACAACGCTCGAGCAATTGAGGTTTCAGTTTTATACAAATGGAAATTCTAAATTTTGGGAAACGCATACTGAAGCTGAGGCACGCGAACACATACGCAACGATGCTGATAAATATAAGTTTATCGGCACTGATCCGAACGATGTACTCACAAAGCTATCTATTCCAGGGCTTTGGATTTTTGGCGGAAAAGATATACAAATTCCAGTAGGTTTATCAATAGAACACCTCAATACACTTAAAGCGCTAGGTAAGCCATACGAGTACCAGTTATTTCCAGATTTGGGACATAATACGGCCTCCTCAAAATCACAAGAAACGCTAAAAGCAGCTATTAAATGGATTAAATCTATTAATGGGCATGTGAAACCTCAATAATCTCAATAATAAATCTTGTTAATTTAACACGTTGCGGTGAAATTCTATTTCGGCTTGCATTGTTATAAGATACAAATAATGTTTTGTGGTAATGCCAATCATAAGAAAATATCTACTATTTAAAAGGAAATAATTTAACTCTATCTTTATTGTAATCCTAGTATATCAATAATTACTTGTCATGTATAAATTATTAAGTTTAAACCTGCTTCTTCTATTTAACTTTTCCATTGCAAATTGTTTAGCACAATCGTTTCAATTAAAAAAAAGTAATGGATCATCAGACTTATTAATACCTATTGCATTCAATAAAGTTAAACTAACAGACAAGTTTTGGAGTGAGCGTATCAGAATTCAAAAAGAAGTATTGGTGCCTGTAGCTTTCGATCGTACAAAGAATGCTGTTGAGGATTTACAAAGAACAGCAAATTATTTAAGTGGAAAAGAAGGTCCGTTACCTTCTAATAGTAGATTTTCTTCGTCAGATCTCTTTAAAGTGATAGAGGGTGCAGCCTATCTACTACAAATTGGACGCGATGCCAAACTGGAGAAAGAAATAGATGATCTTGCTACAATTATAGCGGCCGCCCAACAAAAAGATGGCTACTTTTACCCACCTCATATTACTGGTTCATATAAAAGTGCAACATTATGGGGAGAATCTGGAATGGGGGATAAACCTTATTCCTGGGAAGTGCATAGCCATGAACTTTACAATATAGGCCATCTATACGAAGCTGCCGTTGCTTACTATCAGGCAACTGGTAAAAGAAATTTATTGGAAGTTGCAGAGAAAAGCGCCAAACATGTTAATAAAGTGTTTTTTGAGGGAGACCCAAAATATAATAATGGAAAACCTGTAAATCAAGCACCGGGTCATGAAGAGATTGAACTTGCGCTGGTTAAATTATATCGAGTTACGGGCAACAAACTGTATCTAGATATGTCAAAGAATTTTTTAAACATCAGAGGTGTAACATACATGCCTAATGGAAAAGGACCAATGTCTCCTGAATATGCACAACAACATAAGCCTGTTAGAGAACAGGATAAAGCAGTTGGGCATGCGGTAAGGGCAATGTATTTGTATTCAGCTATGTCTGATGTTGGCGCATTTACTGACGATTCTTCACTTAACCCTGCGCTGAATAAAATCTGGAAAAATATCACAGATACCCGTATGCATATCACAGGCGGTCTCGGTGCAGTTCAAGGAATAGAAGGATTTGGGGATGAATTTCTTTTGCCAAATAAAGAAGCGTATAACGAAACTTGTGCAGCAGTAGGCAACGTATTCTTTAATCATCGTATGTTCTTATTGAATAAAGATGGAAAATATATGGACATCGCTGAAGTAGCCTTATTAAATAACGTATTGGCTGGAGTCAACCTCGAGGGTAACAAGTTTTTTTATGTAAATCCACTTCAGTCAGAAGGTATGGTAGACCGTTCTCATTGGTTTGGGACAGCCTGTTGTCCAACAAACTTAGCAAGATTAATACCACAAGTTTCGGGAATGATGTATGCCAATACCCAAACTGACATTTACTGTGTTTTCTATACTAGTAGTACAACAGTTATTCCTTTGAGTTCGGGAAACGTTTACCTGAAACAAACGAGTAATTATCCTTTTGATGAATTAATTAAACTAGAAATAAATCCTACTAAACCTAACCAAACATTTGCTGTAAAACTTAGAATTCCAAGTTGGACCGGATTTCAATTCGTACCTGGTGGACTTTATAAATTCACGGATAATGATGCTAAACCTTGGTCCATTTGGGTAAATGGTAAGCAAATAAAGGATGATAAAGTTAATAAGGGCTTCGTTTCTATCAACCGAAAGTGGAATAAAGGAGATAAAGTTGAACTACGCTTACCTATGCCAGTACGTTATACAAAAGCAGATGAAAGAGTTGAAGCTGATCGAAACCGAATTGCAATTACCAGAGGGCCAATTGTGTATTGTGCTGAAGGTGTAGATAACAATGCAGATGTAACTCGATATTATATTCCTGCTCAAGTAGAAAATCCTATAGTTAGCAAGGGCGATGCAAGCGAGTTGCCGAATATTGAGTTTGTAAGAAAAATACCTGCTAAATATATTGACCTTAAAGGAGAGGTGCATAACGCCAATTTAAATCTATTACCCTACTACGCTTGGAACAATAGGGGCGTTTCGACAATGAATATATGGTTTCCGGAAAATGAACCTACATTGAGAGAGGAATTAATATCCTTGCCTAAAGAAATTAATAATATTAAAGCTAGTTATACAAACACAGGTGAAAATGTGTTTGCCATAGTAAATGGAAAATTCCCAAAACATTCTTTTGACAATAGCATAGCACGTTGGACATCTTATCCCCAAAAAGGGAAAGCTCAGTCTATAGAATTGAGCTTTGAGAAGTCTACAGCTATAAAATCTTTTGCTGTTTATTGGTATGATGATAAAGGCGGGGTACAAGTTCCTCAATCATGGAATTTAGAATATTCGATTGATGAATCTACAACATGGAAGCCATACCCACTTTACAGTACAGACACATACACCATTTTAAAAGATCAATTTAATTTAGTTCATAGTAATGGTGATTCATTCAGTGTGAAAAAAATTAAACTCAACATCCTGCCTAAAAATGATTCGGCAGCTGGTATTTTACAGGTTCAAGTAGATGTTAAAAGGTAGATGGTAAGGTTTTTAATAGCTTCGTATAATAAAGAAAACCAAATGCTTCAAAATCGTGTAGATCCTTTTGGCAATCTCATTACCACCAAAGCTCGTGGCAAATGGTTAGGTAATCGAGGGCAATTACATGGTACGGGTAAAACCATATTACGCCCTTTTAAGCATAAGGCCTGGATTAGTTGTGAGTTAGTATTTAAAGGAAGGCGTAGAGTAATCATGTCGCCTAATTTATGGACAGAATTGTTCTTTTTAGATGAAGCAACGGCACTAGCTGCGGGGCATAGACCTTGTTTTGAATGTAGAAGAATAGCAGCTAATCTTTTTAAAGCAGCTTGGCTTAAAGGCAATCCTGAATATGGTTTTAACCTCAAAACCAAGATAGGAGCAATAGATAAAATTTTGCATAGAGAACGAATAGATGAACAAGGTAAAAAAGTAACCTTTCAGGCTACATTAAAAGATTTACCTACTGGGACTTTTATCTCTATTGACAATGAAGCTTATCTTGTTGTTAATGATTTGATTTATCAATGGTCGCCTTTTGGTTATGCAGCAGGTAAACAAATTGCTTTATCTACTGTGGTTAAAGTGTTAACTCCAAAGTCGATAATGAATGCTTTGAAAAGTGGTTATCAGCCACAGTTAAGTCTAATTACTTAACCATTTGGGCAATTGTCACATCTCTTCCCTTTTAAATACTTAAAGCAGCATTCTTTCTTTTTCTTCTTCTTTTTGTCTTTATCCTTATCTTTCTTTTTGTCTTTTTTCGACATGATGGTATGTTATGCGATGAATTGCGTTAACGATAGGAGCGGCATCCCCCGTTTTTCATCGGGGATATAGCGCATAGCGTGTTAAAACGCCCAAACTTATAAGCAGTTTGGTTATACAATATAATGAAAAAGGTACATATTGTTTAATATGCACCTTTCTAAATTTTATGGCTTTCTCTGTTCTAGGAGAAGGTTGGGGGAGGTATTAAGCTTCGCTATTGTAAGCAATCTGACCAACGTGTTTGTCGATCTGCCATCTTCCAGTACCTTCTTCGCCAATTACTTCGAACAATTCTAATGCTCTGCGGGCTTTGTATTCTTCTTCTCTTTGCTCTCTAAAGAACCAATTTAAGAATTCTAACGTTACAAAATCTTGTTCTTTTTGGCAACGAGCTGCAATGTTTTTTAAAGATTGAGTTACACTAATTTCTTGATCTAATGCATCTTCAAATACTTCTCTAAACGAATTGTATTCTAACTTAATGTTGGTAATATCTGGAGAAATAGAAGTTCCTCCCATATCTAAAACGTACTTGTATATTTTAAGTTGGTGTTCTCTTTCTTCTTCTGCCTGCTTAAAGAAATAGTCTGCAGAAAAATCGTACCCGTTTCTGTTGCACCATGAAGCCATAGACAGGTAAATAGCCGATGAATGTGCTTCTTTTTTAATTTGTTGATTAAGTAATGTTTCTACATCTGATGATAGTAAACACTTTACACGAATGATATCTTTCATGACTAAACTTGTTAATGATACTTTAATAACAATAAAGGTACTGCTATGTTCTAATCAAAAAGAATTTAAAGGCAATATAGAAAGATTCTAATTCTAGCTAATTAGGCGGTAATGCGGTGTAAACGATCGAAAATAATGTGGTTAAGCTCTAGCATGGTGAAGGTGCCTTGTAACAACTCTTTCATTTTAATGATCTGTAAAAGCGATAAAACGTAGCAATGATCGCAAGCGCAAATGAAGATGATTTCTAAGTCGGCAGATTTAGTACTGTTTAACAAACGATCTTCAATGTCGATCTGATAAACTGCTTTTTTAAGCTTCAATAAATTTCGATAATCGAAACGAGCTAACTTTCCGGCAAAATCAATATACCAACAGCCCTCGCTGTCTGATTGATAAATAGCGCCATTTTTAGTGCTAAATACTTCGGTAAAATTGATTTTTGGTACGGTAAGCGTTTGTTGCATTTGTTTCAATTTGCTTGTTGGAAACAAATATAGGGAATTGTTTAGATTTATTCCAAATAAATATAGTGATAAATTTTATGTACGAATTATTTCGTACATTGATTGTAATTTAATATCTTTATCCAACCTTTAAGCCAACATTATGATGCAAGCACACAGAATTTTCAGTTTAACTTTAGTGTTATTATTTACGATCATAACTTATGGCTATGGAGATATAGTGGTGAAGTTTAAGCTCCCATCAGCCAAAAATTTAGCCTACAGGATAATTAGTAATCCATCTGTATTTAACGACTATAAAGGAATAATTCTGTCTACAGGTAAGTTAGACAGTGTTGGTGAATTTACTACCAGTTTAAAATTAGATAAAGAAAAGGAAGTGGTGTTATTTGTTGGCAATCAATATTATAACCTTTGGTTTGGAGAAAATGGTTCATTTAATATGGTAGAAGATCAACATACATTAAAATTTGCTGGTGCTTATGCTAGTGAAAATGAAGTTCTTTATCAAACCAAGTTAATGCAACCTTATACCTTGCCAGGATATATGGCTTTTACAAAAGCACAGGTGGAGAATCATAGTAAAATGTTAGATAGTTTAGAACAACATAGGATGGCTGTTCTTGGAGATTATAGAAATAAACTTTCTCCTAGTTTTTATATCCAAACCATACAAGAAGTAATCAACTTTAGTCTCTATAAAAAGAGTCAATTCGTGATGATTTACGATATGAAAAGTACAGAATTGCCAGTGAATTACTATGATTTTTGGAAGAGGTTTAAAGTTTTGCCGGATGGGGTTATTTCTAAGAATTATTTAGGCGCTATTGGCGATTATACCCAATTTTTGGTAAAGGAAAAGTTTTCGAATACCAATGTGGATAGGGTTACGGCTATTAAAACTCAATTTAAATTGATGGATTCTTTATTTTTTGATAAGCCAAAAACATTAGAAGTTGTTCAAGGAGAGCTAATTCTATTTTATATTCAATATATGGATGAGGTGGCAATGATTAGCGCTTTAAAATCCAACTATGAAACTAAATATCCAAATTCACCTTATACTGAACTCCTTGAAGCAAAATGGCTCAAGAAAAATGAGCAGTATTTAAAGAAACCTACATTCAGTTTAAAAAACACGAAGGGTGAAAGTGTAAGTATCGAATCGTTTAAGGGAAATGTAGTTTATATTGACTTTTGGGGAAGTTGGTGCAAAGCCTGTTTAATAGAAATGCCTTATGCTAAAATGCTAAGAGACAAATTTAAAAATGAAAAAGTAATTTTCCTTTACTTAGACTTTTATGATACGAAAGATTTATGGATTAAAGCTATTAAAGCCCATGAAATTACAGGAGTAAATTTAAAGGCTGAAGCTGCTGATGAAAAATATTTTAATGAATTTTTTGGAATAAAGAATGGATTTCCAAGGTACGCAGTATTAGACAGAAATGGCTTTTTAATCTCCACAGCTGCACCTTCGCCAAGTAATGATGGAGTTGTAGATTATTTGAAAAGAATTTTACAGCAATAGCTTTGACAACCATAAAAGTTGCCAAAGCTATGGGTTATGTTATACTACAGCAGATGGTTCTGCTAGCTCTTTTACTTTAGCTAAGGCTTTTGGCCACATGTCTGCAAACATATCTATCATCGGTTTATTCTTTTCAGATTCATCCATTTCCATAAAAATATACAGATTGGTTTTACCATCTAAATCCGTAAGGGTATAGTTTTCTTTTGCACCTGCCCAGCTTTTTACTTCTTCACTATCATAATCTTCAATACCATTTTTAATCATCCCTAAATGTTCAATAGACATATATTCATTAGGTACATTATCAGCAATTTTCGAAACCATTCCACTGTTACCAGAACCGAGGAATAAAGCCTTGCTTCCTTTTTGCCAATCAGTTTCTACTCTCGAACCTTCACCAAAAGCTGAGGTCCATAATGGGTAAGTTTCTTCGCCAAAAAGTACATCCCATACTTTTTCTCTAGGCGCATTGATTTCAATATTAAATTCCATAGTATAAGTATTTAGTAGTTGGTATATAGTAATTAGTTAGATTTGAGATTAATGGCTCGCTACTTAGGGCTACTTAGGCATTTTACTAAAGTCCATATGCAACAGATTCCATCTGTGCCCATCAAGATCTATAAAGCCACCACCATACATCCAGCCATCTTTTTCTCCGCCTTTTGCATAAATCTTACCACCGGCGTCAGCTGCTTTTTGCAACATTTCATCAACTTCTGCTGGGCTTTCGGCATCTATAGAAAATAGAACTTCTGTTCCTTTTAAGGTGTCTGAAATTTTATTCGCACTAAAACCCTCTAAAATATCATTCCTAAATAACATCATCACAAATTTGCTTTTTTCGCCAATAAAAAAAGAGGCCATCGTATCTGTAAATGGGAATTTGTCATTTTTAGTAAATCCCATTTTGGTAAAGAAGTCAACTGACTTGCTGATGTCGGCAACTGGTAGGTTGGCCCAGATTTCTTTTGTCATAACTATTGTATTTAGTTTATACTAAGCTCGGAATTTTAAACTAAAAATAGGAGGGGCTATGAGACAATCTTAGGGCGTATAAGAGACATAATGGTGAAAGCTTTATGCCAGTATCCTACATGCGTTATAAACGGATATCTTTTGGCTTAGTGTGTAGTCGTATTTAGGTCGGAGTTTACTCGGATAGAATTGTCACAGGTCCGAACCAAGTCCGAACCAACCCCGTCTAAACGCCGTTTTAAGGGTTAAGCTTTTATAACATCATTACGAACCTGAAGCGATGCGTATTTACTATGAATTTCCCTTGCTCAAACCATAGTTAAATGGTTAGATCCATAGCGTTAAAAAAAGATGAATTGTAATGGTTGGCTAACAGGTTTGGATTGTCTTTCTTACTTGGATTAGTCCACCGCCTACTAAGGCAAAGGTGAATTCCCAAAATCCATCACCATTTTCGAATTTAATATCCTCTACTTCACCAAAAGTACCGATGCCATTACTGATCGAATCGCCTACTTTAACTTCATTTAGTTCGCCAGTTGGGGTATCTTGATTGAGGATTTTCATAGGGGTTAAGTAAAATTGTAATCCGGTAGCTTTTGGGAGAAATTGAATTAGCCTAAAGCGTTGTAACAAGCTCTGCACCTAGGTTCATAGCTGTCTTTTTCTCCTAACAATATTTTAGCATCGTTTACAACGGTACGATAAGAATACACTGCCGGACTACCACATTGCATACAAACTGCATTTACTTTAGTTACATGCTCTGCAATGGCCAAAAGAGCTGGTATGGGGCCAAATGGTTTGCCTTGAAAATCCATATCTAAACCAGCAATAATTACACGTATGCCTTTTAGGGCTAGCTTGTTACAAACTTCTGGCAACTCTTCATCAAAAAATTGAGCTTCATCAATACCTACAACTTGGGTATTAGCCCCTAATAATAAAATGGCTGATGAACTATCAACGGGAGTAGATTGTATGGAATTTAAATCATGAGAAACCACTGCGGTTTCATCATAACGGGTATCTGTTTTAGGTTTAAAAATTTCTACATTTAGTTTTGCTATCTGAGCTCTCTTAAGTCTTCTAATTAATTCTTCCGTTTTACCAGAGAACATGGAGCCGCAAATTACTTCGATGCTTCCACAAAATTCTCCTCTTCTAAAGTTTTGCTCGCTGAATAACATTTGTAAAGGTATTTTAGCCAAATATAAAAGAATTTTATAGTACTTTTGATTGTCATTTATTAACATAAATCACCCATTTTTTCGTTAAGCAACCATGATAAAGCAAGAAGATCTTTTTAATAAATTAGGTTTGATATTAAATGAGTTGAATGAGCAATATCAATTCTTGGCTCAAAACCCCCAAAAGCTCAATGAGTTAGAACTTGAACTTTTTCATGCTAATGCAAATTTCTTGGCAGATCATGTTCAAATCATAAAAAAAATAAATGCCAATCAGCAACCGACCTTAGTTTTAACTCCAGCAGCAGAAGTAAGCGAGCCTGAAAATGTTAGTGCCACAGGAGATGATATACAGGAGGTATCTCAAATTGAGGAGATTACTTTTGCCAATGAGCCAACAGAAATACCTGAAGTTATTGAAGAAAAGGTAGTTGAACAAGAACCAGAATCTATGATTCATTTTGAAGAAATAGAAGAGGAGGTTTTTAAGCTAGATAATGAGCCATCAACCTTCGAGTTTATTTTAAATGACCACTCAGAGCATGAAAAGTTCGATTTTGAAGAAAAAAGTGTAGATGAGCTTTTTAACAGGCCTTTAAGTGAAGAAGAAGAACTCATTTTAGCGCAGAAAAGAGGATTAAGAGAAGAGGGGCCCTTAACAGAAGAAACTGCGGATGATGATGAAATAGGACCAGAGCCATTCTTGGTACAAAAGGAAGAAGAGTTTCCGATAGAAAAAGAAGATTTGGAATTGGAAATAGCACCAATTGAAAATACTGTTGTAAATAAAACCGAGCCAGTTGAAGACCCAACTTACAAACCAACGTTAAATGATTTGCTAGCAAAATCTAACGCTACAAATATCAACTCTACTACCACTACCGATATCAAAGACTTAAAACAAGCCATTAATCTTAACGATAAATTGCTTTACATCAAAGATCTTTTTAATGGTTATAATTTAGCCTATGCTGAGGCAATAGATTTAGCTAATAAATTGCCAAACTTTGAAGCAGCAGATAATTTCTTTCAAAAGAATTATGCTGCTAAAAATAATTGGGCAGAAAAACAAGCTACGGTTGATAAATTTTATTTGTTATTGAACCAACGTTTTAAATAAACACCCAACCCCTAAAGGGGAGTAGAATTTGCACTAATATCTCTGTATCATTTAGGAAAGTCCCCTTTAGGGGATTTAGGGGTTTAAATAAATCCCATTCTATTCGAATCGAGCTTTAAGAAGATAAACAACAGAATTGTAAAGCTCCATAAAGAAGAACCCCCATAACTAATAAATGGCAACGGAATACCAATTACAGGCATAATACCTATTGCCATGCCAATATTGATGAATACGTGGAAAAATATAATGCAGGCAATACAATAACCATATACCCTAGAGAAAGATGAACGCTGTCGCTCTGCAATATTAATGATTCTGAGCAATAGAAATATAAATAGGGCTATAACTACGAAACAACCTACAAATCCCCATTCTTCGCCCACAGTAGAAAAAATAAAATCGGTACTTTGCTCAGGAACAAATTTAAATTTAGTTTGCGTTCCCTGTAAAAAGCCCCTGCCTGTAACTTGTCCGGCACCTATAGCAGTTTGAGATTGAATTACATTGTATCCGGCACCTTTGTTGTCTTTTGTTAAGCCCAAAATCAGCTCTATACGGGTACGTTGATGTTGCTGTAATACATTATTAAACAAAAATTTGGCAACAAATAAATAACCAATCGCTATTATCGTAATGATAGATATGCTAATAATTTTCTGTTGCTTTTTACGGTTGTAGTAAATAAATAAGGCCCCTAAAATTAAAATAGAGGAGATGAGAATGGAAGGAGCAAAGTAAAGATTGAGTATAAACAAAAGTACCATTCCCCAAAAAATAATCAGTAGGTTACCAGATAGGCCCTCTCTGTATAAGGGAAACATAAATGATAAAAAAACCAACATGGAGCCGGCATCTGGTTGCAACATGATTAAACACATGGGCAATACAATAATAGCAGCACAAATTAATATTGGTTTTAAAGTAGTAAGCTTAACATTAAACGAACTGATGTACCTGGCTAGTAATAAAGCCGTACCAAACTTTGCAAATTCTGATGGTTGTAAACGAAATGAGCCAATGGCTATCCAGGCTTGGTTACCGCCTACATTTCTGCCCACTACCAAAACAATCAATAAAAGAAAAACAGTGGTGCCGTAAATTATAGGGGCAAATACGCTGAAGAACTTGGCATCGAGTAATAAGATCACAAAGCCTATTAATAGTCCCGAACCTATAAAAGTGAGTTGTTTGATATACTTTGCCTTAGATAAGGGAATAGCTATATCTGGATTATATTCGGTAGCATAAATGTTCATGAAACCAATGGCACATAAGGCCACATAAATTAGAATGGTGACCCAATCTACATTATAGAAAAATCTATTGCTTTGCTGTTGCATTGTTTTTCGGTTTAATGGCTTCTTTATTAAAATTATTCACAGCTACATTCGTTTTCCCCTTTGGTGCCGCTTTCTTTATGCTATCTGCTTTTAAGCTGTCGGTTTTAGAAGTAGGTTTAATTGGCTTTATTGTTTTTGGCACCGGTAATAAATTCGCATCCTTATATTTTTGTAAAGTTGCACCATTTATCAGTCTTCCAGAAAGTGAATCTGTCAAGTATTTTTCGGTAATAAAACTAGCAATAGGTGCGGCATAAGAACCACCATAACCGCCATTTTCTATAATTACAGCAATGGCAATTTTTGGATTATCTCTAGGCGCAAAGCCAATAAACACAGAGTGATTTTTTCCTCTGCTATTTTGTACAGTTCCGGTTTTACCACACATAATGATGTCTCTTAGCCTAGATTCTGTTGCTGTACCTGTTGCTGTATTTACTGCATCTTGCATCCCATCAATCACAGGGTCGAAATATTTGGCATCAATGCCTACATAGTGTTTTTCCTTGTATTTAGGGTCTATCTTTCTTCCACTTCCAATGGCTTTAACAACATGTGGTTTAATATAATATCCCTTATTTGCAATAATTGCCATGATATTAGCCATTTGCAAGGGAGTGGTGCTTATCTCTCCTTGACCAATTGCAACAGACATGATGGTTGTGTTTCCCCAATATTTGCCGTAAATTTTACTGTAATCTTTTGCCCTATATAATTTATATGCTTTTTCACCCGGAAAATCAATACCCAACGTATCTCCAATTCCAAACTTCCTCACTTTATTTTGCCATGCTTCATAGGCCGCTTGTTGTTTGGTATTTGAGAAACCATTTTTAGTCATCATTTTGGCAAAAATGTTATAAAAGTAGGTGTTGCATGAACGAGATATTCCCCAACGTAATGCTGTATTCCCATCAACGTGCTCACATTTAAATCGTCTATTACCAGCAATGTAATAACCAGGACAGTTAAAAGTAGTATTTGGATCAACAACACCTTCACTTAGGGCAATTAGGGCATCTAGAGGTTTAAAAGCTGAGCCTGGAGAATATCCCCCTTGTATTGGCCTAACTACAAACGCTCTGTTTGGGTTTGCAAAGATATCTCTGTAATTATTGCTAAAATTGCTACCTACCAACTTATTCGGGTCGTAACCTGGACTGCTTACAAAAGCTAAAATTTCTCCGGTATTTGGCTCTATAGCAACTACACTTCCAACTTTGTTGGCTAGTAATTCTTCGCCTAGTTTTTGTATTCTGCTATCAATTGTTGAAGTAAGTTGGTCACCAGAAATTGCCATAGAGTCTAATTTCCCATCAGCATACCTTCCTTGGGCTACATTTCTGGCATTGTAGAGCATATGGGTTACCCCTTTTGTACCTCTTAAATCAACTTCGTATTCTTTTTCAATCCCTGCCTTACCAATATAATCTCCAGATTTATAATAACCTTCGTATTTTTCGAGATCTGTTTGTGTAACTTCTCTCATGTAGCCTAAAAACTGACTTGCAATGCTATCAGGATAATACCTTATCGTTCTTTTTTGAACATCAAATCCTTGATAATTAGCCATTTTTTCCTGCAAAGCAGCGTAGGTTTGTACAGAAAGTAATTTCTGAAATATAGAAGCTTGATACCTAGATCTTACAGTTGCTTTTCTAAGTTTTTCTCTAAATGTTGGCATATCTACCCCAATAATTTGGCATAGCGATAAAGTATCAAAAGGTTTAACCAATTTTGGAGTTACCAATAGGTCATACGTGGGCTGGTTTTGCGCTAAAACTTTATTATTTCTATCTAAAATTACACCCCTAGCCGGATAAACATAAATTTTACGAAGTGCATTACTATTGGCATTCACAAAATATTTATCAGTTGCAATTTGAATATAAAAAAGCTTGCCCAAGAGGATAAGTGCAAGTAAGACAAATAAACCTTGTATAATATATTTTCTATTAAACAACTGATCCATTTAGTTCGATTTTCTATTGTGGAAAATTAATTCAACCAACAACACAACAAACATAGTGAATACCACACTAAGCAAAGCTCTGCCCAATGTATAAGCAATTTCATTAAACTTAAATGCTTCTAATAAAAATACTACAATATGATGTACCAAAGTGCACAATACGGCATAAAGCGTAAACCACTTGAAGCCCATATTACCCAAAGAAGGTTCAGGTTCATCAAATGCATCTCTGTTTACACTCACGGAGATAAATAGTATTCTTACAAAGGCAAGTGCAACGCAAGCGCTCGTATGTACACCTAATGTATCATAAAAAGCATCCATTGTTAATCCAGTTCCAAAAGCTATTAGAAAGAGCAAAAAGTTGGGCGTTCTAAAGGGAAGAACTAAAATGAATAAAATATATAGGAACGGTGTAGATAGGTTATAGTAATTTAGGTTACGCAGAAGAAAGATCTGTACAAACAAAAGTACAATCCATCTAAATATATTGATAAATATTATTCTACTGCTCATTGGGTAATTGCGTTTCGAGTGCTTTTTGTTCTATTGCTAACCTATCTTTAATTACATACACATATTGTAATGTGCTAAAATCGTTAAAGAGACTAATTTCTAAAGTCATAAAACTATCACCTGTACTTATACCAGTTTTACTTACTTTGCCAACCTCTATTCCTTTCGGGAAACTACCTACACCAGAGGTAATCACCGTGTCGCCAACATTAACTTTAAAGTGGTTTGGAATTTCTTTAATATAAGCTTTTCGGAAATCGAAATTTCCATCGCCCCACACCAATGATCCAAAAGCATTATTCTTTTTAATAAAGATACTAATAGCTGTATTTTTATTCAATAGAGACCTAATTGTTGCCAAATGTTCAGACACATCTTGTACAAACCCAACTACACCTTTTTGAGGAGAAATAACTGCCATATCTTTTACAATACCATCTGCACTGCCTCTGTTTATGGTAATGTAGTTATTGCGCATGCTAATGGAGTTCTTAATCACCTTAGCTGCAAATAATGTATATTGTTGTCTATTTACAGTGTCATTAACTTTAATTGCATGGCTAGTGTCTACGTTTTGCAAAGATAAAAGTTGAGTTTTAAGTTTTGCGTTTTCCATGGCTAGGCTATCATTTACTTGGCCCAAGTTTAAATATCTTTTTAAAACATTTAAACGTTCGTAAGCACTGCCTACAACAGCATTAGTAGAGTTTAGGGTTACACTACGGTGATAGGCATTATTTTTTAGGGTTAAAATAATCCCAACAGAAAAGAAAATGATGAAAAAGAAAAATGCGTTATATCTGCTTATGAAAATCCAAAGGTTACGCATTTAAGTGATAAGTTATAAGTGGTACGTTGTAAGTTACAAGACTTAAAACTTATAACTTACAACGTATAACTTGATTTATTGCATTAAGAATTTATAATTACCAATGTTTTTTAAAGCGATACCAGTACCACGAACTACTGCACGAAGTGGATCTTCGGCAACGTGAACAGGTAACTTTGTTTTAGCAGCTACACGTTTATCCAAACCGCGTAACAATGCACCACCACCTGTTAAATAAATACCAGTTTGATAAATATCTGCAGAAAGCTCTGGTGGAGTAATCTCTAAAGCTTTTAAAATCGCTTCTTCAATTTTAGAGATGGATTTGTCTAAACAATGTGCAATCTCCGTATAAGAAACCGTAATTTGTTTTGGTACGCCAGTCATTAGATCTCTTCCTTGAACGGCAAAATCTGCAGGTGGATCTGCTAATTCTGGTAAAGCTGCACCAACTTCAATCTTAATTTTTTCTGCAGTACGATCACCAATCATAATGTTGTGTTGGCGACGGATGTAATTCACTATATCAGAATCGAAGTTATCTCCCGCAACTCGGATAGATTGATCGCAAACAATACCTGATAAAGCAATAACCGCAATTTCTGTAGTACCACCACCTATATCAATGATCATGTTTCCCATTGGTTCTTCTACATCGATACCAATACCTACTGCTGCAGCCATTGGCTCATGAATAAGATAAACCTCTTTAGCGCCAGCAATTTCTGCACTATCTCTAACGGCACGTTTTTCAACCTCAGTAATACCAGATGGAATGCAAATTACCATTCTTAATGAAGGGAACATCCATCCTTTACCTCCGTTAAGCATACGAATCATTCCTTTAATCATGGCTTCTGCAGCATTAAAATCTGCAATTACACCATCTTTTAAAGGCCTAACTGTTCTAATGTTATCGTGTGTTTTACCTTCCATTTGCATCGCCTGACGGCCAATTGCAATGATTTTGTTTGTTTGTCTGTCAAAAGCAACAATAGATGGTTCGTCTACTACTACTTTGTCGTTATGTATGATAAGGGTATTCGCAGTGCCTAAATCGATGGCAACTTCTTGCGTAAACCAATTAAATAATCCCATTTATATGTGGTGTTAGCTATGTTATTAGTAAATCTCTACTATTCAAATGTAAAAATAGTGTTTTTATTATATTTAAAATTAAAAAAATCCGTGGTACAGTATATTTATTTTGTTTAGAATTGTTTGAAAATCAATACCATATTTCCATCGGTTTTTCAGTCCCGCTTTCCCTGCTGCCATAAAAAATGGCATTCGTTCAATCGGGTTTATTAACAGTAGGCTGTGCAACTATTTAAGGTTGCTAGTAGCCTAAACCACTCCAGCCTTCAAGAGGAGAATTGTATAAGGCTTTAAGTCTTTAAGCTTTAGTCTTTCTGCTCTGTAAAGTCCCCTTTAGGGGATTTAGGGGTTAGTGTTTAAAATGTCTTACTCCAGTTGTAACCATGGCAATGCCTTTTTGATTACACATGTTAATAGAATCTTGATCTTTAATTGATCCACCTGGTTGTAAAACAGCAATAATTCCTGCATCTGCTGCTAATTCAACACAATCAGGGAAAGGGAAAAAGGCATCAGAAGCCATAACTGCATCTTTTAAGCTAAAGCCAAAAGATTCTGCTTTTACAACTGCTTGTTTCAAAGCATCAACTCTCGAAGTTTGTCCAACACCACTTGCCAATAACACATTGTCTTTTACAAAAACGATGGTATTAGATTTAGTATGTTTTACAATTTTATTCGCGAAGAGTAAATCTTTAATAGATTCTTCGCTTGGTGCTTTTTCAGTAACTACGGTCATTTGGTCTGCACCTTCTAAGCTCAAATCTTTATCCTGCTCAATTACGCCATTCAATAAAGTTTTGAATTGTTTTTTGCTCAATTCAACTTCATTACGCTGTAAAATAACCCTGTTTTTCTTTGCTTTAAACAATTCAACAGCTGCTGGTTGGTAAGAAGGAGCGATTAAAACTTCAAAGAAAAGATTATTAATTTCTTGTGCAGTTGCTAAATCTACTTCTTGGTTAGTAATTAATACACCACCAAAAGCAGAAACAGGATCGCAAGCCAAAGCAGCTGTCCATGCTTCTAAAACAGTAGCTCTAGAGGCTAATCCGCAAGCATTGGTATGTTTTAAAATTGCAAAAGTTGGTTCAGTAAATTCATCTATTAAAGCTACTGCAGCATCAACATCTACCAAATTGTTATAGCTTAGTTCTTTACCATTCAATTTGGTAAACATCTCATCTAGGTTGCCATAAAAAGTGCCTTGCTGATGAGGGTTTTCTCCATAACGTAAAGTTTGTGACTGTTTTACACTTTGTTTAAAAACGCTTAGCGGCTCTTCATTATTAAAATAATTAAAAATTGCTGTGTCGTAGTGAGAAGAAGTATGGAATGCTTTTTTAGCATACGATTTACGTTGAGCTAAAGTTGTTGCCCCATCTTGATTTTGTAGTTCACCTAATAAAGTACTATAATCATCTTTTGATGCAATGATTACAACGTCATTAAAGTTTTTAGCAGCAGCACGAATTAGTGAAATTCCACCAATGTCTATTTTCTCTATAATTTCTGCGTCAGTTCCACCAGCTTTAACTGTTTCTTCAAAAGGGTAAAGGTCTACTATTACCAAATCAATTTCTGGAATTTCATATTGAGCAATTTGCTCTTGATCTCCAGCTAAATTTCTACGGTTTAAAATTCCACCAAATACTTTAGGGTGTAAGGTTTTTACTCTGCCACCTAAGATTGATGGATAGCCAGTTAAGTCCTCAACCGCCACAACCGGAAGGTTTAAATCTTTAATAAATTGCTCTGTTCCGCCAGTAGAATATAGCGTTACGCCTTGTTGGGCTAAATATTGAACAAGTGGCGCTAAACCATCTTTGTAATAAACTGAAATTAAAGCGTTTTTGATCTTTACTGACTGACTCATGAAGGGTGTTATTTTAAGCCGCAAAGGTAAGAAAAACGAATGTTTTTTTTGGAGGTTTTTTAAATAAAAATGAAGAAAAAGTTCTATTGTTAAATTGCTTTATTATTGAACTACTTGCCGCCCAATCTTTCGGACTTTAGGTATTTCTGATTTTCGGACTTTTTTCTACTTTTTTATCTTCTTAATAATGCTTTCTACAATGCGTGGATAATGTAGATGCTCTAATTGTTGCCCTTTAAATTTCACCATTTCTAGGTTGTCGCCCTTATCAATACGGTACTTGGCTTGGTAAATAAATTCTCCCTCATCATAGTTTTCGTTCACATAGTGAATGGTGATTCCTCCTTCTGGTTCATTAGCTTCCATTACTGCTTTATGAACAAAATCTCCATACATGCCTTTGCCACCAAATTTCGGTAAAATAGCAGGATGAATATTGATAATTCTTCCAGGATATTCTTGCAATAAGTTTTTAGGAATTAACCATAAGAAACCTGCCAATACAATTAAATCAATATCTAAGTTTTTGAGCAGGTCTATAATGTTGTCAGTTTTATAGAATTCGTGTTTGTCGAATATGTGAGATGGTATTTCAAAACTATCAGCACGCTGTAAAACGTAAGCATCTGGGTTATTGGTTAAAACCAATGCAACCTCTACTTCTGTGTTACGTTTAAAATGCTCCATTAATTTTTGAGCGTTAGACCCTGAGCCCGAAGCAAAAATTGCGATACGTTTCTTCAAAATGCTATGTTTTTTTCAAAAATAGCATTTTAGGCTTTCAATAAAAGCGTTTTAATTAATTTTTATAAATATATAGGTAGAAATGAGTTTGTTAATACTCGAAAGATGTGTCTATCTGAGCTTGCCGTAGACTTATTTAGGAAGTTATTTACTAGGTTTTTGGTCTAAATTTCCCTATTTCCCCTATTTTACAAATATTTATGAAATTATTTTCAAAAGCATTTTGCATTTTAAAAACATAAACTCTATATTTGCAGTCCGAAAAATAGTTAACACAGAAGATATAAAAAGGCTAAACAATAATGGCAAATCATAAATCGTCTTTAAAAAGAATTAGAGCAAACGCGACAAAACGTCTACGTAACAGATATCAAGCAAAAACTACACGTACTTTCATTAAAAGATTACGTGCTGCTGAAGATAAAAAAACTGGTACTGAGTTATTACCTAAAGTAATTTCAATGTTAGATCGTTTAGCTAAGAAAAACGTAATTCACAAAAATAAAGCTGCTAACAATAAATCTAAATTAACGAAATTCGTTAACGGTTTAAAATAGTCGCCTTTTTTAAAATATATAAACGGTATTGCTTTTGCGATACCGTTTTTTTTGTGTTTAAATTTTTCAAATTGGATTAGCAAATAGTATTTCTATATTAGACCACTCAATCCATCCCGATTGTATTTATAAATTAGATCAACTTTGGATGGATAACTACGAACAAAAATTAAGCATTAAAGCTTGGGCTGAGGCAGACAGGCCGAGAGAAAAACTACTTTTACAAGGCAGAAGACAGCTTACGGATGCAGAACTGATTGCAATTTTAATAGGTTCTGGAAATAGAATAGAAACTGCAGTTGACTTGAGCAAGCGTATTCTTGGTTTCTACCAAAACGACTTAACTAAAGTTGCTAAGCTAAGCGTTAAGGAACTATCAAAATTTAAAGGAATTGGCGAAGCAAAAGCGCTAGCTATTGTTGCCGCCCTAGAGCTTGGCAGAAGGCGAAAAGAAACAGAAATGCAGAGGCGCCAAAAAATTGATTCCTCAAGAGATGCCTACTTAATCTTAAAAGCTGAGTTTGAAGATTTACCACATGAAGAATTTTGGGTTTTACTACTTAACCGAGCAAACTTTGTAATGAGTAAACAATTTATCAGCAAAGGGGGGCAATCAGGAACGGTAGTTGATCCTAAAATTATCTTTAAAATCGCAATTGAAAATAATGCAGCCTCTATAGTTTTAGCACATAACCATCCTTCTGGTAATTTAAAAGCGAGTAGCGCAGATATTAGCATAACTAAAAAACTGGTACAATCAGGCTTGTTATTAGAAATTCCTATCTATGATCATTTAATTATAACAGACCATTCTTATTTGAGTTTAGCTGATGAAGGGTTGATGTAATTGAGTTATAGGTTATGAGTTGCAGGTCTGGATTAATAAGTAATTCTTTACAATTATTTAATATCCGATTTGTAATTTAGTGCAATTATGAAACGAACCCTTATACTCTTATTCCTTTGCTTATCACTTATTTCGGTATCAAATGCCCAGAAAAACCAACCGATTAATGTGATGTCGTATAATATTAGGCTGAATGTTGCATCTGATGGAATTAATGCATGGCCAAATAGAAAGGACAATGTTAAAGCATTAATCAAATTTTACGATACCGATATTTTGTGTGTTCAAGAAGCATTGCCAGAGCAATTTGATGATTTATTAGCCAATACAGATTTTGATGTTGTTGGGGCAGGAAGAGATGATGGTAAAAGAAAAGGAGAATTTTCTGCTGTATATTTTAATAAAAATCGTTTTACGAAAAAAGATGGTGGAACTTTTTGGTTATCAACAACTCCAGATGTGCCAAGTAAAGGTTGGGATGCAGCTTTAAATAGAGTTTGCTCTTGGGTTAAACTTTATGATAAATCTAATAAAAAGGAGTTTATTGTTTTTAACACACATTATGATCATATTGGTGTACAGGCAAGAATTGAATCAGCTAAATTAATTAAACAAAAAATTCAACAGATAGCGCCAACCTTACCTGTAATTTTTACTGGTGATTTAAATGTAACTCCAGAAACTGAGGCAATTGCTACCATTAAATCTTTCCTAATAGATACTAAAGAAGTTACTATAGAACCTCCTTATGGCCCAAATGGAACTTTTAATGCTTTTAAGTGGGATAGCCCACTACAGAATAAAATCGATTATATTTTCGTAAATAAAGCATTTAAGGTTCAAAAATTTGCTGCTTTATCAGACAGTAAAGACCAACGTTATTATTCAGACCATTTGCCTGTTTTTGTGAAGTTGTTTTTTAATTAAGCTATTTTGTTTTTAGCTAATTACATTCACTTTCCAGTTCAATTTGAGATTAATGGTAACCTATACCATTGGCACTATATTCTAGAAACTTTAGCTTTTATCATTGGTATTAGAGTTTATTATCAATTAAAAAAGAATGTAAAGGATCCTATTTCTGATGAAAATCGACTTTGGATTATGCTAGGGGCAATGCTCGGGGCCTTAATAGGGTCAAGAGTAATTGCTATTCTAGAAACTCCAGCAGAATTAAGTCAAATTACTTTTATGACATTATATGCAAGCAAAACAATAGCTGGTGGGTTGTTAGGTGGTTTATTTGGAGTCGAAATCATTAAAAAATTTATAGGTGTAAGAATTGCTTCGGGGGATCTATACGTCATTCCAATTCTTGTATCATTATTTATAGGAAGGCTTGGGTGCTTTTTTATGGGGGTAGATGAACCTACTTTTGGTATCAAAACTAGCTTTTTTATGGGAATGGATTTGGGTGATGGAATAAAAAGACACCCAGTGGCCTTATATGAAATGATTTATGTAGTCCTACTTTTTATATTGTTTCAATCTATTAAAAATAAATATTTGTTAAATGGGGATCGGTTTAAACTTTTTATGGTACTGTACTTTTTGTTCCGTTTTTTAGTTGAATTTATCAAGCCTTATCATCCTTTATTCCTAAGTTTAAGTAGCATTCATTGGTCGGCTATATTTATTTTTATCTATTATTATAAATTCTTTATTAGATTGACTAATCAAATGCTATTACAAAAGCAAATCTATGGCTAATACGAGAGATTATATTTATTACGATTATACTAAAAGCTTGTGCCCAGAGTGTTTAATGCTATGTGATGCAAAAATTGTGTTTCAGGATGCGAAAGTTTATATGCTTAAACATTGCAAAAGTCATGGCGACAGTAAGGTAATGATTGCCGATGATGTAGAATATTATAAGCAGATTAGGAATTACAACAAGCAATCTGAAATGCCTTTAAAATTTAATACAAAAGTGCATTATGGCTGTCCGTATGATTGTGGTTTATGTACAGATCATGAGCAACATTCTTGTTTAACGGTTATTGAGGTTACTGATAGATGTAATTTGGCCTGCCCAACATGTTACGCCATGTCTTCTCCTAATTATGGCAGACACAGAACTTTAGAAGAGATAGAAAAAATGATGGATGTGGTTGTTGCAAATGAAGGTGAGCCAGATGTGGTGCAACTTTCTGGTGGTGAGCCAACTGTACATCCTGATTTTTTTAAGATTCTAGATTTGGCAAAAACTAAACCCATTAAACACTTAATGGTAAACACAAATGGCATCCGCATTGCGAAAGACATTAGCTTTGTTGAAAAATTGGCAAGTTATATGCCAGATTTCGAGATTTATTTGCAGTTTGATAGTTTCAGCGCAGAAGTTCTAACCAAGTTAAGGGGGGAAGATTTAACTGAAGTGAGGAGAAAGGCAATTGAACATCTCAATCAATTTAATGTATCTACAACCCTTGTTGTTACTTTACAAAATGGATTAAATGACCATGAAATTGGCGATATTTTAGCTTATGCATTAAAACAGAAATGTGTTAGAGGTGTAACTTTTCAGCCTACGCAGGTTGCGGGTAGAAACGATGACTACAACGACCAAAAGGGGAGAATAACCCTAACGGAAGTTCGCAGGAAAATATATGATCAATATCCAATTTTCACTCCACAAGATTTAATCCCTGTTCCATGCAATCCTGATGCTTTGTGTATGGCTTATGCACTAAAAATTGGCGATGAAGTTATTCCGATGACACATTTAATCAATCCTGAAGATTTGTTAAATAATTCAAAAAATACAATAGTTTTTGAGCATGATGAGAAGTTGAAAGCGCATATGCTAAATTTATTTAGTACAGGCGTTTCAGTAGATTGTGCCGAAGATACTTTTGGAGAGTTAATGTGTTGCCTACCTAGAGTTAAATCAGATAATTTAAGTTATGATAATTTATTTCGCATTATTATTATGAACTTCATGGATCCTTTAGACTTTGATGTTAGAGCGGTAAAAAAATCATGTGTACACATTGTGAGTGATAAATATAAAATCGTTCCATTTGAAACAATGAATATTTTTTATCGAGATCATAAAATTGATACGATAAGAGAAAAATTAAACCTAAATTAGAATATGGAAGGTATTATAGTTTTAAGCATTGCATATTGGCTTGCTGCAGGTGTAGTTTTTCTAATAGGCTTAATTCAGCTTATCATTAAATCATCAAAGAATGAGCCCCTAAAGCCAGCTTTAAAACTGTTAATTATTTCGGTAATAATGTTGGTGATAGGCGTTGGTGCTTGTGCAGTTATATTAGGCGGTTTGGGTGGTATGCACTAATATATTTAAATTTGTAGAAATTATGAAAAGAATATTAACAATAGCGCTATTTGTTTTAGTTGTTTTTGGCTGTGAAAAACCAATTAGGGGTGTAGATATTAATGCAGATGTGAGTTTTTTATTTTTAAATTCAAAAGGTGAGGATCTTTTAAATACAAATACTGCAGGTGCGCTGACGGAAGAAAATGTAGATATATATGTTCTAAGAAACGGATCAAAAATACGTTTATATCAAGGTAATCTAGATGCAGCGAAATTTTTTAAGATTAGAACCGAAAATGGTAAAAGTAGATTTCAAATGTACTTTGATATCAGTACTGAAAATTTTAGCGGAAACAAAATCACTCAATTTATTAGGTACAAGGATGGTACGGAAGATGAGATTGTTGGAGAATTTAATTCAGACAGAAAAAGAAATACGCTTTTGCAGCAAATTTGGATTAATGGTACAGCTAAATCAAGAATAGAAACCGGAAATTCAGGTCAAAACCCTTTAGTAATAGTAAAATAATAATTTCAGAGTAATATATAGGTTTGAACTAACTACTATCCGAATTGGTAGTTTATTCCTTGGGCTTCTCTTTCTTTCTAACAAAAATCATTGTGTTTCTTCGTCTTTCTGGCAGCCATTTTGTTTGCTTATCGTTAACCGATTGTATTTTCAGAGTATCGGCGCCTGCAAATTTGATAAAATGATATAAAATCTGGCTCTGGTTGCTATTTGCCTTGTCCGTTAATGTTAATTTCAGTCTATCTAAATCATCCTTCTTGTCAAACTCATACATTCCCTCTGCTTGTAATTCCTTTTCTTTGTGTTCAGTTAGGCTGGTAAATTTATTATCAACATCAAATTTATAAGTCAATTTGGTTTTTCCTTTCGGACTTTTATACTCCCATGAACCCTTTATAGATTGATAGTTGACTTCTTGTGCTTTTGTATTGGAAAAATACAAGCAAATGACGAGTATCATACTCAAGAATTTCATCTTTAGGATATTTAGTTGGCTTATCGCTTATATAAACAAAACAATGGTCACTTTGTTTGCTTCCAAGTTTTTCCTTTCAGCTTTAAATAATATCTTTGCGTTTAATTTTAAGTACTTGTTTTGAGCATTGTCTCAATAATTGATACTATATACTTGATACTCCAAAAATGAAAATATCATATAGCTGGCTCAAACAATTTATTCAAACTGATAAAACCCCACAAGAAATTTCTTTAATCTTAACTGATATCGGTTTAGAGGTAGAAAGCTTAGAAAAAGTACAACCAATTGTTGGCGGCTTGGAAGGATTGGTAATTGGACATGTTGTTGAATGTGCACAGCATCCAAATGCAGATCGTTTACGTGTAACCAAAGTAGACGTTGGTGCAGGAGAACTTTTACAAATTGTTTGTGGCGCACCAAATGTAGGTATAAACCAGAAAGTTGTAGTGGCTACAGTGGGTACAACGGTTTTTCCTAATGAAGGAGAACCTTTTAAGATCAATAAATCAAAAATAAGAGGTGAAGTTTCTGAAGGCATGATTTGTGCTGAAGATGAAATTGGTTTAGGGGCATCTCATGCAGGAATTATGGTTTTACCAGAAGATACACAAATCGGTATTGCTGCAAAATCTTATTTCAAGATGGAAGATGACTTTATGTTCGAAATTGGTTTAACACCAAATAGGGCAGATGCCGCCTCTCACTTAGGAGTAGCTAGAGATTTAGCAGCTTATTTGCGTACTTCTTATCAAATGCCAGATGTTTCTACTTTTGAAGTTGAAAATGAACAGTTAATAATTGAGGTTAAAGTTGAAGATACAAAAGCATGCCCTCGTTATAGCAGTGTAACAATTGCAGGTGTAACTGTAAAATCATCGCCAGATTGGCTTAAAGATAAATTGAAAGTAATTGGTATTCGTCCTATTAATAACATTGTTGATGTAACCAATTATGTGTTACATGAGCTTGGTCAGCCATTGCATGCTTTTGATGCCGATCAAATTAAAGGTAAACAAGTTGTTGTTAAAAAATGTGCTGAAGGAACTCCTTTTGTAACGTTAGATGGGGTAGAACGTAAACTTTCTGCAGACGATTTAATGATTTGTAACGCTGAAGAGCCTATGTGTATTGCTGGTGTTTTTGGGGGTAAAACTTCTGGAGTTACAGAAAGCACAACAAATATATTTTTAGAAAGTGCTTATTTCGATTCAGTTAGTGTTCGCAAAACTTCTAAAAGATATAATTTAAAAACAGATGCATCTTTTAGGTTTGAGCGTGGTACTGATCCAGAAATCACAGTTTTCGCGTTAAAACGTGCTGCATTATTAATTAAGGAAATTGCTGGCGGAGAGATTTCTTCTTCAATTTCTGATATTTATCCTGTTAAATCAGCTCCATTTGATGTTGAGGTTAGCTACTCGAACATTGTAAAGCTAATTGGTCAAGATATTCCTGCTGAAGAAATTAAAGCAATTATTTTAGCTTTAGGAATTGAGGTTGCTATAGAAACTGCAGAAGGTTTAAGCTTAAAAGTTCCGGCATATAAGGTTGATGTTACTCGTGAATGTGATGTTACAGAAGAGGTTTTACGTATTTATGGATACAATAACATTCATATCCCTACAAAGGTAAATGCATCTTTAGCGTATACTGCCAAGCCGAATAAAGAGAATGTTCAAAATCTGATTGCCGATATGCTAACGGCTAACGGTTACTTAGAAATTTGGTGTAACTCGTTAACGCGTGCTGCATTTTCTAAAAAGCCAGAAGAAGCAGTACAAATTTTAAATCCATTAAGCTCAGATTTAAATGTGATGCGCCAAAGTTTGCTGCAGCCAGCTTTAGAAAGTGTAGCTTATAATCAGAACAGAAGGAATACAGATTTAAAATTATATGAGTTTGGCAAAACTTACCATTTAATAGGAGATCAATATATTGAGCGACCAAGATTATTGATTTTAATAAGTGGTGCAAAACAGAACGAACAATGGAACCAAAGCTCAACACCATCTACTTTTTATAATTTAAAAGCTGCGGTTGATGGTATTCTGGGACGCTTAGGTTTAACTAATTTCCAATCAGAAGAAATTAAGGATGAAAACTTTGCATTTGGACTAAAATATTTTAGAGGTGCTCAAACACTTGTTTCTTTCGGTGCAGTAACAACTGCTGATAAAAAACAAACTGGAGTTGATAAGGATGTATTTTATGCAGATTTTGATTGGGCACTATTATTAGATGCAATTCGAAAAAATAAGATTGTAAATAAAGAGGTTCCTAAATATCCAACGGTAAGAAGAGATCTATCTATGTTGGTAGACAAAGAAACTACTTTTGAGGAATTAAAATCTATTGCTTTTAAAACAGAGAAAAAACTATTAAAAGAAGTGCAGATATTTGATGTTTTTGAAGGCGATAAATTACCAGAGGGAAAAAAATCTTATGCGTTAAATTTCACTTTACAGGATGAAGAACAAACTTTAACTGATAAGCAAATTGATGCGATTATGCAAAAGATTATAGCTAACTTGGCACAAACTGCCAAAGCAGAGATAAGATAATAAAATATTTTTCAGCAATATTAATGCTGGTGATTTTAAAAAATTTAGTAAAGAATGTCTTCAGTTGCAGAACAATTAAATAGTGTAATACAAAAAACTGCTCGCTTGATTGAGCTTTGTAATGCCCTACAAGAAGAAAATGACTTATTAAAAAAAGAAAATCAACAAACAAAAGCAGCCTTAGAAACTGCCAAAATTAGACATACAGACCTTGATGAAAAGCTAAGAGTACTTAAATTAGCAAAAAGTATTGAGGGTACAAGTGAAAAGACACTTGATATAAAGCAAAAAATTAACGAATTTGTGCGTGAAATAGATAAGTGTGTAGTGTTGCTTAAAAAATAGGTAGCATAAAAAAATTGAAACAAAGCTAAAAAATGGGAGAAATCTCTATTAAAATAACTATCTCCGACCGTATTTACCCATTAAAGGTGAATATAGAAGAAGAAGAAATTGTGAGACGAGCGGCTAAAATTATTAATGAACGCATAAAAGACTACCAAGAAAATTATGCGGTTAGAGATAAACAAGATTTGCTTTCAATGGCGGTGTTGCATTATGCAACGGCAGTATTGAGAACAGAACATAAAGTGCAGAACCAAGATACTGCAGTTGCCGAAAAAGTTGAAGAATTAGATAGTTTGTTAAAGAGTTTTTTCGCTAAATAAATCGTTCTTTATAAATGGTTAATTGGTGAGTTATTCATCTGTTAAATCATTACAGCTAATAGAATTTGGCCGTGGCTAAATTTTTATGTTTCAATATTTGTAGTTTTTATTTCATCAATCTTGATGAGAAAGAACCTATACACGAGGCATAATAATTTAGTTACGGTTTTTTTATATAAAACAAAAAATGGACATAATAGATATAACGGGAATAATTGGAGGTGTATTAGCCAGCTTAGCCCTAGGTATTGTAATAGGAAGATACCTTTTACGTAGCCTGTTAAAACAACAAGAAGTTGCTGCGCAAAACAAAGCCAAGAAAATACTAAGAGAAGCAGAGAGCAATGCTGAAATTTTAAAAAAAGATAGACTACTTGAGGCTAAAGAAAAGTTTTTGCAAATGAAAGCTGAACATGAGCAACAAGTAAATACTAGAAATAATGAGATTAACCAACGAGAAAATAGCATTAAGCAAAAAGAACAATCGCTTAATTCTAAGTTGGAAAACATGAATCGCAAGGAACAAGAATTAGATACTCATAAATCTAATTTAGAGAAACAAACAGCCCTTGCAGTTAAAAAACAAGAAGAGGTTGATGTGTTGAAGAATCAGCATGTACAGCAATTGGAAACTATAGCAGGCTTAAGTGCTGAAGAAGCTAAGAATCAATTGGTAGAAAACATGAAAACTGAAGCTCGTGCCCAAGCCATGATGCAAGTTAAAGACATTGTTGATGAAGCTAAATTGACGGCTAGTAAAGAAGCTAAAAAAGTAGTTATTCAAACTATCCAACGTACAGCAGCAGAAGCAGCAATTGAGAATTCTGTTTCTATTTTCCATATTGATAGCGATGAGATTAAAGGTCGTGTTATTGGTAGAGAAGGTAGAAATATTCGTGCACTAGAGGCAGCAACAGGAATTGAGATTATTGTAGATGATACTCCTGAAGCAATTATCCTATCTGGTTTCGACCCGGTAAGGAGAGAAATTGCTCGTTTAGCTTTGCATCGTTTGGTAACAGATGGTCGTATTCACCCAGCTCGTATTGAAGAAGTTGTTGCAAAAACTAAAAAGCAAATTGAAGACGAGATTGTTGAAATTGGTGAACGCACCGTTATCGATTTAGGTATTCATGGCTTACACCCAGAGCTTATTAGAATGGTTGGACGTATGCGCTACCGTTCTTCTTATGGGCAAAATTTATTACACCACTCTCGTGAGGTGGCTAATTTCTGTGCTACCATGGCAGCCGAACTAGGCTTAAATGCTAAAATGGCTAAACGTGCAGGTTTATTACACGATATAGGTAAGGTGCCAGATGATAATCCAGAATTGCCACACGCTATTTTAGGAATGCAATTGGCAGAAAAATATAAAGAACATCCAGAAATTTGTAATGCTATTGGAGCTCACCACGACGAGATTGAAATGACTTCGATGATTTCTCCAATCATTCAGGCATGTGACTCTATTTCAGGTGCACGACCAGGAGCTAGACGCGAAGTAGTAGAAAGCTACATCAAGCGTTTAAAAGAACTGGAAGAATTAGCCATGTCTTATCCAGGAGTAGAAAAAACTTTTGCGATACAAGCAGGTAGAGAGTTACGTGTAATTGTAGAAAGTGAAAGAATTACAGATGCGCAGGCAGAATTATTGGCAGCAGATATCTCTAATCGTATTCAAACTGAAATGACTTATCCTGGTCAGATTAAAGTTACTGTAATCAGAGAAACTAGATCTGTTGCATTTGCCAAATAGTACTTGTCATTCAGAGCAAAGCGAAGAATCTCTAAGTAGACAAATAAATATTTTAAAAGCGTCCCGAATTTTCAGGACGCTTTTTTTATCTTTATATAACCAATTACAAGTGTCAGTCTGAGCCTGTCGAAGACTACGGAAATAATTAAGCTATGGAACAAATAGAAAAACGCCCAGTAGATGTGCTTTTTGATAAATATGCAGAAAGTCATCAAAACCATACCAATGAAACCATACATTGGATTTGTGTGCCTTTAATTGTTTTTAGCTTATTGGGCTTAGTTTGGCAAATTCCATTTCCTCATTTAGAGTTTTTAGGGCAATACAACGGTTATTTAAATTGGGCATCGTTTTTAATTGCATTTGCGATGTACTATTATTTTACCCTTTCACCGGTTTTGTTTTTTTTAATGATCTGGATCATTGGTCTAATGAGCTATGTAATTGTTAAAATAGAGCAGTTTTATGGTTTAGGTAGTTTAAATGCTTGTTTAATTTATGTGGTAATTTTTGTACTGGCATGGATTGGTCAATTTATCGGACATAAAATTGAAGGGAAAAAACCTTCCTTTTTAGATGATGTTAAATTTTTGCTAATTGGTCCAATTTGGTTATTGCATTTCATTTGCAAAAAAATGGGTTTGAAATACTAATTCTTTTCAATTCTAATTTGATGATTAGTATTTCTGGCCGCAGATGTTGGAGATTATTTGATAGTGTTGTTCCAAATACCATCTGAATCTTATTGTAGTTTGCCGAGATACCTTTTTTTAAAGTTAAGTTTTTGTTACCCCGCTTAATTTGGTAACATCATCTCACGCGCTACTAAAAGAGCCTTGGAATATTAATTAGCTCGTCATTTAACAATTAATTAACACGTTGGTAAACGAATGGTAATTTACAGCTAACATGAAGCTAACATTGTGGTAATAGTTTTGCCTAAACAAAAAATAGGCAAATTGAAATCACAATTAACTCTTAAAAAAGCATTCTTTACATTACTATTTGTAGTTATTGGTGCAACTGTTTTCGCACAAGGAACAGGTAAAATCTCAGGAACGGTATCAGATAAAAAAACTGGTGAAGCCTTAATAGGTGCTGGTGTTAAAATAGCAGGGACTACTAAAGCAGTAGGAACGGATTCGTTAGGGAAATATGTTTTGACAGGCTTAACAGCGGGAAAATATATTTTAGAGGTTTCTTATGTAAGTTATAATACAAAAACCATTACTGAAGTTGATGTAAAGGACGCTGGAATAACAACTGTAAATGTTATTTTAGAAGAGGCGGGTTCTACTTTAAATCAAGTGGTAATTAAAGGCCAAGTTAACCGAGAAACTGAAACTGCATTATTAGCAATTCAAAAAAATGCTACAGAAATAAAACAAGGTATTGGAATTCAAGAACTATCGAGGAAAGGTGTAAGTGATGTTGAAGAAGGCTTAACTAAAATTACTGGAATTACCAAAGTAGACGGAAGAGGTTTATTTGTTAGAGGTTTAGAGGATAGATACAATAACTTATTGATAAATGGTTTGGCAGTTCCTTCAAACAATCCGTTTAAAAAAATTATTCCTTTGGATCTTTTTCCTACCGATATCGTTAGCGTCTTGGAAACATCTAAAACATTTAATGCTGGATTATACGGGGATTTTGCTGGAGGTACATTTAACATTGTTACTGCTAAAGGTGAAAAAAGTATCACCAAAATTAATATCGGCACAAGCTTTATTTCTAATAGTACTTTTAAGAAATTCTTAAGGTCAGAAGATGCTACATCAATAGGAGATTACTTTGGTTTTGCAGGAAGTGAACGTGATATACCAAAAGCTTTCGGAAAAAAACCATCATCTTATATGATGTCTGCAAGTGAAGCAGGCTCGCAATTTGGTTCTGGTTTCGATGTTGATGAAGGTAAAGCGCCTTTAAACACAAGCGTAGGTATATTGCATTCGCAAAAATTTCAATTAGAAAATCAACGTAGTTTTCAATATCTAATCTCTTTAAATACAGATAATAATTTTCAGACTAGAGAAGGGGTAGATCGCTTTTTTAATACTGGCTTAGGTGTTTACGACAACAATTTATATACAACAACTAACAGGTTTTCTACAAACTCATCTTTATTAGCCGCCTTTAATTATGGTAGCAAAAGACTAAACTTAAGTTTAAATGCTTTTTATCTAAAGGGAACCGAAAACTTAATTCAAGATCAGTTAGGTTATACCAATAGCCAAGCAAATGTTAACAATGCCTTTATCAGGTTAAATCAATTACAAAAAACCGATATGTTTACTGGACAGCTATTGGCAAATTATAAGTTGACAGAAGATGATGCTCATAGTATAAAAGCTGGAGTATCTTACTCAAAAACAAAGTATCAATTGCCAGATAGGAAATCTTTTAGAGGAGCGAAATTGGATGATAATACTACTGCGCTAAGCTATTCTGGCAATAGTATCTATAGACAGTTTATGGACTATAATGGAGATTTCTTTGCTTCTGGCTTATTAGAGTACAATTGGAAATTTGGTAACGAAGATTTAACCAAAGCTCATAAACTATCGATAGGTTACAATGGTTCATTTAATAAAATAGAATCTGATTTTAGATTTATAGTTTCTAAAAATTTAGCCTCAAATAATGCTTCTTTCCCAACAAATCAACCCGATGCAGTATTAGGATCAGCAATTGCTAATGGTGGTTTTACCTATGAAGAAGGCTCTAGTTCAACCTATGCTGCTAGAATGCAAGAAGGTGTTAATGCTGGTTATGTAGATTTTGCGCTAAGATTAAACAATAAATTGAATTTAAACATAGGTAGTAGGTTTGAACAATCACAAAGAATCACAAGATATAGAGAATCAGGATCTTTCGACGCTCCATTTCAAAAAGACATTAAAGATAACTTCGATGTTTTACCAGCAGCAAACTTAAAGTATGCGCTAAGTGATAAGGCGAATTTTAGAGTGTCGGCTTCTAAAACCTTAACTAAGCCCGTAATTATGGAAGCTTATCCATTAGAGTTTGTTAATCCAGATGCTACTATAGAAAACGGTAACCCAAATGTAATTAATAGCCAAAATTATAATTTTGATGTGAAGTACGAATGGTTTCCTACCAATAAAGAGATGTTTGCCGTAACGGGTTTCGCTAAATACTTACAAGACCCGATAGAAAGGTTATTTGAGCAATCGGCAGGTAGTGGCGGTTTGGCCATTACTTACGGTAACTCTAAAAAGGCAATTTTGTATGGTGCAGAGTTAGAGCTTTTACTTCAATTGAGCAGAATACACCCATCGTTAGAAAAGTTTTCATTTGGTTTTAATACCTCTTTAATGGTTACTAAAGCTACCATTGATGTAATTAAAAACAGTTCGGAAATTGCTTCACTAGGCGATAAAAAAACACGAAAGCTACAAGGTGCTTCACCATGGTTGATTAATGCCGATATTAAACATGAAGCTGATTTTAGTAAAAAATGGAAAAGCACAATGACCTTGGCCTATAATGTTTATGGTGAACGTATTTATGCAGTTGGTACCAATGGATTAGATAGTTATTACGAAAAGCCATTTGGCAAACTTGATTTTATTTGGAACAATAAAATTGCTACCAAATGGGATGTGAAATTTGGTATAGAGAATATCTTAAACCCTACCTATAAAATTGATTTAGGAGCTAACAGTAAAATAAAAGTTTATGAAACTGACCTAACAGTTAAGGATTATAAAAGAGGAGTGGGTGTGTCATTAGGTTTAGGCTATACTTTCTAAATTAAAAATTAGTAACAATTTATTAACACTGAGGTAATAAAATGATTAAGATTAGTTAATCTATACACAACATTGCCTCGCTATTTTTGAATGAATAAATAAAATAAAAAATTAAAGATGAAAAAATTATTTTACGCAATTGCAATTGTAGCTACAATTTTTACAGGTTGCTCTGATGACGATGATGATGTGGTGCCAACAAAACAACCTGTAGTAGGTGAAATTACTGGTGATATTACAGCAAGCAGAACTTTAGCTTATGGCAATTATACCCTAAAAGGTATGGTTAAAATTCAACCAGGTGTTACGTTAACAATTGAAAAAGGATCTACTTTTACAGCAGATAAATCGAATGGTGAAAATGGATTAGTAGTGTTAAAGGGTGGTATATTAATTGCCAATGGAACAGCAGATGAGCCTATTGTATTTACAGCAAAAGATAAAGCTCCTGGTCAATGGGCAGGTATTATTATGTACGGAGAAGCGCCAATAGTTGCTTCTGGAGGTGTTGCTAGTGCAACTTCTGAAGATGGTTTAAATCTACCTTACGGTGGTACTAATGCATCTCATAGCAGTGGCTCATTAAAATATGTTAGAGTTGAATATGCTGGCCTAGTTTATAATAGTAATACTAAAGAACATAATGGTTTTTCTTTCTACGCAGTTGGTAGCGGTACAACATTAGAAAACTTAGTATCTTACAAAGGTAACGATGATGGGTTTGAATTTTATGGTGGAACTGCTAGCGGTAAAAATTTAATTTCTTATGGTAATGCAGATGATTCTTTCGATTGGCAAGACGGTTGGAGAGGACAAGATAATACCAACTGGTTTGCTTACCAAACAGGAACAGCTAACTATGGAATGGAAATTGAAGCTAAAAGCGTAAATAATACTTTTTGGCCAAAAGCTACCAATATTACACTTAAAAGAGCAGCCGGTACAGGTACAGAATCAGCATCTGAAAAGCAATATGACGCAATACAGTTTAAGGCACAAGGTAATGGTGATTTTAGTAATATTGTTATTGATGGTTACGCATCGATTGAAGCTGGCTTCGGTTCTGCTGTTCAAATCCGTGATTTGAGTACATACAATGATCAAGTAGTTGCTGGTAAGATTAAATTGAATAATGTAAAAATTACAAATACGCCAGTTCTATTCCTTTCGCAAAATTCTGGCGGTGCGTTTACTGTAAATGCAGCTAGTTTTGGTGTTAATTGGTCAGTTTCTACAACTGCAACTGGTGCATCTTTAACAAAAGGTAAATGGGCTAATATTGATGGCTTAGATTTATTAGCTAATTTATAAGAAATAAATAACCATAAAGAAAAAGCCTGAGTAGATCTACTCAGGCTTTTCTATTTAAAAATAAACTATTCTGCAGTTTCAGTAATCTTTTTAGCTGGTTTTGCTTTAACAACTTTCTCTTTTACAGGAGCAGCAACTACTTCAGCAACAGTTTCTGTTTTACTTTTAAGATCAATTTTTTGCTTAATTGTTTAGCAAATTTTTCAATTATTGATTTAGTTTTTTTTGCTTTACCATAATCAGCAACAATCGCTGTAAATGCAGCAGTCAATTTATCTTCTAATTCTTTCTTAGCTTTTTTGCTTTCTGATTTTGATTTTTCTCTTCACCCGTGGTGGGTGTTATCCACCCACAAATGAGATATAACAAGTATAGGTCTTTTTAGATAATTGGTGATAACACCAATCACAAGATGTAATATCTAATCCGAAGTAATATGATAAAGAATACTTAATACTATGATGATATTGGATTTCTAATTTGTCAATATGAAAAACACAAAATTAATGTACTTGAAGATTGCAATAGTTGCAGTCTTAGGAGTCTATGCTACTATTGGCTGTGAAAAAGAGAAATCCATTGCCCCAGTTCCTGAGGTTAAAATTGAAGATGCAACAATTGCCAAACTGACCAAATTTCTGTCTATATCATTATATACCCCAATAGACCAAGTAGTTTATTACGCGAAAGAAAAGGAGTTCGTTATTTATGGCAAGAATCACTTAAGCTTAGAAAGTGTTCAAGAGACATATAACAAAGCAAATGAATATAAACTTAACTACGAAAATTAGTATGAAAAAGTATATATTCTTTCTGATATTTACATTTATTGCACCAATATTAAAAGCCCAAGTTTCACTTTTACAATTTGAAATAGCAGCTAATTATTTATCTTCTAACAAATTGGTTGTGAATGACCCGAGTGTAATTACTGATTTTAAATTTTATATTTCGTTACAAAGAGCAGCAGCAAGCACAGGCGGTTATGTATCTGGAAATTGCACTGTTACCTTGTTGTATACCGAAAATCCCAATAATTTGACAGAGGCTTTTCCAGGTGGCTCAGATTATGAAAGTGACCCATCAACAATTGAATTGATGACGCCTAAAAATGTGACAAGTACGGATTATAGCAATGCGACAGCAAATTTTGATGCATTTAAACAATTATCAGCAAAATTACCAGCTGGTAAAACATCCGGTAGAATAATTTTAAGATATAAATATTATAGTACTAACTATAATAGGGATGTTATTAAATATTCAAGTGTAAGATATAATATTAACCAACCAGTTGTTAATCCACCATCGGGTATTGACCCTGCAATAATTACTAAAATACAAGCTATGGGTTTTAATACAAATGGAATTGCGAATTTCAGTAGTACACACTATTTAGTCGAGAATGATGTACTTATAAAAAAGAGTTCGTTAAATATTAGTAATCCTATGTATTCAATCAATAATGACAAAGTGCATAATATTAATATTTTACTTGATCAGTCTATATTAGTACATAATATGTGGCCAAGTGCTATTTTATTAGCAGTGGAAGTGTGGAACTCCACACCTAATTGTGATGTTAAGTTAAATCTTATTTATAGTGATTCTAATTATAACCCATTACCAGAAACGGATATCTTGATAAAAGGCGACGATGGCTTATTGGCATCAACTTTAGTGACAGTAGCAGAGTTTCCAAATGGTGATGGAAAATCAGGCAATTCAATTTTAATAAATACTGATTTTAAAGATCCAAGCACAAATTCATTTATAAATTCTGATAGAGCAGCGAGAAAAGTTATTCATGCAATTGGACATTCTCTAGGTTTGAACCATAATAACTCTTCAAGTTCAATAATGAATGGAAGTACCGGTGTTGTAAATTTAGAGGTTTACCCTATATTACATAATTATGATGTTGCACTAATTAATGCTTTATATTCGATAAATCCTAATAGTTTAATTGTTCCTTATATAGGAGGTGCAAGCACTTTGAATACAAATGGGCAATTTACATATATCATGAGCTATCTTTCTAAGGAAAGTGGTGTATATTATAAATGGGAAATAGTCGGGATAAATGGAACTAATTATAATTATGAATTTACTGATGACACTGATGGAATATTAAGTGAAATGGCTATTGCTGATGCTGGTAACTATCAATTAAAATGTACGATTTCCGGAGGAAAATATGCAACTCCAGTAACTGCTACAAAAAATATTACGGTATTGTAATAACCATAAGAAAAAGCCTGAGTAAATTTACTCAGGCTTTTTCTATTTAAAAATAAATTATTCTGCAGTTTCTATAGCTTTTTTAACAGGTTTTGCTTTAACAACTTTTTCTTTTACAGGAGCAGCAACTACTTCAGCAACAGTTTCAGTTTTACTTTTAAGATCAATTTTTTTGCTTAACTGTTTAGCAAATTTTTCAATTATTGATTTAGTTTTTTTTGCTTTACCATAATCAGCAACAATTGCTGTAAATGCAGCAGTCAATTTATCTTCTAATTCTTTCTTAGCTTTTTTGCTTTCTGATTTTGATTTTTCTTTCTTCATAACTTGAATTTTGTGATATTTCCAAAGATAAATGATCAATAAGTTAAATTAATATTATCATTATGTTAAATAGTTTGGCGATGTTAACAAAGAAAGATTTACTTCATCGAAGCCGGGGCATAAGCATATACAATTTGATAAGGTACATTTTTAAACTGTGCCGAGATTTGGCCAATCTTTAAATCTTGTTTTTGAGGGGTTGGTTCACATACTGAGTAAGATTTGCCCTGGTACACAATCACATCGCCAATTGGTTTATCGAATTGAACTGCCATTGTAATATGAGTTGGATAAAGCATCGCTATCATTGGTAAATTATAGATTTCCTTTACTAAATAAAAGAACAACGCAGCCCTATCATCGCAATCGCTTTGATCATTTAATAAGGTTTGCTCTGGAGAAAATCGCTTTTCTTTTCCAATGAGTTTTTCATCGTCCTCATAAAGAAAGGCATACCTAGTAAATCGCATTAAATAATCAACCCCTTTTTTAACAGGCATTTTCTTAATGTTTTCCTTCAAAATTGGGATTAAAGATTGGTATGTTTCTCGGCTCAGGGGAATGTTGAAGTAGGATTCAAAATCAACTATAGGGTAGTTTTTGAAAATGCTTGATACTTCATTATTAACCCTCACGCTAAAATGATAAGCTTTATGCTTATAATTAAATGCAATTTGTTTTTCGATATAATCTTCAGGTTTAAAATCCGGCATTTTTGTTACCTTGTAGCTAAAAGCTATTATAGCTTCTGGAATGTTTATTTTTACTGGAATATATGTTTCTTCTCTTTTGAAAAGTTTGCCATAGTCATGGTAATTTAAACACATGTATTTTTTTTCATTAATCATGAAAAATGGAATGTCAGAAATATCTTCATTATTCCTTACATAAAATATAATCTGATTATTTCCAATTGCAACTTTTGCATCATAGCCAGATTTAGTCATTAAAAACCACTTATATAAAGTGTAGCGGTTATAATTTTCTGCCTTGGGACTAATTTGTTGTGCTGTTTTCCTAATGAGTTGGTAATAAAGCCAGTCGTTTAGTTTGTATTTTTCTTTATACGCTAATAAATCGCTGATCATACCCTTATAGTTACTTTGATCAAGCTTATTGTAAAAGTCACGAACAGACGGTTGAGTTAGTTCAGCTGAAAAATCAATATTTAAGGTTTGATCTGCCGAGAAATTAAATGTGCCCTCATAAAAATCAAAAGCATAATTCTGGGCCTTTACCTGAATGCTAGTAAACACTCCAGTAAATGTAATTAGAAATACAAAAAATGAATATATGCTCGATGCCTTCATGGCATTAATATTTAGTTAACATTAAATGTAGATAAAATTAACAAATAAGCAATATTAAGTTTTTCATTATAGTAATCGATATTTAACATCAGTTTAACATCGCCCCATTACTTTTGCAGTGTTAAATATTTGGTTAATATATAACGTTAAGTTTAGGTTAGTTAGTAAAGCAAAAAGCCACGATGGATGTCGTGGCTTTTGTTGTTAAACCCCTTTTAGGGAGAGGGTTAGAAGTTTTTACCGATTTTCTCCAACATTTCTGCCGGAATCTTGTGTGCATCAACTACTAAAAATCCATCTAAACAGTCAGAAAACTTAGGATCTATATTAAAGCAGATGATCTTTGCATTCAAATTCATGTACTGACGAAGTAGCACTGGTATTTTTATGTGTGAGTTTTCTATATCGCCAATTAAACCATCTAAGTCTTTTAATGAATCGCTGCTCTCTACCAACAAGTCGGTGTCAATAGCAGTAAGATCTGCCTTAAACTTGTTTTTTGGTTTTACATAAGAAGCCAATTCATAATCAAAATGGTTCTTAATAATGTAATCTACAATTATTGATTTAGATAATTTCGAGAAATTATTACTAATACTAACGGGCCCGAACATGTAACGGTATTGTGGATTATCTACTAAATATTTTAAAATTCCTTTCCACAATAAGAACAGTGGCAATGGTTTTTGTTGATATTCTTTTCTAATCCACGATCTTCCAAGTTCAATTCCTTGTCTTAATATTGGATAAAAAGGCTCTTTAATTTTAAATAATTCTGATAGGTAAAAACCTCTACGGCCCATCGTATTTAAAATCTCATCTCCCTTCCCAATTCTATATGCCCCAACTATATTCTGTAAATCTTTATCCCAAATAAATAGGTGATTATAGTAAATGTCGTAATTATCTAAGTCAATTTTTTTATTTGTACCCTCGCCAACTTCTCTAAAAGTAATTTCGCGTAAACGACCAATTTCTCTTAAAATATTAGGTATGCTAGCAGTAGGTACAATATATACTTCGTAGTTTTTCTCTTCCCATACTCTAAATTCCTCCAGTTTAGCAACTTCATTTACAATTAAAGTTCTATTGGTTTCTTCTACAACAGCTTCAGGTTTCTTCTTGCGTTTAAAGAGATTTATTGGGTTAAATAGTTTTTTATCCTCCTCTAAACTTGTGCCTAGGGCATAGGTTCTTGCTCTTAAAAAGTCAAGTAGCTTATTGGTATCTTTTTTATAAGATATATCTTCTATCTTAATTGGTTTGCCAATTCTAACCTTAATTTTTAAGCCTTGTTTGTTTAAAAACTCTGATGGTAATTTAGCGGTTCTTAATGTAGGGTGAATAAAGCTGAGTATATTAAAAAGAACACCATTATTGCCATGGAAATAAATTGGAATTACAGGAACTTTTGAGCGTGAAATCAATTTACCGACTACAGGATGCCAAAGTCTGTCTGTTACTTCTTGTGTTTCTAAATTAAAAGTAGAAACCTCACCAGCTGGGAAAATGCCGATAGGTGTGCCACTTTGCAATAAATCGAAAGTAGCTTTTAAACCACTAATGCTTGAGGAATGTTGAACATTTTCAAAAGGATTAACAGCAACAAAGAACTCACTTAGGTTTGGTATTTTCTTTAGAATAAAATTTACCATTACTTTCGCCTCAGGTCTAACGGTGCACAAAAGTTTAACCAAGGCTAAACCCTCTACACCGCCATAAGGGTGATTGGCAATGGCGATAAAACCGCCAGTTTTTGGTATGTTTTTTAAATCATCTTCATCAAAATCTATCGATACACCTATGGTCTCTAAAATTTTGTCAACAAATTCTAATCCGGCAAAATGTTCGTTCTTAGAAAATACTTTGTTGATGTCATTTAACTTCATTACTTCCATTAATAAAGCTGCCAGACCTGGAACGCCTAACTTGTCTATTTTGGTCGCTTTGGCAAACTCTTGTTTAGTAATAATCTTCATCTAAAAGGAGGAATTAATTTTGTAAAGCAATATCAAAAATAAGATTTATATTTAGAGTACCTATGCTATCAGTGAAAACATCTTAATTTTTCCTTAACTTTTTACATCGTTAACACAAATCAAGATGACTTTATTACCTATGAAAAACAATTTATGCTAATGAAAAATTGGTTAAATAACTACTTTGGCTTTACGAAGCGAGAGTATAACGGATTATTAGCTCTAATGGCTATATTATTGCTAATAAGTGTGTTGCCATATGTTTATGGCCAATACTTTGTGAAACCCAACTTTGTGTCGCTTGAAGAGCAGGCTGCCTTAAAGCAACTGGTTTTGGTTAATCAACAGCAGCCAAACTATTATCATCAAGTACGTAGTGAAATAGAAGGAGAAGATAGCGAAGTTAAATCAACAACATCCTTATTTAAATTCGACCCAAATAAAATTAATGCCGAAGGTTGGCAAAAACTTGGCCTTTCTGTAAAGCAAGCTCAATCTATACTTAATTATAGAAACAAAGGTGGTAAGTTCTATAAGGCAGAAGATTTACAGAAAATGTATACCATTACACCTTCAAAATATGAAGCTTTACTGCCTTATATCGAAATTGATAATGCTGGTTTTGCTAATAAATTTGAGAAGAAAACTTACCCAGAAAAAGCACCCTATGCTAAAAAGGAATTAGCAGTTATAGAAATTAATAGGGCTGATACCCTGCAGCTTGATGAAATAAAAGGAGTAGGAGCGGCATTTGCCAGAAGAATTGTAAAGTATAGAGATAAGCTGGGAGGCTTTTATAAAAAAGAACAGCTTATGGAAGTGTATGGATTAGATAGTATAAAGTTTGCTGAAATAAAAGGTCAAGTTAAAATCGATGAGTCGAACATTAAGAAAATCAATATCAATACTGCAGAATTTGATGATTTGAAAAACCATCCTTATTTAAAGTATAAACAGATAAATGCAATTGTTCAATATAGAAAACAGCATGGAAAATTTAATAGCATTGATGATTTAAAGAAAGTAGTTATCTTAACACCACAAATTATTCAAAATTTAGCACCTTATCTCAAATTTTAAATGCTCGAAACCAGAATTAAACAAACTTTACGTGATGTAGCAGATTTCCCAAAACCAGGAATTGTTTTTAAAGACATTACACCAGTGCTCAAAGACCCCGCATTATGTATCGAAATTACCGAAGCATTAGCTGCGCAATTAAAAGATATTAAAATTGATGTGGTTGCAGGAATTGAAAGTCGTGGTTTTTTATTTGGTCTGGCATTGGCCCAAGCTTTAAAAGTCCCATTTGTACCCATTCGTAAAATTGGTAAACTACCTTATAAAACTATTCAACAAACATACGATTTAGAGTACGGCAGTGCTACCTTAGAGGTTCATGAAGATGCTTTTAAAGCTGGAGAAAATGTACTAATCCACGATGATTTATTGGCAACAGGCGGTACAGTTGTAGCGGCTTCTAAATTGGTAAATCAACTGCAAGCAAATGTAGCTGCATATTCATTTTTAATTAGTCTCGACTTTTTAAATGGCAAACAACGGTTGGATTTGTTTAGCCCAAATACTTTTTCTCTAGTATCATATTAGTTTTTTGGATGAATCCTATATTCCTCCTTAATTCTAGTCTTACTGTACGCTTTCCATATTCACTTAAAAATAAATTTGGTAAAGAATTTTACAAAATATTTTAATTTTTTTTCAGAATTATTTTTTCTAAATTTCCTTACGCTGTAATAAATAAGTAAAACAATTGAACCGAATACCAAAACATTCTACTTTTTAGCCAATAAAATTACTTTGATGGTATGATATAATTTGCTTATCATTGTTTTAAACCAAATATAAATCTTAAGAAACTGTTTAAATCCGAATGCTGTAAGAAGCGTTGTGTTTAAGCAGTTTCTTTTTTTAAACCCTACCATATGAACACTGGCTTTAGCTTAGAAGTAGAAGAAAATCAAGAAATTATTAAACAAATGGTCAGCGATTTTGCTGAAAAACACATCCGTCCAAACGTAATGGAATGGGATGAAGTACAGCATTTTCCTGTCGAAATTTTTAAACAATTAGGAGACCTAGGATTAATGGGCGTATTAGTACCAGAAATTTATGGTGGTTCTGGCTTTGGGTACCAAGAATATGTAGATGTTATTGTAGAAGTATCTAAAGTTTGTGGCTCCATTGGGTTGTCTTTAGCAGCACATAACTCACTTTGTACAGGTCATATTTTAGCCTTTGGAAGTGAGGAACAAAAAATGAGATGGTTGCCAAAATTAGCAACTGCAGAATGGATTGGCGCTTGGGGTTTAACGGAGGCTAATACCGGATCTGATGCTTTACGTATGCGTACTACTGCAGTATTAGATGGCGATGAATATGTAATTAACGGGGCCAAAAATTGGATTACACACGGCAAGTCTGGAGATGTTGCCGTAGTTATGGTTCGTACTGGGGAAGCAGGAAGTTCAAAAGGAATTTCTGCCATTGTGGTAGAGCGAGGAACACCAGGTTTTTCTGCAGGTAAGAAAGAAAATAAGCTCGGTATGAGAGCATCAGAAACTACAGAAATGATTTTTGATAATTGCCGCGTTCCCAAAGAAAACCTTTTAGGTAATGTTGGCGATGGTTTTAAACAGGCAATGAAAGTATTAGATGGTGGCCGTATTTCTATTGCGGCATTGTCATTAGGTATTGCAAAAGGAGCTTATTTGGCTGCGGTTGCCTATGCAAAAGAACGTCATCAATTTGGAGTGCCAATTGCTAGTTTCCAAGGCATAAGCTTTAAACTTGCCGACATGGCAACTGAAATTGAAGCAGCAGAATTGCTGATTCGCCAGGCTGCAGATTTAAAAAACAGACACCTGCCAATGACTAAAGAATCGGCAATGGCAAAATATTATGCCTCAGAAGTGGCTGTGAGATGTGCAACTGAAGCTGTTCAAATATTTGGTGGCTATGGGTATACGAAAGATTTTCCTGTAGAGAAATTCTATCGTGATAGTAAATTGTGTACAATAGGAGAGGGAACCTCAGAAATTCAAAAAATAGTTATTGCAAGAGAAATTTTGAAGTAAACTAACTTGCAATCTCAGTGAAATACTTAAGCTGTAGCCGGAAAGCTACAGCTTTTTTTATAATTATAGAGATCGGTTAAACACCTATAATATTCTATGGTCTTCGGAGATCTATAACTTTCGAAAAACAAGATTAAGGTTGCGGTTCCCGCATAGTAACAATGCTATCTACAACATACACGCTAAAGCCCCTCCAAGGCAAAGAGCCTTTGTATTCTTTATAATGTAACTCAAACATTTTGCCACTATTTAACATCATCTTTTTAGCCACTTCTTCATCTGCTACAGAGAATTCAAATTCATTTGATTGTACTGAACCAACTTGTTTAGATCTTATTCCAGTTTGAATGATTTTCCCTTCATAAGTTTTAAAAATATATCCTTTTTTTACGATATAGTTTAGCTGTCCAGCTTTTACTCCCTCACCAAAAACGAAGTAGTAACGATAATAGATAATAAATCCTAAAATTATAATAATAATAAGTGCAGCAATTGCAGTAATTTTCTTTCCAGTTGTCATGATATGTTTTTAAGGTATTTAAATGTAGGAAAGTAAATTCATTTCCAGGAAATAAAACCAGTTTATTGCTCAACTAGTTTTAAAAATCAATTGTAATCATTGAATAACAATATTTTGATCCTTGGGAAAATAGCTGTACAAAATTTAATAAGTACTAAGCATGTGTAGCCACGTAGATTTTGGCAAGGTTTATTTTTTTATAAAAACTTTCTCGTTCTCAATATTTTACTTACATTTGCAACCCCAATAACAGGGAACATTAAAAACATCGAGAGGAGGTATTTCTACGTTATGATTATCATTAATATTAAAGACGGCGAATCATTAGATAAAGCGCTTAAACGTTTCAAGAAAAAGTTTGAAAAAACTGGTGTATTGAGAGAGTTACGTAGCCGTCAAGCATACGAGAAAAAATCTGTTGCTCGTCGTACAGAAATTAAACACGCTGTTTACATTCAGAACATGAATCAAGAAGGTACTTTATAGTCCTAATTGTTTAGATAGATAAAAACGTCCCGATTTGTTTCGGGACGTTTTTTTTTGAAAAAAATAATTTACAGAGGCTATTTTTTGTATATTCACAAACATGAACAAGAAATAAGGCCTATGCTTATTAATAGTTTCTTAATTTATTTGCAACACGAGAAACGTTATTCTCCACACACCGTAAAATCTTATCAAACAGATTTGCTCCAGTTTGAAACTTTTTTGCATAACGATTTCGAAATCATTCCTGTTAATGCTAAAGCTACACATATAAGAAGTTTTATCGTTTCTTTAATGGATCTCAATATCTCTGAAAATGCTATAGGTCGAAAAATTTCTACTTTGCGGAGTTTCTATAAATATTTACTTAGAGAAAATGAACTGAAAGTAAATCCTATGACGCTAATTAAAGCACCTAAAGTACCTAAGCGTTTGCCGGTGTTTATAGAAGAAACTAAGATGGATTTTTTGTTAGATGGAGAAATTGAAGGGAAAAGAGTTTTTGATGAAACTTTCCCGAGCCAAAGAGATAAAGTAGTTTTAGAATTGCTTTTTGGTACAGGTATTCGTTTAGCAGAATTGTTACTGTTAAAAGAATCGGATATTAATTTTTATGAAGGCACTATTAAAGTGTTGGGTAAGAGAAATAAAGAACGCATTATCCCGTTGCATGGCCAGCTCATCGATCAATTAAAAACATACATTGATTTAAAATTAAATCAAAATTTTCATAACAAAATCACTACCTTAATCGTTACCAATACAGGTGCATCATCCTATCCAAAATTAATCTACAGGATAGTAAAAAGTTATTTGACATTAATATCAACCCAAGATAAAAGAAGTCCGCATGTTTTGCGGCATTCGTTTGCAAGTAGCCTGCTTAATAAAGGAGCAGACTTAAATGCAATTAAGGATTTACTGGGGCATGCAAGCTTAGCGGCAACGCAAGTATATACGCATAACTCAGTAGAGCGTCTAAAATCTATATATAAACAAGCCCATCCAAAGGCATAAAAAAGGAGGAAAAATGAAAATTAGAGTACAGTCGATCCATTTCAATGCGGACAAGAAATTATTAGAATTCATTCAAAAGAAAGTAGATAAGTTAGATCAGTTTTTCGATCAGATCATAGGTGGAGAGGTTTATTTGAAGTTGGAGAATGTAGAAGATGAAGAAAACAAAATATCAGAAATAAAATTAATGGTTCCGGGTATTACCCTCTTTGCAAAAGAACAATGTAAATCATTTGAAGAGGCGACGGATTTGGCAATTGAATCCCTAAAGAAGCAAATTACTAAACATAAAGATAAAACTCGTATAAAACTTAGCGAGCACAAGGCATTATTAAATGCCAATGAAGTGTCTGATTATTAAGCGGATATTTTATAAATAATAATTGAAAAGTTTGATGGGCTAAAATCTGTCAAACTTTTTTTTAAAATATATTTTTTTCAAAGATTAATTTTTGTAGATTTGCATTCCATTTCGGGAGGGGCATTGTTCCTGAGTTGAGGTGGTTAGTTCTATGAAAAGATAAAAAAATAAAAAATGTTAGTTCGATTATATAAAAACACAATTTTTTATATATTTGCGCCACATTTAATAAAAGTATAAAAGCCTCCTTAGCTCAGCTGGTAGAGCAACTGACTTGTAATCAGTAGGTCATTGGTTCGATCCCGATAGGAGGCTCTTTTTATTTTAGATCAACGGTTTTAGATTTTAGATTGGACGTAAGTTCAATCGTAGTTCGTAAATTAAAAATCATAAATAGAAAGCGGGGGGATTCCAGAGCGGCCAAATGGGACAGACTGTAACTCTGTTATCGCAAGATTTCGAAGGTTCGAATCCTTCTCCCCCCACAATCTAATTTTAGATTGTAGATTTCAGTTTGACGATGCAAATCGTAATTCGTAAATCATCAATTGTAAATTGATAAGCGGAAGTAGCTCAGTTGGTAGAGCGATAGCCTTCCAAGCTATAGGTCGCGAGTTCGAACCTCGTCTTCCGCTCTAATGTGAAGTGAGCAGTTGGCGGTTTGCAGTTAACAGTTTGAACTGAAAACTGATTGCTGGGAACTGAAAACTAATAAGCCGACTTAGCTCAGCGGTAGAGCACTTCCTTGGTAAGGAAGAGGTCATGGGTTCAATTCCCATAGTTGGCTCAAAAAGAATAAAAATAAAGGCTTTGTTAATCTGGTAAAACAGAATGAACAGGGTTTTTTGTATTGAAATTGTATCAAAACAATAAATAAATAAAAAAAGTTAACCTACTAATAAGTATAAAAACATGGCAAAAGAAAAGTTTGACCGCAGCAAGCCGCACTTAAATATCGGCACTATCGGTCACGTTGACCACGGTAAAACAACCTTAACAGCAGCTATCACTAAAGTGTTATCTGATGCTGGTTTATCTGAGGCGCGTTCATTTGATTCGATTGACTCTGCTCCAGAGGAAAAAGAAAGAGGTATTACAATTAACACAGCTCACGTTGAGTATTCAACAGCTAACCGTCACTATGCACACGTTGACTGTCCAGGTCACGCGGATTACGTGAAAAACATGGTTACTGGTGCTGCTCAAATGGACGGTGCTATTATTGTAGTAGCAGCTACAGATGGTCCAATGCCACAAACTCGCGAGCACATTCTATTGGCTCGTCAGGTAGGTGTACCTTCGTTAGTTGTTTTCATGAACAAAGTTGATATGGTGGATGATCCAGAATTACTAGAATTAGTAGAGATGGAAGTTCGTGAATTATTATCTTTCTATGAATTCCCTGGTGATGATATCCCTGTTATTCAAGGTTCAGCTCTTGGTGGCTTGAACGGAGATCCAAAATGGGTTGGAAAAATTATGGAGTTAATGGATGCTGTAGATAGCTATATTCCAATTCCTCCACGTTTAACTGAACTTCCATTCTTAATGCCTGTTGAAGATGTATTCTCGATCACTGGTCGTGGTACTGTTGCAACTGGTCGTATTGAGCGTGGTGTAATCAACTCTGGAGATCCAGTGGAAATCTTAGGTATGGGTGCTGAGAACTTAAAATCTACAGTTACTGGTGTTGAGATGTTCCGTAAGATTCTTGATTATGGTGAAGCTGGTGATAACGTAGGTTTATTATTACGTGGTATTGAGAAAACTGATATCCGTCGTGGTATGGTAATCTGTAAACCAGGTTCAGTAACTCCTCACACTGATTTCAAAGCTGAAATCTATGTATTATCAAAAGCAGAAGGTGGACGTCACACTCCATTCTTTAACAAATACCGTCCACAATTCTATTTCCGTACAACAGACGTTACAGGTGAAATCACTTTAGCTGAAGGAACTGAAATGGTAATGCCAGGTGATAACGTTACAATTAATGTAAAATTAATCAACGCTATCGCAATGGAAAAAGGTCTACGTTTCGCTATCCGTGAAGGTGGTAGAACAGTAGGTGCTGGTCAGGTAACTGAAATTGTAAAATAGTAGCCTAAAGCCCGAAAGGGATTAAGGATATGTGATTGCAAAGTACTTAAGATAACTAGTTCTTAGGTACTTTGCTTTCTAATTACGGGAATAGTTCAATGGTAGAATAGAGGTCTCCAAAACCTTTGATCAGGGTTCGAATCCTTGTTCCCGTGCTTAAAAAATATAAATATGGCTGGTGTAGTTCAATTTATTAAAGAATCATACGAAGAAATGACCCAGAAGGTTACTTGGCCTACTTGGAGTGAATTGCAAAATTCTGCAGTATTGGTTTTAATAGCTTCTTTTATCATCGCATTGGTAATATTTGCAATGGATAAAGGCGCTAACTATATATTAGAAACTTTTTATAATTCACTTTCAAATTAATATTACTAGATGAACGATCAGTTAAAGTGGTATGTAGTTAGAGCGGTTAGTGGTAAAGAGAAGAAAGTAAAGCAGTATATTGATTCTGAAATTAGCCGTTTAGGTTTCTCTCATTTGGTACCTCAGGTATTAATTCCTATGGAGAAATACTACCAAATGAAAGAAGGAAAAAAGATTGCAAAAGAGCGTAACTTTTATCCGGGATATGTTTTAATTGAAGCTATTTTAGATGGAGAGCTAGAGCATATTATTAAAGGTGTAAATAGTGTAATTGGATTTTTAGGCGATAAAGCAGGTAATCCTATACCTATGCGCCAAGCAGAAGTTAATCGTATTTTAGGTAAGGTTGATGAAATGAGCCAACAAGCTGAAACAATGAATATCGCTTATTATGTAGGTGAAAACATTAAAGTAATGGATGGTCCTTTCAACGGTTTTACAGGAGTTATCGAAGAGGTGAACGAAGAGAAGAAAAAATTAAAAGTTATGGTTAAAATCTTTGGTCGTAAAACACCTTTAGAACTTAACTATATGCAAGTAGAAAAAGAATAAATTTATTTTAAAAATATATTTGAGGACTGCAAGATTATTCATATCTTTGCAGTCCTTTTGGTTTTTATGTGTATTGATCCGTGGACGGTTTTGGTAACTTAATCCCCATATATCAGTAAACTAAAGATTATTAAGGTCTTAAATGTTACATGCTTCCAATATTTAACATTGAGTATTACAATTAACAAATCAGAAAATGGCAAAAGAAGTCGGTGCACTTGTTAAATTACAAATCAAAGGCGGAGCTGCAAACCCATCACCACCAGTAGGACCTGCATTAGGTGCTAAAGGTGTTAATATCATGGAGTTTTGTAAACAATTCAATGCTCGTACCCAAGATAAGCCAGGTAAAGTATTACCAGTTGTGATTACTGTATATGTGGACAAGTCTTTCGAATTCATCATCAAAACCCCTCCAGTAGCTATCCAATTATTGGAAGCAACTAAATTATCGAGTGGTTCTGCTGAGCCCAACCGTAAGAAAGTTGGTTCGGTGACTTGGGATCAAGTTAAGTCAATTGCTGAAGATAAGATGACTGATTTAAATGCTTTCACTATCGAATCTGCTATGAAAATGGTAGCGGGTACAGCACGCAGTATGGGAATTACCGTTAGCGGTGATGCACCCTGGACAAATTAATTAACAAAAAACAGTTTACAACAGTGGCGAAATTAACAAAAAATCAAAAACTGGCACACGCTAAACTAGAAATCGGTAAATCGTATTCTTTACAGGATGCGGCTGCTTTGGTAAAAGAGATCACTACAACTAAATTTGATGCATCGGTTGATATCGATGTTAGTTTAGGTGTAGATCCACGTAAAGCCAATCAAATGGTACGTGGTATTGCTACTTTACCTCATGGTACAGGTAAAACTGTACGTGTTTTAGTACTTTGTACTCCTGATAAGGAAGAAGAAGCTAAAGCAGCAGGAGCAGATTTCGTGGGTTTAGACGAATATGTGGCTAAGATTGAAGGTGGTTGGACAGATGTTGACATTATTATCACTACTCCTGCTTGTATGGCAAAAGTAGGTAAACTAGGCCGAGTTTTAGGCCCACGTAACCTTATGCCAAACCCAAAATCAGGTACAGTAACCAACGAAGTTGGTAAGGCTGTAACTGACGTAAAAGGCGGAAAGATTGATTTTAAAGTTGACAAAACTGGTATCATCCATGCTTCAATAGGAAAAGTATCATTCTCAGCAGAGAAAATATATGAAAATGCGTTAGAAGTACTTCAAACGATTTCAAAATTAAAACCTTCTGCTGCAAAAGGAACTTATTTTAAAAGCATTCACGTGTCTTCTACAATGAGTCCTGGAATTGCAATCGAAACTAAATCAGTAGCGGGGATCTAATTATGAACAGAGAAGAAAAACAAGAAGTAGTTTTAGCTCTACAAGAGAAAATGCAAGAGTATGGCAATTTTTATATTGCTGATACCTCAGGCTTATCTGTTGAGAAAGTAAATAACATCCGTCGCAAATGTTTCGAAAGTGGTATCGAAATGAAAGTTGCAAAAAATACATTGATCAAAATTGCGATTGATGGATTAGAAGGCGACTCATCTGAGATATTCGCGGCATTAAAAGGTCAATCGGCTTTATTATTTTCTAAAGTAGGCAATGCTCCAGCTAAGCTGATCAAAAGCCTAAGAAAAGGTAAAGAAGAAAAACCTCAACTAAAGGGAGCTTATATCGATACAGCAATATTTGTTGGTGATAACCAATTAGATGCATTAGTAAGTCTTAAATCAAGAGAAGAACTTATTGGCGAAATCATTGGATTATTACAATCACCAGCTAAAAACGTTGTTTCGGCATTACAATCTGGCGGTAACAAAATTGCAGGTATTGTTAAAACACTACAAGAAAGAGGTTAACGAACACCTAAAGTTCGCAATTAAACAAGAATATTTTTACGTAAATTTTTAAAATCTTAATAAAATGGCAGATTTAAAAGCGTTTGCTGAGCAATTAGTAAACTTAACAGTTAAAGAAGTTAACGAATTAGCTCAAATCTTAAAAGACGAGTATGGTATCGAACCAGCTGCTGCGGCAGTTGCTGTTGCTGGTCCTGCTGGTGGTTCTGATGCTCCTGCAGCAGAAGAAAAAACTACTTTCGATGTAATTTTGAAAGAAGCTGGTGGTGCTAAACTAGCAGTTGTAAAATTAGTTAAAGACTTAACTGGTTTAGGTTTGAAAGAAGCAAAAGACTTAGTTGATGGTGCACCAAAAGAATTAAAATCAGGTGTTGCTAAAGACGAAGCTGAAGCTTTGAAAAAACAATTAGAAGAAGCTGGAGCTGTAGTTGAGATTAAGTAATCACTTAATTTTAACGAACCTTTAAGAAAAGACTCCGACTGCAAAGTCGGAGTCTATTCCTGTTTATAAACATTTCATCTTGTTTGGTTGGTGATTTGTTTGAAGGCAAACCATTCAAATAGTTTATTCTTAAACTAAATTAAATTTAGTCCCTTGGCAAATAAAGTCGTAGACCAAAGAGTAAATTTTGCACGTAGTAAGCACATCATTGATTATCCAGATTTTCTGGATGTGCAGTTGCAATCATTTAGAGAATTTTTTCAGATAGAAACAACTTCAGATAACCGTCACACAGAGGGTCTATTTAAAGTGTTTGCTGAAAACTTTCCAATCACTGATTCTAGAAACATATTTGTTTTAGAATTTTTAGATTATTTTATTGACCCACCACGTTACGACATTCCTGAATGTATTGATCGTGGGTTAACTTATAGTGTTCCATTAAAAGCAAAGCTTAAGCTTTCTTGTAATGATGCAGAACACGAGGATTTTGAAACCATCATTCAAGATGTATACTTAGGAACCATACCATATATGACTCCTAAAGGTACTTTCGTGATTAACGGTGCAGAACGCGTAATTGTTTCTCAATTACACAGATCTCCAGGTGTGTTCTTCGGCCAAAGCCGTCACACAAATGGAACTAAGCTATACTCTGCTCGTGTGATTCCTTTCAAAGGTTCTTGGATTGAGTTTGCTACAGACGTTAATAACGTAATGTATGCTTACATCGATCGTAAGAAAAAATTCCCGGTAACCACCTTATTGCGTGCTATTGGTTATGATTCTGATAAAGATATCTTAGAATTATTTGATCTTGCTGATGAAGTAAAAGTTAGTAAATCTGGTTTAAAGAAATTTATCGGTCGTAAACTTGCAGCTAGAGTTTTAAGAAAATGGGTTGAAGATTTTGTAGATGAAGATACAGGTGAAGTAGTTTCTATAGATCGTAACGAAGTTATCTTAGATAGGGATACCGTTCTTGAAGACGACCATATCGATATGATCATCGATGCAGGTGTAAAAACTATTATCTTATCTAAAGATGATGGTGCATCTCAAGCTGATTATACTATTATATATAATACTTTACAAAAAGATACTTCAAACTCTGAAAAAGAGGCTGTTGAAAACATCTATCGTGCTTTGCGTAATGCAGAACCACCTGATGAGGAAACGGCAAGAGGTATCATTGAGCGTTTATTCTTCTCAGATAAACGTTACGACTTAGGTGATGTTGGTAGATACCGTATCAACCGTAAGTTGAAAATGGATACTCCTGATCATGTAAAAGTATTAACTAAAGCAGATATTATTGCGATTGTTAAATACTTGATCAAATTGATCAACTCTAAAGAAGAAGTGGATGATATTGATCACTTGTCAAACCGTCGTGTTCGTACGGTAGGTGAGCAATTATACGCACAATTTGGTGTAGGTTTAGCTCGTATGGCTAGAACTATCCGTGAGCGTATGAACATTCGTGACAATGAAGTTTTTACACCAACAGATTTAATTAATGCTCGTACTTTATCGTCGGTTATTAACTCATTCTTTGGTACTAACCAATTGTCTCAGTTCATGGATCAAACCAATCCTTTGGCAGAGATTACACACAAACGTCGTTTGTCAGCTTTAGGCCCAGGTGGTTTATCACGTGAGCGTGCTGGTTTTGAGGTACGTGACGTTCACTATACTCACTATGGTCGTTTATGTACTATTGAAACACCAGAGGGACCAAACATTGGTTTGATTTCATCACTATGCGTACATGCTAAAATTAACAATTTAGGTTTTATCGAAACTCCTTATAAAATTGTTGAAAACGGTGTTGTAGCAATGGATAAAGATGTAATTTATCTATCGGCAGAAGATGAAGATGGTAAAACTATTGCACAAGCTAATGCTGAGTATGATGATAAAGGTAACTTTACAACTACTCGTGTTAAAGCACGTTACGAAGGTGACTTTCCAATTATTGAGCCTGAGAAATTAGACTTAATGGATATTGCTCCTAACCAAATTACCTCAATTGCGGCATCTTTAATTCCTTTCTTGGAACATGATGATGCGAACAGGGCTTTGATGGGATCAAACATGCAACGTCAAGCAGTACCATTATTACGTCCAGAAGCTCCAATTGTTGGTACAGGTTTAGAAGGTCGCGTTGCTCGTGACTCGAGAACATTGATCAATGCAGAAGGCGATGGTGTAGTAGAATATGTAGATGCTAACGAAATCACCATTAAATATGTACGTAACGATGGAGATCGTTTAGTATCATTTGAAGGTGATAGCAAAACTTATAGATTAATCAAGTTCAAAAAAACCAACCAAAATACTTGTATCAACTTAAAACCAATTGTTAAAAAAGGTCAAAAAGTTGTAAAAGGTCAAGTGCTTTGTGAAGGTTATGCAACTGAAAATGGAGAACTGGCATTAGGAAGAAATTTAAAAGTTGCTTTCATGCCTTGGCAAGGATATAACTTTGAGGATGCGATTGTAATTAACGAGCGTATTGTTAGAGATGATATTTTTACCTCTTTACATATCGAAGAATTTGAATTAGAAGTACGTGATACAAAACGTGGAGAAGAGGAATTAACACCAGATATCCCTAACGTTTCTGAAGAAGCTACTAAAGATTTAGATGAAAACGGTATCATCCGTATTGGTGCTGAAGTAAAAGAAGGCGATATCCTAATTGGTAAAATTACACCAAAAGGAGAGTCTGATCCTTCACCAGAAGAGAAATTACTTCGTGCAATTTTCGGTGATAAAGCCGGTGATGTTAAAGATGCTTCATTAAAAACTCCACCTTCTATTAAAGGTGTGGTTATTGATACTAAATTATTCTCAAGAGCTAAGAAAACTACTAAAGCAGAAGAAAAATCGGCTATTGAGAAATTAGATAAGAGATATAATTTAGCTACAGAGAACCTTAAAAACGAATTAGTTGATAAATTGTTTCAAATTGTAAATGGTAAAACATCTCAAGGTGTATTTAACGTTTATAAGGAAATGTTAATCGCTAAAGGCGCTAAGTTTACTCAGAAAATATTAGCAGACCTAGAGTATGCTCATATTAACCCATACAAGTGGACAACTGATGATGATAAAAACGATCAAATCAAATTGTTATTACACAACTATGGTATCCGTGTAAATGAAGAACTAGGTGCTTACAAACGCGATAAATTTGCAATTAGTGTTGGTGATGAATTACCATCAGGAATTGTTCAAATGGCGAAAGTTTATGTAGCTAAAAAACGTAAATTAAAAGTAGGTGATAAGATGGCTGGTCGTCACGGTAATAAGGGTATCGTTGCTCGTATTGTACGTGATGAAGATATGCCATTCTTAGAAGATGGAACACCAGTTGATATTGTGTTGAACCCATTGGGTGTACCTTCACGTATGAACTTAGGTCAGATCTACGAAACCGTATTGGCATGGGCTGGTAAAGAATTGGGCGTTAAATTTGCAACTCCAATTTTTGATGGTGCTAAGTCTGAAGAGGTTGAAGAATGGATCGCTAAAGCAGGTGTACCAGCTTCTGGTAGAACTTACTTACACAATGGTTTAACAGGTGAGAAATTTGATCAACCAACTACAGTAGGTATTATTTATATGCTTAAACTGGGTCACATGGTTGATGATAAGATGCACGCTCGTTCTATCGGACCATACTCATTAATTACACAACAACCATTGGGTGGTAAAGCTCAATTCGGGGGTCAGCGTTTTGGTGAGATGGAGGTTTGGGCATTAGAGGCATTCGGTGCAGCTAATATCCTACAAGAGATCTTAACAGTTAAATCTGATGATGTTATTGGAAGAGCCAAAACTTACGAAGCCATCGTTAAAGGTGAAAACCTACCAACTCCAGGTGTACCAGAATCATTTAATGTATTGGTACATGAGTTACGCGGTTTAGGTTTAGATATTACGTTAGACTAGTTATTTGTTACGGGTTACGGGTTGTAGGTTAAAAGACCTGACCCATAACTCGCAACTCGTAACTCACAACTTTAAAGAAAGAATATGTCTTACAAAAAGGATAATAAATTAAAAAGCAATTTCACCTCGATAACCATTAGCTTATCGTCTCCAGAAACTATTTTGGAACGTTCAAGTGGTGAGGTGTTAAAACCTGAGACTATCAATTATCGTACTTACAAACCTGAACGTGATGGTTTGTTTTGCGAACGTATTTTTGGTCCGGTAAAAGATTACGAATGCCATTGTGGTAAATACAAACGTATCCGTTATAAAGGTATTGTTTGCGACCGTTGTGGTGTTGAGGTAACTGAAAAGAAAGTACGTAGAGAGCGTATGGGACACATCAACTTGGTGGTTCCTGTAGCACATATCTGGTATTTCCGCTCATTGCCAAATAAAATCGGTTACCTTTTAGGTTTACCTACCAAAAGATTAGACTTGATTATTTACTACGAACGTTATGTAGTAATCCAAGCTGGTTTAATGGCAGATCAAGGTATCCAGTACATGGATTTCTTAACTGAAGAAGAGTATTTAGATATTTTAGATAAATTACCTAAAGAAAATCAATATTTAGACGATAAAGACCCTAATAAATTTGTAGCCAAAATGGGTGCAGAAGCATTAGAAGATTTATTAAAACGTATTGACTTAGATACTTTATCTTATAATCTACGTCACCAAGCTGCAAATGAAACTTCTCAACAACGTAAAAATGAAGCTTTAAAACGTCTTCAAGTTGTAGAAGCTTTCCGTGGTGCTAAAACTCGTATTGAGAATAACCCAGAGTGGATGATTATCAAGATCGTTCCTGTTATTCCACCAGAATTACGTCCGTTGGTACCATTAGAAGGTGGTCGTTTTGCAACTTCAGATTTGAACGATTTATATCGTCGTGTAATTATCCGTAACAATCGTTTAAAACGTTTGATCGAGATTAAAGCACCAGAAGTTATTCTACGTAACGAGAAACGTATGTTACAGGAAGCTGTAGATTCGTTATTCGATAACTCACGTAAAGTAAATGCTGTTAAAACTGAAGGTAATAGAGCATTAAAATCTTTATCAGATATTTTAAAAGGTAAACAAGGTCGTTTCCGTCAAAACTTATTAGGTAAACGTGTAGATTATTCTGCTCGTTCGGTAATTGTTGTAGGTCCAAACCTTAAATTACACGAATGTGGTTTACCAAAAGATATGGCTGCAGAACTTTTCAAACCGTTCATTATTCGCAAGATGATAGAGCGTGGAATTGTGAAAACAGTTAAATCTGCTAAGAAAATTGTAGATAGAAAAGATCCCTTAGTTTGGGATATTCTAGAAAACGTACTAAAAGGACACCCAGTATTACTTAACCGTGCACCTACGTTGCACAGATTAGGTATCCAGTCTTTCCAACCACGTTTAATTGAAGGAAAAGCTATCCAATTACACCCATTAGTTTGTACTGCATTTAACGCGGATTTTGATGGTGACCAGATGGCGGTGCATTTACCTTTAGGTCATGCAGCAATTTTGGAAGCCCAAGTTCTAATGTTAGCAGCACACAATATTCTAAACCCTGCAAATGGTACGCCAATTACGGTTCCATCTCAGGATATGGTTTTGGGTCTTTATTATATTACTAAAGGCCGTAGAACTGATGAAACTCGTGTAGTTAAAGGACAAGATGCATCTTTCTATTCTCCAGAAGAAGTAATTATTGCTTACAATGAGAAAATGATTGATTTACATGCTTTTATCAAGGTAAAAGTAAATGTAAAACAAGAAGATGGTACGATTGTAAATAAATTAACTGAGACTACTGTAGGAAGGGTATTGTTTAACCAAATGGTACCAGAAGAAGTAGGTTATATCAACGAACTATTAACTAAAAAATCTTTAAGAGATATTATTGGTGAAGTAGTAAAAATGACTGGTATGGCTCGTTCTGCAAGATTCCTTGATGATATCAAAGAACTTGGTTTTAGAATGGCTTTCCAAGGTGGATTATCGTTTAACTTACAAGATGTTAATATTCCAGTAGAGAAACATACTTTACTAGAACAAGCAGCTGCTGAAGTTGATGAGGTAAGAAACAACTATAACATGGGTTTCATTACCAACAACGAGCGTTACAATCAAATTATCGATATCTGGACACGTATCAACAACCGTTTAACTACGTTTGTAATGAACCAATTGTCTAGCGATAACCAAGGTTTTAACTCTGTTTACATGATGCTTGACTCTGGAGCCCGTGGTTCGAAAGAGCAAATTCGTCAGTTAGCAGGTATGCGTGGTTTGATGGCTAAGCCTCAAAAATCAGGTTCTGGTGGTGAGATTATTGAAAATCCAATTTTATCTAACTTTAAAGAAGGTTTATCAGTATTAGAATACTTTATTTCTACTCACGGTGCTCGTAAAGGTTTGGCGGATACAGCGTTAAAAACTGCTGATGCTGGTTACTTAACACGTCGTTTACATGACGTTGCACAAGATATGATTGTTAACGCAGTAGATTGTGGTACTTTAAGAGGTATGTACACTACAGCTTTAAAAGATAATGAAGATATCGTTGAGCCATTATATGATAGAATTTTAGGTCGTATTTCACTTCACGATGTATTCAATCCATTAGATGGTAAATTATTAGTTGCTGCAGGCGAAGATATTTCTGAAGAAATTGCAAAAACTATTGAGGAATCTCCATTAGAAGGTATTGAAATTCGTTCGGTATTAACTTGCGAAAATAAACGTGGTGTTTGTGCATTATGTTATGGACGTAACTTAGCATCTGGTAAACGTGTTCAAAGAGGAGAAGCTGTTGGTGTAATTGCTGCACAGTCAATTGGTGAGCCGGGTACACAGTTAACCTTACGTACATTCCACGTGGGTGGTACTGCATCAAACATTGCTGCAGAATCTCAAATCAATGCCAAATTTGATGGTGTTATCGAATTTGAAAACTTACGTACTGTAGAAACTCAAACAGAAGAAGGTAAGACTGATATCGTTTTGGGTCGTTCAGGAGAATTCAAAATTACGGAACCAAAAACTGGTAAAATAATCGTAACTAATAACATTCCTTACGGTGCATTTTTATACGTTAAAGAAGGTGATAAAGTTTCTAAAGGCGATAAAATTTGTTCGTGGGATCCATATAACGCGGTTATTATCTCAGAATTTGCAGGTAAAATCGAGTTTGATGCGATTGTTGAAGGTGTAACCTTCCGTGAAGAATCTGATGAGCAGACTGGTCACCGTGAGAAAGTAATTATCGATACACGTGATAAAACTAAAAATCCATCAATTAGAGTAGTTGATAAAAAAGGTGAACTGATTAGAGGATATAACATCCCTGTTGGTGCCCACATCGCTATTGATGAAGGAGAAGCAGTTCAAACAGGACAAATCTTAGTTAAAATACCTCGTGCAACGGGTAAAACTCGAGATATTACGGGTGGTTTACCACGTGTAACTGAGTTATTCGAAGCACGTAACCCATCTAACCCAGCTGTAGTAACTGAAATTGATGGTGTTGTAACTTTAGGTGGTGTTAAACGTGGTAATCGCGAAATGACTATCGAATCTAAAGACGGAGAAGTTAAAAAATATCTAGTACCATTGTCTAAACACATTTTAGTACAGGATAATGACTTTGTGAAAGCAGGTATGCCATTATCTGATGGATCAATTTCTCCAGCTGATATTTTAGCTATTAAAGGCCCTGCGGCTGTGCAAGAATACTTAGTTAATGGTATCCAAGAGGTTTACCGTTTACAAGGTGTGAAAATTAACGATAAGCACTTTGAAGTAATTGTACACCAGATGATGCAAAAGGTTCATATCGAAGATCCGGGTGATACTCGTTTCTTAGAAAATGACTCTGTAGATCGTTGGGACTTTATGGTTGAGAACGACGAAATCTATGACAAAAAAGTTGTGGTAGAGGCAGGCGATTCAGAAACAGTAAAACCAGGACAAATTCTTTCTTTACGTAAATTAAGAGACGAAAATTCTCAATTAAAACGTAAAGATTTGAAACAAATTGAAGTACGTGATGCAAAACCTGCAACTGCGAGTTCAATTTTGCAAGGTATTACTAGAGCATCATTGGGTACCAAATCGTTCATCTCAGCAGCATCATTCCAGGAAACTACTAAAGTTTTGAATGAAGCAGCTATCGCAGGTAAACGTGATAACATGTTAGGCTTAAAAGAAAACGTAATCGTTGGTCACTTGATTCCTTCAGGTACTGGTGTTCGTGGATATGAGCGTATCATTGTTGGTTCTCAAGAAGAATACGATAAATTATTAGCTTCTAAACAAGAAGAAGAAGTTGAAGCTTAATTATCATAACAGATCTTAAAGATTTGTAAATAAAATCCCTAGTGTTAATTCGCTAGGGATTTTTTATTGAATATTGCAACGATTAACAATTGCTTTTTATATTTTTGACTATGGAAGATCAACAAAACGAAAACCAACTCAACATAGAATTATCTGAAGAAATTGCTGAAGGCGTTTTTTCTAATTTAGCTATAATCACACATTCTAATACAGAGTTTGTATTAGATTTTATTAGAGTAATGCCAGGAGTGCCAAAGGCAAAAGTTAAATCGAGAATAATATTAACTCCTGAACATGCCAAAAGATTATTGCATGCCATGCAAGATAATATAGAAAAATTTGAAATGGCAAATGGTAAAATTAAAACTCAAGATGAGCCTCCAGGTTTTCCAATGAATTTTGGTGGGCCTACTGCACAAGCTTAGGTATTTTGTCATTCTGAGCGAAGCAAAGAATCTCTAGAATATTTTACTTTGAGATTCCTCCAGAGTCGGAATGACAAATTTTAGTTAAATGTTTGATAACTTCTTCAACTTGATTCGGTTCAAACCAAACTGTGTTTTCATCGCGTCTAAACCAGGTAAGCTGACGTTTTGCAAAACGACGTGTACTTTGTTTAATCAAAGTAACTGCAGTAGCTAAATCGGTTTTACCATCGAAATAATCAAATAATTCTGAATAACCAACTGTATTTAATGCATTGTATTGGCGGTGCGGAAGGAGTGATTTGGCCTCTTCTAATAAACCTGCTTCCATCATTAGATCTACACGGTGATTAATACGCTCATAAAGTATTGCCCTGTCGGTATTAAGTCCAATTTTTATGATTTGAAAAGGTCTTTCTTTTTTATTAGCGGTTAAAAAAGAACTTAGCTTTTCGCCTGTTGAAAGTACCACTTCTAAGCCTCTAATCATTCTTTGAGGATTAGATTGATCTACTTTCTCAAAATATGTAGGATCTAATTCTTGAAGTTGTTTTCTAATTGAATCAATACCCTCATCAGCCAATTTCTGATTTAATTGGGCCCTTATATTCAGATCTATTTCTGGTAAATCATCCAATCCTTTGCAAACAGCATCAATGTATAAGCCAGAGCCGCCAACCATAATCAGAATATCGTGCTTTTTAAAAAGTTCATCCATTAACTTTAAAGCCTGAACTTCAAAATCTCCCGTACTGAAAAGTGTGGTTATGCTATGAGAATCTATAAAATGATGGGGCACAGCTTCCAGTTCTTCTTTTGAAGGTTTTGCAGTGCCGATATGCATTTCTTGGAAAAACTGTCGAGAATCTGCTGAGATAATTTCGCTATGATAAAACTGAGCCAACTCAATAGCAAGCGCAGTTTTACCAATGGCAGTTGGCCCAACAACAACAATTAAGGTCTTCTTTGGAATGGGCATATTAATTTTAGAATTACGATTTTAGATTGAATTTAATGATGACAAACTAAAATCTGTAAAATCACCCAAATCTGTGAACTCAATTTTAATAGTCTTCTTCTTTACCAGTTCCGTATTCTTCGTCGGCAAAATCATCACTATCAGCAAAATCATCTTTTTCTACCTCTTCTTCACTCTCCTCATCAACTTCTTCTGCCATAATACCTCTTCCACCCATTGCTTCCAATTCTTCGGTATCTTCAGGTACAAAGTCCATTTCATTTAAGAAATCAAAATCGCTTGATGCTGCTGCACTGCTTACTGTAAAGGCACCAGCATTATTTTTGTCAATAATTTTTGGTGCTTCGCCAGTACTTTTAACCAAGAATGGATATTCTATATTAGGGTCGTTTTCTAGGATAATTTTAATCAACTCTACGTGAAAATCGAATGGGCGTTCGAAATCATAGATGTAGTAAAATTTCTGGTGTGGATCTTCGATAAAGTTACTCAATTTTGAGTTCTCCATTAAAGCTACTCCATTATCAATTTTCCGTTGGTTAGGTAAAATGGCAATTTCATCCCCCTTAATCCAATTATCTGTACTTACATAAAATGATGACGATTTTTCTGCATTATAACCGGTTGAGCGATGAATTGCTCTGTGGAGGTCTTCAAAAGTTTGATTAGTTTTAATGTCGATTTCTCTTACTACTTCGTCAAAATCTTCAAAAGAAATTTTAAATCTATAAATTGCCATTGCGCTGTTCTGTTTCTGTCTATAAAATTAAGAAATAAAAAATAAAATCTGCCGTTGTTTTTATCTTGTAACTGGATTTAAACCTAATTGTTTGGCTTTGTTTAACATAAAATTAAAAGCATCTTCATAGTTGTTTGTTATTTCGCCTTCTAAAATAGCTTCTCTAATTGCATTTTTTAAAATGCCCACTTCTTTTCCTGCTGATAGACCAAATGTTTCCATAATATCGTTGCCAGAAATAGGGGGTTGCCAATTTCGCAATTGATCACGCTCTTCAACGTCTTTGAGTTTTTGTTTAACCAACTCAAAATTATTGCGGTATTTTTTTATTTTGTACTCATTTTTTGTGGTTACGTCAGCATTACATAACAACATTAAACTTTCAATTTCCTCTCCAGCTTCAAAAAGCAATCTTCTAACGGCAGAATCAGTTACTTTTTCTTGAGCCAAAACAATTGGACGTAAATGCAATTGAACCAATTTTTGAACGTATTTCATTTTTTCATTCAAAGGTAGTTTCAGTTGAGCAAAAATTTGAGGAACCATTCGAGCGCCTTTATCCTCATGTCCATGAAAAGTCCAACCATGACCTTCTTCAAATCTTTTTGTTGCAGGCTTAGCGATGTCATGTAATATTGCTGCCCATCGAAGCCAAAGGTCATCTGTAGTGTTACAAATATTATCTAAAACCTGTAAAGTATGGTAAAAGTTGTCTTTGTGGCCTTTGCCTTTTATAATTTCAACACCATAAAGGTTTGCCATTTGAGGGAAAATGAGCTGCAATAAACCTGTATCAAATAAATGCTTAAAGCCAATTGATGGTGTTTTGGCCAAAATTATTTTATTTAATTCATCTGTAATTCGTTCTTTTGAAACGATTTTAATTCGTTCTTTTTGTGTTTTAATGGCTTGCAAAGCAGCAGCATCAATTTCAAAATCTAACTGTGTAGCAAAACGAATAGCCCGCATCATTCGTAAGGGATCATCAGAAAAAGTAATTGCTGGATCTAATGGAGTACGAATTATTTTATTTTCTAAGGCTATCAATCCTTCAAATGGATCAATTAAACTTCCATAATTTGAGGGATTTAGTGAGATAGCTAATGCATTAATTGTAAAATCTCTACGTAATTGATCATCTTCTAAAGTTCCGTTTTCAACAATCGGCTTACGAGAATCTGAGCGATAAGATTCTTTTCTGGCACCAACAAACTCGATCTCTAAATCATTGTATTTGAGCATTGCTGTACCAAAATTTTTAAACACAGCAACTTTAGTTTTTAAATGCTGACCAACTTTCTCAGCAAAATCAATCCCATTTCCAAGAATAACCACATCAATGTCTTTTGATGGCCTGTTTAAAAATAAATCGCGTACAAAACCACCTATCACATAAGCTTCTGTTTTGGTTTGCTCTGCAATGGTTGCTAAAACTTTAAATATTGGATTTTGAAGGTGCTGTTGCATAAAATTTGTTATCGTCATGCGGAATTTATTTCAGCATCTTTTTAGCCTAAAAGACCCTGAAATAAATTCAAGGTGACGAATGGGGTTGTAATTTATGCAAAAATAGTAAAATTACTTACGTATAAATTCAAATTGACCAGATGGGCCTAATTTAATAATTGTAGAGGGTTTTTTAACTGTGCGGTTATCTTGATCAAAGTCTACAATATAATCAACAGCGTCTTTGATAGCATCACTAATTTCATCAAAAAATCGGGGAGAGGCTTCGCCACTTACATTTGCAGAAGTAGAAACAATGGGCTTGCGAAAGCGTTGAAGCAATTGCTCACAGAAATCATGTTTAACAATTCTAATGCCTACACTTCCATCCAGATTAATAACATTTTTGGCTAAGTTCTTAGCACCAGAAAAAACAATAGTCATTGGATTCTCTGCAAACTCAATTAATTCATAAGCTACATCAGGAATTTCAGTAACATAACTTTGTAGTTTGTTTTCATTATCTAAAAGGATGATTAAGCTTTTATCTGCACTGCGACCCTTAATTTCATTTACTTTCGCTACAGCTTCTTCATTAGTGGCATCACAACCTAAACCCCAAACCGTATCAGTAGGATAAAGGATTACTCCACCATTTTTTAAAATTTCAAGCGCATTGTTAATTTCCTGTTTCATTTTATTTAATTATTGGAATAAATTTTTTCCAAAATCCTGGATGATGTTTTAATGGGGCGTGGCAACCAAACGGTAATATTTCGCCTAGATATTTGTAGGCAATTTCTGGATGAAATTCTATTCCAAATTTCATTGCTTCTTCCCATTGGGGTATTTTAAAATCTAAAATTCGAGGTGTTTCTAATGACCAAAACACATCTTCATTAAAAGCATCACCTTGTAAAGTTGTATATTTTTTTAATAGGGTTGGATTTACCTTTTCTAATACATTTAAAGCTGAACTAATTTTTCTTAAAGAGAGACCACCATTTCCAACTTTATTATACCTATCGGCGTAAATTTTATTCTTTTTGAAAGAGAGCTTTAGTTGCTGAAATAAATTAAAAATGGCATTTCTATTTAATTTTTCAGGTCTAAACCATGGCGAGCCGATATAATCATAATCTTTTTCACACCAATAATGTAATTCATCCTTAAAAAGATAAACATCTGCTTGATGGATGAGCATATATTCAAAATGTTTAAAGGCCGAATAAAATCCCTTAGATAATAACAATTGATTGTACCCTGAAATTCCTTCGAAATAATGTTTTGCAAAGCGTTTTACTTCAAGTTTTTCTAATAACCCGAATGATTGATTAATAACTAATCCTTCTGGAGCAACAATTACTTGCTTATTTCCTCTGGTTTTTTCGATACCATTTTCTAAGAAAGCTAATTCTAGCTCGGTTGGGGCTTGATATAATGGAAATATTACGATACAACTTTTCATTGAGCCAATGTTTTTAAATAACAATCCATTAATCGCTTACTAACAGCTTCATTATTAAATTTTTGCACGTAAAACAAACCTTTTTCTTTCATTTCTTTTTGCAGATTTTGGTCTGATAAAACCTTGTTTACAGCATTTGACAAACCCTTAATATCATCTGGAGCAACATAAATACTATTTGGTCCACCTGCTTCTTCTAAACAAGAGCCAGTCGCTGCAATAACTGGTACATTACTATATAAAGCCTCAATTATTGGAATACCAAAGCCTTCATAATAGGATGGTAATATGAAAATACCAGCTGATTGATAAATTAAGGGTAAATCAGTAAAAGGAACATTTTTCAAGAAAATAACTCTTTCTTTCAGTCCCAATTTTTCAATTTCTTTTTTTACTAACGCAGTGTATGTAGTTTCCTTACCAATAACTACAAGTTGATAAGCAGAGTCAATTTTTGGTAATGCTCTAATTAGGAGTAAAAGATTTTTACGTGCTTCAATTGTACCTACATTTAAGATATATTTTACTGGCAGGTTGTATTTTTCTCTTATTTTTTCTTTTTCATTCTCAGTTGATGAGGTTTTAAAGCTATCATCACAACTTTGATAGACTACATCGATTTTTGAAGAATCTATTTTATAAAGATCTACAATGTCTTCCTTGGTTTTTTCGCTAATGGCTATAATTCTATCCACATTTTCACAAGCGTATTTGCTTTTAAATTTGTAAATAAGCCTATCTATAAGTCTATAATATTTTGGATAACGCAAAAAAATCAAATCGTGCATTGTTACAATACTCTTAATGCCAATATTATTAATGCCAACTGGAATTTCGTGGCTTAAACCATGAAATAGGTTAATGTTATCATTTATAAGCTGACTTTTAATACCACTGCTTCTCCAGAATAATTTTGAGTTTTTAGCTGATGGAAGTTCGAGATGAACATTTGGTTGTGTAAAAAGAGGAGATTTTTTAAGGTGATCTTTTATTTTAGGCGTATAAACGAAATACTCATTTGAAGGGAAGCTTTTGGCTAAATTTGCTATCAAAGATCTGCTATAATTGCCTAGTCCGGTTAAATTGTTTGCAGCACGTTTGCCATCGTATCCAATTTTGAGCTTAAAGCTAAAAGCCGAAGGACCAAAGCTTGATTGCTCAAGTTCAGGGCTTTCGGCTTCATTAGTTAGCTTTTCGCTTTTTGCTTTCACGTTAGTTTAAACAGCTACATTATTTTCTCTCAATGCATCATTCAGAGAGGTTTTCTTATCTGTTGACTCTTTGCGTTTTCCGATAATTAATGCACATGGAACTTGGAAATCTCCAGCAGGGAATTTCTTAGTATAAGAACCAGGGATAACAACGGAACGAGAAGGAACAATTCCTTTATATTCTACTGGAGTGGCACCAGTTACATCAATAATTTTTGTTGATGCAGTAAGTACAACATTTGCACCTAATACAGCTTCTTTTTCTACTTTAACCCCTTCTACAACAATGGCTCTAGAACCTAAAAAACAATCATCTTCAATAATTACTGGAGCAGCTTGTATTGGCTCTAAAACACCACCAATGCCTACACCACCACTTAAGTGAACACGTTTGCCGATCTGAGCACATGAGCCTACTGTAGCCCAAGTATCAACCATAGTGCCCTCATCTACATAAGCGCCAATATTTACGTATGATGGCATCATGATTACACCTTTAGCTAAATAAGCACCATAACGGGCACTTGCCATAGGCACTACACGAACGCCAATTTCCTTATAGTTGTTTTTCAATTCCATTTTATCATGGTAAACAAAAGGACCAACTTTAATCTCTTTCATTTCTTTAATAGGGAAATATAATATTACAGCTTTTTTAATCCATTCATTAATTCCCCAAGTATTTAAAATAGGTTCTGCAACACGCAGTTCACCTTTGTCTAATCTTGAAATTACTTCTTCAATTGCCTCGCAGTAGTTATTATAGGCAAGTAAAGACCTATCTTCCCAAGCGGCTTCTATCAATTTTTTTAAATCTCCAATCATGGTGTTTTTTAATTTTTTACAAAATAAATCAATTTTATGTATTGAACATTGTTTTCATCTAATTAAATGTTTGTTTATTGTAAGAAACTAAAGGGTTTTAATATTTTTGTTTATAAATTAACTGTTAATGTTTCTTAGTATTTTTGATTTTTATGACTGAAAAAGAGAAATTAAGGATAGATAAATATCTTTGGGCAATTAGATTGTTTAAAACCAGAAGCTTAGCTACCGAAGCCTGTAAAGCTGGTAGGGTGAAGTTTAATGGGCAAAATCTAAAACCCTCTGCCATTGTGAAAGTTGGCGAGGTTTATCAAGTATCTAAAGGTATCGAAAAGAAAATAATAGAGGTTGTAGAACTATTATATACTAGGGTTGAAGCAAAAATCGCTGTTACAAAATATAAGGATCTTACACCTGTGGAGGAAACTCATGCCTTTAAATCTATTTTTCATGCACCTAGTTTAAAACGAGATCGTGGTACGGGTAGGCCGACTAAAAAAGACAGACGTGAAACGGATGATTTGATTGAAGGAATGTTTGGGGAGGAAGCCTAAAGCTAAAAGGAGCAAGACAAAGCATTTGTATTAACTCATAACCTAGCTTTTAGTATTTAAACTTTGGACTCTCAAACGATAGGCCATCATTGCGGTTTTACCTAGTTTTTGGATGAGTTTATAATTAGCTACAGCGCCAACTGCTGCACCCACAACTGGTAATAATTGTGCCATTTTTGCCAAATCAATATAGTCTCTATATTCCTGTTGAAAGGTTTGCCAATCGAAATTTTCTGCACTTTCTGGAAGAATAATTAATTTTTGATCCCAGTTTTGCATTTGCTTAAATACATTCTGAGTACCAGTTTTGCTCGAAAACGCCAACTGAAAAATGTGTAATATATACAACCGCTCCCTGTAATCTTTCACATCATATCCATATAGTGCAGCGATTTCAAAAAGCATTTTTATTTTAATGCCAATCAGAATAGGGAAATCAGCCATGCTCATTAAAAAACCTCCAGCTCCAGTAATACCCCCCTCAGCTGCACCAGTTTTGCTGTAATTATCAATTTTAGACTTTACTAGTGCTTCTCTGTGTACGAGACTTGTATTTTCATCCGGCATTGCAGATGTTGTATAAGTAGAGCCGAACAACACGGCTTTTACCATTTGTTTAATTGTTACTGTAATGGCTTTATGAACCTTAGTAGGGATGTAACTATTTATTTTGGTCTGAACCTTGGTAGCCAAATTGCCTAATATAGATGGTTTCTTCATCAAGTCCATTTTCCAGAATTGTAGTTCGTAGCCAATTTGTTCTTCGTAATTTCCCATTTATATTTTTTAAAAGAATTAATCAAAAATCATTCCGTCAATCTGTTAGATAGAAAATTGATAAATTATTACAATTATTTGGAGATTTAAAAAACAAACTATATATTTAGTTATTCCTTCACTTAAATTTGATTATCATGAAAAAATTATGCTTGTTATTTTTGCTTTCATCAATGGTTATTTGCTATTCGAAGGCACAATCTGTTAAATTTTCTCCAGCTAACCCGGAGGCGGGCAAACCCTTATCGTTTGAATATGAATCAAAGGGTGGGAAATTAGAGATGATTTCTAATGTAACCTGTGTTGCACAAACATTTGTTAACCGTAAGCAGAAAGTTGTTAAAATAGATTTAACTAAAGAAGGCTCTGTTTATAAAGGAACATTTACGCCTGTAGATAGTACAGCAATTGCAGTTTTAGTATTCTCTGCAGATGGTACAAAAGACGATAATCCAAATGGATATTATACCCTATTTTATGATAAAGGGCAGCCAACCGCCATGGCATATTATTGGGAGGCCTTTTTTTATAACGGAATGGGATCTGCACTTGCAGGTGTTAAATCGGATAAGGCAAAGTCTTTAGCTGCATATGAAAAAGCTTTTGCAATAGATCCATCAATGAAGGACAAAAATATTATTGCGTATTTAGCTTTGCAATATGGATTGGATAAAGTAAAGGGTGAACAGTTGATAAATGATCAGATTAAGCTGATAAATGCATCTTCAAATAAACTGAAAGAGGATGATATGATTAAAATGGCAAGCCTTTATACTGTTTTAAAGAAAAAACCTGCTGCCGATTCTGTGTATAATTTGGTTAAGGTAAACTACCCAACAGGTACCTATATGTATAATATGGCAGCTAATGGAATTTATAGTGAAAAAGATGCTGTAAAAGCCGAAGAGAAATTAAATAAGCTAATAAAAGACTTTAAATTAGATGTAAACAAAAAAGCCGATTTTGAAAAAATTGAAAACTTTTATGCTCAAGTAGCTAGTGGGTTTGGACTTGCAAAAAATAATGTAAAATTTGAAGCTTATGCTAATCTGATTAAAAATAAAACTACACTTGCTAGCATTTACAATTCTTACGCTTGGGCAGGAGCAGAGAAAAAAGAAAATGTAGAATTTGCCACTCAGATTTCAAAGAAATCTTTAGAATTATTAGAGGCTGCTAAAAGTGATTCAAGACCAGCTTATATTTCTTCACAAGAAGATTATATCAAAGGCTTGGAAAGTAGCTATGCTTCTTATGCCGATACGTATGCACTTTTATTAGCTCATGCCGGTAAAAATGCAGAGGCTTTAAAATTTCAAGAAGAAGCTGTGAATAAAAATAATTTTAGTAGTGCTGACATGAATGTCCGCTATGTTAATTTCTTAGCGAAAAATGGGCAAAATGATAAGGTTGTAACTTATGCAGAGCGATTTATAAAAGCAGGGCAGGGTACAGATCAAATGAAATTAGATCTAAAAGCTGCATATAAAGGTGCGCAGTCTTTTGATGCCTATTATGCAGCTTTAGAAAAAGAAGCCAATGAAAAGGAAAAAGCAAAATGGATGAAGGAAATGATCAATGCCCCCGCTCCAACTTTTGCCTTGCTAAATCTAAAAGGAGAAAAAGTTGATTTAGCTAATTTAAAAGGTAAAGTAGTAATAGTTGACTATTGGGCAACATGGTGTGGCCCATGTATCGCATCTTTCCCTGGCATGCAAAAAGCAGTAGATAAATATAAAAATGATCCATCAGTTGTGTTCTTATTTATCAATACTAGCCAAAGAGAAGAAAATAGAGAGCAGGTTGTTAAAGATTTCATGGCTGCTAACCCTTATACTTTTAATGTTTTGCTGGACACTAAGAATAAACAGGATCCTAACAAATTTGAGGTAATTGAACAATATAAGGTGGAGGGAATTCCAACAAAATTTATTATTGATGGAAAAGGAAATATTCGTTTCAAGAAAGTAGGTTTTTCTGGTACTGCCGATGGCACAGTAAAGGAATTAGATATGATGATTGCTTTGGCTAAAGGTGGTAAGGAAGCAACTAAATAATAATAACACAAATGATAACTAGTAAAAAGCCAACTTAATTTAGGTTGGCTTTTGCATTTATCGAACGATTAACTGAAACTTTGTGCTGTTAGTTTTGCACTATATCTTTTTGTGCAAAAAAAATGCCCCGATTATTCGGAGCATTTTAGTAATGTTATTTTTTAAAAGATATGAATGTTACTTTTTATCTTTTGCGTAAGCTTCGTTTAAGCCTGCTATAACGGGTTTAGTTACATCAAGGCTTTCATCAGCAAACAAAATAGTAGGATTACGTTTAGAGTAGGTTAAAATCAGTTTGTAGCCTTTTGTTTTTGCGTAAGTATTTAGGTACGTAGTTATTTTAGTATAAAGAGCTTCTTGCTCTTTACCTTGCTCATTTTGCAAAGCAGCACCAGCATTTTGTTGGTAAGCTTGTAATTCTTGACCTTTACGCTGTAATCTTTGTTCTGTTGCAGCTCTTTGGTCTGCTGGCAATGTATTTTGTTGCTGTTGGTATTGTTGCAATTCTCTTTGAAAAGCTTGTTGTTTAGCTGCTAAATCACTTTCAGCAGATTTGCCTTTAGTTTCCATTTTAGCGGTAATGTCTTTAGAATAATTGTAGTTTGCTAACAATGAATCTGAATTAACATAAACAATTTTCTCCTCAGCAGTTACTGCTGTAGTTGTTTTTGTAGTAGAAGCATCAGTTTTGCCCTCTTTATTTCCACAAGCAGATAGTACAGAAACTATGGCTATTGCAGTAGCGAAACTGCTTACTTTTAATGTGTTTGATTTCATTTAGTTTTGATTTGTTTTTAAAGGTAATAAAGTTTTTCAGCAGCTTATTTGGTTGTCGAAATTAGAGTGGTAAGCTGCTTCAGGTTTCATTCTATTTTAATAAATTTTAGCAAATATAAAAATCAAAACCGAGTATCCTAAAAATCAGCATTTTTTAATCATTTTTAACATACTATCAACACTCAAATAGTTATCCACAATGTGGCTTAAATGGTAAAAAATGGTTATTTTTGATTCTTTAAGTATTAAATAAAATTATGAGTGAAGAATTAGATCCAAAGTCAAATTATAATGCCGATAATATACAGGTTTTAGAGGGTTTAGAGGCTGTTCGTAAGCGTCCTTCTATGTATATCGGTGATACCGGCGTTAAAGGTTTGCACCACTTGGTTTATGAGGTTGTAGATAACTCGATTGATGAGGCTTTAGCTGGTCATGCAGATACAATTATCGTAAATATCTTAGCAGATAATTCAATTAGAGTTGAAGATAACGGTCGTGGTATCCCGACAGGTATAAATAAAAAAGAAAATAAATCGGCGCTAGAGATTGTAATGACGGTTTTGCACGCAGGTGGTAAATTCGATAAAGATACATACAAAGTTTCTGGCGGTTTACACGGCGTGGGTGTAAGTTGTGTTAATGCATTGTCTACTGATTTAAAAGCAGAGGTACACCGTGAAGGTAAAATCTGGATGCAGGAATACAAAATTGGTGTTCCACAGTATGATGTAAAGGAAGTTGGTACAACTGATAAAAGAGGTACGATTGTTACTTTTACGCCAGATGCAACAATTTTTACACAAACAACAGAGTATAAATACGATACACTTGCCGCTCGTTTACGCGAATTGGCATTTTTAAATAAAGGAATTACATTAACCTTAACAGATGAACGCGATCCTCAAGAAGATGGATCATTTTTAACTGAAACCTTTAAGTCTGATGGGGGTTTAAAAGAATTTGTTCAGTTTTTAGATGGTACTCGTGCTTCTTTCTTGCCTCAACCAATTTATATTGATGGTATTAAAAATGGGGTTCCGGTTGAGTTGGCTTTTCAATACAATGATAGTTATTCAGAAAATGTTCACTCTTATGTAAACAACATTAATACGCATGAGGGTGGTACACACATTGCCGGTTTCCGTAGAGGTTTAACACGTACTTTAAAAAGTTACGCTGATAAATCTGGTTTGTTAAAGAACCTTAAGATGGAAATTACCGGTGATGACTTTAGAGAAGGATTAACTGCAGTAGTTTCTGTAAAAGTGCAAGAGCCACAATTTGAAGGGCAGACCAAAACCAAATTGGGTAACTCTGAGGTAATGGGAGCTGTAGATATTGCTGTTGGTGAAGCATTAGGTGCTTACTTAGAAGAAAATCCTAAGGAAGCTAAAATGATTGTTAATAAAGTTATTTTAGCTGCAACTGCTCGTGCTGCTGCTCGTAAGGCTCGCGAAATGGTGCAACGTAAAAGTGTAATGGGCGGTTCTGGCTTGCCAGGAAAACTTGCCGATTGTTCTGATAGTGATCCAGAAAAATGTGAGTTGTATCTTGTAGAGGGAGACTCTGCGGGTGGAACTGCCAAACAAGGTCGTGATCGTAATTTCCAAGCTATTCTTCCACTAAAAGGAAAAATCCTGAACGTGGAAAAAGCAATGGAACATAAAATTTACGAAAATGATGAGATTAAAAATATGTTTACAGCTTTAGGTGTAAGTATTGGAACACCAGAAGATGATAAAGCGCTAAACATTACCAAACTTCGTTACCATAAAGTTGTAATCATGACGGATGCTGATATCGACGGATCGCACATTACGACGTTGATTTTAACATTCTTTTATCGTTACATGAGAGCATTAATTGAGGCTGGCTATGTTTACATTGCTGCACCACCACTTTATCAAGTTAAAAAAGGTAAAGAGTTTGAATATTGCTGGAATGATGTACAACGTGACCAAGCAGTACAGCGTTTAAAAGGTGCAGGTAAGGAAGAAAGCGTTCACATCCAACGTTATAAAGGTTTGGGAGAGATGAATGCTGAACAATTGTGGGATACCACTCTTGATCCAGCTAGACGTACACTTCTAAAAGCAACAATAGAAAATGCTGCAGAGTGTGACCATACTTTCTCTATGTTAATGGGCGATGAAGTTGCACCACGTAGAGAGTTTATAGAGCGTAATGCAAAATATGCTAAAATTGATGCTTAGAAAGCTGAAAGACTAAGCGGAAAACCAAAAACCCTCCAAGTTAACTCTTGGAGGGTTTTTTAATAAATTTCGTCCCTATAACATGATACAAATCTAAAATACAGCATAATTAGCTGTTAGGTCTTTGTCGGTAGGCTTAACTGCCTTACGTTTTTACACATAAAAAAGCCTTTCTAGTTTCTAAAAAGGTTTTTGGTATTAAAAAGAAAAGTTATTTATCACTCTCCGATTTCTCCTTAAGGTATTTCAATCCATCTTCGAAGTCTTTCCCTATCATTTTATCCATACTTACAAATAGACACATCCATTTACTAATTAAATTGTTTTCCCCACTCATCGTCCATGTTACTTTATTGCCAGTGCCTTCTGGAGCAATCGCAAATTTTGTATCGGCTAGACTTTCAAATGGTTTGATAAATTTTAATTCAATATCAACCATTTTATTTGGCTCAACACTTTTAACCTTCATTTGTCCGCTGCCGGTTTCTTTTCCTTCCCATTGGTATAAATGTTCTGGCTGAGCAGATGGGCCACTGATGGTGGTTTTTGCTGTTGGCTCCATTTTAGCCCAAGGGTTCCATTTCAAGAACTCATTAAAATCTGCAATATTTTTGTAAATCACGCTATCTGGGGCATTAATAATTGTAGAGCGACTTACCGAATAGGTTTTAGGCAGAAACATTCCGCCTACTAAGATAATTATTGCCAGCACGACAATAATGATCCCTAATACTTTTAAAATTTTCATATAGTTTTTTTTGGTTTACTTAAAGTTACTAATAAACCATTCAAAAGAAAAAAATTAAAAAGGCAATTATTTGCCCAAGTGAATAGGGGCTCCTTTTAAATTAAGGTCTTGTAGTTCTTCTCTGATATTCTTCATGAATAGCTTGCCTGGATCAATTTTATCAGAGTGATAATAAGGATTAGTCTCGCGCCACATTGAGGTGTTTTTAAACAAAGTGTGTTCATAATGGCCAATTAAATATTGGATATTATATTTTTTTGCTAAATAGCGAACCAGTTTTTCATTTGCAAGAAGCTGTGCTTTAGTTAATGGATAATCATTACTGCCTACATTTTCAATTCCAATAGCACAATAATTTAGACCAATTACATGTCTTGCAAAAGTTGTATCTGGTAAAAGTTGATATATTGACCCATCTCTATCTACTAAAAAGTGCGAGGAGACATTTAATTTACTTACTCCAGTAAGATTTTTGCGGTCGCTAGGTAAGATAGATTTATTAAAAGCATTATAGGTGCCCATTAAGCTTCTAGAAGCTGTCCAGTGTAGCACAATCATTGTAGGCTTTATTGTAGGCTCTTCTTGAATAATTGAATGTCTACGTTTTAAATAATCTAACGAAAGCTGTGTTCTGGTGGCATCAAAAATTATTGGTTTTTCAATAATCCTTAACTGTTGAGCAAAGGCAGTATTAGAACCGAGTATGAATAAAATAAGTATATATTTTTGGTAAATATTCATTTGATATTTGGAGTGTGGCTTAAAGAAATGCTTGTGTTGTTAAACATCAATATGGAGTAATTTAGCAATGTCTATTATTTATAAAATCTTAATATTCTTTTTTGGTAATCAATCTTGGCATTAAACTCCATTAAAATATCTCCACCAATAATTCCAGCAATAGATGGATGCCCCATAGTGAGGTAAGTATCTGTTACGCTTTGTAGGTCTAAAGCAACTGCCGGATAATTTTTTAAAATCAAGCCACCAATTTTAAGCTTAGGTATAGTACCTTGCAAAGTTTGTGAAGTGCTAAAAATTGTTGCCGCTTGAGTTTCTTCACTAACAGAAATTTCTTTGATATTCTTCTCCATTAGTCCTTTATCAAACACAGATCTAGATGCACCAGTATCTAAAACTGCGAATAACTTTTCTCCAAAAACAACAATTTCCACCAAAAGATGGAAACCGTCGTCTTGTAAGTTTATTAAGGTTAAGGGAACATTAATTGTTCTCATATAGTATTCTTGTCATTCAGAGCAAAATTTTTGTCATTCCGAGGAACGAGGAATCTATTTGAGAGATTCCTCTCTCTGAATGACAAATCTTGATTAAATTAATTTCATTTCTGCCAATACACTATTCATGTTGCGAACAGCATCAGCACTCTTATTAAAAGCTGCTTGCTCTTCATCGTTTAATTTATAATCGATGATTTTTTCCCAACCATTTTTCCCAACAATTACAGGAACGCCTAAGCAAATATCATTTTGTCCGTATTCGCCTTCTAAAGCGACGCAACAAGTAAATAATTTCTTTTCATCACGAACAATTGCTTCTACCAATGCTGCGCCAGCTGCTCCAGGAGCGTACCAAGCAGAAGTGCCTAATAAACCAGTTAAAGTTGCACCACCAACCATGGTATCTGCAGCAACTTTCGCTAAGGTAGCTTCGTCTAATAATTCGCTAACAGGTAAACTTTGGTAAGTTGCATAACGTGTTAAAGGAATCATAGTTGTATCACCATGACCACCGATTACAAAACCTTGTAAGTCATTTGAATTACAACCTAAAGCAACACTTAAGTAATATTTAAAACGAGCGCTGTCTAATGTTCCGCCCATACCGATGATACGGTTTTTAGGTAAGCCTAAAGATTTCAATGACAAATAAGTCATGGTATCCATTGGGTTACTGATTACAATGATAATTGCATCAGGAGAATATTTCAAGATATTTTCTGCTACACCTTTAACAATGCCAGCATTAATACCGATTAATTCTTCACGGGTCATCCCTGGTTTACGTGGTAAGCCAGAAGTGATTACAGCAACAGTAGAGCCTGCGGTTTGGCTATAATCATTAGTTACTCCTTTTATTTTTGTGTCAAAGCCTAACAAAGCAGCGGTTTGCATCATATCGATAGCTTTACCTTCAGCAAAGCCTTCTTTAATGTCTAACAATACTAATTCTTCTGCTAATTCTTTTCTAGCGATGTTATCTGCACAGGTTGCGCCCACGGCTCCTGCACCTACTACCGTTATCTTCATATTAGATTATATTTTGGAATTTCTTTGAAAATTGTTTTTCGATGCCCAAGATATAGAATTGCATTAGTTTACCCAAATGCTTTGAGAAATTTATAAGGCTTATGATAAATAATTTACATAATTAAAACCTTTTAAATCTCAATCGGTTAAATAATCAAATCATTAACAATGGAAAACAAACCTGTAAACACAATTGACTACAAAGCATTCGCCGGAAAATGGTATTCATTATATTCTATCCCAACATTACTAGATAAAAATTGGAAGCAAACCACTGAAATATACACATTAGTGGATGATGAACATTATGAGGTTTATACAACCTATCATAAAGAGGGTAAGTTAGAAGAAAAGTCCCTTACCTCTAAATTATTTTTTAATAATGCGAAGCCGGATGGAGATATGGAAGCTCAATTTTTATGGCCATTTAAAATTGGCTATTGGGTAATAGAATTGGCAGATGATTACAGTTACGTGGTTGTAGGTCACCCTGATGAAAAATACCTATTTATTATGGCTAGAGAACCACAAATTGAACCCGAATTACTAAGAGGGATTATTGAGCGTTGCAGACAAATGGGTTATGATACAGGAGAATTGGTTAGTCAGGAACACTCTTTGTCTTGATTAGGATTTTTTGGATTTGAGGATCGTAAGATTACAGCTCTAAAATTCTCCTACGATAATGTATTGAAAATCATATCATCTATTAGCCCTAAAATCTTATTTCAGACAACCTTTACACTAACTTCTACTTCTGATTATTCTTATATTCAATATTGTCAGGATGATTTAAGTTATAAACCCTTTTATATTCCAAGCTCCTTCCCCCAAAATTAATTAATAATCCTATTGGTAATTTATAAGCCTGACAATAATTCATAGCTTGATTTAAATGAGAATCATCCAATATTGACACTGCTTTTAGTTCTAACATAATTAAATCTGAAACAAAAAAGTCAACCCTTCTAGTCCCAATATCAACTCCATCATAAAAAATTGTCATTTCCATTTCTCTGCTAAATGCCAAGCCCTGCTTATTCATTTCAATAGCTAGAGCCCTTTGGTAAATAACTTCTCGAAACCCACTTCCAAGAACTGTATGAACCTTCATTGCACACCCAATTATTTGATGTGTTAATTCTTTGTGTTTCATTTCCTTTATTTTAAAATCTTGTGGGATGATTTTAAAATTTCAATTTAAGGATTAAATTTTATTGGTAGTAAGAAATTCTTCAATTATTGAAATAACGCAATTATAAATCCTAACATCTGTTAATCCTAAAAATCCTAATCAAGACCATTTTTCTTATTCGATGTTGATAATTTACTGACAAGTTCCCCATCAAAATTCTCTATTTTTGATCTCCATCAATTCCCTACTATGTACCTGATTTTTGATACCGAAACTACTGGTTTACCACGTAATTACAATGCGCCTATTACCGATACCGATAATTGGCCGCGTTGTATCCAAATTGCTTGGCAGTTGCATGATGAGATGGGGAATCTGATTGAGCATCAAGATTACTTGGTGAAACCAGAAGGATTTAACATTCCTTATGATGCTGAACGCATACATGGTATTTCTACAGAATTAGCTGCAGAACAAGGGATAGAACTTGCCGAAGTTTTAGGGAAGTTTAATGTCGCATTAAGTAAATCTAAATTCATTGTTGGCCAAAATGTTGGTTTCGACGTAAACATTATGGGATGCGAGTTTCACCGATTAGGTGTAGACAGCCCAATGGCAACTATGCCTGTTTTAGATACCTGTACAGAAATTACTGCCGACTTATTGAAAATACCGGGTGGTAGAGGCGGACGATTTAAATTGCCCACGTTAACAGAGCTGCACCAATATCTTTTTGGGGTACCATTTGCCGAAGCACACAATGCAACTGCAGATGTGGAGGCAACTACACGTTGCTTCTTGGAACTGATTAAAAAAGAAGTTTTTAAAAAGGAAGAATTGCTAGTTGAGGCTGATTATTTTGAACGCTTTAAAGAAATAAATACCGGTCCCATTGGCTCTTTTGGAATTCAACATGCCAATTTAAAAACTGAATCTGATAAAATTAGAAAACGCCAGCAGAGCACACAGGCAGGAGGTATTTCTAAACAAACTCTAGCTGGAAACAAAGAAGAATTAGCAAATGCAAACTTTACACATTTGCATAACCATACCCAATTTTCTGTACTACAATCTACCATTAGTGTGCCAGATTTAGTTAAAACAGCTGCTTTGCATAATATGCCAGCCGTTGCAATGACAGATCATGCGAATATGATGGGTGCTTTCCACTTTGTGAGCAATGTAAGTAAGCATAACAAGGAAATAAAAGCTAAAAATGCTGCAGCTTTAGAAAAGGGTGAAGAGCCTACGGCACAAATAGTTAAACCAATTGTAGGAGTTGAGTTTTTTGTTTGTGATAACCACTTAGATAAGACCAAGAAAGATGATGGATACCAAATAGTACTATTAGCTAAAAATAAAAAAGGCTATCATAATTTAGCTAAAATGTCTTCTATTGCTTATACCAAAGGCTTTTACTATGTTCCTCGTATTGATAGAAAAGTAATTGAGCAATACAAAAGCGATATCATTGTGCTTTCTGGAAACCTTTATGGTGAAGTTGCAAGCAAGTTGCTAAACATGGGTGAAAAGCAGGCAGAAGAAGCTTTGGTTTATTGGAAGGAGCAATTTGGAGATGATTTTTATTTAGAAATCATGCGCCATGGTCAAGAAAATGAAGACCGTGTAAATACAGATTTGGTTGCTTTATCTGCAAAACACAATGTGAAACTTGTTGCAACAAACAATACTTATTACATCAATAAAAAAGATGCAAATGCACACGATATTTTGCTGTGTGTAAAAGATGCAGAGAAACAAGCAACACCAATAGGCCGTGGCCGTGGCTATCGCTATGGTTTGCCCAATCAAGAATACTATTTCAAGTCTGCTGATGAAATGAAAGCACTTTTTGCTGATTTACCAGAGGCGATTTTAAGCACGCAAGAAATTGTAGATAAAATTGAAGCTTATGAGCTTGCCCGAGAGGTATTGTTGCCAAAATTTGGTATTCCTGATGAGTTTTTGGTGGAAGAAGATAATACTGATGCAGGGAAACGCGGAGAGAACAAATATTTAAGACATCTTACCTATGAAGGTGCGAAGAAAAGATATGTAGAGCTAACAGAGGTCATTATTGAGCGATTGGATTTTGAATTGGCTACCATTGAGAAAACAGGTTATCCTGGTTATTTTTTGATTGTACAAGATTTTATTGCCGAGGCTCGTAGACGTGATGTTTCTGTTGGGCCTGGTCGCGGTTCTGCAGCAGGATCGGTAGTTGCCTATTGCTTGTGGATTACTAATATTGATCCTTTAAAATACGATCTCCTTTTTGAGCGTTTCCTTAACCCAGATCGTGTTTCCATGCCCGATATTGATATCGACTTTGATGATGAGGGTCGCGGTAGAGTAATGGAATATGTAATCGATAAGTATGGTTCTAGCCAAGTGGCCCAAATTATTACTTATGGTACAATGGCGGCTAAATCTTCCATCCGTGATACAGCAAGGGTTTTAGATTTGCCTCTTTTTGAAGCTGATAAAATTGCCAAGTTAATACCAAACATGAAATTGGCAAAAATATTTAATCTGGAGGAAAAGGCACTAAAAGCGGCCATGCGACCAGATGAATATGAGCGTGTAATAGAGTTAAAAGCGTTGTCAATTGCTAAAAATTTAAGTGCAGAAACCATTGAGCAAGCTATTATTTTAGAAGGTTCATTAAGAAATACTGGTATCCATGCCTGTGGGGTAATTATTACACCAGATGATATTACCAATTTCGTTCCGGTTGCTACGGCAAAAGATTCTGATTTATATGTTACCCAATTTGATAACTCGGTTGTAGAAAGCGCTGGCTTATTAAAAATGGACTTTTTGGGGTTAAAAACATTAACTCTAATTAAGGATACGGTTAAATTGGTTAAGAAAAGACACGACATTGATTTAGATCCAGATGCTTTTCCGATAGATGATGTAAAGACTTATGAACTCTTTCAACGTGGTGAGACTGTCGGCATTTTCCAGTATGAAAGTCCTGGAATGCAGAAATACATGAAAGAACTTAAGCCAACGGTTTTTGGAGATTTAATTGCCATGAATGCACTTTATCGTCCAGGTCCGATTGCATATATTCCAAGTTTCGTAAAACGTAAAAATGGAGAAGAAGAGATAAAATACGATTTAGAAGCTTGCGAAGAATTACTTAAAGAAACTTACGGGATTACAGTTTACCAAGAACAGGTGATGCTTTTATCGCAAAAATTGGCCGACTTTACGAAAGGTGAGGCAGACGTTTTGCGTAAAGCAATGGGTAAAAAGCAGCGTGATGTTTTGGATAAAATGAAGCCGAAATTTATTAAGCAAGCAGCAGAAAAAGGTCATGATGAAAAGGTTTTAGAAAAAATTTGGAAAGATTGGGAGGCATTTGCTGAGTATGCATTTAATAAATCTCACTCTACATGTTATGCTTGGATTGCCTACCAAACTGCTTATTTAAAGGCAAATTATCCAGCAGAATATATGGCTGCGGTACTTTCCAATAACATGAGTGATATTAAACAAGTAGCATTTTTTATGGAAGAATGTAGACAGATGGGCGTTACGGTTTTAGGTCCAGATGTAAACGAATCTGATTTAAAATTCTCTGTAAATGCAAAAGGTGAAGTCCGTTTCGGCATGTCTGCGGTAAAAGGAGTGGGAGAGAAAGCTGTAGAAAGTATAATAGAAGAAAGAGTGGAAAATGGACCGTATACTAGTGTTTTTGAATTTGCTAAACGATCTAATACCCGTATCGTAAATAAAAAAGCTTATGAAAGCTTTGTATATAGTGGTGCTTTTGATGCTTACGGTTTCCATAGAGCCCAATATTTTTATATCGGTCCTAATGATAAAATGAATGGCATTGAGAAGTTAATTAAATACGCTAATGATTTCCAGAATAACCAGAATTCATCTCAATCATCTTTGTTTGGTGGTTCTAAAGCTGATTTAATTTTAGAGCCAACTTTTCCTGTTTCTCCAGAATGGGGATTGATTGACCGTTTGAAGTATGAAAAAGATGCGATTGGGATTTTCTTATCAGGACATCCCTTGGATGATTATCGTTTTGAATTGACTAATTTTTGCCAACATTCGGTTAAACATTTAGCTGTTGTTAATAAAATTCGTAGCGGCGATACCAATGAAGAGATTTTAGCAGAGTTTGAATCGCTTAAAAATAGAGATTTGGTAGTTGGTGGTTTGGTGGTGATGGCTTCACAAAGAATTACCAAAACAGGTAAACCATTTGGCACATTCATTTTTGAAGATTATGATGACAGTTGTGAGATTGCTTTGTTTGGAGATGATTTCTTGAAATTTAAGCAGTTTTTAACAGAGGGATATTTCTTGCAGATTAGAGGTAGGGTAGGTGAACGTTTTAGGAAAGAAGGTGATTGGGAATTTAAGGTTACTTCAATAGACTTATTGTCAGAATTAAGAGATAAACTGACGAAATGTATTACCATTCAAGTGCCTATAGAAGAAATCAATGACGAGCTAATGGAGAAAATAGACGTTCTTTTGCAGGAGAATAAAGAAAATAGCGAACGCCATAATTGTAAATTGAATTTTGAGGTTTATGATAGGGTAGAGAATTTAAAGTTAGAATTGCCATCAAAATCACTAAAAATAAATCCTAACAATAAGTTCTTAGAACAATTAACGAAACTCAATGTTGTAAACTATAGATTGAATTAAGATTTAAGCTTGGAGTTCAAAGACCAAAGAAAAAAGCTTTAATCTTTCAGCTTTTAGCATAGCAATGTCAAATTGACAGCAACCTATTGATGGCATTACAATTGATAATATATTTGTATATAAATTAAAAAATAAGTTATGGCTTTAGAAATAACAGATGCAAACTTCGAGGAAGTTGTATTAAAATCAGATAAACCAGTATTAGTAGATTTTTGGGCAGAATGGTGTGGTCCATGCCGTATGGTAGGTCCAGTTGTAGACGAAATTTCAAAAGAATATGAAGGAAAAGCATTAGTGGGTAAGGTAAACGTTGACAACAACCCTCAAATCTCAACTCAATTTGGTATTCGTAACATTCCTGCTTTATTGTTCTTTAAAAATGGTGAAGTTGTAGATAAACAAGTTGGAGCAGTTCCAAAATCTGTTTTAGCTGGTAAGTTAGACGCACAATTATAACAACAAGGTTGAGGTTGGAAGGCTGAAGATAAATCAAGTCTATTCATCTTTAATACTAGATATATTAAAATCCGAACTCAAATGAGTTCGGATTTTTTATTGCCAATTTTTTTTTGTTCTTTTAAGAAAATCCCTGTTTTATGAAATATTTTAAATTTCCCTTAGCTAGTTTATTTGCAGCAAGTTTTTTATTAAGCTGTGTAAATAAAACTGAAGTTTCTGCGCAAAATTCAGTAGAAACTGGAAAACCAACTGCAGATTATAAACCAGCCTTTGATGGTCAAACTAGAATTAAAGCGGTTAAAACCTCAACACCAATCAGTATTGCTGTAATCAATAAAAAATTAGAAAACCCTTGGGCAATTTCGGTAATGCCTGATGGTAGGTTTTTCATTACCCAAAAAGGCGGTACAATGGTTATTTTATTGGCCAATGGAACATTATCTAAAACAATAACAGCGCTTCCGAAGGTAGATGACTCAGGTCAAGGCGGCTTATTAGATGTAACCTTAGCACCAGATTTTGCGAAAAGTAGAATGGTTTATTGGGCATATTCAGAACCTCAAAGCAAAGGTGTTTTGTTAGCTATTGCAAAAGGTAAATTATCTGCCAATGAAACAAGCATAGAAAATCAAACCATCATCTATAGGGCAACACCAGCGCACACAGGTAAACTACAATATGGCTCACGAATAGTTTTTGATAAAAACGGGAATCTATTTGTAAGTACGGGAGAACGTTCTGATAAAAATATCAGGGTGCAGGCTCAATATTTAAATTCTTCTTTGGGTAAAATTCTTCATTTAACTCCAAATGGAGAAGCAGTTCCTAATGGTCCCTTTGCAGGTAAAAGTAATGCTAGGCCAGAGATTTATGCTTATGGCCTTCGTAATCCAGATGGTTTGGCAATTAATCTTGCAACAGGAGAGCTTTGGGAAGCAGAATTTGGTCCAAGAGGAGGAGATGAGATAAATTTAATTAAACCTGGTAAAAACTACGGCTGGCCCGTTATTACTTATGGAACAGAATACAGCGGGCAAAAAGTTGGTGATGGCATTCAGCAAAAAGCAGGAATGGAGCAACCAGTTTATTACTGGAGCCCAGTTATTTCTCCTGGCAGTATTGCTTTTTATACAGGTAATATTACCGAGTGGAAAGGCAATTTATTTGTTGGAGCCTTAAGTGGTTCACATATTATTAGATTAGTAATTAAAGCCAATAAAGTTGTAGGTGAAGAAAGATTACTAGAAGACAAAGGTGAGCGTTGGAGAGACTTGGTTACAGGGAAGGATGGTGCTTTATATGGTGTAACTGATGGTGGGAATTTATACAGGATTGCAAAGAAATAATAGTCAAACTAAAAAATGTCATCCTGAGCTTGTTGAAGGAATCTTTTTATTTAATTATTGTCTTTGACTACGCTCAGACTGACAATCCTTGTTTTACCATTCTTTTGGCGTCTCAACGACCGAATACTTGCTTAATTCGAAAAGCAGTTTCAGTGCTAATCGGTTTCTAAAACCCTGCTAAATGCTTTGCTCACTTCGTTCGTGCTCGCTTATATCAGGTTTATTGAACAAAAGGTTAGTACTGAAAAATTATTTATTTATTAGCTTTACACTATGGCAACCATAAATCAATATGAAAACTTACAGCTAAGTTCTAATTTAGAGCTCTTGGCGCGACAAGTTGTTGAAGGATTTATTACTGGCCTACATAAAAGTCCTTTTCATGGATTTTCTGTCGAGTTTGCCGAACACCGTCTATATAATACTGGCGATAGTGTAAAGAATATTGATTGGAAATTATTTGCCAAAACAGATAAATTATTCAGTAAGCGGTATGAAGAAGAAACTAACTTGCGTTGCCAATTTGTAATCGATACTTCATCTTCAATGTATTTTCCAGCTGATAAATACAATAAACTAATATTTGCAGTTCAGAGCACAGCTTGTTTAATGTATCTTCTCAAAAAGCAAAGAGATGCATTTGGGTTGAGTTTATTTACAGACCAAGTAGGCTTAAACACACAGGCAAAATCTACCAATACACATCAAAAATATTTATTTGCACAACTAGAGCAGGTTTTGCAACAGCCTAAAATGAATATCCAAACTAATTTGGCTTTAGCTTTGCACCAAATTGCAGAGCTGATCCACAAACGTTCATTGGTAATTGTGTTTAGTGACATGTTGCAAACTGTTCATGATGAAGATAAAATCTCTGCTCTATTTTCTTCTCTGCAGCATTTAAAATTCAATAAGCATGAGGTAGTAATTTTTAATGTCACAGATAAAAGTAAGGAAGTAGATTTTGACTTTGCAAACCGGCCGTATGAATTTATTGATATGGAAACTGGAACAGTTTTAAAAGTACATACTTCTAAAGTTAAAGATGCCTATTTAGCACAAATGAAAGATTACCGCCAAAAGCTAACCTTAAAATGCGCACAATATAAAATTGATATGGTTGACGCTGATATTAATGAAGGTTTTGATCATATTTTACAAGCCTATTTAATAAAGAGGCAGAAGATGGGGTAAATCCTAAAACCTAAGTTCGTTAGTTCATTTTCATTCATAATTTGTCATCCTGAGCCTGTCGAAGGACAATCATAAAATGAGTAATTTATATTGCCAGCCAAAGAAGAGTACTCTTAAAATAAAAAAAAACCTTCATGTATTTTGCAATACATAAAGGTTCAGATAAGGGTAACCGGAAAACTAAAAAACTATTTGATGAATTTTAGATAACAAAACGGAAATCGCTTCTGATGTTTTGTTATTCAAATATGACGTTTGATTATGAAGTTTTAATGAAGTTTGTCTAAAAGTTTAACTTATTGGAAACTCAATTTCAATTTCTGTTCCTTTATCTTTTTCAGATTGTATCTTAATGTTTAATTGATGGAATTTGGCAATACTATTTACAATTGCTAAGCCCAAACCAAAGCCTTCTTCAGTATTATTATTCTTTCGTTCAAAACGTTTAAAAGCATCTGATGCGCTATCTTTCTCCATTCCGATACCTGTATCGATAATGCTTAGCACATACATTTTTTGATTGATATGATCGCTTATTGTAATTTTTCCGCCTTTAATGTTGTACTTAATAGAGTTGTTAATGATATTGATTAGCAGTGTATGAATCAATCCCTTATTTCCTGTTAGGAAGAAATTTTCATTAACTGTATTGGTATAAATGATTTCTTTATCTATTATGCGGTCTTCTAAATCTTCATAAATATCATCCAGTTCTTGCTTAATATATATATCATCTGTTTTTAAATACTGCTCATTTTCTACCTTAGAAATTAACAATAAACTATTGATTATTACTTTTAATCTATTTAATGTTTTTAGCGAAGCAAAAATTTTATTCTCATGCGCTAATGGTAGATCTTCTGAAGCTAACATGTTTTCTAACCTGCTGCTTAAAATAGAAATTGGAGTGAGCAATTCATGAGAAACATTGGCAATAAACTGCTTTTCTAATAAAAATAGATTTGCAATTTTCCGCATTAGGGAATTGATGCTATTGTCTAAAATTCTAAAATCATTGGTGTTTGTAGGGATGTTCGCATAGTTATAGTGTGTTGGATCGTTAACCTTATTTATTTTCTGATCTATGATTTTATAGAAAGGCTTTAAAATCAAATTGGTGAAGGCATAATCTGTAATCAAGGTAATTAATAATGCGATTACCAAAACAATAAGCATATAAAATCTAACCGTTGTTTTAATAGAATCCATGGCAGTCATGGTTTCTCCAAGCTCTAATTTATAGCGTTTATTTCTAAATTCGAATTGATCATTAAGTATGCGATAAATTTCAATGTCGCCTTCAATCTCTCTTCTATCTGTTTTAAAAAAAATAGTGGTGTCAATATTTCCAGTATTCGGGATCGCTGTTAAAACAATAAATTCTTCTTTTAAAATATTGTAATCTGTAAATGAATGATTGTTTTTGATTAGGCTATTAATTTCATTGTCGTTTAAGTTTTCAATTACTTTAAGCCTTTTCTTTTTTAAGCGAGCGTCTAAATGATTAGATGAGATTGTCTCTAAAGAAAGCAAAATAATAGACCCCAAAACCAAAATAATAGCAATTTTGGTGATTGCATTGTATAGCGCAAATTTGGCTTGAAGATTCATAATTAGAATAGCCTATTGCTATGTGGGTATTGAGACATAGTTCTTAATAATTTATTCTATATCCAATGCTGCGAACAGTTTCAAACCAATCTGTGAGCGTGCATTGTGTGAGCTTTTTGCGTAAATTTTTTACATGTACATCAACAAAGTTTGAATCAGAATTTACTTCTAAAATATCACCCCAAACATGTTCTGTTAGGCTCATTCTAGATACTACCCTATTTTTATTTAATACTAGGTAATTAAAAATTTCAAACTCTTTTTTTGTCAGAGGAATTCTTTCTTCATTAAAAGAAACTGTTCTGTTCTGAATATCTAGAACAAAATCATGAATTTTAACTTCGTTTTTTTCTAGTTTATGTTTTCTACGGATAATAGCATGCATTCTTGCCATTAATTCATTTAAGGAAAATGGTTTTGGCAAATAATCATCTGCCCCTTCTTCCAAGCCTTTAATTCTATCATCTACAGCACCTCTGGCCGTTAAAATGATTACGGCGTCATCACGATTTTTGATATTCTTGAGCTGTTTAAGAACTTCAAAGCCATCGCCATCTGGCAGTCCCAAATCGAGTAGAATAAAATCATAATTGTTTACAAATATTTTTTCTTCAGCAGAAGATTTTTTCCATGCATGTTCAACAATATAGCCTTCCTTGCTTAAAAATTCATTCATTTCTAAGGCAAGTGCTTTTTCATCTTCAACAATTAATACATTCATTTTCTACAAGTTAAAGGTTGCGAGTTACATGCTATGAGCCCAAGCTTTTAACCTACAATTCGTAAGCCACAACCCGATCTACATTTTTCAAGATTACGGCACAAGCTTCTCTAATTTCATCTACTGTGATAGTTAAAGGTGGGGCAATACGCATTGAATTGCTACAGTGCAAAAACCAATCTGTTATAATCCCATCTTCTATACAACCATCAATTATTTTTTTTAGGGTATCGTAACTATCAAATTCTACTGCCAACATCAATCCTTTGCCACGAACTTCTTTTATAGCAGGATGTTTCAGTAATGATTTGAAAAGTTCTCCTTTTGCTTCTACATCTTTTACTAAATCTTCATCCAAAATTGCATTTAAAGTTGCCAAGCCAGCTGCACAACTTACGGGATGCCCACCAAAAGTTGTAATATGCCCAAGTATTGGATTATTAGCAAATACCGACATTATTTGTGAAGAACTGATGAAGGCCCCAATTGGCATTCCGCCACCAATGCCTTTTGCCAATAATAAAACATCGGGCACTATGTTAAAATGCTCAAAACCAAATATTTTACCAGTTCTACCAAAACCACATTGAATTTCATCCAAAATTAATAATGTTGCTGTTTCAGTACATTTAGCTCTTAAAGCTTTCATATAATCTAAATCTGGAACCCTAATTCCAGCTTCACCTTGCACGGTTTCTAAAAACACAGCGGCGGTTTTTGTCGTTATTTTATCTAAATCAGGTAATGAATTGAAATTGATAAATTGAACATCTGGTAACAATGGTCGGTACGCTTGTTTAAACTCTTCATTGCCCATTAAGCTTAATGCACCCTGTGTACTGCCATGATAACTGTTTTTGCAGGCTATTAGTTCTGTTCTATTGGTATATCTCTTTGCTAACTTCATCGCACCTTCAACAGCTTCAGTACCTGAGTTTACGAAATAAGTACAATCCAGTTTTTCTGGTAAAACCGATGCCAGCGCTTTGGCAAAATCTACCTGCGAGCTTTGAACAAACTCTCCGTAAACCATTAAATGCATATAGGTTTCAGCTTGTTTTTTTACAGCTGCTACAACTGCGGGATGGCAATGTCCAACATTACTTACGCCGATGCCCGCAATTAAATCCATATACTTTTTACCATTCACATCATACATGTAAATACCTTTTGCCTTTACAAATTCTAATAAAAGTGGCGTTGTAGATGTTTGTGCATTGTGTTTTAGAAATAATTGACGTTGTGTAAGCATGAGGTAAAAGTAAGGTTTTTTTAAAATCTGCTAATGTCAATTATTAAATAAAAAAATCCCGTATGTTACTCACATACGGGATTTAAAATTAATCATTATTCAAATTAGTGTTTATTCTGACCGCCTCTAAAGCGAGCCAATAATTCTTTTTTAAATGCTTCTTGGGCTCTGTAAAACTTACCAATTAATTTGATAGGTAAACCACTAGATTTAAGCTTAGCGTAGTATTTTTTTTCAATATTTAAATCCCTTTGTTTATAATCGAAATCGCCGGCAATTAGCATTTGAATATCAGAGTCACTTAAATCATCAATTTCAGTTACTTTTCTAAAACTAATCATCTTTTTCATTCTATCTTTTCTCAAAGCATTTTGTTCTTTTTGGTAGTCATTGTAGATTGGCCAAAAAATCTTAGCTTCTTCGGCAGATAGATCTAATTTTTGAGTAAAAAAAGTAATTTTTGCAGCCTCTATTTTCTCATCTCCTTGACGTGGTCCTTGGGCCAAAGCCAAACCTGGTAGAAAAATAAATAATGCTATAAATAGGTTTTTCATTAATTTAAAATTTGCTTTTTTAGAAGTGATGTAGCAATTACGAGCAATATTGATTATCTGTAGGTATTTACTCATGATGCTTTCATTAGTTTATAAATTACTAGATAGGTCGCTAGATGAATAATTATCTAAAATATAGTTTTCCATTTCTGTCTCAGATGCAGAAGTAGTTGTTACGTTTTGACTTTCTTGAATATGTTCTATAATTACACTTTCATCAATATCATATAACATTTGCTCGTTAGCTAGCTCGCTATTGTGATTTTGCTTAACCACACTTTGCTCATTAAAATATAAACCCGAGGCTACTAAAACAATAAAACAAGCTGCTGATGCATATCTCATTAAATCTGAACCCCACAAACGAATAATTTTTGTTTTCGGGGTTGTTGCTGATGTTTTATTTAAAATCTCAGCATTTAATTTATCAAAATAATTTGTTGGAGTTTTAAATCCATCGTTATTTACTAAAGATTTAAGTTGATCTACAGCAATTCTACTTTCGATCTGAATACCCAAATCTTCAAAATAATTTTGAGGGACAGTAAAACCTTGATTTTCTTTTTGCATTAAGCCATCAACAAATACTGATTGATTAATACGTGTTTGTAAATCATTAAAATACTTATCTGGTACACTATATGGCGTAGTTCTAGGTAAACTCGCTAGGTGCGATGCTTCCTTTTCCCATTCCATATTTTCATCTTTTATATTCATCACGTAAGTATTGATACTTTTTATTGCAAAAGGTTTAAAAGCTAATCTTCATTTATTAAAATACTTTCTATTTTTTTAACAGCGATATGAAAAGAAGCTTTTAAAGCTCCTACACTCGTGCCAAGCACTTCAGATATCTCGTCATACTTCATATCATCGAAATACTTCATATTAAAAATAATGCGTTGTTTTTCTGGTAGTGTTAAAACGGCCTCTTGTAATTTGCGTTGTATTTTATCACCATCAAAGTAAGCAGCAGCAGTAAGACTTTCTGCCAATTCTCCACTTACATCATCTAGAGAGATGTTATTTTTTAATTTCTTTTTATTAAGAAAGGTAATAGATTCATTCGTGGCAATGCGATAAATCCAAGTGTAAAGTTGCGAATCGCTACGGAAATTGACTAGGTTTTTCCAAACCTTTACAAAAGTTTCTTGTACTAAATCATCGGTGTCATCATGATTAATAACTAACCTACGGATGTGCCAATAAATTTTTTGTTGATATTTTGTTAAAAGCAAGTTGAAGGCTTCATTTCGTGTTTTTTCTACACCAAATTTTTGCAAAATTTCTGCATCTTCAACTTGTTTCATTTATTATCTAGATAAGAGATCTGAGAATTGAGCTATGAGATTAGTTTAGACACAATGTCTCAAATCTCATAGCCAATAACTCAATCTATTTTTTTCTTTTCATTACTTTTTGCGCTGCAGCAACAATATCAGCTGGATCTAATTTGTATTTAGTCATCAATTGATCTGGAGTAGCACTTTCTCCGAAACTATCATTTACAGCTACAAATTCTTGCGGAGCAAGGTATTCGGTAGTTAATAAACGAGCAACACTTTCGCCAAGACCACCATATTTGTTATGTTCTTCACAAGTAACAACACAACCAGTTTTCTTAACAGATTTTAGAATGGCTTCTTCGTCTAAAGGTTTAATAGTGTGGATATTTATAATTTCTGCATCAATACCAAGTTCTGCTAGTTTTTCGCCAGCTTCAATTGCTCTCCAAACCATGTGCCCAGTTGCAATAATGGTAACATCTGTTCCTTCATTAACCATCCAAGCTTTACCGATTTCAAATTTTTGATCTTCAGGAGTAAATACAGGAATTACCGGGCGACCAAAGCGTAAGTATACTGGTCCTTCATAATCCATGATTGCCAATGTAGCAGCTTTAGTTTGGTTATAATCACAAGGATTGATTACTACCATCCCTGGCAACATTTTCATTAACCCTATATCTTCTAAAATTTGGTGGGTTGCACCATCTTCTCCTAATGTTAAACCAGCATGAGAAGCGCAGATTTTAACATTTTTGCCAGAATAAGCTATTGATTGGCGGATTTGATCGTAAACACGACCTGTTGAAAAGTTAGCGAAAGTACCCGTAAATGGAATTTTCCCGTTAATTGTTAGACCCGCAGCAATACCCATCATATTGGCTTCTGCAATACCAACCTGTACAAATCTTTCAGGAAAGTCTTTGATAAAAGCATCCATTTTTAAAGAGCCAACTAAATCTGCACAAAGCGCAACTACATTTTCATTGCGTTTACCCGCTTCATGTAATCCAGCTCCAAAACCAGAACGTGTATCTTTTTTTTCAGTATATGTATATTTTTTCACGATGTACTTATTTTTAGTTAAAGGTGTTCAAGCTTGCTTCGCAGGTTTTCATACCCAAACCCCTAAAGGGGCTTTATTTTTTTATTTGAAATTCTGTTAATTCCCCCTTTAGGGGGTAAGGGGGTTAATAATCCCCAGCTGTTTCTTTAAGTTGGCCTAATGCTACTTCTAATTGGGCATCACTAGGTGCAGCTCCGTGCCACTTATGTGTTCCAACCATAAAATCAACCCCGTAACCCATTTGAGTACTCATTAAATTTAAAATTGGTTTGCCTTTTCCTGTTAAAGATATAGCATAGTGTAATGCCTTGGTTATTTCTCCCATGTCATTTCCATCAGAAGTAATTACATGCCAGCCAAATGCCTCAAATTTTGCCTGAAGATTTTCTAAAGACAATACTTTTTCGGTAGGACCATCAATTTGTTGGCCATTGTAATCTACACTTGCAATCAAATTGTCTACTTTATGAAAAGGGGCAAACATTAGAGCTTCCCAATTCTGTCCTTCTTGTAATTCTCCATCACCCATTAAAGCGTATACTAGAGATTTATCACCATCAATTTTTTTAGCTAATGCAGCGCCAATAGCAACCGATAATCCTTGTCCTAATGAACCAGATGCAATTCGTACGCCTGGCAATCCTTCGTGAGTTGTTGGGTGACCTTGTAACCTAGAATCTAGCTTTCTGAAAGTAGCCAATTCGCTTACATCAAAATAACCAGATCTAGCTAAAACGCTGTACCAAACTGGAGAAATATGTCCGTTTGAAAGGAAAAATAAATCTTCACCAGCACCAGCCATTGTAAATTTAGGGTTGTGGTTTAATACTTCAAAATATAAAGCCGTAAAGAAATCAGCACAGCCTAAAGATGCTCCTGGATGGCCAGATTGAACTGCGTGCACCATTCTTAAACAATCTCTTCTAACCTGTGAGGCAATATCTTCTAATTCACTAATTGTATGTTTCATTTAAAAAGAGTATTTTTTATTAATTAAAGGCAAGGTAATTATAAAAATTTAAGGTATTTCTATTTTGATAAACTTTTATAGATTTAGTTGTTAATTTATCAAGGTAAATGCATTTACTTAATCAAGTCTAGTACTTGTGCCGTTGGATTTTTTGAATCTACTTTGTTAATAACGTGTATAATGTTCCCATCTTCATCAATAATAAAGGTAGTACGATTAGTGCCCATATATTTTTTACCATACATGCTCTTTTCTCCCCAAACACCATAAGCTTCAACGATCGATCTGTCTGTATCTGCTAATAAAGTAAATGGCAAATCATATTTGGTAATAAATTTTTGATGAGATTTTTCATCATCAATACTAACACCTAAAACTTCAATACCTTGGCTTTTTAGACTCTGGTAATTGTCTCTAAAATCACAAGCTTCTGCTGTACAGCCTGGGGTACTATCTTTAGGATAAAAATATAGTACAACTTTCTTCCCCTTAAACTGGGTTAAAGAAACTGCATTCCCGTTTTGGTCTTTGGAAGTAAATTCTGGGGCTTTATCGCCTGCTTTAAGTATACTCATATTGCTCTTTATTGTGAAATTTTATTATAGGTTGCAATCTGCTAACAATTTATTAATTATAAATAAAAATCTATAGCATAACGCCTAGTATTATCTTTCATGTCAACAACTATTAATTCAAAGCTATGTTTGCCTGAGGCAGTTTGTGCATCAAAATTATGCCATAAGCTCGCAGTTTTGGTGTCGAATTCCATCAATACCCATTTGCCATCAATATATCCGTTAAAACTTTTAATCCCAGAAAGATTATCCCTAAGTTTAAAGTTCATTTTACTTAAACCGTTCATATTTTTGCCATTATTAATATTTACAGGTACGATAGTAGGGGCAATCGTATCAATAGCAATAAAGAAACTTCCAAAATTACGAACCTGTGTTTTTACATAACCATTTTCAAAATATCCACCTTGTGATAAACGATTTGCATTTACAATTAACGCCTTATTTTGGTATTTAATTAAGCTACTGTCTGCTTTAATCCATAATTCAAAACCTACATGAAGGGGGGTAAGATTATTCTGGATTTGATGAAGGGCAGAAAAGGCATTGGTTTGTGGTTTAGGTAATTTCTTGTACACAAAATTCAGGTCATTGTATAAAGTTCCTTTGGGTAGTATTATTTTAATGTCATCATTATTATATTCATTTACCTTATTGTAAGGAAAGAGAAAGCTGTTTGCCTGAACTGGCGGAGTATTAATTACAGCTTTTGAATCTGCCTGTACATTAAATGATAAAATGCTTTTATTACCTTTTGCATCAGTAATGGTATATTTTAGTTCATGGAGTTTCCCATCTGTAAAAACTACCCTTCCACTATTAACTAGATTGCTATAAATTTGTAACGGATTTCCAGGATCAACAAAGCTTTTTTGGATGCTACGTTTTAAATTAAGAAGGGCTGGATAATCGATGTGTGAATTAATTGCCTTACTGTTCTCAAAGCTAAATCTTTCTAAGGCAGAGGTAAAAATAGTATTTCCATCTAAAGTTAATTCTATAGCATACACACCATTTAATCCAGAATTTCCGCTGTGTTTGTCTGTAGTTATGATTCCGAAACCAACTTCACCATTTAAATTGATGGTACTTACCTTATTTAAATTGTATTTGCCATTTCCTCCAATTACTTGAAAATACTGTTTAGGGGTAAATTCATTAAATGGTTTGCCATTAAGTCGATAAACATACATTGAATAAATTACTGGCGGAATATTGTCTGGGATTTGGATGCCCAATAATTGAGGGTTAACCGTCGCCTCTGTTTTAGTATCTCTTAGTTCGAAATGTAGGTGTGGCCCTCCTGAACTTCCAGTATTGCCAGAATAAGCTATAACATCGCCTTTCCTAACCGGGATAAAATCAGAGTTAGGGAATTCATCTATCTCGTAAGATTTTTTTTGGTATTGAATTTTTTTAACTTCCATCGCAATTTTTGGATTGAATCTGGATAAATGTCCGTAGACAGAAGTAAATCCATTGGGATGATTGATATATAAAGCCAATCCAAAGCCGCTGTTCTGAACCCTTAGCCTTGAAATATAGCCGTCCGCCACTGCGTAAACAGGATAGCCTATTCTTTGATTTGTTCTAAAATCTGTTCCAGAGTGAAAATGATTAGACCTTAATTCTCCAAATGAACCAGCTAACGCTGGCGGTACAATATCCAGAGGTTGTCTGAAATCTGTTAATGGATAAACGTTGTTACTAAAGATTTGTTGGGCATTAGCATTGTTGGCAATAGAAACAAACAAAAAGATAACATAGAAGTGCTTAAGCCTGCTTAGGCCTGGATAGATTTTTTGATATAACATTTGGATTATTTAACACTAAAATTGAGTAATTGTTTGCCTTCAAGCCAAGCTTCTAACTGATCACCTTGTTTTACTTGACCGACCCCCTCTGGAGTTCCGGTAAAAATTAAATCGCCTTTTTTTAACGTTATATATTGAGAAACAAATGAAATAATCTTTTCAAATGAGAACAGTAAGTTTGATGTGTGGCCATTCTGTCGTGTTTCTTTATTAATTTGTAATTCAAATTGTAATTGATACATGTCTGAAAACCCTGCCTTCGGCAAAAAATTACTTATGGCTGCAGAATTATCGAATGCTTTTGCTAGTTCCCAAGGTAAGCCCTTTTCTTTATGCTCGGTTTGTATGTCTCTTGCTGTAAAATCGATCCCTAAACCAATTTCATCATAATAGTTGCTTGCAAATTTTTCGGCGATATGTTTGCCTTCTTTACAAACTTTTAAAACAACCTCCAGTTCATAATGAATATCTAACGAAAATTCTGGAATGTAAAAAGGTTTGTTGTCTTTTAAAACAGCGGTGTCAGGTTTTAAAAATATAATAGGTTTTGTAGGAACGGCATTGTTCAATTCTTTAGCATGCGCAGCATAGTTGCGACCGATAGCAATAATCTTCATATAACAAAAGTAGAAAAATTGTAATTTATAAAACAGAAATCTTCTTTACAATCTGCTCACCGCCAGCAATGATCTTTAAAAAGTACATTCCTGCATTTAGTTTACTAGGAATAGTGTATGTTTTTGTTTGTTCGCCAGCTGGAGAACGCTCATTTGCTAAATTTAACACATCGTTACCCAACATATCTGTAATTTTTACAACAAGTAATATATCTCTATCTAAGCGTAAACTAACATTAATCTGTTCACTTACAGGGTTTGGATAAACTTTTAAAACACTTAATATTTTAGCAGTTTTTGTTGGCGTTACAGATGAAGAGCTGCTGCCAGAGTTAAAACTTACATTACTAGGCTTATATGGTGTGATGTTGGCCTTAATTTGAGGTACTTTATTTATAACTTTAGCCTTTGGCTTAAAAGATATTTTTGAGGTATCTACCTTTTGCGCAAAAACACTCGAACCCAATAAAACAATCATGCAAATTGTGCATAGTATACTCCATGAGAACGCTATTTTTGGCTTTAACTTCATCTTTACTGGCAGCAAAAATATAAATAATTAAACAAAGAAATCAAACTATTTGTTTAATAAATCAATATTTAACACTATTTAACACCCATTATTTTTAAGCAATTTTTTTAACTTTCAGTTGCTAGATTATGATAAAAATATTAATCCGTTTAATACTAATTATTTAATTATTTTTGCATCCAAATTTATATCAAGTGTCAAATCATAAAAACGTTAATGCACTCACAGCAGGTGGAGTTTTAGTTAGTTTAGGGATAGTTTTTGGAGATATAGGTACATCACCACTGTATACTTTAAAAGCAATTTTTAAATCGGTAATTGATACTGGACAGGTAATTAATTCTGATTTAGTATTAGGAGCATTATCCTGTATCATTTGGACACTTACCCTTCAAACCACCATAAAGTATGTAATTATAACACTAAGAGCTGACAACAAAGGGGAGGGAGGGATTTTTTCTCTTTACTCTTTAGTTCGTAAAAAGGCAAAATGGTTGGTTATACCTGCAATTATTGGAGGTGCTGCATTATTAGCCGATGGTATGATTACACCAAGTATTACAGTTACATCTGCTATTGAAGGTTTGAAACTTAAATTTCCAACAGTTCCGGTACTACCTATTGTAATTAGTATTATCACTTTGTTATTTATTATTCAGCAATTTGGCACAAACCTGGTTGGTAAGCTTTTTGGTCCTATTATGTTTTTTTGGTTTGCAGCTTTAGGTGTTGCTGGCTTAACCCATGTAATGGACGATCCATCGGTTTTTAAAGCACTAAACCCATACTATGCAATACACTTATTGGTAACTAACCCTAGTGCTTTACTAATTTTAGGTGGGGTTTTTCTTTGTACCACTGGAGCCGAGGCCTTATATAGCGATTTAGGGCACTGCGGCAAAAAGAATATTCGAATTAGCTGGATTTTCGTTAAATTAATGCTGATTTTAAACTATTTAGGGCAAGGTGCATGGGTATTAAGTAACCCAAGCTATAACCCGCATAATGCACTAGAAAATCCATTCTTTAAATTAGTGCCAGATGACTTGGTATTGTATATGGTTATTTTAGCTACAACGGCTGCTGTTATTGCTTCGCAAGCAATGATTTCTGGATCATTTACTTTGATTTCTGAAGCTGTAAGGTTAAATCTTTGGCCAAAAGTGAGAATTAACTATCCAAGTGTTCAAAAAGGACAGCTTTACGTGCCATCAATAAATTGGTTGCTTTGTATTGGCTGTATCATCATTGTTTTGATTTTCAAAAAATCAGACAACATGGAGGGAGCATACGGGTTAGCTATTAATTTAACTTTCTTAATGACAACCGTTTTGATTGCTGTTTACATGTTAAGAAAGAAATTTCCTAAGTATATCATTATCTTATTTATTGTGGTTTATGCAGTAATAGAGATTGCATTTTTAGTAGGTAACATGGCCAAATTTATACACGGTGGTTGGGTTACTTTGTTAATCAGTTGTGCATTATTAAGTGTAATGTGGACTTGGTATAACTCTAGAAAAATTAAAAACCGCTTTGTTAAATATGTAGAAATTGAAGATTACTACACCATTTTAAATGAACTAAGTAACGATGAAAGTGTTCCTAAATTCTCATCTCAATTGGTTTATTTAACTAGTGCAAACTTTAAAACTGAAATAGAATCGAAGATTATTTATTCTATTATCCAAAAAGAACCAAAAAGAGCAGATGTATATTGGCTAGTTCACGTAGATGTAATGGATGAACCTTATACTATGGATTATAAAGTAGAATTCTTAATTCCTGGTAAGTTGATACGTATAGACTTTAAATTAGGTTTTAGAATTGAGCAAAGGGTTAACTTGTTATACCGTAAGGTTGTTGAAGAGTTGGTTAAAAATGGTGAAGTTGATATTACAAGTCAGTATACATCACTAAACAAACATAAAATTACTGGAGATTTCCGTTTTGTGCTTTTAGAAAAACATCTTTCTAAATTCACCAACTTAAGTTTCTATGAGCGTACCATTATGGATTATTATTTTGTACTTAAGCGCTTAAGTTTATCAGAAGTGAGCAGTTTTGGCTTAGATTCTAGTTATGTAGATGTAGAGAAAGTGCCATTGATATTTGTAACACCTGATGATATAGAAATGAACCGACTGTCGGTTTAATGAAATAGAAACCAGTTTTAGGACTGGTTTTTTTATGGAATAAAGTCACAACCTTTAACCTTTCTGTTCAATACTATCCGACCACTTTTGCCAGACCTATTTTCTTCAGCAGATATATCATCAAACCAGAAATACATAAACAGGCTAAAGTAGCAAATGGAATTCCGAATGCTGGTCCCAATACAGCCCCATTGATTCCGGATTTATTTAGATAAAACAGCACTAGGATATGTATAAAGTATATGCCGAAACTGTGTTTATTAATGAACTTTCGAATAGCTTTCCATATAGGATTGGCTAGGTTGATGTGCTTAAAGAACAGAAACAATCCTACTGCAGCGATAATTACGTTAGGAGAAAAGTAAGTGTATAAATCTATCACAAAACGGCCACTAATTAGAGATAGGAAGTAAGTTCCAAAAACGGTAAGTAGTACACCAGTTGCGAAAATAAGCAATGCAATTGCTTTGATGTGTTTTACGTTTTCGAAATTTCTGATAGATAAATAATAACCCAAAACAACATAGCCTATAAAACCAGCAAAGTATTGGAGGTTAAAATCTGGCACATACTTTGAAAATAGAGGCTGAGCAATAATGATGGCAACTATCCAAAGCAATAAAAAATAATGAATCTCTTTTTCTTTAGCGTTTTTAATCCATTTTGATAGGATGGGGATAAACAGATAAATGCCTATGATCATATAAATATACCAAAAATGATAGGTGGTACGATAAGCAAAGGTAGTAGAACCAATGGTTAGCATTTGAAGAAAGGGAAGCTTAAAACCGTTCTTTAATAGATACAAGACATGAATGGAATAGATTGAGATCCAAAATAGGAATGGGAAAATAATGCGTACCACCCTTTTCTTTAAGTAATCATTGAGCTGATAATCTTTTGGAAGTAATAAAGCCCCTGTAATCATCACGAAAATAGGCACGCTAAACCTAACTAAGCTGTCATATACATTTGCTGTCCACCAGTTGAAACCCGAAATTTTGGTGAATTTGTACAAAAATGGTGCTGCTACATGAAGAAATATCACACTTATAGTTGCAATAACCCTTAAATTATCTAACCAAGAAGTATCTTCTTTTAATTTAAAATCGCTCATTATTCGGGCAAAGTTAAATTTTAGATTGGTATATAGATTAAATTATACTCAGATCAATTCGTATTCTATAAGCCTTCTAAAATAAGTTAATTTTACCTTTACAATAGATTCTTTTTCTAAATCGTGAAATTGAAGGGGTCGGAAGTAAATAATTATCAGAAATGGTTTAAATATTATCAGTTTTAGCTTCCCAAATAATCTTATTTTAAGTTTTACAGTACTTACATCTATTTTTTTATATCCTTTTAATCTATCAACCCTCTTAACAAGATAGTTCGAGATTGAAAGAATACATAATGGGAATATAGGTAATAACCACTGGATTACTTGCTTAACATATTCTTCTGTATTTGTAGGAGGGTTTATTGGTTTGTGTCTCCAGCCAGTATAAGGCAAGAAAAATGCCAGCGCAAAATAAAATAAACCGATTAAACTTAAAACTAAATACCAATCATTGCTAAGTCTGAACAAATTAAGTTTTTTGATTTTGCTTTTATCTTGATCAGTAAGTGGTTGTTTCATTAGCTATTTATGCCTTATCAACCTGCTGTCCCAATTTGCTATGTCTATAACCATAAGCGAAATAAACAACTAGACCTACTACCAGCCAAATGCCAAAGCCAATCCAGTTAGAAATGCCAAGCTCACACATCATGTAAAGACAACTCAATAATCCTAAAACAGGTATTAAAGATAGATTTTTAGTTACGCAGTAGTAACAAATAACAATGCAGATGAATAAGAAAATCCACATCGGAATTTTATGTTTAAATAACGACCAACCACTTTCATACTTTTTATCGAATGAGATAGATGATTTAGCCATAAAATCATCATACTGAACAGGGGTTAAATTATTTAAATAAGCCTCAGCATCAATTTGTTTTCCTTGTAAAACTACAGGACTTGTACTAATTTCTTTTTTAACAGTTTCTAATTCTGTAGCACTTAATGAAGTAATAAAGGTTACAGGGTCGTTAATCTTAGTCTCGTTGGTAATAAAAGCTGTTGTTTCGGCTTTATATTGTACAAATGAAAATATAATAACGGCTATAAATACAATCGGAACAATAAACTTAGAATTTACATAAGGAATTCTGAATTTACCACGTTGTACATCAGGTCTATTCTGTAAAACCAATACACCTGCACAAACCAATACAAAAGCAAATAAAGTACCTATAGAACATAAATCTGTAACTATAGTTAAATTCATAAATAGAGACGGAACTGCAACTACAAAACCAACAACTATTGTTGCAAAAGAAGGGGTTTTATATTTAGGGTGTATTTTAGAAAACGATTTTGGTAATAAGCCATCTCTGCTCATACTCATCCAAATACGAGGTTGGCCCATTTGAAAAACCAACAATACACTAGCCATTGCAAATACTGCACTAACCGCAATAATACCGCTCATTAATTTAAGGTCTATAGCATCAAAAACGAATGCTAAAGGGTCCCCAACCGCTAATGTATCAGATTTAACAATTCCAGTTAATACTAAAGCAATAGCAACATACAGAATTGTACAAATGATAATTGCCCACATCATTCCTCTTGGTAAATCACGTTGTGGATTTTTACATTCTTCAGCAGTTGTAGAAATTGCATCAAAACCTATGTAAGCAAAAAATACTGCAGACACACCTTTTAGTACTCCAGATACCCCATTAGGTGCAAACGGATTCCAATTTTTTGTATCGATATAGAAAACCCCTACAGCTAAAACCAATAGGATAACTGCTAATTTTACCACCACCATGGCATTACTTGCATTTCTAGATTCTTTCATTCCACGGTAAACTAACCATGTAATGAAGATGATAATACCTAAAGCAGGTAAATCTGCCACAAGATGAAAACTGCCAATTTTTGGCGCAGTTAACCAAGCGTTATTTGCTAATGCAGTAGCAGAATCTAAGTCAGCCATATTTTTGCCTGCATTTAATAAAGCTTCTGCATGTTTATGCCCATTAAAAGCTGATAAATAATCCATTGTAGCCCAATCTGGGATATTGATACCATCAATCCCTAAAGCTGGTATTCGGATGGAGGAGAGTAATCCTGTAAAGTAATCTGACCAAGAAATAGCTACTGTTATATTGCCTATAGCATATTCCATAATTAAAGACCAACCAATAATCCATGCTACTAATTCGCCAAACGCTACATAAGAATAGGTATACGCACTACCAGAAACAGGTACCATAGATGCAAATTCTGCATAGGCAAATGCCGCAAAACTACAAGCAATAGCAGTAAAAATAAACAAGAAAATTACAGCAGGACCGCCATCTGCACTAGCTTTACCAATAGTACTGAAGATACCGGCTCCAATAATGGCTGCAATACCAAAAGCCGTTAAATCTCTAACACCTAAAGTTTTATGTAATGAATCGCCATGTTCGCCATAGCCTTTTGCAGCGTCTTCTAAAATCTTACTGATTGATTTCTTTCTGAATAGTTTATCGAGCATAAGTCAGTTTAGTTTGTTCAAACATAAAAAAAAACTCTGGTTTTTAAGTCCGAAAATCTAAAAGTCTAAAGATATATAGAAAAACTATTTGACTTGTTTATCTCTTCTTCAGACTTTCACTTCTTTCAGACTTCCGGCTTTTCGGACTATCCCAATTTCTCTAATTCTTCTTTTACAAAACTTGCTAATTCTTTAACGTAGGCCGCACTAAAGTCGAATTTAATGCCTGCAGTTTCGTAAATTTCATTCATAGGTTTAGTATAACCTAATGCTAAAGCAGCTAAATACTGTGCTAATGCTTTTGTTGGATTTTCTTTATAGTTTTTCCAAACGGCAATAGCACCTAATTGAGCAATTGCATATTCTATGTAATAAAAAGGAACTTCGAACAAGTGTAGTTGTTTTTGCCATAAATTGCCAAACTGTTGCTCAAATCCTGTCCAATCTGCAAAACCTGCTCCAAACCGATTATAAATCTGTTTAAATGAAGCTTCTCTGTCGGCTGCATTGTGATTTGGATTGGTATAAACCCAGTGTTGAAACTGATCAATTACTGCAACCCATGGTAAGGTTTTTAATACATCTGCTAATTGTTCTTTTTTAGCACGATTTAAATCTTCCGGATTGTCGAAATAAATTGCCCAATTGTCCATTGAAATTAACTCCATACTCATAGATGCTAATTCTGCAACCTCTGATGGACAATGTTTAAAATCATTTAGTTCTAACCCAGCGGTTAAAAATGTATGAATGGCATGGCCACCTTCATGAACCATTGTGGTTAAGTCTCTTAGTGAGTTTGCCGAATTCATGAATATAAATGGGGCACCTGTTTCTGCTAAAGGATAATTGTAACCACCTGGAGCCTTTCCCATTCTGCTTTCTACATCAAACAGCCCATTTGCTTTCATAATAGCGAGCTTTTCACCTAATGACGGATCAATTGAGTTGAAACAATCAATACTTTTATCAATTAATTCCTGGCCATTGTTAAAAGGTTTTAAAGCAGGCTTTCCAGTGGTACTAACTTCCATATCCCAAGGCTTCAGCTCACTTAAACTTAAAGCTTCTTGTCTTTTTTCTGCTTGTTCTCTTAAAACAGGAACAACTTCCTTTTCAATTGCCTCAGCAAAATCATAACAATCTTTTGGGGTATAATCAAAGCGGCCTAAAGCTTGAAACATATAATCACGATAGTTCTCAAAACCAGCATGTAAGGCAACTTTATGTCGCATTTCTATTAATTCATCAAACAAAATGTTTAACTTATCTTTATCGGCTAACCTGCGCTGTTGAACAGTTTCCCAAGCATTTTGCCTAACACTTCTATCGGTATCTTTTAAAAAGTTTGATGCTTGCTCTAGCGTATATTCTTGTTCGTTAATGGTTACACTCATTGAACCAGTAATGCTCTGGTATTTCTGCTGTTTAACTTGTAACTGTGTAAAAAGCTCAATGTTTTCTTCTCTATATAACTCTAAAGCTTTTTTAACAGCTCTGATGTAAACGAAGTATTTATCTTGGTCAAGTTGGTCTATAAAAGGGCTCTCACTAAATTTTTTATTTAGTTCATTTGCAAGAGGCGATATTTTTGGTTCAATTTCAGTTGCAAAATATTGGAAAGCTGTAACCAAGTCTTCATTGGCCGTATCGCAACTCATCTTAATATATCGCCAAGCAAAATCTTCTTCAAGGGCAGCTTCAAGTTCACTTTTATCTTTTAACCATTGTTCTAATTGGTCAACATTGTTGATTTCTCTTTTCAACAATTCATCTAAAATAGGAGATAGGCTATCCCATTCCATCTTTAAATCTTGAGGAATATAAGTTCTTGGTTTCTTATTTATAATTAAGTTGTTCATATAGATTAGTTAATTGGTGAATTAGATAATTAGCTAATTCAAATTTATCGTGTCCTTAAAAAAGTATCAATTAAAAAACAGGCTGCAAATATTACAGACGCGTACCCGTTTGTTGTCGCAAAAGCCCTGTCTACTTTACTAATGTCGTTTGGTTTAACTAACAAATGCTGATAAGTTAGCATTGCACAGAAAAAGGCAATTCCGATATAATAAACCCAACTAAATTCTGCGAAAAACAAAGGTAGTATTACACACAATGCCGAAAAAACATGCAAAATAACAGATAATCTTAGTGCATTTTTTATCCCAAGTGTTGCAGGAATTGAATGTAATTTTTGCTCACGGTCAAATTTTTCATCTTGTAGAGCATAAATAATATCAAAACCGCTCACCCAAAACAAAACCGCAAATGAGTAAAATAGTGGTACAATATTAAATGCGCCAGTTACTGCAATGTAAGCGCCAATTGGGGCAAGTGCTAATCCTAATCCTAAAACCAAATGACATAAAGCAGTAAAACGTTTGGTATAGCTATAAAATAAAACTACAAATAATGCAATTGGTGATAGGTAAAGACATAAAGTATTGATAAAAGCAGTTGCAATTACAAATAAAACACAGTTTACAATTACAAAAGTCAGCGCTTCAGCAGCAGAAACTTTACCTGCCGGGATATCACGCATCACCGTTCTTGGGTTTTTGGCATCGATATTCCTATCTAAATACCGATTGAATGCCATTGCTGCATTTCTTGCAAAAACCATACAGAGTATAACCAATGCAAATAAATACCAGTTAAATGGATTTTGAGTTGTTGTTACCCCTAAAAAAAAACCGATTAAAGCAAATGGCAATGCAAATACAGAATGCGCAAATAATACAAGTGAAAAATATTTCTTCATTATCTAGATATGAGATTTGAGACTAGTTTTTCTATCTGATTATACTGTGTTGCTGTTTGAATAAAACTGTGGGTCAATCTCTGGTTTTACGAAATCTTCATTTACTTCGTGTATAAACTGTAACACCTTTTCTTTTCCTTGCCCTTTTTCGGCGGAGGTTACAAAGAATGGGGGTACTTCTTCAAACCAACCTAATAATGTTTTATTAAATTTAGCTACATTCTGGTCAGTTTTTGGAGCCGACTGTTTATCTGCCTTTGTATATACTAATGCAAAAGGAATTTGGCATTCACCTAACCAAGAACAAAATTCTAAATCTATCTTTTGAGGTTCCAAGCGGCTATCTATCAATACAAAAACGCACTGCAAATTTTCACGTTTAGTTAGGTAGTTTCTAATGAATTTTTCCCATTTCTCACGGCTACTTTTTGAAACTTTAGCATAACCATATCCAGGTAAATCTACAATATACCACTTTTCATTGATGAGAAAGTGATTGATTAACTGCGTTTTTCCTGGCCTTTGTGATGTTTTCGCTAAGCCCTGCACATTCACTAACATATTGATAAGTGATGATTTGCCAACGTTAGAACGACCAATAAATGCATACTCTGGCATGTCTGGAAGTGGTAATGCAGAAACTTTAGTGTTGCTAACAACAAATGTGGCAGATTTTATGATCATAATACAAAGGTAAGAATAAGTTTGGAGAAGATAGTTCTGCATAAAATCATGCTAAACACATTTTCCATCTTACATTTCACATCTTACATTCATTATGTATCTTTGACCCAACAATTATGAATCAAGAAGTAACTCCTTACGCAGACGAAACCACCAAAAAAGAACAAGTAGCTACTATGTTCAACAACATTTCTGGTACCTACGATTTTTTAAATCACTTCCTTTCTTTAGGTATCGATATCATTTGGCGACGCAAAGCGATAAAAGAATTAAAATCTATTCAACCAAGAATGATCTTAGACGTAGCAACAGGAACGGGAGATTTTGCATTTGAATCTATTGACATCCTACAGCCTGATAAAATAATAGGAGTTGATATTTCCGAAGGCATGTTGGAAGTGGCTAAGAAAAAAATTCACGACCGTAACTTAGGGCATATTTTCTCTGTTCAATTGGGAGATTCTGAAGGATTGAATTTTGAAGACAATACCTTTGATGCAATTACAGTAGCATTTGGTGTTAGAAACTACGAGAACTTAGAAAAGGGTCTTTCAGATATGCTACGCGTATTAAAACCTGAAGGTAAAATAGTGATTTTAGAATTCTCTAAACCTAAAACCTTCCCTATAAAACAAGGATATAATTTCTATTTCCAATATGTAACACCATTCTTTGGTAAATTATTTTCTAAAGATAGTAGAGCTTATACCTACTTGCCCGAATCTGTAGCAGCATTTCCAGATGGGGAGTCTTTCACTAGCTTAATGGAAAAAGTAGGTTATAAAAATACCAAACATCGTCCTTTAACGTTTGGAATAAGTGCTATTTACACAGGTATTAAATGAGAAAAAAAATAACGCTTTTTCTTTTCGTTTTTCTTTTTACTATAGGCTTTGCTAATGCCCAAAATTGGGGTGGGGGCATAGATGATGAGCGCTTTAATTGGGGATTTAGCTTTCAATACATCATTTCGGAATATAAACTTATTAAAACTAAAAATTGGAGGGAGCCTTATTTTGATATGGAACAAGGAAGGTATGTTACTGACCCTTTAACGTCTATTTCTTCTCCAACATCGGCAGGCTTTGGAATTGGATTTGTGATAAATAGTAACCTTACCCCAAATTTAGATATTCGTTTTACTCCCTCACTTGTTTTTAACGACCGACTGCTAAATTACAGTTATGAAGAGCCTGCTATAAATAATCCCGGAGTTTCATTAACGCAAAAGAAAGTGCAGGCTACTATGATTGATCTTCCGGTAGGATTAAAATTAAAATCTGATCGATTAATGAATTTTAGGGCTTACATGCTTGGTGGACTAAAATACTCAATGGATTTAGCATCTGGAAAAAAGACAAATGATGCGGCGGCGGCACCTATAGATAAGCTAGTTAAAAATACAAAAAGCTTTTTGTCTTATGAAGCAGGTATAGGTTTTGATATTTATTTCGAATACTTTAAAATGTCTCCAGAGGTAAAATTATCTTATTCTTTTAATGATGTTTTGAGACACGAAAATAATCCATATTCAAATCCGATAGACAAGGCTAAGCTCAGACATTTTACTTTTAGCTTATTTTTCGAGTAAGCTAACCCATTCAAATTTCATACCTTTGTTAATTAACTATTCAATTAACACATGGCTAAAATTGCATTAATTACTGGTGCAAGCTCAGGTATTGGCGAGGCTTGCGCACATCTTTTTGCTCAACAAGGTTTTAATTTAATCCTTTTAGGAAGAAGAGAGCATTTGCTAGAGAAAATTGCGCATCATTTATCAGATAAATATGCTGTTGAAGTAAAAAAAATACAGGCTGATGTGCGGGATAAAGAAAACATTAACTATGTACTTGAAACCTTACCAGCTATTTGGAAAAATGTTGATGTATTAATAAACAATGCAGGGTTAAGTCAGGGATTAGAGCCAATTGATAAGGGAGATAGTGATGATTGGGACATTATGATTGATACCAATGTAAAAGGACTTTTATATGTTTCGAAAGTAGTATCAAGTTGGATGGTTGCTCAAAAGAAGGGTCATATCATAAACATTGGTTCTATTGCTGGTAAAGAAGTTTATCCTAATGGGAATGTTTATTGTGCTACAAAACATGCTGTAGATGCATTAAATAAAGCGATGCGCATTGATCTGTTGCCTCATGGAATAAGGGTTACAGCTATAAATCCCGGAGCTGTAGAAACAGAATTTTCTATAGTACGTTTTAAAGGAGATGAAAGCAGAGCTAAAAAAGTTTATGATGGTTTTGAACCTTTGATTGCGCAAGATATAGCAGAAGCAATATGGTTTGCAGTAAGTAGACCAGCACATGTAAATATTAATGACATGTTGATTATGCCAACTGCACAAGCCAATGGTAATTTAATAAAGAGAGACTAAAATAAGGTTAAAGGTTGTGGATTGAAGGTTAAAAGTCTGGATGCATAACCAAATACCAATAAAAATAACATTAGTATTACGAATTGAATTAAAACTCATAACCCGTAATCACAATATATAATACAGATATGATAGCTACAACAATAGATCAAGAAATAAAACAAGCCATGTTGGCTAAAGATCAAGCAAAACTTAGAGGTTTAAGAGCAATTAAGGCCGCTTTGTTATTGGCAAGAACAGAAAAAGGCCATACAGAAGAACTGGATGCAGATGCTGAAATGAAAATTCTTCAAAAACTAGTTAAACAACGTAAAGAATCTGCAACTATATATAAAGAGCAGGGCAGAGAAGATTTATATATAGTAGAACAAGAAGAAATTGATGTGATTAGTCAGTTTTTACCCCAACAGTTAGACCAATCTGCTATTGAGGCAGTTGTAGCAAGAATCATTACCGAAACCGGCGCAACATCTATTAAAGAAATGGGTAAAATTATGGGTATTGCTAATAAAGAATTAGCAGGCAAAGCAGATGGAAAATTAATTGGAGAAATTGTAAAAGTGAAGCTAGGATAATAAAAATCATATTTTTTTAGAAAAATATTCATATTAATTACCGTAAATTAATTTTACTCTATTAACTTAGTAGCACATACCAAACAGAAGCATACATTATATGGAATACGAAGTAATTGAAGAAGAGGGTTTTAAGTATATAGAAGCAGGCGAAGGAGAACCACTGGTATTACTTCATGGATTAATGGGCGAGCTAAGTAATTGGAGCCCAGCAATAGATCATTTTAAGAAAAATTATCGTGTAATTGTCCCTATTCTACCTATTTACGATTTGCCTCTGCTTACTTTAGGCGTTAAAAGTTTATCAAAATATGTACACCGCTTTCTAAAATTTAAAAAATTAAATCAAGTTGTTTTAATTGGAAATTCATTAGGTGGTCATGTTGGGTTAGTTTTTACAGCTGCTCATCAACAATTTGTAAAAGCTTTAGTTTTAACAGGAAGTTCAGGTTTGTATGAGAATGCATTCGGTGGGTCTTTTCCAAGAAGAGAGAGTTACGATTATGTAAGAGAGAAAGTAGAATTTACATTTTATGATCCAGCAACTGCAACAAAAGAGTTGGTTGATGAGGTATTTAAATCAGTAAATGATCGCTCTCGTGTAATTCGGATTTTAGCCTTGGCTAAATCTGCAATTCGCCATAATATGGCTAAAGAATTACCTAAAATTACAATCCCTGTATCTTTGATATGGGGTAGACAAGATAAAATTACACCACCTGAAGTTGCTGTAGAGTTTCACGAACTACTTCCAAATTCTGAATTAAATTGGGTGGATCAATGTGGGCATGCACCAATGATGGAAAGACCAGAAGTTTTTAACGAATTTTTGGATAAATTTTTAAATAGAATTTTACTTAAATAATGATAGCAGAAGAACTCATATCAAATGTAATTCCACCGCTAAAAACTTCTGATACTGTACAGAAAGCTTTGGAAAGGATGAGTGAGTTCAAACTTTACCATTTGCCCATTGTAAACGAAACTCAGTTTTTAGGTTTAGTTTCTGAAGATGAGCTTATAGAAATTAGAGAACAAGAAACACCTATTGGTAGTTTATCATTAACTATTTTAAATCCATTTGTTTTTCAGGATGCACATATTTATGATGTAATTAGGTTGTTTAACCTGATGCAATTATCACTTGTACCTGTACTTGATTTGAATAAAAATTATTTAGGGGTGGTTTCTATCAATAATTTATTGGCTTATACTGCTGATACCTACGCAGTAAAAGAACCAGGAGGGATTATCGTTCTAGAAATTAACAATAGAAACAATTCATTGGCACACATGGCTCAAATTGTTGAGGCAGATAACGCTCAAATTTTATCATCTTATGTAAGCTCTTTTCCTGATTCTACAAGGTTAGAGATTACCTTAAAAATAAATAAAACAGAACTTTCAGGCATTATAGCTTCTTTCGAACGCTATAACTATGAGGTTAAAGCTGTTTTTAATAATACGCAAAACGATGATGGTTCAACAGATAGGTTCAATTCCTTCATGAACTATTTAAACGTATAATTCCCGCATGAAAATAGCAATTTACGGAAGAGATTTTAATGATAGTGTTTTACCATTTGTACAACAAGTATTTAACGCATTGTCATTATATAAAATTGAAATAGTAGTTTTTTCTAAGTTTCATAATTTTATAAAAAACAAGGTTACTTTACCTCCAGACACAGCAACCTTTTCTGGTCACCAAGAATTATTAGCTATGGGAGATGTTTTGCTAAGTCTTGGCGGAGATGGAACTTTATTAGATACCCTTTCTTTAGTTAGAGATTCCCAAATTCCGGTTATAGGAATCAATTTTGGTCGTTTAGGCTTTTTAGCAAGTATCAATAAAAATGAAATAGATACTGCAATTGATGCCCTTGTTAAAGGTGAATACTCATTGGATAAAAGAGGAATTCTAAATTTAGAGTCTCAAAATAATCTATTTGGAGATGAAAATTTTGCGTTAAATGACATGACCATTCATAGAAGAGATAACTCAGCTATGATGATCATACATGCCTATATGAATGGAGAATTTGTAAACTCTTATTGGGCAGACGGGCTTATTATAGCTACACCAACAGGTTCTACTGCCTATTCATTAAGCTGCGGTGGGCCAATTATTTTGCCTAATGCACAAAGTTTTGTTATTACCCCAATAGCCCCACATAATTTAAATGTAAGGCCAATTATTGTTCCAGATGACGTAGAATTAACTTTTGAAATTGAAGCAAGAAGTACAAAGTTTTTAGTTTCATGTGATTCGAGAACAGAAACAGTTGATAGATCAGTTAAAATAACAATCAATAAAGCGAAATTTAATGTAAATCTAATTCGCCTTAACAATGAAAGTTACCTTACTACGTTAAGGAATAAATTACTTTGGGGCATAGATACCCGTAACTACTAAAATGCGCTACATTAAATCTGTTCAACTTATACTGATTTCAATATTTTTATCTAGTACAGCGTTTGCACAACAAATTGAACTAGGTATTAATGCTGGCGGAGCGTCTTATCTTGGTGATCTTAACCAATACAATCCAATAAAAATTAGTGGAATATCTGCAGGAGCTTTCATTAAAGTAAATCTAGATCCACATTGGGCGGTTGGTTTACATTATAACTACGGTAAAATTAAAGGTGCAGACTCTCTTTCCAGTTATGCGCAATTTAGAGATCGTAATCTTAGTTTTTATACTCCATTAAATGAAGTAAGTCTATTACTCCAATTTAATTTTTTCGACTTGTATTCCCCGGGAGGAAAAAGACGCTTTTCCCCATATATTTTTGCAGGTATTGGAGCTGTTGTTTTTGAGCCGAAAACAGAATATAAGGATAATGAGTATTTGTTGAGGCTTTACAATACGGAAGGGCAAAGTATGGCGTATAAAAAACATTCATTAACTATTCCTTATGGTGTGGGAATTAAATATAGATATACTGAAAGCTTAACTATTTTTGGGCAGGCTGGTTACAGAAGTCCATTTACAGATTACATAGATGATGTTAGTGGGTTATATGCTAAAAACAACTCTTGGAGTGGCAATAATGCCGAAATTAGCAGAGCACTGGCTGATCGTTCTGGAGAGAAAACAGGGAATTATATAGGTAGTCCCGATACCCAAAGAGGAGATTTTAGAAAAAGAGATAATTACATGTTTGTAGGTATTGGGATATCTTATACCTTTGTGAGCCAAAAATGTTTTACTTTTTAGGGCGCTGACAAAGCAGAAATGGGATTTAAAGAGCAAATAGATATTAATCGATTACCAGAACATATTGCCATAATCATGGATGGCAATGGCAGATGGGCAAAAAACCAAGGAAAATTTAGAGTCTTTGGGCACGAGAGTGGTGTCTTATCTGTAAAAGATATTGTGGAAGGTTGTGTAGATATTGGGATTAAATACCTAACTGTTTACGCGTTTTCTACTGAAAATTGGAACCGCCCAATAGAAGAAGTTAATGCTTTAATGGAGCTTTTGATTTCTACTATAAATGAACAAGCAGAAACACTAAATAAAAATAATGTAAGACTAAATGCCATTGGCGATTTAAAATCATTACCACAGAAATGTATTGATGATTTGGCTAATGTGATGGAGATAACCAGCAAAAATAGTAGATGTACTTTAACATTAGCATTAAGTTACAGTGCAAAATGGGAAATATTAGAAGCTGCTAAGAAAATTGCCCAACAAGTTGAAGAAGGGAAAATGAAATTGAGTGAGATTAATGAAGATGTTTTTGCAGCTCAATTAACCACTACAAATATCCCCGATCCAGAATTAATGATACGTACCAGCGGTGAACATAGGATAAGTAATTTTTTACTTTGGCAAATGGCGTATACTGAATTATATTTTACTGAAACCCTATGGCCAGACTTTAGAAGAGAGGATCTTTTTGAGGCCATAGTAGACTACCAAAAACGCGAACGACGCTTTGGAAAAATTAGTGAACAACTGAACTAATTTTAACTTTAACACTTTTTAACATGTGTTTAAATTAACTTAGCAACGTTTTTTAGATTGTAAATGAAAAGAATATACCAACTTATATTTTTGTTATTGATTGGTTCGCCAGCAATAGCTCAAATCCGTAATCAGCCTACACAGGCAACTCCTTCTTTAAAAGTTAATGGGTTAAACCTTGACTACTTTAGCCCGAAAGAATACATCATTGGAGGTACAACTTTATCTGGCACACAATATCTTGATAAAGAAGTAATTATAACGCTTTCTAAATTATCAAAGGGAGAAAGAATAATTTTACCAGGAGAAGCTACAGCTAATGCAATTAAAAATTTATGGGCTCAAGGATTATTTGACGATATACAATTGTATGTTACAAAAATTAATTTAGATACTGTTTATTTTGATATTCAGGTAGTAGAACGCCCTCGCTTAAGTTCTTTTGAATTTATAGGGATTAGCAAATCTCAAAAAACTGATATTTCTGAAAAATTAGCTGATAAAGCTGGTAAAACCATTATCAATGATAATCTTTATAATACCACAAGAAGTATCATTAATAAGTATTTATTTGAAAAAGGATATTTTTATACTACTATAGACTTCGAATCTAAAAAAGATCCTAATCAAGAGAACAGTGTAATCTTACAAGTTAAAATCAATAAGGGCAAGCGTGTAAAAGTGCATGAAATTACATTTACTGGTAATTCTGCTTTTAAATCTGGTAAACTGAGAAAATATTTGAAAAAAACTAAGCAACAGGCTTTCTATAAGGTTTTTGGTAGTGGTAAGTTCAATAAAGAGAAATACGAAGAAGATAAAATAAAACTCGTTGCTAAAATGCAAGAAAAAGGTTACAGAGATGCAGCCATTTTAAAAGATAGCATTTATAAATACAACGATAAATCTGTTGGTATTAAAATAGACCTTTACGAAGGTCCTAAATATTACTTTGGAGACATTAGTTGGGTTGGTAACGCTAAGTATACAACTGAATATTTAAAGAAAGTATTTGGTATTGAAAAGGGTGAACTTTTTAGTGAAGAAAAATTAGAGAAGAAATTGCGTGGTAGTGCTAACGGAGACGATGTATCTAGCGTTTACTTAAATGATGGATACTTAACTTTCAATATAGATCCTGTACAAACTAAAATCCATAGTGATACAGTTGACCTTGAAATGCGTATTTATGAAGGCCCACAATTCACTAACAATAAAATAACAGTTAAAGGAAATACGATTACGAACGATAAGGTTGTTTTGCGTGAAATTCGTATGAAACCTGGAGAGAAATTTTCGAAAGAATATTTAGTAAGAAGTGTTCGTGAAATAGGGGCTTTAGGTAATTTCGATGAATCTAAAACCAATCCAATTCCAAAACCTAATGCAGACGGTACAGTTGATATTGAATTTAATGTTGAAGAAAAACCTTCTGATCAAATTGAATTATCAGGTGGTTTTGGTGGTGGCCGAGTAATTGGTACTTTAGGATTAACATTTAATAACTTCTCTTTAAAAAATATATTTAATGGTGAAGCTTATAAACCGCTACCTAAAGGAGATGGACAAAAATTAAGCTTACGTGGACAAACTAATGGTAAATATTACCAATCTTATAGTTTCTCGTTCTCTGAGCCTTGGTTAGGTGGTAAAAAACCAGTTAGTTTTGGTTTAAGTGCCTTTACTTCCCTACAATCAAACGGAATAGATGTAGACAATAGCCAATATCAAAAAATACGTTTAAATGGTGTTTCAATTAGTTTAGGAAGAAAATTAAAATGGCCTGATAACTGGTTCTCTTTGGTTCACACAGTGAATTTAAACCAGTACATCTTAAATAACTATCCTGGATATTTATTTAGTACAGGTACTTCTTACAATTTAAACTTAACACAAGAGATTGCTAGAGATTCTAGAAATCATAATATCTTCCCAACTGGTGGAGCATATATAAGATTTACAATTCAAGCAACACCACCATATTCATTGTTAAACAATGTAAATTATGCTACAGCTTCAGATAAGCAACGTTATAAATTTACTGAGTATCACAAATGGAAATTCGAAGCACAATGGTTCCAAAATGTAGTTGGTAAATTAGTATTTAAAGCACAAGCACAATTTGGTTTCTTAGGTAGTTATAACCAAGCAGTTGGTCAATCAGCTTTCGAAAGATTTAAATTAGGTGGTGATGGGATGCAAGGTTTCGACTTCTTACAAGGATCTGAGTTAATCGCAATGCGTGGCTATTCAAATAACTCAGTTATTCCTGTAGGTGCTAATGTAACTACTGCACAAAGCTCAGGAAGTCCTATCTTTAACAAATATGTAATGGAGTTAAGATATCCGGTAATTAGCAGTCAACAAGCAACAGCGTTTATGACGGTTTTTGCTGAGGGTGGTAACACATGGAATAAGTTTAGCGATTTTAATCCGTTTAATGTAAGACGTTCTGTAGGTGTTGGAGCAAAGATATTTTTACCGATATTTGGATTGTTGGGTATAGATTATGGTTATGGGTTTGATAAAATTCCGGGTATTCCAGATGCAAACAAAGGTCAATTCCACTTTAGCATAGCGCAACAATTAGGAGGGTTTAACTAATTAGCATTTACACAAATGAAAAAATATATATTAGCCAGCTTTTTGCTTTTAATCGGATTAGGGGCATCAGCGCAAAAATTTGCTTACGTAGATACTGAGTATATCCTTAAACATTTACCAGACTACAAAGCTGCACAAAGTCAATTAGACGGTTTATCTAAGCAATTTCAAAAACAGGTTGATGATAACTTTTTAGAAATCGACAAAATGTACAAAGCTTACCAAGCAGATCAGGTATTGTTAACAGATGATATGCGTAAGCGTAGAGAAAATGACATTATTGAAAAGGAAAAGAAAGCTAAGGAAATGCAACGTCAAAAGTTTGGCCCTGAGGGAGAGCTTTTTCAAACACGTATTAAGCTATTAAAACCTATTCAAGAAAAGGTTTCGACAGTGATTGGTGAAACGGCAAAAAACAAATTTATTGATTTTGTTTTTGATAAGAGTAGCGAATCTACAATGATGATTTATGCAAGTAGCAATTATGACATCAGTAATGACGTTATAGTTAGATTAGGTTACAAACCTGGTACAATTGTAAAATAGGCAAACAAACACACAATCAATTATAAAACAATTATTAAGTAAAATAGAAAATGAGAAAGTTAATTAACGTATTATTTGTAGCAGCTGGGTTATTACTTACTGCCAATGTTGCAAATGCACAACAAAAGTTAGGTCATTTAAACTCTGATGAGATTTATGCAACTATGCCAGAGGCAAAAGCAGCTCAAGCTAGTTTAGAATCATTGGCTAAAACAAAACAAGGTGAGATTGATAAAATGATCACAGAATATCAAGCTAAACTTAAAGCAGCACAAGACAAAGAAAAAACTTTAAGCGAAGCTAACAAAGAAGTTGTAGGAAAAGAGTTGCAGAATGCACAAGTAGAATTGCAAGACCTTGGTAAGAGAATTGAAGATGCTCGTACTAAAGCTACTACTGATGTTCAAACTGAACAAGGAAGACTTTATCCGCCAATTAACCAGAAACTATCTGCAGCTATGGGTGCAGTAGCTAAAGAAAAAGGTTTAGCTTATGTTTTTGATATTTCAGCTTCATCTGGCTTTAACAATTTAATTTATTTTGATGGTGGTGAAGATATTACTGCTGCTGTTAAAACTAAATTGGGTATTTCTGCAAGTGCAACTCCAGCAAAAACTCCAGTTAAAAAGAACTAATTAAAAATATAATTTTAATTATCTTAGCGGAATAGGTTTCAATACCTATTCCGCTTTTTTGTTATGGACAAATTTTCTATTGGCGTTTTCGATTCTGGCTTTGGAGGCTTAACTGTATTTAAATCAATCGTTCAAAAATTACCACAATACGATTATATCTATTTAGGAGATAATGCTCGCTCACCTTATGGCGATCATTCTTTTGAAACTGTTTACCAATATACTTTAGAATGTGTAGAATGGCTGTTTGATAAGGGTTGTCCTCTAGTGATTTTGGCTTGTAATACAGCCTCTGCGAAAGCTTTAAGAAACATCCAGCAATTAGACTTGCCAAAAAAATATCCAAATCATAGAGTTTTAGGCGTAATAAGACCAACAGCTGAAGTGATAGGTGATTTTACGTATACACAAAATGTAGGAGTGATGGGTACCCGAGGAACAGTAAATTCAAATTCTTACCCAATAGAGATTAATCACTTTTCTCCAGAAGTAAAAGTATATCAGCAAGCATGTCCAATGTGGGTGCCTATTATAGAAAATGGTGAACACTTAAATGATGGGGCAGATTTTTTTGTTAAAGCGTATATTCAAGAACTTTTGCAACAATCTGATGATATAGATTGCATTCTACTCGCTTGTACACATTATCCATTACTAATTCCAAAAATAGAACAATACCTACCCAAAGATATTAAATTGTTAAGTCAAGGAGATATCGTTGCCAATAGCTTGGCAGATTATTTGAAAAGGCACCATGAAATTGAAGCCTACTTAGGTAAAACTGAAACTAGAGAGTTTTACACATCTGGTGATGTAGTTAGTTTTAACAATCATGCTTCAATATTTTTAGGAGAAGAAATAGCGGCAAAAAAGATGAATAACAAATGATTTTTGGCTTTTAAAAATTAACATTTAAATTACTTAATGTGGGAAATCGTTTGATTTCTTTTTAGGTTTTCAATTATTAAAAGGTTAATTTTGCGGCTCAATCATCAATTCAATGAGCGATCAGATCAAGCACGAATGCGGAATTGCCTTTATCCGCCTGTTAAAACCTCTCTCATACTACCAGGAAAAATACGGTACTGCACTTTACGGACTTAACAAATTGTATTTGTTAATGGAAAAACAGCATAATCGTGGTCAGGATGGAGCTGGTATTGCAACCATAAAATTAGACATGAAACCTGGTAGTCGCTACATTAGTCGCTACCGTTCTATGGCTCAAAATGCGGTTGCCGATATTTTTGGATATGTGCAAAATAAATTTGTAGATATTCAGAATGAAACGCCAGAGTTGATGAAAGATACAGAATGGCTAAAACAAAATGTAAGCTTTATAGGCGAAGTTTTATTAGGTCATTTACGTTACGGAACGCACGGTAAAAACAGTATTGAAAATTGCCACCCTTTCTTGCGCCAAAATAACTGGATGACTAGAAACTTGGTAATTGCGGGTAACTTCAATATGACTAATGTTGATGAACTTTTAGAGCAACTTTACGAACTAGGACAGCATCCAAAAGAAAAAGCAGATACCGTTACGGTCCTAGAGAAAATCGGTCATTTCCTTGATGATGAAAATCAAGAGTTATTTGATGATTATAAAAAGGAAGGCCTGAATAACGTAGATATTACCCATAAAATATCCGAAAACTTAAATATCGCAAATATACTTCGTCGCTCTGCAAAAGATTGGGATGGTGGTTATACCATTTCTGGTATTGTAGGTAATGGTGATGCTTTTGTTTTAAGAGATCCATCTGGTATTCGCCCTGCCTTTTATTATGCAGACGATGAGATTGTTGTGGCAGCATCAGAAAGACCTGCTATCCAAACAGCTTTTAATGTTCAAATTAAACAGGTTAAAGAGATTGAGCCCGGACATGCATTAATTGTTAAAAAGGATGGAACAGTTACTCAAGAAATGTATCGTGAGCCTGCAGAAAAAAGAGCTTGTTCATTTGAAAGAATTTATTTCTCTAGAGGTAGTGATGCTGATATTTATAAAGAACGTAAACAATTAGGTCATTTATTAATTCCTCAAGTTTTAGATGCTGTTAAAAAAGACCTGAAAAATACAGTTTTCTCGTTCATTCCGAATACAGCCGAAGTTTCCTTTTATGGCATGGTAGAGGGCCTACATAACCATGTTAGAGAGGTTCAGAAAGATACTTTGCTAAATCGTAAGGAAAAGCTAAATGATGAAGAATTGAACGAACTTTTATCAATGTCGCCAAGAGTAGAAAAACTGGCCATTAAAGATGTTAAACTTCGTACTTTTATTACACAAGATGCAGATAGGGGAGAAATGGTTGCCCATGTATACGATACAACATACGGAGTAATTAAAAATCATACTGATACTTTGGTAGCTGTAGATGATTCTATTGTTCGTGGTACAACATTAAAACAAAGTATCATTAAGATCATTGATAGGCTGCACCCTAAAAAGATTATCATTGTTTCTTCAGCACCTCAAATTCGTTATCCAGATTGCTACGGTATTGACATGTCTAAGATGGGCCAGTTTGTAGCTTTCGATGCAGCAATTCAATTGCTTAAAGAACGCGGAATGGAAAGTGTTATTGAAGATGTGTATCAAAAATGTAAGGCATCTTTATTATTGCCGAAGGAGCAAATTATAAATTATGTTAAAGATATTTATAGGCCTTTTAAACAACAGGAGATTTCTGATAAAATTGCTAAGATCATAACCCCAAAAGGAACTATTGCAGAGGTTGAGGTAATTTATCAAACCCTTGATAACTTGCACATAGCTTGCCCTGACCATAAAGGCGATTGGTATTTCTCTGGTAATTATCCAACACCAGGTGGCAATAAAGTTGTAAATAAAGCTTTTGTTAACTGGAAAGAAGGAAACAACCAAAGAGCATATTAGAAGAATCTGATAGTTGAAATAAATAAGGGGCGAAAATGGAAGTTTTCGCCCCTTATGTTTATTCAGCCCTGCTTTTCATTGCAAGTCCTCGCTGCGCTGTGGGCTTTCCATTTCAATCAGGTTTATTTTTCAAAGCTTCTGCTAATTACGAACTGCTAATCTCAAAAAAAACATTGCAGTCGTTTATTTGTTTTACCTATTAAATAAAATGATTATGAAAAAGATTTTTTTAGGTGTACTAGTGTGTTTAGGTTTGGCTTGTTCAGAAGCTAAACAAGATAAAGTGGAAAATGCAATTGCTAAAACAAGTGATAGCTTAAATTCTAAGCTAAACAAGTTGAATGATACGCTTAATAAAGTTAAAGATGATGTAGCTAATAAAATTCCGAAGGTTAAAATAGAAATTGAACGTAGTATCCCAATTAGTTTGCAGTGGATCAGTTTTGAAAATCAAGGTAAAGCTACTTTAAGCAAAGAAAATGATGGATGGTTTACTATTAAAGGCGAACAGACCAATACTAATAATGAGTTTTTAAAGATCAATGGTAAAATTAAAAGAGTAGATCAGCAAACCATTTCTTTTGAAGGAACAATCATAACCTACATTAAAACTAATAATGGTGGAGCTCCGTGTGAGAAGACTGGTAAACAAGTTTTTTCAAAAAAAGGAGAGAGAAGATATTATAGGTTGCAAAATATGGAAAATTGTGCAGGTGGACGCTTGCTAGACTATGTAGATTTATATGATTTAGATAATAAATTATAGTATTTAGGCATAAAACTGGTGGTAGGTTTTATACATCAACCACAAAGCAAAAGCGATAATAATTATCCCTGCAATCTTATTCAATTTTCTTAAAGTATCTTCTTTTATCCGGTAACGTAATTTGCTAGAATAGTAACTTTTTAAACTATCAATAGCGAGCTGTGTTGCCATTGCAATAAAAAAGCAAAATAGCTTTTCATTCAATCTATTATTCAATTTTACAGAAATAATTCCACTTACAATTATCCAGAACATTAAGGTTGATGGTGTTAAAATGCACATCAAAAACCCTTTTAAAAAATAGCCACGTTTGCTAATTTTTATCATCGTATTGTTTTCATAGTTGATAGAAACTTTAGAAACCAGATAGTAAATTCCTACGGCGAGCAAAAAGATGCCTCCAAACAAACCAACATATTTGTCAAAACTATCTTGGTAGGCTAAAAATTGACTCCCAAAAAGAACAAGTCCAATTAGAATAACATCACTAATTATCACGCCAATTGCAAGTGAAAAGCCAGCCATGAAACCCTTTTCAATACTGGTCTTAATCATTGCGAAAAAAACAGGACCTGTTAAGAATGAGGAAATTAGCCCTGCACCCATACCTAATAATATCGCTTCAAACATTAACCTATCATCATAATTTATGCTAATATGCAATTTTTAAAGCTAAAATCTATTCATTTTTTCACTTAGTTTGTAAGCGATATATAGCTATTAAGTGTAAAATACACGTCTTTATAACGTTTATAAAATTTTTGATTAGTGTAAAAAATACACTTCATAAACAATAAATTTTATTTATGTTTAGCCAACCAAAATTTAATTTTAAACTTAAACTCTGATCCAAGTATGGAACAAAATTCAAAAACCAATTGGGGGCAGTTCATACCCTTAGTAACTGTTTTCTTCTTTTGGGGCTTCGTAGCCGCTAGTAATGATATATTAATACCAGTGTTTAAATCTGCTTTTAATTTGTCTCAAAGCGAAAGCCAATTGGTATCATTAGCCTTTTATATTGCATACACTGTTGGTTCGTTAATATATGTGGGTATATCTGCATTAATGAAAACAGATTTAATTAACAAAATTGGTTATAAGAACAGTTTAGCCTTGGGCCTAACTATTTCGGCAGTTGGTACTTTATTATTTTATCCAGCAGCAAATACAGGGTCGTTTCCGCTAATGCTTTCTGGGTTATTTATTGTGGCATTAGGGTTTTCATTACAGCAAACGGTCGCAAATCCTTTAGCAATTGCTTTAGGGCCAATTAAAACGGGCTCTCAACGATTGACCCTAGCAGGTGGAATAAATAATTTTGGAACTACAATTGGGCCCCTTATTGTAAGCTTTGCAATTTTCGGATCAGCTTCAAGTGGTAATACGAACATTAGTATTGAAAGTGTTAAAATCCCCTATTTAATTTTAGGAGCAGCATTTTTATTGGTAGCAGTATTTTTAAAAATGTCTTCATTACCTGATAAGCCAGCTTTAAGTGAAGCAGTAATTGAGGATGGCTCGTTAAAAGGTTCGGCTTTGAAATATCCGCAATTGGTTTTAGGGATGATTGCAATTTTTGTATATGTAGGTGTTGAAGTTTCTACAGCTAGTAATTTGCCAGCATATATGGAAGAAGATTTAGGATTTGCAATTAAAGATGTTGCTCCATATATCTCCTTGTATTGGGCAAGTATGATGATTGGTCGTTGGACTGGTGCGGTTGAAGCGTTTACAGATAAAATTAGCTTACAAAAAGTATTGAGATTTATTGCTCCTTATTTGGCATTTGGCATTTTCTTATTGGTAAATGCTATTGCTGAACATGATTTGGCTCCATTCTATGTATATGCATTAATTATTCTTATATTAATCATTGCAGATATGGCTAGTAAAGGAAATCCAGCAAGAATGCTTTTCATATTCTCTGGTGTTGGAATTTTGGCTTTATTAGTTGGTATGTTTACTACAGGAATGGTAAGTGTTTATGCATTTACTAGTGTTGGTTTATTTTGTAGTACATTATGGCCTTGTATTTTTACTTTGGCAGTAAGCGGTTTAGGTAAACATACAAGCCAAGGTAGTAGCTATTTAATTATGATGATTATGGGCGGTGGTCTTATCAGCTGGCTTCAAGGCTATGTTTCAAACTATACAGGTATTCAGTATAGTTATGTTATAGGTATTTTATGTTTCGCATATTTAGCGTTTTATGCATTAAGAGCCAGTAGTATATTAAAGTCGCAAGGGATTAACTTTGATGAAAAAATTTCAGGCGGACACTAAAAAACCGAAATATATTTTATTTAAAGAGTCCCGATTTATATCGGGGCTCTTTTTTTTGCCCTTAATCAAACGTTTGCGCAGTTTTTAATTTTTAAATGCCTTCTATTTTTACTTATGTTAGATAAAATTTAAACCTAAACTAAACAATGACATCTATTTCAAACCAAAACAGAACGGCATTATTACCAATGGTAATTTGCTGTGCCTTGTTTTTTATCTTCGGCTTTGTAACCTGGGCAAACGGTACATTAATCCCTTTCTTAAAACTGGCATTAGATTTAGAAACCGATTTACAAGCATTTTTTGTAACCTTCGCTTCTTACATTGCTTATTTTTTTCTTGCCTTACCTAGTTCTTGGATTTTACAGAAAATTGGCTTTAAAAACGGATTAGTGCTGGGTATGGTAATTTTAGGGATAGGTTCTTTGATATTTATACCAGCTGCAGATAATAGAAGTTACGGATTGTTTTTAACAGGAATTTTTATTCAAGGATCGGCAATGGCTTTATTGCAAACTGCAGTAAACCCTTATTTAAGTATTATTGGTCCAATTGATAGCGCAGCTGCACGTATTTCGATTGCGGGTTTGTGTAATAAAGGCGCAGGTGTGTTAGTCCCAATTATTTTTGGCGTATTGTTTTTAAAAAACTCTGCAGAAACAACAGCAAAAATTAACGCAACTACAGATATAAATGCTAAAAATGCAATTTTAGATGAGTTATTACAGCGTGTGCATACACCTTACATTGTTTTGGCGATAGTTTTTGTGCTTTTTGCGATATTAATCAAATTTGTTAATCTTCCAGAAGTAGAGGCCGAAGAAGATGTCCTGGATGAAGTCAGTAATGTAAAAGTTAAGTCTAGCATCTTTCAATATCCTCATTTGTTTTTGGGTGCTTTTGCTATTTTCTGCTGTGTAGCAGTAGAAGTTATGGCTGGAGATGGAATAGCTACTTACGGACGGGAGCTTAATATAAACCCAAATATTGTACGTTTCTCTACATCATTTACATTAATATGTATGTTAGTGGGTTATGTAATTGGTATCATCGCTATTCCTAAAATTATAAGCCAGCAAATGGCATTACGCATTTGTGCAATTTTAGGTGTAACATTAACTTTCATTTCAGCTTTTTCAACAGGTAATGTTTCATTCTATTCTGTGGCATTATTGGGTTTAGCGAACTCGCTAATGTGGCCTGCTATTTTTCCGCTAGGCATTAAAGGTTTAGGTAGGTTTACTAAAACAGGTTCAGCAATTATGATTATGGGCATTGCTGGCGGTGCGTTGGTTTTACCCATTTATGGTTTCTTAAAAGATAGTCTTTCGATTGATTTTCAGCATGCGTTTTTATACACTTTGTTGCCAGCTTATTTGTATATTATTTATTTTGCTGTAAAAGGGCATAAAGCGGGTGCGAAGAAAATATAAGGTTAAGTTTTAATTAAGCAAATAAATTAGCCGCATGGCTTAAAAAAACACTAATTTTGAAAGCTCTCTGGTATTTATCAGAGGGCTTTTTAATTATACGAAATGGCAAAACAAGCATTTAATGATATTTACATGAATCTGGCTACAGATTTAGCAACCCGCTCTCATTGTGTTAGGGCCCATGTTGGTGCTGTTTTAACAAAAGATACTCGTATTATTTCAATAGGCTACAATGGTCCGCCAGCTGGTACACATAATTGCGATGAAGAATGGCCAGAACTTGGATGTGCTAGAGATAGTAAAGGAAGTTGTTCCTTGGCCCTACACGCAGAAGAAAATGCGATTCTATATGCAGTTAAAAACGGATCAAAAATAGAAGGCTCTACATTGTATACTACACTTTCTCCTTGTATTGCATGTGCAAGGCTAATTTTATCATCTGGTATCAAAAAAGTTTACTTCAAAGATTCATATGCAGCTTATAAAGGTTTGGCCAGTGATGAAGGTGTAGATTTTTTAATTCGTTTTGGAGTTGAAGTTTTGCAACACGAGGTTTTGGCCTAAATATTCCAAGATTAAAATGATTTTTGTAGATTTTGGTTTCTTGAAGGAACTATTGATTAATAGCACAATCCTTTTTTTATAGCCCCGATATTAGCGAACACGAACGTAGAGAGTAAAGCGTTTAGCGGGACTGAGCATTGATTTTTCTATTGTCATTTCGCTTCAAATAATTAAAGATTTTACATCTCTTTCTCATTGTTCGTTGTTCCTTCATCCTTGCTCTTTTTCCTTTAGTCTTTCAGCTTAAATAACTACCTTTGCGCATGCTAGAAAAAATCATCATTCTCGATTTTGGTTCTCAGTTTACACAGCTTATTGCTCGTCGCGTGCGCGAATTAAATGTTTACTGTGAAATCCATCCATTTAATCACATTCCCGAATTAGATTCAACTGTAAAAGGAATTATTTTATCAGGTAGCCCATATTCAGTTCGTCAAGAAGATGCACCTTATGTAGATTTATCTTTGTTTACAGCATACCCATTATTAGCGGTATGTTATGGTGCACAATTTATAGCACAACAAAGTGGAGGAGATGTTCAAGCATCAAATAGTAGAGAATATGGTAGAGCAAATTTAGATTTTGTAAACCAAGAAAATAAACTTTTTAAGGGCATCAATGTAAATTCACAAGTGTGGATGAGCCATGGAGATACCATTAAAAATGTACCAGCTAATTTCGAGATTATCGCTAGCACAGCTGATGTTGAAGTTGCTGGGTTTCAAGTAAAAGATACAAACACTTATGCAATACAATTTCATCCAGAAGTAACACATAGTACTGATGGAAAGATTTTGTTGCAAAACTTTTTAGTTGGTATTTGTGGATGCGCTCAAGACTGGACAGCAGATGCCTTTGTAGAAACAACAATTGCGGCTTTAAAAGAAAAATTAGGAAACGATAAAGTTGTGTTAGGCCTTTCAGGAGGTGTAGATTCTAGTGTTGCAGCTATCTTATTACACAAGGCAATTGGTAAAAACTTACATTGCATTTTTGTAGACAATGGCTTATTGCGAAAAGACGAATTTGAAAGCGTGTTAGAGCAATACAAAGACATGGGCCTAAACATTAAAGGCATTGATGCTAAAGATAGGTTTCTAAGTCAATTGGCTGGTGTTAAAGACCCAGAATTAAAACGTAAAGCAATTGGCAGAGTATTTATTGAAGTTTTTGATGATGCTGCCCATGAAGTTAAAGACGTGGTTTGGTTGGCTCAAGGGACTATTTACCCAGATATTATAGAATCAGTTTCTGTAAAAGGCCCATCTGCAACCATAAAATCTCACCATAATGTAGGCGGTTTACCAGACTTTATGAAATTAAAGATAGTTGAACCACTTAATACTTTGTTTAAAGATGAAGTGAGAAGAGTGGGGAAATCTTTAGGCATCGAAGGTTTCATTTTAGGCCGCCATCCTTTTCCTGGCCCAGGTTTAGCCATTAGAATTTTAGGTGATGTTACTCCAGAGAAAGTAGCTATTTTGCAAGAAGCTGATGCAATTTACATCAATAATTTAAAGGAAGCTGGTTTGTATGACGAAGTTTGGCAAGCCGGTGCAATATTCTTACCTGTTCAATCTGTTGGTGTAATGGGCGATGAAAGAACTTATGAGAATGTAATTTGTTTACGTGCTGTAGAATCTGTTGATGGAATGACGGCAGATTGGTGCCATTTACCTTATAACGTGCTCGCAAAAATTTCTAATGAAATAATTAATAAAGTAAGAGGAATTAACCGAGTTGTATATGATATTAGTTCGAAACCGCCAGCTACTATTGAGTGGGAATAAATTTTGGCCAGTAGTTTTTATTGTTGTATTAATTGCATCCTGCTCTCCAAAAGTTAATACAACTATAAATAAACCTGTTAAGGATAATAGTGTTTCTCCAAAAGTAGAAAAGCCTGCAAAAAAGTTTACAAAAGCTGATATTTCGTTGTTGGTGCCTTTTAAATTGAATCAATTCAATTTAAAAACAGCAACAAAAGCTCAAGTAGATAGAGCAGATATGGCTATAGATTTTTATCAAGGTGTTAAACTTGGAATAGATTCTGCAGCTGCATTGGGTTTAAATTTTAACTTGAACGTATTTGACACTAAAGACGATAATGCTCAACTTTCTGTACTTTTTAAAAAAGAAACTTTAAAAAACAGCAACCTTATCATTGGCCCTGTTTTTCCAGAAGGTATTAAGTATATTACTAACTCTGCAATTGCCAATGATTTGGCTATTGTATCACCATTAGCGGCTTCAAAACCAAGCGATTTTAATAATCCAAAACTCATTTCTATTGTAAATAATATAAATCAGCATGCCATTAAAATAGCCGATTATATTGCTAGTCATTACCAGAGTAGTAACTCAATTGTAGTTTTAATTAATCCTAAAAAAACTGCTGACGAACAATTTGCTGAGCCGATTAGAAATCATTTCAAACAAAAGTACCCTAAATTCATAGTTCAAGAGTTTTCTACCACTTATGCCTTTGAAAAAAGAATGATAAAAGACAAAAATTATGCTTTAATTATTTGCTCTTCAGACGCTCCATTTGTAACTCCAAGTATTGATAAAATATATAAGCTTAAAAATTTAAAGGCAGGAGGATATGATATCAATTTATTTGGACATCCAAACTGGATAAAACAAACATACAACTTAGATCAGTTACAAGATTTAAATACAATTGTAAGTTCATCTTATAAAATCGATTATAAAAGCACATCTGTGATTAATTTTATTAAAAAATATAGATCAGCATTTAGCTTTGAACCAAGTGAGTATTCTTTTAAGGGTTTTGACATTGGCTTTTATTTTGGAAAATTATTAGCTAAACACGGAGCAAATTATTTAGATTACCTTACTAAAGAAAAGTATAAAGGACTGCATAACTCTTTTGAGTTTGAATACAGTCCACAGTTTGGATATTACAATACCGAGCTAATGCTTTTGCAATACAAGAACTTAACATTAAGTATTATTGATTAATCCCCATAGGGTTACGGATGAGAGTAGAACATCAGATAAGAGCTTTTGAGCAGATTTTAAAAGATTATAAAGGTGTTTTGCCATTGCATAGACATTTGTTTACTTATTTCAAGCAAAATAAGCAAATGGGATCCTCAGATAGGAGATGGGCAACGAGATACCTTTATAGTTTCTTTAGGTTAGGAAAAGCATTAAGCAAACTAAATAACTTACAAAGATTAGCAATAGCTGATTTTCTTTGCCATGATACTTTAAGCTTGATTATTTCTCATTATTTACCAGAACTAGAGGAATCAATAGGAGCATCTATTACAGATAAGATTGCTATTGTTAAAAAGAAATTTTCAGCATTTAAAATAGAAGAGGTTTTTTCTTTTGATACAGAATTATCTGAAGGGATTTTTAAAGGAGATTTTTACCGTTCATTTTTTATTCAACCAGACTTATTCATTAGGGTTAAATCAACACATATTCAAGCCGTAGTAGACCAATTACAAGCTAACGGGGTTTCGGTTAAAGAAATTTCAGCTACTACTTTAGCATTGCCCAATGGAACTAAATTAGAACAGGTAATCAATGACCCAAGGTTATATCAAATTCAAGATCTTTCATCACAATATACTGGAACGTTTTTCGGACCTAAGAAATATGACTATTGGTGGGATAGCTGTGCCGCATCTGGCGGTAAATCATTGTTGTTACATAGTTTAGAGCCAAATATTGAGCTTTTAGTGAGTGATATTAGAGAAAACAGCTTAAATAACTTACAAGAACGTTTTCAACTGGCAGGGCTAAAGAAATACCATTTAAAAGCAATGGATTTATTGCAAAATAACGATCAGATCTTACACCACTATGAGTTTGATGGTATTTTATTAGATGCACCTTGTTCTGGGTCTGGAACTTGGGGTAGAACACCAGAAATGCTTTATTATTTTGAAAAGTATAAGGTCGAAAATTACGTGAAATTGCAAAAAGGAATTGCCGCAAAAGTTGTAAAATACCTTAAAAAGGATAAGCCATTAATATACATGACATGTTCTGTTTTTAAAGCAGAAAATGAAGATGTTGTGAAATATTTAACAGAAAATTTCGATTTGAAATTAGAAAAAATGGAACTGATAAAGGGTTATGGAAATAAGGCAGACAGTATGTTTGTAGCCAGGTTAATCAAGCAAGAAAGTTCGGCTATTGATGCCAATGCTTAATCTTCCCTTTCAGATGCTTAATAGCTTCGAAAAGAATGGCTAAAACGCCAATGATAACCGTAAACTGCTCAAAACTGTTCATATCTTGGTTTAACATCTATATGACTAATTTAACGAAATTTTGTTACGATTTAGTATCTTAATTAATAAAATCTTCATTACCAACTAGATCTAAAGACAAACCAAGCAGAATCATTATGCTCAGCTTTACTGGGCATCGTAATGCGGATTGCAAGATTGTTTGAAGGTTAGTTTCTTCAATTATAACCCTGTATTTGTTCTGAACAACTTTATGGCAATAGCCAATAAGATAATACCAAATGCTTTTCTAAGGATATTCAGTCCAGTTTTACCAAAAAGCTTTTCTAATCTATTGGTATTCTTTAAAACGAAATAAACGAAGAGCATATTTATTATAATACCTACAATTATATTTTGAGTAGCATATTCTGTCTTTAAAGATAGTAGGGTAGTCATCGTACCAGCACCAGCAATCAATGGAAAAGCTAACGGCACAATAGATGTTGCTGCAGAACTGTCTGCATCATGTTTAAAAATGGTTAGCCCCAACACCATTTCCATTGCAATAGCGAAAATTACAAAAGAACCAGCTATAGCAAAAGAAGAAACATCTATACCAATCACATTTAGCAATGTTTTACCTGCAAATAAAAAAACAATCATTAACACAGTAGCAACAATTGCAGCCTTTTCAGATTCGATATGTCCGGCTTTTTTTCTTAGTTCAATAACAATTGGAATAGAGCCTAAAATATCAATAATAGCAAATAATACCATTGTGGTAGATAAGATTTGACTGAAATCAAATTGTAAATGTTCCATAATTGGGAGATTTACAACAAAGTTAAATTAATTAGACTTAACTTAATTAAACTAGACATTAAATTATCAGAAATAGAACTGGGTGCGAATGGTTAAAACATTGTCGTTTAAATCATTTTCAAAATTTAACAACTTAGTCTTTTCATTTTTTATGATATCATAATAAACAACAGCTTTTAAATGCGGATTAAAATGATGTAGGAGCCCAAAACCAAAAGTATCAAACCGCACATCAGCAGCTGAATATCCATTTGCAGCAGTAAGTTCATTTCCTTTAACCTTCGCATTTGGGTCGTACCAATCGTATTTTAAAATGAGTTGATTATCTGTACTGTTTAGGGTTTGAACAAAAGTAAAGTACGCACCATTAAAGCTTCTAGTATAATAAGGTAGTTTCACTGCATTTTTGTCTATAGGAAATGTTCCTGGGGTACTGCTATTGGTAGAAGTTCCTGTTTGTAAACCAGTAACATATTCTGCCCTAAGTTCTGATTTCCAACTTTTCTTTCTAGTTGAAAACTGAACATCAGCTCCATAATATTTTCTTGGTGCAATTTTATTAATGTTGCTAATTGAAGAATCTTTAGCCATTACCCAAGTATTATTTAACTTTTGCATTTCATATTTTACTGGTAATTGATGATTTAGTCCACCTAACAAAGCACTAATACCTCCAGAAATATTTAATGGAATTTTTTTAAAGGCATAGTTTTTATGGCTTAACCTTAAAACAAAATCTTTACTATTGTCAAATTCCTGAGGACCTGATAAACCTTGTCCATTGTAAATACCAAGGTCAAATTGCAGGTTTTTAAGCTTTGCAGTTTTTTTACGAGGATTAAAGGTAAACATCACTCCTAAATCCCTTTCCGTCTTCATCAGGATTTGAGACATTCTGCCACGCTCTGGAGCTTCTCTAGCAGAAGATGAGAGTTGTAGCTCATTGCCAAACGGCCTTCCTGCTAAACCTGCTGTAAAGTAGAATAATTGAAAATGATGTTCGTAGTATCTGCCCCAAAAGTCTCTAACATTTACCCCTTGTTCTGTCCCGTCAAACTGAAACACAAAATAAGTTGATGGAGTTCCATCATCATTTAATAAGCTATAATCTGCTCTTAATCTGCCACGTCTTAATCTAAATCTATTATCAGTGTTTTCCCCAAAATTACCACCTTGAAATTCTGCTTGTGTACCTTTAGCTTGAGCGAATTGGAACTGTGGTTGCATGTAACCTCCAAAAGATACAGATCCATATTTTTTTGAAATTATCAACAAGTTATTTACTGTTGTAGAATCAAGTATGTCATTTATGTTTCTTTGTGCCAAAGCATTATTACCAATACAGATTAATAATAGGAGTACCGCACTTCGTAAATAACATTTAAAAACTTTCATTCTTGTATTTTTAGCAAAGGTAATTCTTATTTGCATAGTAAAATAAGAAGGATAAATAATTTTTGACATAAAAAAGCCTCCCGATTTTTCAATGGGAGGCTTATTAAAATTTTATGAATATTATTTAGGTTCTATCTTACTAACAGTGGCAATTCTATAACCATAAATAATTAAGTGTAAAACTGCAAATGCTAATGAGAAGTAATATAAACCATAATCTGCCTCAACTGTCGCATCTGCTTTAGTAGCTTCTAATGATAAATGGTGGTGTAAGATTGCTACAATAATTAAAAGTACAGCAAGTGCAAGACCTACATAAGATACTACTTTGTTGCTCTTCATCATTGTCGCTTTTAAATTATCAGATAATAAGCTGTTTTTAATTCCATAGAATAAATAAACATTAATACCGATAATCATCCATACCAATAAACGAACCCAAGTATCTAATGGTAAAAACACCATCATACCTAAACATACCAATACACCTAAAATAGGAATAAGTGGTACCAAAGGCACTTTGAAAGCTCTTGGCAAATCTGGCATGCGTTTTCTCAAAATCATAATACCAATACACACCAAAATAAATGCGAACAATGTTCCAATACTCGTCATTTCACCAACCACACGTGCAGGAACAAATGCAGCAAACAAACTCACAAATACCATAAATAACAAGTTACTTTTTGCTGGTGTACTATATTTAGAGTGTACACTAGAGAATACTTTTGGTAATAAACCATCTTTACTCATAGAGAAAAATACTCTTGATTGGCCCATTAACATTACCATGATTACAGATGCATAACCACCTAAAATAGCTAAGATGATTGCTTTGTTTAACCAAGGATATGCTGGACTTACAACACCTGCAGCATTTGTAGTACCCATGTTATCTATTGCAACAGCAACTGGTGCAATACCATCCTGACCTTTGAAAAGCTCGTAGTTAGCAACGCCAGTCATTACATGTGCGAATAAGATATAAAGTATAGTACAAATAAATAATGAAACTAAAATACCAATTGGCATATCTTTTTTAGGATTTTTTGCTTCCTGCGCAGCAGTAGAAACAGCATCAAAGCCTATATAAGCAAAGAATACAATACCTGCAGCTCTAATAACCCCAGATATACCATATTCGCCAAATTTGCCTGTATTATTAGGGATATAAGGACTAAAGTTGTCTGCATTAATATATTTCCATCCTAAGAAGATAAAAATCAATACGATTACAACTTTAATTGCTACAATTACTCCATTAATTACTGCAGATTCTTTAGTTCCTTTAATTAAGATTAAAGACATTAATACAACAATAAATACAGCAGGCAAGTTAAACATACCTGATACAATTGTTCCATCTGCTAAAGTAGCCGTATCAAAAGGTGACATTACTACTTGAGCTGGGAGATGTATGTCAAAGTATTCGAGGAACTTGACCAGATATCGACTCCAGCTAATAGAAACCGTTGCGGCTCCAACAGCGTATTCTAGTACTAAATCCCATCCAATAATCCATGCTACAAATTCGCCCATAGTGGCGTAAGAGTAGGTGTAAGCACTACCAGCAACAGGAATCATTGATGCAAATTCTGCATAGCATAAACCAGCAAAAGCACAACCAACGGCTGCTATGATAAATGAAATAGTAATTGCAGGACCGGCGTTATTAGCTGCAGCAGAACCTGTGATTGAGAATAAACCAGCACCAATAATTGCACCAATACCCAAAGCAACCAGATTTACAGGGCCGAGGGTTCTTTTCAGTGTACCTTCTCCGCTCTCTTCTGCTTCTTTTGTAAGTAAGTCAATTGACTTTCTAAAATTCATAGTTTAAGTTTAGTTAAAGTGTTTCAATAAGTTTTCAGTTTGTTTTATAATAGTTTCAAACCTAAATAAAAATTCTGTAATAATAAAGGGGATTTTTATTCAAAATCCCCTTTATTTAGTAACATTTATGATTTAACTAACGATGGGTTAGTGTATCAGTAGTATTTTTAATCGTATCTATTGTTGCATTACCAGCAGAATCAACATTTTTTTGAATACGAACCTCTTTTACAACTTCTGTAACATGAGGCGCATCTGATGCACTAATTGCAATGTATGGTGCAATAACTAAAGAAACGATAGACATTAACTTAATTAAAATGTTCATTGATGGGCCTGAAGTATCTTTGAATGGATCTCCTACAGTATCACCCGTTACAGATGCTTTATGTGGTTCTGATTTTTTGTAATACATTTCACCATTAATTTCTACCCCTTTTTCAAATGACTTTTTAGCATTATCCCATGCACCACCAGCGTTAGATTGGAAAATACCCATCAATACACCAGATACAGTTACACCTGCTAATAACCCACCTAAAACTTCTGGGCCTAAAGTGAAACCAACAATTACTGGAGTAATTAAGGCAATTGCTCCAGGCAACATCATTTCACGAATTGAGGCTTTAGTAGAAATAGCCACACATTTTTCATATTCAGGTTTTGCTTTGTATTCCATAATTCCAGGAATTTCACGGAATTGGCGACGAACTTCTTGCACCATATCCATTGCTGCCTTACCAACTGCTTGAATACATAATGCAGAAAATACGAAAGGTATCATTCCGCCAACAAATAACCCAGCTAAAACTGGAGCTTTATATATATCAATAGCAGCTATACCAGCAATACCAACAAAAGCAGCAAATAAAGCCAATGAAGTTAAAGCAGCAGATGCAATTGCAAATCCTTTACCAGTTGCAGCAGTTGTATTACCTACCGCATCTAAATTATCTGTACGCTCACGAACTTCTGGAGGTAATTGACTCATTTCTGCAATACCACCAGCGTTATCTGCAATTGGTCCAAAAGCATCAATAGCTAATTGCATAGCCGTTGTAGCCATCATACCTGCAGCAGCAATTGCAACTCCATATAATCCTGCAAAATAATAAGAAGACATAATACCGCCAGCTAATACTAAAATAGGGATAACGGTAGATTTCATTCCTACTGATAAACCAGCAATGATATTTGTGGCATGACCAGTTGAAGATTGCTGAATAATTGAATTAACCGGAGCTTTACCCATAGCGGTGTAATACTCAGTTACTATACTCATAATAGTACCCACAATTAAACCAACCATAATTGCATAAAATACATTCATGCTCGAAAACTCATAACCACGTAGGCTTAAAGTTTCAGGAAGCATCCATTTTACAATAAAGAAAGAAGAAATTGCAGTAATTAAAATTGATGACCAGTTACCTAAGTTTAAAGCATTTTGAACACTAGATTTCTCATCCTTGATGGTTACAAACCAAGTTCCGATAATCGAGAAGATAATTCCCAATCCGCAAATTACCATTGGCAATAAAATAGGAGACATACCGCCAAATTTATCAGTTACAGTAATTTCTTGACCCAACACCATTGTTGCTAAAATTGTAGCAACATAAGATCCAAATAAATCTGCACCCATACCAGCAACATCACCAACATTGTCTCCAACGTTATCAGCAATAGTTGCAGGGTTACGTACATCATCTTCAGGAATACCTGCTTCAACTTTACCTACTAAATCTGCACCAACATCGGCAGCCTTAGTATAAATACCACCACCAACACGAGCAAATAAAGCAATAGATTCTGCTCCAAGAGAAAATCCAGTTAATACTTCGATAGCAGTTTTCATGTTTACTACACTCACAACTCCATCTGTACCAATTACATCAAATAAAGAAAGAAAAACGATAAATAATCCACCTAATCCTAACACAGCTAAACCTGCAACACCTAAGCCCATTACTATACCGCCTGTAAAGCTCACTTTTAAAGCTTGTTTTAAACTAGTTCTTGCAGCTTGTGTGGTACGAACGTTTGCTTTTGTTGCCACTTTCATTCCAATGTATCCAGCAAGAGCTGAGAAAAAGGCGCCAATTAAAAATGAAATAGAGATGATCCAGCTTGAGTGAATTTCTTTACCATTAATTTCGTGGATGGTTCCAGAATAAGCCAATAAAGCGGCAGCAAAAACAGCAAAGATGCTTAATACTTTCCATTCTGCTTTTAAAAAGGCCATTGCTCCATCGGCAATGTAACCAGCAAGCTCCTGCATATTCGCATCACCAGCATCTTGTTTGTTTACCCATGCACTTTTTACAGCCATAACCAGAATACCGATTAAGCCTAAAAGAGGAATGGAATAGATTAAATTGTTTTGTAGAAAATCCATATTGTAATTTATATTTTGGTTGTTTAGTTAGTGAAATAAAAATAATACAAGGGTTGCAAAAATAAGCGTGTTTAGCTAATAACCAAATTTTTAAGCAAATGATTGTTAACATTTTTTATTTTTTAGTAATAATACGGACGCAAGAACGTTTTAGCCTGTTTTTTTTAATCCATATTTAGTATATATTAGCCAAACTAAACCATCCCGATACTATTGGGAACAAACAAATAAACTAAAACATGGAAAACCAAAAAGAAGAAGGTTCTTTTAAAAGAGAGCTTGGCCTATTTGATGGCACAATGCTCGTTGTGGGCTCAATGATAGGCTCAGGTATATTTATAGTAAGTGCAGATATAACTAGGCAGGTTGGTTCTGCAGGTTGGTTAATCTTAATTTGGGTTCTTACAGCTGTAATTACAATGATTGCCGCCGTTAGTTATGGCGAATTAAGCGCCATGTTCCCTAAAGCTGGTGGGCAATATGTTTATTTAAAAGAATCATACAATAAATTAATTGCCTTTTTATACGGTTGGAGCTTTTTTGCAGTAATTCAAACGGGTACAATTGCGGCTGTAGGTGTAGCCTTTGCAAAGTTTGCTGCCTATTTGTATCCTCCATTAAGTAATGAAAATATTTTGTATGAGATGGGATCTTTTCAGTTAAATGCTGCTCAATTAGTTTCTATTGTAACTATTGTTTTGTTAACTTATATCAACACAAGAGGAGTTAAGGATAGTAAAATGCTACAGACTTTCTTAACCATCATTAAGATATTATCATTATTTGGCTTAATTATTTTCGGATTAACCTTAGCGGCTAAAGCTGATGTATGGAATGCGAACTGGGCAAATGCTTGGGATTCTAAAATGTTTGATGCCAGCACTTCCTCATGGGTAACAATTGGTGGCACAGCTTTAATGTCTGGTATTGTTGCTTCTATGGTAGGCTCATTATTTAGTAGTGATGCTTGGAATGGTGTAACGTTTATTGCCGGAGAGATTAAAAATCCTCAACGTAATGTTGGTTTAAGTTTGTTCTTAGGTACTTTAATTGTTAGTGTTATTTATATTTTGGCAAACGTAATGTATGTTGCAGTTATGCCATTGAATGAAATTGCAAATGCCCCATCAGATAGGGTAGCTGTTGCTGCGGCACAATATATTTTTGGCAATACTGGAACCATTATAATTGCAGTAATGATCATGATATCAACTTTTGCTTGTAATAATGGATTAATTATGGCTGGTGCAAGGGTTTATTATACCATGTCTAAAGATGGGTTATTCTTTAAAAAAGCTAGTAATTTAAATAAGTTCGATGTTCCTGAATGGGCTTTGTGGGCTCAAGGTATTTGGGCATCCTTATTATGTTTAACTGGTCAATATGGTGCATTACTTGATTTTGTAATTATCATTGTATTGATATTCTATATATTAACTATATATGGAATCTTCATCTTAAGAAGAAAAATGCCGAATGCCGAACGTCCATATAAAGCGTTTGGATATCCGGTATTACCTTTTATATATATAGTAGTCGCATCCGCAGTTTCAATCGGCTTATTAATTACTAAAACTAGTACTTGTGGTTGGGGTGTATTGATTATGTTAATTGGTATTCCGGTGTATTACCTAACTAAACCTAAAGAAGCTTAGAAGGTTGTCTTGATTAGGATTCTTTAAAGGATAGTGGGATTAATTTCTACTATCCTTTTTTATGCTAACCATCTCAAAATCCAAGAAATCCTAATTAAGATTAGTTTCTTATCATCTTTTTTGTTTTTGAAAAGCAGTTGTGGTGCTTGTAGGTTGCGATAGCCCCGCTCTTCATTTCAATCTTTTTGTGCTTCAACAATCTTCAGCATTACAAAAAGTATTTTCATTGCGATCGGGTTTAGCATGCAAAGCCTGTGCTAATACACTCTGCAACCCCTCAATCTCCTACAACCATTCCCAAGAACGAGAACCGGCCTTGGATGCTAGGAAAGGAAGAATAGTTAATTGTTCTAAATAAAAATTCTCTCTAGAGAAAAAATAGTAGGGCGGAGAAGAGAGGCATCTTCAGCCGAACGGCTTGTCCTACGGTAAAAAAACAATTGACGTATTATTCCGCCATAGCATCCACAGCCTAGATGTATTCATCAGTTTATATGTCTTTAATGGTATTCATGCACTCGCAAGCTCGGGATTGCTCTTTTCATCAATGGAAAAGAAGAAGAGCCATTTTGTGGCTAACCGAGGCAAGCCTAAGCGTTGGCAACAATCATAGGTGGCCCCCCAACCAAAGCAGATTGCTTCGTCCCGATGGAAAATCGGAGACTCGCAATGACGAACATAGTTTAAAGGGCGCCATGCAAACCCCTCAATCCCCTACAACCATTCCCAAGAACGAGAACCGGCCTTGAAGCATTCCGAAGGAGAACGCATTCAAACTTGTGCACTACCATTCAAAAACCACAACTCAAGACAGAAAGCAGTTCGATCCTTCATCGGACCTTTTTCTGTCGCCCTAAAAGTTTGGATAGTGTAATCCGAGCAATGATTTACAGCCTTGATGTTTTGTTTCTTTTGGATCAAGCCAAAAGAAAGAGCCACTCGGTGGCGGCTAGCCGAGACAAGCCTAAGTGCTGGCAACAATCATAGTTGGTGTCCAACCAAAACAGATTGCTTCGGCCCGAGGGAAAATCGGAGACTCGCAATGACAGACATAGTAATTTAATACAATCATCAAACCTTCAAAATATTACGCAAACCCCTAAACTCCAATTCTTATCCTTATCTTTGCACTTAATGGGAACTGCATTAGATTCGGGTATAAAAGGGTATAAGGGTTATGGCATTCACTTGCGTGAAAAATACAATGGTCAGCGTGTATTTAAAGTAATTGTAGATGGAGGTTTTACTTGCCCTAATCGTGATGGTAGTAAAGGTTATGGCGGATGCACCTATTGCAATGTAGATTCGTTTACCCCAGAACCATCAAGAAAAAATCCAAATATTAAAGATCAATTGATAGAAGGCATGTCGAGAGCTAAAAACTCTTACAAAGCCGATAAGTATATCGTTTATTTCCAGCCAAACACAAATACCTATGCACCAGTACATTATTTAAAGATGATGTATGATGAAGCGTTATCTGTTAATACCGAAGATGTTGTTGGTTTTTCTGTAGGTACCAGACCAGATTGTATCGATGCAGAAAAGGTTGCGCTATTAGAAAGTTATACCGATCGTTTCGATGTAGATTTAGAAATGGGAATGGAGTCTATATATGATGAAACTCTTGAGCAAATTAATAGAGGTTGCAGTCACGGAGAGTTTGTTGAAGCGGTTAAACTTTTAGAAAATTCAAAATTAGATCTCTGTGTACATACTATCTTCGGTTTTCCTTGGGAAACTAGAGAGATGATGTTGGGTTATATTCACGAAATTAACCGTTTTCCTCAAATCAAGTTTGTAAAATTTCACCATTTGCACATTGTAGAAGGTTCTATTATGGGGGCTAAGTATAAAAAAAATCCTTTCAAATTATTTACACTTGAAGAATATACCGACCTGCTTTGTGAATTAATTCCTTTGTTAAGGCCAGATATTGTGATACAACGTTTATTCGGAATTTCTGATTGGGATTTGTTAATTGCACCTAACTGGGGTTTAAATAAATCAGCCATTCAAACCTATATAGATAAGGAGATAGAAAGAAGAGGGGTAATGCAGGGTTCGATGTATGTAGTTGGTATGGCTAACAATTCAACAATTTAACTATAAAGCAATTTTTATTGCCCTGTATAAACGCCAAACAATTCTATCACTTTTTTCTCTCTGAAGGTAAATATCTCTTTGATTTTGTTTTTTACCATGACTTCATGTGCCATTCGTCCTAAAATGCCCATCGGCAAAGCGTAGGTTAAAATGTCAGTCATTTCTACGCCGCCTTCTATAGCTTTAAAATGATGCTGGTGATGCCAGAATTTAAACGGACCAAACCGTTGCTCATCAATAAAGTACTTTTCATGTTCTACTTGGGTAATTTCTGTCATCCAATTTAAATGTATGCCAAATAAGGGGGATACTTTATAGGTAATGATCATTCCTGGGTACATTTTTCCATCACTATCTCCCGAAGTAACAATAAAAGCCATTTCATTTGGGGTAATCTTGGCCAAATTAGCTGGAGAGGAGAAGAAATCCCAGGCATCGGAACTTGAAATAGGAAGCTTTTGAGCAAACTTTATTTGATAAGATTTCATGGTTAAAGATACGTTTATGCCTTAATATTTTGAATATTGTAATTGGGGGTAAAAAAATGTATAAATTTTGCATTTTTGTTAAAATTCATCCATTATTCTTTATAAATTTTTAAAAATTAACCTTTTTTGGCAAAATTACCTTTCATTTTGTTGTTTTTTATTGATTTTGACTCTCTTTTACGGTTATTAGCTGTTATTTTTTCTTTTTTCTTTAATATTTTACATTTTTTATGCTAATTCTTATTAATTATTGAAAATTTATTACTAGTTTTAGAGAATTAATCAAATAATAACGCTAAATATTAAAAACTATGGGTAAAATTTTATTTAAACAGTATGCTCCATTTATCATTTTAATGGTAGTTGCAGTCTTCGCTCTCTTTACTCCTTTGCTTCCAAATTTTGATGAAGGAAAGTATAATGGAGCTGATATTGCTTTTATGTTAATAGCTGCGGCTCTTGTATTTTTAATGACTCCAGGATTAGCATTTTTTTACGGAGGTATGGTTCATCGTAAAAACGTACTTTCTACAATGATCAAAAGTGTAGTTGCTGCTGGTGTAATTACTGTTCTTTGGGTTGTGGTTGGTTTTAGTCTTGCTTTTGGAACTTCAATTGGAGGTTTTATTGGCGATCCAAGAACATTCTTCTTCTTTCAAGGTGTAAACTCTGGTCCATCTTGGAGCTTAGCTGCTACAATTCCACTTTCATTGTTTGCTGTCTTCCAATTAATGTTTGCCATCATTACTCCAGGCTTAGTTGTTGGTGCTGTAGCTGAGCGTATTCGCTTTACTTCATATATTTTATTTATTGTTCTTTTTGCCTTATTGGTTTATTCTCCATTGGCACATTGGACCTGGCATCCAGATGGTTTCTTGTTTAAAATGGGAGTTTTAGATTTTGCTGGTGGTACCGTAGTTCACATTTCTGCTGGTATGGCTGCATTAGCTGGTGCTTTAGTTTTAAAACGTAGAAAATCTCACTTAGAGCATAAAGAAGTTCCGCCTGCAAATATTCCTTACGTATTAATTGGTACTGGTTTATTATGGTTCGGTTGGTTCGGTTTTAACGCAGGTTCTGCTGTTGGAGCTGGTAGTTTAGCTGTTTCATCTTTCATTACAACTAATACTGCTGCTGGTGCTGCTGGTTTATCATGGATGTTTTTTGATGTGGCTAGAGGCAAAAAACCTTCTGTACTAGGATTCTGTATCGGAGCGGTTGTAGGTTTAGTTGCAATTACACCAGGTGCAGGTTTTGTAAGTATACCTTCTAGTATATTCATCGGTGCAATTGCAGCAGTTATTTCTAACCTTGTTGTTTCTTGGAAACAAAAAACAAGTCTTGATGATACTTTAGACGTATTTCCTTGTCACGGTGTGGGTGGTATAGTTGGTATGTTGTTAACAGGTATTTTTGCTACTAAAACTGTAAACTCTGCTGGTGCTGATGGTTTGTTCTATGGTAATCCAGAATTCTTTTTTACACAATTAAAAGGTGCTGTAATTGTAATTATCTTCAGTTTTGTTGTATCATTTGTAATTTTCAAATTAATCAACCTAGTGCAGCCAATTCGTGTAACTTCTGAAGAAGAAGAAGAAGGTTTGGATGCAACTCAGCATGATGAGAAATACTCTCAAGGTACCTTGATTGTAGCTGGTCAGGAAGTTGAAAATAAATAAAAAATATTTAGCTGTTTAGGTTCGTGCCTAAACAGCTTTAATCATCCCTATTCAGATAAATGTCTAATTATAAACGCTTCAATTTTTTTTAATATGAAAATTAAACTTTTACTTTCTACGCTTGCCCTTGGATTAACTTCTGCAGTTTTCGCTCAAGATGCAACTCCATTGCAAATCTCTGGTTCAGTTGATACCTATTACAAATACGATTTTAACAAAACAGGAAACATTAAAACGTCTTTTGCTAATGAGCAAAATTCTGTTTCATTAGGTATGATAGATCTTGCCTTGAAGAAGACTACTGGCAAAGCATCTTTTGTAGGTGAGTTATCATTCGGTCCACGTGGTCAAGCGCAATCTATTCCTGATGCTGCGGTAGATGCCACTTCTGGATCTTTGTCATCCTTCAATATCCAAAATTTATATATCAATTATGCTTTTTCTGATAAGTTCAGTATGACTGCAGGTTATATGGGTACCTTTATTGGATATGAAGTAATTTCTCCAGTAGGAAATTTCAATTATTCAACATCGTACTTATTTACTAATGGTCCATTCCAAAATGCTGGGATCAAAGCAGCTTATGCATTCTCAGATAAGGTTAGCTTAATGGCTGGTTTATTTAATGATTGGAATGCTTACCAAGACTTTAATGGCGTTTCTCATATTGGTGCACAGTTAACAGTTTCTCCAGTTAAAGGATGGACTGCTTATTTAAATTTCCTTTCTGGTCATTCAGCAGGTGCAGCTGGTACAGGTACAATTTATGACTTAACTACTGCTTACCAAGTAACTGATAAATTTAAATTGGGCTTAAATGCTGCTGATTATCATGTTTCTGGTGGAAATGGTGGTTATACTGGTGTTGCTTTATATCCTCAATATGCATTTACTCCTTCAGTTGCTTTAGGTTTAAGAGGTGAGTATTTTAAATATAATATTCCTGTGGTAGCTAATCCAAGTGTAATGTCTGTTACTTTATCTGCTAACATTAAAGCGGGTGGTTTAACTTTTATTCCAGAGGTTCGTTTTGATAATGATGAAGATTTTTCTCAAAGTTTTGTTAAATCAAATTTAGCTCCAACTAAATCAGCTTCTCAATTCTCATTGGCTGCTGTTTACGCATTTTAATAATAACGACGTAATCTTATTAAACGTCCCGATTTTTCGGGACGTTTTTTTTATATTTATCCTATGAAGTTTATTTTAAGTTTTTTATTGTTATCGAGTTGTTTTGTAATTACCAATGCCCAGACTGAGCAGTCATTGCCAGTAGATGAGCAGGGCAAGTTAATTTATTATGAAGTTGTAAATGTAAAAACACCAGCTGATTCTCTAAAAATTAGAGTGTTAAACTACCTTAAAAAGCAAAATAAGGATTTGAAATTCAAATCAACTCAGGGTGATACAGCTTTCATCGCCACTGGTAAAATGATCATTAATAAAACGTTATTGGTAATGTCTCACCCATCTGGAGAGGTTTTATATGATTTTCAGGCTGAAGTTAAAAATGGAAAATATCGTTTTTGGTTAACTAATTTCAGCTTTATTCCCTATCAACGCGACCGTTATGCCAATTTCGTGGCCAGCACAACGGTTGGTATTCCTTTAGAAAATAACCCTGGTAAGTTAAATGCCGGAGAATGGAAAGAGTATAAAGTTCAAACTGCAAAATATGCTAAAGATTTGGCAAGTAAGTTTAAGTTTTACATGTCTAGCAGAACACCAATAATTGCACTCACCACCGAAAAGAAAGTAGTTAAGAAAGAATGGTAATAGAGTTAAAAGTAATAAGTTGTACGTTTTAAGTCCAGTCTCTACTTATTACTTAAAAACCTATCACGTAAAACTTTAGTGTACCATCTTATCTGCACAGGTAGAACTTGCAAAAGCTTCTGGTTTTGCTTTAAAAATAAAGCCCATACTTAAAATATAGCCCATTGCTTCATTTAATGCTCTATTCGACTTAAACATCGGATTGGTATTGATATCGGCGTGAACTTCCAAATCAACATCATAAATATCAAGTAAATCACATACTGAATAAGCAGTTTCAATTGACTTTTGAACTTCTACTAGCATTCTTTCTTTGATACCCATTTTCTGAGCTGTTTTGTCTTGAGCGATGTACATAAAACCTCCATGATGTTCTCGCAACAAAACAATTACAGTTGCAAAATCAGTTATTGCACCTTTAACTTGTGAGTCGGTGCCTATGCAGACTTTTAATTTGTAGCCATTTTCTGTTTCACGGATAATCGCTTGTTCAACTTCTTCTAAGATTGACGATTGAATAATTTCGCCACTAAATTTCTTCCAGGTCATACGTTATTGGTGTTAAGGTTAACAACCCGTAATCAGGTTTCCTAAAATTAAGTCGTTCGCATTATATAATAGTTAATTTAGTATTGTTTATTTGTCAACATTAAATTGGTTATCAACAAGATACGGTTAAAGTATGGTAGATGGAAAATGTAAATGGGGAAATAGAATGTTAATCCTTATTCTTTGCTCTTTGTTCCTTAATCATTTTATATCTCTACCTTTGCACAATGATACTTCAGCCAATACTCGATAACTTAAAAATTACTGCCCTTAATCAAATGCAAGAGGCATCAATTTCGGCAACAAAAAAAGGAAACGATATATTGGTATTAGCACCAACAGGCTCTGGTAAAACCTTGGCATTTTTACTTCCGGTTTTAAATAACTTAAATAAAGAGAGTAAAGGAGTTCAGTGCTTAATTTTAGTTCCATCTCGTGAGCTTGCCTTACAAATTGAACAGGTTTTTAAGCAAATGGGGACTGGTTTTAAAGTAAATTGTTGTTATGGTGGTCATCCCATAAAAACTGAACGTAATAATTTAGAACAACCCCCTGCGGTATTAATTGGTACTCCTGGAAGGATCGCTTACCATTTACGCCATAAAAATTTCGACGAATCTTTCATTACTACTTTGGTATTGGATGAATTTGATAAAGCCCTAGAATTTGGTTTTACAGAAGATATGTCACATATCATTGGTACTTTGTATTCTTTAAAACAAAGGATTTTAACTTCCGCAACTGCGATGGATGAAATACCAGCTTTTACAGGGTTAAAAGATCACAAGGAAATCAATTTTTTACAGGATGAGCAAATTGCACCAGACTTAAAATTAAAAAAAGTACAAACCACAGCAGAAGACAAGTTGGATACTTTGTTTGAACTGATCTGTAAAAATGGAAGCAAAACAACTTTAATCTTCTGTAACCACAGAGAAACGGTAGATAGGATTAGTGACTTATTAATTGATAAGGATCTGGCGCATGATATTTTTCATGGTGGGATGGAGCAAGATGAACGTGAAAGAGCTTTGCTAAAGTTTAGAAATGGGAGTATTAAAATTCTAATTACAACAGATTTAGCGTCAAGAGGTTTAGATATTCCTGAAGTTGAGTATATTATTCATTACCAGTTACCCTACACAGAAGATGCATTTTTGCACCGCAATGGCCGTACTGCAAGGATGAATGCAAAGGGTACAGCTTATTTAATTTTAGCAGACGATGAAAAATATCCTTTCTTAAAAGCTGATATAGAAGTTGAAAAGTTAAAAGGGCCTTATAAATTACCCCAAGATAGTATTTGGCAAACTTTGTACATTAGCGCCGGCAAAAAAGACAAAGTTAATAAAATAGATATTGTAGGTTTATTACTTAAAAAGGGTGGGCTGCAAAAAGAAGATGTTGGATTAATTGAAGTAAAAGATCAAGCATCCTACGTAGCTATTAAAAGGAAACTGGTACCACAAGTTTTACGGACACTAGCTAACGAAAGAGTAAAAAATAAAAAAGTAAAAATAGAACCAGCAATGTAATCGAGCTGAAAGACCAAAGTAAAAAGACAAAAGCGAATGGCTTATCTAAATACTTTATACTGACTACTATATACTAAAATGAGCAACAACGATATCATGAAAAAACTAAGGGTAGCATTATCCTTAAACAGCGACCAGATTATTGAAATCTGTAATTTGGTAGGTTTTACAGTTACTAAAAGTGAATTAGGAGATATTTTTAGAAATGATGAGCATCCTAATTTTAAAAAATGTGGAGATCAAATCTTACGTAATTTTTTAAATGGTTTGGTAATCTACAAACGCGGGCCAAGAGAAGAGAAAAAATAAAGTCATTCAGACGTGTACTGATTCACATCGGTAGTGACGAGAAATTTGTTTGTTGACAAAACAAATTTCATCGCTACGCTCGCTATAAATTACGGGCACTATTAATTAATGTCGTACCTAGGTTCTTTTTTAGTGACTAATTTTTCAATCTTTTCTAAAAGTACATCCATTTTAAAAGGTTTAGACATAAAATCATCTGGAGCACATACCATGTCTTGTACTTCTTTTAAATCATACAATCCCGACATCATTAAAATAGGGATTTTTTTAGTGTCATCATGAGATTTGATTTGGCTACAAATCACTCTCCCATCAATTTTTCCTAAAACTACATCCAATAAAATTAAATCTGGTTCAAATTCATTAATGCGTTCGAATATTAATTCAGCGTCATTCAAGGGCTCAACATCATAACCACCAATTTCTAAAATCAGTTGAATGGTTTCTAACACTTCATCATCGTCATCTACTACAAGTATCTTCTTCATAATGGCAAATATATAAGATTGTAAGATTAAATATATAACAATGAAAAATCATTACAGTTTATAATAGTTTGAAACTTATTTTTTTATATGTTTGAAATATGAGCAATGAAGATCAGCAACAAAAGAAAAATGAATTTATCATATGGATTTTAGGCATGGTCGGAATTCTTATTGTAATTATTAGTAGATCTAAAACAGGAGCTGCTGGATTTTTAAATGAAAGCTATTATGCTCCAATATTAATTTTTAGTATGCTTTTGCTTTGTACAAGCTTATTCATTAAGCTAAAAAGAGAAAGCAAAAAGAAAGGTTTTTCTGTAATCTTACATACCAGAGAAATTATAAGAACAGTAGCTGGATTAGGAATTGCAATGTATTATTTACTAGAACAGAAAGGGTTTTAATAGCCTAACCCATATAATGAACACACAAGCTATAACAAGAATTTCAGGGCTAATTTGCCTTTTTTTAGTAATTATAGGGCAGTTTTTTAAAACAGAAACACTATTTCTACAGCCTTACATTCCATATTTAATTATTCTAGGAATAATTCTTTTAAGCACCAGTTTATATCTGAAAACTAAAACTGAAGGGGTCAATCCAAATCTAAAAATAAGATTTATATTACTTTTTATCGGAATAGTAATATCAGTTCTAGTGCTGATTTATTACTTGACAAAGAAATAAGCAGAACTTAAATATAAATAAACTTTCAATAATATTTGAAAGTTTAAAAACATTTATTACATTTGACTATGAATTTCAATGAGGCTAAAAATAAATTTGTACAAACATGGGGCGCATTAGGCTCTCAGTGGGGTATAAATAAAACTATGGCTCAAATTCATGCTTTTTTAATGGTTTCGTCAGAACCTATCTCTATGGAAGAGATTATGCAAGAACTACAGATTTCTAGGGGTAATGCAAGTATGAACCTACGAGCCTTAATGGATTGGGGAATTGTATATAAAGAATTTAAACAGGGTGAACGTCGAGAATTTTTTACTGCAGAAAAGGACTTAGATGAGTTAGCAACTAAAATAGCCAGAGAAAGAAGTAAAAGAGAAATTAAACCAGCATTGAAAGTGCTAAAGGAAGTTTCATCAATTGACGATACAAGTTCAGTTGAAGCTAAACATTTTGTTGATCAGACTAAAAAACTATACGATTTTGTAGCAAAAGCAGATACAATGATTGATAAAGTAACAGAATACAAAGATAATTGGCTTACAAAGTTGATTGTGAAAATGATGGGTTAAAAAAATTTAGAATAAAATTTCAATATTTTCTGAAAGTTTAATAATTAAGAGAAATGAATTATAATATTACAGCCTACGGCATCTTCATTACTATTATTGTATTCATAATTGTGGTTGTAGGTAAGCTATGCTATAGCAATGGAAATATATTTGTAGCAGAATTAATTCCTGATCATTTAGCGCTTTGCCAGCAAATTAATAAAATCCTTTTGGTAGGTTATTACTTGGTGAATATTGGTTATGCAACAATGACTTTGGCAGGTTGGGAAACCATTATTTCATTAAATCAATTGGTAGAAGTGATTGCTATTAAAGTTTCAATTATCATCTCTATCCTCTCTTTGCTACACTATTTAAACATTATCATATTAACAACAAGCATTCAAAAATTAATCAAATCACATTAAACACTTAATCATGGAAACTACAAAAATTTTAATCGGCTATGCAGTATATGTTCCAATCGCTTTATTTTTAACTTTTTATGTTTCTAGAACACTATTTAGAAACAGTAAAGTGTATATGTTGGATATTTTTAAAGGTAGAGATGAAATTGCCAGTGCAACAAACAAATTATTTGAAACTGGCTTTTACTTGTTAAATCTAGGGTTTGCCTTGATGATTTTGAAAATCAATTTGTACAATAACAATTATCAGGATTTAATCGAGGCTTTAAGCTATAAAATAGGAGGTTTTTCTATTTACTTAGGCTTAATGTTATTTATTAATCTTTATTTCTTTTTTAGAGGAAAAAGAAAAGCAAATCAGTCTCCAAAGCCTACGCCATTCCCACCAACATTTACAGCCTAACTAACTTATTTGCTTTTCAACTTAAAATATATATATATGTATAAGAAAATAGTTATAGCGGGCGGAACTGGTTTCATAGGTAAATATTTATCAAAGCAGTTTAGAAAACTCGGTTACCAGGTTTTTATTATTTCAAGGCAGGATAAAAATATCCAATGGGAAAATGAAAAAGAAATCCTTGGTGCGCTTGAGAATTCTGATATGCTAATAAACCTATCTGGTAAATCGGTTGATTGCCGTTACAATAAAAAAAACAAAGAAGAGATTTTAAAATCAAGAACTGAAACTACAAAAACACTTGGTAAGGCCATTTTGAAGTGTAAGAACCCACCAGAACTTTGGATTAATTCAAGTACTGCTACAATATATAGGCACGCTACCGATAGAGCTATGACTGAAAGTACTGGGGAAATTGGAAGTGGATTTTCTGTAGATGTGGCAACAAATTGGGAACAATCTTTTTTCGATTTTAGACTGCCAAATACCAGACAGGTTGCACTACGAATGGCAATTGTGTTAGGTAAGTATGGAGGAGTGATGAAGCCATTCACCAATCTTGTACGCTTTGGTTTAGGAGGTAAACAGGGAAACGGAAATCAAATGTTTAGCTGGATACATATTGAAGATTTATTCCGTATAATATTGTTTTTACTAGAACGTAAGGATTTGGAAGGGGTTTTTAATTGTTCATCTCCTAATCCTGTGGATAATAAAACACTAATGAAATCATTTAGAGAATCAATGGGTGTAAAGGTTGGTTTGCCATCACCTACTTGGTTACTAAAAATTGGAGCTATTGTGATAAAAACAGAAACGGAATTGATCTTGAAAAGCAGGTGGGTTATTCCCGAAAAACTCATTCAAGTTGGTTACAGTTTTAAATATCCTACAATTGATATAGCTCTAGCCAACATTTTAAAATGAAAAGTTCAATAGTTGTCCTGAGACTTTAAATATTGTCATGCTGAGCTTGTTGAAGCACAATTAAGCGGTCTTCGACAAGCTCAGACTGACATGCTATTAAACTAGTTTTTTATATTTAATTCTATGCGGAGTAACATCTCCCAATCTTTTCTTGCGGTTTTCTTCATAATCTGAGTAATTACCTTCAAAGAAATAAACTTCAGAGTTACCCTCAAAAGCTAGTATATGCGTACAGATTCTATCTAAAAACCATCTATCGTGACTAATAACCACAGCACAACCACCAAAGTTTTCTAAAGCTTCCTCTAAAGCACGTAGCGTATTTACGTCGATATCATTCGTTGGCTCATCCAGCAATAAAACATTAGCGCCTTTTTTTAAGGTAATAGCTAAGTGAACCCTGTTTCTTTCTCCACCAGATAAAATACCAACCTTTTTCTGTTGGTCGCCACCATTGAAGTTAAATTTAGAAACATAAGCACGACCACTTACGGCTTTGTTACCCAGCTGAATATTATCTAAACCATCGGTGATGTTTTCGTAAACAGTTTTGTCTGCATCTAGATCATTGTGCATTTGGTCAACATAACCCAATGCAACGGTATCTCCAACTCTAAAAGTTCCTTTGTCTGGTGTTTCTTGCCCAGTAATTAAACGAAACAAAGTAGTTTTACCCGCACCATTGGGGCCGATAATTCCAACAATACCGGCAGGGGGTAAGGAGAAGTTTAAGTTTTCGAATAAAATTTTATCGCCATAAGCTTTAGTAACATCTGTAGCTTCGATAACAACATTACCTAAACGCGGACCAGCCGGAATAAATAATTCCAATTTGTCTTCGCGTTCTTTTCCATCTTCCGAAGCTAGTTTATCATAGTTTGCCAAACGAGCTTTAGATTTTGCGTGACGAGCTTTTGGTGCCATACGTACCCATTCTAACTCACGCTCTAATGCTTTCTGGCGTTTACCTTCTGTTTTATCTTCTTGTGCTAAACGTTTTGCTTTTTGCTCTAACCAAGTAGAGTAATTTCCTTTCCAAGGAATACCTTCACCTCTATCTAATTCTAAAATCCAACCTGCAACGTTATCTAAGAAATACCTATCGTGGGTAACAGCGATAACCGTTCCTTTATAGTTCTGTAAAAATTGCTCTAACCAATCGATACTTTCAGCATCCAAGTGGTTGGTTGGCTCATCCAATAATAAAACATCAGGTTCTTGTAATAACAAACGGCACATGGCTACTCTTCTGCGTTCTCCTCCAGAAAGTACCCCAATTAAAGTTTCAGGCTCTGGACAGCGTAAAGCATCCATCGCTCTTTCTAATTTGGTGTCTAATTCCCAAGCATTAACAGCATCAATTTTATCTTGCAACTCACCTTGGCGAGCCATTAGTTTATCCATTTTATCAGCATCAGAATAGTTTTCTTCTAAGCCGAATGCTTCATTAACTTCTTCGTACTCTTTAAGGATGGCAGTAACTTCTGCAACACCTTCTTCTACTACCTCACGTACTGTTTTGGTTTCATCTAAAATGGGCTCTTGTGCTAAATAACCAACGCTATAACCTGCATTAAAAACTACTTCACCCTGAAAAGATTTATCTAGCCCTGCAATAATTTTTAATAAAGATGATTTACCAGAACCGTTTAAACCAACTACGCCAATTTTAGCGCCGTAGAAGAATGATAAGTAAATATTTTTTAAAACCTGTTTTTGTGGTGGATAGATTTTACTCACTCCAGCCATTGAAAAGATTATTTTTTCGTCTGACATAATTAATAGTATTTGTGCAAAGATGCTTAAAAGTGAAGAGAGTTGAAAGTTAAAGGTTAAAAGATACCAGTAAGAATTTTGTTCTTGATTTTTTGGGCGCTCGAGTGGGCTTTCCACTGTATCTTTTGCCTTCTTCGCTGCTTAGGCAAAAGTATGCCGCTTCAATCCCTAGCGCAAGATTTATAGTTTTCGAAAAACTGAGTTTCCTTGCACCTCCCTAATTACTCTAAACCCGATAGTAACGAAAATACTTTTTGTTATGCTGAGCGCAGCCGGCGCAAAAAGATTGAAGTGGATAGCGGGAATGACTTTGATAGTAACAATAGCTTGCTTTTCAAATAATGGGAAATGTATAAAAAGTCAAATGGAAGATTTACATTCCATCCTGTCTTCATTCCCGTACAAACGGGAATTGTAAAGCGTTATATTATTTAACTTACCTTTTCCATTGCATTAAGATTCCCAGTCAAGCTGGGAATGACGGACCTGATTTGTAATTAATAGCCAAATTTTCTTCGCTCCTTTTACTTATTACTTAAAACTTATTACACTAGCTCTTCGTGATTTGCAATCGCGAAGCATGAAACCATGAGAATATCAACTTCTATTTAATTATTAAATGTTTAAACAAATAAACCCTCTAATTTTTATTTGGTAAAAAAGCTAACATTTTTCTTGCCTATTTTCTTCGTATCAGCATCGTAACAACATATTAAAAGGTTAACCGTTAAGACGCACTTAGGACGGGGTTAGTTCGGACTTAGTTCGGACCTATGACAATTGAATCCGAACTAACTGCGTCTTAACTGCGAACTAAGTATGAGCCATGAGTTAAGCTGATATAACGTTGGTATTATTCTTTACTTATGCTATTACGATTAAATTTTAGTTGTTGTTACTTCTTTTTTAAACCTTACAGGTTCTTAGTATGTTTCTTGCACTTCTCTAACCTCTCTAAACCCGATAGCAACGAAAATCTCCAGATTTAAGCATCACGGTCTATTGTTTTTTAATTGTATGCTTGCTAGCTTCACAGGTTTCATCGGGAATTATAGTGCATAGCGGGACTTGCTTAATAGTAGCACTAATTGGCTTTTCAAATAATGGAAGATGTAAAAGGAGGGAAGATATAATTCAATTATGTCGTCCTTCCCGTGAAAACGGGAATCGTAAAGCACAACTATTTAATTTGCCTTCTATTGTATTAAGATACCCAATCGAGTTGGGTATGACGCACCAGATTTGTAATTCATAGCCAAATTTTCTTCGCTCCTTTTACTTACTACGTAAAACTTACCACTTACAACTACCTCATGTCAAAACTGCTATTTTTCAAATACTTTCTCTAGCAATTTGTCAGTTAAATGGGTCGCTTAAAACCTTACAAAAAACCGACAATATCTACTATATGATGCGTAAATTAGATTATTAGAAAGCTAAAAACCTATTTTCTATTTGTTTACGTAAGTAATGAAAATAGGAAGTTCTTTTTTACTAATGTTATTTTTTGTTAATTAGTGAAGCAAACAACAACCTTATCCACCAAAATGGCGTAATTGTTGATAAATTATAAAAAATCAGAGACCGTATTTATAAAACAAATTTATAGTTTAGAGTCATCTGGTTTACACACATATTATGGAAGCTAAATTTTCTCCACAAGTAAAAGACGTGATTTCTTTTAGCAGGGAAGAAGCCCTGAGATTAGGACACGATTATATAGGCGCAGAGCATTTGCTGTTGGGCCTTATTCGCGAAGGTGATGGTATGGCCATTAAGATTTTAAAATCATTAGGAGTTGATACTTCAAAACTTCGCCGTTCTATAGAAGAAGCCGTTCGCGGTACTTCGAGTGTAACCGTTAATTTGGGTAATATCCCTTTGACCAAACAGGCCGAAAAGGTATTAAAAATCACTTATTTAGAAGCAAAAATATTTAAAAGCGATTTAATCGGAACTGAGCACTTATTGTTGTCAATTTTAAGAGATGATGATAATATTGCATCACAAATTTTATTGCAATACAGCGTTACTTACGAAATCTTTAAACAAGAAGTAGAGGTGAATAAAAACGGTTTTAGAGATGAGGCCCAAGGTGGTGGTACTGCCGGCGGTGATGATGATTACCAAGAAGAAGAAAGCTTTACTACACCTAAGAAAGTTTCAGACATTAAATCTAAAACTCCTGTATTAGATAACTTTGGTCGTGACTTAACACGCGCTGCAGAAGAGGGTAAGCTAGATCCAATTGTTGGCCGCGAGAAAGAGATTGAACGTGTTTCACAAATCCTATCACGTAGAAAGAAAAACAATCCAATTTTAATTGGTGAGCCTGGTGTTGGTAAATCTGCCATTGCAGAAGGTTTGGCTTTGAGAATTGTGCAACGTAAAGTTTCGAGGGTTTTATTTAATAAACGTGTTGTTACGTTAGATTTAGCTTCATTAGTTGCTGGTACAAAATACCGTGGCCAGTTCGAAGAACGTATGAAAGCGGTAATGAACGAGTTAGAGAAATCTACGGATGTAATTTTATTTATTGATGAGATTCACACTATTGTTGGTGCAGGCGGCGCATCTGGTTCTTTAGATGCATCGAATATGTTTAAACCTGCATTGGCCAGGGGCGAAATACAATGTATAGGTGCTACAACTTTAGATGAATATCGTCAGTACATTGAAAAAGATGGTGCTTTAGACCGTCGTTTCCAAAAGGTAATGATTGAGCCTGCTACACCTGATGAAACCATTGAGATTTTAACTCGTATTAAAGATAAATACGAAGAACATCACGGTGTTACCTATACAGATGAAGCCATTAAAGCTTGCGTAACTTTAACCGCCAGATACATTACCGATCGTTTCTTGCCAGATAAAGCAATTGATGCTTTAGATGAAGCAGGTTCAAGGGTGCATTTAACTAATATTCATGTTCCAGAAAATATCATTGCTATTGAAAGTAAAATAGAGGATATTAAAATTGAAAAAAATAAAGTAGTTAAAAGTCAGAAGTACGAAGAAGCAGCTAAACTGCGTGATACTGAGAAAAACCTGTTAGAGGAGTTGGATCGTGCAAAAGCAGAATGGGAATCTGAAACCAAAACAAAACGTTATGAAGTTTCAGAAGATAACGTAGCTGAAGTTGTTTCAATGATGACAGGCATTCCGTTACAACGTGTTGGACAAGCTGATAGTACTAAACTATTAAATATGTACGATAAAGTTGCCGAAAAAATTATTGGACAGGATGATGCGATCAAGAAATTAACCAAAGCAATTCAACGTACTAGAGCTGGATTAAAAGATCCTAAAAAACCAATTGGCTCATTTATTTTCCTAGGCCCAACCGGTGTTGGTAAAACTGAATTGGCCAAAGAACTAGCTCGTTTTATGTTTGATAGCGATGATTCACTTATTCAAATTGACATGAGTGAGTACATGGAGAAATTCGCTGTATCTCGTTTAGTAGGTGCGCCTCCGGGATATGTGGGTTATGAAGAAGGAGGACAATTAACTGAAAAAGTTAGAAGAAAACCTTATGCTGTTATCTTATTAGATGAGATTGAAAAAGCACACCCTGACGTATTTAATATCTTGTTGCAAGTATTGGATGAAGGTCAATTGACAGATAGTTTGGGTAGAAAAGTAGATTTTAGAAATACAATTATTATCATGACATCTAACATTGGTGCACGCCAATTGAAAGATTTCGGCGCAGGTGTAGGTTTCTCTACCTCAGCTAAAGTTAATCAAAGTGATGCCCACAGTCGTGGTGTAATTGAGAACGCGTTAAAACGTGCTTTTGCGCCTGAGTTTTTAAACAGAGTTGATGATGTAGTTGTGTTTAACAGCTTAGGCAAAGATGAAATCTTTAAAATTATCGATATTGAATTGAAATCATTATTCGGTCGTGTTCATAACTTAGGTTACGAAGTTAAACTGACTGATACTGCTAAAGAATTTATTGCTGATAAAGGTTTTGATAGTGCCTTTGGTGCACGTCCTTTAAAACGTGCTATTCAGAAATATTTAGAAGATCCAATTGCTGAGGAAATCTTAAAAGGAGAAATTCACGATGGAGACACTTTAGAAATTGATTATGATAAAGAAAAAGAAGAAATTACAGTTGTAAATAAAAGCAACGGTAAGAAAAAGAAAAAAGAAGAGGGAGCATAATTAACGTGTTTTCTTTAAATAAAAAATGCCTTTCATGAATATGGAGGGCATTTTTTATATGTGAATATTCTTAATTGGAATAATTATTATACCTTTATTGATAATTATTATCCAATTACAATGTTAAAATTTATTGCGTTCTTTCTATTCTTCATATTTACATCAATTCAGAGCAAAGCAGCAACAGGATGTGTTCCTAATGCTAATAAGACAAGAATTTATACAAAAAGAGATGGTGGACCAAGTAGCACAATCTATAAATCAAGCCCTTTTTCTACAGCAAATAGTGGCTGTTTATATGTTGGTTCAAGTCCTTGTACAATAACAGGTGTTGGCGCTGGAACTTTGGGCGATACAACTTTAGTAGCATGTCCTATCGACGATTATATTTGGTTATTAATGATTTCTTTTGGAGGTTTAGGCTATTTCGCTCTTCGTAAAAAACCTATGATATTTCATTATTCATCATCTGGACTTTAAAAAGTAATGAATAACCATTTTATTATTGCTTAATCATTTAATATAGTATATTTAATAAATTAAAACTCTTAAATATTTGAATAACTACTCTATGTTAAAATTTTCAGCTACGTTTCTGTTGATTTTTGTGGTTTCGACTTTTGTTAATGCACAAACTGGTTGCATTCGTAGTGCGCTTAAGACACGCATTTATACCTCATTGCAGTCTGGTACCAATTATAGGTCAACCACATTTACAGATGCAACTCCTGGTTGCCAATATGTTCAAACCGCTAATACTTGTACTGTAAGTGGTTTTTCTGGTGCGGCATTTAAAGGTCAAGTAGGTGTTTTTACCTGTCCTATTGACAATTATAGTTGGGTAATGATAATTTTATTAGCTAGTATGGGTTATTTTTTCTTGTCTAAAAAGAAGACCGAAGTAAAAAATGTCTCCCAACTAAAACTAATCCTGCTACATAAATTTCTCTAAAGCCTGGTAGTAATTCTCTAAACTTTTTGGCTCAGTGTCTAAAAATAAAAATGGCTCAATTAGTTCCAGTTCCATTAACATAAATTTATTATTTACAATTGCACCATCTACACGAGCATAAAGACAATCTTTTGCAAATTGATCGACATATTGTTGTGCGCTTTCCAATAAATCTTTTGATGGTTGTATAGGATGTACTGTTCCACCAAATGTTGCTTGAACTCTAAAATCTCCAGACTTTGCTTTTTTCAATAGGGCATGGCTAAATTTTCCTCCAAAAAATAAAAACGACCACTCGCCATTTTCTTCAATTTCTGTTAAAAATGGTTGAACGATAAAATCTTCAGCTTGAATTAAAGACCTAAGTTTTTCATTTATTTCATCAACGTTTGCTGCGGTAACTTTGAAAGTATTTTTTGAACCACCACTTACAACAGGTTTGACAATAAATTTATCTGTTTGAAATCTTGAGAAGTAATCCTGCAGGTTAATTTCATCTTTTTTTGTAAAAAAAATACTAGGAGTTACTTTTAAACCTGCTTTCTCAATATCTTTTAAGTAATGCTTGTCAGCATTCCATTTTACAATATCAATAGGATTCAGGAGCCTCACATTTTTTTGTTCTAGCTTCGATACCCAAGCATAAAAATCCTCAATTAAGTCAAAATAGTCCCAAGGAGACTTAATGATTGCCAAATCGTAATCTTCCCATTTAACTTGATCGTTATTCCAAATTTCTTTTATGATGTTTAAACCTTTTGATTTTAAAAAATTGATGAGTTTATCATCTTCATTTTGTACGTTAATAATATGGTAAGCACCTTTATCTTGAAAGGTTATAAGGGCAATTTTCATGGTGTTAATATTTGTCTAAAATTAAATTAATAAGGTTTAGAAATTTAGTGCAAACGTTTGTGTTATAAATTAAAATTTGCTCAAATAACGGGAGAAAAATACTTAAATCCGCATGTAAAAATCTTGTTATAATTCGAAGTTTGGCAAATTAACACTATTCCCCTTCATCATTTCTACAGTTTAACTAAAACTATCCTTTAGGATTAAAATAAGTTGAAAGTAAATTCTATGCCCAAATTGTAAATCAAACGTTTGCGCTGTGTTTGTTTATCCTAGGCGACTTCAAAGTATTTAGCTTGGTAATCAGTTATTAAGTTTTAATATCAGAATATGCTTATTGAAACCTATTAATCTAATAGCGAGAAATAATAAATATATCACCAATAAGAAATTGCCTATGTAAGAAAAAACTGACTAAAAAGAAGATACTAACCAAAATATTTAACCTAAACTAAATCAAATGAAGATAAAACCATTACTATTATTAGGTGGTGTCGTTGTATTATCCTTTAACAACGGTTATGCATTTACAACGAAAAGCACAACGGAAAATTTAAATGTTATTTCAGTACTAAATGAAAAGCTAACTGAAGATAATATAGTACAATTAACAAGAATTACAGGTACAGTAAAAGATAAAGCTGGTTTGCCTATACCAGGTGTATCTATTAGTGTAAAAAATACCAAAGTTGGTGTTTTAACAGATAACAATGGAAAATATATAATAGATGCTGAAGTAGGATCTATTCTTGTATTTTCTTTTACAGGTTTCAAAAGTCAGGAAATAAGGATCGAAAATGATACTAGTATTGATGTAAACCTAGAAGAAATGTCAACTGAGTTAGGGACAGTTTTAGTAGTAGGTTACTCTACAAAAAAGCAGAGTGAGATTTCTGGTTCTGTTTCTGTAGTAACTGGTGAAAAATTAAGAGACGTTACATCAAATGAATTAAGTAGCCTTTTACAAGGCAAGGCTCCTGGTGTAGTGGTATCTACTGCGTCGGGCTCTCCTACAAGTGGCTCAAATATAATAATAAGGGGAGCTGGTAGTATAAATGCAAGTACAGATCCTTTAATTGTGGTAGATGGTAACATTGGAGGCAATTATAATCCTACGGATGTAGAAACAATTACTATTTTAAAAGATGCTGCAGCTACTGGACTATATGGTTCTAGAGCGGCCAATGGTGTAATTATTGTAACAACGAAGACGGGTAAAGCTGGTGTTACAAAAGTAGATTTTAATTCTTCAATGGGTTATAGTGAAGCTTCAACAGGCAATTTTAAATTGATGAATACCGCTCAATTATATGACTACCAAAGCAAATTTTATACTGGATTAACACCTGAGCGCTTAAATAATGATACAGACTGGTGGAATTTAGCATTTCGGACAGGAATGGTAAATAGTCATACAGCATCTGCGTCTGGAGGAAGTGAAAACACTAAGTTCTATGTTTCTGGTAATTATTATAAAGAAGAAGGAACATTAATTAATAATGATAAAACAGGGTATAATTTTAGAACGAATATCAGTCAAAAACTGTCTGAAAAATTCAACTTATCTGTTTTATTAAACGGAATATTTACAAAAGATAATTATAACGCAAGTGGTGCTCTATATGATGCTTATGTGAATTTACCATTTGATCCTGCGTTTAATGGAGATTTAACACCAGTTGATTCTAGGTACGGTACATGGTATGGCAGAGATAGGGATAACTTTATGCACACGCTGCAATATAATACATCAAAAGCCAAGAGCTTAAATGTAAGTGCGGATATTAATTTAGACTATAAAATTATAAAAAATCTTACTTTTTCTACCTACAATAGAGGTAAGTTAGTTAATTACCGTAGCGATAGCTTTAGTGATAAGAGATCTAAAGATGGAGCTACTAATAATGGTTCAGCATCTGCCTCAACATCTTATACGAATACGTTTTTAACTTCAAATCGTTTAAGGTATAGTAATACATTTGGTAAACATAATTTAGCAGTTTTAGCAGTTGGTGAGATAGAGTATGGATATGCAGAGTCACTTGGAGCCAATGTTAAAAATCTTCCTGCCGGTAGAGATGCATTCAGTACTGCTACAGATATTGTCACTAATCCAACAAGTGGAAATGACACTTATCAATTTAGCAAATATTTAGGGCAAGCAGATTATAATTACGACAATAGATACTTTGCTGTAGCTTCTTATGTTACAGAATATTCGTCCAGATTTGGCAGCAATAATCCAAGTGGGAATTTTTATCAACTTGGTGCTTCATGGATAATAAGTAACGAAGCTTTCTTTAAGAATGTAAAACCAGTAACCTCTTTAAAACTTAGGGCAAGCTATGGTACAACTGGTAATGCTTATGGCATTGGTTATTACGCCGCATTGGGTTTATATTCTATTTCTTCGGGTGCTAGCTATGCAGGTTTGCCGGGTGCGGCCCCAAGTCAAAAGGCAAATCCAGATTTAACTTGGGAAAAATCTAAAGCAGCAAATATTGGTTTAGACATCACTTTGTTTAAAAGAATTGAGTTAAGCATAGATGCTTACCATAAACAAGCAGCCTCATTGTTATTCTTTCGCCCATTGCCTGCAACTACTGGTTATAATGGGGTTTATGAAAATGTTGGTAATGTTAGAAACAGAGGTGTCGAATTTAATTTAACAACAAAGAATTTTGTTAAGGCTTTTAAATGGGAGACCAATTTTAATATGGCTTTTAACAGAAATAAAGTATTAGAAGTAAATCAAGGACGTAATGAAGTAAGTAATGGAGCCAGACAACCTATTGCTGTTGGGCATGACATGGATGAGTGGTTTATGCCAGTTTGGTCTGGTGTGAATCCAGATAATGGAGCCCCATTGTGGGAGAATAGAGTAAAGGATGCAGATGGAAAAGAGTTTCTAAGTTATACTAGCAACTATAATGCGGCTAGTAGAGTATATACCGGAAAAAGCTCAGCGCCTAAATTTACTGGTGGTTTAAGTAACAATTTCGAATATAAAAACTTTAGTCTTTCTACATTCTTCAACTTTGTTTATGGCAATTATGTTTATAACGAAAGTCGTTTCCTATTTGATAGCGATGGTTTATATGAAAGCTATAACCAAATGCAATTGGCCAGTGGCTGGAATAGATGGGAGAAACCTGGTGATCTTGTAACACATCCTAAGCCTGTTCATGGTAGAGCAGATAATGCAAACGCACTTTCTACCAGGTTTTTAGAAGATGGAAGCTATATCCGTTTACGAAATGTAACGTTAGGGTACAATTTGCCAACATCATGGTTAACTAAGGCCAAAATTAATAAAGCAAGAATTTTTATTAGTGGAGATAATATTTGGACACTTACCAAATTTAGTGGAACAGATCCTGAAGTTGAATTGAGAACTGGTGAATCATATATTAAATATCCAATTAGTAGAAAATTATTGTTTGGCTTAAATGTATCACTATAAATCAAACCTATAAATGGCTCTCATTATTTAGGACATTAATTAAATTCTAAACATATTGTTATGAAAATAAAATATTTAATAGCTGTGGCTGTAGTTAGTTTACTAATTACAGGTAATACAGCCTGTAAAAAAACTTTCAATCCATCAACCGCAATTGATGAAAATTCTGCTTTAACAAGCGAAGCTGATATTGAAACAGCTACCATTGGAACCTATGCGTTGTTTAAGGCTGAAGCTTATGTACGAAGCGGTTATTTCTTTACCGAATATCCTACAGATGAAGTTGCCCAAGGTCAGAATTCATCTGATGATTTAAGCAATATTTATAAATATACACCAATCAAAACCTCAAGTCACGCGGCAAATTTTTGGTCTAGTGCTTATAAATCTATAAGTGCAGCGAATAGGGTAATTGAAGCAATTGATGACAACGCAAGTTTACCTCTCAGACAATTAAAAGGGGAGAATTTATACATCAGAGCGATGTTACATTTTAATTTGGTGCGCATATTTGCAAGGCCGTACTCACAAAATCCTACAGTAAACCTTGGCGTGCCCATATTAAAAGAAGGTTTAACAGATGATGAAAAATTGACACTGGCTAGAAGCAATGTTAATACGGTTTATGATTTTATTGTTGCTGATTTATTAAAAGCCAGTACGTTAATGAATCAACCAAAATCTAATTCATTTGCTTCTAAAGAAGTTGCTTATGCATTATTATCCCGTGTTTATTTGTATATGGAAAAAAATGCAGAGTCAATAGAGTATGCTGATAAAGTAATTAATTCGGGACGTTATAATTTATTATCTTCTGGTGAGTATCCAACTTATTTTAGAGGAGCACCTGATGGTAACAAAGAAACAATTTTCTGTATTAGACATATCAAAACAGAAGATAGGGGCTTTAGTGCTATTGGTTCCATGTATTTTAGTGGAGATGCAAGTGGTAATGCACTGAATCAAGCTGCCAGTGGTTGGGGAGAAATTTATGCATCTAAAAAATTATACGATGCTTTAAATGTAAATCCGCAAGATTTAAGGTTGAAATTTATTAGTCCATTAACCGAGAACGGTGTTGTAAAATTGAATAATAAGATTACACCAAATGCACCAATGTATTATATCAATAAATACTCCTTACAAGAAGGCATTGTAAATTTAAGTTCACCGGTATACTTACGCTTAGCTGAAATGTATTTGAATAAGGCAGAAGCTAATGCAAAAATCTCAGGGAAAGAGCAATTAGCTTTAGACGATGTAAATAAAATACGCACAAGAGCTGGCATTCCTATACTCACTTTGGCTGGATTAGCCACAAGTGGTAAATCGGTACTAGATGCTGTTTTAGAAGAACGTTGGTTTGAACTCTCATTTGAAGGGCACCGTGCTTATGATTTATTTAGAAATAATAGACCATTAATTAGAAACTATCCTGGTACTGGTACTTCAACAAATCAGATTGTACAACCTGGTGATAGTAAAATTATTGCTTTTATTCCCCAAAACGAAGTGGATAAAAATAATAAGCTTATCCAGAACCCATAATAATCGGACTTTTTAATTGGTAAATGAAAATAAACGAACATGAAAAAAATTAAATATTTAGTAGTTGCAATATCCTTAATGTTTGCTTCTGCTTGTGACAAAGCCGATTCAGTGATTTTTGAAGATAAGTCTACTGCAATTGGTATTTCCAAAATAGGATGGACTATTACTGCCTCTAGCTTTTCTGCTGATGAGGCACCAAATGGAACAGCAGAGAAATTAATAGACAATGATTCTAAAACCTACTGGCATACCAACTACGCAGTTGTAACTCCATACCCACACTGGGTATTGATAGATATGAAAAAGGAAAATAAAATGATATCTGTGGGTATAACAAATAGGTATGCAGCTACACCCAATTCTGTTGGTATGAAGAAGTTTAAACTTGAAGGTAGTAATGATGGTACAACATTTAGTAGTTTGGGCGAATTTAACTTCGCAATTTCTAATGATTCACAAAACTTTCCGGTTTCATCAGATAAAGCTTATCGCTATTTAAAATTAACAGCTTTAGAACCGCAAAAGGCAGGTACTAACCATACTTTTTTAGGTGAGATTGATGTTTTTGGCGTAAAATAATTTTGTTTCCCATTCTGATCTAGTAAGATCTATTACTAGATCAGAATTAATGCCTTAGAGAAGATTTAATAAAACCTATGAAAAACATTTTATTCTTAATCGGTATTCTTTTTTTATTGTCTTGTAAAAAGCGAGAGGATACACCAAAGGCTGAGCCGACATCTATTACTCCAGCACCCACAGCAACGAGTAATTTTACTAGTGACCAAAAATATAATTTAAACGTTGTTTATTTTGTGCCTAGTGATTTAGATACCATTGCCAATTACGAAAAAAGAGTGAGTGAGCTTTTATTGATGGGTCAGAAGTTTTACCATGATGAAATGACCCGTAATGGTTATCCCGGTAAAACTTTCGGTTTGCTTACGAATAATAAAAACAGGGTAAAGATTATAACCATTAGAGGAACCAAGTTAAAAAGCCAATATCCTAGAGAAGGTGGTTCTGCAGCAATAGTTGCTGAAATAAACGCTTATTTTGCTGCAAATCCTAGTGATCAAAATGGTCAACACACCTTAATATTATTACCTCCATATGGTTACAATGCTGATGGCTCTCCAATTGATGGACCATTTTATGGTATTGGAAAATGGTGTTATGCAATGGATTATGAAGGACTAGAACTAAAGTATATTGGTACTAGTAAATTTACTAAATGGTACGGAGGCATGATGCATGAATTAGGCCATGGACTAAATCTGCCCCATAACTGTGCAAAAGTTTCTGAAACTCCAAGTTTAGGCACAGCTTTAATGGGTGCGGGTAATTATACATTAAGTGTTTCTAAAACATTTTTGACAGCAACAGATTGTGCTATATTAAATTCAAATGAGATTTTTAATAAGGATACTAAAACTTATTATGGAAGTGTTACCGCAAGTATAAAAACAATTAATGCGAGTTATGATGCAACTAAATCTGCAATTGTGATTTCTGGTGAATTTATTTCAAGCGCTACGGTAAAGAACATTATATACTATAATGATCCAAATGTTAACAGTGAAGGGATGGGCGCAAATAAGGATTATAACGCAGTTAGTTATGAATCTAAACCTGTAGGAACAAATGGCTTTAGTACTAGTTTCTTATTGTCAGATTTACAATATAAGGGTAATACACCTTATGAACTTAGAATAGGACTGGTTAATGAGAATGGAACAGTGTCTACATTTAGTTACCTCTATAAGTTTGAAAATGATATCCCTGTGCTAGATTTTAGTACACGAACTGAAATTAATAAACAAGGATGGTCTATTAGTGAAGTAAGCTCTGAAGAAACCTCAGGTGAAGGAACAATAAATGGTAAGGCTTCTAAATTAATTGATAATGATTTAAGTACGTATTGGCATTCTAGGTGGTCAGGCACAGCGGCTACCTATCCTCATCAAATTACAATTGATATGGGTAATGTTAAATTGGTTGAAGGGATTTCACTTTCCCAAAGAAATACTCTTTCTAGATCGGTGAAAAGTTTCGAATATTTAACAAGTTCGAATGGTATTGATTTTGTTTCTGCAGGAAATTTTGAATTGGCAAATAGTACTTCTATTCAATATTTTAAGTTGCCTAATAAACAATCACTTCGATACATTAAAATAATTGCTAAATCTGCCTATGATGGAAGCAATTTTGCAGCTCTTGCTGAGATTGGAGCTTTTTAAGTTAGTTTTTGTAAGTCGCTCGTCTATCCCAAGGACGAGCGCTTAAAACAAACTTATTTGTGCTTGTGGAACTTTAAATAAACTCCTATTAAGTTCGATACGTTCTAAATTTAAACCATTCAGTTTGCAGTGTAATTTGAAAGTATCTCTAATCATCTCAGCGAAATTTCCCTCTCCATGCATTCGTGTTCCAAATCTACTGTCATTTACATTCCCATTATGACATGCTTGTATTTGATGCCAAACTTTATCAAATCTATCTGGGAAATTTTTCCTTAGCCAATCTTCAAATATTTTATTGATGACACCGTTTAGGCGAACAACAGTATAACCTGCAGACTTAGCCCCATTATTTGCCACAGCTTTTAAAATCGCAGGCATTTCGTAGTCATTTAACCCTGGTATCATAGGTGCAGCCATAGCTCCAGTTGGTAATCCCGCTTTACTTAAATCTTCAATAATTTTTAAACGTTGTTTAGCTGTTGTGGTTCGGGGCTCCATTTTTTGACGAAGTTTTTCATCTAAGCTAGTTATTGAAACATAAACCATTACTAAATTATCCTTTGCCATTTCTTGTAAAATATCAATATCTCTTAAAATTAATGAGTTTTTAGTAATCATCCCGATCGGCTGTTTATAAGCTAAGGCAATTTCTAAGAGCTGTCTGGTTAGCTTAAATTTTCGCTCAGCTGGTTGATAACAATCAGTGTTTCCGGATAAAGAAATAGGAGTGGCATCCCAGTTTTTTTTAGATAAAAATTTCTTAAAAAGTTCTGGTGCATCTTTTTTAACGATAATTTTTCTTTCGAAATCTAAACCTGCACTAAAACCCCAATATTCATGAGAATTACGAGCATAACAATAAATACAGCCATGTTCACAACCTTGGTAGGGATTCAAAGAATACCACATGCCAACATCGGGACTGTCAACTTTATTAGCTATTGACTTAGAATTGCCAATGATATAACTCGTTTTTTCATTGGTTTCCTCCCAATCATCAATTCCTTCTGCATGTTCTTTAGCTAAAGAATTCTTTAGAAATTTGTTGGATGTGTTAAACTGAGCACCTCGTCCATATTTGTAATCATCTTGATTTTCAGCTACTTTTTCCATGATTAAAATTACTAAAAATATTAGTAATTTTAATCAGCCTTTTTTCAACAATATGTTTACTATTTAATTCTGCCGTTTTCGTTTTCTAAGGCAGAATTCCTAGTCCTTGGCCCCTTAGCTTTATTTTCAGCAAATTTATAAGTGAAATTAAGTCTGATTTGCCTAGACTCAAAATAGCTGGAGTTTTTTAAATAAAAACCGTCAAAATTTTGTGTAGAATTAGCTTTACTGCCTTTGTAAATGTCGGTAAATGCTAAGCGTAATGTTGCAGTATTCTTTAAAAAATTTCTTTGTAAACCTAAGTCTATTTGACTTGTCGGCGTCATGATTTGATTAGCACCTAGTAGTCTTTTTGAATTTAAAAAGCCTAAAACTTCTCCAGTAATTTGATATGGCATTTTAAATTTTTGTTGAATATTTAACCTTCCTGCTAACTGTTTTAAATTTAAATTCCTGTACTGATCAAAAGCAATTTTATTTTGAATATGATAAACAGTGCCGTTAAGGGTAATATCCCACCATTTGGTTGGTGAATACTGTTGCGTTAATGAAAGAGATATATTTTGCTGCGTTCCTAGATTCCTCGGTATCATTACAATACTTGATGTTGAAGTAGTATCGGTAATATTTGCACTGTACTGATTGGTATGGGCAAAGTTTAAGCTAATGATCGTGTTGCTTTTGTATGCATATTGAAGTGAAAAACGATGACTTAATTGAGGTTTTAAAAATGGATTTCCTTGCCAAAAAGAAAGTTCATCTAATAAGTAAACAAATGGATTTAAATCATTGTAGGCTGGTCTATCAATCCTCCTTGAGTATCCAAAGGAAAAATTATGATTAGCTGATGGTTTAACTGACGCGCTAAAAGAAGGGAAAAGATTTGTATAATTTCTTTTAATATTCTCTAGAGAATCTATGCCTTTAATTTTAAAAGCTAACTCACCTTCTGACGCAGAATTTTCTACACGTAAACCAGCTTGCAAAACCCATTTGCCCAGTGGCTTTTTGTAATTAACATAAGCACTGGCAATATTTTCATCAAATTTAAAAGTGTTAGACCTACGCTCATCAAATACTTCGATTGTATTAAATACTTGATAGAATTTTGAATTATTATTGGTTTGAATAGCGGAGTATTTTATTCCTGTTTCCAACTTCCCTTTCCAAAAATTTGTGGTATAATCAACCTTAAATGCTTTTAAATAAATTTTTGCTCCGTTTAAAGTTCTATAATAATTTTCTTTTATAATGTTATTTTGGGTTGAATAAATATTTGATTGGAAATTACCAGCTCCCTTTTCATAATATCCATAATCTGCATCTATATTAATGATTTTACCTAACGTATCTTCATACTTGTAATTTAGATTTACATTATAACGTTCAGTATTCTGATGGTAATAATCGTTAATCGCTTTTAATGTTTGATCAATATTTGATGAATTTGGTAAACCAATATCTGTTTCAGTATCTGTAATTCCGCCACCAAAAATGAAGTTTCCATTTACTAAGATGCCTACAGTATGTTTTTCATTGATGTTATAATCAGCACCTAAACGAGCTCCCATTTTTTTTCTCTTGTCTACATCATCAGTAAAGCTGTCATAAGTTTTACCATTTTGTATCCTATCAGACCCATATAAATAAGAATAATTGCCAAAAAAATGATTATAACTTCCATAGACATTTACTTTGTCATTTCTATAATTGAACGATAAATCTTGATTTTGTCTAAGGTAAACGCCATAAGAAAGACCAGCTGTTGCCGTTCCGTTAAAGCCTTTAACTTGCGATTTTAATGTTTTAATGTTGATAATGCCTGAAGAGCCAGCTGCATCATATTTAGCAGTTGGACTATTGATGATTTCGATAGATTTAATACCTGAAGCCGGCATAGACCTTAATAAGTCAACTATTTCTTTACTAGAAAGATAGGTTTGTTTCCCATCTAAAAGAATCATTGCACCTTGTTTTCCATTTAAAGAGATAGAATTATTATTGTCGATAAAAATTCCAGGAGCATTTTTTAATGCATCAAGTGCATTTCCCCCTTGTGCGGTTATGCTTTTTGAAACATTATAAATAATACTATTTGCATCTACCTCGATTAAATTCTGTTTAGATTGAACAACAACCTCATTTAGGGTTTGTGCGTTTGACGTTAAAGAGATAATCCCGAAATCTTTATCACTAAGTTCGAATATAGCAGATTTATAGTCTTGATAGCCTGTATGTTTAACAATTAAGCTATATGTTCCTTTGATATTATATATTATTTCAAACTCTCCATTAGATTTAGAAATCGATTTTATTAATTCTTTATTTTCTAAGTTAAATAGTGAAATTGAAGCAGCAGATAAAACTTGATAAGATTCATTTAAAACCCGGCCTTTAATTTTAAAAGACACAGTTTGTGCCAATACCTTGAAATTTATTAAAAAACAAGATAGGATGAGTAAGGTTGTTTTAGAGATGCACATCTAAATTAACATATTTATCAATTACTAAAATGCAATTTAAAATTAAAAATTAACTACAATGGTGTAACTAAGGTAATGCCGGTCGTTTAACTAAAGGAATATAATCCATTGGTACCATATCGGCTACTTTCTCATACGCCCAAAAACCTTCATATAATAAAGATCTTGCATCTAAAATCCCCCCATTTTCATAAAATCGAATAGCACCATCTGTTAGTTTGGCTATAGATAATTGATAATCGGGAATATATAAAGGTCTAAAAACCCAAAACCCAAAATTGGTATATTCAGTTGATTCCCTTTCTTTGGTATACATTACACATAATGCATTGGTATAATTCAAATATTTAAGGTCTCTGTTGTAGTAATTAACTAAGGTGTCTGGAAGAACTTCAGCGTTGATAAATTTGTCAATAGTTTTTGGTAATTCTAGTTGCTTCATCCAATAGGCCATTAAAGAAGTATCAATTTTGCCAGCATTTTTTCTAATGCCAGCTTTTTCAGGAGGATGTTTTAATGCGAATATATTTTTATTAATAACACTATCTGGTGCTCGATTTGGATTTGGGATTTGGATAATTTTATTGATTATAAAACCTTCTTCTTTACTTTTGCCTCTATAAAGCGATTTAAAAAAGTGCTGTGCAGAACCATAATAAGCAATTTCTCTAAGCTCAATATATTTCTTCTTTTTAGCATTTGAAGCTTTTAATTCTTCGAAAAATGGTTTGCCTGAATAGTAGATAATGTTTGTACGACTATTATATTCGAAATAATCTAACATATATTTTATCCTGTAACCAAGTGCTTTATTTTCTACAATTAAAAATTCATCTGTTTTAACTGTTAATAAACTTTTTGTAACATCAAAATCTACCCTCAGCACATTAGGATTAAGTATTTTGCATAATTTAGCATTTGGAGATTTGCCAATAAAATAATTCTTAAACTGATTGATGTATTTTTGGCGATTAGGATCAACCCTAATCACAACTTCGTTTAACATGACAGGATTGTCTTTCAATAAAAAATCTACTTGTATAGATTTGTCTGAGATTATGATGTTGCGAGAGAAAGGTAAGTAGCCAACCATTTGAACCAAAATATCATAATTACCCGGTTTTAAATTAGCTAAAATGAATTTACCATTATTATCTGTTTGAGTAGCAATTTTATAACCACTTACATAAATTGCTGCACCAGGTAAGGTCTCTTTTTGATCTCTAACAATACCACTTATTGAAAATGTACTTTGAGCGTAAGTTTGAATGCCCGAAAACAATAGAATTAAAGAGAGTAAGAGCGCTCTAAACATGGCTACTAATGTAGTAAATCAAGAAACTAAAATTCAATAATCTGATTTTATTTAACTTTTTTAACATTTAGCGCTTCTACTTTTTGCCAATAATTGCCATATAATCCATGGGTACCATATCTGCAACTTTCTCATAACTCCAATATCCTCTATACAATAAACTTCTCGGGTCTGCAACACCACCATTGGCATAAAAACTTACTGATGGCTGCAATAGAGAAACAATAGAAATTTGATAGTCTGTTAATTCAGGAGGGCGATTTTGTTTAAGCCCACTAAAATTAAAAGCTGGAGTTTCCTTTTCATTCTTATAGCCGATATAGAGCTCATCTAAATATTTTATCATTTTAAGATTTGTATTAACCTTTTTCACTAAAGTGTCTACTAATACGTCCTTTCTGCTTAAAGCATTAAATTCTACAGGCTCTTTGCGCTTTTTTAACCAATAAGACAGCGAATCGTTCCCATTAAAGGTAAGGACATTTGTTAAGCCATTCTGCCCAGAAATTAATCTTTTTATATTTGCGTTAATGATACTATCTGGTGGCCTATTATTATTAGGTATTTTAGTCATTTTATTAATTATAAAACCTTCTTCAACAACAGTATTGTTATATAACGCCTTAAAGAAATGTTGAATAGAACCTTTGTATGCCATTTCTCTGTTTTTTAACCATCTTTTTTGCTTTGCATTGTTCCCCTTCATTTCCTCAAAAGAAGGGTGTCCTGCATAGAATATCATTTTTAACTTATAGTTATATTCGAAGTATTTTAATAAGTACTTGATTTTATAGCCCAGTGCTTTATTTTCTATGATTATAAAGTCAGTTGCTTTAGCAGTTAATATACTTTCGGTTTTATCATCGTCCATAATCAACACTTCTGTGTTTAGTATTTTACACTCTTTAGAATTAGGAGTTTTGCCGATGAAAAAATCTTTGAACAAGGCAAGATAATAAGCCCTATTTGGATCTGGTTTAATAACTACTTCTTTTAGCAGAGTAGCATTCTCAGTAAGTATAACATCAATATGGATAGATTTATCTGAAATTATAATATTTTTAGAGTAGGGTAGGTAACCAATCATTTGTACTAAAATATCATAATTTCCAGGTGCAAGTTTCGAAAGGATAAAATGCCCGTTGTTGTCTGATACCGTTGCAATTTTATAACCACTAACATATATTGCGGCTCCTGGAAGCGCACCAACTTTATCACCAACTGTTCCGGTAATGGAAAATGTTTGGGCAAAAGTATGTCCACAGTAACAAAAAAATAAAATGAACAAGAATGTAAATCTGTTTGCCATAGTGTAAATTTAACTAAATAATTAGGTGTATAAAATAAAATTTGCAATCTCTACCATTTGGATTGTAATTAGAAATTATTTTTTTTGCGTATGTTTTATATCTATTTATCTGCACTTTATGAAAGATACGCTCACTTGCATCATAGTTGATGACGATGATTTGGATAGGATGGCTGTTGAGGCCGAACTATCTTCTTCTCAAAATATTAAAGTTTTAGGAAGTTATTGCAATCCAATAGAAGCAATTAGTGCTATCAGCTCTCACCCACCAGATGTATTATTCTTAGATATAGATATGCCAGAAATTACTGGCATTGATTTCGTTAAATCAATTTCAAACTTAGATACCATTAACGTATTTATAACATCCCATCCCGAATTTGCATTCCCATACTTATAAGGATACCGGTTTTGTGAAAAATAAAACCAATTATTATTATGTAGTAGCGGTTGATGAAGGCGGAAGGAAATCAATGCCTTCAAACGAAAGTTTTAAAGTGGCTAAATAGAAAATTTACCAGCTGTTAACCAAGCTTTTGCTGATACTAAAGTACTTATTACAATCAATTGCAAATTGAAAATAAGGCAGGAAAAAAAAGTAAACTAAGAGATGTAGTAGGCGTTAAGATTTATTAATCAATCAATTTAAAAATAACATCTGTTTGATAGCTCATTACTATTGGTCTTCCATTTCTTATTCCAGGATGCCATTTTTTAGTATGTTTTAGAATGTCTAAAACAGCTTCATCACAACCATAGCCCAATCCATTTATAATTTTAGGAAATATTAATGTACCGCCTTTTGTAATTGTAAATTCTACAGTTACTGTGCCTTCAATATTATTTTTAATGGCTGCGGTTGGGTATTTTAAATTTTCATATATATACGCTGCAAACTTCTTATCTCCTCCTGGATACTGGGGATTAAGAGTTAAATCACAACATCCAACATTAAATAAATATGTTAATTTAAATGATGCAATCTTTTTTGGTGCAATTCTTTTAGCAGAAACAACTGGAGTTTCATTCTTAAACTTACTAATACTTGGCCAAATAGTAATATTTAATAACCTACTTCCATGATTGATAAAAGTATGTTCATTATTTAAAGCAAAAAAAGTTAAAGTGTCAGTTGGTTTAATTCCCTCTAATTTGAAATTACCTAAACTATCGGTTGTTGCCCCAACCTTTAATTGCAAGTATTGATTATGCTGGGATTTTGTTTCAATGTATATATTCGAAAGTTTGGTTCCATCACCAGCAATTAATTTCCCACTAACGTTAATAGTGTCCAATTTTATTTTTACTGTTTTTTCTTGTGCAAATGAGCAATATGAAAACGCCAAATTAAGCAATAGGAGTATGATTTTTTTCATAAAATGATGATGAAATCTGAAGTAAGATTCCACAACTACCCCAATAGCTCTTTTGCATTTTGTAGAGCAGAGGCGCCCGGATTTTTACCGCTCAACATTTCTGCAATGGCATTAACTCTTTCGTTTGGGTTAAGTTTTTTAATGCCAGTTGTGGTTTTGTTATTGCCTTCGTTTTTATATACAAAATAATGTGAGTGGCCTTTAGCTGCAATTTGTGGCAAGTGTGTAATTGATAATATTTGCATATCAATCCCTAAATCAGCAATAACACTTCCCACTTTTAAAGCAGTTTCTCCAGAAATTCCAGTGTCAATCTCATCAAATATTAAGGTAGGTAATGAAGTATGTTTAGCCAATAGTGATTTAATGGCTAACATTAACCTAGATAATTCGCCCCCAGAAGCTACTTTATTTACTGGGGCTGGAGCTTGTCCGGCATTTGCCGAAAACAACAATTGAATTTCATCCAGGCCATCTTTATTTAATTCTGCCAATGACAGATGTGCAAAAACCAACTTGGCATTAGTCATCCCAACTTGTTGTAAAGTTTTACCAGTTGCTATTTCAACTAGTTTAATTGCTTTTTTACGATTTGTACTTAATTCTTGAGCTTGTTTGGTTAATTCGTTTTTAAGCAATTCTATTTCTTTTTTCAAGCTTTCGATTTGCTCATCTGAAGAAAGAAGTTGATTTAAATTATCTTCTAATTTTTGTTGAACAATTAATAACTCTGAATTATTGGCTACACGATGTTTTTGTTGTAAAGTGTACAAAACATCCAATCGTTGCTGAATGATTAATAATCTTTCGGCACTATGCAATGTTTTGCTTTCAATTATAGAAGTTTCATCTGCAATATCCTTAATTTCTATAATGCTTGATCGTAAACGCTCGTATAGTACATTAATTTCCGGATCAAATTTTTCAATGTTTTGTAATTGTATTGAGGCTTCCTTTAAAATACTAGAAGCAGAAATTTCATTTTCCGTAAGTAAGGAAGTGGCAGTTAATAAACTTCTTTTAATGCTTTCTGCGTGAGTTAGTTTTTCTAATTCTTGCTCTAATTCTTCTTGCTCACCTTCTTTTAGTGCAGCTTGCTCTAATTCGTTAAATAAAAATTGTTCGTAATCTTGTTTGCTCCGTGCTTCATCAGCTCTGCTTATCAATTCTTTTAAGAACAGATAATCTTGTTTTAATTTTTTAAATCCGCTACGGTAAACTGATAACAACTGGTGATGATTCGCTAATGAATCCACAATTAATAACTGAAAATCTAAATCGTTTATTTCTTGTGTAGCATGTTGAGAATGAATATCAATTAATTTCTCTCCAACCTGTTTCAAGATGGAAAGATTTACAGGGGTATCATTAATAAACGCCCTTGATTTTCCATCCATAGAAATTTCCCTACGCAAAATACTTTCTTCAAAAAAATCTAAATCATTAACTTCAAAAATAGATTTTAGTTTTTCATCTGATAATAAAAAAACACCTTCAATCACACATTTTTTATCTTGGTTAAAAAAGTATTTACTTTCTGCCCTCTGACCAAGAATAAGTGATAGCGCACCTAAAATAATAGATTTACCAGCACCAGTTTCACCGGTAATTATATTCAATCCCTTGTCAAATTCAATGTCAAGAGTATCAATTAAAGCGTAGTTACGTATAGAAAGTTTTTGTAGCATATTGAGATGCTAAATTAAGATAAAAGCATATAGCTTTCAACAACCATAGCATTTAAATAATAAAAAAGGGCAAGAAATTATCTTGCCCTTACTACATCATTTGTGTGGTTTATTATTAATTAACTTTAACCTTTAGCGGTGTTGTTAATGGTGTAGCCAGCTTTAAATTGATTGGAGTTAGCGTTTCAAAATTTAAATTCAGCGTTTCAAATCCTAAGTCTGCTGATTTAAAATTAAGAGGTAATGTAGCTGCAAAAGCAGTTTTTAAGTCTCCGGTAAAGGGTAAGAATACTTTATCAACATTGTCTCCATTAAATAAAAGGAGAGCTTTATCTGTTTTAATCCCTTTTTTCTTTTTCAATTCTTCTAAATCACTTTCATACTTCTTTCTTAGTTCTTTATATTCCGGTGATTCTTGAAGTTTCTTTAAATCTTCCATTTTCTGTTTCCATTCTGGAGAATTGTATTTCTTTTGAATTTCTTCGGCATTTTTTTGAACTTTAGCCATATTGTCTTTCCACTCTTTAGAATTGTATTTTTTAGCAATGGCTAATGCATTTTCTTGCACTTTAGCCATATTGTCTTTCCATTCTTTAGAGTCGTATTTCTTAGCGATAGCCAATGCATTCTCTTGTACTTTAGCCATTTGGTCTTTCCATTCCTTAGACTCGTATTTTTTAGCAATAGCTAATGCATTTTCTTGCACTTTAGCCATATTATCTTTCCATTCTTTAGAGTCGTATTTCTTAGCAATAGCTAACGCATTCTCTTGCACTTTAGCCATTTGATCTTTCCATTCCTTAGATTCATATTTTTTAGAAAGCATTAATGCATTTTTTTGAACTTCTGCAATCTTAGCTTTAAATACTTGAGAATTATAATAAGCTGAAATTGAGTCTCCAAGATAGATTTGTCTTTCAACTTTCTTTCTTAAACTATCTGGCATTTCTTTTACCGAAGTATACGTTTTAACATTTCCTTTATCATCTGTAATTATGATTTTAGCTTTATGTTTTACTTTAGTAGTATCTGTATCAGCTTTTAAGGTTAGGTTTTTATTCAGTGCCTTATCTTCTATTATAGATGGCTTAATCAGTTTTAAAGAAGTTATTCCTTTTGTTTTTACTTCTTGTTTTTTTGATGGGTTTATCCAAGCCAATGATGCGACTGTTGCAATGGCTAACGTTAGGATAAAAAACTGCTGTTTAACATTGATGTAATTGGTTTTCATATCTGTGATTCTTTTTATGCGTTGATATAAGTGTTGATTTTTGCCTGTGGCAGCAAGCGATAATGCAGGTGACTGTTTGTCTTTTAGTAACTCTAATTTTAATAGTGCATGAGCATAGGTTAGGGGCGTTCCAGTAGCATTAATCACCAAATCATCACATGCATGTTCTCTTTCTATATGTATAAATTTAGTGGTTAACCATACAAATGGATTGAAAAATAATAGTGTTTCGATAAAGGTTTTAACAAGGTTGATCAGGTAATCATTTCGTCTAATGTGTGATAACTCATGAATTAAAATAGCTTCAACTTGTTTAGCATCTAATTGTGTCGCCAATGAGAAAGGAAATAATACTACTGGCTTAAAGAAGCCAATTACCAACGGTACATTCACTTTTTCTGACAAATAGAATTGAACCTTTTTGTTTATTTTGAGTTGAAAAAGCGTCATTTCGAAAATAACTTTCCAGGATGTGGGAATAGCAATTGTATTTGATTTTTTAAGCTTTTTAAGCTTGATATATCCCGACGAAAGAACAACCATTTGAAAAGCAATTCCAATTATATATACAGTTACAACTACCGGAAAATATGCTTCTGTTTTGAGATTAAAACTACTTGCAAATTGTGATATATCTTGATAAGCTAGTTGATTAAAGGCTATGTTTTTAATGCTATTTGCTGTTGGAAGTTCAAAAATTGAAAAAAAAGTAAAACAAAAGCTACTAAATATTAAGAATAATGAACCAAAAGCTAAGTTGTGCTTTAATCTAGCACTCATTTTAGGCCACACCATTAAGATGGTGAATAAAATAGCATAAATGATCGCACCTTGCCATAATGAATGTAAAATGCTCCAACCAATTGCTTTAATGAGATTATTAACTATAGCTTCCATAACTTATTTGTTTTCAAGTTTATCTAAATACTGTTTAATCAAATCTATCTCCTCTTGGCTTGCTGTCTTGTTTCCTAAAGCCTGCATTACCAATCTAGCTGCAGAACCATTAAAAACATTATCTATCATTTTATTTACCAACTGTTGTTGTGTCTTCTCTTGATTAATCAAAGCTCTATAAATATGTGTTTTAGAACTGGTATCACGAGTTACCAATCCTTTCTCATGCATAATCTGCATCAACTTTAGGCTAGTTGTATAACCAGCATCTTTTTTATTTAAAGCTTCATGAACATCGCGAACTGTACAGTTTCCTTTTTCCCAAAGTACTTGTAGGATTTCCATTTCGCCTTCTGTTGGTTTGATGTTTGTATTACTCATTTTGTTTCACTACGAATTATTTCGTATTCAAATGTACGAATGTATTCGTATAAACAAAACATTTTAACATAAATTTAACAATTATTTTCTTAAAGATACACTGAGTGTGCTTAACGGGACTTTTTTAAAGCTTCGTATTTATTAATATTTGCCGGATCGATATCGCTTAACAGATTATAAGCTTTAATTCTATCAGGTAATTCTATAGTAGATAAAACATTTGTTATTTCATCGGCTTTACTGGCGAAATATACATTCGGAAAAATAGAACCAAGTTTTTGCTTGTCCATTATTTGTAAACCAGGTAAGAGCGCTAAAATGTTTTTTGCACCAATTGATACATTCTCCTGAAGTTTATCTAAACCATTAAAATGATAATCATAGATGAATGTTCTTAATTCTTTAAAAACATTATTTAATAGGTTCTCATTAAGCCAGTAACGATTACGTAAACCATCATAAGCTTTCCAGCCCTTATTATTGCCAGTTTGTGCAATATTCATTACCATTTGAGCTTTTGTATAAAATGGAGTGCCACCAAGTTTACTAAAACTATCTTTATCTAAGCCGATGATTGTATAGGCATAATACCCTAAAAGAGAACTCAAATTAGAGATGAAATTTTGTTCAGAAAAGTCTAAAGATTGACCATCATTGTAATTGAAATCAAAATCTTTATCACTCATATTTAATATAGTACTATAATAAGAACTACCATAAACTGGTCTGCTAGATTGTATTTGAGCTTCAGCAGCATAGGTAGCGTTTCCGTCCCACTTGGTAAGCGTAATCACAAAATTGCATTCAATTCTTTCCTGTGGCATATAAGTCTCATTGGTCCACTTATTATTGTTAAGGAAATCTCTTATAGTATTTTGTAGAAGCTCTAAGTTTTTCTTATTGATATTAGAGATATTTGGGGCTAATACCTGCACACGAGAATTCAATTCTTGCGCATTTACAAAACCAAAAATCATTAGTAGCGAAAGGGTAATGCCTATTATTTTTTTCATTTGTTAACCAACTTAAGTATTTCAGCGCAAATGTCTTTTGCTACCTCTCTTTTAGATTTTGTTTGGAAACTTGTTTTAACTAGCGCCCTATTAAATATAGTTATTTTATTGGTTTCTGTTTTAAAACCGGCACCTTTATCATTTAAAGAGTTTAAAATAATGAGATCCAAATTTTTCTTATGTAATTTATCTTTGGCATACATTTCTTCTTGATCGGTTTCTAAAGCAAAACCTACTAAAATTTGGTCTTCTTTTTTAACCTTTCCTAGGCCTGCTAAGATATCTACAGTTTTTTTGAGGTTAATGCTAAGGCCATCATCTTTCTTTTTGATTTTATGATACGCTACTTCAACAGGTGTATAATCTGCTACAGCCGCACTCATAACGGTGATATCGCTTTGTTCAAAATTTGCATTGCAGGCAGTTAACATATCGGCTGCACTAATAACATCGATTCTGTTTAAAGCAGAACTTGCTTTTTCAGTGGTAGGTCCTGTAATTAAGGTTACATCAGCCCCTAATGCAAGCATTTCATTGGCTATTGCAAAACCCATTTTTCCAGAAGAGTGATTGCCAATAAAACGTACGGGATCAATCGCTTCATAAGTTGGTCCAGCACTTACTAAAACTTTTTTGCCAAGTAGAGGTAAGCTCTTTTTAATTTCTTGATTTAAAAAAGCAACAATCTCGTCAGGTTCGGCCATTCTGCCTTCACCAAACAAACCACTGGCAAGTTCACCTTTGTTAGGAGCAATAATAGTATTGCCAAATCCTTTTAACTGTTCAATATTTTCTTGAGTACTCTCATGCTTCCACATATCTAAATCCATTGCAGGAGCTATATATACTGGGCATTTTGCGGATAAATAAACGGCGGTTAATAAATTATCGCATAACCCATTTGCCATTTTACCGATGGTATTGGCACTAGCAGGGGCGATAACCATATAATCAGCCCAAAGGCCCAATTCTACATGGTTGCTCCATACACCAGTTTCGGCTTCGAAATATTGTGTATAAACAGGATTTTTGGAAAGTGTGGCAAGTGTAAGAGGAGTAATGAAGTTACTCGCATCTGCCGTAAGAATAACCTTAACGTTTGCGCCAGCTTTGATAAGTGATCTCACCAATAAAGCCGATTTGTAGGCTGCAATACTGCCGCAAACGCCAAGAATAATATTTTTGTTGCTAAGCATGATACCTTAATAAATTCTAAGGTGCAAGATAAGCAATGGCATCAATTATTTTTGTTCTTTTGATGGATTTCTGTGGTAAATTTTACCATTTAGAAATTCATCAATAGCAATTAAACTAGGTTTAGGCATACGTTCGTAGTGCTTACTAATTTCAATTTGCTCTCTGTTCTCAAAAATTTCTTCCAAATTATCATTTGATGAAGCAAACTCGGCTAGTTTACCGTGTAATTCTTCTTTCATGTTATTTGAAATTTGATTAGCCCTTTTAGAAATGATTACTAAAGACTCATAAATATTATCAGTAGTTGCATCTAAATCGTGTACATTTCTCGTTACCGTAGTATTTGGTATTGCAGGTTTTGGTGTATTCATTATTTCGGGTTTTTAATCTCTACTTTAGTACTATCTATTTTTTTTGCACCTCTTTTTTCTAATGCAAGTAATCTTTGGTATTCTGCATTTTCGGCAGCAATAATTTTTTTAGCGTTAACAATGCCAGCCTCACTATCTTCTTTCAATTGTTTGGCCTCTTTAGCAAACTTGCTGTTAGGGTAAGCTTCAACAAATTCATCGTAATAAGTTATAGCTTCTTTAAAACGTTCTTCCTGTCTAATTGGGTAACTGTTTTTAGCAAACATAAATTGCGATTTAACAATTAGCAAATTCATTTCTTCAGCATATTTAATATCAGGAAATTCAATCTGAGCATTTTTTAAAGCAACAACTGCAGATTTATAATTTTCTATACTGTAACCACCTAAATCATAGTATAATTTAGCATTATCAAATGCTTTAGTTTCTAGCTTACCTCTTAGGTTTGCAATATATTGTGCAGCTTGCGTAGCACGATCACTCTTTGGATACAAGTTGATGAACAACTGTAAAGCATCAATAGCTTTATAAGTATTCTCTTGGTCTAAAGAAGATTTTGGAGAATCTAAATAGTAGCAATAAGCCCCCATATAACGACATTCCTCCGCATTTTTACTCGCTGGGTAGGTATCAGCAAATTCTTTAAATTTGTAACGTGCTGTGGTATAATCCTTCAAGCGATAAAGAGTAAAGGCGTAATAGTAATTCAAATCCTCAGCTTCTGCAGTACCTCTATATTTTTGTGCTAAACCTTCAAATAAAATCAAAGCTTTAGAATAATCTTTTTTGTTGTAAAGTCTAATACCCTCTTGGTATTTTTTGGCAACATCATTACTTAGGCGTAGTTTTTCAAAGCGGCTTTTACAGCCAGCTGTGCCTAATAAAATGATAGTAAAACTTAAAATAAGTAGTTGTTTAATTTTAAACATTGTGCAAAGATAAGGTAATAATACGATAACGTCAATTAAAAATAATAGTCCGCTAAGCTAAATAAAGCCTTTCAACCTATCAAACACTTAACAATTTTTAACATACGAACGTTAAACGGCTATTTTAGTTAGCTTGGATAACCATTTTATTTGATATTTTTATTGGTAGGGTCACAGCATTTGGCATCTTTTCATTGGCTCTAATAGTAGTGGTGCTATTAATTGTGATCAATATTAGCATTAATAACCAATCCTGGTTTATCTATTTAATTTCAGAAGATTGTGTCTTTTAAAGCATATTTCATTTGCATGCTATTAGTTTCTATATATACTTCTTTATTTAAGGTGGCATTATAGGGTTTTATAATTTCCTTTAATTCATATATATGTCCATATTCGCAATATATGTTGATCTGATTTCCTTTTACACAGGTTTGAATTTCGCTACTAGCTTAAGAAAATAGAAGTCAACTCTCAATCAACTAAAAGCTTCTGCCCGTAAATCTCTTAATAAATGAATAGGTTAATAAAGAATTAGGGGTCGTAGCGAGACGCTACAACCAGAGTTCAAGCATATGAAAATCCATCTAGTCGTAGCGTCTCACTACGACCAATGATTACATCATCATTTTGCTGCCGCCCTATATAGGTTTGGTCCTTCTATATATTATAATACTTAATATAATGTAGTTCGTTGTATATACCTATATATATACTATACTAAAAATCAGTATATATAAATAAGAAGAACAGTTCCAAGGTTACTCGAATTCACTAGAGCGGCATATTCAGATCATTGTATTCAGCATTTTTTCCATTGTCTGTCAGATTGGAAAGCCTATTTTTAATTTTTTCATCCTACACTAAAAATCAGTATATATAAAATCCATCTAGTCGTAGCGTCTCGCTACGACCAATGATTACATCATCATTTTGCTGCCGCCCTATATAGGTTTGGTCCTTATATATTATTAATAGTTAATATAATGTAGTTTGTAGTATTTATATACCATACTAAAAATTAGTATTTATAGATAAGAAGAACAGTTCCAAGGTTTACTCGAGTTCGCTAGGACGGCATGTTTAGATCGTTGCATTCAACATTTTTTCCATTGTCTGTCAGATTGGAAAAGACTGTTTTGAATTTTTTCATCCTGACATTCATGCACTTACCTTTATCATTGGAGATAATAGTTGTTATGGGTTTGTGTTTTCGGATAATATTGCTACTTTTGCAACCCGCTTCGGAGGAGGCGTTTGGTTGGCGAAAGTTGGCTGGGAGTATTGAAAGGGGGGATTTGGATTGGGGATGCTGGCTTACAGCGACTTAGGAGAAACCTTAAAAAACTTTAAAAAAAGTTTTTGGAAAGCGGAAAAGTTTTCTACCTTTGCAACCCGCTACGGAGGTAACGACGGAAGGAAAAAAGAGGGGGATAAAAGGTGAAGGTTGGTTTGAAATAAGGGACTATATATATTGCAAACATACGGGACGAAAAAAAGTTTCGAAAAAAGA
>NZ_SWBR01000006.1 GCF_005116505.1 Pedobacter polaris
GAAAAAGTGGTGATTTTATTATCATTGAGTAGTGCTTACTTTGATTAGTGGAAAGCTGATTGGCTAAAGTTACTTCCTATTTATGCAAGCTTCTTGTATTTAATCAAGTTAAAATTAGTTCGGCATATTGTAAAAGATATGCTGAACTTTTTGGTTTGAAAAGCTTGAAATTATCATTTCATTAAAGGAAATGTGAGATATAGTTTCGATATTTATAACGGAGCTGTTAGGAAGCTGCAGGAGGACAACTACTATGCCTTTGGACTGAGGCATAGCGCAACGGCGGGTACGAACAACTATCTGTACAATGGCAAGGAGCTGCAGGATGAACTTGGAGCTTATGATTACGGAGCAAGGTTCTATGACCCGGTTGTGGGGAGGTGGAATGTGATTGATCCGTTAGCAGAGATTAGTAGAAGGTTTAGTCCTTATGTATATGGGAATAATAATCCGATACGTTTTATTGATCCAAATGGGATGTCAGCGACGGACAAATATATGCCTATGCATTGGGCATCTTCATCTCCTCCTGATTGGGTCAAGAGTGGGAATACATGGGTCTGGAGAGAAGATATAACTAGTGCAGAACAAGCAAAAGAACAAGGGTTTGATGATTATAGGGCGCCAGGCTCTATCTTAAGCAATGCTAAAATAGGTACAAATGGAGCTACAGGTGCAGTGCGACTAGGGGACAATGCATCAGACGTTTCTTATATTGTAACGAGTAACTCTGAAAAACAAGAGCCCGGCTTTTTTGATAAATTAGCTGGTTGGCTTAGCAGTTTTCAATCGAAGGATGCTTCTGTTGGGGAGGGAATGCATATGTTTAATAATAATAACCTTGGAGGTGGGGACCCAGATGCTCACCTTAGACCAAATTCTATAGGAGAAAAGACTTACTTAGGAGATATTTCATGGCTTTTAAGTTATGGCGGACAAATAAGAACAAACAATTCAGGATATAATAAATGGAATCCCTTTGAGCCATATGACGCATTTGAAAATGTAAGAGATGTTACAACAAAAATTGCAGAAAATATAAAAATTAATGAACCTAGAATGTATGTAGATCCAATAAAAAAGGATACGGTAACTAATACTGAAGCTATAAGAAGACAAATTAAAAGATACGGTTCTGAAAATTGGAGTAGTTGGACACAGTTAGGTAGGGGTGAATATAAGTATTAACATATAAAAATGAAAGGCAAATACATTTTTGGTGCATGTACCATTATTTTGATGATAGTTTTTTTCAGCTTGTACATAGATGAAATTAGTAATTTATTCTATAAGACATTCCAGTTGAGTGGTAAATATGTTCGTTACAACAAGAAAGGGCAAATCCATGGCGAAGCAATTGCATATGTAAATGGAAAAATGTATGTCAAGGAGAATTTTGCCAACGGAGTAAAACAAGGATGGTCTTATGAATATTATGAAAATAAGATGCTAAAACGTAAGACACAGTTTGCTAATGGGAAGGCTCATGGACAAGAATTTCTTTTTGATGAGAAGGGTAGAATACTTGAATCAAGAAATTATCTCATGAATAAACCGTATGGGAATTGGTTTAAATATGATACTTTAGGCAATCTAACTTCATACGCTTTAGTCGATATTTCACAAAATATTATTTTTTCTTCTAAAGTTGATAAATTAGGTGAACTAAAGGATATGCATGGTTTTGTTGTAAGTTCTAATTTTTACTCATTCGACGCTGATAAAAACATTATTAACTTAATTAAAGATACAAGCTCATTAAAGAAAGGAATTAAAGATCTTTTTATCACGGTAGTCAATGTGCCAAATGATAAATTATTATTAAATGTAAATATTAATGGTTATAAATATGTTTTTGATAATATTAAAAGTAATACCGTAAAAATCCCAAACATCTTTAAAGCACCCGGTGATTATCATATTTTCTTGAAAAGTAAATTGGTTAATAAAAGGAATCAAATAGTAAATGGAATTGATATAGATGAAAAAATTGTAATAAATTAAATTCCAACCTCATCTAATGTAAGTGCCTCGCATGACCGAGTTAAAATAAGTTCAGCATATTGTAAAAGGTATGCTGAACTTTTTTGTTTGAAAAGCATTGAAATTATTATTTCATTAAAGGAAATGTGAGATATTTTTCGATATTTATAACGGAGCGGTTAGGAAGCTGCAGGAGGATAACTATCCACGTTTGGTTGTTGTTTTCAATGGCGTGAATGAGCTCGCAAGCTCGGTTACTATGCCTTTGGACTGAGGCATAGCGCAACGGCGGGTACGAACAATTACCTGTACAACGGCAAGGAACTACAGGACGAGCTGGGAGCTTATGACTACGGGGCAAGGTTCTATGATCCGGTTATTGGGCGGTGGAACAGTGTGGATCCAAAAGCTGAACTGGGAAGAAGATATTCACCTTATAATTATGTGTTCAACAACCCAATAAGATTAATTGATCCAGATGGCATGTGGCCAATTGATCCATTTGCAGCATTCAAGCTTGGCTGGGGTATTATGTCTAATAAAATGCAGAAAATTATGAGGCATGCAGGCAATACTGCACTGAAAATGGAAAAACCTCGAAAAACAACTACTGGTCAAGATGTTATGGGCATAGGATCTGGAGTAAACCTAGCTAGTGATAATGGGAAGAATAAGATTTCTAAATTAGAGGTGGAGTTTAAAACAGCCGCTAATACGGAGACTGGGTGGACAACTACAGCTTCAGCTGGGGGTGGATTTAAGAATTTATTTGAGGGTCAATTTTCAGTAAAAGTATCAGAGGGTCCTTTAAATGAAACTAAGGTTGAAAGTAAATTTGAGTTTAAAAATGGAGAAGACGCGATGAAAAACCAAAAGCCAAGTGAAGAAAAAGTTATACAGGGAGAAGGTATAAATTTAGCAGGTAACCCAAAAGAATTTATGCGGTCACTAAATGACGCTATAGATGGTGCTACAAAATATATTAAAGCAGAAATAGAGCAGTTAAAGACCGGGATGAATGGGGGAAAGAAAAATAATTAATTATGAAAAAACTCAATATAATAATAAGTGCCTATTTAATAATTACAGGCTTAGTTGGTATTATAAATTTGCTAGACATATTAACTAAGACTGATCACTATAATTTATTGGTTTTATTGTCAATTGTTTTTTTATGCCTTTCAATAAGCATTACTATATTAAATAATTTCTTCATCCTTAAAAGATTAAATAATATACCAAAAAAAAGTTTTTTAACTAATTTTATAATATGCTCTTTACAGGTCTTTAGTTTGTCCCTTAACGGTTTTCAGTTTAAATTTAATCAAGGAATTGAAGCAACTATTTATACAAACATTGGGAGTATTGGAAATTTCAATATTGGCGCATACTTTAATAATTTTAATCTTGCACTAAAAATCGAATTTTTAAATGTTGATTCTACTAGTATAGAAGTTAATATTTTAGCTCTTTTACTAACTGTGTTCTACTACATACAAATTCATAATAGTAATAGAAGGATCTCTTAATCAACGTATGCATTTTAGCATAAATATCTTTTAAGCGATATAATCAAAGGTTCAGCATATTGAAAAGGTATGCTGAACTTTTGTTTTTGAAAAGCATTGAAATTATATTTCATTAAAAGGAAATGTGAGATATAGTTTCGATATTTATAACGGTGCGGTTAGGAAGCTGCAGGAGGATAATTATTCACGTTTAGTTGTTGTCTTCAATGGCGTGAATGAGCTCGCAAGCTCGGTTACTATGCCTTTGGACTGAGGCATAGCGCAACGGCGGGTACGAACAGCTATCTCTACAACGGCAAGGAACTTCAGGACGAACTTGGGCAGTACGATTATTCATTAGTTATATATTTTTAAAGGTATTCATGAGCTCGGCTATGCCTCGGTTACGGGGCAAGATCCTATGATCCGGTGATAGGTAGGTGGAACAGTGTGGATCCGTTGGCGGAGAAGGGAAGACGATATTCCCCTTATAATTATGTGTTCAACAACCCTATAAGGTTTATTGATCCAGATGGGATGTGGCCAGATTGGAGTGGTTTAGTCAAACAGGCAAAGAATTATGTTATTAACAAAACAGTTCAAGTGGCTGCAGCTATTGTAAAAAATACAGCAACCTATATTAAAAACAAGTCTGTTGAATTTGTACGTTCTGCAAAAGTTGAAGCTAAGTCGGAGGCCACCTTATCATTAGGGGCCCAAGTTGCAGCTAAAATTGATAAAACTGCAGGCGGGAGTCTTAACGTTGCAAGTGTTGATATAACGAAAATCAAGATAGGATTTGAAGTTTCAGCAACGGGGGTTAAGAATACTTCATCTATAACAAATGTCATGGATGGGGGGAATTTTGACGTTCGATCAAGTGCATCAATTAATGCATCAATACCTGTAAGTGAAGCGACTGTTATTGGTACTGGTTATGACATAGAGAATACCGCGGCATTTAATGTTAAAAACAACAAAATTAATTATGTTGGGAACAACCTTTCAATGTCGAAAGGTATTTCTTTAAACTCTGTGAACGCTAGTGCAGGTGTAGAATTTGACAAGGCCAAAGGAGAAGATGCAAAAGAATACCTTAAATTAGGTCTTTCTAATGGGGGAGAAGTTGCTGCAGGCTTTGGTATTAGGTGGAGTTCTGGCGTTGAAGTTAAAATGCCTATTAATAGAAAATAGAAATGAAAAATTATATAGTAGTAGTATGGCTGGCATGCCTCTTTACTTCATGTCAACAAAATAATGAGACTTATCTTTATAAACACTCACTTTTTCAGATTGAAGTACCTAAAGGATGGTTAGAAGAGGAATCAACAAAGTCAATGCTTTTCGGTGCAAATGAAAATGCTAAAGAAAAGATCCTATCTGCAAACTATCATGTAATTATAATAGAACCTGAAAAGAATTTATATTCTGGAGTAAAACAGAATAGTGAAAGAAATTGTCTTAGGGGTGTATGTAAGAGTACATTACTAAAAAAAAGAAAAATTAATAATCAACCGTGCTATGAGGTTTGCCAGGACATAATTATTAATAATCAAAGATTGATAATTAGGCAGTATTACTTTGAAGGCAAAGACATAGTTTATCGACTATCCTTTGTTCATCTAAAGAGTGATGGTGAAAAAACGAACAAACTATTCAATAAGATTGTAAATTCCTTTATTTTCAAAATCTAGATAATATGTAAATTTGCTATTAACATTTACAATTCTTTCAATGCAAACAATCCCTTTTAATCTCTGTAGGCTTTGACTCTCAACGTCTACAGATTTGTAGTTTTGATGAATGGATTGCCCACTTTGAAATCCTCTAACAAAGGTGTCATCTTCGATGAATTTTGGTTTTTCAATTTGTTTAATAGCAATGACTTTGTAGCCCAGTGAATTGAATTTCTTGATAATTGTATTTTTGTTTTTTTCTTTAATATAATAATTTGAGAAAATGAAGTAACATAAAAAGAAAATAAAGCAAAAAATAATAAATAGAATAGCAATAATCATTTTGGTTTAGATTAGTTAATACAAACTAATAACGAAAAAAAAAATGATATATCCATCTTTGTATGTAGATTAACGTCAAGAAATTAAATGTTGAAATGAAATAATTCTGCTATTAACTAATTTACTCTTAGGGGAGGGGTAACGGTTCAGGATAAAAAGAATTAAAATGAAAAAATATATTTCTAAACTTATGTTGCTGTCGTTTCTTTTCCATATGGGCTGCAGTAATGAACCAAAGAAAAATAATGTTAAACAATTTAAAAGCGAACTGAACTGTAATCCAATACAAAACAACATTATTTGCATACCAAAGGAATGGAAAGTTATAAAACAGTCTGAACTGTTTTTCTTTGCCGCCCCCGAGAGTGATTATAAGTATACATTCTTTACGGTTGGAAAATATAATCTACGCTCGCACCAGGCTTCGAAGCGCAGCTTGGCTCTACCTTCAGCGCTTCCATTGCCGTGGGTATGCTCCAGCGGACGGAATATACTTATAATGAGCGTGGCTGGCTGAAAAGTAGCACCAGCGATCAGTTCAAGATGCAGCTCGATTACCAGGACGGCACCCATCTACAGTTCAACGGCAACATTTCCAACCAGCGCTGGGGAAGTTCTCTAAGCAACGTGTTCACCTACCAATATGATAAACTCAACAGGCTTGTGAATGGGACGAGCACAGGCGTACTAATGTCTGAGGTACTTACCTACGATATGATGGGCAACATTACCAGCATGGACCGTGACAATTTCGGTCCAATGGCTTACACCTATAAGAACGGCAACAACAGCAGCCAGTTGGATGCCGTTGCCGGGCTGACCACCACCAGTTATAGCTATGATGCCAATGGCAATGCCACAACCGATGGTAGGAATGGAGTTACACTGGCCTACAACCACTTGAATCTGTCGATAACGGCAACAAGAGAAGGTGTAGCTCCGCTTAGTCTTGCCTATGCCTATGATGCAACCGGAAAAAAATTAAGGAAGGTGAGCAATACAACTGGGACTACTGACTATTTAGATGGTATCCAGTACCAGGACGGCTCGATAGAGTTCATCCAGACAGAGGAGGGCAGGGCAGTGAACAATAGCGGCATCTATGTTTACGAATATAACCTGACCGATCATTTGGGCAACGTAAGGTATACCTTTAACCAACACCCTACAACTGGGGTAGTGCAAATGCTGCAAACAGATGATTATTATGCATTTGGAAAAAGATTTGGAAGCGGTGGTACAAATAAATATCTTTATAATGGCAAGGAGTTGCAAGATGAGCTGGGGCAGTATGACTATGGGGCAAGATTCTATGATGCAGCTGTTGGAAGGTGGAACGTGGTTGATCCACTTGCGGAGCTACATTTTGGCATTTCATCATATCAATATGTACTCAATAATCCAATTAATTTTATTGATCCTTTTGGTTTAGATACGCTGAAGTCTAGTCAAATTGTGCCACCTCAACCTGGGGTAAGACAGTTAGATTCTGATAAAGATGTTATTCTATTAGATAATGTTGTAACAATTACATATATTAAACCACTAACAGCTAAATTAGATAATTTAGCTTACCGTGCGCCAATGATGGCTCAGTATGACGATAAGCGGCATGATAGAGATAATTCTATAGTCAAGTATATGCAAGCTGTTAATAAACCTTTTGAAATCGGTAATGAACTTAATCCCAACAGGTTTAAGTTTTCGGGGCCAGTATCTAATGTTCTAGATGGTTTGGATGTATTGAATTCCAAGAGTAAGGACGAGGCCATTGAAAAAGTTACAGGGATAGCTCTTGAAAGAGCAGTAGAAAGAATGTTGGGAAGCAATACTCTAACAACGGCAGTAGTTTTAGTTAATGATTATCATACTAAAACAGTTAGAGGTAGTGCCGAAATGGCAAAAACTTGGCATTTAAATGCAATGAGAAATTTGGCATTATATAACCAAACAAAAAATGAAATGTACTATAAGTATTATTTAAGAGATATGAATATGTTTAGGTCTGCATCCCAAACTTTTTTAAAAAATTATAATGAAGCAAAAAAATAATTCAATTAAATTTGTGGTTTTGATACTATCTACACTCTTTTCTTGTGTATATAAAAATAATGGACCTGATGCGGGCGAAAACGTTGTTAAAACCTTAGATAGTCTGTCCCAATCTTTTAATAGGGATACCTTAAGTATTGCTGTGGCAAAGCTTGATAGTGTGCTGTCTTATGATGAAAACAAAAAATATGGGCACTATTATTATAAACGAGGTTATTGTCATACTGTATTGGGTAATTATGAGAAAGCGATAAAGGATCTCGTGGTGTCGCAGAAAATGGGATATAATACTAATAAAAGTAGTGAATTAATAGAGTACAATAAGGGCTTACTGGATAATGAAAGGAAATATGCGCCCTATCATTGATATAATTATTTCCTGGAATGTTTTTTCTTTGTTTGTAATAGAACGGATTTGGAGTAAGGATGCTTCCGAAAGTAGGAAAATAACTGTAAGTTTAACTTTGTTACTTATAACAGGCTTTTCTTTCCACGTTTTAATTTCAGAGATATGGAAGCCTTATAATTGGAAAGCTGCTTTCTTTTTAATATACTTTGTCCAGATTTTTCTATCAATAATATTTAGGAAAAAAATCTCTAACAATGTAGTCAATTTCCACAAAGGAACTTTTAAGAACTATTTTTGGATATATATAGTTTATTTGGCTGCTACATTATTGCTATTCATTTATTATGTTTATTCCTATTAGACTGTAATTAATATTTCCATCTAGCGCAAGCATCACAGCTTGTGATTGGGGTAAATAATTGTTACTGTCGTCCTAAAATAGGTTTACATTAAAGGATATATAAAAAGTTCAGCATAGTTTTATGCTGAACTTTTTGTTTTATAGGATTTGATAATCTTACCACGGCACTTATAATCTTATCCTAATTAAAAATTTCTTCCAAACCCTAATTTTAAGCAGAATTCGTCAAATTTCTTCTTTTTTAAGAGCGAAAAATGTCAATTTTCAATTTCAAATATCAGCCCAAAATGATAGTTCATCATGAGATTCGTATCGTTCGTCACCCGAAAATGGCAGTTGGCAAAAATATTTCATCAATGCTATATTAAGAGATAACTTGAACAGTAATTTTTAAGTTTTATTCACTCTTTAATATTCATAAAATGATTTCCTTATTAAAAAATAGAAAAATAACCTATACTTTATTGGTCTGCCTATTAAGCCTTAAAGCTTTTTCTCAAACTAATACTTTTCCACCCAGTGGCAATGTAGGTATTGGTACATCTGCTCCCACAATGAAGCTAGATATTGTTGGATGGATGAAATTGGGGGATACCCAGAGTTTCAACTACTTTGGACAAGATGCGGCCGGTGGTTTTATTGAACAGGTTGGTAGCACTTCAGCTACCAGTAAATTGCGGATTCAAACTTCGAAAAATGGTGATGGAAGCAATTACGCTTATATTTCTATCGACCCAATGAATGGAATTTCTTTTAATCACTTGGGCAATGGGAATTCTAATGTTGGAATCGGAACTGCCACACCCAATGAAAAGCTCTCCGTCAATGGTAAAATACGTGCTCATGAAATTAAAGTAGAAACTGCCAATTGGCCAGACTATGTTTTTGAGGATGACTATAAAATAGCTTCGCTAACCGAGCTTGAAAAGTACATCAAAGAAAATAAACATTTACCAGAAATGCCGTCGGCCAAAGTGGTAGAAGCAAATGGTGTTGAACTAGGTGAAATGAATAAGCTTTTGCTAAAAAAGGTGGAAGAGCTAACACTACACCTTATAAAATTAAATGAAAGGATAGAGGAGTTGGAGAAAAACAATCAAAAAGCTAAAACGAATTAAAAGATTATCAACTTCTACAGATTAGTTTACAGTATTATAAAATATCTAGCCTCGGCTTGTGCTAAGGTTAAACAAAAGTTCAGCATATCAAACTATGCTGAACTTTTTGTTATATAGGATTTGAAAAATCTTATCGTAATAACTCATAACTTTTAATCTTATCCTAATCAAAGATTTCTTCCAAAACCTACTTTTAAGCAGAATTCGTCAAATTTCTTCTTTTTTAGGAGCGAAAAGCGTCAATTTTCAATTTCAAATATCAGCCCAAAACGATAGTTCATCATGAGATTCGTATCGTTCGTCACCCGAAAATGGCAGTTGGCAAAAATATTTCATCAATGCTATATTAAGAGATAACTTGAACAGTACTTTTTAAGTTTTATTCACTCTTTACTATTCATAAAATGATTTCCTTATTAAAAAATAGAAAAATAACCTATACTTTATTGGTCTGCTTATTAAGCCTTAAAGCTTTTTCTCAAACGAATACTTTTCCAGCTAGTGGTAATGTAGGTATTGGAACTACTAATCCTGGGCAAAAATTAGATGTCTTAGGCAATATCTCTGCCAGTGCAGGCTCAAATGAGGGGCCATCATTAATATTAGACAATTCATGGAAAGTGGCCCCTGATGTTGCCTTTCGCTGGGCATTATATAATATGACTGGCCATTATGGCAATTCTCTCCAATTTTGGAGTTATAATCAAGCCGGTACTGTTTATGGGGCAAGGTTAACCTTATCAGATAATGGGAATGTTGGTGTTGGAACTAATCCAACAGAAAAACTTACAGTTGACGGGAATGTTAAACTTACGAATAGGGGATTAGGTTATCAGATTCTTAATGCTTCCTTATCAGAAACCAATGGAGGGGCATCAACCATATTGGGAAATAATGTAATGGCTGGTAGCACCAGTAATACGATAAAGAGAATATCCAATCCAGCTGATGCTGGCTCGTTTGTTTCTTTAAATTATAATCATGGAATTACATTCCATGCAGGAGTTACTGAGGGATTAAATGTTGATGTTCCAGTTGAGGGTAGTGAGAAGATGCGAATTACACAAGTTGGAAATGTTGGAATTGGAACTACCACACCCAATGAAAAGCTCTCCGTTAATGGCAAAATCCGTGCTCACGAAATCAAGGTAGAAACTGCGAATTGGCCAGACTATGTTTTTGAAGATGATTATAAAATAGCTTCGCTAACCGAGCTTGAAAAATACATCAAACAAAATAAACACTTACCAGAAATGCCGTCGGCCAAAGAAGTAGAGGCTAATGGTGTGGAATTAGGGGAGATGGTAAAACTACAACAAAAAAAGATCGAGGAGCTTACTTTACACTTGATTAATAAGGATAAGGAATTGCAAACTTCTGATAAAAGATTACAAAATGTAGAAGCTAGGCAAAAAGAGTTAGAAGCCTTATTGAAAAAATTAATTGAAAATAAATAATCAATTCTATGAAAAAAATTAATCTATTATTTCCACTAATGATGATTTCGCTTGCTGGCTTTGCTCAAACCTTAGCAGAAACTCAACAGCAAAACGCAAGGGCTACGGGATATGCTATTGTAGCATCAAGAAATCCGGGAAAGAATATATCTATAATCGTAATTCCATGGGATGGAACCAATACCTTAGAGTATAATGCTAATAACCAATTAAATAGCGGCTGGCATGCTCAAGCGGCAATAAAAGGTAACTATTTTGATCAGGCTTTTGATGGCAATAACTTTACGGCTTATAGTTCAGTAGTATTAAATCAGGCTGATTTCGATTTGTATAAACATACTGGTACTCAATGGTGGATTGTCTGTTCACCTGTAATCCCTCCCTTTAGCAATTCTGGAATAACCATTTCAGACGATCAAAATGTTGGAATCGGAACTACAACGCCAAAAGAAAAACTATCTGTTAATGGTAAAATCCGCGCTCATGAAATTAAGGTAGAAACTGCCAATTGGCCAGACTATGTTTTTGAAGATGACTATAAAATAGCTTCGCTAACCGAGATCGAAAAATACATCAAACAAAATAAACACTTACCAGAAATGCCCTCGGCAAAAGAAGTTGAGGCTAATGGCCTGCAGTTAGGGGAGATGAATAAGTTGTTATTGAAAAAAGTAGAGGAACTTACTTTACACCTTATTCAAAAAGATAAGGATTTATTAGAGACTAAAAAACTAATGGAAAAAACGAAAACTGATTTAACAGAGAAACTAACATTGCAAGAGGCAAGGCTTCTTAAAATTGAAAATCTTATCAAATAATAAACTACATCTCTAAAACTAATCTTTATGAAATTATCTCTTTCCTTAATTATAATCATACTCATAGGTAACACTGTTGCTGCACAACAATCTGAGCTCAATTTTACACATCAGACAACTAATTTTTCTACTACACCTCCTCGTTCTGCTATAAACCCAATGTCAATAAAACTATGGGATAATTATGGAAATGGGGGGCCAACTACTTATGGAACAATTCTAGAAATCTATGGGCGGTCCTCTCATCAAACCAGTCAATTGTACTTTGGGGGTTGGGATGATTCTAAGATTAGATATAGAGAGGCGTTTTATGGAGAAAGTACATGGTCTAACTGGATTACAATGCTTGACTCAAAGAATAATGTTGAGTCTGCAGGACGATTGATGGTAAGTGGAATTGGCAATCATTTTATAAATGGCGGCAACGTAGGTATTGGAACTGCCACACCTAATGAAAAGCTCTCCGTTAATGGCAAAATCCGTGCTCACGAAATCAAGGTAGAAACTGCCAATTGGCCAGACTATGTTTTTGAAGACGACTATAATATAACCTCGTTAACCGAGCTTGAAAAATACATCAAAGAAAATAAGCACTTACCAGAAATGCCGTCGGCAAAAGAGGCAGAGGCTAATGGTGTTGAACTAGGTGAAATGAATAAGTTGTTATTGAAAAAAGTAGAAGAATTAACACTTTTACTCATCGATCAAAATAAAAAGAATGATAAGCAAGATGAGACAATAAATAAACTAATTAAAGAATTAAATGGTATAAAAAAGCTCAAATAAAGTTTCTCTTAACTTATTTTTTTGGGCTAACAGCCTCAATGATTTTAAGTTTTAACTGAATGTCAGTTTCAGTACTATGTCAGTCTGAGCTTGCCGAAGACCATTGCCACGATCTGTAGTAATTTGTTAACAGGTTCTTAAATTTTCGAAAAACAAAGTCAGTATTTCATAGCAAATCAAGCCCCGCTATTCATTTCAATCTTTTACCCCTAAATCCCTAAAGAAAACTTGGTAAAAGTATTTACATTTCTATCGGGTTTAAAAACAAAGTTTGTGCATCAAAGGCAGAATGCATAATTTTAGCAAGCCATGAAGAACCACATATTCTTAATTTTGTTAGTTGCTCTCTCCAAGAGTAATGGTATTATGCAATGGCTCAAACACCATTTGTTAACCTGTCCCTTTAAAGCTTCTACGGGTTTAGATTGCCCTGGTTGTGGTATACAACGTTCACTTTTAGCTTTAATGCAAGGAGATCTAATTGCTTCTTTTAAACTTTATCCGGCAACAATACCAATTATCAGTTTATTAGCTTTTACTGTTATTCATTTAAAATTTGATTTAAAAAACGGGGCGTTTATTATAAAAATGCTTTATATTGGTATCGCATTAATTATTGTAATCAATTACACCTATAAAATATTTACCAATCAACTAATTTAACGTTATGACTGAAGAACAATTGCCGCAAGAAACGCCAAAAGAAAATTTACCAGAAGGAGCTTCACAGCCTTTAGAACCAAAACAACCTCAAAATACTAATGGTGGTGGTTTTCCGCCAAATAACGGCGGCTTCCCTCCAAACAATGGTGGTTTTCCTCCAAATAATGGCGGATTTGGGTATGGCATGCAACAATCTTTGCCAAACGCAACAGCAGTATTGGTGTTAGGTATTGTATCAATAGTTTTATGCTGCTGCTATGGTATTCTGGGTTTAATCCCAGCTATTATAGCTTTAGTTTTAAGTAAAAAAGATAAAGCACTTTATGCCGCAAATCCAACCTTGTATACAGAAGGTTCTTTTAAAAACCTTAATGCAGGTAGAGTTTGTGCCATTATAGGTTTGGTATTAAACATTTTAACATTAATCTATTACGCAGTTATCATTATCATGTTTGGTACAGGAATGCTGAGTGATCCAGAAGCAATGCAAGATTTCTTAAAAGGATTGCAATAATTGCTAACTATATTATTGGAACGGTCTATATTAATTTATAGACCGTTTTTTTATGTGCTGTAAGTCAGTAAATTGTTATTTTATGTTACGATAAATATTAGCGCATCATATTTGCTATCTTTGCACTGTTTAATAAAAATAGAAAGAAATGTATCCAGAATATTTAGTAGAGCCAATGCGTGCTGAGTTAACAAACGTTGGTTTTGAAGAATTAAAATCGGCAGATGCTGTTGATAGTGCAATTAAAAGCGAAGGAACTGTATTTGTTGTAGTAAACTCTGTATGTGGTTGTGCTGCGGCTAATGCTCGTCCTGCAGCTAAATTAGCAGCTTCTAATGCAAAACACCCAGATAAATTGGTAACAGTTTTTGCTGGAATGGAAAAAGATGCAGTAGATAGAGCAAGAGCATATATGATGCCTTTCCCTCCGTCATCACCTGCTATGGCATTATTTAAAGATGGAAAATTAGTACACATGATTGAGCGCCATCAAATTGAAGGCCGTCCTGCACAAATGATTGCCGATAGTTTAATTGGTGCATTTGAGCAATATTGCTAAAGGTTAATTACACCGCTTAAGGTGATTTCACAGATAATAAAGAGCCCATTCTGCTTTATGTAGGATGGGCTCTTTATTTTATAGGAATCTGTGTAATCTTCTTAAATCCGTGTAATCATCTTCTTTAAAAATCTTTATTCAGCAACTTTTCTAGCTCTCCGAAAGATACGTTCATTCTAACCCTGCCTTGTTTGGCGTAAGCAATTTCTCCAGTTTCTTCTGATATAATTACAGCAACTGCATCTGTTGTTTCAGATACACCAATGCCTGCTCTATGGCGTAGACCAAATTGAGGTGGTAATTTATCATTATCGGTTAAAGGCAAAATACAACTTGCACTTTTAATTTTATTTTCAGCAATCACTACCGCTCCATCATGTAATGGACTGTGTTTTTGAAAAATACTTTCTAATAATCGTTTTGATATTTTAGAATCAATTAATTCGCAACTATTGCTAAAAAGTTCATCATCATAAAATTTCACAAACACAATTAAAGCACCTGTTCGAGTCTTTTTCATGCTTTTGCAAGCATCTATAATTGGCTTTATTCTAATTAAGTTATCTCGCTCTAAATCTTTACTGCCGAATAAATAGCCCCACCAGGCTTTGTTTTTTTGCAAGAAAGTACTTTTTCCGATGTGGAGTAGAAATCTTCTTATTTCTGGCTGAAAAATAATGATAAGCGCCATAATACCTACGCTTATAAATTTATTAATGATGGTAGACAGCAAATCCATATGTAAACTTTTCACCAAATGGTAAAAAAGAAATATAATTAGCATGCCTAATAATAAATTTACTGCTAATGTATTTCTAATCAGGCTGTACACATAATAGATTAGTATGGCTACAACTATGATGTCGATTACACTTACCCAAGTTATTTTTTCTAGAAGGAAATCGAAATCAAGGTTTTTCATTGAGCACAAGTTAATTATTTTGAGGCTTTAAATCAACTAATTAAGAATTTGGGTCTTAAAAAAGAGATAATAAGCTATTTTATGTTAAAAATTAAGGGAATTTTATTTTTTCTGAGAGATTTATGCACTCAATTGCTGCTTTTACATCATGAACTCTTAAAATTGATGCACCTTTCTGTAAAGCAATAGTGTTTAGTATGGTAGTTCCATTTAAAGCATCTTCATTTTTTATGTTCAGTACTTTTGTAATCATAGATTTTCTTGAAAAACCCACTAGCATTGGCAACTCAAAAGTAGTTAGGCTTTGCATTTGTTGTAAAAGTTCATAGTTATGAGAAATTGTCTTTGCAAAACCAAAACCTGGATCAATAATGATATCCTTAACGCCTAATTTTTTTAAACTCGAGAGTTTTTCTGTAAAATAAGTTAGCACTTCAGCTGTTACATTTTCATAAGTTGGGTCTTGTTGCATGGTTTGCGGCGTTCCTTTCATATGCATGATAATATAAGGAATTTGAAGTTTTGCAATAGTTTCAAACATTGCCTCATCTAAACTTCCTGCAGAAATATCATTAATTAAGTGAGCCCCAGCATGAATGCTTTCTTCGGCTACTTTAGCTCTGAAAGTATCTATAGAAATTAGAATCGAAAATTCTTTTGATATAGCTTCAACTATAGGAATTAATCGTTTTAATTCTTCCTCTAAACTCACATCAATTGCACCTGGTCTAGATGAATAAGCACCAATATCTATAAACTTAGCACCCTCATTTATAAACTTTTCGGTAGATTTTAATGCTTCATCAATAGTGTTTACCCTACTTTTCTGGTAAAATGAATCAGGGGTAATATTTAAGATGGCCATAACAGCAGGAGTACTTAAATCTATTAGTTTCCCTTTGCTATTTAGTGTTAATTTTCGGTTTAAAAATGTATCTTTAGCCATCATTTAATACAAAAATAGGTATTAAAATAGCTTTAAACTAAATATTTTAATTGTTTTGGCAGTAAATACATCACACGAGTACGATAGCGTTATAGCGGTTTGCAAATCGCTTTTTTTAAAGAAGACAAAAGATTATGGAACAGCCTGGCGCATTCTTAGGCCAGCCTCTATAACAGATCAAATTTTTATCAAGGCACAACGCATCCGTACATTAGAAGAAAAGAAAGTTTCTAAGGTAGGAGAAAACATTACATCAGAATATATTGGTATTGTAAATTACTGTGTTATTGCTATGTTGCAGTTAGACCTAACTGAAAATGAGCCTAATGAGATGGAAGTAGATCTTGTGGAAAATTTATTTGATAAAAGAGTTAATGAAACAAAAGAATTGATGTTTGCCAAGAACCATGATTATGGAGAAGCTTGGAGAGATATGCGCATTAGTTCATTAACTGATTTAATATTGATGAAGATATTAAGAGTTAAACAAATTGAGGATAATTTAGGTCAAACTATAGCCTCTGAAGGTGTTAAAGCCAATTATCAAGACATGCTGAACTATGCCGTTTTTGCATTAATTAAACTTGGAGTTAATTAAAATCAACTGATATGCAGAAGATAGCTTTGAATTTTTGTAGATGGTTTATTGGAATATTATTTATTTTCTCTGGCCTAATTAAAGCTAACGACCCGCTTGGTTTTGGTTATAAACTGCAAGAATATTTTGAAGTTTTTCATATTGGTTTTCTAAACAATTGGGCTACTGGAATTGCTATCATTTTATGTGTGCTCGAGATAGTTTTAGGAGCTTTATTGTTATTTGGCTTCTGGAAAAATCAAGTAACTAAAGGTTTGCTTGCTTTAATTATTTTCTTTACGTTTTTAACATTTGTTTCTGCTGCTTTTAAAGTAGTTACTTCTTGTGGCTGTTTTGGCGATGCAATTCCACTTACGCCATGGCAATCTTTTAGCAAAGATTTGATTTTGCTAGTTATGATTGTCTATTTGTTCATTCACCGAGCTAAAATTAATCCCGTTACATCAAGTGCAAAATTGCAAAGAGGTTTATCATTAGCTGTTTTTTTAATTGCTTTGGCTTTTGGTATTTTCACTTACAACTACTTGCCAGTTATAGATTTTTTACCATATAAGGTTGGTTCTAGTATTCCTGAATCAATGAAGACTCCTCCCGGTGCTGCTCAAGATGAATATTTGATCATGTATGAGTTAAAGAATAAGAAGACTGCTGAAACTAAGCTCATGAGCGATAAAGATTACATGAAATTAGAGGTTTGGAAAGATGAGAATTGGGAAGTTGTTGGTACGCCAGAGAAGAAACTAATAAAAAAGGGATTTGAGGTTAAGATTAAAGATTTAATGATTTCGGATGCTTCTGGAACAGACTATACAAAAGAGATTGTAGAAAATCCTTATTATAATTTGGTTGTAGTTGCCTATGATTTAAATCATACGAATGAAAAAGCCATAGCAGAAACCAATGCTTTAGCTTTAAATGCTGCTGAGCAATTTAACATCAGAACGGTTTTATTAACTTCTAATTCTGCACAAGATGCAACTGTGTTTGGTAAAAAAATGAAACTATTTATAGAGATTTTTTATGCTGATGCGGTTCCTTTAAAAAGTATGGTAAGAGCAAATCCTGGTGTTTTGTTATTAAAAAATGGAGTTGTCATTAATAAATGGCATTACCATAGTTTGCCTTCGTTTGACGAATTGACCGAAAAATATTTCAGCAAATAATGGGAATTTACGCACTAAGAAAACTACTGTATGGCTTTGCTGTAATGGCCGGAGTTATTTTAGTTGTTTTTGTGCTTTTTAATATCTTACCTGGTGATCCAGCCAGAATGACTATGGGACAACGTTCTGATGTGCAATCTTTAGAAGCTGTTCGAAAAGAGTTTGGTCTAGACAAATCAAAGCCAGTTCAGTTTTTTCTTTACATTAATGATTTGTCGCCCATTAGTATTCATGACAATGATAAAGAAAACCAAGAAAAATACCATTATCAAAAACTGATTAGTGTTGGAAGTGATGTTATTGTTATTAAAAGCCCTTACTTAAGACGTTCTTATCAAACTAAAAGAGATGTAACCACTATACTTTCAGAAACTGTTCCGAATACATTTGTATTGGCATTAACAGCAATGATTTTCGCTACAATAATAGGCGTTTTTTTAGGAGTACTTTCTGCGGTAAGACAAGGAACTTGGATAGATAATGCAGCCAATACATTTGCAATTTTGGGCATATCTGCACCTTCATTTTTTGCTGGTATTATCATTGCATGGCTTTTTGGATTTGTACTGGCAGATTATACGGGCTTAAATATGAGTGGGAGCTTATATAGTTACGATCCATTTAAAGGAGAAATTATTACTTGGAGAAACCTCTGGTTACCAATGATAACTTTAGGATTGAGACCATTGGCTATTATTGTGCAATTAACTCGTAGTGCGATGCTAGATGTACTTGCACAAGATTATATTCGTACTGCAAGAGCAAAAGGTTTAAGCCGCAATACGATTATCTATAAACATGCCTTAAAAAATGCTTTAAATCCGGTAATTACGGCAATATCAGGATGGTTTGCATCTTTATTGGCAGGTTCATTTTTTGTAGAATATATTTTTGGATATAATGGATTAGGTAGAACAACAGTTACAGCTTTAGAAATGTCTGATTTTCCTGTTGTAATGGGCTCCATCTTATTTATTGCTTTCATATTTGTGGTGGTAAATATATTGGTTGATTTGCTATATGCTTGGGTTGATCCAAGAGTTAAATTGGCCTAATATGTTAGAAGAAAGCATTAACTATACTAAAATTGCTGATGGAAAATTGATTTCAATTTTTAAACAGCATCCAGAAGTTTCTCCAAAAGCAATTGCATTATTTTGCCATGTTTTAAATGCACAACATATTTGGGCAAATAGAATTTTAGGCTTAGCTCCAAAATATCAAGTTTGGCAAACTTATGGCGTTGAATTATTCGAACAGATTTCAGCTGAAAATTTCAAATTGCTAGCCCAGATATTTACAACTATCCCATTGGATAAGGAAATTACTTATACCAATTCAATTGGTGATCAGTATAAAAGTTTAGCTAAGGATATTTTATTTCATGTTGTAAATCATTCTACCTATCATAGAGCTCAAATAGCTACCATGTTTAAGTTAGATGGGATTACTCCACCTGTTACAGATTATGTCATTTTAAAACGCGATCATCAGTTATGAAAGTCTTCCTAATTGGATTTATGGGCTGCGGTAAGAGTACCAAAGCAAAACAATTGGCAAATAGATTAAATTGTCCGGTAATAGATTTAGATGCCGAAATTGTAGCGCAAGAAGGAAAAACAATTGCCGAATACTTTGCTGAAAATGGTGAAACCGCTTTTAGAGAATTGGAAAGTCAAACCTTAAAAACATTTCCTTATCCAGAAACCTGTGTAATTGCAACAGGTGGAGGACTACCTTGCTTTTTTGATAATATGGAATGGATGAATGCGCATGGTAAAACCATTTATTTGCAAATGACACCACCACAATTAGCGTCTAGACTTCACAATAGAGAAAAGAGACCTTTACTTAAAGGCATGGATGATGAGCAATTGCTGGCTTTTATAGAAATGAAATTAACAGAGCGAGATATTTACTATAACCAAGCTCAAATTATTGTAAACGCATTTGATTTAGATGTAGAGATTTTGGAAGAAAAATTGAATGCCTAGGGCGTATTATAAGCAGTCAAACTAACTATTGCTTTTCTTGCTCAAATTGTTCTTCAATGTATTTGATTTTTGTCTTGCCATGTGGTGTTGGCTCACCATAATCGTTGATATTTACAAAAACAATTTTATCAATTGTTAAAATACTTTTTCTGGTAATCTTATTTCTTACTTCACAACACATGGTGATAGATGTAGTGCCAAAAGATGTAGCCGTGATTCCCAATTCAATAATGTCACCAAGTTTGCCAGAACTAACAAAGTTAATTTCAGACATGTATTTGGTTACAACCTTTGGATTTTCTAATTGTACAATAGCATAAATGGCAGCTTCTTCATCAATCCATTTTAACAAGCTACCACCAAATAAGCCTCCATTGGGATTTAGGTCTTCTGGTTTTATCCATTTACGAGTGTGAAAATTCATAGTCTTATTTTAAGTATCAATTACATCCTATCAAACACAAAGATCCTTTTGTTGTATGCGTTTTCACTAATTTAATAAGAATCAAAAGAAGTGAGAATATTTTAAGTAATTTGAATATACTTAATTGTTATTGAATTCTTAAATGACTAATAAATGATAGATCGGATAGTTTTAACCCAATCCGATCTACCTATCAATATTAGAACTTATAACCTAAGGTTGCAGCAAACTGACGAGGAGGAATTGGATTTACACTATAGTTTTCGTGTACATAATAGTTTAGCTCATTTCCAATGTTAGAAAGCTTAGCCAGGATGGTGAATTTTTTGTAAGCGTATCCTGCAGAGAAATCAATAGTGGTAAATCCATCTAATGAAATAATTCCAGATGATGAATTGTTCTTAGTAGTATTTCTGCCACCTAAACGATCACCAACATAAAATGCAGAGGTGCCTAGTTTTAATCCTTTCAACCTACCTTGTGTAAAAGTATAAAACAAGGTTCCATTAGCCGTGTTTTTGGTAGTACCCACTAAACGTTCACCTTCCACAATCCCTGTAGTAGCTAGTGTTGAAGTATAACGCATGTAATTATAACTGTAACCTGCTATAAAATTTAATCCTTTTACAATTGTACCAGAAAGATCAATTTCTAAACCATCACTTTCTGTACTACCAGAAAACTCTCTTTTGGTAGCATCAGCTAAAGCGGTCTGGGCAAATTTATCGTTCTTAATTTTATAATAAGTAACGTTGGCAGAAAGCTTTCCATCTAGAAAGTCATTTTTTACTCCGGCTTCATATTGGTCAATAATGGATGGATCCATGGGTGCATCTGTAGCTATATCTGTTCCTGCATTCGAAGTAAAGTTGTTTGAATAGCTGACATAGATAGAAGTAGTTTTTAAAGGTTGGTAGATTAGGCCAACCTTAGGAGAAAAGGCTTTGTCAATCTTATCTGCAACCTTTCCTTTAGTCCTAGTGCCATTTGCTAAACTATCGATAGTAGTTGTTGGTGTTTTTTGGAATGACCATCTTACTCCTGCTAACACTTTAAATTGATCAGTTATTACCATTAAATCCTGAACAAATCCACCCATTCTAAAAACAGAAGCTTGGGTGTTAGCTATTCTTGTTGTTGCAGGCATATTGAAGTTAGTGGCTTGGTTTAAGCCAGAAAGCTCAAGTAAGTTTACTGAATCATAATATCTACTAGAAGCTGGACCAAGTGTGTTCGGATTAGAAAAACCAGCAGTTATGATTCTTGATTGATCTGCATCAGCTCCCACTAATAAGGAATGTTGAATAAAAGCAGTTTTAAATGATCCATTTAAATTGATTTGTTGGTTATAGGTAAACTCTTCAATATTAGAACGTGTAAGTGCACGTTTCCAAAGCCCTGCTGCATCAGCAAAAGGTCTTTCAGTAGAAAAATAATCTCTTTTATATGATTGCAAAGATGCAATCACATTTAATTTCCAATCCTCATTAAATTTATGGTTCACATTTAATTGTGCTGTAGCAGTGTGCGTATTGTTATATGCAAAGTCTGTGTTTATGAACATATTTCTGCTCAATGGTGAAATTGCATTTGCTACAGTACCTATTCCAAAATCAGGAGTGAAATCACTTTTTAGGTAATCACCTTGTAAAATCACCTCGGTTTTGTCATTAATTTTATAAAGTAATGAAGGATTGATATATAATCTTTTCGACTTTACATTGTCGCGGTAGCTGCCGGCACTTTCATAAGTAGAAATTACCCTGAAGGCAAGTTTTTTTGAAATTGGACCATATAGATCAACTATAGGTTTATAAAGATCATAACTTCCAACACGCATAGAAACCTCGCCACCATATTCAAATTTTGGTTTTTTTGTCACCATGTTTACTACTGCTCCGCCAGAAACACCACCATATAATAACGCTGCACTACCCTTAAGTACCTCAACAGATTCTAGTGTACTCGCTTCTGGAATACCACCAATTGTAGTACGAGCCCCATTTTTGAAAACATTATTTGCGCCTAAACTATAGCCTCTTGCATAAAAATTCTCACCAACAGAACCTCTATTCGCTCCAAGGGCAACCCCATTCACGTTTTTAAGTACATCACCTAATCGATTAGCTTGTTGGTCTGTAATAACCTGACTCCCTATTACCTGTACTGATTGAGGAAGATCTCTTGCTGGAATTGCAATCTTCCCTGTATTTGTTGTTTTTGTATTTGATGATTTGTAGGTAGAAATAACAATTTCATCCAATTGGTCTGCATTTTCTGAAAGTGTAAAATTAAGCGTAACAATCTGACCCTCTACAACTGATACTTTCTGTGACTGAACTTTTAACCCAACGTAAGAGGTTTTAACAGTATAATCACCGCTTTTTAAACCATTAAAAGTATAAACACCATTTGCGTTTGTAATGGTTCTTTTATTGGTTTCCAAAATTTGAACACTTACAGCAGCAGCAGGCTGGCCATCATTTGTGGTTACTTTACCAGTGATGGTTCCTTTTGCTACCATAGAGGTTAGTTGAGCGAAACTTTGAAATCCAGTTATTAGTAGAATTGTGAAAATTAGTAGTAGAGTGTAGGTTTTTTTCATAGTATATTTATTTAGATTAATTCTAATTTGCGGCAAATGTATCATTTGTGTTCGAATGATGCAAGTTCTATTTAGAATTATTTTAAATAATAGTGTATGGAGTACGTAGCTATATAGCTCGATCTTTTCGACAGATCATTAGCTAGTGCTAAGAAAAATGCAAATGGATTTGATACTCTCTAATTGGAAGAATTGAGGACTGATTAATAAATAGAGTATATAACTTATTTAAGTTCAGTTAAATAAGTCTGTGTTTGTTTTTCAATTTCGAGTGTAGCAACTTTAATTGCAGAGCCAACTTTAGTGGTTTCAGGTTTTACTGCCATAGTTCCAATAGTTGCCAAAGCATCTCTATAATATTTGCCCCAAACCTCTACAATGTGTTTTTCATCAGCTACAGATTTACCATCAGCAATTGCCTTTTTGCTCAATTCAAATTCAGTTTTTAGGCGAATTAAGGCATCATTTTTAACTTGAGTAACAGTAGCAGATGCCGTAATTTCATTCGCTGTAACTAGTGTATAGGCTGCAGTTAATGCACTAATGCCTACATTTTTCATCGTTGTAGCAGAAACCTTATCAATCCTATCGTTATCCGTGTGATAAAATACATCTGTAAAATGCCACATCAATAAACCAGGGATTTTATTCTGCAAGAATGGTGTATGGTCACTTCCCCCTTCAAAAGGGTTAAAATTTACTGTCCAATTAGCAAATTTGCCCTGTGCTTTGCAGATGTCAAATATGAAATCGTTGTAATAATGAGGGAAAAGGTCTTTTTCTTTTACATCTCCAGCACCCCATTCGCTATGTTTATCTGTACCACGTGTCCAAATTGCAGATGGATCTGGCATTTTTTCAATTAAAAAAGACCCTCCCGTTTTTTGGGTGTCTTCGCCAACCATATCTAAACTCATTCCCCATAGGATGCCTTTTGAACGAGTAGTGTCTTCAATAATGTATCTTCTTGTAGAAACAATTTCATCACCCCATAAAAAAGTTAAAGTACGTTGTGGCTTCAGCTTTCCAGTTTTTACTAAACTAGCAGTAACTCTTGCCATTTCTGCTAATGTGCCTACACCTGTGGCGTTGTCATTGGCACCAGGTTCCTGTACGTGAGCACTATAAACAAAGCGTTCATTGGGCTTTATATTTCCTTTTACATTAGCAACTATCGTTAGCTCTTCTGATTGGTAAATTTTGGTTTGGATATTTACTTTTAATTCTACTTTCCCTGTAAGACAGGCCGCTTTAAGTTTTTCTTTAACACCATATGATAAAAGCAAAGACCAAATGCCTGCATCAGCTGGCATACTACCAAAAGAAATTGAGGTTTGGTATTTTTCGGGTTGGTTATATTTTGGCATGGCGTATCCCATTACACCAATAGCGCCAGCTTTTGCTGCAGTAGCAATCAATCGACCAGTAGAAGCATCTGCAAACAAAATTTTACCTTTTAAATCTTTACCTTCTAACTCTTTCGCAGTTCCTCTGCCTACAAAAATTACCTCAGCCGTAATGCCTTCAGTTGGTGTTGAAGGGCAGTTAATCGGGATCATATTTCTGTTTGTTTGATAAGCTATTAAGGGCATTTTCTCGCCAACAATGGTTACACTCGCATCTACGGGTTCCCAAGTGTTTCTTTTCATTGGTCGTTTTTCAATGCGGTAGGTTAAAGGCGATTCGAATTCATCATTTTTTTGCTCAACAAAACCAGCCTTTTTCAAGATATTTTCAACATAGTGGATGCTCGCATTGAAGCCTGTATTTCCCGGAACACGAAAATATTTTTCTACAAATGCTGTTGTTGCATATGCATTGTCTTGATTGAAGTTCGCTCTAGTTAATTTAAAATAGGTGTCTGTTTGACTTTGCGAAAAAACAGTTGTTGTGATTAATGTTAGCGCAAAAAGAATAATTTTTTTCATGGTGTAATTTAAAGGCGAAAGTAATAAGTTTATCTTTAAAATTACTCATCATAAAGGCTAACACTGTAACAATTTCCTGCCAAATCTACCGGTTTGTTACCTGTAATTTAACGGCATGCATACATCACATATAATCAATGCCAATGAACTCTTAATGCCTTCTTCTAATCTGATGATCAACAGAAAATGGCCCAGAACCAATTACCCAGAACAGAACCAATAGACAAAGTACAATTAACGATAACCACAATTCTGAATTTAGCGCAGAAAATCCGTTAGAGATATTTACAAATAAGATTGCACACACTAAAATTGGAATTTGAATAACCACAGCAAATCTTGTGACTAAACCAATGGTAATTAAAATGCCGCCCACCAAATGTGCAAAAGCAATAATATGAATAGCTAAACTTGCTATCATTTCTGAAAAGCCGAAAACACTATTCTTTAACAAAAGTTCTTGTTGCTGACCAGTATCGCTGATGAGTGCAATACCCTTACTAAAAATTATTAAGCCTAATACGATGCGTACTACATCTAACCATTTTGCGTGATGGGCATCGCCCCAGTGCTCAACTTTTTGGATAACGTTCATGATAAACCTCCTTTTTAAGCTATATGAAGTTACAAAAATTATTGAGATCTGCAAATAAAAAACAATCCGCTATCGCTAAAAATGAATAACAATAATTTGTCTTGTAATGGTTTTCTGATTTAAGGATTTATGGAATAATTAAGCCGTCTAATCTAAATTTCCAGCAGCTCTTTCTTTCCTTAAAAGTTTGGCCAAATCTATTTTAGGATAACTTAAAATGATAACTTTTGTACCTTTTTCCCTGGCAAACTTATTCTCAATTTCTGCGACCTGAACTATACTTCCAAATAAGGATTTATCTCTAGTATAATCAGTGTTATCGATCTCCTTAATTCTAATCACTGTTTTAATTTCTTTGTCTAAATCTACCCAGCCCACATAATCTGCACTAAATGAATTGGCTATTAAACCTTTGGTTTTCGAATAATAGTTAATGGCACCTGCCTGCCCATAATTATCGCAAAGGATGAAAACAGTCTTCTTATCGCTTATGCCAGCATAAATAGAATCAACTTTTAGCGCTAATTCTTTCCAAGCAATCATATCTGCAAAATCCTGAGATATAAAATGTTTTTTACCGTCTTCCCAAGTATGTTCGCTAAATGGCTTATGCTCCTTCGCATCATTGGCATATTTAGCTGGTGTGTATACAGGTAAGGCAGTTTCTATCAATGGATATGCAAATAATAATATAATAACTATTGCTACATATCGGATATAATACTTCCAACCATGTTGTAATAGAATGCTTAAATAAACTGAACCAAAAGCAAAGAAAATAGGATAGAGGCCAATTGCATAATATGCTTTTGCTTTAAAAAAGATAAAAATTAGGATTGTAAAAATGTAGGTCCAAAAAAATAAACGATAAGGTTTGAAGGGAGTATAGCTGAAAAATGAAATAAATGAGATTATAATAATAAAAATAGAGCCTATAAAGAAGAAGATTTGCTCTTTTATAAAATCCATTCTATTTACATGAACTAACTGGGTTTCTGCTAATTCTTTCATGTGCTTAAGCACTGGAAAATCATTTTCAATTTGCCAGATAATATTTGGACTGATTAAGGCCAGGGCCAAAATTATACTGAAGTAGAACTCAGGCTTTAAAAATAATTTTCTGTGTTTGGTGAGCACTATTGCAGGTAGCAAACCTAATAAGCAGAATACAATATTGTATTTATTTAAAAATCCAATAGCAAAGCTGACTGCTAAAAAATATAACCATTTAGAATTACCTGTTTGGATAAAATGAATGAATGTGTAGTAGATTAAAGTCCAACATAAAATATCTAAAGAATTAGGTTGGTATAAAATATTTATCCTTAGCAAAACCGAAAAAAGTAATGCAGTGGAAGCTAATATACAGGCAAATAAACTTCCCTTTAATGCTTCAATTGTTTTCCAGACCACCAAAATTGTTAATGAGCCAAAAAGTGCAGGAAAGAATTTAATCCAAAAAGTGGAGTTGCCAAGTTGTAAAATTAGCCAAGAAATCCATGAAGTTAATGGTGGTACTGAATGAAAACCCCAAGCCAAATGTTTGGCCTGATCTAAATGTAAAAATTCATCCCGATGCAATTCATAAACTGGGTTAACCACTAAATATTGCAATACAATTTTAGCTAGAATAAACAATACAAGTAAAATAGTTTCTTTCTTCATTACTGTAAGGTTTCTAATAAACTCTTTTTGCTTTTTTCAACATGGTTAATGTATAAATATCAACCCAGAACTTAATTGCCCACAAGAAGCCAGCTAAAATAATAGAAAGATACAGGGTTAATAGGTTACCACGCATTGCACCAAAACTTTAGTATTGGCATTTATATTATCTCTTACCAGCTCTTTTCTCTAGTTCTTCAATAGGCATGTTCATCATTCGTCCAACTGGATCTTTACCTCTATATGTAATTACTTTTAGCACTTTGGCATCAATAGGAGGCACTAGGGGAGTAGTATACTTTGGATAGAAACGGTCTGGGAACGAATTATCGAAGCTATAATAAATATCTAAACCTTCTACTTCTGTGCTTAAATTAATAGAAAGATTTCTGTCTGCACTTCTTTTAACTGTAAATATTGGGTCATACACGCTTGGTGCATATTTAGTTTCAGCTATATCTAAACGCTTAAAATGTTGTTCTGTACGGGCAAAAAAGTTTGTCCAATTTTTTTTCTCTTTTGGACTCCAAACAGATTCTGCAATAGCAAAACCACGGGGCCAAGTCATATACTCTGCCTGACGGATATTGTAAACTTGCTCTGTCCATAAGTTAGCTTGCCCCCCTTTAATTAAAGCTGGGTTTACACCTTGTGGTATTGGATCAAACTCATAAGATTTACTTAGTCTTAAAGAAGCATATACTTTCGGTTCTGTAATGGCATCAGCCTGCATGTAATCTATATAAGCATATTGTGTTGGTGTCATTACTACTTCATGACCAGCCAAGGCAGCCTCTTTACCGTATTTCATATCTCTCCAACTCATTACTGCTGCACTTTGAGAAACACCACCTTCTAAAACCTCATCCCAAGCCATAAACTTTTTACCCTTAGCTACAATAATTTGCTCTACTCTTTTTTCAAAATAAGCTTGCACATCAGGGATAGTTTTTAAACCCTCACGCTTCATTAAATCTTTTATTTGGTCATTCTTTTCCCAAAAATTGCGAGCAACTTCATCACCCCCAACATGGATGTATTGGAAAGGAAACAGTTTTGCAATTTGAGTAAATACAGTATCTAAGAAAACATAAACTTTTTCATTAGCTGGGCAAAGCGTATTGTCTATTAAACCAAGTGGAGGGGCACCGCGGCTCCAGTCCATAATTTTTTCGCCGCTGCGTACTTTATAATTTACAGCTTCTGGTGTGCATGAAAGCTCTGGATATGATGCGATTGCTGCCAAACTATGACCAGGGACATCTATTTCAGGCATGATATCTACAAACCGATCTTTAGCATAAGCTACCAATTCCTTAATATCTTCTTGCGTATAAAAACCACCATAATTACGAGGTTCTTCAGGTTTTGGTGGTATAAAATCTCCAAAAGTACCTACTCTTTTAACATTCCAAGCACCAACTTCTGTTAGCTTTGGCAAACCTTTAATTTCAATTCTCCAGCCTTCATCATCGGCTAAATGTAGGTGCAAAATGTTATACTTATAGCGCACCATTGCATCAATATATTGTTTTACTTCTTGTTTAGTAAAAAAGTGCCTTGCAACATCAAACATTAGCCCTCGCCATCCTAAACGTGGAAAGTCTTTTACTTCTACACATGGAGCAGTCCATCTTATATTTTTAACTACTTCTTTACTTTCTATTTCTTTTGGTAGCAGTTGTATCAATGTTTGTACGCCATAAAATAAACCTGCAGGTTTGTTAGCTCTAATGATCACTTGCTTTAACCCAACAGTTAAATGATAACCTTCACTTCCTAAAGTTGCATCCTCAGAGTCGTTTATAATTAATTTAATAGTGGCATTGGCTGAAGGAGGATTAACTGAACTTACATAATATCCAGTCGGTATAGATAAACGTTCTTTTAAAAATGCTACCGTTTGTTTTAACTCTGGCAATTTGCTGACCTGAATGGTAATGTTATTTGGTAATACAAAATGTCCAGCTTGTTTAATTAAGCTAACAGGTTCTGGAATAATTGAAATTTCACTATTTGCTATGGGCTCATTGTTTGCAAAAATTTCAGTACTTCCATCTAAAGATTGTGCTGAAACATTAACAGATAAAAGTAAAAGTGGTATAATTCGGAAGATAAATTTCATCGGGTAGAAAAATTAGTAAAATTAAATCGCAATTTATCAATTATTTAAGACATTAAGAATTGGGGTACAATGGATTTATAGTAACAATTGAAATAGGAACTTAATCTTTAACAGATCTCGCATGTTTATGGAACAAATAGGAAAGAGGTAAGCCGATACAGCTAATTAAAATTAAACAATTAATTAATCCAGCCGACCATGAAAATGGAATTTGTGAGGCTTTTGAATTTGGAACAATAATTAAATTCATGATTGACCAAACAAAAACACCATATAAAATTGCAATAAGAATTGTGTTTTGAAACCATTTCCAAAGTTTGGAATAGATGAGCGAAAACAATATTGTAAAAATTAATGCAACCAGAAAATGCATTAATAAACCAAATAAAATCATGTCTGTGCCTCCAGTCATTGCAGTTTTACCAAATACAGCGCTGGCGATATATTTTAAGACAATCGTTACATTTTTACCTGTTTTTAGATAAAAATTCAAGAAAGCTGCAATGATATCTAAAGTTCCAGCAATTAAGCCAGCTTTAATAATTAGATTGATATTCTTCATGATTTTAAAGATTTGCTTGTTTCCTTATCGCATAAATTACTTCATCATATACAGTTCCGTTTTTATAGAATGTTTCCTTTAGCTGTGCTTCTAAAGTAAATCCTGTTTTTTCTAAAACTCGTTGAGATTTAATGTTGGTATCAAAAGTTCTGGCAAAAATTCTTGTGATGTCAAATGTTTTAAAGCCGTAATTTACCATCAATTTTATTGCTTCAGGAACAATACCCCGACCCCAATATTCTTCAGAAATCCAGTAACCCATTTCCGCATTTTTACAATAAAAGTCTAATTGTGGATGTATACCGATTGAACCAGCAACCTCACCATTAACTACAATTGCAAAAATTTGATTGGGTGTTGAGGATTGCGCAAAATTGATAAACCTAATACCATCATCTTGTGTATAAGGAAATGGGAATTTATTACTTAGATTTTTTGCAATATTATAATTGTTGGCATGTTTTACCAAGCTCATTAAATCTGTAGTTTGAAAAGGACGAAGCTCGAATTGCATTGATTTTAAACTTTATCATTCCGACTTTAGAGGAATCTGATAAGTTGAATATACTTAATAGATTCTTTGCTTAGCTCTGAATGACAAATAATTATTTCAATGCATCCAAAACTTTAAACAACTTTTTGCTAATTCCAGAACCATTGTAATTGTTGATGTTAATTACAGCAATGTATTTGTTCCCTTTGTTGTCAGTATAATATCCAGCATAAGCAGAAACATCGTTTATACTGCCACTTTTTAATTTCATACCATTATTTTCTGGAAATGAATTGTAATAAGCAGCAAACCAATCTTCTTTTTGAGCTTGGAATAAAATAGAGGCCATTGCTGAAGTGGTTACCCTTGTTCCTGGAGAAAGCCCACTTCCATCTAAAATATTCAATGCATTTTTATCAATTCCTTTAGCAGCCCAGAAGTTAATTATCGCTGATGCTCCATTTCTGGTGCTAGGGGTTTTGTCTAATTTCCAAGCAATTGTTTTTAGCAGTTGCTCCCCATAAAGATTAACGCTTTTTTTATTGAACCAATAAACGATTTCGCTCAAATCTGGCGAACTAATTGTTGCAAGTTTTTGTGTTATGGCCGGTAAAACTTTGCCTTCTAAGTGTAGCCTCCTAGCAGTTGTAGCCTCTTTACTAGCAGAAATAGCTAATCTCGATAAAGTATCTCGTAAGCGATAAGCTGCATCATATGCAGGATCTGGTAGTGCCAAAGAAATTCCGGCTTTGCTAATTCCCATACCCCAAGTGCCCCGTAAATAAGCTATTTCACTATAAGGAGGTAGAAAACCATAAGCATTATCTCCTGAACCTGTTGAGCCAGTTTTAAGTTCATTAATAACTTTTAAATAGGGCATTGCCGGAACAACTTTTTGTACACTAGCTTCTGCACCTGTGCTTCCTCCAGGTTTTAATTGGATGTCAAATTGGTTTTCCCTCCAAGCCAATGCTGAGGTTCCAGCTCCATAGTAATTCCCCATGTCTTGCCAAATCCAGCCTTCTGGCATAGATTGAGTGCCAAATAAACGATCATCTCCAATTATTGCACCTTCAATCTTTTTAATTCCAGCAGTTTTTATTGCGTTTACCCAACCTGTTAATATTACATTTTCTTTGGTTTGCTCATAACGCCATGATCCAAGCGTTGGGTCTCCACTACCAATAATGATTAAATCACCAAGTAAAGTTCCATCAGCAGTAATTTTTCCACTATATGCTAATGTTGTTTGATATTTAAAATCTTTTCCTAAAATGCTGAAAGCAGTAGCAGATGTAATTATTTTTAATGTTGAAGCGGTTGCTAGCCCAATATTTTCATTTTTAGCAAAAATCACTTTTCCAGTTTTTGCATCAAGTACACAGAGTGAAGTAATGGCATACTTTGCCTGTTCATCATTTATTAAATTTTGGTAAGCCTGCTCTAGTTTAGCGACTGGAAATTGAGCAAAACATTGACATGTAAAAAATAATAACAGTAGTTGAATCTTAAATATTTTCATTAGAATAATTTGTCTATTAAAAACGATTGATATTAAAAAAGTGATGCATAAGATACATCACTTTTTAAAATTTATATAAACTTAAAACGTATAATTTACAACGTTTAACTATCTAAACCAGCTCTTTTCTTACCAAATACTCAGCAATTTGAACAGCATTTGTAGCAGCACCTTTACGTAAATTATCAGCTACTATCCACATGTTTAATGTATTTGGCATCGATTCATCTCTACGGATACGACCTACAAATACTTCATCTTTTTCATGTGCATCTTTTGGCATTGGATATTTTAAATTTGCGGTATCATCTACAACGATAATTCCCTCAGTTTTTTCTAACAAAGAAGTTACATCAGCTAAATCGAATTCATTTTCAAACTCAATGTTTACTGATTCTGAGTGCCCACCCATTACTGGAATACGAACCGTAGTAGCTGTTAAACGAATATTGTCGTCGCCCATAATTTTACGAGTTTCGTTAATCATTTTCATTTCCTCTTTTGTATATCCATTATCTGTAAATACATCAATTTGAGGGATAACATTTAAATCAATTTGATATGGATAAGCCATTTCACCATCATAAATGCCTTTACGTTCATTCATCATTTGCTCAACCGCTTTAACACCTGTTCCGGTTACCGATTGATACGTAGAAACAACTACACGTTTGATTTTATATTTATCATGCAATGGTTTTAATGCAACCACCATTTGAATGGTAGAACAATTTGGATTAGCAATAATTTTATCATCTATTGATAAAGTATTTGCATTCACTTCTGGAACTACTAACCTAATAGCTGGATCCATTCTCCATGCAGAAGAATTATCAATAACTGTAGTGCCAGCTTCTTTAAAACGAGGTGCATGTTCTAATGAGGTACTTCCACCTGCAGAAAACAAAGCAATATCTGGGCGCATTCCAATCGCAGTATCCATGCTAACGATTGGATACTGTTTACCCTTAAACGTAATTAACTTACCAACGCTCTTTTCTGAAGCAACTGGAATTAATTCGGTTAATGGGAAATTTCTTTCCTCCAATACTTTTAACATTACAGTGCCTACTAAACCTGTGGCACCTACTACTGCAACTTTCATTTCTCTCTTTTTTTATTATATTTAGTTAATTCTTAATATCTACCAAATATGAGAAAAAGTTTACTTTTTTTAATGCTGCTGAGTGTTAAACTTACATTCGCACAAGTTTCTGATGATTTTAGTGATGGAAATCTTACATCAAATCCAACTTGGGTTGGTCAAACCTCACTCTATAATGTCAACACTTCTAAACAATTACAGAGTTCGCTAAGTTCTATTGCTCAAATAGTTAGCTTGTCAACATCCAGTTTTTTAGCAGTCAATACTAAGTGGGAGTTTTTTGTGCAAATGAACTTTGACCCATCTTCAAGTAACCAAGCAAGAATTTATTTAATTTCTGATCATCAGGATTTAAATGGTCCATTAAATGGATATTTTGTTCAAATAGGAGAGAGCGGAAGCGCAGATAGCTACGATTTATATAAACAAACTGGTACAATTGTCACAAAAATCATAGATGGTGCTGCAAAAACTAGGGCTAATGTTAACATACTCTTGGCTAAAATTAGCGTAACTAGAAGTGATGTAGGTAAATGGGAGTTGGCAACTGATATAACTGGTGGTACTAATTATTTTTTAGAAGGAACTGTTACAGATTTAACACATACTAATACGGATTGGTTTGGTGTAAGGTGCGATTACACAGCCACTCGTTCTTCGGGATTTATTTTTGATGATTTTTCTATTGCTGAATTGATACCAGATGTTACACCACCAGCCTTAGTAAGTGCAAAAGTATTAGATGAGTTTAATGTGGAAGCAGTTTTTTCTGAACGATTGCAACCGGCATCAGCCTTGATGGCAAGTAATTATTCTACTAGTTTAGGTACGCCAATAGCTGTTACTGCGACCTCTAATGCGAATGTTTATAAGCTAACTTTCGCATCTCCTTTACCCTCTGGTGGATATAAATTAACGGTTACTAATGTTAAAGATTTAAAGGGAAATCAGATTGGAACAGCTAATACAGCTTCATTCTTTTATGTAAAACCATATATACTTAAAAAAGGGGATGTTTTAATTAGTGAAGTTTTGTCTAATCCAAAAACCGGAGGAGTGGACTTTATAGAAATTTATAACAATACCAATCAGATTTTAGATTTGAAAGAATTGCAATTGGCCAATATTGATGCAACAGGAAGTCCAGCTAATATTAAAAACGTAAGTTCAACTTCAGTTTATATGCCAGCAAAAACATATTGGGTATTAACAACAAGCCCAACAGTTGTTAAACAGCAATATAATACAAAATTTCTAGATCAATTTATACAAATGAGCAGCTTACCCACCTTTAATAACGATAAAGGCTCAGTTGTTTTATTAGGTACTAATGGATTATTAGAGCAATTTGATTATAATGAAGGAATGCATATTGCACTCTTACAAGATGGTGATGGGGTTTCATTAGAAAGAGTTTCCTTTACGAGGGAGGCAAATGCCTATGGTAATTTCAAATCTGCAGCACAAGCTACTGGTTTTGCTACACCGACTTTTAAAAACTCGCAAGAAGAAGATATCAACCTTTTAAAAAGTAAAGTCAGCTTAGCTCATAAAACTTTTTCTCCTGATGGAGATGGCTTTGAAGATTTATTGCAAATTGATTATAGTTTCGTTAACAATGGCAATTTTGCTACAGTAAATATTTATACTGATAGAGGAGTTCTAGTTCGCAAGTTGGAAAGAAATACTTCTATAGCAACTGCTGGAAATTTTAGTTGGGATGGCTTAACAGATGCTGGTAAAAAGAGCAGGGTAGGCATTTATATTGTAAAGTTTGATGCTTTTGCTTTGAATGGCAAAATGGAAAGCTTTAAGGAGACTTGTGTATTGGCAGCAAAACTGAATTAAAATTTTGAAAAACAATTCCATAATACACTTGTTGTTTTTAAAAAAAGATTTAGCCATGAAATACAGAAAATTATTATCGAGTCTTACTAGAAGGTCTAACAGCGGTTATGTAGCTGTTGCATTGGTTGCTGGTTTAGCGGCAGGGGCCATATTAAGTATTTTGTTTGCTCCTGAAAGTGGAGAGGATACAAGAAGGTTAATAAGTGACAAAGCAAAAGGATTAGGAAATAATGCCAAAGATAAATACACGGCATTAAAAAATAAACTAACAGGTCATGATATGGAAGAAGAGGATGCTGTAGCTCCTGAAGTGCCTCATTTTACCCATACCACAACAAAAAGGCGTAAATCAGACATTAAAGACATCATTCATGATAGCCATGTAGAAGGACAGCATAATGAAGAAGCAACTAGCTAAAAATTCTATTTAGAATTCAGGAAATATTTTCGCGATGAAATAAATTATCCGACTAATCATATTTGATATTACAATGTGATTAGTCGGATTTTATATGCAATAGCACTAAAGCTTTAACTAATTAGTACTCTTAAGAAGCTAAACTATAACAATTGATTGTTAACGTATTCGAAACTTGTTTTAACAGAGCCCAATTCATCAGGTTTATAATTAAACTCATGCTCTACAAAATAATGTTTTACACCAGCTTGTTTAGCACCTTTAAATATTGATTTAAAATCAACCATCCCTTGTCCAATCTCTGTATTTACAGCTTTGTTGGTTTTGTCAATATCTTTCACATGGAACATTTTGAAGCGACCAGGATGAGCATTGAATAATGTTAAAGGATCAGCAGCAGATCGCACTGCCCAATATAAATCCAATTCAAAATCTACTAGTTTCTTATCTGTATTATTCAACATGATTTCATAACCAGTTGTGTTTCCAAACTTGGTAAATTCGAAGTCGTGGTTATGATATGCAAATTTTAAACCAGCCGCATTACAAATTTTAGCCCCTTCATTAAGTTTATCAGATAACCTCTTAAAATCATCAGCAGTTTTTCTTATTGAGCCTCCTAGGTATGGTACAGTAATGTATTCACTGCCAATAACATTTGCAGCTTCAATGTATGATTTTAAACCATCGCTACTTTTACCAGACATAAAATCTTCCAGGTCATAATGACCACTTGGAGCCTTCATTCCATATTCTTTTAGTAAACTATCAAATGCTTTTGCATCTAATCCCCAAAAGCCATCTTTAGCTGAATAACCGTAGGTTTCTACTTCTTTATATCCTATAGCAGCAACTTTAGAAATAATACCTTTAATATCATTTTTAATAATGTCTCTTAAACTGTAAAGTTGCAAGCCAATAGCATGTTTGGCAATTAGAGTGCAGGCAAATGATGGCGTAACAGTAACAGCAGCTGCTAATAAGCCTGTTTGTTTAATAAAGGTTCTTCTAGAGTTCATGTTGTGTAGTCTTAAATATTAAATATCGGTTTGAGCTTCAGTTTTATCGTTAAATAGCAATGCGAATATTAAAAAGACTACAAATGCGATGCCAGCTGGAATAATCCAAATCATTTTCCAGTCTTCAGCACCATTAACTTTATACATCTCTGTAATTTGACCAGCTACCATAAAACCTATTAACATTCCAATTCCATAAGTAGCTAATGTAATTAAACCTTGAGCAGCACTTTTAAATTTATCACCAGCTTTAGAGTTGGTGTAAATTTGTCCAGAAACAAAGAAGAAATCATAACAAATCCCATGTAATGCAATACCTGTAATTAACATGAAGCTAAACTCACCAGCGTTGCCATAAGCAAATAATACATAACGAATAGCCCATGCAAGCATACCCACTAAAATAGTTTTCTTAAAGCCGAATTTCTTAAAGAAGATAGGTAGCGCTAATAAAAATAATACTTCTGATGCTTGTCCAATTGTCATCTTACCAGTTGGATTATCCATACCTACATTTGTAAGGAAATTATTAGCATTTTGATAGTAAAAAGCTAATGGGATACAAATTAAGATTGACGAAATAAAGAAGATTAAGAAGTTTTTGTCTTTTAATAATTTCAATGCATCCAACCCTAAAATATCAGAAATAGTTATTTTTTCACCTGCACCTTTTGGAGGTGTTTTAGGTAATAAGAAACTAAATAAACCAAGTACTATTGAAGCAATACTTGCCATCAAAAATGTGTTTCTTAACAATCCATCTTTCACACCATCTTGAGAATCCCAGTGAAAAGCAAAACTTATTAATAAGCCAGCAGCTATCCAACCTAATGTTCCCCAAATTCTAATGCTCGAAAATTCTTTCTCGGGATCCTTCATTTGGTTAAATGATACTGAATTTACCAAGGCTAAAGTTGGCATATATAATATCATATAACTTAAAACATATGGGTAAAAAACAGACATATCAGCAGCGTTATACATTTGATACATTAAAATGGCGCCAAGGATATGTAATACACCAAGAATTTTTTCGGCATTAAAATAACGATCTGCAATAAGACCAATAATAAAAGGAGCAATAATGGCACCCCAAGATTGGGTAGAAAAAACAGCTCCAGTTTCTGGGCCTGTTGCACTTAAATTTTTGCTTAAGAATGTTCCGAGTGTTACAAACCATGCACCCCAGATAAAAAATTCTAGGAACATCATTAAAGACAATTTGACGCGGATAGTTGGGTTCATTTGTTTATTTGGTTAGGGTTGATAAATATAAGAATGGTTGATAGTTATTTACCATCAACCATTCATTTTTATTATTTTAATTCTTTAATCATGATATTTCTATACCAAACTTCATCTCCATGGTCTTGTAAACCAATCTTTCCACTTTTGTAGGTTCCAAAACCTTCCCATTTGGCAAATTTACTTCCAGCAATCAGTGCTTTCCAATTGTCATCCCACATAGTAGTTTTAACCACCTCTACGCCATTTAGTATTAAAGTTAATTTACCGTTGTCGCTAATAATTTCTGCTTTGTTCCATTCGCCAACAGGTTTAACCGGCTCGCTTGTGCTTTTTACCATGTCGTATAAATCACCAGCTCTGTGTTTGGTTATTTTACCATCTTTATGGCCATCATTGTCAATTACTTGCATTTCTGGACCAGTTAAGTAAGTCTGGCTATATTTTGGGCTTTCGAAAACATTAAAGATAATACCGCTATTAGCGTTTGGAGCAACTTTCCATTCTAATTTTAAATGGTAATTTGCATATTCCTTATCGGTAACTAAATCGCCACCACCATCTTTACCCTTTTTTGCAGGATTCATGTGAATTGCTCCATCTACAACTTCCCAGGCAGAGCCAACACCAGTTTTGTTATAGGTGTGCCAACCTGTTGTGGTTTTGCCGTCAAATAATTTTACAAAGCCCTTCTTTTTAGTCTGAGCAACAGAGCCACAGCCCATTGCTACTATTGCTATTACTGCAAATATGTATTGTTTCATGTTTCCTTTTAAATTAATATTAAGCACCTAAAGTCCAACCTTTACGGTACTCTCTTTTTACAAATTGATTTACATCATCGAAGTTCGTTACTTTCATTTGGTTATTATCCCAAAGCAATTTAGTGTATCTACCTGGATAAGTAATTTTTCCGTTAGCATCTTTACGTTGAATATCAGCACCGCGAATAGCTAAGTTCGCCATTAATAAAGCCTCAGTTAAAGGTCCAGCAATTTCAAATGGAGAACTTAATTCTTGTTTGCCATAACCAGCAATTGAAGCTTCTACCCATTGGGCATAATGTCCATTTGCTTGGTCTTTAACACGGGCAAATTTTTCTTTCACTTTGATATCTGCATTTTTTGATAAAGGCAATAAACGAGGATTAGCACTATAAGTACTTGCCATCATTTTACCTTTTGTACCAATAAACAAAGTGCCATTTCCACCATCGCCAAAAACTTCATTGGCACCAAGTTCTACAGGTCTTTCTGGTTGTATACCACCATCCATCCAGTGAACTGTAACATCACCTTTGGTTTTATTAGTTTTAGGGAATTTTAAAGTTACGTGGCTAGAAGGAGGACAACTGTCTGGGAAATACCCACGTTTAAATTCATCAACATAAACAGAACCAACGCTGGCTTCTACTTCACTTGCATATTTAAGATTTAAAACGCTAAATGGTGCTTCTAGTAAATGGCAACCCATATCACCTAATGCCCCGGTTCCGTAATCCCACCATCCACGCCAGTTAAATGGTACTAACTTATCTACATAGTCTTTGTAAGGAGCGGTTCCTAACCATAAATCCCAATCTAATTCTTTAGGGATATCTGCTTTATTTGCAGACCATGGAATACCTTGTGGCCAAACAGGTCTATCAGTAAATGCATAAACAGTATGCACATCTCCAATTAAACCTGCATCGTACCATTCTTTCATTTGTCGTGGACCATCATTTGATGCGCCTTGGTTACCCATCTGAGTAACAACCTTATATTGGGCAGCAGCTGCAGTTAAAGCACGAGCTTCATAAATGTCGTGGGTTAATGGTTTTTGAACATAAACATGTTTACCTAATTGCATTGCGGCTAAGGCTTGTATAGCATGGTTATGATCTGGCGTAGAGACTGAAACAGCATCAAAGTTTTTATGTTCTTTTTCATACATCTCACGCCAATCTTTATAGAATTTTGCTTTCGGGAAAGCTTTTACACTATCGGCAGCTCTACGTGTATCTACATCACAAAGGAAACCAATATCAGCTTTTCCGCTTTTTGCAAACATAGCAACATCGCTTTTTCCTTTTCCACCTACACCAACACTAGCAATGATTAACCTATCACTAGGAGCCAAATATCCCTGACCACCTAAAACATGACGAGGTACAATTGTAAATGCTGCTGCTGCGATTGCACTCGTTTTAAGAAAGTTACGTCTGCTGTTATCGGTCATTTCTTTTTTTAGTTTTTCCATTTGATTAATGTTTAAAGTCCAGGTTATTTTTTAAGTGATAAGATATATTTTACCATTGATTTCGCTTCGTCTTCAGTAATTTTAGTATGTGGTGTCATTGGTACTGCGCCCCAAACACCTTTTCCACCTTTTATAATTTTGCCAGCCAATAAAGCTATATTTTCATCATTTGATGGATATTTAGCAGCAATTTCTTGGTACGCTGGCCCAATTAGTTTGTTTTCTTTATGGTGGCAACCCACACAGTCAGATTTTACAATTAGCAATTCTCCTGCATCCATTGCAGGTTTAGCAGCAGGAGTAGAACTTGATGCCGTAGTAGTACTTTCGGTTGAGTCACCAGAGCCACCACAGGCAGCAAAAAATAGAGTAAGTCCGCTTAAAAATAAGAATGTTTTTTTCATCAATTTATGTTTTTTAATGGCATGAGCATATTGTGTAAGATGGGCTCATAATGGTTTCATTTGTATGTTTGTTTTTTATTATATGCCTAGTATTGTTTTGTTAAAATCTTGGTTTCCGCCAGATGCGGCAAAATCATCAAACGCTTTTGTAGTAACCGGAATAATGTGATTTTTAATAAATTCAACACCTTCGCGAGCTCCTGTTTCTGAATCTTTAATACAGCATTCCCACTCCATTACGGCCCAACCTTTAAAATCGTACTGTGTTAATTTGCTAAAAATCTTTTTAAAATCTACTTGTCCATCTCCGGGAGAGCGGTATCTTCCTGCTCTGTTTGCCCAACTTTGATAGCCTCCAAATGTACCTTGTTTACCTGTCGGATTAAATTCGGCATCCTTAACGTGGAAGGCTTTAATTCGCTCATGGTAAAAATCGATGTATTGGATATAGTCTAATTGTTGCAACACAAAGTGTGATGGATCATACAATAAACATGCTCTTTGATGATGATTAACTTTGTCTAAAAACATTTCATAGGTTTCTCCATCAAATAAATCTTCTCCAGGATGAATTTCATAGCAAACATCAACCCCGCAGTTGTCAAATTCATTTAAAATAGGCAACCAACGTTTCGCTAATTCGGTAAAACCATCATCTACTAAACCTTCTGGTCTTTGTGGCCAAGGATGAAAAGTATGCCATAACAAAGAGCCACTAAAAGTAGCATGTGCTTTTAAACCTAAATTCTGAGAAGCTTTAGCGGCATATTTCATTTGCTGAATGGCCCATTCTGTTCTCGCTTTCGGATTGTTTTTTACTTCTGGTGCAGCAAAAGCATCAAATAGCGAATCGTAGGCAGGATTTACAGCAACCAACTGACCTTGCAAATGTGTAGAAAGCTCTGTAATTACTAAGCCATAAGAAGCAACTTTTGCCGTTAATTCATCAGCATAGGTTTTGCTTTCTGCAGCAAGTTTTAAGTCTATAAATCTTTTGTCTAGTGTGGGCATTTGTATGCCTTTGAAACCTAAACTTGCTGCCCATTTACAAATTCCATCAAGGGAATTAAAAGGGGCCTCATCTCCAATAAATTGGGCTAAAAATATCGCTGGTCCTTGTATTGTTGTCATTATATTATACTTTAAAATCGAACCATTTCTGATCGGATTTGCTTGAAGCTACTACATTTTCTATAAAAGCCATTCCTCTAATTCCATCATCAGCATTAGGAAAATCTAGCATTGCTGCACTAGGTTCTTCGCCAATTTGTTTAGCCATAATAGTTTGTGCAAAGTTTTTATAAATATTAGCGAAAGCTTCTAAATATCCCTCTGGGTGACCAGATGGGGTTCTGGTATTGTATTTAGCAATTTCTGAATTGTAGCCATTACCAGTTCTGTAAATTTGCATAGGTTGATCTAACCACTTTACAGTTAAAGTATTTGGTTCCATTTGATGCCATTCTAAACCGCCTTTTTCGCCATAAACATAAATTTTAATTGCATTTTCTTCACCAGCGGCAATTTGTGATGCAAATAAAACTCCATTGGCACCATTGTTAAATTTAAGTAGCACGTTGCCATCATCATCTAGCAATCTATTTTCTACTACAATATTTAAATCTGCACATATTTTAGTGATTTGCAAACCAGAAATATATTCAGCTAAATGTGCTGCATGCGTACCAACATCAGCCATGCAACCGCTTATGCCACTTTTTGATGGGTCTGCTCTCCATGCTGCCTGCTTGTTATCTGCATCTGCTGGAAGGCTTAACCAACCTTGAGGATACTCAACAACAACCTTTCTAATTTTGCCCAATTTACCATCGGCCACCATTTGTTTAGCTTGTTTAACCATCGGATATCCTGAATAAGTATGGGTTAAACAAACCATTAATCCGGTTTCAGTTGCTTTTTGCTTTAGAATTTTGGCCTCAGCAAGGCTAAAAGTAATTGGTTTATCAATTAATACATGAAACCCATTTTCTAGAGCCAACATAGCTGGTTCAAAATGTAAATTATTTGGTGTAACGATACTCACAAAATGCATTCTCTCTGATTGTGGAAGTTTGCTTTCTGCAATAATCATTTCTTTATAGCTGGTATATATTCTGTCTTCTGGAAGAAATAGCTCTTTGCCAGAAGCGATTGCATTAGCTGGATCACTACTTAAAGCTCCACAACTCAATTCTATTAATCCATCTAAACTAGCAGCCATACGGTGAACAGCGCCAATAAAGGCTTTTTTGCCACCGCCTACCATGCCCATTCTTACTTTTTCTTTCATATTTAAAAGTGGTAAGTTGTACGTTATAAGTTTACGTATCACTTATAACGTATCACTTTTTACTTACTAAAGGTTTCCTTTTTTCAATTCTGTTACTGCAAAATCACACGCTCTTGCAGTTAATGCCATATATGTTAATGATGGATTTTGGCATGCAGCTGATGGCATACATGAGCCATCAGTTACAAATACATTTTTAACCTCATGCATTTGATTCCATTTATTTAAAACAGAAGTTTTAGGATCAAGACCCATTCTTGCTGTTCCCATTTCGTGAATTGCCATACCTGGCTCAGAACCATTGTCGAATGTTTTAACATCTTTAAGGCCTGCAGCTTCTAACATTTCTGCAGCATCATTCATCATGTCTACACGCATCTTTGCTTCATTGTCCCCAAATTCACAATCAATTGCTAATACTGGTTGACCCCATTTATCCTTTTTAGATTTATCTATATAAACATGGTTTTTATGGAATGGTAGTGTTTCACCAAAACCACCCAAGCCCATATTCCAATTACCTGGTGTACTAATTAAGTCTTTAAAATCTCCACCAAAAGCTAATTCTGCAATATCATTATGCCAGCCAGAACGACTTGCACCGCCTTGAAAACCAAAGCCACGAACATAATCGCGTTTATCATTGCCAACGTTTCTATAACGAGGAACATAAATTCCATTTGCTCTTTTTCCGTACGTATATTTATCCTCAAATCCTTCAGCTTGTCCATTGGCACCACAACGGAAATGGTGATCCATTAAATTATGGCCTAATTCGCCACTTCCATTACCCAATCCATTTGGATGTTCTGCAGAAGTAGAGTTTAATAATAAGAAAGTAGAACCTAAAGTAGAACCGTTTACGAAAACAATTTTAGCAAAATAATCTATATGCTCCATTGTTTCAGAATCAATTATTCTAACTCCTTTTGCTTTTTGAGTTTCTTTATCATAGATGATCTCATTAACCAAAGAAAATGGTCTTAGTGTTAAATTTCCAGTTGCTACAGCAGCTGGCAGGGTAGAAGATTGCGTGCTAAAATAAGCACCAAAGGGACAGCCGCGGCTACATAAATTTCTATATTGACAACTTCCCCTTCCGCCATGTTCAACAGTAAGATTTGCTACACGACCCATGGTCATGATACGGCTTCTGTTGTATTTTTTTTCAATGCGTTCTTTCACAGCTTTTTCTACCACATTCATTTGCATTGGAGGTAAAAAATGGCCATCTGGTAAGTGAGGATAGTTTTCTATCGCACCACTAATTCCTGCAAACTTCTCTACATAATCATACCAAGGTGAAATATCTTTATAACGGATTGGCCAATCTACACCGTGACCATCTTTAACATTTTCCTCAAAATTTAAATCACCTAAACGATAACTTTGGCGGCCCCACATTAAAGATTTTCCACCAACATGGAAGCCACGATACCAATCAAATCTTTTAACTTCTGTGTAAGGGCAGTCTAAATCATTTACCCAAAAACTTTCATTGTATTCTTGGTAAGGGTAATCTCTTTTTTGTACAGGGTGAGTTCTTTTTTGCTCTTCTGTAAGTTTGCCGCGATGCTCAAACTCCCAAGGCTTTTTCATTGCCGTAGTGTAATCTTTGATATGTTCTATATTTCTGCCACGCTCAAGTAACAGAACTTTTAAACCTTTTTCAGTTAATTCTTTTGCTGCCCAACCACCACTAATTCCAGATCCTACAACAATAGCATCATATGTATTTTGTGCAGTTGCTTTTGTATTTAAATTCATTATAAAATGAGATAAGATTTATGCGTAAACTCTTTGACCAGGCTTCATGTCAACATCGCCATCATAACGACCTGGAATTTCAACAAATTCGTATGCTTTGGTAGCTCCTATTTCAGAAGTGAAAAAGCCCAATATTGTTAAATCTCTTGCAATAGCAAAAAATTGTGGCGCAGTTTTAGGTTTTTCTTTAACCGCCATTGGATTTCCTGGTTTTTCTATTTCTGGTTTAATTTCTTTTGGATTTTCTTTAACTACTTTTTCGCCTGCTTTATTGGCATCACTCTTATCTTTTTCAGATTTTTGAGCTGCAACTGTTTCGTCACGCAGTTTAGTAACTAATTGTTCACGTTCCTTTACGCTTATTTCTAAAAAAGATTTGCTATAATCTTTTTTAGATCTAGCTTCTAAATCATCTAATCCTTTTACAAATGCATTTTGTGCATCTTCAGGATAACAATCTTTAATCATCATAGTGATAAACGGCCCAACACTAGCTGCTTTGGCCCCAGGAGATTTAGCAGTAGTTGGTATAATAATATCGGCTAGCTCTGTAACTAATTTTTGGTGTTCTGCAGTGAATAAATTTTCACTGTTTTTTCCAGGCTCGTTACAGCTATCAAACAAAGTGGCAATTGTGGTAGCTGACAATGCTCCACCAATTAAAAAAGCTACACTTTTTACGGCTTCTCTTCTGTCCATATGATTTGGTTTGGTTTTGTGCAATTAAATTAGGTAAAATATCTCAACATAAAGAAACTTAAAAAGGTAATTTATTAGGATAAGAATTAAATAGGTGTATAAAGTACACTTTGTGGCTATTTGAAGCTAAATTAAATGAGTTTGTAAAAATTAGTTTACATTAATAAATCGTTTTACCTATTATAAGGTTTGGTGCATTTTTTTACCTTTGTTCATTATCATTTTAAGGTATGAGCGAAAAAATATTAGTTTTAGGTTCTAATGGACAAATAGGTACAGAATTGGTTACTGCATTGAGAAGTGCTTATGGCAATGACAATGTAGTTGCGTGTGATATCAGAAGACCAGACTATGAGACCAAAAATGCTGGACCATTTGAATTTGTTAATGTTTTAGATAAGGAAATTTTAAAAGAAATCTTTCAAAAATATAAACCATCTCAAGTTTATTTGTTAGCAGCTTTATTATCAGCAACAGGCGAACAAAACCCAAAATTAGCTTGGGATTTGAACATGAATGGCTTGTTGAATGTATTAGATTTAGCCTTAGCCTTTAAAACTACTAAAGTTTATTGGCCAAGTTCTATTGCTGTTTTTGGTCCAAATTCACCTAAAGAGCGAACGCCACAATATTGTACAATGGATCCGAACACCGTTTATGGGATCAGCAAAATGGCGGGCGAGCGTTGGTGTGAATATTATTATCAAAAATATAATTTAGATGTAAGAAGTATCCGTTATCCAGGGTTAATTAGTTGGAAAGCTGCACCAGGCGGAGGAACTACAGATTATGCGATTCATATTTTTCATGAAGCCTTGAAAAAAGGAAGCTATTCATCATTTTTATCGGCTACTACAGAGTTACCAATGATGTATATGGATGATGCCATTAGAGGAACAATCGAGTTGATGGATGCTCCGGCAAAGGAAATTTCAATTCGATCAAGCTATAATTTTGGAGGAGTTAATTTTACACCAGAGGTTTTGGCTGCAGAAATTCGTAAGCATATTCCTGAATTTAAATTATCTTACACCGAGAATGATCCTCGTCAGGATATTGCGAATAGCTGGCCAAAATCTATTGATGATAGTTTTGCAAGAAAAGATTGGTTATGGAAGCCAGAATTTGATTTGGCTAGAATGACCGATGATATGTTAAAGAATTTGAAAAAGAGCTAAAAGACTAAACTGAAAAAGCGAAGAAAAAATAAGAAAATAAAGTAAAGGGCTGAAAGGTTGAGGGCATAAAGTCTCCTATCTCACATCTCGATACTCAATACTACAAAATAATGGGAAGAGCATTCGAATTTAGAAAAGAAAGAAAATTTAAACGTTGGGCTAAAATGGCTGTGCAATTTACACGTATCGGAAAAGATATTGTAATGGCTGTTAAAGATGCTGGGCCTCATCCAGAGACTAACTCTCGTTTACGTACAGCGATGCAAAATGCTAAAGCTGTAAACATGCCAAAAGATAGGGTAGAAGCTGCGATTAAACGTGCTTCTGATAAATCTATGGCTAACTACGAAGAGATTGTTTATGAAGGATATGCTCCTCATGGAGTGGCAGTTTTAATTGAAACAGCTACTGATAATACCAACCGTACTGTAGCTAATGTTAGGAGTTATTTTAACAAAACAAATGGAACACTTGGTAAAACAGGTTCCTTAGATTTCGTTTTTAATCGTAAATCTATTTTTAGATTTGTGCCTGCAGAGAATTTAGATTTGGAAGAGCTGGAGTTTGAATTGATCGATGCTGGTTTAGAAGAATTGTACGTAGAAGCTGATGAAGAAGGAAATGATATAGCAGTTGCGCAGGGAACTTTCGAAAATTTCGGACCACTTCAAAAAGCTTTAGAAGAAAAAGGAATTGAATTGAAAAGTTCAAAGCTAGAACGTATTGCTTTATCGCACCACGAAGTTACTGAAGAGCAAGCTTTAGATGTTTTAAAATTGATTGATAAACTTGAGGAAGATGATGATGTGCAAGCTGTTTACCATAACATGGCTGAGTAGAAATTTGTCATTCTGAACGAAACAGAAGATCTATAAATGAAGATAAAAGGGCTTGGAGATATTTCTTCAGGCCCTTTTTTTTACTGTAATTTTAAAATCTCGTCTGCTGAATTATTTCAGCATCTTAATTTTAGAAAAGACCCTGAAATAAATTCAGGGTGGAAACTTTACTAATAAAAATTTATTTCTTGTGACTAAATAACCAGGGTAATAATTCTGGCTCTGCAAATGCAGAATCCCAACTGTTATGATTTGCTTTTGGATAGATTGTATATTTTGGCTCATGCCCTAACGTTCTCAATTCTCTAAAAACACTATAAGAAAGTTGTGGATTTACCACATCATCTAAGCCACCATGAAAAATCCATAAGGGTACATTTTTGTATTTTTTAGCATTTGCGATGTTATCGCCACCACAAATAGCAAATGCTGCTGCAAATGTTTTAGGCTTACGTCTTAAAATTTCAAAAGTTCCCATTCCGCCCATAGATAAACCCCCTACATAAATTTTACTTTGATCTGCGGAAGGTTGACTTACAAAATAATCGGTTAGTTTAAGTAATAGCGACATTGACTTTGTAGATTCGCCACCTTTTACAAATGTGAAAAATCTTTTAGTATTGATAGCTTCAATTTCAACATTTGCCCAATAGCTTTCTTCTGCACACTGAGGAAAAATAACAATGGCCGAAAAACTCTTTCTGAAACTATCAGTTAAAAACATCTTTGCCCCATGTGTTAACTGTTTTTCATTGTCATTCCCACTTTCTCCTCTACCATGTAGAAAGAACAAGATTGGGTACTTTTTAGCGGAGTTATAGTTCTCTGGATAAAGAATCCGATATTTAATGGTATCAGCACCAACGATAAAATTCTCTTTTTTATACAGCGATAAATCCTGAGCAAAAGCTGATGAAATAATTAAACAAAGCGTAAAAATTAATGCTATTCTTTTCATTATTTGAATTAAATATATTTTAGGGATATGTCATCCTGAGCGTAGTCGAAGGAATTCTTCAATCTATAATTTAAAAGTCTTCGACTACGCTCAGACTGACAATATTTGTAATTATTTTATTAATTTAAAACTGGTTTCTTTAACATCTCTAGAATTTGCTCCAATAAACAATTTGAAATCTCCGGCTTCAGCTACAAATTTTAAATTCGAATTGTAGAATTTAAGATCTTCCTCTGAGATGGTAAAGGTAACATCTTTAGATTCGCCTGCTTTCAAGCTGATTTTTTGGAAACCTTTTAACTCCTTAACAGGTCTAGTGATGCTTCCGACCAAATCTCTTGTGTAAAGCTGCACCACTTCTTTACCATCATATTTACCATTGTTGGTTAATTTAACAGTAGCAGTAATTGATTTTCCGCTTGTTAATGTATTAGAACTTAACTTAATATCACTAAATGTAAAGTTGCTATAACTTAAGCCATATCCAAAAGGGTAAAGTGGATCATTAGTAACATCTAAATAATTAGAACGGAATTTTGTGAATTTTCCTGTTTCCGGACGTCCTGTATTTTTGTGAGCATAGTAAAGTGGAATTTGTCCAACGTTTTGTGGGAATGTTGCTGTTAACTTACCTGAAGGATTTACATCGCCAAATAAAACATCGGCTATAGAATTTCCTGCCTCGCTACCTGGAAACCATACATTTAATATAGCGGGTAAATTTTCATCCTCCCATTTTAATGCTAATGGGCGACCAGTAAATAAAACCAATACTACGGGCTTGCCTGTTTTTGCTAGTTCTTTTAATAAATTCTTTTGCGTTTGCGGAATTTCGATATTAGTCACACTGCTACTTTCTCCAGTAAACTCAGAACCTTCGCCCATTACTGCTACAATAACATCAGATTTTTTGGCAACTTCTAAGGCTTCTTTTATTAGTTCTGCTTCGGTTCTAGAATCGCGTTTATAAGTTGGATTATGAACATTCACATAACGATGTTCCATTACTGAGTCTGCCAAAAAATTAGAACCACGAGCGGTGATAACTTTGGCATTGTTACCTAAAACATTTTTTAAACCTTGTAAAACTGTTATAGATTTATCGGCATTTTCTGGCAGTGCAGCAACGCTCCAAGTTCCATACATATTTGCCGTATTATCTGCCAAAGGACCAATCAGACCAATAGTGCCAGTTTTTTTTAATGGCAAAGTGTTATTGCTATTTTTTAACAGAACAAAACTTTCTGCTGCGATTTCTCTAGCAGTTTTGCGATTCTCTAAGGTGAAAACCTCTTTTGCGGCTCTGCTTTCATCACAAAATTTATATGGATCTGTAAATAAACCTAATTTATATTTAGCCTCTAAAATTAACCTACAAGCACGGTTAATTTGCTCAATGGTTACTTTTTTCTCGGCTAATGATTTCTTTAAAGTATTAAGGAAACCATCACCAACCATATCCATATCGATACCAGCGTTTAAAGCTAGTGCAGAAACAGTTTGTAAATCACCCATACCATGCGCTATCATTTCGGGAATACCAGTGTAATCTGTAACTACAAAGCCTTTAAAGCCCCATTCTTTGCGCAAAACATCTGTCATTAACCACTTGCTAGCCGTAGCTGGAATTCCTTCTACTTCATTAAAAGAAGCCATAATACTTCCAGCACCAGCATCTATTGCAGCTTTGTAAGGAGGTAAATATTCATTGTACATCCTCACACGGCTCATGTCTACAGTATTGTAATCTCTTCCTGCTTCGCCAGCGCCATACAGTGCATAATGTTTAACACAAGCTAAAATTTCATTATTTGCTTGTAATTTGCCTTGATAACCCGTTACCATAGCCTTGGCAATCTGAGAGCCCAAATAGGCATCTTCACCACTTCCTTCAGAAATACGTCCCCAACGTGGGTCTCTAGAAATGTCAACCATAGGTGAAAATGTCCAGTTAATACCACTTGCACTTGCTTCAATAGCACCTATTCTAGCTGATTTTTTAACAGCGTCCATATTCCAAGTTGCGCTAAGACCCAAAGGGATTGGGAAAACAGTGTGGTAACCATGAATAACATCCATACCAAAAAGTAACGGAATTTTCAATCTGCTATTTTCTACAGCAATTTGTTGAACAGCTTTAATTTTATCAACTCCTTTAATGTTAAATAAACCACCAACTTGACCAGCTTTAATTTTTCTACTGATATCCGAACTGCTTGCCTGACCTGTAGTGATATCGCCAGAACTTGGTAAGTTCAGCTGTCCAATTTTTTCATCTACTGTCATTTTAGACATTAAATTGGTTATGAAGCTGTTCATTTTCTGTTGCGCAGGATTTATCGTTTTCTTTTGCTGAGCAGAAGTTGAAAAGGAGTGGAGAGCGGCTAATAAAAGTAGGAAGCTGAGTTTTTTCATTATGCGTGTTTTAGTATTCTATTTTATAATTGAGTTGTATTTGATGTCCTTCAGATCAAAATTTTGCGTTGGCTCTAATTTGTATTCATTTAAATACGGAGAGTAGGTACGTACTTTAATAGATTTCTTTTTGAAGTTTAAATCTAGTATTCTCAAAAAGCCGTTTCCTCCGTTAACAGAGCCTTTAACGCCTTCTTGATAATTAGCTAACATTTGATAAACTGGTAAACCTTTTTCATTAATACTAGTAAGTGTACCTACGCCTGTGTTAAGTATATGGCCTGAAAAAACAAAACGAACATTTTGATTTTTGCTGACTAATTTATTCCAAATTTGTTCGCCATCATTAACGGCTTTGGCAGCACTATCTTTCCCTATCCCGTATGCCTGTGGCCTCCATTTATCTCCTTCGCCAATTCTTGTATTGTCATCATACATATATGCATGTGTGTTAATAATGGCTAACCTATCTTGATGTTTTCCTAATACCTGATCTGCCCATTCTAACACTTCATTTCTTGGCCCGAATTCTAACGTAATGATGATCCATTTTATTTTGCCAGTTGTAATTAAGTAATAAGAGTTATCTAATTTTTCTTGTTCAAAACTACCGCCAAAGAACGGCGCCTTCGCATATTCTTTAAATGGGAAATAACTATTAAATGCAGCACTATTCCTTACGTCGGCATATTTTCCTGGTCCGCTGCCCATATCATGGTTACCTACCGCTAATACATACGGAACTTTATTATCTATTTTTGAAAAGGCCTTTTTTACGGCAATCCATTCTTTATCGTTATTGTTTTGGGTCAAGTCTCCTTGTTGCAAAACGAAGCTAATTTCCTTTTCATTTTTGGCAATCCAGTTGAGCTGGCTTTCCATAATTTCAGGGAATTTTTCAGCATAGGTTTGCGTATCAGGCAATAAAATAATTCTTGCTTTTTGACTACAAGAAGCTAAAAATAAGCTAACTACCAAAAAGTAAATTGGTTTAACGTTCATTTTATATTTTTGGGCTTTGAAAATCTAATTTTTTTAAACCTTGTTGTATTTCTGGTGCACTCATAAAAAGATTCCAGATTAAACCTGTACGGCCATTTTCTATCATTACAACTATTGGACCTTGATCTATACCAATGTAACGTTTTGGAAACCAATTAGCAGTTTCGCTGTAAGCGTCATAAAAACCGAATTCTCCCCAAACTTTATCACCGAGATTTTCATACAAATGCCTAATCATTTGCATGCTTTCTACAGGTGCATAAGGATATGAAGAAAGTGCGGCGGTTGGACTTATTACTCCGAAATCTTCATTTGGCATATGTGCAGCATAACCTTTTACTGAATAGCTAGCTGTTAAGCCCCAAGAGTTTTTACCGTAACCTTTGTAACCTTTAGGATTAGCAATAGCATAATCGTAATTGATTAAGGTGTGATTTTTATTCTCTTCCCAGTAATCAGCATATTTATCTTTTAAACCTTTAGGATTTAAACCCAAATAAGAATAGTGCGACCAAAAAAGTGGCCCAACACTTTCTCCTACAACATTATGTTTTAATTTAACAGGATGACCATATAAAGAAATATTGGTATTGATAGCTCCGTTTTTCGCCCAACCTTTATGATATACATCAGCAGGAACCCCATAAGTTGGCGAGCAGGCGGCCATAATGTAGGTAATTAAACATTCATTATACCCCGTAATGGCAAAATTCATTTTCCAACCAGAGTTTGGCGACCAATGCCAGTACAATACATTTTCATTATTTTTTCTGTAAAAATTCCAATCGATACCTTTCCAAAGTTCATCTGCTTTACTAGCTAATGCTTTTTCTTCGGCATTGCCATTTGCATAATATTGGCGAACACAAACCAAAGCCTGTGCGAGGAAAGAAGTTTCTACCAAATCTCCAGCATCATCATTTTTGCCAAAAGCTTTTGCTTTTCCGGATGGTAACATCCAATGTGGCCAAGCTCCATGAAATCTATCGGCTTTTGCCAAGAAATCAAGTCCCTTTTTAAGATGCTTATATCCTTGTTCTCTGGTAATAAATTTACGTTCAATAGCTACAATCGTTCCCATAATGCCAAAGCCACTTGCACCTGTTGCAATGATATCTTTATCATTTTGTGGATACACATTATCACTATGGTAACGCTCTCTTGAAAGACCAGAAATAGGTTCTGCACCTTCATAGAAATATTTATAGGTTTGTTTTTGAACCAATGTAAGCAATTGGTCATCAGTAAGCCTGCCTTTAGTAGACAACTTGTTTTTTTGCTGTGTACTACAGCCGCTTAATACGATGAGTAGTAGGAATATATATATAGGTTTCATTTGTGTATTCTTTAAAGATTAGGACTTGTAAAGCCTAAATTTTTCATTCCTGTTTTTACTTCAGGAGCACTCATGAACAAGTTCCATAGTAATTTACTCCTATGGTTTTCTATCATGATGATTATTGGGCCTTGGTCTATAGCTAAGGTAGAAGAAGCAAACCAAGGTTCATTTAAACTAAAAGCATCAACAAAACCGTATTCTTTGAAAATTTTATCACCTAATTTATAGTAAAAAAACTTTAAGGCTTGCATAGATTCTGTTGGTGTGTATGGGAAAGAACTTAAAGCTGCAGTTGGTGCAATCACTCCTTTATCATTTGTTGGTGAACTAGCACCATAACCCGTAGGAAGATCGCTCGCTGTTAAACCCCAACAATCCGCACTGTATCCAGCATATTTAGCAGGATTAGCAATACAATAGTTGTAATTGATTAATGTATGTGCTTTAGTTTGCATCTCATAATTTGCATATATATCCGACAAGCCAATAGGATTGATTCCTAAAAATGAATAATGTTCAAGGAAAAGTGGTCCACCACCAGCCGGACCAAGGGGTAATTGAACTCCATAATAAGAGTTTCCATTCTTTATTGATCCATTTTTCGCCCAACCTTGATCATAAACTGATTTTGGTATTGTTGACGTAGGAGAAGCTGCCGCCATTACATAAGTGATTAAACATTCGTTCCAACCTTGAATTGGCAAGTTGATTTCCCATGCATTTGTAGGGCTCCAATGCCAGTATAAAGTATTGCTATTGTCTTTTCTAAACCAAGCCCATTCTACACCATTATAAATGTAATTAATATCAGCTCTTAATGCAACTTCTGAAGCATCTGAACCGCTAAAATATTGCCTTGCAGTGATTAAACCTTGTATTAAATACGAAGTTTCAACCAGATCTGCTCCGTTATCTTTTGCGCTAAAAGGTAGGGTTGCACCAGTATTGCCATCAATCCAATGTGGAAAAGCACCATGGTGCTTTGTAGTTTTGTTTTTAAGGAAGTCTACAATTTTTTGCAATCGGGCAAGTCCTTCTGCTTTTGTAATAAAATTACGGTGAATACCAGTTACAATTGCCATTATTCCAAAGCCAGAACCACCTGAAGTAACTGTATTTCCTGATGTATTTCTTTCTCTTGCTAGCCCACTAATTGGATGTGCAAAATCCCAAAAATATTTAAAGGTTTGTTTTTGTATTAAGGTAAGTAGCTCATCATCAGTAACTCGAGGAAATTTATCGGAATTATCTAAACCTGAAACTAGTGTGATGCTAATTGGGTTAATTAATCTTCCACCACTAGATGATTTTAGCTTATCATTAATGGCTAAGGTGTAGGAAGTATATGATTTGAAGTCGTTTTGAGGTGTCAAAATCAAAACTTTATTTTCATCTTGATAAGAAATAGTTGTAGCAATCATATTTCCAGAAGCATCTGTTAATACAATTCCGCTACTTACTGTTGCTGTGTTAATGGCTTCTGTAAAACTAAATTTTACGTTAGGTTTTAGGTTGACGTTACTGTACTTTAAAGTTCCATTATAAGTATCGTTTACAGTAAAAGATAGTGAAGTATCTTTATTAATTTGAGGTTCCGTTTTACTCTTCTTGCAGCCAAAAATAAAAATAGCTAACATTATAGTCGCTAAAGTTTTGACTAAGTTCTTATCAGTTAGATGATTCATTTGGTTTAACTATTGAAATTTCGGTTATAAAAAGTACAGTGCCTCAAAAAACAGGCACTGTACCTAAAAAATATTATTTGTTAGCTAAACCTAATTGATACATAGATTTGATAATTGCATCTGGCATGAACCTGTTATAAATTCTTACTTCATCAATTACCCCAGTCATTGCTCCGAAAGCAGCATCAGTATTAACTGTTTTACCTGGAATTAAATTATAATTCGCACCAAAAATTAATTCACCAGGCTCATAAGATTTGAAAAGGTTGTTGCCAACTCCTCTATCAGAGAAACTACCTATGTTTACACCATTAGCTACAATGTTTAATCTTCCAGTTAAACCATTGTAAGCCAACACCAAATGAACCCAGTTATCAGGTCCAATTTTTGGGGAAACTGTATTGTTTAAATTATCTTGTGTACCACCCCCAACAGTTGCGAAAACAGGTTGAATACCTATAAAATCTAAGTTAGTTGCAGGTCTAGAATTTGTATTCAAATTGATGTTCAGGCTCCCTTGAAGATTTCCAGGTCTTGCCAATGTCAATAACATTGTACGTTTTGAACCATTGTTAGATATTTTAATCCATTGGCTTATAGTGAAACTTTTAAATACATCTGTTTTAAGATTAGCTAATTGTGTTCCATAATAAAGATAACCAGCGTTAAGGCTTACTGCTTTACCTTTAATGCCTGTTACAAGTGTGTTCCCTGCAGCTAATGTTGGTGCAGTGCCACTTATTTTTTCAGCATAATTCTCATCGAAACTAAAGTATGCCACTAAATTAGCTGGATAGATCTCATCAGAGCTTTTAAAGCCATCAATTGTTCCTACATAATCTGCTGGATCAACCTCTTCAAGATCATTTGGATTATCATCTTTTTTACAAGAAGATAATGTTACTGAACCTACAAGCAGGCCTAGCATTACATATTTATATAAATTTGAAAATCTCATCTTTCTGTTTTTTAAAATTAATAACCATCATTTTGTTTCAACACGTTTTTACTCAAATCTATTTGAGTTTGTGGAATTGGCAATAAATTATCTCTACTAGCAGAAAAATTTGTTTTACCAGCTGCATTCATTGCAGTTTGAGAAATACCCCATCTCACAATATCAAAGAAACGATCATGCTCCATAGCTAGTTCAATTCTTCTTTCTTGTTGTATAGCACTTCTTAACAAAGTTTGATCGGTTGTAGTTACATTAGGTAGAATACTTGCGTTTCCTGCTCTAGCTCTAGCTCTTACACTATTCAAGGCAGTTAATGCATTTGTAGTATTGTTAGCTCCACCCACCTCATTTGCAGCTTCTGCGAACATTAAAACCACATCTGCATATCTTAAAATTCTAACATTCATCCAATAGCCAAAGTTATTGCCAATAGATGCTCGGTAAGCAGGACTGGTATGCGTTTTATGATTGTACCTTGGATTTGGCAAACCTAATGGCGTAACCTCTCCATAAACTGTAATTCCTGGTGTTGTACCTGTACTTGTATAAAGAATTGTTCTTGCTTTACGAGGGTCATTAGGTTCATACGCTGCCTCAAGCATTGCGCTTGGCACATTCCATCCCCAACCTAAATTCCATGTTCCAGAGCCACGTACACCTTGATGACTAGAGTTTTGAATTCCGTTAGCAGTTGGTACTGTTGCACTTGCTGTAGCCTGAATTTCAAAAACAGATTCTGAACTGTTCTCACCACTTTCACCAAAAATTTTGGTATATGGAGTTAATAAATCATATTGACCAGATGTCATTACTGCATTTGCTGAAGCCATAGCCATAGACCATTTCTTTTCAGTTAGATATACTTTAGCTAGAATGCCATTTGCGGCACCTTTTGTAGCACGGCCAACAAATTTTTTGTCCCAGTTTAATGGCAAGTTTGCAGCTGCAAAAACTAAGTCACTTTCAATGAATGCATAAATTTGCTCTGGTGTACTTTGTGGGATGTTTGAGCCTACAACTGTGCCTAGTTTATCTATCAAAGGAACTTTTCCAAAAAGACGCACTAACATAAAGTAAGCGTATCCACGCATGAATTTTGCTTCAGCTTCTGATTGAATTTTAACAGCATCTGTTGCAATAAGATCTTTATTGTTTTCAATCTCATATAAGGTAATATTACATTTGTTGATTAATGCATAATACCCCAACCATAATGCGTTACATCTTCCATTACTTGGTAAAACGGGGAAATTATCCATAGAAATCACATCGGCCCCACCATCTGAAGGAGTACTACCTTTATCGGCATCATCACTTCTAATACTTGTGGCTACCATAAAACCATCTACGTGTACATCATAAGATCTTAAATCTTTATAAGCACCAAACAGGAATTGATCATATACTCCAGAACCTAAAGGATATGGATAATCTTCTTTGGTATATTCTCCCTGTTTTTCTGTATCAAGGAATTTTTTACATCCCGAATTGATAGATAACAATGTTGCAGCAAGTACTGCAACACCTATATATCTTTTTGTATGATTAAATATTTTCATTTTATTTATATTAAATAATGATTTACAACTTAGAAAGTTACGTTTAAGCCAAACGAGTAAATTGCAGGTACAGGATAAACGCCGTTATCAGCACCACCTGCCAAAATGTTTCCAATTTGAGCTTCAGGTGTATAACCACTCACTTTACTCCAAGTTTTGATGTTTTGACCACTTAAGAATAACCTCAATTTGTTAACGCCAATTTTAGTCAATGCATTAGCGGCAAACGTATAACCAACTTGTACATTTCTCAATCTGAAATAGTCACCATCTTCTAGGTAATAACTACTAAAAAGGAAATTGTTAGATCTAGCATTGTTTAATATTGGCTCTACATTTGTTGACCCTTGACCAGTCCATGCATTTAGCCTGTTGCTTTCGTAGTTTAATACTGCAAACGCTGCAGTTCTACGTTGTGTATATATTTTGTTTCCAGCTACACCTTGACCGTCAATTGTGGCATCAAAACCTTTATAGTTCATACTTAAGCTTAAACCATAGCTATATGGAGGGAAAGGGGTTCCTAAATACGTTCTATCCGCTGGAGTTATAGCACCATCACCATTTAAGTCTGCATATTTTATATCACCAGGTTGAGAATCTGCAAAACTGCCATTCGTTGCAATGTCTGCAGGATTTTGGTAAATACCAGTTTGTTTGTATCCATAAAAATAACCAATTGATCTACCAGTTTCAGTTACATTTATACCACCATTACCTAGAATTTTAAACTCAGATGTATTGCCAAGTGAATTAACAAAGTTCTTATTGTAGCCAAAATTGGTTGTGAAATTATAAGAAAAATCATCGCCAATTTTGTCATTCCAACCCAACATCACCTCAATACCTTTATTTGTGATTTTACCTAAGTTGGTGAAAAATGTTTCACTACCCAGTGTGCCAAGAAGTGTATATGATGTTACAATATCACTAGTTGTTTTGTTGTAGACTCCAATCTCTGCTGATAGGCGATTATTTAATGCTTTAACCTCTAAACCTAAATCTACGCCTTGTACAGTTTCGTAACCCAAGTTTGGATCCACTCTATAGGCATTCTGAACAGCAGTATAAATATTATCCCCAAATATTGCAGTTGATGAATTTGATAAGCCAATTTGGAAATAGTTATTTGGAACTCCGTTAGAATTTCCAATTCTACCCCACGAACCGCGTAGCTTTAAGAAATCAATTCCTTTGATATTGTCTTTAAAGAAAGACTCCTCACTTGCAACCCATCCTAATCCAACACTACCAAATGTTCTCCATCTGTTCATCTGTGGAAATTTAGAACTTCCATCTCTTCTAGCAGTTGCATTTATTAAATATTTGTTTTGGAATGAATAGCTACCTCTTAAGAAAAATCCTGCATTAGATTCCTCAGAACCGCCACCATTATTGAAAGTAGGGTTATTTGCATTAATAATTCCTAAATACCATAAATCTGGATCATTTGGAACGTTCAATGTTGTATCTCTACGAGAACCTGAAAGACTTGTGCTTGATGCAAAATAAGATGAAAAACCGCCTACCGCAGTTACCTTATGCCCACCTTTAAATTCTTTATCAAAAGTTATGGTATGATCTTGTTGATATTTACGGAATTCACTCGCGGCTTGACCAACGGTTGTTCTAACAGATTGATCGTAAAATCTTTCTGTTTGTGCAAGGCCTTCTCCTAAGTTAACTACCGTAAATGGAAGTGGTGAATAATCTCTTGAATTGTTAAAGCCTAAATCGGTATAGACAGTAGACCTTAATGTGAAATCTTTTAAGAATTTAATCTCTGCAAATAAGCTACCATTTATTCTGTAACCTCTATTAACTGAAGTATTCCTGTTACGTTCTAAAGCATAAATTGGGTTGCCAACCTGCGCTCTTTGAAATAACGGCATTGTATTGTATAATCCGTCTGGACTTTGAACAGCAACAATAGGAGCAGCCCAGATTGCATTATTTAAACCAGCTTGTGATGGGTTGTTTCTCCAGTGAAAACCAGTTATGTTTCCCCCTACTTTTATTTTATCGGTAATACGAATCTCCTCATTTAAACGTGCAATGAATTTTTTATAGTTATTATATTTAACTACACCGTCTTGGTCATTATATCCAATATTAATTAACGTAGTGCTTTTTTCTCCGCTATTGCTAATACTCACTGAGTTGGTATTAATAGTAGCATCACGCAAAATTAAATCCTGCCAATCTGTATTAGCCGTATAATTTGTATAATCTTGGGGAGCTGCATTTAAATTTGCTAATTGTGCAGAATATAATTTCTTAAACCCTTCAGCATCTGTAACATCAATTCTATCGATAATTCTTTGAATACCTAGAGTACTTTGAAAGTTTACAGTAGTTTTCCCTCTAGCAGAAACTTTGGTAGTAATTGCAATTACACCATTAGCCCCTCTTAGACCGTAAATTGCAACAGACGACGCATCACGCAATAAGTCTATAGTTTCTATATCAGCAGGGTTTAAAAAGTCGATATTATCAACCATTTGCCCATCTACAACATATAATGGACTAGCACTATTTGTACTGTTTATCCCACGAATACGAACAACAGGACTTGCACCTGGACTACCTGAATTGGTAATTGTTAAGCCTGGTACCTTACCTTGCAAAGCTGCAATTGGATTTGTTACAGCGTACTTTTCAATATCGGCTCCTTTAACGCTGGCGATTGACCCTGTAACATCTCTTTTCTTTTGAGTACCATAACCAACTACAACAACTTGATCAAGATCATTTTGTGCTAGTCTTAGGGTAACATTAATTGTTGTTTCATTGTTGATTGCGATTTCTTGCGTTGTAAATCCAATATAGGAAAATACAAGTGTTGAATTCGCAGGAGCACTAATAGAATAGTTTCCAGTTGCATCTGTTTGAACTCCATTTTTTGTTCCTTTAATTATAACGCTAGCGAAAGGAATTGTAATTCCTTGATCGTCTTTAACTACACCCTTAACTGTAACATTTTGGGCGTAAGCAACGTTTAATAAAAGCAAACAAAGTGTGGTGAGGACAGAAAATTTTGTAAAGATTTTTTTCATACTATTTACATTTGTTTATAATTGATTACTCTAATTTTCTGTTTTTGTTTGGTTAATACAAGTTATAACACCTATACATTAATACATCATTGGTTAAATGTGTACTATCTCATACCGGTAGACAAAGTTGAATATTAGTCTAAAAACGATGTTTTTTAAGGTATAACAGGAAAATTACAACTACTACAAAGCAATTATTTCAAGATAGACTTGATGAAAGAAAAATTGAGGTATGAGAGGTAATGATGTAGTGTTAAAGTTCCATTAAAAACTCTGTTAAGTTTTTATCATGCGGAACTTCTAATTTTTTACGCAAACGATAGCGTCGAATTTCAACGCCTCTAAGTGAAATATTTAAAAGAGAGGCCATTTCTTTGCTGCTCATATTCATGTGTAAGTAAGCGCAAAGTTTAAGGTCGTTGGGTACTAAATCTGGGTGGTTAGCTTTAAGCTTTTTAAAGAAACTTTCATGTGCTTCATTGAAACTGCTCTCAAATAAATTCCAATCTCGCTCATCATTCATCCCATCATCAATAACTTTTTGAATTTTTCTCAATTGATCTTCTGAAAGCTTCTTACCGTTCTCATCTCTCAATTTCGTCATTTCTTCGCTTAGTTTTTGAAGCAATTCGTTTTTGTAAACTAAACTCATGGCAGAATTTGCTAGTTCTCTATTTTTACTTGCAAGCTCTGCCTGTAACTTCTCAGTTTGTATCTTTATAATTTGCTTCTCTGTAACTTCAGCTTCTTTCTTTAAAAATTCTTCTTTTTCTGCTTGAAGCTTATCAGATATAGCTTGCTGGTCTTTACCTAATTTAGCTTCATAAATTCTTTTACCAGCTATTAAGGCAATAATACCTGCGATGATGTAAAACAAGATTGCCCAATTGCTGCCATACCAGGGCGGTGCAACTGTAAACTCAAACTCTGTTATAGTGCTAATTGATTTCTCATTTATTTTTGCCCTTACTTTAAACTTGTAATTTCCCCTACTAAGGTTAGTAAAATCTTTTTGAGTTGCAGGGCTCCAATCAGACCACTGTTTTGAATATCCTTCTAAGTAATACTGAAATTTAACTTTTGATTGTCGGTAATAAGGAAGTGAAAAAGATATTCTAATGTTATTTCTACTAAAAGAAATTTCTATTGGATCGCCATCATTACCGTTTTCGGTTAGTGTAGCATATTTGTCAGTAATATCTTCAACCCTCCTAATAAGTACTGAAGGAAGTTTTAGTGGCTCATTGTTGTATTGGGCATTTGTTGTATTATAGATTACAAAACCATCATCAACACTTATTAGATATATTTTACTGCTAATCTGACTAATGTTTTCATAATACTGCACCATTCGTCCATCTAAGATGCTGAATCTACTAGAGTCTATTGCTATTTTACCAGGTTGAATTAAGTTAACCAAGCTCATTTTACCATGATTTATGAACCAGTATTTTTTTAAACCTGCATTGATAATCTTATTAGCTGTAGCGTAACTGCCTAACCTTTTATTAAGTGCCTCATATTTGCTAAAGCGATTACTGATTTCGTCATAAACTAAAAAGCCAGCATCCGAAGAAAAAATAATCTTGTTCTCAACATTAAACATATTGATATTAAAACTGCTTGGTAATCCATTACTTTCATCATAAAATTGGATGTTTTTAGCACTTTTTAAATCTTCACTTAAGGTTAGCTTGTATAGTCCTTTGTAGGCATGACTAACCCAAATGTCTCCCTTGTTATCTTGTTCAATATATCTAGAAGGTTCGCCAAAGCCGGTTACTTTATGACTAAATCTCCAATTTCCACTGGCATCTTTAACAAAAAGAACCAAGCCAGTATAAGTGCCTTGAATAAGATAATTTGGATTAGAATTTAACTTTTTAATGGTCCACCCACCACTTATGCTAGATATTTTTTCCATTCTTTCTCCAACAATGTTGAAGGTGCCATCGTTATGCCCGCAAATTAATTGGTTGTCTATTAAACTTAAGTCCCAAACTTGGCCTTGTGAATTTGGTATGAGCTTAAAATCAAAACTATTAAAAAGGTTGCCGTTTTCTGGTAACCAAGGGCTTACAAATAAACCTTGATTTGTACCTAGATAAATCTTATTCTTCACAATCAAGCTCGAATACACAGTGCCAAACTGACCAGTTTTATCAAAATAAAAATAGAGTGGAGAGTTAAGTTCAATTCTATCAATTCCATTATCTAAACCTGCCCAAAGATTTTGCTCATTATCAGCATATAAACTAAGAATGGTATTGTTCTGTAACCCACTAGATTTATTAATTCTTTGTACCACATTCCCATTTTCATCAATAATGATTAATCCATTTAGAATAGTGCCATATGCATAATACTTGTTTAGTATTTTAACACCATTATTGAGTTGGTAGGTTTTTAGAAATGAGTTTGCAGGACTTGAAAGAGGTTTAAAATTAGTGCCATCATATATGAAAAGTCCATTTTTGCTGGTTCCTATAATAAAGCTGTTGTTTTTATAAGGGAGTATAGAAAGGATACCAGTAACTCCTAAAATTTCGCTTCCAGCTAATGGAATTAGGTTTTTTCCTTGCAACTCAAAAAGCCCTTTGCCCAACACTTCGGCAAAAAGTTTATTTCCAACTAAGTGTACAAACAAAAACGGATTGGATGCTTTTATAACACTAACTTTTTTGTTTTCGTAAACAAAAATGGTAGAGAAAGTTTGAAAAATCACCTTTTTATCAACTACATATATTTTCCAAACTTCATCAGTTATTTTATATGGTTTCGGAATAAGGTTGATTAAAGATTTATAGGTTAGTCGTTTATCCTGATAAGACCAAAAACCAAACTCTCCAAAACTACCTGTATATATCATTCCATCAGTTGAAGTTGCTACTGAACGAACAATTTGACGATTTGGCATTTTATATTGTTGCCAATATTTGCCGTCAAAAGTTAAAAGACCTTCGGCATTGCCAAAATACATTAGTCCATTTTTGTCTTTAGCAATAGACCAATTTTGGTTGCCAGATAAATAAGATGATTTAGGATAATTTTGAACGTAAGGAACCCCTATGCTTTGAATATCACTAGCTAGTAGCTGCACCGAGCTAAACCAAAATGCTATAAATGCAATAAAATATTTGGTAAAACTGTTTTTCATTTTAAATAACGCAACTACAATTGTTGCAAAATAATATTAATAACTAAGAATATGTAAATTGAGCATAAATATAGTTGAAGCGCAATGCCTGTGATCATCGGTTTTGATAGTCCCGCCACCATTTCATTACTCTCTCGATGATATCGAGATTGCTGGCTTTCCATTTTGTTGGGGCTAGTTAATTTAGGCTAACCTAAGTTACTTAAACCTGACAGGAGCGAGTACGAAGCCAATCTTTCTAGCATTAAAGTGAATGGCAGGACTCACTGATCCATAAAATGCCGGAGCTTGCTTTTTCTAAATGTAAAACTAAGCTTTTACAGGCTGAGGAACTTTTACATAATATCCAGTACCATCATAAGGACGCTTGCGAGGATGAGTGGTGCACGCAACGGAGCAGCAGCCCTGTAGCTTATCTCCGCATTCATCACATTGCGTAATGTGCTCATTGCATTCTGGATTGGCACAATTTATCATTTTTGGAGTTGTAGTGCCACAGTTATAACAAACAGAAACTATGGTAGGATTTACAGAATTCACATCAACGGCAATACGATTGTCGAAAACATAACATTTGCCCTCAAAATCTTTTCCACCCGCTTCCTTGCCATATTTTATAATGCCACCATGTAATTGATAAACATCAGTAAAACCATGATGAAGTAGTAATGCCGATGCTTTTTCACATTTAATACCTCCTGTACAGTAGGTCATTACTTTTTTGTCCTTGTATTGAGCTAGCGCATTAATTTGATCTGGGAAATCACGAAAATTCTCAATATCAAGTGTTACGGCATTTTTAAACTTACCAAGATTATGCTCATAGTTAGAACGTACATCGAGTATAACAACGTCATCGCGATCTAGCATTTCACTAAACTCTTTTGGCTCTAAATATTTTCCTGTTTTCTCATTCGGATTAATAATACTTGTGTCTCTTAAGCCAGAGTATACTATTTCTGCTTTGTAACGACAATGCATTTTGATGAACGAGGGTTCAGCAACCTCATCAATTTTGAAATCGGTTTTAGCAAAACGATCATCGGCTTTAATGTGTGCCATGTAAGTATCACAAGCTTCTTTTGTTCCTGAAACAGTTCCGTTAAGACCTTCTTCGGCAACGATAATTCGGCCAACTAATCCTAAAGATTTACAAAAAGCTAAATGGTCTGCTGCAAATTGTTCAGCATCTGCTATTGGAGAATAGCAATAATAAAGTAAAGTATTGTATGTCATAATTTCATTGATACTGTTGCAAACAGCGTTTAATGCATGACAAAGATAATAAATTGAGTAATAAGTTGTAGGTTATAAGTAATAAGTATAAACTTAGAACGTAAAACTTATAACTTACAACGTATTAAAGGCCATAAGCTATTCTAAATCCTTGATCAACTTTTTTGCTTCCATCATAAGAATACCCATAACTTATACCAAAACCTAAACGTTGAATTCCGAAATAATATTCAGTATAATTCTTTTTAGCAGGTTGAGTTAAGTAGTTGATTCCTACAAACTCTTCTAGTTTTAATTTACGCAACAACGGAACTTTATTTAAGAAAAAGCCAGCAAAATTATGCTCTAAATGCGCTTCAGCATATTGTCTATCGGTACTATACTGATAAAAATCTAAGTACCTAAACTTCCTTAAGTTTGGGGGGAATACCGTTGAATTGTTACCTCTAAAATGTTTGCTATCTGGATAATAAACTACATTATTGTTTAAGAATTTTCCAGCACCGATTACAAAAGATGTGTAACCAAATAATCCTGCACTAATTCTTTCTTGGTAAATCTCTAAGCTTAATAAATCATAATCTACGTCACTACTTAAAATGCCTTTTATTCCTTTTCTATAACTCAACTGAAAACGAGGATATTTAGACTCCTGGTAAATTTTAGCATCAGGTCTGGTAATGTATTGCTGGCCAATAGTGTAAACCAAGCTTGCAGAAACATTAAATGAATTGTAAGTTGGGAATAAAGGTGTTTCTAAACCTGGAGTAAAAGGGTTGTTTGAAGTAAACTCTTCATCTTTAACATTCCTAAATTTATAATCGCTAGTGTTTTTTAGCGTATGGTTTCTAGTATATTCAATCGACGCATATGCCTGTAAACCATCGGCTAACTCTCTTGTTGTATTGATGTTTAAAAATTCCTTTTTGTAAAATTTAGCTAAATTTCTTTCAAAAAATAAAGTGTTAATAGAGTTGGAGAGTAAACTCATAGAGCCATATCTATTTAAGTCTGCAATGTCAGAACCAAAACTACCGCTTATACTCCCTCTTTTTAGAGGGTCATACAAATAACTACCGCTTAAATTAGCTGTAAATACGTGATTAGAAAAACCGTAACGAACCTCTGGTCTTATGTTAAAGGTCTTTCTATCATCAAGATTTTTTCTGAAAGTAACACCGTATTTTACCGCAAAACCTTCAACTGTGTTATAAAAAATAGATCTTATAATTGGGTCAAATTGAATATATTGTTTTTCGTATCTTTTATTAATACTATAACCACGAAGCATGAGTTTAATAATACCAAATTCGTTACTGGCTTTCTCTAATGAATCTAAATATGGTTTAGAGAGCTTACGCATAGCGATACTATCCTTGCGCTTGTAATCGAATCTTTCTTCATCTGTTAAAGGAATAGGCCTATTGTTCATCCAATACAGCGAATCTTTTTTATTTACGGCTTTGGTAATTTTTAAAATTTCTGCTGTGAAAAAGTTTTTCGGGAAATTAGGGTGAATATTATAATTACTATAAATCCCTATGAAATAACCTTCAAACTTAAATTTAAAAATTCCACCATTAAACTGAAACCTAACACTATTTGGCATATAAACATCCTCAACCTTAACAAATTGTTGGCTAATATTTAAAGTGTCAACAAAATTTATTCCTGCATCTTTAGTAAGGTTAAGATTGGTGCCCATTAAACGCCAACTATCATCGGCAATGTATATAATTCCTCTAAAAGCAGGGTCGTTGGTTCTACGAGGAGTTACCTCAATTTTATTTATCGTTACTCCGTTTTCTTCAGTTGTACCTAATAATTTATATTTATAGTAAAACATTGCCTTATCTGCAATTGGCGAAACAAAACTTCGTGCACTTAGCCCTGTATTTTCTAGCATTAAATTTTCATAAAAATTGATAATCAAATCTGATGCCTTATTGAAACTGAATGCATTATTATTTCCGGAAACCTTTGATGAAACCATATCTTCATGAATTTGATTTGGTCTCTTGAAGCTAAATGTAGATTGAGTTTCTGATAGATATAAAATTCCTTTTCTATTGGTATCTAGGTCTAAGGTTTTTTGTATATCTCTACCGAAGAATTTTTTTGGAGCACCAACTAATTTCTGTAAACCTTTGGTGTAAACATCAGCACTGTAAGCTTCAACCTCATTTAAATGTTGTTTCCTTAACTTAATGGTTTTCCGAATAATCTCATAAGCTGGATCTTCTGCATTTGGTCTAATAGTTACATTATTAAGTGTATAACTTTCTGTAGACAAAGTCTGATTGATGATTAAATTCGAATTAACCTCAATATTTCTTTCTGTAATTTTAAAACCAATTGCTTTATATATTAAGGTATAAGAGCCCTTATCCAAGGTGAGTTTGTATGATCCATCAACATTTGCAGAAACGCCTTTACTCGTATTTTTTACATAAACTGAAGCAAAAGGAATAGCATCGCCATTGCTTTCAATAATTTTCCCTGTAATTTGATATTGTGCTATAGATGTACTTGCTAGCGCTAAAATAATAAGTAGCGAGAGGTATATTTTCTTCATATATAGATTAAAACTGTAAATATCGGTTTAGTTCTAAAAGTAAACGCATATAATGTGTTAAAGTTTGTTAACGAGTAAAATATTATATTTGTGACGAAATTTACTATCAAATGGTTGCATCAACAAAATAACTATGTATAAAACACTACAACCCGTTTTACAAAAAGAACTTCAAGAAATAGAAAACGCAGGCTTATTTAAACGCGAACGTATCATTACTACACCACAGGGTGCAGATATAAAAGTGAGTTCTGGCGCAGAAGTAATTAACTTTTGTGCCAATAACTATTTAGGTTTATCATCACACCCTAAAGTAATTGAAGCTGCGAAAAAAGCAATTGATGATTATGGCTATGGAATGTCTTCAGTGCGTTTTATCTGTGGCACTCAAAATATTCATAAAGAGTTAGAAGCAAAAATTTCTGAATTTTTGGGAACAGAAGATACCATTTTGTATGCTGCAGCATTTGATGCCAACGGTGGTGTTTTTGAGCCATTATTTGGGGCAGAGGATGCTATTATTTCTGATGAGTTAAACCATGCTTCTATTATTGATGGTGTGCGCTTATGTAAGGCTCAACGTTTCCGTTATAAAAACGCAGATATGGCTGATTTGGAACAGCAATTAATTGCAGCTGCAGCTTGTCGCCATAGAATTATTGTAACAGATGGCGCATTTTCAATGGATGGTTCTGTTGCTCCTCTTGATAAAATTTGTGATTTGGCTGATAAATATGAAGCCTTAGTTATGATTGATGAATCCCATTGCACTGGTTTTATAGGTAAAACTGGTCGTGGTACGCATGAATACTTTAATGTTATTGATCGTATCGATATCATTACAGGTACTTTGGGTAAAGCTTTAGGTGGTGCATCTGGCGGATTTACAGCTGGTAAAAAAGAAATCATTGATATGTTACGCCAGCGTTCTCGCCCTTATTTATTCTCAAATACTTTGGCCCCTGCTATTGCTGGAGCTTCTGTTGCTGTTTTAGACATGTTAAGTGGTACCACAGCTTTACGTGATAAATTAGAAAATAACACTAAATATTTCCGCGAAAAAATGACTGATGCAGGTTTTGATATCAAGCCTGGTTTTCATCCAATTGTTCCGGTAATGTTATACGACGCTAAGATTGCACAAACTTTTGCTGCAAAAATGTTAGAAGAAGGAATTTATGTAGTAGGGTTTTTCTATCCAGTAGTTGGACAAGGTAAAGCAAGAATTAGAGTTCAACTTTCTGCTGCACATGAGCAACATCATTTAGATAAAGCTATTGCCGCATTTACAAAGGTTGGTAAGGAGTTAGGGGTAATTTAATTACCCTTAATTCGTTATATTCTCAATTCCCCCTAAATGAAAAGTTGCTCAAAGTTTATTATTCTAAGTGTAGTTGTATTGATGCTATTGGCAGGATGCGAAAAAAGCACGGCTCCATCGTATAAAATTGAAGCAGAAGCCAAAACGCTTTTGGATGTTGCTTACGGTACAGAATCCAAACAAAAAATGGATGTCTATTTACCCGCAAATCGGACTTCAAATACTGGCATAATCATATTTGTACATGGTGGAAGTTTTATTGGGGGTGATAAAGCCGATATACAATCACAGGCAAAATACCTGGCAGGTAGCGGTTATGCAGTTTTAAATGTTAACTACCGCTTGGTGGATGGTACAGGTTTAATGCAAACTAATCCCGCACGAATAGAGAGCGCTATAAAGGTAAAAGATCAAATTACAGACATGAATACCATTATAGATTATGCCATTGCACACGCTAAAGAATGGGTTGTAAATGCAGATCGAATTGTAATGGTAGGGCATAGTGCTGGTGGTTCATTGGCCTTGCTCTATAGTTATGATAAAAGAAATACCAAAGTAAAGGCTGTTTCCAATTTGGCTGGTGCAATAGATTTAGTATTTTCAAATATCCCAAATTGGCAATTTTTACCTCCGGCATTGTTAGAGGCTGGTTATCGGTTTACTGGTTTTGAAGTTGCTTTAGAAAACGAGCAATATTATAAAAACATCAGCGCTTTAAGTGTTGCTAATACAACTCAAAAAATTCCTACTTTAAATGTTTTTCCGCAAAACAATAATGTTCAGGGTTTACCTAGGCAAGATATTGTCACTTATCATACTTTTACAGCAAAGCTAAATGAACTAAAAGTGCCTAATGAGTTTTATTTTGTAGAAGGCTCTGATCATTATTTTAGTCAGAATGGTAAATGGCAATTGGTCTTGGCTAAATCAATCAGCTTTTTTAATACAACGTTAGATTAGCCTAACTTTTATAGTTACTAGTTCATTTTCTTGTAATAAATGCGTTTCAAGTGAATATTTGAACCGACGACCTATAAAATTATTCTATAAAATGCTGTATATTTGGCAGATGTTACAAGACCAGATCACACAGTATACCGCAGAGATCAATGCATTTGACACCACAAGTGCAGATGAACTGGAACAATTCCGTATTCGTTTTTTAGGAACAAAGGGTATTATTAAAGACATCTTTGATGAATTTAAAGCCGTTTCCCCCGAAGAAAAAAGAACATTAGGGAAAGTATTAAACGAATTTAAGCAATTAGCAGAAGCAAAATATCAAGCTTTAAATGAAATTACCGCAAATTCACAACTGAAAGCAGAAAACTCAGACGTGGATTTGACTTTACCTGGAGAAGGTTTTGAAATTGGTGCTCGTCATCCATTAGCTTTAGTAAGAAGAGAAATTATAGAAATCTTTAATAAATTAGGTTTCAGCGTTGCCGAAGGTCCAGAAATTGAAGATGATTGGCATAATTTTTCTGCTTTAAATTTTCCAGAAGAGCATCCAGCTAGAGATATGCAAGACACTTTCTTCATTAAAAAAGGTGGAGAAAAAGGTGATATTGCCTTACGTACACATACTTCATCGGTACAAGTTAGAATGATGGAAGCTGGTCAGCCGCCATTTAGAGCTTTAATGCCTGGGCGTGTTTACCGTAACGAAGCAATTTCTGCAAGAGCACATTGTTTCTTTCACCAAGTAGAGGGTTTATATGTAGATGAGAATGTTTCATTTGCAGATTTGAAACAAACCCTGTTTTATTTTGTTCAAGAACTTTACGGAGAAGGTACAAAAGTACGTTTCCGCCCATCATATTTTCCTTTTACCGAACCAAGCGCAGAGATGGACATTTCTTGTACCATTTGTAAAGGTGATGGTTGCCAGATGTGTAAACATAGCGGTTGGGTAGAAATTTTGGGTTGTGGAATGGTGGATCCTAACGTTTTAGAAAACTGCGGAATTGACAGTAAAAAGTACAGCGGTTTTGCATTTGGAATGGGTATTGAACGTATTGCCAATTTGAAGTTTGAAATTAAAGATTTGCGATTATTCTCTGAGAACGATGTTCGTTTCTTAAAACAGTATAAAACAGCAATTATATAATGAAAAGGTTATTGGGCTTGCTAATGCTATTCTTAGTGGCGAGCTGTGGAAAAGAGGAATATAATATTCCAGATGTACCAGTTAATTACAATGTTACCTTGGTAGAGTTTGGGATAAAAGCTGTAAATAATGTATTACTGGTTCCAAACAAGGGGGTAGCTGGCCTAATTATTATTAGAACACCAAATGGTTTTGTTGCTTTTGATCGTTGTAGTACGGTTAATCCTGAAAAAGCTTGTAGTATAAACCCAGACGATAGTGGTTTCACAGCAACAGATCCTTGTACGGGTGCGAAATTCTCACTTCTCGATGGGAGCCCCCAAAAGGCTCCAGCAGAAAGAAATCTCAAATCTTACAGAGTTTCGCAGAACAATAGCACCTTATACATAACTAATTAATGGAACCAGAAAAAATAAAGGAAAGTATTATAAGAGCTGCTAAAGAGCTTTTTAGAAAATATGGTTACCATAAAACCAGTGTAAATGAAATTGCCAAAAAAGCACGTATTGCAAAGGCAACCATTTACAAATATTTTGATAGCAAAGAACAAGTTTTGGATGCTATTTTAATGGACTACCTTGATGTAAATCTCCATGAAATTTTAAGCAATAAAGTAACTTTCGCAAGTGAAGAGGAGCATTTAAAAGCATTGGTAATGAAAACCTGCCGTTTGTCTTATACAGTTTGTAATGAGTTTATTGGCTGGGATTTTGTGCGTGAAAATGCAAACTCTCAAGAGTTCTTAAAACATCTTTCAGACCAGCTTGAAGCACTTTTGCTTTCTGCATACTTAGAACTAGACCACTTTAAAAAGAACCCAGCACGACGTGGTGGCTTGGCGTTTCTATTAAAAGCGAGCAAAAGTATTGTTTTCTCTTTCGCTTTCACTTCGGTAAGTGATGCCGATGTGCGCAAGAACTTTGTAACCTTCCAAAAAGAACTATTGCCTTATTTGGTAAAGGCAGCTTTATAGGTTTTTTCATGTCGTCATGCTGAATTTATTTCAGCATCCTTTATGCTCTTCGTGATTTGCAATCACGAAGTCTTATCTTTCGCTACTATAAATTAAATCCGCTGACGGTAATTCTTAACTAATTATTCTATTGGTTAGTGCCTCACCAACCAAAACCCAATTCATATCTATATTCTATATTTTAACGGGTGATAATAAATTTATTTATAAGAATCCTAACTTTGAAGTATTGTCTATATAATTAATGCTGTGTATGGAAGCGAAAGAAATCTTAAAAAATCATGTCTGTAAGATAACGCAGCTAACTGATGAGCAGTTTGATTATTTTTTCTCGCATTTTAAAAAACAAAGTTATAAAAAAGGACAAGCGATCATTAGTGATGGCGATAACGTAGACTGCGAATACTTTGTAATTTCAGGATGCTTAAAATCTTTCTTCATCAACGATGACCTAAAAATGTACATCCTTCAGTTCGCCATGCCTACTTGGTGGGCATCTGATTTTAATGCACTTTATAACCATACAAAAGCTACTATAAATCTCGATTGTATCACTGATGCAGAAGTGCTTTGTCTCTCCAATAGTGATAGAGAAAAATTATGTAATGAACTTCATTCAGTAGAACATTTTTTTAGGTGGAGAACAAATAGAGGATATGTGGCAACCCAAAAAAGGTTATTATCATTGATGAACAACAATGTTAAATATAGGTATGAGGAATTGCTAAAAATGTATCCCGAACTTTATAACATTGTTCCCAAAAATCTCATAGCAGCTTATTTAGGTGTTTCAAGAGAAACACTTAGTCGATTATATAGTTCTGAAAAGTGATGTACATCACATAAACAATAGCACCTTTCAAATGTGATGTAGGTCACGCTAGCACCTCAAAAATCCTCCCGTACTTTGTGTTGTAATTAAAACATAAAGAAAATGAAAAATCAAAAATTTGAAGTGCTAAATGCTCAAAGCAGCATTCAATGGGTAGGGAAAAAAGTAACAGGTGCACATGATGGTACTATTGGTATAAAAGGAGGTGAACTTATTTTAAGCGATGGCGAACTAATAGATGGTAACTTCACCATAGACACTACATCCATTGTCATACTTGATGTAACCGATCCCACAACTAATGCTCAGTTTGCAGGTCACCTTGCATCTGATGATTTCTTCTCTAGTCAAAAATTCCCAGAAGCCACATTAAAAATCATTTCTGTTTCCGGTAAACATATCGAGGCTAACCTAACTATCAAAGGTATCACACATCCAATTGGTTTTGATGCAGACATTAGCTTAAAAGAAGGTGTGTTAACAGCGACAGGTAAATTAATGGTTGACCGTACTAAATATGAAATGAGATTTCGTTCAGGCAATTTCTTTAAGGATTTAGGTGATACTTTAATCTACAATGATTTCGAACTAAATGTAAGTGTAACCGCTAAAGAGGTAAGTGAAACCATTTTAGCATAAAAATTATAGCCATGCCATATATAAAAATAGAAGTAACTCGTGAGGGAGTTACAAGAGCGCAAAAACAAGCTTTAATTAAGGGAGTAACTGATCTAATGACAACTGTTTTGAATAAAGATCCACAATTAACATTTGTTGTAATCCAAGAAATTGATTTGGATGATTGGGGACATGCTGGAGAACAAGTATCAGTATTGAGAGAAAAAGGTATAACTGCTGAAAAGAAATAAGACGATGAAAAAGCAAACAATAATTGTTACTGGTGCCTCATCTGGTATAGGTAAAGAAATAGCTCGTCACTTTTTAGCAAATGGCGACAACGTAGTGATCAATTCATTAACTAGTGAGAAATTAGAAGAAGTCTATCAGGAATTAGGGGGAGGAGAAAATCTAGCGTTGGTTGCTGGTAATATAAGCGATAAAAAAACAGGCAAACAGCTTTTGGCTACCGCTATTGCAAAATTTGGATCAGTAGATGTATTGGTCAATAATGCAGGTATTTTCGAAACCAGAGCATTTTTAGAAGTAGATGAGGCTTACCTTAACAAATTTTTAGATACAAATTTAAAAGGTACATTTTTTACTACGCAGGCTATCATCCCACAAATGATTAAGCAACAAGATGGGGTGATTATCAATATAGGCACGCCATTGGTAAACCATGCGCTAGGTGGAGCAAATATTACTGCACAAATGGCTTCTAAGGGTGCAGTACATGCACTTACCCTACAGTTAGCAGCAGAATTTGGTAAAAATAATATCAGGGTTAACACCATTGCACCTGGTACAATTCGTACTCCTATGCATGGCGATACTGTAGATGAGAGTGCAGGATTACACTTGCTAAACCGCGTAGGTGAGGTACATGATGTTGCAGAAATGGTTTTTTTAGTTGCCAAAAGTAATTTTATTAGTGGTGCTACCATCAATGTAGATGGTGGAATGGGAGCCGGTCATCACTTAAATTAATAGGAGAACGCTTTTACTAACTGCTATTCATTTGTAGCAACGCTGTTATCAAAAGCACAAAATTTTAAGAAAATGGAAAATAATCAGCAAGAATTATTAGCAATTACTGAGATGCTAGAAAAATATTATTTCAAAGGAATCTATGAAGGTGATGTTGATAAATTAAAACAAGTTTTAAATCCTGGCGCTTTATTGTTTGGAGATGTAAAAGGGCAAGCTTATGCAAAAACACTCGACCAATATCTGGATGCTGTGCAACACCGCCAAAGCCCGAAAGATTCAGGTAAATTATTTAAAGGAACAATTACATCAATTCATGTAATTAACTCCATCGCTATTGCTAGGGTTCGAGTTAAAATGTATGAGTTTAATTATGAAGATTTCCTATCATTTCATAAATTAGATAACCGCTGGGTAATTGTTAATAAGATGATGACAGACATTGCCGACTAAAATTTTAAATTATGTGGTATCAAACAGAAGCATCCAAAATATTAGGTATTCAATACCCTATTTTGCAAGGACCCTTCGGTGGTAATCTGTCATCCGTTGAGCTGGTATCAATTGTATCTAATGCAGGCGGACTTGGTGGTTATGGCGCTTATACATTAACTCCGGAAGAGATTATTCAAGTAGATCAGCAAATAAAAGCATCAACAAATAAACCTTATAATATCAATTTATGGGTTTCAGATACAGATACAGTAGATGGTTCGGTATTAGATGAACATTTTAAAAAGGTAGAAGTATTATTTAAGCCATATTTTGATGAATTGGGAATTGCCATGCCTGGAAAACCAGAACCGTTTAAATCTCGATTTGAAAATCAGGTTGAAGTAATCCTTCATCAAAAACCTCCAGTATTTAGCTTTATGTTTGGTATCCCATCAGCAGATATCCTTGAGCAATGTCATAGACAAGGAATTGTTACTATTGGTGCTGCAACTACATTAGATGAAGCTATCGCATTAGAAGTAGCGGGTGTTGATCTGATCATTTCCTCAGGTTTTGAAGCAGGAGGACATCGTCCATCCTTCCTCAGACCGGCAGAGTCATCTACAACCGGAACATTTGTATTGCTACAATTAATTAAAGAAAAAGTGAAAACCCCAGTTATAGCAGCTGGCGGTATTGCGAATGGTAAGGGTGTGGCTGCGGCATTGATGTTGGGCGCTGATGCTGCTCAAATTGGTACGGCTTTTTTGGCTACCGACGAGTCTAATGCTACTCCCAAACATAAACAAATGCTGTTTTCGGATGCAGCAAAATACACTACCTTGTCCAGAGCATTTACAGGAAGATTGGGTAGGGGAATAACTAGTCGAATTGCTAAAGACCTCATTCATAAAGAGAAAGATTTCTTGCCATTCCCATTGCAAACAAAATATATGTCTCACTTAAGACAAGCAGCTATTGAACAAGAAAAGTGGGATATGATTTTGTTCTGGGGTGGACAAATTGCTCCCTTACTAAAATACAAAAAAGCAGCTGAGTTGATGAGGTCGATACTAGAAGAAACAACAACTTGTTTCGAGCAATTAAAGGTTCAATGATAATTGCTAAAAGAGATCATGCACGCTATTTAGAAGACCTTGCATCATAACATGAAATTATCAATCTGTAATTGGTTAAGTTTTTGACCTTAGATTTTTATTGTGACTTGTTGATGTCTTCTGTTGTTGTTCGTACTAATAATCAAAACTCAATTCAATATTTTCAAAAGAGTTTAACTATTAAAGCTTAAAATTTTAATTAACTACAAGTTTAAACACATATGCTCTAGCCATTTTCGGTTGGCAATGCAGCGGGCATAATCTGTTGTGTTATCCTTCATATTTGCATCGTAAAAGAATGATAAAAGGTTAACCTTTTAGACGCACTTTAGTCGGGGTTAGTTCGGGCCTGGTTCGGGCTTATGACAATTGAACCCGAACTAACTGTGTCTCAAATGCGAATGAAGTTAGAACTAAAAGTGAAGCTGTTAATAAGCTGTTATTATTCTTTTGATAAGCACATATATCCAAGTTTTAATTGTTGATACATCTTTTCTGCACAAGGTAACCTCAAACTGTGATGGCCTACTTTTGTAAAACCCGATCATAAACGAAAATCATTTTTTGTCGTCCTAAGTGTAGTCGAATCATAAAAAGATTGCAGTGAATTGCGAAACTTCCATTAAAAACAGCGTTAAACCTGCTTTTCAAATCATTCAACTAACTTAACAGAAAATTAACATATACCGTTTTGGTTTTTGGTATATAATAGCCTATATTTGTAATATTATCATCATAAATCTATTGAAATGAGTAAAGAGACACTAGAAATTTCTGTAATGGTTGATGAACAATTCGATATGAAATTTAATTGGCTAGAAGGTACTTTTGGGTTAATCCTTAAAATCTTTGGTAAATAAATTCACTATCTAATTTGTTTATTGTTCACGAGTTCCCTCAACTCGAAAGGAATTATAGTGCTTCAATTTTAATAGTGGAGTTATATTAACTCACCAGTCTCATATCTCACTTCTCAATACTCTTTTTACTATCTTTGCAACAATGAGTAGAAACAGAAGAAATGCTGAGCCAATCCGTATTGAAGGATTAAGCATTATTGATATTGCAGAAGAAGGAAAAGGCGTAGGCAAAGCCGACGAATTAGTCATTTTTGTAGATAAAGCCGTTCCAGGTGATGTGGTTGATATCCGTGTGGTTAAAAAGAAAAAGAACTTTGCTGAGGCTATCATAGAGAACATACAAAAACCATCAACATATCGTGTAGATCCTTTCTGCAGTCACTTTGGCACTTGTGGGGGTTGTAAATGGCAACACATGGATTATGATGCTCAATTGCGTTTTAAACATAAAAATGTAGAAGCTGCTTTACAACGTTTAGCAAAAATTGATACTTCTGCAATGGAACCAATTTTAGGTTCTGCATCAAATAGATATTACAGAAATAAATTAGAATATACTTTTTCGAATAAACGTTGGTTAAATGCAACCGATATGGAATTTGAAGCTGAAGGTAGAGAAATGAATGCCTTGGGTTTTCACGTTCCGTTACGTTTTGATAAAATTTTAGATATTGAGCATTGTTATTTACAAGCAGAACCAAGCAATAGTTTGCGTTTAAGAGTTCGTGAATATGCTTTAAAAAATGATATCAGTTTTTACGATTTACGTAACCACGAAGGTGCATTAAGAAACCTGATCATTAGAACTTCGTCTACCGGAGAAGTGATGGTTGTTGTAGTGTTTGCATATGCCGAGCAAGAGCAAATTAATGGATTAATGGAGCATTTAAAAGTTTCATTTCCAGAAATTACAGCTTTACTTTACATTGAAAATCAAAAAAAGAACGATACTATTTTTGATCAAGATGTAATTACTTATGCAGGTAGAGATCATATTTTTGAGCAAATGCCAGTAGATGGTGGCGTAGTTAAATTTAAAATTGGTGCAAAGTCATTCTATCAAACCAATTCGGAGCAAGCTTATGAGTTATATAAAATAACCAAAGAATTTGCAGGTTTTAAAGGTGATGAATTGGTTTATGATTTATATACCGGTGCCGGAACAATTGCCAATTTTATAGCTAGTGGTGTTAAACAAGTTATAGGCATAGAGTATGTGCCAACAGCGATAGAAGATGCAAAATTTAATGCAGAGTTAAATGGAATTAACAACACCATTTTTTATGCAGGTGACATGAAAGATATCTTAACAGGCCATTTTATTGCAGAACATGGTAAACCAGATGTGGTAATTACAGATCCTCCAAGGGCTGGCATGCATGCAGATGTAGTAGAGAGATTGTTAGAAATGGAAGCAGAAAAAATTGTTTATGTAAGTTGTAATGCAGCTACACAAGCACGTGATTTAGCCTTACTGAAAGAAAAATACGAAGTATTACGAATTAAACCTGTAGATATGTTTCCGCATACGCAACATGTGGAAAATGTAGTTTTGCTAAAACTAAGATCATGAAATACGCCTGGATTGGTTTTGTAATTATTGTTTTTTTAGCTGCTTGTAAAGGAGAGGCTAAAAAAGAAGAGACAATAATAGGAAAAGCTGATTCAAGCTTAGGTTCTGTTTGGGTTAAAGCAAAAGATGGGATTATTGATACCGTATTACTAAATAAAACAGATACTGCTTTTGTTTGTAAGCCAAAGCCCATTAAAGATGATATTGGTGATAAAAGAAAGGAATATTTAACTTATGTGTATTTCTCTAATAAAGACTTTCCCATACTTACCCACAAAAATGCCATTGGTGCATCGTTATTTTTATGTGATGATTTAGATGGTGATGGGAAACCAGAATTGTTATTAAAGTCAGATTGGTTTAGCAGTTGTTGGGCAAGTATAAATCTGTATTCAATTAAAAAAGGCAATTGGAAATTGATTAAACAGGGGAGCATGTATTTCTGCTCAGATAAATACCCACTAAACAAAAGAATAATTAAAACAGAAAAAGGTTACGGCTTATTAACAGATAGCTTAACCGATGATAAATTTATTACACTAAAAAAAGAGATTAAGTTTTAAGCATATGGAGAGCGAGGAATTATTAGGCAATTTAGGCCAAGAAGAAAATGGAGTACCAAAAAAAGAAAAGAAAAGTCCGCTAATTAGTTTAGAAAAGGATTTAACTTTTTACGCAGATTCGATTAAAGAGGTTGCTGTAGAGATTATGATGGAAGGAATATCTTTACATCCGATTTTTATTGCCCATCAGCACGAAGTAAGCATCGGCGAGGTGATTTTAAACAAAGCCGATTTAAATACAGACTGGACCATCCAAGCATCTACATTAGAAGAATTTATTCAAAAAGGAATTATTCATCCTGATAAGAAAGAGCAATTTTTAAAGACCTATAAAAAGCCTGAAAATTATATGTGTGTTTTTGTGGTTGTACCGCAAGGAGCAAACTTTGTGTATTATCCTTACCCAAAAGAGAAATAAAAGATAGTTAATGGTTGATAGTATACCGTCTAAGAGCCAATAATAAAACATAACAAAAGCCAATATTGCATCCACAATATTGGCTTTTTAACTAAAACTAAACTAAAATTATTTTCTTTAAGTCTTCTCTAAGCGATTAGAGCTTAATTGACGTGATGTACATCTCCACTTTTAGATGAAGAAGTCTTTTTCAAAACAGCACTTCCTTTGTAATTTACATCACTGCCGCCACTAGCGCCCGCTTCTAAAGCCTTGTTTACGTAAATATTTGCATCGCTACCACCACTTACAGTTACTCTTGCATTGTTAACCACGTAGCCAAAAGCATCAATGTCAGAGCCTCCGCTAGCAGTAGCTTGCAAGTTTTCACCGCTACCTTTTAATTCAGCATCGCTACCACCACTAATGGTTAAGGTTAAATCTTTAACAGAAAGTGTTAATTTTAAATCAGCACCACCACTAGCTTTTAGATTTAGAATATCAGCTTTTAAATTATTCTGCGTATATACATCTGAGCCACCACTTGCACTTAAACTTTTTAAGGTTTTATAATTTAAATAAACTTTAATGCTTTGATTTTTAAACATACTACCCCAGTTAAGGCCTTCTTTGTATTTAATGGTAAGTACACTGCCACTTTGTTCAACAACTACATTTTTAATTAAATTATCTTCTCCTTTAATTGTTAAAGCTTCATTTGTTCCCTGGGTAATGTATAAATCAATCCCGCTACTCACTGTTACTCCATTAAAAGTTTTTACACTTACGTTTCTACTATTTTGAGCTATAGCATGGCTGTTATTTAAACCAACAACTAATAATAGGAGTGCACTGGTTTTTAATAAGGTTGATAATTTCATGATTTTATCTTTAAGGTTTGTGTTTATTAGACGCAACTACCTATAGAAACGTTGCAGAAAAATGAAATTATTTTTTTGTGTTTGTTTTTGAGGCTTAAAGTCGTTCTTTTGTAATGCGTAATAATGCCATGCCATGCCGAATAATCAAGTCTTAATTCTCGATAAACAACAAATTGCTCAGAAGATTAATAGAATCGCCTACCAGATTTTAGAGGATAATTTAGATGAAAAAGAAATTATCCTTGCAGGAATTTGGGATCGTGGTTACAAATTAGCCCTTCGCTTACAAACAGTATTACAACAAATTGCAACATTTAAGGTTACAATTTTACGTGTAGATCTCGAAAAACAGAATAGCAAATTAGTAGCTAAAACAGATTTACCAGAAAGTGAATGGAAAAATAAAGTGATTATTCTGGTAGACGATGTTTTAAACAGTGGTAAAACCCTAGCTTATGGATTGGGCGTTTTCTTAAATACACCACATAAAAAAATACGTACGGTTGTTTTGGTAGATAGAAGTCATAAAATTTTCCCAATCGCAACAGATTTTGTTGGCCTAGAATTAGCCACCATTTTAAAGGAACATGTGGATGTGGTAATGGATGTTGAGGGAGAAGAAGATAGAGTCTATTTGAGTTAGGTATTATAAAAAAAATACGCAGCTGGAGATAAGGTTTTTAAAATAGATGATTTGTTTGAATGCAATTAATTAGCTCCGATAAACAATTTCATATACTTAAAAAGATATAATCTTTGCTGAAGATATGATAGGTAGTTTCAGACAAGAAGAATTGGGGTAAATGATTACCTCTCCCGTTTTCTAGCGTTTATGTAGTCTTCTATAGCAGCTTTTGTAGTTAACCAATTTCTTCCTTCTTTATAAGCATCAATTTTACCAGTACGAGCTAATAAACTCACATATTCTTGTCCATATTTAGCACCAGGTTCTTCAATTATAGAGGAAATAGGCTCGTAATTGTAATAATTGCCAGGTAAAACATTTAAATAGATATTTAATGAACGCTCTAATGCCTGCAACATTAACAAACAAAGCTTATGATAGCTTCCTTTGTTAGCTTGGTTTAGGGCTTCATAATATTTTTTTCTATCATTTTTTAAGATAATAGCTGGCGGAAAACCTTTACGCATTAAAAGTAAATTCATGACAAGTCTAACGGTACGGCCATTGCCATCAAAAAAAGGGTGTATCCAAGCTAATTTATGATGAAAAATGGTTGTTAGTATCAAATTATCTAAACCTAAAGGATTCTTATTTACAAAATCTATTAATTCATCAAAAAGGATAGACGCTTTGCTTGCATTTGGTGGAGTAAAATTTGCACCCATAATGCGAACACCACCATTTCTTAAACGTCCAGCAAAATCATCTTCAATACTGCGCAATACCAAGCCGTGTAGGTTTAAAATATCAATACTGCGTAGCGTATAATTATCATTTACTAAGGTATATAAATACTCAATTGCCTTTTCGTGATTGTGTACCTCGAAGTGCTCTCGTAAAGATTTGCCCCGAATGGTAATTCCTTCCTGTAAAATTAACTGAGTTTCTTTTAACGTTATGGTATTTCCTTCAATGCTATTAGAGTTGTATGTCCATTCTAATGTTAAATCTTCTTTAATTTTTAACAAAGCGCTGCTAGGCAAAGGTCTAGCAGTATCTAGCTTTGCTTTTTTTTCATACAACCTATCTATTTGAGGTTGCAACTCTGTTAAATCTTTTAAGTCAAATTCCCACACCCCCAAATATACTAATATCGTTCAGTATAAAAAAATTATGTATCCGATATTAAAAATTATTTTACAAAACATTGCTTTTCAATAATTTGATTTGTTAAAATCTCAATCTCATTTTATGTACTTTTGTAAGCTTAATTGGAACAATTTAAAATGGGATACAATTTAAACGTAACAATAGATAAATCTTCTGGCTTTTGCTTTGGTGTTGTGTATGCAATAGACATGGCCGAGGATATTCTGGATAACGAAGGGCATCTATATTGTTTAGGCGATATTGTACACAATGATGAAGAAGTAGAACGTTTAAAAGCAAAAGGCTTAAAAATTATTGATCATGAGCAGTTACATCAATTACATAATGAAAAAGTATTAATTAGAGCGCATGGAGAGGCTCCTTCAACTTATGAATTAGCGCTTGCAAATAACCTTACTTTAATTGATGCTTCTTGTCCAGTTGTTTTGAAACTGCAAAACCGAATTAAAAATTCTCATGATGATGATGAGCAAATTCTAATTTTTGGTAAACATGGTCATGCAGAGGTAATTGGATTACAAGGTCAAACGAATGGAAAAGCTATTGTTTTTCAAGATTTAGCAGAGTTAGATCATGTAGAATTGCCTCGCAATATTACCTTATACAGTCAGACCACAAAAAGTGTAGATAAGTTTTATCAAATTAAAGATGAGCTAATTAGTAGGGGTTTCGATTTAAAAGCAAATGACACTATTTGTAGACAAGTTTCCAATCGTTATGAAGAGTTAGAAAAGTTTGTATCAAATTATGATAAAATCATATTTGTGTCTGGGAAAAAATCATCTAATGGGAAAGTGTTATATGATGTTTGCAAAAAGCATAATCAAGAATCATATTTTATTTCTAATGTTGAAGAATTAAATCCAGAATGGTTTTCTATAAATGATAAGATTGGCATTTGTGGAGCAACATCTACACCAATGTGGTTAATGGAGAAAGTTAAATTAGAGCTAGAATCGTTATAATTTTTCCTTCTCAATCATCAAAAAGTAAATATTCATTCTTAAAAGATTTACAAACCATTATCTTTTAAACAGGTTTAACCTTTAGCGTATATTCGCCAAACAAAATATATTTATGAGTAAAAAGGGAGTTTTATTAGTCAATTTAGGTACACCAGATAGTCCTGAAACAAAAGATGTAAGAAAATATCTTGATCAGTTTTTAATGGATGAGCGGGTAATTGATATTCCTAAACTTAACCGTATGTTATTGGTTAAAGGAATTATAGTTCCTTTCCGTAGTCCTAAAACCTCAAAACTATATAAAGAAATTTGGGGAGAAAATGGTTCTCCTTTATTGTACTATAGTGAAATTCAAGCCAAATTATTGCAAGAAAAATTAGGTGATGACTATCATGTTGAATTAGCAATGCGCTATCAAAGCCCATCAATAGAAAATGCGCTTGCAAATCTTAAAGCTGGGCTGGTTAAGAGCATTAAAGTAATTCCTTTATTTCCACAATATGCTTCAGCTAGTTCTGGTTCGGTAATGCAATTGGTAATGGAATTGGTTAGCAAATGGCCAACTATTCCACCAATTTCATTTGTAAGTTCGTTTCATGACAATAGACAAATGATTGAAATTTTTGCTGAGAATGCAAAAAAGCATCAACCAGAAAACTATGACCATGTTTTATTTAGCTTTCATGGGTTGCCCGAAAGACAATTGTTAAAATGTGATCACACCGGAAATTATTGTTTAAAAAATGCTGATTGTTGCCAGACTTATAACGATACCAATAAATTTTGCTATTCTGCACAAGGCCATCATACGGCCAGCTTAATTGCGGCAGAAATGGGAATCGATAAAGATAAATACACAGTTTGTTTTCAATCGAGGCTGGGTAAAGAGCCTTGGGTACAACCATATACAACAGATGTTTTAAAGAAATTAGCGGCGGAAGGCAAAAAAAAACTATTGGTTTTTAGCCCTGCTTTTGTGGCAGATTGCTTAGAAACTTTATATGAAATTACAGTAGAGTACCATGAAGAGTTTAAAACCTTAGGTGGTGAGCATGTTCAATTGGTAGAAAGTTTAAATGATCATCCTAAGTTTATAGAAGCTTTAGCAGAAATGGCTGTAAGTTAATTATTTAATAGTTTTTCAATAATCATTTCTGTAGCTCCTTTTTTCTGTTCTACATAATTTTTCGCAATTGCGGATGCTTGAGCATTTTCTTTAAATAACTCAAATGCATGGTTTAATTCTTCCTGAGTTGAAATGCTTTTTGCTGCATCAATATTTATCAGATCTTTTGCTTCTTGAAATTTATCATATTTAGGCCCAAAAATTATTGGCAAACCAAACGCTGCGGCTTCTAATGTATTGTGGATACCAACCCCAAAGCCCCCACCAATATATGCTACTTTTGCATATTGATACAATGAAGAAAGCATTCCAATATTGTCTATAATTAGAATTTGAGCATCCTGAAATTGAGTGTTGATGGATGAAAATTTAACTGCTTTCGGAAAAAGATTTTCAATTTCCTGGATATGTGACCCACCAATTTCATGTGGAGCGATGATAAATTTCCAATCAGTATGTTCTTGAACTAAGGAGACCAATAATTTCTCATCTGGTAACCAAGTACTTCCACCAATAAATACAGCAGAATTGCCGCAAAATTTTTCAATTAGCTCTAGCCTTTTAGGAAGTTGTGCATTCTCATACACCCTATCAAACCTCGTATCTCCACTTAAACTTACTTCATCTATACCAATACTTTTTAAAAGAGAAACACTTTCAGTATTCTGTACAAAAAAATGAGTTACAAATTTTAATATGCCCTTATAGAAACCGCCATACCATTTAAAAAATACTTGGCTGGGTCTAAAAATTCCAGAAATTAAATAAAGAGGGATTTGATTCTCATCTAATACTTTAAAGTAATGAAACCAAAATTCATACTTGGTAAATATAGCTTGTTTGGGATTTACAAGCTGAATAAACTTTCTTGCATTGCTTTGAGTATCCAATGGTAAATAAAAAACAGTTGCTAACGGGTAATTTTTTCTTACTTCATAACCTGATGGGGAAAAAAAAGTTACAACTATTTTTTGCTCAGGATCCTTACTTTTTAAGTTTTCTAAAACAGGTCTTCCTTGTTCAAATTCTCCTAAAGAAGCAAAGTGAAACCAAATAGGCTTATCATTAGGCTTAGTTTTAGTTTTAATTTGTTCCCAAATGTTTTTTCTTCCATTTACAAACAATTTTGCTTTAGGGTTAAAAAGTGCGGCAATCCTAAGTAGAAAACCATACAGTACAACTCCAATATTATAAATCCCAAGCATTTTGCGTCTTATTTCTTATCTTCGTTGCAAGATAAATGAATAAATTTAAAACCTTCAAATAATATATGAAGATAGCTGTAATTGGAACAGGATATGTTGGTTTGGTTACTGGAACATGTTTAGCAGAAACCGGTAATAATGTAATTTGTGTAGATATTAACGAAGCAAAAGTACAAAAGATGATTGATGGTGAGGTTCCAATATATGAACCAGGCCTAGACGTACTTTTTCATCGCAATATTGCTCAAGGCCGCCTTTCTTTTACAACAGATCTAGCGCTTGCAGTTAAAGAAGCCCAAATTATATTTATGGCTTTGCCAACGCCTCCAGGTGGAGATGGAGCGGCGGACCTCTCTTATATTTTAGGTGCAGCAAAAGACATTTCTAAACTGGTAACAACTTACAAAGTAATTGTAAATAAATCTACTGTTCCTGTTGGGACAGCTGATAAAGTTCAAGCGGTTTTTAAAGAACATACAACTGTCGAGATTGATGTGGTGTCTAATCCAGAGTTTTTACGGGAAGGTGTAGCAGTTGATGATTTTATGAAACCAGATCGCGTAGTAATTGGCACCAAAAGTGAAAAAGCTCAAAAGCTAATGGCAGAATTATATGCGCCATACGTTCGCCAAGGCAATCCGATTTTCTTTATGGATGAACGTTCTTCTGAACTAACTAAATATGCTGCAAATTCGTTTTTGGCAACTAAAATTACATTCATGAATGAGATTGCAAATCTTTGCGAAATTGTGGGTGCAGATGTAGATGCAGTTCGAAAAGGGATAGGTTCTGATGATAGAATTGGTAAGCGTTTTCTTTTTCCAGGAATTGGATATGGAGGGAGCTGTTTTCCGAAAGATGTACAAGCTTTAGCCATTGCAGCAGATGCACATCAATATGACTTTCAGATTTTGAAAGCCGTAATGAATGTAAATGAAAAACAAAAAACAGTTTTAGTAGATAAATTATTAAAGTATTACAAAGGTGATATCAAGGGCAAGCATTTTGCTCTTTGGGGCTTAGCGTTTAAACCTGAAACGGATGATATAAGAGAAGCACCTGCTTTATATATCATTGATGAATTGATAAAAAATGGGGCTACTGTTTCGGCTTTCGATCCAGAAGCAATGAATAACGTAAAAGCAATACTTGGAGATAAGATCAGCTTTGCTGAAAACCAATATGATGTATTGCAAAACGCCGATGCTTTATTGATTGCTACTGAATGGTCTGTATTCCGCAATCCGGATTTTGAGAAAATGGATAGCATTTTAACCAACAAAACAATATTTGATGGAAGAAATCTTTTCGACTTGCAAAAAATGATTGATTTAGGCTATTATTACAATAGTGTTGGTAGAAGATTAATAACAGAATGATGGAACGTAAAAGGGTATTAATTACTGGTGCAGCGGGGTTTCTCGGATCACATTTATGCGATAGATTTATCAAAGAAGATTTTAATGTAATTGCAATGGATAATTTAATTACCGGCGATTTGCAGAACATCGAACATTTATTCAAATTAGAAAATTTTGAATTTTACCATCATGATGTTTCTAAATTTGTTCACGTTGCTGGTAATTTAGACTATATCCTTCATTTTGCCTCACCAGCAAGTCCAATAGACTATTTAAAAATTCCAATTCAAACCTTAAAAGTTGGTTCTTTAGGAATTCATAATTTATTAGGTTTAGCTAAAGCAAAAAATGCAAGACTGTTAATTGCATCAACTTCAGAAGTATATGGAGATCCAACTGTAAATCCTCAGCCTGAAGAATATTGGGGAAATGTAAATCCAGTTGGCCCTCGCGGAGTTTATGATGAAGCAAAACGTTTTCAAGAAGCTATGACAATGGCTTATCATACTTTTCATGGACTAGAAACGCGGATTGTAAGAATTTTTAATACTTATGGGCCAAGAATGCGCCTAAATGATGGTAGAGTATTGCCAGCATTTATTGGTCAGGCTTTAAGAGGAGAGGATCTTACAGTATTTGGAGATGGCAGCCAAACCAGATCTTTTTGCTATGTAGATGATTTGATTGAAGGAATTTATCGGTTGTTATTTAGTGACTATGCTATGCCAGTAAATATTGGTAACCCCGATGAAATTACCATGATGGATTTTGCAGAAGAAATTATAAAATTAACTGGAACTACTCAGAAAATTGTTTGCCACGAATTGCCAACAGATGATCCAAAGCAGCGTAGACCAGATATAACAAAAGCCATAGCGCTATTAAACTGGACACCAAAGGTTGGAAGAGCAGAAGGATTAAAAATAACATATGAATATTTTAAATCTTTACCTCATGAGGCCTTAATTAATAAAGAACACAAAAATTTTAAAACTTATAATAAATAATGGCTAAAATATTAGTTACTGGAGGTACCGGATATATCGGTTCTCATACCGTTGTAGAATTATTTAATGCTGGCTATGAAGTAGTAGTAGTTGATGATTTTTCTAATTCAGATCCTAAAATATTAGAACAAATTGAAAAAATATCAGGTAAGAAACCTGAGTTTTTTAAAATTGATTTGTGTGATGAAAATGCGGTAAACTTATTTGTTGATCAAAATAAAGACATAACTGGTGTAATTCATTTCGCTGCATTTAAAGCTGTAGGTGAATCTGTTCAGCAACCCTTAAAATATTATAGAAATAATTTTTTCTCACTAATTAATATCTTAACAGCTTTTAACAGTAAAATACAATTGGTTTTTTCATCATCTTGTACAGTTTATGGCCAGCCAGATCAATTACCAGTAAATGAATTGGCAAAAGTTAAAAAAGCCGAATCACCATATGGAAATACTAAACAAATAGCAGAAGAAATTTTACAAGAAGCTTGTGCAGTAACACCAGATTTAAATGTAATCGCTTTGCGTTATTTCAATCCAGTTGGTGCTCATAAATCTGCTTTAATTGGAGAACTACCTATTGGCGTTCCGCAAAATTTAGTTCCTTTTATTACACAGTCAGCAATAGGTAAACGTGGTGCAATTACAGTATTTGGTAATGATTACAATACCCCAGATGGTTCTGCAATTAGAGATTATATTCATGTTGTAGATTTAGCAAAGGCACATGTTGCAGCTATAAAGAGGTTAGAAAGCAAAGCAGGAGCTAATTTTGAAATATTTAATGTTGGCACAGGAAAGGGATCATCTGTTTTAGAGATCATAAGCGCATTTGAAAAATCTACTGGTGAAAAACTAAATTATACAATTGGTGCAAGGAGAGAAGGAGATATTGAGCAAACTTATGGAGATGTTACCCTATCTAACAATGTTTTAGGTTGGAAAGCCGAACTAGGTTTAGAAGATATGTTAAGCTCTGCTTGGAATTGGGAAAAATATTTAAGAGAAAACCCTTTTTAAATGAAGCTAAGTGAGCACAAAGAACTTAAAATAGAAATTTTAGCTTTACCACCAAAAGAAAAAGATAAACTCTTACTTCGCTTGGTGGCAAAAGATAAGGTGCTCACAGAACATTTGCATTTTTTATTACTTGAGGATGAAAGTAATTTAAGAGATAGGGTTTCAGCAATAAAAGATCACATCTTGCAAACAATGCAAAACTTAAAATCATCAAAAAATAACAATGCAAAGGAAGTTTTAACAATTTTACGTAAGTTGGCTAAAGCTGTTAATCATAATTTTAGAGTAACTAAGACTAATTTTGAAGATGTTGAATTAAGAATTTTTCTTTTTAATAATACTACAACAAAATTTAAATCAGGTGTCTTTTCAGCTTATAAAAATTATGAACAACTTTTTGGAACATATTTTGTAAAAGCTACACTAATAACCTTACGTAAATTCTATAAATTGCATGAAGACTTGCAATATGACCTTAAGGATGATATGAATAAACTTTTGGCAAAAATATATACTGAAAATATGGCAGGTGTGGCAAACAACTTAGGTTTGCCAGAACAAATATAAAATATGAAGAAAATTTTAATTACCGGAGGTGCTGGTTTTATAGGGTCACATGTAGTGCGCAGGTTTGTAAACAAATATCCGCAATATGAAATCATAAATCTTGATGCACTTACTTATGCCGGTAATTTAGCAAACCTAACAGATGTTGAAAATAAAGATAACTATAGGTTTATTAAAGCAGATATTACTGAAGCAAATGAAATAAATAACCTTTTTAAGGTTGAAGACTTTGATGCGGTTATCCACCTAGCGGCAGAGTCCCATGTAGATCGTTCCATAATAGATCCATCTGCCTTTGTAATGACTAATGTGATTGGAACTGTAAACCTGTTAAATGCTGCTAGAGAGTATTGGAAGGGTAGTTACAATGAAAAGAGATTTTATCACGTAAGTACCGATGAGGTTTATGGGGCATTGGGAGATGAAGGGATGTTCACAGAATCTACAGCATATGATCCACATAGTCCATACGCTGCATCAAAGGCAAGTTCAGACCATTTTGTGAGGGCATACCATGACACTTATGGATTAAATGTTGTAATCTCTAACTGTTCTAATAATTATGGTTCGAACCATTTCCCAGAGAAGTTAATCCCGCTGGCCATAAATAATATCAAAAAAAATAAGCCCGTTCCTGTTTATGGTAAAGGTGAAAACGTACGTGATTGGCTTTGGGTTGAAGATCATGCCCGGGCAATTGATGTCATATTTCATGAGGCCAAAACTGGCCAGACCTATAACATAGGCGGGCACAACGAATGGAAGAATATTGATTTGATTTATTTATTGTGCAATATAATGGATAAAAAGTTGGGCCGTGAGTCGGGAGAGTCTGCAAAACTGATTACATTTGTAACAGATAGGGCTGGCCATGATTTGCGATATGCAATAGATTCTACTAAATTACAGAATGAATTGGATTGGGTGCCAAGTTTACAGTTTGAAGATGGGCTTACAAAAACGGTAGATTGGTATTTAGAGAACGAAGATTGGTTAAATAACGTAACTTCGGGTAATTATCAAGCCTATTACGATAATCAATATAAAGGGAGGTAAGTTTGCTAAATTGGTTAAAAAAGAAGAAAGAACCTGTATTTAACTTTTCATCTATCAGAACGGATATGCATTCCCATATCCTGCCGGGTATAGATGATGGAGCTAAAAATTTAAGCGATTCTTTAATTTTGGCCAACCGTTTCCAAGAATTGGGTTATAAGAAATTAATCGCTACACCACATATCATGGCAGATTATTTTCGCAATACACCACAAAGCATAAATAAAGCATTGGACATTTTGAGAGAAGGATTATTGGAGAATAATATTGATCTTGAGGTTAGTGCGGCTGCGGAATATTATCTCGACGAAACTTTTGAGAACAAAATCGAGAAAAAAGATGTGTTAACTTTTGGCGACAAAAAATATCTTTTATTCGAGCTTTCTTTTATTAATCAGCCTCATAATGTTTTTGATGTGATTGCTAAAATGCAAGATGCAGGTTACCAGCCAGTTTTAGCGCATCCAGAACGTTATCCTTATTACTATAGTGGCATAGAAAACTATCAACAGATAAGAGATACCGGTTGCCTTTTACAGTTAAACATAATCTCTTTAACTGGATATTATGGCAAGAGCTGTAAACAAGCGGCAGAAGAATTGGTAGATAATTATTGCATTGATTTAATAGGAAGTGACATGCATCACCCTCGTCATGCAGATGCGCTTAAAGAAAGTTTGCATTTAGATAGAGTACAAAAGATTTTATCTGAACCCCAAATGCATAACTTATTATTATAAGTTTCAATTTAATTGTAAACAGAATTATTCGTAACGTAGTGCTTCAACCGGATCAAGTTTTGATGCTTTTTTAGCAGGATAGAAGCCTGAAACAATCCCTACGCCAACACACAATAGAAAACCACCTATAATAAACTCCCAAGGCATTAAGAATGAACCACCCATAGAGAAAGAAATAAGATTTCCTATACCAATACCCAGCAAAATACCAAGGCTTCCACCCATTAAGCAAATTACTACAGCCTCAATTAAAAACTGTTTCCTAATTACTGATGGATTTGCACCAATGGCTTTTCTAATTCCAATTTCCCTAGTACGTTCAGTAACAGAAACAAGCATTATGTTCATTAGCGCAATAGATGCTCCAATTAAAGTAATTACGCCAATTGCAATACCGCCCCAAACTACATATTTTAAATTTTCATCTAATGTTTGAGCAACAGAATCACTTTTGGTAATTTCAAAATTATTTGGTTGCTTTATCTTTACCTTTCTAATATTCCTAAAAGTAGAAGTTGCTTCGCCAATAACATTATCCATAATGTCTTTACTTGCAACATTTACAGTTATAGTATAAGATGGATTTGCATTTGAATTAATGATTTTAGCTTTATAAAGAGGTACATAAACAGCTCTGTCAGTATTTTGCCCCATTCCAGAACCTTTTTCAGCAAGTACACCAACTACCTTAAATTTATTATTTCCAACGTTAATAATTTTGTCTAATGGATCTTCCTTTTTAAATACAGTTTTCGCTATTTCACTGCCAACAATACATATATTATTTCCTGTTAAGGCTTCGGTATTTGTGAAATTTCTTCCTAATGAAAGGTCAAGCCCCTGTGAACCTAAACCATTTTCATCAATTCCCTGAATGTTTATATTTGGATTTGTTTTCTCTTGCTTATATTTAACAGTGGAACCTCCACTTGCAAAGACACTTACCGATACTATAGCAGGAGCATTTAGCCTTTCTTTAAATTTGACAGCGTCCTCATAACGTATTGATTTGAAGGGTTTTGGTCGTTTTCCATTTCCAATTCTAATGCCACTTCCTCTATTTCTTATATTGAATGAATTTGCACCCATACTAGAAAAAGCTTCTGTCATACTTGTCTTTATAGCATCGATTGTTGTTAAAATACCCACTAAAGCGGATAAGCCAATTGCAATAATTAAGGCTGTAAGAATAGTACGAAGACGATTGCTCTTAATAGATTGTAGTGCAAGTCTTACATTTTCTGTATACGTCATTTGATGGAAATAATATGCTAACGGGTATAAAAATAAAAAGTCCCGCTGTTAAGACAACGAGACCAGTTAAAATGTTACAAACTAATATGCTTAAACAGAGAAACTTGTTCCGCAACCGCAAGAGCTAGCTGCATTAGGGTTGCTAAATGTAAAACCTCTCGAGTTTAAACCATCTTGCCAGTCAATCTGCATGCCTAATAAATACATTTGGTGTGCTTTGTGCATGAAAATTTTAATTCCGTCTATTGAAAATTCTTGGTCACCATCTTTTCTTTGATCAAAACCTAAAACGTAGCTCATACCAGAGCAACCACCACCTTCTACACCAACGCGTAAACCAAAATCTTCGGTAATCTCTTGTTGGTCTTTTAGTTTTAAAAGTTCTTTAACAGCGGTTTCGGTAAACGATACAGGGGCAAAAGCAGTTTCTACAGTGTTACTCATGTTATTTAAAATTAAGAATACAAATATAAATATTTATGTACATTTTTGTTCGTTACACTTATTAATATTACGATAGCTAAACATATAATGAACATTACTAGTTTTTTAACAACGGCAGCAACATTTGCATTAGGAGGAATTATTACGGTTGTAGTCGCCTATTTTCTAATTAGAAATGATATTCAAAATTATTTCAGGTTTAAGTCTTTAGAAGCAAATAAAGATAGTCGCACATCCTTGTTCCCACTACGTTTGCAAGCGCATGAAAGACTAATAGTTTTTGTAGACCGTATAAACCCATCAAATTTACTAGTTCGTTTGCATCAACAGGGTATCAGCCCTGCTGCTTTACAAGCATTGGTGTTAAATGAAATAAAATCAGAATATCAACATAACATTACACAACAGCTTTATGTAGATGCTGCTAGCTGGAATGTGGTACGTAAACTAAAAGATGATACCGTTGCAATGGTTAATAATGTGGTACAGGGATTGCCAGAAACTGCGACAGGAGTAGACTTAAGCAAAAAGGTTTTACAACATATGAGTACGGTTGAGGAAAATCCTTATGAGTTAACTATCAATTTACTTAAAAAAGAAGTACACTCTTTATTTTAATTGCTATGAACAAAAAACATACAACAACATCAGGCATAGAAATAAAGGATATATATACTACTGCGAAACCGTTAACAGAAACTCCTGGGCAATTTCCTTTTACTAGGGGGATACAAAAAGACATGTATCGTGGTCGTTTATGGACGATGAGGCAATATGCTGGTTTTTCAACTGCTGAAGAATCTAATAAGCGTTATCATTACTTATTAGCACAAGGTACAATGGGTTTATCCGTCGCCTTTGATTTACCTACACAAATAGGTTATGATTCTGATCATGAAATGTCTGAAGGGGAAGTAGGAAAAGTTGGTGTAGCTATCGATTCATTAAAGGATATTGAGATTTTATTTGATGGCATTGAGCTAAAAAAGATTACTACTTCAATGACTATCAATTCAACAGCATCCATTTTATTAGCAATGTATATTGCATTAGCAAAAAAACAAGGTGCAGATTTGAAGGAGATCTCGGGGACTATACAAAATGATATCTTAAAAGAATATGCTGCTCGTGGAACTTATATCTATCCTCCAAAACCTTCGATGCGCATTATAACCGATATTTTTGAATATTGCATTAAAGAAGTTCCTAAGTGGAATACCATTTCCATATCTGGATATCATATTAGAGAAGCAGGTTCTACTGCTGTGCAAGAGCTTGCTTTTACTTTAGCAAATGGAAAAGCATATTTAAATGCCGCTTTAGAAAAAGGGTTAGATATTAATGTTTTTGCAAAACGATTATCTTTCTTTTTTAACTGTCATAACAACTTTTTCGAGGAGATTGCAAAGTTTAGGGCAGCCAGAAGAATGTGGGCGCACATTACAAAGTCATTAGGCGCAACTGACGAGAAAGCTCAGATGCTTCGTTTTCATACGCAAACTGGGGGTTCTACGCTTACTGCACAACAACCATTAAACAATGTAATTAGGGTAACAAATCAAGCTATGGCTGCGGTTTTAGGCGGTACCCAATCCCTACACACTAATGGATATGATGAAGCCTTGTCGCTACCAACAGAAGCAGCGGCTAAAATCGCTCTACGTACTCAACAGGTAATTGCGTTTGAAAGTGGGGTGACAGATACGGTTGATCCATTAGCTGGCTCTTACTTTATAGAGACTTTAACAGAAGAAATTGAAGCAGCAGCACAAACATATATTGATAGAATAGATGCCATGGGCGGATCGGTAAATGCAATAGAAAATGGATATATCCAACAAGAGATTGCAAATGCTTCATACCAATACCAAAAGGAGGTAGAATCAGCAGAGCGAATTATAGTAGGGGTAAACAAATTTAACCAAGAAGTAGAAGGAATTAATGATGTTTTAAACATTGATGAGTCGATAAGAACAATCCAAATTGAGAAATTAAATAAGCTAAAATTAGAAAGGAATAATCAAGCGGTTGATTTAGCGCTAAAAAATTTAACTAATGCAGCAAAATCTGACCAAAATTTAATGCCATTTATATTGCTTGCAGTCGAAGAATATGCTACCTTAGGTGAAATAGCAGATTGTTTAAGAAATGTCTTCGGCGAATATTAAACTGAGGTTAAAAAATAGTTATCCACACAAAAAATTTAGGTTAAGTATGATATGCTACTGCATTTGAAGTACTTACAAATTATTTGAAATTTTTGTTCATTATGTTGATAATTTTTTGAATATTCGAAGACTCAAAAGGGCATATCCGTAATGTCCTTATTAGAACTGAAAACCAACAAATTAAAGATTAACAATGGAAAAAACTTGTACCGAAGTATGGAAGAACTGTCTTCAAATAATTAAGGATAACATTCCGAACCAGAGTTTCAAAACTTGGTTCGAACCGATATCTGCACTTAAATTAGAAGGCAAAGTTTTAACCATCCAGGTGCCTAGTTTATTTTTTTACGAATGGCTAGAAGAACACTATGTTGGTCTACTTCGTAAAACAGTAAAGAAGCAATTGGGAGACGAAGGAAGATTAGAGTATAACATCGTGGTTGACAAGTCGTCAAACAGTGGCTCTCCTTACACTACAAATATGCCCTCAAACGGAAATGGGGCAGAAGCAAAAATGCAATCAATGCCAATTCCTGTATCAATAAATAAGGACATTAAAAATCCGTTTATTATACCTGGTTTAAAAAAGTTGAATGTTGATCCACAATTAAATCCTAATTATACTTTCGAAAATTATATAGAAGGAGATTGCAATCGTTTAGCTCGCTCTGCAGGTTATGCAGTTGCAGCAAAACCAGGTGGTACATCATTTAATCCTTTAATGATTTATGGTGGTGTAGGATTAGGTAAAACACACTTGGCTCAAGCAATTGGGAATGAGATAAAACGTAGCATGCCAGATAAATTGGTAATCTATGTTTCTTGTGAGAAATTTTGCCAGCAGTTTGTAGATTCATTAAAGAATAACACTATTAACGATTTTGTTAATTTTTACCAGGCAATGGATGTAATCATCATGGATGATGTACACAATTTTGCAGGTAAAGAGAAAACACAAGATATTTTCTTCCATATCTTTAACCATTTACATCAATCTGGCAAACAGGTGATTTTAACATCTGATAAAGCACCAAAGGATTTAGCTGGTTTAGAAGAAAGATTATTGAGCCGTTTTAAATGGGGATTATCTGCAGATTTACAAGTTCCTGATTTGGAAGTTCGTATAGCTATCCTTAAAAAGAAAATGTATGCAGATGGTATTGAATTGCCAAGCGATGTAGTAGAATATGTAGCCCACAATATTGACAACAATGTACGTGAGCTAGAAGGGGCAATGGTTTCGTTATTAGCTCAGTCTACGCTAAATAAAAAAGATATCGATTTGGCCCTAGCTAAACAGATGTTGAAGAATTTCATCAAAAACACATCGAAAGAAATTTCGATGGAATACATCCAAAAACTAGTTTGTGAGTATTTCGAAGTACCAGTTGATATGGTTAAATCACAAACACGTAAGCGTGAAATTGTACAGGCTCGCCAAATCTCTATGTATTTGTCTAAAAGCCATACCAAATCATCATTAAAAACAATTGGAGCATTTTTTGGTGGTAGAGATCACTCAACAGTAATCTATGCTTGCCAAACGGTTGAAGATTTAATAGAAACAGATAAAAAGTTCAAAGCCTACGTTAATGATATTCAGAAAAAACTGAAAATGAGTTAAAATAAATCTATTACATCATTGCCGTGATTTTAGTCAGCGTTATAAAAAAAAGCCCATTTTGATTATTCAAAATGGGCTTTACAATTTCTAAGGGTTTGCTACAAATGCATTAATCCATAATATAAGCCAGCAACATGCAGCGCTTGCTCTATTTTATTTTCCTTCAACATTTGTTTAACTTCTTCAATAGTATATTCTTCAACATTTAAAATTTCATGCTCATCTAAATGTTGTTCATGAGTTTTAACTCCCCCTTTTAATAAATAAGTAAATGTTTTATTGGTTGATGTGGCAGGGTTAGGATACAATGTAGCAACCAATTCACAGCTATCAAAACTATATCCAGTCTCTTCTTGTAATTCTCTTATAATAGCTGTTTCTGAATCTTCGCCATCATCAATTACACCACCAGGAATTTCAAGTGAAATGATATCTGCAGCAAAACGATATTGCCTAACCATAATAATTTTATTTTCTTTCGTTAAAGCAACTGCATTAACCCAATTGGGATATTCAAGTACATAATAGTCGTCTTTAATTGATCCATTTTGCAACTTACATGTATCTACCCTTAATGTTGCCCATCGTTCTTTAACTAAATATTTAGAGGCAATTTTTTGCCATTTCAAAATTTCCATATTGATTATAAGTACTGCTGAATTATTTTTTGACGATGCAAATTTGTAAGATGGACTATTTTATGTCTATTAGATAATTCTTCGTAGATCAAGTTAAGCTTAGGTGCAATAATCTCATTTCTGCTTTCATTACCCCCTAGTTCGTAATATAGAAACTCACTCAATGAATCTAGTTTTTCTGGGGGAAGGTTGCTTGCTTGTAACCAGTTTTCAAAAAAAGATAAATCAGCATTTTGGATTATTTCATTAGAAAGCCCAAAACTATTCAGCATTGTTTCTTCAAAGAGCTTTTCGGCTTCCTCAAGTTTCAACTCAACTTTTAAACCCATAATTCTGGCTAATACTTGAGCTAGTTTTTCAATTTCTGAAGTGATAAGATCTTTTCTATACATTTTTCAATATTTAGCCATAAGCAATTGGGTCAATCGTATTACCAACTTCCACTACTACCTCCACCGCCAAAGCTTCCACCGCCAAAACCTCCAAATCCACCGCCGCCACTGCTTCCGCCACCAAAACCACCTCCAAATCCGCTACCACCAGAACCTCTTCCACCTCCACCTAAAAGCATGCTCCAGAAAAGAGCGTCTGCAACACCTCTTCCGCCAATTACTTGGCTTCCACCACCTCCACCACCTCTTCTTAAAATGGCAATTATAATAATTACAATAATAATCACAATAATGCCTGCAGTGCCTTTTCCGCTTTTCGACTTCGCTTTTGGGTTGTCGTTTTTATATTCCCCTTTAATTAAAGATATAATTGAATTTGTTCCAACATTAATCCCGTTGAAATAATCGTTTTCCTTAAAAAATGGTTTAATGTCGTTTTCTATTATTCTTTTGGTATATAAATCTGGTAAAGCACCTTCTAAACCATAACCAGTTTGGATAGACATCTTTCTATCGCCCATGGCAATAAGTAAAATAACCCCATTGTTTTTAGTCTTTCCACCAATTCCCCATGCTCTTCCAAGCTCTTGCGCATATTCATTGATGTCGTAATCACCAACAGACTTCATAATTATTACAGCAATTTGATTCGATGTAGAATCGTCGAAAGCAACTAGTTTTTGCTCTAATTGTTGTTTTTGATCTGCACTTAAAGTATTTGTATAATCATTTACCAAAGTGCTAGGCTTCGCTGGGAATTTTTGTGCGAAACCTATATAAGAGCTTAGCGTTAATATAAATAAGATGATTGCTTTTTTCATTATTTATTAGTTTCATCTTGGTTCATAAATATAATGTCGTTTGGTAATTCATTAACATCCCCGTTCTGATAAGGAAAAAATAACGCCAACTTTTCACCGGCTAAAGCAACTCCCGCTACAATTCCTTCTGCCAAATTGCCCGACAAAAAATGTGCTTTCATAGCAATTTGTGTAGTTTCCCAAAAATCTTCTGGTACAACTTTATCAATTCCACGGTCGCCAATAATTGCAAATTTATGATCTTCATGAGCTAAATAAATAAGTACACCATTATGTTGTGATGTTTTATCCATTCCTAAATCTGAAAAATATTGGGTAGCCCTTTCAAATGCACTACCATAACAATGTTTATCTATTGCAATTCTAATCTCCCCAGAAGTTGCTTTTTCAGCCTCTGCAATTGCATTGGCAATTAATTCTTGTTCTTGTGTTGTGAATAAAGACATGCTTTTTGTTTTATAAAAAATAAAGGGTAATGTATGTTTACATCATAAACACGCATTACCCTAAAATGTTAGTCTATAACTAAAATTCTACTTTGGGTGCATTTTGAGCACCAGCATCAGCTTTAAAGCCCGTTTTAGCACTAAATCCAAATAACCCAGCTGTTAAATTAGTCGGAAAAGATCTAACCTTAGTATTAAACACTTGTACAGATTCATTAAAATCTTTACGAGCAACAGTAATTCTATTCTCAGTTCCTTCTAATTGAGCAGAAAGATCGCTAAATTGTTGGGTAGCTTTCAATTCAGGATAATTTTCAGTCAATACCATTAATTTTCCTAATGCCTGAGTAATTTGTCCTTGAGCAGCTTGGTATTTTTCAATGTTCTCAGCATTTAATTTATCTGGATCAATTGTAATTTTACTTGCACTAGCACGAGCTTCAATTACAGCCGTTAAAGTTCCTTGCTCAAATTTAGCAGCACCTTTAACTGTACTTACTAAATTCGGAATTAAATCTGCTCTACGTTGATATTGAGCTTCTACCTGATTCCATTTAGTTTTAACATCCTCATCCATTTTAACAAGTCCATTATAGCCACATCCGCTAACTAAAGCTAATAATACTACAACTGCAACTATTCCAATTAATACTTTTTTCATGTTATTGTTTTTGTTTTTTAGGTTTCTATTTCAATTTAGATATCAATACTCATGCCTTGTTACTAAAACAGACAAAATACTGACAAGTTGCCATAATTAGTACATAAACTTACAACTTAAACCCTATAACTTACAACTCTAATCATTAAATTTGTACAATTCGAGATAAAAACTCGACTAAACTATGCAGAAAGAAATCGAAATTACAGTTGCTCCTGAACATGTTTCTAATGAACAGGTTATTCTCCAAAACTTAGCTAGAGCCTTAAAAGTTGATATCGCTAAACTCAACAGCTATAAAGTTTTAAAACGTTCTATAGATGCTCGCTCTAGAAAAGTAATTTACCGTCTTCAAATTAGGGCTTATATAGATGAGCAACCTTTAGAAGAACAAAACACTTTTTCTTATCCAACATTGAATAAAGATAAAATTGTAATTATTGTTGGTGCGGGTCCTGCTGGTCTTTTTGCTGCACTACAATGTTTAGAGAAGGGCTTAAAGCCAATAATTGTAGAACGAGGTAAGGATGTAAAGCAGAGAAGAAGGGATTTAGCCGCTATAAATAAACAGGGTGTTGTAAATACAGAATCTAATTATTGTTATGGCGAAGGTGGTGCCGGAACTTATTCAGATGGTAAATTATATACTCGATCTAATAAACGTGGTGATATAAATAAGATATTACAGATTTTTGTACAACATGGAGCAGATGAAGATATTTTAATAGATGCTCGTCCGCATATAGGCACGAATAAACTACCCCATATCATTACCGCTATAAGAGAAACAATTCAAAATGCAGGCGGTGAAGTGCTCTTTGACTCTAAACTAACTGATTTTCTTGTTACAGAGGGTAAAATTAAAGGTATAGTCATTAATCAGGAACAAGAGTTACTGGCAGACCATGTAATATTAGCAACTGGTCACTCAGCTAGAGATATTTACGAACTTTTAAACAAAAAAAATATTTTAATAGAAGCCAAACCTTTTGCCCTTGGTGTTAGGGTAGAACATCCTCAGCAAATCATAGACAGTGCCCAATATCATTGTGACATACGCTCAGAATTTCTCCCGCCCGCTTATTATAGCATGGTAGAGCAAGTAAAAACCAGAGGGGTATTCTCATTCTGCATGTGTCCAGGAGGTATCATAGCGCCATGCGCAACAGACATAAACGAGATTGTGGTAAATGGATGGTCACCTTCTAAGAGAAATAACCCTTTCGCAAATTCAGGAACAGTTGTGCAGGTTACGTTAGATGATGTTCAAGGCTATGATCCTTTGCGCATGTTAAATTTTCAGTCTGAAATAGAACAGCTTGCATTTGAAGCTGGAGGTGGTAATTTAGTTGCTCCTGCACAGCGGATGATTGATTTTGTAGAAAATAAATTGTCAATTGATTTACCAAAAAACTCATATCTCCCTGGTACAAAAAGTGTGATGTTGGATAACATTTTGCCGGATTTTGTCTCGTCAAGTTTAAGAGCAGCACTCCCATTGTTCGGGAAAAAGATGAAAGGCTACTATACCAATGAAGCTATTTTGGTAGGGGTGGAAAGCCGTACCTCTTCCCCAGTACGTATTCCTCGAGATAAGGAAACCTATCAACATCCACAAATTACAGGTTTATATCCCTGTGCCGAAGGAGCTGGTTATGCAGGAGGAATAGTTTCTGCAGCAATAGATGGAATTAATTGTGCAAATGCTATTGTAAACAAATAGCATTTGTAAATGTTATAGTTCATATTTTTAAATATGATTGATTTAGTAGATGAATTAAAAAAAGCTTATACTGGTGATGCATGGCATGGCAATAATACATTGAGCTTATTATTAACTGCAAATCCAGCTAAAGTTTTTACTCACCCAATTCCTAATGCCCATTCAATAGCAGAGTTGGTTTTGCATTTAACAGCGTGGACAGAAGAGGTTGTAGATCGAATAAGTGGGCAGGGTGCTAAAGAACCTGCCAAAGGGGATTGGCCAGAGACCAAAGAAATGTCAGAAAGTCAATGGCAATCAATCTTAGAAGAATTTAAAACTGCCAATGATAAATTAATAGAACTGGTAAATATCTTCCAGCCTTCACAGTGGTCTAACGATGTTAAAGATGAGCGTGATAGAGAATTAGGTGCGGGTGTAAATAATGCTCAATTGATTAATGGATTAATTCAACATCACGCCTACCATTCAGGTCAAATCGCATTGTTATTAAAATTTTAATGACCGCAATAAATTAAATCTGTATAACCATTATAATATGAAAAAGACTTTAATTATAGGAGCAACTCCAAATGCAGATCGTTATGCGTATCGTGCAGCACATATGCTAAAGGCGAAAGGCCATGCAATAGTTAATATTGGTATAAAACAAGGAGAGGTTGCTGGAGTTAAAATAGAGAAACCCTCAACTCCTTATAAAGATATAGATACAATTACACTATATATAGGTCCAAATATTCAAAGTGAATATTATGATTATATCCTAGAGACAAAACCTAAGCGGGTTATTTTTAACCCGGGCACAGAGAATGTAGAATTCGAAAAGATGCTAGATCTTCCATTTTTTTGCTAAGATTTTCTGTGGAAGGGATGGGGTTGGTCCTCAAAAAGTATTCCCCCTTTAATAGGGTCTAGCTGATAAATGACTATGAACAGCACAAAAATCAGCCTTATCAATCATTCCATTTTCTATTTGATAAAATCTTTCTGTTTGTAAACCATGCACTTACCTTTAACATTGGATATAATAGTTGATATGAGTTTGCGGTTACGGATAATATTGCTACTTTTGCAACCCGCTTCGGAGGAGGCGTTTGGTTGGCGAAAGTTGGCTGGGAGTATTGAAAGGGGGGATTTGGATTGGGGATGCTGGCTTACAGCGACTTAGGAGAAACCTTAAAAAACTTTAAAAAAAGTTTTTGGAAAGCGGAAAAGTTTTCTACCTTTGCAACCCGCTACGGAGGTAACGACGGAAGGAAAAAAGAGGGGGATAAAAGGTGAAGGTTGGTTTGAAATAAGGGACTATATATATTGCAAACATACGGGACGAAAAAAAGTTTCGAAAAAAGA
>NZ_SWBR01000007.1 GCF_005116505.1 Pedobacter polaris
TTTCAAGAGCAATAGACTGTTGTTTGTTCTTCAATATAACTTCTTTCAATAATATGTCATTTAGCAACTAGTGCCCAGTACCCGGTAGTCGGACCAATGTGTCCATGTACCATACACCGAACACTATATGCTATTAAAAATATTCAGGTGCCTATATCGGCGGTGTCCACCTCTTCCCATTCCGAACAGAGAAGTTAAGCCCGCCAGAGCCGATGGTACTGCAGTAACATGTGGGAGAGTAGGTCGGTGCCAGATCTTAAAAGAAGCCGTACAGCGAAACCTGTACGGCTTTCTTGTTTATGAGAAAAAAATCTAGTATATATAAACTATTCTCCTATTTCGTTGTTTTAATTACAAATAAACTAAGGTTAAATTATGCATTATGCTTATCTTTGTGCCTTAATTAATAAACGATGAATATCAATTTTGGATCAAGAAAGGAAGTATTATTACATGTTGAAAAATACATGCTTAAAATGATGCCTACCTATTTGAAACCTATAGATACTAACTGGCAACCATCTGACTTCTTGCCCGACTCTACTAGCGATTCTTTTTATCAAGATATTAAGATTCTAAGAGAGAATGCTAAAGATTTATCTTATGACTTAGTTGCAGTATTAATTGGTGATACAATAACAGAAGAGGCATTACCTACTTATGAATCATGGTTAACTATGGTTGATGATATTTCAAAAGACGAAGAAGGTGGTTGGATGAGATGGGTTCGTCATTGGACTGGAGAAGAAAATCGCCATGGTGATGTTTTGAACAAATACTTATATCTTTCTGGACGTGTTGATATGCGTCAGATGGAAATCTCTACTCAATATTTAATTGCTGATGGTTTCGATATAGGTACAGGTCATGATCCTTATCGCAATTTTATATATACAAGTTTCCAAGAATTGGCTACAAACATTTCACATAGAAGAGTAGCGTCTCTGGCAAAGAGAGATGGAGATACTTTGTTATCTAAAATGTGTGGCGTAATTGCTTCTGATGAAGCCCGTCATGCTAAAGCATATAAAGATTTCATGTCTAAAATCTTTGAGGTTGATCCAAGTGAAGCCATGATAGCTTTTGAAGATATGATGCGTAAAAAAATTGTAATGCCAGCTCATTTTTTACGTGAGATGGGATTGAAAATTGGACAAACTTTTGGGCACTTTACTGATGCAGCGCAACGATTAGGAGTGTATACTGCAGTTGATTATGTTGAAATTATGCAACAGTTAATTGAAGAATGGAAAATTGATAGCATGCAAGAATTAAATGAGGCTGGAGAAAAGGCAAGAGATTATGTAATGAATTTACCAGATAGATTATTACGTGTAGCTGATAGAATGAAAAACCCTACAATGGATTATAAGTTTAGCTGGATCAATGCTTAACTCTTTATAAAAGTATAATAAAAAAGGCTGAATTTAATTCAGCCTTTTTTATTATACCATATTTTGACTACATATTTCTACGGTATTGCCCACCGACTTGATAAAGTGCATTACTGATTTGACCTAAAGAACAGAATTTACATACTTCCATTAATTGCTCAAAAATATTATCTCCAGCAACTGCTGATTTTTGAAGTTCTTTTAAAGCATGCGCAGTTTTTTCTGAATTTCTGTCCTGAAAAGCTTTTAGTGCAGTTATCTGATATTGTTTTTCTTCTTCAGTGGCCCGAATTATTTCTCCCGGAACAATTGTAGGAGATCCATTTTTGTTTAAAAATGTATTTACGCCAACAATAGGGTATTCACCAGTATGTTTAAGAGTTTCATAATACAAACTTTCTTCTTGTATTTTTCCGCGTTGGTACATGGTTTCCATAGCTCCTAAAACACCACCACGATCATTAATTCGTTTAAACTCTGCTAACACTGCTTCTTCAACCAAATCTGTTAAATCTTCGATGATAAAGGCACCTTGTAAAGGATTTTCGTTCTTGGCCAACCCTAATTCTCTATTAATGATCAATTGGATAGCCATGGCTCTACGAACAGATTCTTCTGTGGGAGTTGTTATGGCTTCATCATAAGCATTGGTATGTAGAGAATTGCAATTATCATAAATTGCATAAAGTGCTTGTAAAGTGGTTCTGATATCGTTAAAATCAATCTCTTGAGCATGGAGAGATCGCCCAGAAGTTTGAATATGGTATTTTAATTTTTGGGAGCGATCGTTCCCTTTATATTTGTTTTTAATGGCTTTTGCCCAAATTCTTCTCGCAACACGGCCAATTACTGAATACTCCGGATCAATGCCATTGCTGAAAAAGAATGAAAGATTTGGAGCGAAATCATCTATATTCATTCCACGGCTTAAATAGTATTCTACAAAAGTGAAACCGTTACTTAAGGTAAATGATAATTGCGATATAGGGTTTGCACCAGCCTCTGCAATATGATAACCAGAGATAGAAACAGAATAGAAATTTCTAACCTTTTCATCAATAAAGTACTTTTGTATATCGCCCATCATTCTTAGTGCAAATTCTGTTGAGAAAATGCAAGTATTTTGCGCTTGATCTTCTTTCAAAATATCTGCTTGAACAGTACCACGTACAGAACTTATTGCATAGGCTCTAATTTTAGCATAAATATCAGCAGGTAAAACTTCATCGCCGGTTAAACCCAAAAGCATAAGTCCTAAACCACTATTGCCTTGTGGCAATTCTCCTTGATAGGTAGGACGTTCAATTCCTTTGGCTTTATATATATCTTTTATTTTTTCGTCTATTTCTTTTTCTAGACCATTTTCGATAATGTATTTCTCACATTGTTGATCTATAGCTGCATTCATGAAAAAACCCAATAACATTGGAGCAGGACCATTTATTGTCATCGAAACAGAAGTAGATGGTGCGCATAGATCAAAGCCTGAATATAACTTTTTTGCGTCATCAAGTGTAGCTATACTTACCCCAGAATTACCTATTTTACCGTAAATATCTGGACGAATATGCGGATCTTCTCCGTATAAAGTAACTGAATCAAAAGCTGTTGATAATCGGTGTGCAGGTTGCCCCAAAGAAACATAGTGAAAACGTTTATTGGTTCTTTCAGGTCCACCTTCGCCAGCAAACATACGAGTTGGATCTTCACCATCGCGTTTTAAAGGGAAAACTCCAGCTGCATAAGGAAACTCTCCAGGAACATTTTCTGTAAGTAACCAACGTAAAATATCGCCCCAATCTTCATACCTAGGTAGAGATACTTTTGGAATTTGAAGTTTCGAGAGAGATTCATAATATAAGGGTTGTTTAATCTCCTTATCGCGAACTTTATAGATAAAAAATTCTTCCTTATATTTTTGTTTAGTATCTGGCCATTGACGTAATAAACGCTTACATTCTCCATCAAGCTGCTCTTCTAAATAAGAATAAGCGTCTTTTAGTCCATCACCAAAATTTTCAAAATCATTTGAGAACTCGATTACTCCTTTAAGTTGATATAACTTTCTAGCAATTGTACATTGTTTATCTACCCATTCATTATAAGTTTCACTTGCTTCAGCTATTTCTGATAGGTACCTAATGCGATCTGGTGGAATAATATATATTTTTTCTGACTGACTTGGCGTCATTTCCATTTCAGATATGAAATCTACTTTGGTTTTATCTTTTATACCTTTTAGTAAAGCCACAAAAAGATTATTCATACCCGGATCATTAAATTGTGATGCCATAGTTCCATAAACCGGAATTTCATCATCTTTTGCATCGAAAAGATTATGATTACGTTTATACTGTTTACGAACATCACGAAGTGCATCTAAAGCTCCTCTTTTATCAAATTTATTAATAGCTACTAAGTCTGCAAAATCTAGCATGTCTATCTTTTCTAATTGTGTAGCGGCACCAAATTCTGGTGTCATTACATAAAGAGAAACGTCACAATGTTCTGTTATTTCTGTATCAGATTGACCAATGCCTGAAGTTTCCACGATAATTAAATCATAACCAGCTGCTTTGCAGATGTCTATGCTTTCTTGAACGTTTTTAGAAAGTGCTAAATTGGCCTGACGTGTTGCCAATGAACGCATATAAACTCTAGGGTTATTAATGGCATTCATACGTATTCTGTCGCCTAAAAGTGCACCCCCAGTTTTTCGTTTAGAAGGATCTACAGAAATGATGGCTAAAGTTTTGTCTTTTACTTCTACTAAAAATCTTCGTACCAACTCATCAACTAATGATGATTTACCCGAACCGCCGGTACCTGTAATACCCAAAACAGGAGCTTGGTTATTCAAGGTTAATTTTTTTAATTCATTAACAAATTTTTGAGCACCTTCTGGATCATTTTCTGCAACTGTGATTGCTGAAGCTATACTTTTAACTTCCTTTTTGGGAATATTCTCAAGCTCATTTGTAATGGCTTTTGTGGTAATAAAATCAGTTTGTTCTAACATGTTATTAATCATGCCTTGCAAACCCATTTTGCGACCATCGTCTGGAGAGTAAATTTTAGTAATCCCGTAAGCTTGTAATTCTTCTATTTCTGATGGCAGAATTACTCCACCTCCTCCTCCAAATATTTTGATGTGTTTTGCCCCTTTTTCTTGCAGCAAATCATACATATATTTAAAATATTCTATATGACCACCCTGGTAAGAGGTCATTGCAATGCCTTGGACATCTTCTTGAATGGCACAATTTACAACTTCATCTACAGAACGGTTATGACCTAAATGAATTACTTCTGCGCCTGATGACTGCAAAATTCTACGCATGATATTTATGGTAGCATCATGTCCATCAAAAAGGGCTGCAGCAGTTACAAAACGAATTTTATTTTGTGGTTTGTAAACTTGAATTTGTTCCATGTAGGTTTTTGTATTTGGTGTACAAAGTTAATAAAAACTAAGGACTGGCAATACTAATCACTTAATAGATACAATGCTATTTTGCTATCTGTAAAGTAAGTTAGTTAGTGTGTTTATATAAGCCTGATTGTGCGGATAGCCCACAATAAAGTAAACTATAAGCAAAAAGCAGGGCTAACAATAATGTTGCCCTGCTTTTGGTACTAAAAATATAATTTATTGGGTAAGTTCTATAATTGGAGAACCGATACAACCATTTGGCATTTGAATATGTAGCATTGCTGCTAAAGTTGCCGAAATATCTGTCATGTAATAGGTTTTATTTGTTTTACCTGGTTTTACATTCCATCCCATAAATACCAATGGAATATGAGAGTCGTAATTATACCATCCACCATGTCCAATGCCAGATGAAGAGCTAGAATTGTACCATGCCGCATTAGAAATAATTTGTATGTCTCCGCTTAGTTTAGGGTTGTAACCATTTGTTAACCTAGTCTTTAACTCGGTTGGTAAAGTTGTATTTTGTAGATTTCCTAGATCCACTGCATTGCTAATTCCTCTTTGTTTTCTTAAGTAATTAATGGTTACAGTTTTAACTGCATTGAAATCTATTTTATTATTTTCTATTACGTCACGATCAAAAATTACCTGATCATTCATGATATTAACAATTGCTTTTTTAAGTTGGAATTTTTGCGAAAGCAATGAATCTAAACCCTTAACCATTGCTCTGGTAGTATAGCGTTCTGCAGGAATATTATTTTTCTTTAAAAATTCTGGAGCATTAGCCACACCATGATCTGCAGAGATAAAAAACAAATAATTTCCTTTACCTACGGTCTTATCTAAATAATTAAACAACTCTTCTAAGTCTTTGTCTAATCTTAAGTAGGTATCCTCTATTTCAATAGAATTCGGACCATATTGATGACCAACATAATCTGTTGAGGAACAACTAATTGCCAAAAAATCTGTAATTGCATCTTTACCCAGGTTTTCATTTTGAACAGCTAATTTTGCGAAATCGATTGTCATTGTGTTCCCATAAGGCAAACTTTTAATCATTTCGTAGTTTTTGCCAATGTATTGTTTAGTTATGTGAGGGAAAGATGAGGAAGTCTCACCTTTAAATTTACCTTCATAACTTACATCATCAGAATCGCTATTAATGTAAGTGTTAGCTGGATAGAGTGTGTTCCAATCTTGTGCGAAAAATTGATCAGAAACTTTAAGGGCATTGTAATCATTTACCCAAGTAGGTAAATTTTGCATATAATGCGTGCTAGTTATCCAATTACCAGTTAAACCATCATGCCAATAAGCAGCATTAGCAGAGTGTCCGCCAGGTAAAATTGAACCACGATCTTTTAAGGAAATACTGACTACTTTACCTTGAAAATTTGTAGCAAGCCGAAGTTCATCAGTAATAGTGTTTACTTGCAGGTTTTTTGGAGACATTTGTCCGGCATTTGAAGTGCTACCAACTGTTTTTTCATCTTTATCTTCGGTACAATACATATCTCTTCCTATTGTAGGGTCATACCAAGAATTGGCTATTATACCATTTAATGCTGGAACAGAACCAGTATAAATTGATGAATGGCCGCAAGCTGTTTGGGTAGGAAGGTAAGGGATAAAAGTGTTTTCTACAGAGAAACCATCATTAATTAATCTTTTAAATCCTCCTTTTGAATAGCGATCATAAAAACGATATAAATAGTCCCAACGCATTTGATCTACAACAAAACCCACAACTAGTTTAGGTCTTTCTACTGATTTTGGATAAGATGTAGATGTATGAGTTGAATTTGATTTTACCCATTTTTGGGCTTGTAACTGAACGGATAACAACAGAAATAGTAATGATAAAAGTGTTCTTTGTTTCATTATTTTTGGTTTTGTAGCCTGTAAAAATAGTAATCTGATTGTGAAGTAATAGTGAATTATTATAATATTTCTGCTACGACAAAGGTGCTGCCACCAACAAAAATTAGGTCTTTTGGATTTGCATTTTCCTTTGAATGTTGAAAGGCTTCTTTAACACTTTTAAAAGTTTTTCCTTTTAAATTATGTTTTGCTGCTTTTTTTGCTAGTTCATTAGCAGGTAATGCTCTTTCTAGATTTGGTTGGCAGAAATAATAAGTTGCTTTTTTGGGAAGAAGGGCTAAAACACCATCAATATCTTTGTCTTTAACCATTCCTATTACAATATGCAAGTTTTGATATTTCGTGTTTTCAATATTTTTTAAAACCTCAATTATTCCTGCTTTATTATGACCCGTATCGCAAATAACAGTTGGATTTCTTGATAGTGTTTGCCATCTACCTTGTAAGCCTGTAATGGATTTTACATTTTTTAACCCCTTATAAATTGCTTCATCAGGAATAACAAAACCTAATTCCCTTAGTTTAAGAACAGATTGAATTACTGTAAGAATGTTTTTTTGTTGATACGTGCCAGATAAGTCTAAGGTAAGGTGGGGAAATAAGACTTTATCATTTTTATTAATGTCTAATACCAATGAAGAACCTTTTTTATTAGATTTTTTTACTTCTAATTCTTCTTCTGCAAAATAAATTGGAGCATTTTCAGCCTTCGCTTTGTCTTTAAAAACGTTTATAGTTTCTGCATGTTTTTCCCCGATGATCACAGGAATTTTCTTTTTAATTATCCCTGCTTTTTCAATCGCAATTTCTGGTAAAGTATCACCAAGTATGTTGGTATGATCTAAACTTATATTTGTGATTACCGAAAGTTCTGGTGTGATGATATTTGTAGAGTCTAATCTGCCGCCCAAGCCTACTTCAATTACAGCAATGTCTACTTTTTCTTTAGCAAAGTAATCAAAAGCCATTGCAACTGTAACTTCGAAAAATGAAGGTTCAATTGATGAAATGATAGCTTCTTGAGTTTTAACAAAATTCTTAACAAATGATTTAGAAACCATTTTACCATTGATTCGAATTCGTTCTCTAAAATCTTTTAAGTGAGGAGATGTATAAAGACCAGTTTTGTAACCCGCTTGTTGTAATATGGCTGCAAGCATGTGCGAAGTAGATCCTTTTCCATTTGTGCCGGCAACATGAATGCTCTTGAACTTGGTTTGTGGATTATCCAATACATTGCACATCTCAATTGTGTTATGCAAATCCTTTTTTAAAGCTACAGCACCAACACGAGTAAACATTGGTAGTTTGCTGTATAAAAAATCAAGTGTTTGTTGGTAAGTCATAATCTGCCTCAAATATAAGACGACTATTTCAGTTATTGCCAAACATGTGCTAAATAAACAATGGCATAACTTACTAGAAAAGCTATGCTTCTGTTATTAAATGACTTGAAAAAGTCTTGTTTTGAGAATTTGTAATCTATTACAAAGTAGGCGACGAACCAGAAAAATAAAGAAATAAGAACATCAAGTAAATCAAACCAACCATTGGTAATATGAAATAGTTGTAATAGTTCTAACCCAACTGAAAAGAGTAAGGGTAGAAAGGCCAGATCTATTTCCTTGTCTTTAAAAATGAAGTAGATATCATTAGAAGTTAATGTGATGCAAAAAACCCATAATCCTTCTGGTAAGGAAAAAATAATGTATTCATTTAAAGGTATTTTTTGAGTTATAAATTGTTTTAAAAAGATATAATTTTCTTTAGAGATAAGATTAATAAGTAAATCATTTACTACTGTTTTCTCTGTACGATAAAATAAATATATAAAAAGACTTATTAAAAGAGCTGGGAGTATATACAGGTAATGCTTTTTCACTATTTATTAAAAATTAATAGCTTAAAATACGAAAATCTTCCAAAACCAACTTCTTTAATCAAAGTAAATTTTTTGATAGCATTGAAAGATTCTATTTTAAATAAAGAATTGAAATGGAATAGGCCAGAAATTGAATTAAATGCGGTGTCGATATATCTTAACCAATTATTAGTGGTAAAGTGGTTTAGGATTAAAACTTTTCCATTAGGTTTTAAAACTCGATATACTTCTTCTAATAGTTTTTCTGGATTTGAAGCGACAGCTAAAACATGTGAAAGCACCACATAATCAAAATAATCATCTTCAAATTGTAGATCTTCTCCACTCATTTTAAGTAAAATGGTATCAGACTGTTTGTGTTTTTCTGCTTCATTTAGCATTGCTGAAGAAATATCTATTCCAGTAATTTGATGAGTTTGATACAAAGGTAGGTGAGTGCCACTACCAACGCCAACTTCTAACAGCTTTCCAGAAGCTAATGTGTTGATTTCTTCCATCAGTTTTACTTTCTGAGGTTTTAAGAAAACTTCAATTATTGGGTAGAAGAATGAAAAGCGGTTGTAGAAACTTGCTGCCTGATTACTCATTAATTATGAATTAGGCATGATTATATTAATTTAATCCGAAGTTAAAGACTACAATTCCTGTTTGATTATCTCCACCTTTCTCGTTGGCTTTCAAAGATGCGTTTCTAACTGCTTCTAGACATTTTTGCTGTAATACTTGATTGGTTGATGTAGAACCTTTTAGGTCTACTCTTGCATTTGTTATTTTGCCTGATTTATTAAAAAAAATTCTGATAGCAATTTTTCCACGTTCTTGACTATCATCAACTGGCTTTATCAAGTTGGTAAATTTATTTAATAAAATAGGTGTATTTCCATTACCAGAACCACCTTCACCATAATTTGGAGCTAAAGGATCTCCATTTATACTTCCTTGGTTCCCTGGTGTATTACCTGTTCCATCTCCTTGTCCAGAGCCATTGTTTTTCTTTCCCTTATAAAGTGCATTCTGATTTATAGTTTGCTCTGCAGGTTTAGTTTCTTTAGCACTAGTTGGTGGATTGTTGCTTTTTTTATCTTTTGTATTTATGCTAACAGCATCTTCATTATTCTGGGTTGCAATGTCCTTGTCACTCACTTGGGAAGAAACAGTTGGTGTAACTTGTTGTTCTGGAGTAATTTTGTCGGGCATTTTGTTATTGGCATTTTCATCTGTAGATGGCTCTTCAATGCTCGTATAATCTGTACCCATACCAGTTACAGAAGTTCCATAATTAACTACCATACCCCCCATACCAACATCTTCTGGCGGTTGAAAGGCACTAATTACCCAAATAAAACTCACAGCAATAAATAGGCCCATTAAGCCAACAGAAATTGCAATTGCTTTTGGATAATTATTTTCTTCTTGGGTTGTCATTATTTCTTTTTCTGTTCTACAGCTAAAACAACTTTTAATTTCAATTTGTTCGCTACATCAAAAACTTGCATTGTATTTTCGATAGATACACCTCTAGCAACATATAGAACTATGGTTACATCATTTGCAGCTTGTTGATATGTTTTTACCTTACCCTCAATTTCTTCTAAAGTTACTTTTTGTTTATCAACGAAATAATTTAAATTCTCGTCTATGGTAACTGTAACTGTTTTTTGAGAAGTAGATTGTTGTCCAGATTCTGATCTAGGCAATAAAAGTTTCACTACTTGAGGATTTACTACGGCAGATGCCAATAGGAAAAACAAAAGCAAGAAGAACATGATATCGTTTAATGCAGAAGTGTGAACTTCAACCGTACCTTTTTTTCTTTTGCGTAAATTCATTATTTGCCTGGCTCTTCTAGTAAATCTATAAATTCAATTGCATCAGTTTCCATTTTAAGGATGATTTTCTCTACCATCATATTTAAAATGTGATATAAAACATAAGCCACGATACCGATAATCAATCCTGTTGCAGATGTAATCATTTTGGTATATAAACCACCTGAAATAGTTCCAATCTCAATAGCTCCTTTTATAGATACATCATGGAAGATGGTAATTACACCGATAATTGTACCCACGAAACCAAGCATTGGTGCAATACCTGCAATAATTCCTAAAATGCCAATGTTTTTTTCCAATTTAGAAACCTCTAATTTACCAGTATTCTCAATTGCACCTTCAATATCCTTAATTGGTCTTCCAATTCTCTTAAGTCCTTTCTCTAACATTCTTCCCAAAGGTGATTTTGTGTTTTTGCATAAAGCAATTGCATTATCTAACCTTCCATCATGTATATTTTGTTTAATTTGGAACATTAAGTTTGATTCGTCTTTTGATGATTTGCGAATGGTTAAATAACGTTCGATAAAGATGACCAAACCTAAAAATGCCAATAGAGCTAAGGGTACCATTACCCATCCACCTTTAAATAATAAATCTATAAAGTGTAATTCTGGTTGAGCTGGTATTGTTGATGTAACAACTTGATTTGCTGAATCTATAACGTTTTTTGCTGTGTCTCCAGCCGCCATTAACAATGTAATCATATTTATTTTTTGTGTGTTTTGGGTTTAATTGCTTGTACGTATATTTCAGGATTTTTTAAAATTATCCTCAAACTATCTTTTGTTTTGTCTGCCAAATCTTTATCTAAAAAAGTTGCTGCACTAATTTTCATTAATCTACCAGGCATATTTGCAACTTTGGCCTTTAACCCTTTTTTTGTAAGTCTAGCAATTGTTGCATCAGCCTTTGCTTTCGAGTTTTCTGCGCTAACAATAACTTCATAAATGGTCACTTTACTACTATCTATAGCAACGGCACCCGTATCAATGCTTAATTTTACCAAGTCATTGTTTTTTGCAACGCTGTCTACTTGTGAAGTGTCAACTTTATTATTTAACGAATCATTTGGTAAGGTTTGTACACCTGTCTCTTGTTTACCCGTAGAGTTTTTGTTGAAATAGTTATTGAAAAACTGGGGGTTAACGAAATAGACTATTGCTCCTAAAGCCACAAAAATTAAAAAAGCAATTAAGAATTTCATGAAAAATGGCATTCCATTTTTAGGCTCTTCTTCAATGTATTCATCTTCTTGGGCAATCCCTACTTCGTCTAATGGTTCTTCCTTTTCTTGCTCTTCAACGGCTTCAATTATAGGAGGTGAATCATTTAAATTGTGATATGTTTTTTCTTGATTTTGAACTTCGGCTATTTCTTCATAAACTTCTTGTTCATCGTTTATTAAAACGTTTTCTTCTAAATCTTCTTCCGTTTCTTGTCCTGGATTTTCTTCTTCGAGTCTGTTCTCTTCTTCAATTTCTTCTAAAAGGCTTTCTTCAGCATCACTTGAATTAATTTCAAGTGCTTCATCATTTTTTTGGATTTCATTTATTTCAGGTAATCCATAAAATTCAAAACCAATTCCACCTTCTTGCTCAGGAATAAAAGTGATTTGATCATTTACTAATTTTAGCTTCCCAAGCGATTCCAAATTAGATTCTTGTTGGTCAGCCAATTCACTTTGAATCCGCTCTGCGAACTCACTAATATAGTACTTAGCAGAATCTACAGTTATATTTCTTTTTTGACTGATGAAATTAGCGAGCTCTTCTTGCTCATTAACTTCCGTGGTAAAGGTTAAGTTGTAGCTTGGTGGAACAAAAGCGTGCTTTTCTGCATCATATTTGCCAGGTGATTTTTTTTTATACAGTGTGCCCAAACCTACAATGCCAACTGTTTTGCGGGTTTGTAATAGCTCTGTTAAGTATAATAATATATCCATTCTGGTAAAAATAAATTTTAATTCGGTACCAACCAATAATTAATTCTGTAACCTTTAAAATGAATAGCTTAAACCACCAAAAATATTGATGCCATTGGTACGGTAATAAAGGTATTTGCTGTATTTGGTGTTTAAAATGTTATTGGCTTTAGCAAAAACTGAAAATTTATTATTGATTTTATAATCTGCACCAATACCTAAGTCTGCAAATCCTTTAACAGTTACTAAAGTCTCTTTGGTTAAGTCAGGAATTGGAGGATACAAACCTAAAGTTTGAGGATCTGAACTATAAACCTTTGCCTTAGAATCACCTTGAATAACTACATTGGCATTGAAGCTTAACTTTTTATTATAAGTATAGGAGAAATTAGAACTGATACGCAATTGTGGTTTAAAATAGCTTTCTTGCTCTACAGCTGGTTTATAATCTTCCATATTCAATTTACCTGTCCACCTTAAGTCGTCGCTTACCTGAACAGAAATCTCTCCTTCTAATCCTAAAAGTTTCATGTTACCAAAATCATAAATCACATCAAACTTATTAAAGTTTGTAAAGTTGTTTACAAATAGGGGCATGTCGGTAATTCTTTTACTGTAAAACCTTGCTTTATAACCGAAGCCCGGGCCACCAGTACCTTTAATACCTCCACTAATACTTAACTTTTCTACTGTATTTTGAATGGCAATATTGGCATTTAAGAAAGGATTTTCATCTGTAAAGTTTTTTAAACTATTACGAGTTACATCTCCTTTAACCTCTCCGAATATTTGAAGGAAGTCTGGGATTACTGTAAAATCTGCTGTAACTGAAGGGAAAAATCTTGTGCTTGAAAATTCTCCGAATTCTTGAACAAAATTTACACCAGCAGTAATTTTAATACCATTTGCTTGTAATTTAATGTAAGGATTTAAACGAAATAAATGATTTGAAACACTCGTATTTATATCTTTTGTACTTCCTAATTCAAGTGAACTTGCTAAGCCTAAATTAAATTTGCTTATTCTTTTATTTAAATAGCCGGTTAAGGTAATGGCATTTTCTTTGGCAGAGAACTTATCACTTAATAGATAAGCATTAACCTTTGCAGCATAGCTTAGTGCGTTCTCATCTGCAGTAAATTTATTAATTGCTTCTCCTTCTATTTCAAAGAAATTGATGGCCTGTTTTTCTGGATTTGGATTTAATGTCGGGTTTAATTCATCTATTCCATAAAAATAAACGCCGTGTCTTTCGTAATTTAAGCGACCATTTAAAGTTGTTTTTGCGCCAATGCTCCGGCCAAATGCACTAAATTGTTGCATATTTTCATTTTGCTTGTTTAGCTTTCCTTCTTGGCTAAAATGTCTGAAAAATGCACCTGCTTGTAATGCTTCATCTTTTCCTGTACCCACATAAGCTTCTGCTAGCATTGTAGACAAAGAGCCAATACCACCTTTTACATAATTATTGATCAATATAGCCGCCTTTTCATCCGCTAATTGCTGGGCCTGTAGTTTTTGAATATCAGAGTTAAGCTCTAATTTACGATCAGTAATAACGTAATTGAATTTAGCTTTATAAGTAGCAACATTATTTAAATCAGGGCTCCTTCTCAATTTTACAGCTTCAGCTAATACTGGCTTATAGGGCCTAATTACTTCAATTTCTTCGCTAACAGTTTTTTCTGGTGGTTTAACATCCTGTGCTTTTAGTGTAAAAGTTCCGGCTGCTAAAAAAAATATTGTACTATATATAATTTTGGTAAATCTCATTTTCGTCTAGTTAATTTTAGCTAATTTCTCTTTGGCAGTTGCAACAATTTCATCCTTGCCCTCATAATTGTCTATGATACTTAATAAAGTACTTTTTGCATTTAATTTATCCTTTAATGCTAAGTAATTGTCAGATAATAGAATTACTGATTTTGCAACCCAATAATCATAAGATGGCATATTATTCATCAAATCAAAGCAAGTCTTTTGAGAAGTTTTATAATCGCCTTTGGCATATTGTACAGCGGCTAAATTGTATTTTGCTTCAGCAGCAGCTAAAGTTTTTGTTTTAGCCACCACATTGTTAAATGATTTAACTGCTTGTGTTGTATCTGCTTTTAGCAAATAAGCCTTTCCAATGTACAAATCAGAGCTGTTTTTTTCCTCTTCAGATGCTTTGTCTGATGTTTTAATGATTTCTGCATATTTCATCATATCATCTGCCATGCCTAAAGCATTATAAGCTTTTAACAAGTTGTTAATGGCATATGTATAATGTACTTTATAATCTGCAGTAGTTTCTAATCTTTTTAAGTAAACGATAGCTTCATTGTATTTCTTTTCGTCCATTAGAACTTTAGAAACACTGATTAATGAACGTTCTGTATAATCACTGGTCCAATCATTAAGGATATAGTCATAATCTGCTATTGCTTCTGGCGATCGGCCTAATTTAACCAAAGACTCTGCTCTAATAAATTTGGCTTCCTTATCATGTATAGCTTTCGGGAATTTCTCAAAATATGCATTTATTGCTTCGTAAGCACCTTTGGCATCACCTTGTAAATATCTATTGTTTGCTGCCTGAAATACAATGTTATCTTGCTCACTCATAGAATAATTACCAAGCGGTGTTGTAGCCGCATAGCTAATGAAACCATTCGCATCACCACGATCTACATAGATGTTTTTAATAGATTCTAATGCTTGTTTTGCCTCTGGTGAACTTGCATAATCTCTAATTACTTTTTTAAACGATTCTAATGCCGCATCATCTTGGTCCTGGTTGTATTGAACCAAGCCTATGGTTACCAAAGCACGGGGTACATAACTACTACGAGGATATTTTGCTACTAAATCAACTAAATCTGATTTTGCTTTATCAAACTCCCCTTTGTTAAAATAGGTATAGGCAGTTTCAAAACCGGCATCATCTGCATAATTTGACGTTGGGAATCTGCTTAATAAACTCTGCATTGTGGTAATTTTACTATCATCTTGTTTTTGCAGTCCCTGAATCATTCCACGCTGAAACAATGCATAATCTTCACCAGTTAGTTTACCATTGATGATTTTATTGTAGTTGGTCATTGCATCTCCATAGTTTTTATTCACAAAGTATGAATCTGCCAAACGGATAGTTGCATCAGTTACTGTTTTTGCATCTTTATCATCTCCGTTTAAAAATTTCTCGAAGTAATTGGCGGCTTTAGTATATTTTTCATCTTCAAAAGCAGCATAACCCAAAGCATAGTTTGCAAAATTATAAACATCTGTTTTTTGAGCAGCTGGTATGGTTAAAAACTTTTCGAAGGTTCTAACAGCTTCTCCAAATTTGCGCAACTCATACATTGATTCTGCCATCCAATAAATGCTCAATGCATTGATCTCTTTATCTTCTGGGAAATTACCTGAACGTAAAAACATAGAAAGTGCATTTGGAAAAGCTCTTTCATTATAATACTCTAAACCTCTAAAATAAGTTGCTTTTTGATAGGCTTCTTTAGCTTCAGGTGTTTTGTTTTGTAGGGGTTCTAAAATATCAATTGCTGTTTGATAGTTTTTGCTGGTCAACAAAATCTCACCTTGTAAAACTCTAGCTTCGTTGATTTTTTTAGAACTAGGAAATTGTTTGATAAAAGCCTGAATAGATTCTAAAGCTTGTGCATTAAAGTCTAGTTCATAGCTCAACCTAGCATAACTTAACCATGCTTCTTCTTGTATAGCTTTATCGAAATCTAATCTTGATGCTCTAAAAAATGCACTACGGGCTTTTTCTTTGTTATTTAGTTTTAATGATGCTTTACCTAAGGTATACATACCATTTTGCAAGTAAACATCATCAGTATTTAATCTTTCTAAAACAGGAATAGATTCTTTAATCTTTCCATTTTGAAATAAAGAATAGCCATATTGATAGATGAAAAGATTGTTTTTGGTCTGACTTTTATCTTTAGCATAAAATTCTTCAAAATACTTTTCAGCATTTTTAAATTCAGATTTTGCAAAATATGATGCAGCAACCAAGCTTAACATTTCTGGTTCATATTGTTGCTTGGTTTTAGCCATTGCAGGAATAGCATAATCAATTACATCATCATAACGTTCATCCAAATAATACATTGAAGTAATGTAATAAGGATAACTAGCTTCGTAAGTAGGGGAGCCCTTTAGTTTTTCGAAATTTGATAATGCAGTTTTATATTCTTTATTGAGGTAATTTATGTAGGCAAAATAATAAGTTGCACTTTCTTTAAATTGAGATTCTTCTTTTTTAACAGCTTCAAAAAGAGGTTCTGCTTTTTCATAATCTTTTAATTGGAAGTAGGCATAACCTTGTTTAAATTGGTATTCAACTCTTTGTTTTTGAGAAAGTGAACTTGGCTCTGTCTTTTCAAACCACTCCAGTGCTTTTGTGTAGTTTTTCTGTCCGAAATAAGATTTACCTACATGGAAGTAAGCTAGTTTAGTATTTGGATTGAGGGGGTATTCTCTTATAAATTCGAGAAATAGGGCTTCGGCATCTTCATTTCCTAATTCTAAAGCGCAAACAGCAGCATAAAATTTAGCGTTTTCTTTAATTAAAGAAAGTTCAGTATTACTTTCCTGTTGTTTACCTGTTTTATTTCTGAGCTGTTCTACTATTTTAAACTGCTGTGAAGCCGCAACATATTTTTCATTGCGAAGTAATTCTAAACCAGTTTGATAATTTTTATTGAGGGTTATTAATGGGCTTATCTGGGCGTAAATGTTATTAAATGAGCCCGCTACAAATAGAGGAACTAGAAGATATTTTTTCTGCATAGGTTTCAAATATGGTTGGTACTAAATTATAAATAGTATCAAAGCTTATCAACATAAGTAACTAACATCTGTTGATAACACAGTTTTAACGAAGAGATTTTGAAATTGGTATAAAGAAAATTAAAAGAGGTTGATGGTTGATAGGAAATAGTCAATAGTTATTTGCTTTTGGACAACTTCACAAAGCTTGGCAATATTGAGTTTATATAAGCTGTTTGAATAGAGAGTTTTTTTTAAGATTATTAATTTTTTTACAAATTGGTGTTTTGCAAATCTTAAAATGTAGATTAGACTCATAAAGCGCTCACTCTATGTTACAAAAATCAATTTTCATAGCATCTAAAGTTGGTACATCCAGTGCTGATTCGGTAAAGAATCATTTAAAATATCTAGAAGTAAAAGTAGATAGTTTAAATAAAATCGTAAATGAAACAAGAATTGGAACTGGGTTCTTTTCAGATGTTATTTCGCAAGATTTGTATATGTTTAGCACTATAATAGTAATTGTAGGTTTAATTAGCTGGGCATTTATTGTTGGTGCTTTAAGCATTCATAAAAGGCAAATTGTTAAAACAATTAATCTTTATGTGAAAAGTGAAATTAATTTTATAAAAGATTTATTAGTAGAAAAAGAAAAAGTTATTAGTAAAACAAATTTTGATGTTAAAAGAGCACTTTGCCTAATTTGTCATTCACGAGATTTATATTCTGCAGCAGTTTTACATGGTATTGGGGCATTGAGAGTTTTTATTAATATTGAAAAAACACCAACTAATATTGGAATGGATTTAAACATGTTATCATTAATAGATTCCGATTTAAACTTAGTAAAAGTTGGGGATGAAGGCATAAAAAAACACATAGAAATACTGGTAGAAGAGCTGAATTACATTAAAGAGAAAAGTGATGTTTCTTTACATGATAAAATAAAAAAAATAACTGATAAGTGTTTACATTTAGCATATACTCAAGATCTGCCACCAGAAGATTTAATGAAAGATAAAGATGAAAAGGTTAAATAGGAAGCTAAAAACTAATAATATTAAATCAACAAAATTTTTATTGATGGCTTTCATTGAAGGTTGGAAGCAAAGATAATGTTGATGCTATATACTTACCATCTTTTTAATTTAGTCATTTTGACTAGCCAATAAATAAAGCACGGCCATTCTTACGGCTACCCCATTTTCTACTTGCTCTAAAATAATAGATTGTTTGCTGTCGGCAACATCACTTGTAATCTCTACACCTCTGTTAATAGGCCCCGGGTGCATTACAATTATTTCTTTATCAAGGTTGTCAAGAATTTGTTTGTTTAAGCCATACATCATGGCATATTCTCTTTGAGAGGGGAAATATTTAATATCTTGTCTTTCTAACTGAATACGCAACATGTTTGCAACATCACACCAGTTTAAAGCTTTTTTTAAATCGTGTTCTACTTTTACACCTAAAGATGCGATGTGTTTTGGGATTAGAGTTGTTGGTCCGCAAACCATTACCTCAGCGCCAAGCATTTGCAGACAAAGTATATTTGATATAGCAACTCTTGAATGCAGAATATCACCTACAATTACTACTTTTTTGCCTCTTACATCACCTAGTTTTTGACGAATAGAATATGCATCTAGTAAAGCTTGTGTTGGGTGCTCATGGGCGCCGTCTCCCGCATTTACAATTTGTGCTTTAATATGTTTGCTTAAAAACACACCTGCGCCTGCATAAGGATGTCGCATCACCACCATATCAACTTTCATTGCTAATATGTTGTTCACGGTATCAATTAGTGTTTCACCCTTACTAACTGATGAAGAAGATGCAGCGAAATTCACTACGTCGGCAGAAAGTCTTTTCTCGGCTAGTTCAAAAGAAAGTTTAGTGCGTGTAGAGTTTTCGAAAAATATGTTTGCAATGGTAATGTCCCTCAGTGAAGGAACCTTTTTAATTGGTCTATTGATTACATCTTTGAAATTATCAGCAGTTTCGAAAATCAATTCAATATCATTCAGGTTAATATCTTTAATGCCTAAAAGATGTCTTGTTGATAATTTTTCTGCTGCCATTTCTGTTATTGCTTTTTATCTGTTTATTATTTGGTTTTCAATTGTCAGATAGAGCTAACTATGTTAAAATAATTATTTTAATATAGACGGTTCTGATAATAAAACCACTTTGTCTTCACCTTCTTGCTCTTTCCAGCTTACTTTAACTTTTTGAGAATCAACACAGTCAACTTGCTGCCCTATGTAGTTAGGCTCTATAGGTAAATGTCTAGAGAACCTTCTGTCAATCAATACCATTAACTCAACCCTTTCAGGTCTTCCATAAGCCAATAAAGCATCCATTGCAGAACGTATTGTTCTTCCAGTCCACAAAACGTCATCAATTAAGATAACTTGCTTGCCCTCTATAATAAAGTTGATGGTGTTGCTGCTTGCTGTAACTAAACCGTCCTTTCTCCTAAAGTCATCTCTAAAAAAAGTAATGTCTAAATGTCCCTTTTTAATAGATGTTGTTTTTAAAATTTCAGAAAGTTCCTGGTGTACACGGTCTGCGAAATAAGTTCCTCTTGGTTGGATGCCAATTAATACAGTATTATTAAAATCGGTGTGGTTCTCAATTAATTGATGACAAAGTCTCTTAATTGTGATTTGAAATTTTTTACCGTCTAGCAGGGTTCTCTTTTGCATTGAACAAGGATTGGGCAAATATAGGCAAAAAGTAGAAAGTAAAAAGTAGAAAGTGAAAAAGTTATCTAACTGATTGTTGAATTGTTTGATTGTTAAATTGTTGTGATTTGAATTTGAAAAGCAGGTTTCAGTTTACATAGGAAAGGGTAGCCCTGTTGTTCATTTTACTTCGCTACGCTTCGTGCTCATTACCATCAGGTTTAAATTACATAAGTCTGTGTTTTATAGTTAAATAAACTCCCATCAAAACTTTATATTTGTATATGCAAGCAGTAATCTTTTTCGATGGCCTTTGTAATCTCTGTAATGGGGCAGTGCAATTTACTATCCAAAGAGATAAAAAGAATATTTTTCGCTTTGCCTCTCTACAAAGTGAGTATGCGGACGAAAAGATTGCTCCATTTAATATTGCTCCAGAAAATCTAGATAGTTTTATCTTGTTAGAAGATGATAAAATTTATTTGCGTTCTACAGCTGCCTTAAAGGTTGCTAGGAAATTAAATGGACTTTGGCCTTTGCTCTATGGGTTTATCATTGTTCCACCTTTTATTAGAGATGCGGTTTATAATTACATTGCTAAAAACCGTTATAAATGGTTTGGTAAACAGGAAAGTTGCTGGGTGCCAACTCCAGAGTTGAAAAGTAAGTTTTTGAACTAGTTTTTTAAATTGCTTTTTGAAGAGTTGCAACAGTATAAGCTCTATCGATCATTTCATCAGCTTTGCTTTTTACTTTTTCTGTGTGTTGAGTAAGGGAAATCAGTTTAAATGGAGTTTTATTTACCAGCTCTTTAAATTTAACATCATCATATAAATTAAAACCATGTTGCGTAAAGGGTAACATCTTCATAAATTCTTTTTGTGCAAAGCCAATGCAGAAAATACCTTCAGGTTTTAAAACGTTATAGATCTCGTTTAATAAATCAACAGGATTTTTCCAAAAGTAAATGGTATTCACTGTCATTGCTTTATGGAAAGTGTTTTCTACAAAAGGGATTTTTTCTCCATCATAAAGATAAAATGAAGTATTATTTAAATCTTGCGATGCGGCTTCCTTTTTCATCAATTCTGCTATTTCCAGGCCAAAATAAGAAACATTTAATGCTTGGTTTAAAATTGATTTTATGTGCTTTCCATTGCCATGGCCAAGTTCTAAAATTTGATCATTATCTGCAATCTTTAAAGCATTAGCGGTACTCATTGTCATGCCGATATTGCTATCGTGCATCATGTTACCTACATTAATACCTTGCTCTCCATTTGGCTTACTCAATTGTGAAGCTAATTCTTTGAGTTGTTCTTCAGTTAATGACATTGGATTAAGATTCTTCTGGATTATTATTTTTTGGTTTCCATAGCCAAAGCGAAAGTACAATTAGAGGAATAATTATACTTAATGCAATTACAATAAGTATTGGTCTTTGGCTGATAATGTCTTTATCGCTTGAAGTGAAGATATGATATCCTTCTTTAATGGCGAAGATTGTGATAATGGATGATATAATTGCAAAAACTTTACGCATATTATTTAATTCTGTTAAAAACCAAGATTTGAAAAGTCGTAGATTTCGACAAAGCAAGCGGTTAAGTTAAAAAAGAAATGCATAATTACCCCATACCATAGTGTATTTGTTTTAATTCTTACATAGGCCAGCAATAAACCGAAAGGTAACATCCAAAAAAAGGAAATCATGCTGAAATGTATGAAGAAAAATAAGATTGAAGTTATATATATTGCTTCTTTTTCATCTACAATATTTAATAGTCGTTGCATTAGAAAACCTCTGTAGGCAAGTTCCTCAAACAAAGCTGGAAGCAAAGCAACAGATAGTACCATAATATAGTTGCCATATTTATGGAATGCGTAGGTAAAATAAAAGGAATAATCTTCGTTAAAAATAAAACGATTTAAATGACCAACTAAAAATTGAACAATGTAAGAGACTATAACTGTTACTACAACTAAACCAACTACTTTCTTAATTGAAAAATTTGGCCATTTTAAAATAAATTTATTTTCTGACCAATTATTACAGAAAAACAGGATTGCTGTTATTGCCATTACAAAATCAAAAAATAGCGATATCGCAATGGTATGATTTTCAATTAGTAAAGCAGAAATACAAACTATTATTTCAATAGCAAAGAATAGAGCTATTTGCTGTAAATTTTGCTTCTTATTGGCATGAAAACTAACTTCTTTTAGATTCTGTGCCTGACCACAAACCCTACAAAAGTTGTTGTTTACCAATATTTCGCTTTGACAATTTTCGCAAAAAGTAGCGTCGATATGCTGTTTTTCCAATTATTTGATGTTTAGCTCTTTTTTAATCTTTTCAGCCTCTAAAACAGCCATTACACCCTTAATCAAATATACAATAATGATAATCTTAAAAATTATTCCCCTTATTATTGATGATGGATCGGCAATCAAATTTAATAATTGGATTATTACATATAATGAGAGGCCAGATATGAGTGCTGTGGTTGGTTTGGTTTTGCTCCAAACGGCTAGTGCCAAAAAGGCGCCAACCATAATTACTGTTGTAATTAGAAATATCAATACATCATCTTCGTCAGTTAAGGTAAAATAACCTATAATAGATGAAACACCAATTATTCCTGCTATCCAATACAATGAATTACAGGCCGTTTCAACTTTCTTATTTAAATCAATTAGGTCGATTTCTTTTACTGCTCGGTTAGCAATATGATTTTCTTGCTGTTCATTTGTTCCTTGTAGAGGGTATCCACAGCTAATGCAATAGCTATCATTCTGTGCAAATGTATTAGCACAGCAAGCGCATAAATTGAGTTGTTGGTTTTCCATGTTGAGAGCGTTATCTGCAATAAATATATAATTGTAAATAATAACCTCAAAATTTATTAACTAAAAACTTAATATTTATCCGATAAGTCTCTAATCTTATTACTTAAATCTCTAATTGGTTCTTTAAAAATACTGTTGTTCATTTTCTGAGCTAGAAATATAAACGGAATGCCAATTAAAGCACATAAAACTATTTGTAAAGTTAAATTAGGTAAGCTAAAAACAATTGCAAACTTTTGATGAACATATAATTTATAAGCAATTAATCCTATCGGACCACTCAATGGCAAAAATATATAACCAAAAGTATTTTCCATTCTTAATATTCTTCTGATAGCTTTTAGGTTATTTTCTAGTACTTGTTTTGTATTGGAATTAAAGTCGATAGCTATTTTAATCTTTTTTAGTTCAACTAGACCAAGAATTCTACATAATTCGTAGGTAACAAAAAATGCAATTAGCAAAAACTGTAAGTCACTTTTTATAAAAAATGCGGCAATAAGCATTGGTAAACTAATAATTCTAATCCACCTTAATTTCCATTTTAGCTTGAATAGTAACGAGCCAATTAAACTATGTGAATGATTATCAAGTTTATATGTTGCAATTGCTAGTGTAATATCCTTTTCTGTAAATTCGGCATTCATATTTTGCCATTCTTGATGTAAGTCTATGCTATTTTCCATTTATAATAGTTGTAAGTTGCTGTTTAATTCTGTGAAGCTTAACACTCGTGTTGCTCTTTGAAAGCCCTGTAATTTCACTTATTTCTAAGTTGTCGAAGCCATCGAGATGTAGTATTATTATACTTCGGTCTATTTCTGCTAATTGTTTAATTGCTCGGTACAAAAAATCTGATCGTTCTGATAATTCTTGAGGTTCAAAAGATATATCCTGATTCGTGTTTTCCTTAATTTTTGCAGCTTTTTTGCTTTTACTTAAAAAAGTTAGGGCAACATTTAAGCTAATTCTATAGAGCCAGGTAGAAAACTTAGCATTCCCTTCAAACCTTGCATAAGCGCCCCAACTCTGAAGAACAATTTCTTGATACAAATCTTTTCTGTCTTCCAAGCAATCGGCATAAAGGTTTACAACCTTAAGGATAATTCCCTTATGCTCTTCAATTTTTTGGAGGTAAGATTTCTCTGTCATTATTTTTTAGCTTTTGAAGATAATCTTGTCGATTTATTCTCTTCATAAAGTTGAACCATTGTAATGATAAAAGAAATAGTTGCTACGAAAAGCATAATATATTTAAGTACCGGATGCATTTCTGTGGTCGATAGAATTAAAATTAGAAATGCTGTTATTCCTATTTTTGAATTTTTGTTTTCCATTTTGCTCATATTAAAACTGTTTAAAATATGTACAGTTAGTAAGAGATGGTTTCAAAAAATTACAACAATTGAAAATTAATTTTTAATAACTCAACTTAAATATGCAACTGGATTGGAAAGCCCCTTTAGGGGTTTGGGGTCAAATACCTTTTACTGTAGGTTATGCCCATTAAATCATATCGTTTAAATTGTGTTTTTAAACGTTTTAAGAAATCTGAAAAGTTTTTACTTTCTTTTGGACTCCACAGGGTTTCACTTAATGCATCTAACCTTGGGAAAATCATATATTCGATTTTTTTAGGGTTAGCAATATATTCTGACCATAAATTCCCTTGTGCACCCCAAACGTATTTTGACTGTTCAGCGTTTAGTTCTGTAGGAATAGGTTCATAATTGTAAACTGTTTCTAATGGCAAGTGTTTTGAAGCAGCTAAACTATCTTCATTAAGAAACTGTTTATGGTTAAAATACATCATGTTTTCGGGTGTCATGATTACTTTTTGCTTAACTTTTGCTGCTGCTATACCACCTTTTTCTCCACGCCAGCTCATTACAATTGCATTAGGAGCTAAACCACCATCTAAAATTTCATCCCAACCAATAATGGTCTTGCCTTTGCTATTTACAAATTTTTCTATGCGATGAATGAAATAACTTTGCAAGGCGCTTTCGTCTTTTAAGTTGTTGTCTTTCATTATTTGTTGGGTAGCCGGAGATTGTTTCCACCAAACTTTAGAAGCCTCATCTCCACCAATATGTATGTACTGCGACGGAAATAATGCTATCACTTCTGATAAAACATCTTCTAAGAACTTAAATGTTTTTTCGGTGGGAGCAAAAACATTATTATACTTATTCATCATTCCCCAGGTTTGCGCCACTTCATATTTTTTATTAGGCTCTGTTCCTAATTCAGGATAGGCAGCTAATGCAGCCATGCTATGCGCAGGCATTTCTATTTCAGGAATAATGGTAACGTATCTTTTAGCAGCGTAAGCTATCACATCTTTAATTTCTTCTTGGGTATAATAGCCACCATGTTTAATACCATCTGTTTTAATGATTGCATCTTTTGGTGTAATTTTTACTTCATTTGGTAAAACTTGATATTTGATGCTTTCATTTCCTTTTCCTGGCCAAAGCCCAATAATACTTCCATTGCGCCAAGCACCAACTTCCGTTAGTTTAGGATATTTTTTAATCTCAATTCTCCAACCATGGTCATCTGTTAAATGCCAGTGGAAATAATTCATTTTATGCAGAGCGAGATAATCGATGTATTTTTTCACTGTAGCAACATCGAAAAAATGTCTACTTACATCTAGGTGCATACCTCGGTATTCGAATTGTGGAAAATCTTGAATGTTAACTGCAGGGATTTGAATTATTGCTTTTACTTCTGTAGGTAAAAGCTGTAAAAGTGTTTGTATACCATAAAAAACTGCATTTTCACTCTGACCTTCAATTAAAATTTCATTTTCATTAACTGTTATTTCATAGCAGTTGTTGAATTCTCCAACATTGGGGTTGATTGCAAGCTTTATAGTCTTTGCTTTTGGTAAGGTTTTAACTGTTTCAAGTTTTAATAGATAATATTTATCGAAATAATCGATTAGATAATCTGAAGAATTTTTAACGCTATCGTTACTAATATAGATTTGTGTACTGCTATCAAGTTTGAAAGTTTTTTTTGATTTGCCAAATTCAATGCTCACAGGTTGTGGAATGATATTTATCTCTTGAGCAAAAAGATTAAAGCTGAAAGCAAAAATAAAAAAGCAAAAAATAAATTTCTTCATTATATATAGTTTTGATTTTCAAAAATAGAAAATCTGAGCGGTTTTAATATGTTTGAACGGAAATGTTGCCAAGAACCACTCAATTAAATTATAAACCCGATTAGATGGATGTCAAGGCAGGAAGGAAAGCAGGGCAGGAGTGAGCGATGAGTATTTTGCATCCTTTTCCTAATATTTACCATATAAGATATTTAAGGAATTATAAGGCATGAGCTCATATTTCTTATATGGTTTAAAATTCCCTATGAGATTGCTTTGCTGTGCTCGCAATGACGACTTCTAAAAACAAAAAATCCCGATAACCATTGGCTATCGGGATTAAATTTATTTAGCGTTTAAAAAGCTTATTTTTTCTTTTTGCTTTCTTCGCCTTCCATTTGCTCTTTTAATTGAGCAAGAACGCTAAGATCACCTAAAGTAGATTTCTCTACAGAATCTTTCACTTTTTTAACTGCACTTACAGAAGCTTTAGCTTCCTTCTTTTTAGTAGCTCTTTCTTCAGCAGCAACTTCAGCTTTAGCCTCTTCCCAAATACGGGCGTGAGATACAACGATACGTTTAGCATCTTTGTTAAACTCAATGATTTTGAAGTCATTAGTTTCTTCAGCTTTGATTACTGAACCGTCTTCTTTAGCCATGTGTTTAGTTGGTACGAAACCTTCTACACCGTATGGTAAAGCAATAACAGCACCTTTATCAGTTACTTTAACTACTGTACCTGTATGAACTGAATCAAGGGTAAAGATAGTTTCGAAAGTATCCCAAGGGTTTTCTTCTAATTGTTTGTGACCTAAGCTTAATTTGCGGTTTTCAACATCAAGTTCTAAAACTACAACATCTAAGGTATCACCAACTTTAGTAAACTCATTAGGGTGGTTAACTTTTTTGCTCCAAGAAAGGTCAGAAATGTGGATTAATCCGTCAATTCCTTCTTCAATTTCAACAAATACACCGAAGTTAGTCATGTTTTTAACAACAGCTTTGTGTTTGCTTCCAATTGGATATCTTTCAGCAACATTACCCCAAGGATCTTGAGTTAATTGTTTAATACCTAAGCTCATTTTGCGCTCATCTCTATCTAAAGTTAAAACTTCAGCTTCGATTTCATCGCTAACTTTCAAGAATTCTTGAGGTGAACGTAAGTTTTGTGACCAGCTCATTTCTGAAACGTGGATCAAACCTTCAACACCTGGAATGATTTCTAAGAAAGCACCGTAATCAGCTACAGTAACAATTTTACCTTTTACTTTAGAACCAACAGCTAAGTTAGCATCTAAATTTTCCCAAGGGTGAGGAGTTAATTGTTTTAAGCCTAAAGCAATACGTTTTTTCTCATCATCAAAGTCTAAAACAACAACGTTGATTTTCTCATCTAATGATAATACTTCTTTTGGATGCTCTATGCGGCCCCAAGAAATGTCAGTAATGTGAAGTAAACCATCAACACCACCTAAATCGATGAACACACCGAAATCAGTAATGTTTTTAACAGTACCTTCTAATACTTGACCTTTTTCTAATTTAGAAACGATTTCAACTTTTTGGCTTTCTAAATCGTCTTCAATTAAGATTTTGTGTGAAACTACAACGTTTTTAAATTCGTGGTTGATTTTTACAACTTTGAATTCCATTGTTTTACCAACGTAAACATCGTAATCACGGATAGGTTTAATGTCGATTTGAGATCCTGGTAAGAATGCTTCTACACCCATGATGTCAACAATTAAACCACCTTTAGTACGGCTTTTCACGAAACCATTAATAATGGTGTCATTGTCAAGCGCAGCGTTGATGGTTTCCCAAGAACGTTGTGTTTTTGCTCTCTTGCGAGATAAAATCAACTGACCATTCGCATCTTCTGGAGCTTCTACGAAAACATCCACTGAATCGCCAATTTTCAAATCAGGTGTATCACGGAACTCTGAAGTAGAAACTAAACCGTCAGATTTAAATCCAACATTTAATACTACGTCTTTGTTGTTGATTGATACAACGATACCACTAATGATTTCGCCTTGAGTGATTTGGTTGAAAGTATCTGTGTACATATCTTCAAACTTTTTACGGTCTGCGTCACTGTAATTACCAAATACTTTATCATCTGCATCCCAATCAAAATCTTGATCTGGTGTTGCTAATGATGATTTGATTTGTTCGATAGAAACCGAATCAGCTTCTGACTCAATTGTTTCTTTCTCGGTTAGACGAGCGTCTGCACCTTGTAGTTCGGCTGTTTTAGCCTCTAGTTCTTTTTCTGCTACTTGTTTTTTAGCCATTAATTAATAATCTCCTTTGTTCCCTATTTAGGGACTGCAAAGGTAGAAATATTATTTTTAAAAGAAAAGAATTTTTTTGATTAATGTTGCTGATAATTAGGGATATAGTTAAAATAGTATAGCGTATTGCGAATTGCATATAGCAAATAAGTCAATTAAGCTTTCTGCTTCTCAGCTTTTACCTTTCTGCTTTTTAGTTTGAAAAGCAAGTTCAGTAGTATTTTTTAATGTTAGTCCCGTTTTCCGCTCCAAGTCCTCGCTTCACTGTGGGCTTTCCGCTACAACTGGGTTTAAACAACTTAAACTGTGCTAGAAACAAGTTTGAACTACAATAGCTGTGCTCATCCTTTATCTGTGGTTAAGACTAATTCTTTTTAAAAGTACCTCTTGTAAATCCTTCTCCAATAAGTGTATTGTTGTCTCTAATTAGTAGCAAAACTGTGTTTTCTTGAAGTTTAAACTTAATCATGTCCCCTTCAATATTATAATGAGTAGAAATTAAAGAGTCTGTGTAATTATCTTGAATAACTACTGAGTTTTTAGATTTAAATTCTAGTGACTGATATTCTGCATCACCCGTACTAAGGTATTTTCCCGAAACAGATTTTTCCTTAATAAAAGTCAAATAACTTAAATAACCCACAGCCAAAACTATACAGGCAGATAAAACCATTAAAATCTTGTTGTTTATAAACTTGATAATAAAAAACAACAATGCAATCATAATGATAATTACAAATGCAATAAAAATGATTTTTGAATTGTTTTCATTGGTTTCTTGAGCGACAACAATTTTTGGAGATTGCGCCTGTTTAACAGGGGCAGGAGAGACTCTTGTTAAATATTCACTACTTACCCAACCTTCTCCATTCGTAACTTTTACTTTGAAATATTTCGCATTAGAAGAATCCAAAACCATTACATTTTCATTTTGGGGTACAAAACCAATCTTCTTACTTGTAGGGTCTTTTGTTTCCCTAACATTTAACTTATCTGCTGTAACTTTATACAGATCTTGGGCATCAGCGCTAAAAGAAAAAAGAATCAAAGAAAACAGCAGGATAAAAAATCTATTCATCATTATAAAATTATTGGCATCAGAAATTAAAAAATGCCCTTGGAATTAATTTGCAAACTTATAAAACCTATGTTAAAAGTTTCAATTAATTAATCAACATTTATGATAATGAAAGGTTTTAAGAAATCTTAATGATCGCGTTCCCTTTACCAACTTCCGCCGGCTCCACCACCGCTACTGCTCCCACCTCCAAAACTGCCACTACTTGATGAAGAGCTACTTCCGCCCGAAGAAGAGCTACTAGATGAGCTTGATTTTACAAGTTGTGCTAAGGTAACCCATCTTATAAATTCTACATGATCGCAAAAATTACATTCATTAGTTAGTTTAGCTGTGCCCGAACTGCTGTAAGTTGCTGCTTTTGTGGTTACTTGTTTGTTAAGTTGATATGTTCTAAACTTACATTCTGGGCATTCGACAAAGCTGTCGTATTCTTCTGCCGGATAAACTTTTATAATATGTTCCTTTTTATCCGTACTTTCCCAAATATCATAATCGTAGGCTTTGATGAGCTCTTCTTTTCTTTGTCCTTTGGTTAAATATGGTTCGCCTTCTAAATTGATATCCCTATCTAAACGAGACATTTCCATACTCCTACTATCGAAAATCGGTTTAAATCGTTCTACGGTTTTTACTTTTTTAAATGCATGAATAATCAATGCGATTATAATTAATGGCGAAAAAACAATAAGCCACCAATTTTTATAATGAAATTCCTTAACCGCCTCTAAAAAATTCTCATCGTCAAAATGTTTTCTTCTTAAATTCCCTATGTAAGCGTAATATCTGAAGAAAAGCCCTATAGCCAACAACACATATAAAATATACGGAATGTGACTAACCTCTAAACTTTCGAAAAGCCCGAATCCACTAACAAATATTAAAATGAAAACAGAAATAAATATAAGAATGAAAATACAAGCACAACCTTTTATGTAGACCGCTTCATAGCCATTTTTATCTTTTATGATTGATTTTATATCATCTTTAGGGTTTGTGGTTTTTGGCCCCTTATTGTTAGCTGTGCTACTTGTACTTGAATTGGATTGCTTATCCAAATCGTTATTTTTTTTAGCTTGTTTATTAACTAACCTAAACACGAAATAGAATATCAGAATTAATGATATTGAACCGCCCAATGCAAACTTCCAGTCGAAATCTTGTTGTTTCTCTTGGTTTATAAGGCTTTGTACTTCTGCTCTGCTTTGCGGATTTGTAAGCTTATCATTTATTTCATTAATTGCATTTGTTACGCCATCATCATATAGTTGTTCTTTAAATGCAGGAACTAAATAGTTCTCTCCAATTTGCTTTAAAACAACATCTGGTAGTAGACCTTCAACGCCAGAGCCACTAATAAATCTATATTTTCTTCTATCGATTGAGATGAGTAAAAGCAAACCATTATTACTTCCAGCTTTTCCTATTTTCCACTTGTCGAATATGGCTTTGGCAAATTCAAAATCCTCTTGGCTTTCATCAAAATCTCTTAAAACAACAACTGCAAATTCTATTTTGGTCTGTTGCTCAAGTTGAACAAGTAGTTGATTAATGGTTTCTACCTTACTTAAAATGCCATCTGGATTGCTTACAAAATAATCTTGTCCAGTAATTTTTGGATTTGGAATTTGGTCGACAGCATAAAATTTCTGAGCGACTGAAAATAAGCTAAACGCTAAAAATACAATCAGCAAACTGATTTTCTTCATAAAGAGTTTTAGATTCAAAATTAATCTCCAGGGAAGATTAATTTAAGGATTAACTACTCAGCTTTAACTTTCGCAATCATTTTTTCAAGCTTAATCTTATCCTTAGCATACGGAGCCAAATCAAATAATACTACTTTTCTAAATTCGATTGGATGACTTTCACTTTGTAAAGAAATGTATCCGCTTGTTAAACGTTTACCATCTTCTTTTACTTTAGGGTCGAAATTACTCACACTTCCACCACCAATTTGAGGTTTGGTGTAGGTTAATACCAATTCTTTATTTACGTAATGTTGAATAACCGAATCTCCTAATACCAAAAATTCTGCTGTAACCCATTGTTCGCCATGAAAGGTTTTCGAATTAGATTCTAAACAATGTGCAACTGTCAACTTATCATTCATATAAATAGTTGTACCAGGTGTACAAACGTTACTGGTATGACGCTCGTTTTTCCCATCTCCACCTAACAACTGCCCTTCAATAGAAATAGGGAAATCTTGGTTTTTTAACATGGTTTTAGGATCTTGTCCGTGTAACATTGCACCACTATTTCTTGTGGCCCAACCTTCACCTCCTTTTGCTTGCTCACCAACAAAACGATATTCAACTTTTAATAGATAGTAAGAAAATGGTTTGTTATAATGTATATGGCCATATTGCTTATCGAAATTTTCATACCCATCGTAGCTCACCTTCATCACTCCATTTTCTACCCTAAAAGTATTGGCATAATTTTCTCCAACTTCATGTTTAGCAATTTTAACGGTCCAATCTTTTAAATCCTTACCATTAAATAGGTTTATCCAACCTTTTTGGGCTTTACAAGCCGAAGCGTAAAATAAGAATGATGTTAAGATAAATAGTCTTAAATAAGGATGTAGTTTCATACGATTATATTTCGCACCAAAATACCAAATTATTTAATAAGATAAGTGTGATTAATTTTTTTCTAAGAAAGGGCTAACTTTTTCTATAGCAAAATCAAGTTGTTCTTCTTGAGTAAGTTCTGTATTGTCTAAAATAATAGCATCTTCGGCTCTAACTAGTGGACTCTCTTTTCTAGTAGTGTCTGCATAATCTCTATGCGCTAAATTTTCGAAAACCTCTTCTAAAGTAGTTACTTTATCACCTTTGGATAGTAATTCTTTATGCCTGCGTTCTGCTCTAATTTTAGGATCTGCAGTCATAAAAAATTTAACTTGGGCATCTTCAAAAACAGCAGTACCAATATCACGGCCATCCATTACAATGTTTTTAGATTTGCCCATTCTTTGTTGCTGTTTCACCATATCATGGCGAACTTGTTTGTTGGCAGAAACTTCACTTACGCTTTCAGAAACTGGCATTTGTCTAATTTCTTCAGAAACTTCTTCGCCATTTAAAAGAATATGAGATTCGTAATCTCTAGAATGAAAATTTAACTCAATGTGTTGTAGCGCATCATTTATCGCATCTTGGTTATTCATATCAACCTTATTGCGAATAAAATATAGTGTAACTGCCCTGTACATAGCGCCGCTATCAATGTAAATAAAACCTAATTTTTTAGCCAATGCTTTTGCCAAAGTACTTTTTCCGCAAGAAGAATAGCCATCTATCGCTACAACTAGATTTTTTCTCATGTATTACAAAAGTAGTATTTTGAAATTAGTTTTTTAGAAAGTATTTACTACTGATTAAAAAGATTCGATGATATTATTTAGAACTTTTAATGAGTTCGATTTGTTGTAACAAACAAATTAAAATAAACGCAATGTTATTATCAGAAAGAATGTTAAATGCTTTAAACGAGCAAGTTAAAATAGAAGCGGAGTCTTCTCAAGTTTATTTGGCAGTTGCTTCTTGGTTAGAAACTCAACCAGGCTTAGAGGGTTATACAGAGTTTTTTTACAAACAAAGTGATGAAGAACGCCATCATATGTTAAAATTTATGCATTATATAAATGATAGGGATGGACATGCTATTATACCTGCATTGGCAATGCCGCAGAATAACTACCAGCAAGTGATTGATGTATTTAGGGATTTCCTTAAAAACGAATTGGAGGTTTCTCAATCTATTAACAATTTGGTTGAATTGGCTTTGAATGAAAAGGATTACCTAACATTTAAGTTCTTACAATGGTATTTAGATGAACAATTGGAAGAAGAGAAAATGGCTAAAACTATGCTTGAGAAATTAGAATTAGTAGGTAGTGATAGAGGAGGGGTTTACCAATTAGATAAAGATATTGTTGGTTTAAGGAAAAAAGTAAGCGATACAAAAGAAGAGGGTGAAGATTAATGTTTTCTAAATAGGATCATAAGGCTACATTTGCATGATGATACCGGCTAAAGAAGAATTAATTAAGGAAGTAACGTTTAAAACATCACGTAGTGGAGGTAAGGGTGGACAGAACGTAAATAAAGTTTCGAGTAAAGTTGAGCTTATTTTTAATCTTCAACAATCGTCATTTTTTACTGATGAAGAAAAGACGCTTTTGAATGAAAGACTAGCCAATCGCTTAGATATAGAAGGTAATTTACATATTGTTTCTCAAGAGGATAGGAGTCAACTTTTAAATAAACAGCGGACAATTTTAAAATTAACCAATCTATTAACTAAATCTCTACAGGTACAGAAAAAACGAAAGCCCACTAAAATTCCTAAGGGAGTTATTGAGAAAAGATTAAATAATAAATCAATCACTTCTTCAAAAAAAGAAAATAGAAAAAAGCCCGGATTAGATTAATAATCTGGGCTTTTAAATTTCATGATTAATTGAACCTATAAAACATAGAAATAGTTCCATATTGATGCGCTTTTGCTATGCTTTTAATTTCTTTTGATTTAAATAATACACCAAAATCGAACGTAAAGCGTGGTGTACTGTAATTAAAGCCTAACTGTTGGGCAAACACTATTCGTTTTGGTTTAAAAGTGATTGGGCTATCATCGTTAAACATGCTACCTTGAATTGTAGCATCATAAGCAACTACATTTAGTTGAGGTTTAGCATAGAAAAAGGCCTCACTTTTAACCAGTTTTTCGGTTTTGGCATTATTGCTAATTACAGCGTGGGTGTAACCTGAATTAAATAATTGATTAATGTTCCCTGCCCTAAATAATATACCAGCTCCTGCACCGCTAAAAGTAGTACCAATATTTGCATAACCTTCTAACGAGAAATCTAAATCTTTCTTGGTAGATCGATGTAACAATTGAGTGTATTGGGTAGACAGATTTATAGCCAATTCATTCTTAATTTGATATTGCCATCCGTCAATTTCATAAAAACCTACCATATCATGCAATAATTTTTGTCCATCTTCTCCCAAAGCGTCTGGGCCAACAGTTCCAATTTCTAATCCGGCTTTAAGAATTCTTTCATTTTTATAAAAAAGATTAACATTTCCTCCAGCATAAAGATAACCAGCAAATGGACGATCTTGTTTAGCAGGGTCAGGCACATTACCAGACATGGGATTATACATTTTTTGCCCTATAGATATATCATAAATTATTTTCTCCAACTTTTCTCCAAGTTTTTGTTGGTCTGTTGCATGGCGAAAATAAATGAATAAACCGTTTGTATAATAACGATCTTGACCATAGAAAAGGTAAGCATCATTATCACTTTTAAAGCCAAATTCGTTTTTATATGTTTGAGCAAAAGAACTAGAACATATAAATAGTATAATAATTAGAAATGAAAGTTTTAATCTCATTTTAGTCTTTTGAAAGTGGGTTAATTCTGATGGTTAAATCTTGCGCATTTTTTACCTTGTCCTTCATTAATGCCAAGTCTACTACTTCTTTCATTTCGGTAACATAATGAAATTTAAGATCTTTAATATAATCTTCTTTAATCTCTAAAATATCTTTTCTGTTAGATTTACAAAGAATGATTTCTTTAATATTTGCTCTTTTTGCAGCTAATATTTTTTCTTTGATGCCGCCTACTGGTAAAACTTTTCCACGAAGTGTAATCTCACCTGTCATGGCTAAATTAGATTTTACCTTACGTTGTGTAAATGCAGATGTTAAGGCAGTTAGCATAGTTATACCTGCAGATGGACCATCTTTAGGAGTTGCGCCAGCTGGAACATGAATATGGATGTCGAACTGATCAAATAAAGCATTGTCTATGCCGAATAAACTAGCATGTGCCCTAATATAAGCCAAAGCAATAATAGCAGATTCTTTCATTACATCACCAAGGTTACCAGTTAAAGTTAATTTTCCCTTACCTGGACTTAAACTTGCCTCAATAAATAAAATATCGCCACCAACAGAAGTCCAAGCTAAACCAGTTACAACACCTGCAACCTCATTGCCTTCATACGCGTCTTTATCGTAAATAGGAGCTCCTAAAATACGTTCAACATCGCTAATTTGTAAAGCCGATTCGTAGGTTTCTTCCATTGCAATCTTAGTTGCAATACCACGAACCAAAGAGCCAATTTTTTTCTCTAATCCACGTACACCGCTCTCACGCGTATAATCTTCGATTACTTTTTCAATTAAAGAATTTTTTAAAGTGATATCTTTATTTTGCAATCCGTGTTGCTCTTTTTGTTTAGGCAACAGATATTTTTTGGCAATTTCTATCTTCTCTTCAATTGTATAGCCATTTACTTCAATAATTTCCATACGGTCTAAAAGCGCAGGTTGTATGGAGCTTAAAGAGTTGGCTGTTGCTATAAATAATACGTTAGACAAATCGTAATCTGCTTCTACATAATGATCATTAAAAGCATTGTTTTGCTCTGGATCTAATACTTCTAGCAAAGCTGATGATGGATCGCCTCTAAAATCAGAGCCTACTTTATCAATTTCATCTAATACAAAAACAGGGTTTGCTGCGCCTGCTTTTTTAATAGATTGAATTATTCGGCCAGGCATTGCTCCAATATATGTTTTTCTGTGACCACGGATTTCGGCTTCATCTCTAATACCACCTAAAGCCATGCGTACATATTTGCGATTAATAGCCTTGGCAATAGATTTCCCTAATGATGTTTTTCCAACTCCTGGAGGGCCAACTAAGCATAAAATAGGTGCCTTCATGTCTTTTTTTAACTTCAAGACAGCTAGATATTCTATAATGCGTTGTTTAACTTTTTCAAGGCCAAAATGATCTTTATCTAAAATACGCTGAGCACGTTTTAAATCGAAATTATCTTTAGTAAAGTCGCCCCAAGGCAAATCAAGCAATAATTCCAAATAATTCATTTGTATTGAATAATCCGGTGCTTGGGGATTCATTCTGCCTAATTTTTCTAACTCTTTAGCAAAATGATCAGCAACTGGTTTTGCCCATTTTTTCTTTTTAGCACGAAGCAATAAGGCATCGTATTCTAAATCTGATGAATTGCCACCTAATTCTTCTTGAATAGTTTTAAGCTGCGCATTTAAGAAATAATCACGTTGTTGTTTATCTAGATCTGTGCGAACTTTACTTTGAATTTGGCTTTTAAGCTCTAACATCTGTAATTCAGTGGTTAAAAGCTCCATTACCATTTCAGCACGTTTACGCAAATTGCCCATTTCTAACATTTTCTGCTTATCTGAAACATCTGCATTCATGTTAGATGAGATGAAATTGATTAAGAAAGAAGTGCTTTCTATATTTTTTAAGGCAATACCAGCTTCACTTGGAATATTTGGGGAGAGTTGAATGATTTGTGATGACATCTCTTTAATTGATGCCACTAATGTTTTAAATTCTTTATCAACTTTATGCTTTGATTCTGCGAATTTTGCAATGATAACCTTGATGTAAGGCTCTGATTGCACTTCTTCTACCAATTGAAAACGTTGTTTACCTTGGATGATAACGGTTGTATTTCCATCGGGCATTTGTAGCATTTTAATAATTTGCGCTACAGTACCAACGCTATTTAGCTGTTCAAAAGTTGGATCTTCTATTGAAACATCACGTTGGGAAACAACGCCAATAATTTTATCACCTTTATATGCTTCTTTTATCAGTTTGATAGATTTATCTCTACCTACGGTAATAGGAATAACAACTCCAGGAAATAAAACTGTATTTCTAAGTGGTAAAATGGCAAGTATTTCTGGAGTTTCTTCACTGTTCATTTCATCTTCGTCTTGCTGAGACATTAAGGGAAAGAACTCTGTATCTTCATTTATAATTGGTAGTGCTTGACTAAAATCGAAGTGATCTTGTTTACTCATTAAGTAGGGCCTTTAAATATATAAAACGACAATGTGACAGCATTGCCAATAAAAAAGTATTAATTATGTATTAATTGCTATAATTTCAACTCCTGTGCCAAAAGTATAATTACATAGTTAGTATGTTAAAAAGTCAGCATTGAAAAAAATAATAGCTGATATCATATTTAACTTATTTTAACGTTAACCTTATAATTTACAAATGGTATGATAGTTGTATATTAGTGCCAACGTTACAGGTAAACTCTTAATTCAATTAACATTTGTAATTTTAATTAAAAAAACGCTTAATGAGTTATTTTAAAAAGTCATTTTTATTACTATTTGTCACTTCTATTACTGCAACATCTTATGCTCAAGGAAATTTTGAAAAGATGGGTACGCAAGCTTTTATGAAAAGTGATTATAAAGGTGCTGTTGTACAGTTAGAAAAGGCAGATGCTGGTCAGGCCAATGCTACTGTGTTGAAAATGTTAGGGTATTCTTATTACCAATGTGGTGATTATGAGAACTCAATTTCTGCCTATAGTCGCTTAATTGCTTTAAAGCCTACAGATTATTCTGCATATTATTATAGAGGAAAGGCTAGATTAAATGTTGCAAATGCGCCTAAAGAATCTTTAAATCAAATGAGAGAAAGTTTTTATACTTCAGCCCTTAAAGATTTCACCAAAGCTATTGAGATTAATGGTGAAGAAGACATTCAAATACTACAGAATAGAGGTATTGCTTATAAAGATTACGCAATTTTTAAATCTTATAAAATCAAAAAAGCTACTGAAAAGGCTTTGTGTGTAACCATCTTCAATAATTCAATTTCAGATTTCCAGAAAGTATTAACTGTGCAACCTGGAAGAAAAGATATACTTTCTTTGATTGACTATGTTAAAGCACAAATAACAAGTCTTAAATAGACATTCATAATAGTAATAAAAAAGGTCTCGATTGATGAAATCGAGACCTTTTTTATTTAAATTTTCCAATGACTTGGTATTGTTTTCCATCCATCAATTTTATTTTTTGAGTTTTCTTTATCTCATATAAACTATCTGGATAATAAGTTAGGCTATCTTTTGAAGTGTACAGATCATTTGTATTTACAATGAAAACCCTAATTGACTTAACTTTTTCATTTACGTAAGCAATCTCTATTTTTTTTACAGGTATTTTTTTGCTATTAGATGTGTAGATTTCTAATTGATCTGATTTTGTGAAAATAAAAGAGCCCTTCCATGATGCTTTATTAATGTCAGCATCTATAAAAGAATTAAATTCTTGTTCCCAGTTATTAATGATTAATTTCTTTTGCTCCGCTTTTCCGTTAATTATAACCGTTTTATCGATTGGTTGATTCTTTTTCGCTAACCGTACTGCTTCCTGTTTAAAATAGGTTTCGAGATCGAAATAAACAGGATGTTCCTTAATATGATCGCCGTAATTACAAGCGGAAATAAAAATCATCAATAAGAAAATCAATCCAATTCTCATTATACCAAACAATTTCCCGTCATTATTTCCGGAATTTCAATTCCCATGATCTTTAAAATAGTTGGCGCAACATCACCTAATTTTCCATCAGTGATGTGCTTAAAATCTTCATCAATTAAAATACAAGGAACTAAATTAGTGGTATGAGCTGTATTTGCAGAACCATCATTGTTAAGCATAAACTCAGAGTTACCGTGATCCGCCAAAATGATAAAAGAATAACCATTTGCGATGCCAGTAGTTACTACTTTCTCTGCGCAAAAATCAGCAGTTTCTACAGCTTTTACAACAGCATCAAAAACTCCTGTATGACCAACCATATCCGGATTTGCAAAGTTTAAACATACAAAATCTGGCCAACCAGCTGCTAATTCTTTAGTAATTGCTTCTGTAATTCCAGCGGCACTCATTTCAGGTTGCAAATCGTAAGTAGCAACTTTTGGAGAAGGCACTAAAATCCTTTTTTCATTTTCAAATTCTTTTTCCCTTCCTCCAGAGAAGAAGAAAGTTACGTGAGGATACTTTTCTGTCTCTGCAATGCGAATTTGATTTTTATGGTTAGCCTCTAAAACTTCTCCTAATGTGTTAGATAAATCATCTTTTGTAAAAACAACCTGAACATTAGCAAAACTTTCATCGTATGTAGTCATTGTTACATAATATAAAGGCAGTTTTCTCATTCCAAAATCTGGATGATCAACTTGGCTTAAGGCTGCGGTTATTTCTCTTCCTCTATCAGTTCTATAGTTGAAACAAATAACTACATCATCAGCTTTAATTGTTGCTATAGGCTCATTAATTTCATTGGTAATTACAAAAGGTTTTGTAAATTCATCGGTAATACCTTCGCTGTATGATTTTCTAATAGCATCTTCAGTATTATTAGCTTTTTCACCAATACCATTTACCATTACATCATAAGCCAATTTTACACGTTCCCAACGGTTATCTCTATCCATTGCGTAGTAACGCCCAATTAAACTTGCAATTTTGCCAGTTGAAGTTTTTAGATAATGATTTAAATCAGAAATAAACCCTAATCCAGAATTAGGATCTGTATCTCTTCCGTCTAAAAATGCATGTATAAATACATCTTTTAATCCTTTTTCATTTGCAGCATCGCATAAGGCTTTCAAGTGTTCTATATGTGCATGAACACCACCATTAGAAACTAATCCAATAAAATGAACCGCTTTATTGTTTGCTTTTGCATAATTAAAGGCATTTACTAAAATCTCATTATTGTGCAAAGTCCTATCTGTAATGGCTTTATTAATTCTTCCAAGCTCTTGGTAAACAACTCTTCCAGCACCTAGATTCATGTGTCCAACTTCAGAATTACCCATTTGACCTGCTGGTAATCCTACCGCTTCTCCAGATGCCTCTAGTTTAGAATTGGGATATTTTTTTAACATCGAATCGAAAAAGGGTGTGTTAGCAGCGTAAGCAGCATCAGATTTATCCTTTTTTCCGTAGCCCCAGCCATCAAGAATTAGCAATACAAGTTTTTTAGCTTTCATTAAATTTATATGGTATGATGAAGTGATTTTCTAATGCAAATATAAACCAATTAGTGTTTTAAAGGAAGGTTTTTAAACTTAATGATTTATAAATGGCATAATTTTCGCTTGAAAAAGGTAGTTTTATAATACACATGATGAAACCGTTACTTGCGTTATTGCTCTTGCTGCTGCATTTTCCTTCGAATAACGCCTTACAGGCCGATATAATCGACGATTTATCTGTGCAATTTAGAACTGGAAACTCGAAAGAAATAGCTAAAAATTTTGCTGCGTCTGTAGAACTAATCATTATTGATCAAGAAGATGTATACAGTAAAGCACAATCTGAACAAATTTTAAAAGATTTTTTTGTAAAAAATCCTCCAAATAAATCAACAATTATCCATCGCCTAAGTAATAGCCCTAACTATAGATTGGGCATCCTTTCTTTAAATACAAAAAATGGAAAATTCAGGGTAACCATTACTTTGAAATTAACAAAGCCAAGTAACAATTTCTTAATCAGTGAATTAAGAATAGAACAAGATAAGGAATAGTATTTTAAGCCATAATTTGCTAGTTTTGAAATAAAATTACTGTTTTGGATAAAAAATTAGTCGACCTATTCATTAAAAATGCCATTGCTGAAGATGTTGGCGATGGGGATCATACCTCACTTTCTACCATACCTGCAAATACCCAAGGTAAAGCTAAATTAATTGTTAAAGAAGATGGCATCTTAGCAGGTGTAGAACTTGCTCTAGAAATCTTCAATCAGATAGATTCTGGTTTAGTAATAAATGTAATCTTAAAAGATGGTGACTCGGTTAAGTATGGAGATATTGCCTTTACAGTAGAAGGGAGTACCCATGCAATTTTACTTGCTGAGCGATTGGTGCTTAATTGTATGCAAAGGATGAGTGGTATCGCCACAAAAACAAATCGCATTGTTGAGCTTTTAAAGCCTTATAAAACTAAAGTTTTAGATACACGCAAAACTACTCCAGGGCTAAGATATTTAGAAAAATGGGCTGTTAAAATAGGTGGTGGAGTTAATCATAGGATTGGATTGTACGATATGATTTTAATTAAAGATAATCATGTTGATTATGCAGGCGGTATTTCAAATGCCATTACAGCTGCTAACAATTACTTGAAAGAAAAAGGAAAGAATCTTGCCATAGAAATTGAAGTAAGAAATTTAGATGAATTAAATCAAGTTTTGGTTCAAGGAAACGTAGATAGAATTATGCTAGACAATTTTGAATTGCCGCTACTTAAGCAAGCAGTTGAATTAATAAATGGAAAATTCATAACTGAAGCATCTGGAGGAATTGTAGAAGAAAATGTAACTGAATATGCTAAGTGTGGAGTTGATTACATATCTATGGGTGCATTAACGCATTCTGTAAAAAGTTTAGATTTAAGTTTAAAAGCTTTCTAATGCCTGAAAATTCTACCTTCTCGAATCTGATTTTTTTAGTATTATTGTAGGTCATGATTTCGATCTATTCCATTTCAGCTTTAATTGCTGCATATCTTTTCGGTTCTATTCCAACTGCGGTTTGGCTAGGCCAAGCATTTTATGGCGTAGACGTAAGAGAATATGGTAGCGGCAATGCTGGGGCCACTAATACATTTAGAGTTTTAGGTAAAAAACCTGGAATTGCTGTAATGTTAATTGATATTTTTAAAGGATATACCGCATGTAATCTGGCCTACTTTATCGGTCTATCTGTAACAGGCCCACAAAATTCAACACAATTTGTTAACTACCAATTGGCACTGGGAGTGATAGCAGTAATGGGACATTTGTTTCCTGTTTTTGCTGGCTTTCGAGGGGGAAAAGGTGTAGCTACTCTTTTTGGAATGATTTTAGCAGTTAACTACCAAGCAGCTATTATTTGTGTTCTGGTTTTTGTGGTAGTTTTATTGGTTACAAAATATGTTTCTCTTAGCTCAATATGTGCTGGTTTTGCATTCCCAATAGGAACAGTATTTATATTACAAACTTCTGTAAAATCAGAAGTATTATATGGAATATGTGTTTGTTTATTGATATTGGTAACCCATCAAAAGAATTTAGAAAGACTACTCAAAGGCAAAGAATCTAAAGTTTACCTGTTTAAGAAAAAACAAAACTAAAATCTAAACCTGCAAACTATCTATCAATATGTTTGTTATGATTTAGATTAACGATGGTAAAAAACAAAACTCTAATGAAAAAAATGATGATTTTAGGAATTGCAACAAGTATGTTGGCAATATCCTCGTGTTCTACTTCTACTGTACCTTTAACAGGGCGAAAATATTCTACGTTTGGGGTAAGTGCAGCGCAATTAGAACAACAAGCAGCAATTGGGTATTCTCAATTATTAAGTAGCCCAAGTACAAAAGTAGTTTCTAATAGTTCTGCTAATACTCAAATGATAAAAAGAGTTGGAGCAAAAATTTCGGCTGCTGTAAATCAGTATATGAACCAAAATGGTTATGGAGAACAAATAAAAGGTTATAAATGGGAATTTAATTTAATTGAAAGTCCTGAAATAAATGCTTGGTGTATGCCTGGCGGAAAAGTTGCAGTTTATACTGGTATTTTACCTATCACTAAAGATGAAGCTGGCTTAGCTACGGTTATGGGACATGAGATTGCACATGCAATTGCTCAACACTCTTTAGAAAGAGCATCAAAATCTAATTTAGCTCAATTAGGTAGTGTTGCAGTTGCAGTAGGAGCAGGCGCAAGTGGTGCTTCAGAAAATTCACAAGCTACAATTAATCAATTATTTGGGTTAGGTGCTCAAGCAGGTTATATTTTGCCTAATTCTAGACAACAAGAATTAGAGGCAGATAAAATGGGTTTATCTTTTATGGCAATGGCAGGGTACAATCCAACTAGTGCAATATCATTTTGGCAGAGAATGGCGCAAGCAAGTTCAGGAAGTGCTAAACCACCAGTATTCTTAAGCACTCACCCTACAGATCAATCTAGAATTGCACAAATTCAAAAGGATTTACCAGCAGCTATGAAATACTATAAAGGTAGATAAGCTTAATAAATCGAAATTATACTGAAAAGGAGAAAGCAATTTCTCCTTTTTTATTGCCCTAAAACTCTCATAATCGCAGATGCTTTTAATAAGCATTCTTCATACTCTTCTTCTGCATTTGCAGCATATGTTATTGCTCCACCAACCTGAAATGATAAATACTTTTGAGTTTCATTATATAGTATAGTTCTTATAATTACATTAAAATCGAAATCTCCATTAGGAGAAATACAACCAAATGACCCAGAAAAAGCACCTCTTTTGCTTTTCTCATAAGTATCAATAAGTTTCATTGCCTTTATTTTTGGCGCCCCCGTCATAGATCCCATTGGGAAAGTATTTTTTATTGCATCGATGAAGTGAACAGTGGGGTCTAATTCACAGCTGATGGTAGATATCATTTGATGTACCTGTGGAAAGGTATAAATTCCAAATAATTCATCAACTTTTACAGATCCTTTTACGGCACTTTTCGTTAAATCATTTCTTACCAAGTCTACAATCATTACATTTTCTGCTTGTTCTTTAATGCTAGATTTTAGGTTGATTTTAATTTGTTCATCTTCAACTTTGTTGGCACTTCTTTTTGCCGTGCCTTTAATTGGTTGAGAAATTAATCTATTGTCTCGTTTACATAAAAACCTTTCAGGTGTAGCTGATAATATATATTTATCTTGGATTTTAAAGAAACCTGCAAATGGCGTTGGAGATAAAGAATTTAGTTCCTGATATACCGCTAATGGATTTATTATAGCATTTTCTGCAAAGAATTCTTGGCAAAAATTAACTTCATAAATGTTGCCGCGTTTAATATGGGTTTGCAAGTTTTCTACTGTTTCGATATATGATTTTTTATCAAAACGACTTTGAACTTTTACCTCTAACTCTACAAATTTGCTGTCTAAATTAACCTTTTTAATTTCTTCAATTATAGAAGAATCCCCTTTTAAAATATGGATATTGTCATTTTGGAGTGCGATTATATATTCAGGGATAAAGAAATATAAATCTGGAAAATCTAGTTTATCTGAATGATTTGTAATTAAATCTTCTAATTCATTTTTAAGTTCATAGCTCAATAACCCAAACATCCAATCTTTATGGTCTTCATAGAATGATTTAAGATCGGCAAAAGCATTTCCGTAATTTGTAGTAAGCTCTTGTTTTGCGCCAATAGCTACTAAACAGTCGTAATTACTGTAAATGTCTTTGTAATTATTAGAATCTAAACAGCAATACACATCAAAATTTGATGCCCATTGCAAAGTTTTTTGTTTTAAGATGTCAATTGGAGTGCAGTTCATTTACTACGGCAAAGGTAAGTAAATGTGTTTTAGCAAAGCTTTAAATGTTTATTTTTATGCTTATTTGTTATTCTTAGTTTACTGGATAAATCTGAACCAATCAATAGTTTGGTTAGTTAGCCATAAAAAGACCATTTAACAGGTCAAAAATCTGATCTTTATTTAATGGTTTGGAAACATAATTGGTAAAGCCTGCCTTATTAATTTTTTCCTTATCTTCTATGGATGAGTAAGCTGTATTTGCAATTATTGGTATATGTTGGTTAAATGCTCTAATCAATCTAAAAGCTTCAAAACCATCCATTATTGGCATTTTAATGTCCATAAATATCAAGTCAATATTCTTATTGGCTTCACAGATTTCTACCGCTTCTTTTCCATTTACTGCCCTTAATATTTTGTAATTTTTTAATTGTAATATTCTTTGCAAAAGCATGAAATTAATATCGTCATCTTCAGCAATTAAAATGGATTGGTTACCTGAGATATTAATTTTTGAAGTGTTTTCGATTGCGCAAAAATCAACCTCACTTTCATCATATTTTAGAGGGATTGTAAATGAAAATTTAGAGCCTACTCCTGGTGTCGATTTTACATCGATTGTTCCGTCAAGCAATTCAACATAAGCTTTTGTAATTGATAAGCCTAATCCTAATCCACTTGTTTGAATAGAAAATTCATCTTCAACTCTTCTGAAACGTTCAAAAATAATTTTTAAATTATCATTATCTATACCTAAACCTGAATCTTCTACCCATAATTGTAAGGTGGCATTAGGTTCATCTATATTATAGCCAACCGTTACATAACCCTTTTTTGTGAATTTTAAAGCATTTGTAATCAAGTTGGTTAGAATTTGTTTTAGCTTTATTTCATCTGTTAGTATTTTTTTCTTTGGCTTTATTAAATCCTCTTGAATAGAGAAATTTATATTATTATGTTGTGTAATTTTTATTGTTTTGTACAATTCAGAAACACATTTATCTAAATCTACAGGTTTATAATTGGGTGTAATTTGGGTTGAATCGATTTTAGACATTTCAAGTAAATCTTCTATGATAGAAGTTAAATTCTTGCCGCTATTTCTTATAATTTTCAGATAATCTGATTTATCTTTTTGATTTAGATTAGGATCCAGTAATAGGTCGCTAAAACCCATAATTGCATTCATTGGGGTTCTAATTTCATGAGATAGGTTAGCTAAAAATGATGATTTTAATTTGTCACCTTCTTCAGCTTTTCTCTTTGCAATTTCAAGTTCTTTTCGCTGGTTATTATTTTCTTCGAAAAGATTACTAATGTGGGTAAACTCTCCTCTAATGCTCCCTAAGCTAACCATTGATTTTTCATCTCTGGTCTCTAAAATATTAGTAATTAGATTAATAGGTTTATAAACCCATCTTCTATAATAATATAGATAAATGATTAGGTTAATTATTGTCGCAATAATGATAATTGCCAATATTTTTTTTGTGGTTACAGAATTTAGATGAAACGACCTCTCAAATACAATATTAGAAACTAACTTGTCCTGTAAGTCATTTAAATTTAAGCTAACATAAATTGCTTTTTTTTCATCTTCATTATATTGAAAATTATCAGTTACACTAATTTTGGAACTTGTTATTTTTTCTAAATCTTCAACGAATTTTTTATCTAAAATCCTCGACATAAAAAAATACCCTGATGGTTTTGTCTTATCCTTATGAAGATCATCAGAAGGATGTATAGTTGCGCCAAAAACCTCCAATACTCCTTCAGGTACTTTTTGGTAATACCTAACTAGCTTATCCTTGTATAGCTTATCTAGTACATATTGAGGGATTTCTCCAATACTATTTAAATTGACTGATGTAGTTTTTGCAATTAGCTTATTTTTTAAATCATAAATCCCAATATAATCAGCTTCATATGTAGAAAATTGGCTTTCAATATATTCTTTATACCATTTCTGATTTTTGGTTTTAACAAAAGTTACAAGCTCATCCCAAAAAGTTACATCTACAATTACGGCCGTATGTGTTTTAGAATTTAATGTGAAAATTGAATTTACCTCATTTTCATATTCCTTAGATGCTGTAGCATAAACCTGTTTTTCTTGCCTTAATATATAAAAATACAAGCAAAAATAGAGTATAAAAAATAGGCCAGTGGTGCCTAAAATTAATAGCAGCAGCCGATAATAAGTATTTAGACTTGAGAGAATTCGCATTAATTAAGGATACTTTAGGGGGATAAATATAATAGATAAAACAATAGGTTTCTGCCTAAGTTAAACTATTTAAAAAGAAATCCCCTTGATTTTAATCAAGGGGATTTCTTTATTTTAAAGTTAATGTTTGCATCCTATCGGGGCCAACAGATAAATATTTTATTGGCACTTCTAACTCTTTTTCTAAAAATGCGATATAATCAGCCAATTGGCTAGGAATTTGGTCCTTCTTTGTGATTTTCGTTAAATCTGTTTTCCAACCTTCAATAGCTTTTAAAATTGGTTTTGGTTGTATAGAGATAATATCATATGGCATATAATCAATAGTTTCACCATTATATTCATAATGAGTACAAGCATAAATGGTATCAAATCCATCTAATACGTCAGCTTTCATCATAATTAATTCGGTTACGCCATTTAGCATAATTGCATACTTTAATGCAGGTAGATCTATCCAGCCACAACGACGAGCTCTACCTGTTGTTGCGCCAAACTCATGACCAACTTGACGAAGATTTTCGCCTACTTCATTGTCAAGCTCAGTAGGGAAAGGTCCACCACCAACACGTGTACAATAAGCTTTAAAAATTCCAAAAACATCACCAACTTTATTAGGTGCAATCCCTAAACCAGTACAAGCGCCTGCAGTTGTGGTATTAGATGAGGTAACAAAAGGGTAAGATCCAAAATCTACATCTAGCAAAGTTCCTTGCGCACCTTCTGCTAAAACCTTTTTACCTTCTTTTAAATAACTGTTTACAAAATGTTCACTATCTACATGAGGAATGTTTTTAATGAATTCAATTGCCTCGAAAAAAGAAGCTTCTTTTTCGGCTAAATCGTATTCAAATTCGTAGTGAGATAGAATTTCTTTGTGCTTTTCTACTAGTTTAGCATAACGAGCTTTAAAATCTGGTAAAGTTGTATCGCCCACACGTAAACCATTACGGCCAGTTTTGTCCATGTAAGTTGGACCTATACCTTTTAATGTCGATCCAATTTTACCTGCGCCCATTTTTTGCTCATTTGCAGCATCTAACAGTTGGTGAGTTGGTAAAATTAAGTGAGCCTTACGGGCAATTACCAATTTGCCAGTAGCAACAGGATCATGACCAGCTTTTTTTAAATTATCTAGTTCTCTTTTTAAAATAATTGGATCAATTACTACACCATTACCAATTAAGTTCATGATGCCTTCATTAAAAATGCCTGAAGGAATTGTGTTTAAAACAAATTTTTTGCCGTCGAACTCTAAAGTGTGACCAGCATTAGGGCCGCCTTGAAAGCGAGCAATCATATCATATTGTGGACTTAAAACGTCAACAATTTTACCTTTACCTTCGTCGCCCCATTGCAGGCCTAGTAGTACGTCTACTTGCGTCATTATTTTAATTTAAAGAATAGAAATTATTAAGATTGAATTAGTTTTTTGCATTTTGTTTTTGTGAAGCGACATTTTTAATTGTAGCAGCAGCACTGCAATCAAAACAAACTCCATACATATTTAAAGAGTGGTGTTTAATGTCAAATTTTAGTAAATCGCCAACCATACTTTGGATTTGATGGATCCGAGGGTCGCAAAATTCTACTACTTTACCACAATCAATACAAATTACGTGGTCATGTTGATGATAACCATAAGATTTTTCGAATTGAGCCATGTTTTTGCCAAACTGATGTTTGGTTACTAAATCACATGAAACTAAAAGCTCTAACGTATTATAAACCGTAGCCCTACTTACACGGTATTTTTGGTTTTTCATGTGGATGTAAAGTGTTTCTACATCGAAATGATCATTTCTAGAATAAATTTCTTCTAAAATGGCAAAACGCTCAGGGGTTTTTCTTAAGTTTTTGTTTTCGAGATAGGCTTCAAATATTTTTCTAACCAACTCACTAGTATTCTGTTCAGACATAGTTTTAAACTCCTCCCAAAGGTATATAAATGATTACACAGATTAAAGTGATATCACAGATTAATAATTAACAAATTGTAAAGATGTTGAATACGCTATGTTGTTTGATGTTTTATTTGTTAAATTGTTAGTTGTAAACTAATATAGTCAACTAGAATTTTACGTATCAAATCGGGTAACGCCTGTAACACCTTTAACCTCTAACAAATTTTTAATTAAGTTGTCTAAATGGTCTTTGTCATTAACGAAGATTTTAATAGAGCCATCAAATATTCCATCATTTGTATCAACGGTTATAGAGCGCATGTTTACCTTAAAATCGTTTGAAATTACTTTTGTGATGTTATTAATTAAACCTACATCATCAATTCCAACAATGTGCAACCCTGTTAAGAAAGTTAATTCTTGTTGTCTATTCCATTTCGCTTTTACAATTCTATAACCATAATTTGCCATTAGTTGGGCAGCGTTAGGGCAATTTGTGCGATGAATTTTAATTCCTTCACCTACGGTTACAAAACCAAAAACATCATCTCCTGGTATCGGATTGCAGCAAGCGGCAAGTTTATAATCAATTTTTTGTAAGTCTTCGCCAATTAATAAAATATCAGATTCTGGCCCCTTAACTTTATTTAATAATGCTTCAATATGTTGCCCTTCTCCAGGTGCATGGAATGTGCCTCTATTTTCTACTTCTTTTTCACTGGCTACGTATTCTTTTAAATCTTTTAATTCTAACTTGCCATTAGCTACCGCGATGAACAAATCTTGTGTAGATTGTAGTTTAAAGAAATAAGTTAGCTTATTTAAATTATCAGTATTATAGGTTATTTTTAGAGATTTTAATTTTCTTTCTAAAGTCTCTTTGCCATTTTCAGCGACTTTTCTTTTCTCTTCTTTTAAGGATGATTTAATTTTTGACTTCGCCTTTGCAGTAACTACAATATTTAGCCAGTCTTCTTTTGGTGCTTGCTTACCAGAAGTGATAATTTCTACCTGGTCGCCGTTTTGTAACTTGTAAGAAAGTGGAACTAGTTTGTGGTTAACTTTTGCGCCAATACATTTTGCCCCAACGTCTGTATGTATTTCAAATGCAAAATCTAATGCAGTTGCACCTAATGGAAGTTGAAGTAAGGCTCCTTTTGGGGTAAAAATGAAAATCTCATCAGAGAAAAGGTTCATTTTAAAATCATCCAAGAAATCAAGCGCATTAGCTTCTGGATTGCTTAGCATTTCTCTAACTTTTTGTATCCATTGGTCTAAACCATTATCATTGCTAGATTCTTTATATTTCCAATGTGCTGCGAAACCTTTCTCGGCAATCTCATTCATTCGTTGCGTACGGATCTGAACCTCAACCCATTGTCCTTTAGGGCCCATTACAGTGGTATGTAGCGATTCATAACCGTTCCCTTTTGGTGATGATACCCAATCGCGTAAGCGGTCAGGATTGGGGCGATACAAATCAGTAACAATAGAATAGGCTTTCCAACAATCGGCTTTCTCATGCTCAGGTAGGCTATCTAAAATAATTCTAATGGCAAAAAGATCATATACCTCCTCAAAAGGGATATTTTTCTTTTTCATTTTATTCCATATCGAATGGATAGATTTCGGCCGGCCGAAAACATTAGCCATAAGGCCTTGTTCAGCTAGAATTTCATTGATAGGCTCAACAAAAGTTTTAATGAATGAGTTTCGTTCTGCTTTTTTCTCGTTTAATTGAGTAGCAATATATTTATAAGTATCAGGTTCTAGATACTTCATTGATAAATCTTCCAACTCAGATTTAATCGCATATAAACCTAATCTATGTGCAAGAGGAGCGTATAAATAAATAGTTTCTGAGGCAATTTTTAACTGCTTTTGCCTAGGCATAAAATCCATTGTTCGCATGTTGTGCAAACGATCAGCAAGTTTGATTAAAATTACCCTAACATCATCTGCTAGGGTTAAAAGCATTTTTCTAAAATTCTCAGCCTGTAGTGAACTATTATAATCAAATACTCCCGATATTTTGGTTAAACCATCTATGATTTTAGCGGTTTTTTTACCAAATTCACGTTCAATATCCTCTAAGGTAATGTCTGTATCTTCAACAACATCATGTAATAAAGCACAAACAATTGATGTTGTACCTAAACCAATTTCTTCGGCAGCAATTTGGGCAACGGCAATTGGGTGATAAATATAAGGTTCGCCAGATTTTCTTCGCATATCTTTATGGCTTTCTAATGCCATTTCAAATGCTTTTCTGATTTCTTTTTTATCTCCCTTTTGTAATGTAGACTTTGAAGCTCTTAAAAGCGCTCGATATCTTTTTAAAATTTCTTGCTTTTCTGCCTCAATATCAATCACTAAAGTGTTCTTCATTTGTTTTTTCTAGGTAAAATTGTAGTATTTTTAACTATAAAAGATTATATTCGATTGTAGATAAAACGAATATATAAAAATAGCTTTAACTTTGTATAGGCATAAATTTATGAAATATTCTTGTTTCTTTATTCTGTTAATTGTCATACTTGCTATTACTAAGGTAAATGCACAGGAAACTACCACGCCTGCAATCTACCCTGTATTAGGTAAAAATGATACAATTAGAGTTGCAGCTACTAATGACAATGGCTATATGATTCCTTGGATTGGACTTAATGAAGTTGTAATTAATGGCAATAGAATTTGGAAATCTCCACAAGAAAAAGCTTACTTTAATAGGCTTAGGTATAACGTTTTAAAAGTGATGCCCTATGCCTTATTTGCGAAAAGAAGGTATGAGCAATTAGAGCGTGAGTTATCAACAACTAATGATAAAAAAGAACAGAAAAAATTGGTTAAAGCATGTGATGCTGAAATCAAGCAGATGTTCAATACAGAAATTAAAGAACTGACCATTACTCAAGGTCAAATTTTAACTAAGTTGATAGATAGAGAGGTTGGAAGAACAACTTATGACATTGTTAAGCAAACTAAAGGTGGCTTTGCAGCGTTCTCTTATCAATTAGTAGCAAGAGTTGTTGGCCATAATCTAAAAACAACTTATAGTGCTACTGAAGACAGAGACATTGAATCGATCATTGTCAATTCTGGTTACTATCAATAAAAACAAAATGAATTCTAAACAAACAATATATCCGTTTAAGATTAAACTCTTAAATGGGAAGGAAAAAGTCTTATCTGATTTTAAGGGTAAAGTTTTACTAGTGGTAAATACAGCGTCTGGCTGCGGCTTTACGCCTCAATTAAAAGAACTTCAAGAATTAAGAGATGAATATGCAGCACAAGGCTTTGAAGTTTTAGGATTCCCATCAAATGATTTTGGAGGTCAAGAACCTTTAGATGATGCAGCAATTAATGAATTTTGTGAAGTTAATTTTGGCGTTCAGTTTCCGATGTTCGAAAAAACTATGGTTAGGGGAGATCATGCTCATCCACTTTTCAAATTTTTAAGTGAGAAGAAATTAAATGGACACTTCAATTCTACACCAAAATGGAATTTTCACAAATATTTAATTAATAAAGATGGCGAGGCGGTAGATTATTTCTATTCATTTACTAAGCCTGGGTCATCAAGAATTAAAAAGAAAATTCAGCGCCTGCTAAATGATAACAAATAAGCATGAACCTCATATGGTTAATTATCTTAATCATGGTAAGCTCCATTTAACAATGGAAAAGTAAAAAATTAACAGATGAAATTAGATATACTTGTTTTTGCAGTACATCCGGATGATGCAGAATTAGGCTGCTCTGGAACAATTTTAAAACACATTGCTTTAGGCAAAAAAGTTGGAATTATAGACTTTACAAGAGGAGAATTGGGTACACGTGGCACTGCTGAAACTCGTGATCAGGAAGCAGCAGATTCGGCAAGAATTTTAGGATTACATGCCCGAGAAAATTTAAGATTTAAAGATGGCTTCTTTAAAAATGATGAAACGCATCAATTAGAAGTGATTAAAATGATACGCAAGTATCAACCAGAGATTATATTAACCAATGCGTTGCATGACCGTCACCCAGATCACGGTAGAGCAGGAGATTTAGCAAATGATGCTATTTTCTTATCTGGGTTAATTAAAATAGAAACCCTAGTAAATGGTGTAACCCAGGAAGCTTGGCGACCTAGATTGGTTTTACAATATATTCAAGATAGGTACATTCAACCAGATATTATTATTGATATTACCGATTTTGTTGACAAAAAGGAACAGGCAATTAGGGCTTTTAAAACCCAATTCGATAGTCCTGATAGTTCAGAGCCACAAACCTATATCTCTTCTCCAGAGTTTTTAGATTCTGTTACAGGTAGGGCCAGAGAATTTGGGAAACAGATTGGTGTAAAGTATGGCGAAGGTTTTACGTCAAGGAAATTATTGGGAGTAGATAACCTTTTCAACCTACTTTAAATTGCCTTTGTTGGTTATGCTAATTATAGGATGACTAACGAAATATTATTGGAATACGATATGGCTAAGTTCGTTGCAGATGCAGAAGCGATTATTCTTATGAGGGAACAAAAGAAATAAATACGCTAATTGTTGGCAGAGCAATAACTGGTTTTTCTGCATTTTTTTAGCTATTTGAAAGGGTTTTTAACTAAACCGAAGTTACTCATTGCACTTTTTTCATACAGTGCAAAACATGATGAGTTGTATTTTGCATCGAAATTTATTTCGCCTGGCGAAAGCAAAGATGGAACACTTGCACCCTCAAGAAAATAGTAGACTTTTGTATTTCCATATTTATTATGAGGTTTTAGGTTACCATAATCTATCAACTGAGCATCTGCTGTATCTTTAACAGTAACTGCATAAATTCTTTGAACCGGCCCAGTATTGTTCTCATTGCGATAAGAAGCAACCTCTTTAAAACCACCTTTTAAATCTTCAATACCACCTTGTGATAAAGTGTCTTTTAACATCCAACCAATAATTAATACTACAATTACAATGATGAATATGCTTTGCTTTCTATTGCGCATGAGCTGGTTTTTATTTTATTAGAAATGCTATAGCTGTTCGAAACAATTTTTTTAACCACATAGACACATAGATTTGATTATAACACGCTATTTCTGCTATGCGCCGATGTGGTTAATATTTACCTATTAGCTAAATTATAAAGTAGGTAAAATCTTTTCCATTACTTCCATACCTAAATCTATGTGCTGTTTTTCTATGCAAAGGGCAGGGCGGAAACGAATGGTCTGATTGCCACAACCTAAAAACATAACATTGTGTTCCATTCCTTTTTGTACAAATGCATTACGCATTTCTTTTGTTGGAAAATCGAAAGCAGTTAATAAGCCACGACCACGCACATTGCTCATTTTATCATGTTTTTTTGCAAGTTCTGCTAAGTTTTGTTGCAGATAAGTACCAACTTCTGCTGCGTTTTGACAAAGTTTATCTTCGTGAACAATGTTTAGTATTTGCGTAGAACGAACCATATCTACCAAGTTACCACCCCATGTAGAATTGATACGAGAAGGAACATTAAATACATTCGTTTCAATTTCATCTACCTTTTTGCCGACTAAGATCCCACAGATTTGCATCTTTTTGCCAAAGGCAACAATATCTGGGCGAGCCGCTTCACTAAAATGCTCATGACACCAAAACTTACCAGTTAAACCAACGCCAGTTTGAACTTCATCAAAAATTAAAAAAGCTTCATTTTCATCCGCGAGTTGACGAAGTTGAATTAAAAACTCCTCACGTAAATGATTGTCACCTCCTTCAGATTGGATTGGCTCTATGATAATTGCGCAAATCTCGTCTTTATTAGCTGCGAAAGCTTGTTTAACCTGAGCAATTGATAGTTCTTCAGTTTCTTCCGCCGTTTTTAAATTTTCATCAACTAAGGGAAATTTTACTTGCGGGATAGAAACCCTTGGCCAATCGAATTTTGCAAACCATTTAGTTTTATCTGGTAATGTATTTGTTAAACTTAAAGTATAGCCACTACGACCATGAAAAGCTCTATCGAAATGTAAAACCTTAAATCCTTTTTCTTCCTTATAGCCTTTTGCGAAGTTTTTCTGTACTTTCCAATCCATTGCTACTTTAATAGCATTTTCTACAGCTAAAGCACCACCTGCAATAAAAAAAGCATGAGGCAAATAAGACGGAATGCCAACTTTAGAAAACGTTTTTACAAATTCTGCATATTGTTGGGTATAAACATCAGAATTTGATGGGTTTGCCATTGCTGCCAATAATAAGTTATGTTTGAAAGCTTCATCACTTACCATTTTTGGATGGTTATAACCCAATGGCACTGAAGCAAAACAAGTAAAAAAGTCTAACAGTTTGCGGTTGTATTTCGAGTCGTAAATATAAGCGCCATTGCTTTTTTCCATATCATAGGTAAGATCAAATCCATCTGCTAAAATATGTTGTTGTAAAGTTTGGTTTACTTGGTCTGGCGCTACACTAAGTTGATACATAATTTATATTATTGATGTCTTCAAATGTAGTTAAATGTGCCAAATTATCAAATTTAAGCACTATTTGAACTTTAAGAGCAAAAAGTAGGTTTAAATGAACTAAAGTATGATTCCATTAAAAAACCGATATGTTATTGTGGAATGTGGAAAAATAAAATGACAAATTTCTGCTTGAAATCTTCATTTGCTCTCCAAAAATTTAAATCAGTTCAGCCGAATTTATAATGACTACCTTACTTAACATTTAAGAAAATATTTATGAAATACGGAGTAGTAATCAGTTTCAATGCAGCTAAGCAAATCGGTAACATTAAAGACAATACGACTAATATAGAATATGGATTTTTAAAAGCCGATTGTCCGCATGAAGTAGAGATGCTTGATGAGGTAAAATTTGATGTTGTTTTTGAGAAGAATAAAAATAAAGCAATTAACGTGATGTTAGCTTAGCTACAATCCTATCATTAATTGTTATTAATTGCACTATAAAATGCATCACGGTAGATTTCACCTATTGTAATATTTTGATCGCCGATTTGAACCCGATTGCGTTCAATGCTATCAATTTTATTAATTGCTACAATAAAAGATTTGTGAATTCTTAAAAATTGAGAAGAAGGCAATTGTTCTTCTGTTTTTTTCATTGTTTGTAAACTGATCACTTTTTCAGTAGCGGTATAAAATGTAACGTAGTTTTGCATACCCTCTACGTATAAAATGTTTTCTGTATTTATTCTTATCAACTTATATTCCGTTTTAACGAAAATATGATTGATCTCCTTTTCTTGTAAAGGTAAATTTTGATCATTTTTTTGTTCTTCCAATGCATTTAATAAAAATTGTGATTTTTCTACTGCTTTATAAAAACGTTCGAAAGAAACGGGTTTTAATAAATAATCAATGGCATTATTTTCAAATCCATCTAAAGCATATTCTGAATAAGCTGTTGTAAAAATAACTTGGCATCTTCCTTTTATAATTTTAATAAATTGTAGCCCACTTAATTCTGGCATTTGAATATCTAAAAAAACTAAATCAATACCCCCTTCAATTACCTTTTCTAAAGCTTCAAGAGGATTGGTTGTGCTAAGGCAGAGTTCTAGGAAGGGAACCTTTGCAACATAATTTTTTAATACATCGATGGCCAATGGCTTATCATCTACAATAATGCATTTAATCATAAAGAGCTATTTTTAGGTCGACAATAAATTCATTTTCTAGCTGATGAATTGTCAACTCATGTTTTTCGGGATAAATTAAAGATAGACGTCTTTTTACATTTACCAATCCAATTCCGCCAGTTTTATCTTTTTTTACGTGATTAATTTGATTAGAGATTTGAAAATGAAGCAATTGTTCATGAATAATAATTAATATGTTGATGGGATTATTCTTCTTATTAAATGTACCATGTTTAAACGCATTTTCGACAAAATTAATCAGAATTAAGGGAGCTATTTTTAGTTTATTAACTTCTCCAACCACTTCAAAATTTACAAAGGATAAACCTTTTTGCCCAATTTTTTGGAGTTCAATCACATTTTCCAAATAAATAATTTCTTTTGATAATGGTACAAATTGATCATCGCTTTCGCGTAGCATATATCTTAATAATTCTGAAAGTTTAAGTAAGGCATTTGGAGCCTCGGCAGATTGTTGCTGGGTGAGTGCATAAATATCATTAATGGTATTGAATAAGTAATGTGGGTTAACTTGTGACTTAAGAAAAGCAAGTTCTGTTTTGAATTGCTCTTTTTCTATAATCTCCTTTTGTATCCTCATTGTTCGCCAATCCATCAAGTAACTCAATAAAATGGCTAGAAATATATTAATGAAGTTTGAACTCAGTGTAATCATTACTGCAAACCAAAAATTAAGATCAGCGTCATAACTTTTCCATCCTATCATAGGATAAAGGCGCTGTTCTAAAAAATAATAAAGTGGTGTAAAGATTAACAGTGTAGCAATTAAGGAAGGTAAATACTTAATCACATTTCCCTTTTTTAAGAATACAGGAATTAGGAAGAGATAATTAATGTAGAAAAAAATAGCAGAAGAAAGAACTTGTAGAAATTTAACTGGTAATACGATTTGACTAAAAAGCCTCCAATCAAAGGTAGTGCCTAATACTCCTGTTCCTAATGAAACCAGTAAGGTTTGCACTAATACCAAAAGCCAATACCCCACATGTAAATAGTTTATTGTTGTTTTCTTCATGTGCTAAAATTAATTAAAAACAATATCGATTGATAAACTAATACACAAAGCCTCTGATTCTATTGACAAGAACCGTCATTTTATACACAAAAGCAGAATTCGGTTTCGTCAATAGATTAATGGCGTTCGTCAATCAATTTTCCTTATCGAAAACAGGTTTTAGACATTTGGATCATAAACAAAAAAGCGATGAGAAAATTTATTTTAAAAACAATTAGCTCTTTAATTATTATAAGTTATTTAGGATTACCTACTTGCTTAGCTAATGAAACACAACAAACATTAGCTCAAAATAAAAATATAGAGAGCTTTATTAAAGTATGGGGAATAGTAAAGTATCGTTCACCAATAAGTATTGCTGGAAAATTTGATGCAGATAAAGTTTTCTTAACGAATATTGAGCAAATTAAAAATGCAGATCAAAAAGAATTCAACCGATTAGTTTTACAAATATTAGTAAAAGCAGATTCTGGTGTTGTGAATAGCCACAATAAAACCAAGCCAAAACTAATCAACATTGATATCCTTACTAAAAATGTAGATTATAAATGGATTAATGACAATCAATATTCAAGAGAATTAAAGTCGAAATTAAAATTACTCGCTAACACTTTAAATCAAACCGAAGAACATCATTATATCAATAAGGTTAGCTATGAGAGTGTTATTCTTAATGAACCTGCATATGTAGACTATAACACATTTAATGATGAGACTATCAATCTGTTAGCGCTAGCAAAATCATGGTGTGCTATTGAGTATTTATTTGCTTATAAATATAAAATGGATAAAAATAACCTTCAAATCCTAACAGAAATGGTTCCTGTATTTAGAAAAATTAACGCAAGAGCAAGCTATGAAAGAGCAGTTTTAATGCTAGAAAATAAACTCAATGATACACACGCATCAGGATTTCTGAATCAAATTAAAAGTAAGGCAACAGTATTTAAGATAGGCCAGTATCCTCCATTTGATTATCAATGTTTTGAAAGTGGGATTTTAGTCAAAGCTTTCTTTAGTGATTCTCTTGAAAAATTTGCTTCATTAAAAAAGGGCGATCTTATTGTTGAGATCAATAAGATTAAAATTAAAGATTGGCTGAATAAAAGAATGGAATTATTGCCTGCTTCAAATATGGCAGTCAAATACCGATTACTTTCTTTTGACTGGAGTGGGAATGCATATGCGTTTTATGATTTACAAGATGCAGTACTCAATGTTAAAGTATTAAGAAAGGGGAAACTTCTATTTTTAAAGATTGACATGCTTAATTTACAACGTAAAAATTCTTTAGAGATCATTAATCAATACATTAAAAAGAATGTGCAGTTAGATGATAAAATTAAACCTTATGAAGATTTAGGTGATAGTATTGCCATTATAAGAGGAGGCTATTTTTTTAACAAAGATTTACCTCAAAATGAAGCAGAAGAGCTAGATTTTTCGAAGAAATTAAAAAGTAAAAAGGCGCTTATTTTCGATATGCGCAAATATCCAAATGGTGGATTGTTTTATTATTTCATACCTATGGCATTGGGCAAAACTTCTTTTGAATTTGCAAGGTATTATCAAGCCAACTTAAAAGATCCCGGAACATTTTATAGATTGACCGGCATGGAAATTTATTTATCGAAAGATTTAAAACATGATGATCACCCATATAAAGGTAAAATCATAATTCTTACTAACGAAAACACACAAAGTAGGGGAGAATGGTACAGTATGTTATTAAGGCAATTGAACAAAAACACAACAGTTATTGGTAGTCAAACTGCTGGAACCGATGGTGATTTAAAGTTGCTTAACATTCCAGGAGGTTATCAATTTGTTTTTACAGGAAATGGTATTTTCTATCCAGATGGAAAAGAAACACAAAGAATTGGTATTGTACCAGATATTCTATATCAGCCTTCATTTGATGACATTTTAGATCCTACTGATGCTCAGTTAAAAAGAGCAGAAAAGTATATAAATGAGGGTAAATAAATAGTAAAATGCTGGGGAGTTTATTTGCTTAATCTCTGTTAAGATTTCCGCCTAGTTTCTCTTTCATCCCTAATATGCCAAGTAAGCCCCCAGTGTGAATAGCTAAGATTTTATCTTCTTTCTTGAAATAGTTTTTACTTACGAGATCATTAATTGCGTAAAACATTTTAGCAGTATAAACTGGGTCAATCAACATTCCGGTTTCCCCTGTAAAGTCTTTAATGAATTGTATTAGCACTGGAGTTGTTTTGGCATAACCACCGAAATGATAACCAGTATGTATTTGTAAATTACTTAGATCGGCTTCATATTGTTGAATTTCATTTTCAATAAATGAACCTCCTTTTAGCACAGGGATAACATGTAATTTAGTTTGGAGTTTATGGTTATTTATCCCTTTTAATAAACCTGATGCGGTAGTTCCTGTACCTGCAGCACAAAAGATATGATCGTAACTTTCTGTTAGCTCATCAATAACTTCAGCACAGCCAATTACCGCTTCTTCACTAGCACCGCCTTCATCTATGAAATAAGTTTGGCTATTATTTCCAAAATGGGAAGAAAATAAAAGAGGTTTGTTTTTATAGCTTTCCCTATCAGTGAAAATTAAATCCATTCCAAACAACTTGCAGAGCAAAAGCATTTCGTTTGTTACGATTTCACCACGTACAAAAGCAGTAGATTTTAAATTGTTTCGCGAAGCAGCGGCAGCCGTTGCTACCAAATGGTTAGAATAAGCACCACCAAAAGTAATAAGATGGGTCTTCTTTTTTGCCTCAACATCTTTTAAGATGTACTTCAGTTTTCTCCACTTATTACCAGAAATATAAGGATCAATTAAATCATCCCGTTTTACTGAAATAGCATTTAATAGTCTAAAATTAACTGTGTGTATTGGGCTATAGATTGTCATAAAATGAAAAAAGCTCCTCCAAAGAGAAGCTTTTTTGGTGATGATTAAAAATATTATTTACCAATACCGAAACCAATACCGGCATTAAAGAAGCCATATTCTGCTTGAGTGTAAGAACCGTAAACTCTTAAGAAAGCTAAATTAACTTGAAAACCTAATGAGGCTTTAAGACCGCTTACTTCATTATTTTTTAAATTTACTGGATCTGTATAAGATTGCTTACCAGTTGGCGTAGAAGGGGTAACAGGAACGTCAAAGTCATAAGTTCCTAAAGCCCTTAATCTAGAATTTGATGAATTATAACCAACACTTGCAAAAGGAGTGAAGAACAAAATTTTCTTCGAAATAATTGCTTCTGTGTTAAAGCCATTTATTTTAAGGTCAACCTCCTGATCTGAGTATTTTCCGTTATTAATATCTAAAGGAAGGCTATAATTTAATCTTGTTATGCCTAAGGCGATTGCTAAATCAAAAGGTACTAATTTGTCTTTTTTACCCATAATTAATGGAAGCAATTCTACTTTAGCTCCTATACCGAACATTCCAATTTTACCAAAATCATCGCCTAATTTAATTTCAGGTACATAGCGTAATGATACATCAATGTTTTTTGGTAAACCAACGGTTAATTGAATTTGTGGAGAGGGAACAAAATTAAGACCACTTCCTTGGGGTAAATTAAACTGACTGCTTGCAGGTGCTCCATTTATTTGCATTCTTGCACCTTCAGCATCATCTCCGAAGGCAGTTGGGCCAGTTGACAATGATGGATTAACAGGACTTATGTTTTGCAGTCCTAATGTTTTAACATCATAAGTTTGATCTTTGCTAGGCACAAATGCAGCTGTAGCAGTAATTCTTAACTCGAAACGAAGGAGGTTTTTAGTTTTAGCTGTATTATTCCAGCCAGAGTTTAAACCAACCCCAAGCCCTTTAAATAATGGGCTCATATAAGCGTCTACAAGCTTTGTAGCATCAGCCGGACCAGATTTAAATAGGTCACCTACATCATTTTGTGCTAATAAATTTAAAGGCAATACGAGGGTTCCTAAAACCATACAGGTTTTAACAAGGATTGAGAGTTTTTTCATTTTCGTTTATCTGATTGATTATCAGCTACGAAAGTATATCTTTCTGATCAGATAAGGAAAGAAGTTTAAAATAATCTTTGCGTTTTGAGTAAAAGTTTTCATAATAGTGACGTATAGCTTTATTACGACACATTAACAAAAAACAAGCCAGTTTGTTTTTTTCCAAATTATCAAATTGTTAATCTTACTTTTGTAGCATGGAAAACAACATTATTGACCAAGAAGAAGAGCAAGATTTATTTGAGCATTTTAATATTGTTGTGGATAAAGGACAGTCCCTGTTACGTATTGACAAGTTTTTAATGCATCGTTTAGAGAATGCATCTCGCAATAGGATACAAAATGCAATAGATGCTGGTAATGTTTTAGTTAATAAGAAAACGATTAAAACTAGTTACAAGGTTAAACCAAATGATGAGATTTCCATAGTTTTTGCTCATCCGCCAAGAGATACAGAAGTTTACCCAGAAGATATTCCTTTAGATATTGTTTATGAAGATGCGGACTTGTTGGTTGTAAATAAACCAACTGGGATGGTTGTACACCCAGGATTTAACAATTATACTGGCACTTTGGTAAATGCTTTGGCCTTTCATTTTGAGCAATTACCAACATTACCAGGAAATGATGGCAGACCAGGTTTGGTACATCGGATTGATAAGGACACCTCTGGTTTATTGTTAATTAGTAAAAACGAAATTACCATGACCAAGCTTGCAAAGCAATTTTTTGATCATAGTATTACTAGAAAATATATCGCTTTAGCTTGGGGAGACATAGAAGCAGATGGGAGAGTGGAAGGTTATATTGGTCGCAGTTTAAAGAATAGAATTGTGATGGATATGTATGACGATGAAGAGAAAGGTAAATGGTCTGTAACAAACTATACTGTTTTAGAACGTTTGGGATATGTAACTTTAATCAGTTGTCAGTTAGAAACTGGACGAACACATCAAATTAGAGCGCACATGCAACACATTGGACACCCACTTTTTAGTGATGCTAATTATGGTGGTGATAAAATTTTAAAGGGAACTACGTTTACAAAGTATAAACAATTTGTAAATAACTGTTTTGAAATGATGCCTCGCCAAGCTTTACATGCGCAAACTTTGGGTTTTATCCATCCAACTACAAATAAATACATGGAGTTTCAAGCTCCATTGCCAGAAGATTTCAAGTCTGTTTTATTAAAATGGAGAAATTACGCTTCATTGCCACAATAGATATGTCTCATTATATTTTATTTAACGACGAATTTTTCACTTCAGATCAAGCCATTATAAAAGCTAGTAATAGAGGTTTTAAATTTGGTGACGGTTTATTTGAGTCAATGCGTATGTGTGGTGGTAAGTTAATGTTTGCCGAGCAACATGCAGATCGATTACGTGCTGGTATGAAAGCGCTAAAAATGGAAGGTTATGCTTTGCTTGATGAATATTTTTTGAGACAAAAAACCAATGAGCTCCAAAGAAAGAACAAGTTTAACGGAAATGTGCGTTTTAGGCTTACCATTTACAGAGACGGGGAAGGGTTGTATACCCCACAAATTAATAAATCAGGTTATTTGTTAGAAGCAATTCCTTTAGAACAGGCAACGTATGAACTTAATCAGAAGGGTTTGATTATCGACGTTTTTGATGAGATAACAAAGTCTGTTAACAAAATATCTAATTACAAAACCAGTAATGCATTGGTGTATGTAATGGCAGGTTTATTTCAAAAACAAAAGCGATTAGATGAGGCTATGATATTAAACCAACATGGTTTTTTATGCGAAAGTACCAGTTCTAATATTTTTGTAGTATATCAAAAACAAATTTATACACCTGCCTTATCAGAGGGTTGTGTAGCCGGTGTAATGCGCAGCGTAATTTTACAACTGTGTAAAATGCATAATTTACAACTAGTTGAGGCACAGATTAATCCAGAGGTATTAAAAGAGGCTGATGAAGTTTTTGTAACCAATGCAAGTGGAGGTATCCGTTGGGTTATGGGCTATGGGCGGAAACGCTATTTTAACGAAGTTGCCAAAAACTTAAGTGCTAAGTTAAATGCTTTAATATAAGAATAAAGTCCGAAAGTTGTTAGGTGATTGTTAGCTGTTAGGTAGATATTTGATGACTTGAAAAACAATGGCAGTAACCTTTGGCTCATAAAGTCCTTCTTTCCATTCCAATATTTTTGTGCTTCGACAAGCTCAGCATAACAAAAAATATTTCCATTTCAATAAGGTTTATAGTACAAAGTGTGTAGCTTTGGGTTGACTTGTTCATTATTCAAACCTAAATAGGAGCAAAGCCGATGTTATTTAAACGGGATTTAGTGAAAATCCTTTTTATCATGCGGAGTGTGTAGGGGCAGAGAAAAAGATTGGAACGAGAGCCCGACTAATATAAGTAATTGAACTGCAATTGCCTTTCAAAAAAAATCTGAAACACTTCATGCAATTTGAAAAATTCATCCTTGTTTTTTATTTATTTACGTTTAAGCCATTGTAGCGCTAATTTTTCTTTTGTATTTTATTATTTACAAAAGCGCTTTCGGAATAAAGTTTGAGTATTATTGACTACACACAAATGTAAATCGATATGAAAAAATTACTCATCTTCGTTATGGCTTGCTATGGCCTAAACGCTCGTTCGCAAGAGAACGAATCCAAAAACTTTCTGTACCTCTATTCAGATTCAACAATTTATGCACAAAAGATTAGGCTGCGACCAGATTTTAATGGTTCATGGACACTTAGGGCAGATTCCAGGAGAATCCCAGTACAACAGGTTAAATTTTTTAACAATGAAGATGGCTTTTTTGCTAATACAAAAAAGCTGCAATTTTATGGTGAAACTTCCTTCGCTGAAAGAATTATTTCGGGAAAAGTAAACCTGTATCAAGAAGTTGTTTATAATCCTATAGCATTTGAAGCAGATTATTACAGGTTTAAAGATAGAAAATACCAATCTGTGGGTGCCAAAATGTATTACAACAAAGGTATATCTGATATGAAAAAAATAAATTATAAGAACCTTAGTTTAGATATGGCTGATAATGCACAGAGCTTAGATTTATTAAAAAGTTATAGAAAAAGTAAACGAACTGGTATTATAATGTACGTGGCCGCAGGTGCCGCAATTGTTGCTGGTACAATTAAAATTTTAACTGAAAATAACGTGGGTGATGCAAATTTTAGCGTTAATGGTAATAATAGTAGTTTTATATTATGGGGACTTGGAGGAGGACTTGTGGCAGGTGGATACTTTATTGAAAAATCTGGTTATAGAAATATAGAAAGAGCTATTGAAACTTATAATCGAAAATAAAATGAAACAATATGTAGCGCTTTTAAGCGCTACATATTCACATTACAATCTCATCCCTCTTAAAAATTCATCTATTAGCATTCGTTTTTTCCCCTCAAACTGTACATCAGTTATTTTAATAAAGCCATCTTTTGTTGCGAATTTTAAATGGGTTTTGCCATCGGTTAGAAAAGCTCCGGTAGAAATTCCTGGTTCTTTATCTTCCATTTCGGCATTAAAAATTTTTAAGGTTTTATCATTTAAAGTTGTAAAAGCAGTTGGGTAAGGGCTTAAACCACGAATTAAATTATAAACAGTTTGGTTACTTTGGTTCCAATCTATCTTACAAAAGTCTTTAAATATTTTTGGTGCAGATTTCAGTTCATCGCTTTGCGGCTGCGGCACCTCATTATAATCATCGGTTTCAATAGCCTTAACCGTTTTAACCAACAAATTAGCTCCAACAACCATTAGCTTGTCGTGTAGAGTTCCTGCAGTTTCATCAGGTGTAATTTCAACAGCATCAGAAAAAATAATATCACCAGTATCAATTTCTTGTTTTAAAAAAAAGGTTGTTACCCCGCTTTCTTTCTCTCCGTTAATAATTACATGATTTATTGGAGCAGCGCCACGATATTGAGGTAATAAGGATCCATGAAGATTGATTGTTCCTTTAGCAGGCATTTGCCAAACAATTTCTGGCAACATTCTAAAAGCAACAACAACAAATAAATCAGCATTCAAAGATTGTAGTTCTTTAATAAACTCGGACTCTTTCAGTTTTAAAGGTTGTAAAACTTTCAAGCCATTTTCTACAGCATATTTTTTTACAGCACTTTCACTTAATTTCTGACCACGCCCAGCTGGTTTGTCTGCTGCAGTAACCACACCAACAATACTTAAACCTGCTCGTTGTAAGGCATTTAATGAAGCAACTGCAAAATCGGGCGTACCCATAAAAACTATTTTCATCTCTTGTTGTTCTAAACAACAAAATAACTAAAAATTTAACTCATATTTTCTTAAATCTAATGGTTCCAACTTCAGACGTGATCAATTCAAGCAACCTAGTTTTTGTAAATCCAACACAACCTGGTATTTATAGAAAAGGGAAACCTGGTAAATTTTATTACGAAGATAGTAAGGGTAATCGCATACAAAACGAGAATGATTTAGAGAGAATTAAGAAATTGGTTTTACCGCCAGCTTGGACAGAAGTATGGATTTCACCTAAGAAAAATGGTTACTTACAAGCCATAGGCAAAGATGCAGCAGGTAGAAAACAGTACCGTTACCACCCCGATTGGACATCAAGAAGGTCTGATCATAAATATTTTAGGCTGCTAGAATTTGGAAAAGTTTTACCTAATGCACGTAAACAAATTGCAAAGGACTTAAGAAGAAAAGAATTTGATGAGAAAAAAGTGTTGGCAATTTGCATGCAAGTAATGCAAAAAACTCTGATTAGAATCGGCAATGAATCATACAAAAAAACATATGGTAGTTATGGTTTAAGTACCCTAAAGGATCAGCATTTTAAACAGAATGGGGATAAATTTACCTTAAGTTTTGTGGGTAAAAAAGGCGTAAAACAAGAGGTAGAACTCACAGATAAAAATTTAGCCAAGCTTGTCAAAAAGTGTAAGGATATCCCTGGTCAAGAATTATTTCAGTTTTATACCAATGGTTCGACACACAAAGGTGTAGATTCTGGGTCTATCAATAATTACATTAGAGAAATAACAGGAAGCGATTTTACGGCCAAAGACTTTAGAACCTGGGGCGGTACGTTAGAAGCACTGAGGCAATTGGCATGTTGTACAGAGAAAAACCCTGATCTTTCTAAAAAGAAAGTGGTAGTAGAAGTTTTAGATTGTGTGGCTAGTAAATTAGGCAATACAAGGGCGGTTTGTAAAAGCTCTTACGTTTACCCACTTTTATTAGAAACTTTTGAAAATGAAGGTCTCCAGAAATATTTGAAGAAAATAGATACGGTTAAACCAGATAGTATTACAGCTATGCAAAATGATGAGAAAGTTCTGTTACAATTTTTAAAGCAAACAAAAGTTAAGAAATAGTTTGTTTTTTTAATAATGCCAGATAGGTCATTTTAAAAAGAGGTGTTGCTACATTTAATTCTTCTCCTTCTTTAACCACATAGCCTGTAATAGAATTTAATTCAGTTTTAAGTTTTTTAGCGTTAAAATCTCTTTGCATAGATGATGTGGCAGTAAATGGTAGAGATTCATAGTGGGCTATTGCCCTTATACTTGTTTGCTCATCTACCTTAATGTTTTTGGCAAGTGCAATAGCGGTAACTTCATCTATAAGACTTTTTAAAAGATCTCTATGCTCCTCTAGTAATTCACCTACAGTTTTATCGCAATAAGAGGTTGCTGTAGCTATAGACGAAAGGAAAATGAATTTCTCCCAAATTAGTTTAGAGATTTCTTGAGATAATGTTGCTTCAATACCTGCAGATTTTAACAAGTCTTCTAGTTTAGTTAACCTTTCATCAGTTTCGTTGTCAAGACCAAAAGAGATATCTTGTCTATTGCCCATATTTTCTACAATCCCTGGGTCTTTAATTGCTGAAACAATGTAAGCACAACCTGCCGGAACAAGGTTATTTGGGAATTTTGCTCTAATTTTTTCGGCAGCTTCAACTCCATTTAATAAAGGTAATATAGTAGTTTGCTCGTCTATGCAGGGAGTTACTTCTGTTAGGATTTCATCTAAATCATAGTTTTTGGTGCAAACGATGATATAATCAGCTGTGCCAATTTCAGCTGCATTAGCTGTGGCTAAAAAAGGATTTGCAGTAAACACAATATTTCCTTTAATAACTTTTAAGCCATGATTTCGAATTTGTTCTAAATGGTTTCCACGAGCTATAAAATAAACTTCAATGTTATCATTTCCAGCATATGCCTTTGCTAAAAGACCACCAAAATAACCACCAACACCACCTATACCTGCAACTATTATTTTTGTTTTAGTAGTCATTCTTATATCAAAGCTTTACAATTAATATTTTAGCACAAAGCACCTCGAATTAATTCAAGGTGCAAATATTGATTTGTATTAATTAGTTTTTACAGAATGAACGGGTTGTTCACTGTTTTCTTTCTGCTTGGCTGGGTTTTTAGTTTTTGCCATTGCAGATTCTTTCTTGTAGACTTTGTCTTCAGCTTTTTTAACAACTTTCTCACCCTGGTCTACTTTGCCCTTTGGTTGTGGCTCTAGAAAATTACTCGAAACTTTTTCGCTTTTCTTTTTTACTTCATTATTCATGATTATCCTTGTTTATGGATAAAGCAAATACTTTTTACGCATTAATTTGTATTGGCTCAATCCTGGTTCCCAGCTGGCTCTGATATCTTTTTCAGATACACCATCAATAATTTGTTGTCTAAAATTGCCAACTCCAATTCTTGCTTCAATTGTGCCAACTTCTGCACTTAGTTTATTGTTAAAAAAATCTTCTTTGCGCGTCGATGCTTTATACAATTCGATGATCCAGCTTAACTTTAACATTTTTGTCTTCCTAAAGTTTGAAGTATCGTAATTTCTTAAATCTAAACCGTAACAAACTTGATCTTGAAATAGCGGTGTTTCAGACATTCCCTTAATACTCTTTGGCGTAAATGAAAAATCGAATTTTCCTTTTAAATAAGGAGCGCCAACAATGATAAATGGAAATTGCGTGCCACGACCATGATTTAAATAAGTTCCTTCGAATAAACAGGTAGTTGGATAAAGTAAGATAGATTGTGCTGTATTTAAATTGGGTGATGGTTTTACCGGCAATACATAAGGCATATCATGTGTATAATTTGCATTTTTAATTACTGTGATTTTACACTTCAATTTATCTTTAAGCCAACCTTCGCCATTTAACATTTGAGCATATTCACCTAAAGTTAAAGCATGAACAATCGGAATAGGTTGCAAGCCAATACCCGATTTATATTTAGGGTCTAGAACCGGGCCATCAATATAAAAACCATTTGGATTTGGACGATCTAAAATCATCACTTCCTTGCCATCACGGGCACAAGCTTCCATTACGTGTTGCAAAGTATTCATATAGGTATAAAAACGAACACCAACATCTTGAATATCAAAGATCATGATATCTACATTTGATAAGTCTTCTTTTGTAGGTGTACTGTGTTTGCCATATAATGAAATGGCCCTAATGCCTGTTCTTGCATCTACGGCATCATCAACACTAACACCTGCGCTTGCATCACCTCTAAAGCCATGTTCAGGACCAAAGATTTTAACAATGTTCACACCTCTTTTAATTAAACTATCAACCACTGTTACTTTTCCAATAATTGAAGTTGGGTTTACCACCATTCCAATTCGCTTTCCTTTTAATAAAGGCAAATAGATTTCAGTTTGCTCTGCTCCGGTTTTAAAATTTGCAAACTTACCCTTAGGCTTATCAATATCCTCTGCCTTTACTTTATACGGATTAGGTACGTTAGTATTCAACTTAACTTTTGTGCCTTGCCCACAAGCCATTAATGCAAGTACTGCAAATATCAAGGTGAATAAAAAATTGAATCTCTTCATTTCTCTAGGTTTTTAAAAGTATTATACGCTATTTCCAAATTGAATTAGCACTTTTGCTAAGTTACAATTTATTATAATTTGAATATAGAATATTTCATAGCGAAGCGAATTGCCATTAAATCTGAAAGAACATTCAGCAAGCTTATTGTGCGCATAGCAATAGCAGGGGTTATGCTTAGCCTTGCTGTAATGATACTTTCTATTGCGATTATAAAAGGTTTTAAAACCGAAATACAAGATAAGGTAAGGGGTTTTATCGGCGACATTCAAATCTATCGTTTTGATTTGAATGGTTCTTTTGAAAAATCACCATTTGTACCTAATGATACTACATTAAAGTACTTAAAAGACAATAAAACAATAGAATCATTTTATCCATTTGCCACAAAACCTGCTATTATTTCTGCCAATAGTGAGGTAGAAGGCATCAATTTTAAGGGTATTGATGATACTTACGATTGGCGATTTATTCAAAAACACTTACTCGCAGGAAAAATTATTGATTTTAAGAATAAATCTTCAAATCAAATCTTAATATCAAACTATACCGCAAAACGATTAAAACTTAAGGTTGGCGACAGCTTTTTGATGCATTTTGTTCAAAATCCACCAAAACGTAGAAAATTCACAATAGTAGGTATTTATTCAGTTGGTATAGATAACATTGATAAGAGCTTTGTTATAGGTGATATCAATGTAATTAGAAGTGTAAACAACTGGCAACCTAACCAAATGGGTGGGATAGAAGTACGCACTAAAGATTTTTCTAAATTAAAAGAAAATGCAGATGATGTTTATGCCAATTTAGAGTTAAAACTAAGATCACGCTCGGTACAAGAAAGTACACCCGAGATTTTTACTTGGCTGTCATTATTAGATGTGAATACAAAAGTATTACTTATTTTAATGATGATTGTCGGCGTAATTAACATGGTTACAGCTTTGTTGATTATGATTTTAGAACGAACCACAATGATTGGTTTGTTAAAAGCAATGGGCATTAGCAATGGCAGTGTAATGCAGATCTTTCTTTACAATGCTATTTATTTAGTAGGCATTGGCTTAGTATTAGGAAATATTTTAGGCTTAGGCTTAGCTTATTTACAACATTCTACTCATATTTTTAAATTAGATCAAACTAATTACTACCTGTCTTATGTGCCAATGGAAGTACATATTGTAGACGTTATTATGTTGAATATTGCTACAGTTGTAATTTGTGCTGTTGTACTCATTGTTCCATCAATGTTAGTGAGTAGAATTAGTCCGTTAAAAGCGATTAGGTTTAAGTAGGCTTGGTTTATTAGTTCATTGGTTCAATTGTTCATTAGTTGGTTAATGGTCAATAGTTGATAGTTCATGGTATCCTACATTCTCAATACGCAATACTCAATACGATTTTACCGTCAATCCAATCCTTTTTGCTGCGGGCCAGAGAATTCTGTTCTTAAAGATAAGTTTCATTAGTTCATCAATAGTCAATGGTTGATGGCTCATGGTAGGCCACTAATCTCACTACGCAATACGACTTTAAACCTCAATCCAATCTTTTTGTTGCAAGCCAGAGAATTCTGTTCTTAAGGGTAAGTTTAGGTATGGATATGTCACTTTAGCTAAGTATAAACCAGTAGGATGGGCAATTTCTAGCATGCCAGGTGTTTCTAAAGTGATCAGCAAATTTTCAAATTCATCAACGCTCATATTTCTTGTGCCGATTTTTAAGAGTTTACCAGTTATAATTCTGATCATTTTACCTAAAAAACGATTGGAGGCAATGTGAAAACGAATATGGTCGCCGTTTGCTGTGGTAAATAACTTGGCATCCATTACATTACAAATGGTATGCTCATTTTTGTCGGGAGCAGTACAAAAAGCCCTGTAATCTTTATATTTTGGTAAAAGCTGAACCGCACGTTTCATCTCTTCTAAATTTAGCTTTTCGAAATCATAGTAAGAACTCAGCTGACTTAGAAAGGGGTTTTTATAAGTGTGTATGTAATAATCGTACTTACGTTGAACGGCATCAAACCTAGCATGTGGCCTTCCTTCTAGCGGAATAATATCAAAAATGGCAATGTTGTGTGGTAATATCTTGTTAAGCCTAAATTTCAAATCAAAGTCCCACTCTTGCTCAATATCTACATGAAAGAAGAACTGGCTAGCATGAACTCCAGAGTCCGTTCTCCCACATCCGTTAATGGTTAATGGTGTTTTAAATATCTTACTTAAATTAGTTTCAATTACTTCTTGTACGCTATTTACTTTTGGCTGGCGTTGCCAACCACTGTAAACATGACCGTTGTAAGCAATGTGGAAGAAGTATCTCAAGAGTTTTATTTTGTGATTTTAATAGATTTAACAAAAGTTTCGAAAAGGTTTGTATGCTCTTCACTATCTCTTTCATCAACAAAACTTATATAAAAAATGTAATCCTTTGTTGGAAAAGCATAAGACCTTCTTCTTACTTTTAAATAGTCATTTTTCTTGTTGATAATGGTGTAGGTAGCTATTTCAAACGCCCCATATTTGTCACCAATATTAATAAGTTCGGGTTTCTTTTTAACATTATAGTTTGTTAATGATTTGTTGAAACGTCTAATAGTCATCTTTTTATTAAATTCATTAATATTCTTAAATCTATTAGCAGCAACAAAAGTAATAATGGTAGGGTTTATTTGCTCATCTATATTGTCTGTGTTTTTATAATAAGTAATTAATTGTTGCCCATGACTTTTCTTTAAACCAACATTAATATCCTTATGATTTAGAATGGCCCAACCTTCAGGTCTTTCAACACTAAATCCATATTTCTCATTTTTGTAGATTTCCTGTGCTATTACATTTTGAGCTAAGCAGGTAATTGAGAATAGAATTAAGTAAATTATTCCTCTCATTTTATTTTAAAATTTTTATTGTCTGTACTAAAGCATCAAATAATTTAGTGTCATCTTCTTTATTTTGATCGTCAGTGAAATTGAGTTGAAAGAAAAAATTACCACTCGGAATGGCATAGGTTCTACTTCTTACTTTCATTGGCCCAGTTGCAACTGTTCCCATTGTATATGCTCCAATAAAATACATTGCTTTAATGCCATTAATTTCAATGATTGTTGGCTCTTTTAATAATTTGAAATCAGGGAAATAATTTTTGAAAGCGCCAGTACTTTGCGACATTGCCGAATAAAATTGTTCGAATGTTTTGGTAGGATTGCTACGAACATTTACTTGTATGGTTGGAATTAGACCAGCAGTTGTCTTGACATCGTATTTATAAAAAGAAGTAAGCAACAAGGAGCCTTTATTGCTTTTTATTACCTCAGTTAAATTAGCATCATCCATTTTTACCTTGCTAAGGTTATTCATTATAGTTTTATTATCACCAACTAACCAGTCTTTTGGTTGGTCCATACTAAAACCATAGGCTTCGTCTCTGAATATTTTTTGCGCTGAAACATTAATTGAATAGACAGCTGCAATTAATAAAATAAAAATTAACTTTTTCATTATGCATTATTCTTAACTAGCTTTTTCAATCCTAAACTGCAACCATAATGTAAACCATCATGTGAAACAATAAATGTTATTGCATCTTTTACATTTTCTAACCTAAAACTAGGGTAAGTAGAAATTGTATAAGGTGTGTAATTATCAAAAATTCCATGCTGTAAATCAATTGCTAATTGATCAATTGTGCTAAGTGCGTACGCTTTCATTTGTGCAATTTCTATTTCGCTGAAAGGTCTTTCTGGTTTCGAACCATTTTTGTACAGGTCAATTAATTCATCTTCAATGATATATTTTTGTCCTGCTAATTTGTAGCATAATATCTGCTGACTAACAACAATATGTCCAATTTGCCAAGCTAGATTATTATTAAATCCTGCTGGGATATAGTTTAATTCTTCGGTACTTAACTCTTCTACTAAACTTAGTAATTTGGTTCTTGAGGCTTTGATTAATTCTATTATTTTATCCATTATCTATATTAATTGTTAAGCATTGGTTTAAAACGATTGTCTTTATTTCGGAGGTCTAAGCCACCTTCGTATACTGATTTTAAATTGACTAAGTAAAATGACCAACCATTGTGACAGCCTAAACGGATATTTCTTTTGCTATTGTCATCAGTTGGGATGTTGCTATGGTTAAGGTTCACTATTGTATGGTCATTCTCTTCGGTAAGTTTAATTGTTACCACACAATTTCCTGCAAAAGTAAAGGCGAAGGTATCTTTGCCATTAGCTTCTATGATTTTACCAGATTCTGTTTCTTCATACAAAAACCAACGCCAAAAATAGGTATTATCGGTTACAGTCAATTGATCTTTATCTATTTTTTTGCCATTTGAGTCTTGGTAATCAGCTTCGCTCAAAAACCATTTTTCAATTTCACCACTACTCGCCCAAGCTCTATACAAATCTTCAATTTTCGCTTTTACAGCAATTTTTATAGTGAATGAAGTCCAATCAAAATTTTCCATTTTACTATTTTTTAATATTTCCTAACCACAATACACCATCGATCATCATTTTGGTTTGTATCTCGTTGTCAAATGTTTGGGATAGGGAAGTAGTGTGTTTGTTAAATTTATGCTCATAGTCCATATCATTATGCCCCATGTTTACATATATCATCTTATATTTTTTATTGCTCCAAACTACCGGATAATAGCCACTGTTCCAAATTTCATGAGCTTTTGGACCTGTACCTACTGGAAAGCTAGTTGAGTCTATTGCCATTAAAATATTTATATCAGGATTTTTGCGTAAATCTTTCTCCCACCGGTACCATTCGTTTGGTTGCGCTTTAAAAGTCTCTGGGAGATTTTTGGTTGCTGGATGATTTTTATTAACTCTTAAAATTGCAGCAGTTGGTCGCCAGGTATTGCTGCCATATTGCCCAGAGCCTAAAAATTCATTGTGATACCAGTCCCAATCTTGTTTAAAAGCAGATGGTGTTAATGCAAATGCTGCAAAGTGGAAACCCATCCAAGCACCACCATTTTTCATATAGGTTTCGAAAGCAGCTCTTTGTTCTGGTTGTTCTGGTCTTGTATCTAAAAATAAAACCACCTGATATTTTGCTAAAAACTCAGCATTTAAATTGCTCCAATTCGCTGTCGAATCATAGGTGAAATTATATTTTTTAGCTAATTCTGGAAATTTCTGGTTAGCCTCATGCACAAAACTCACATGAGCTTGGTCATTTTTCCCCGTATAAAAAGCAATTACATTAAACTTTGGTTTTTGGGCATAAAGTGAGTTTACAAGAACAAAACAAATAACAAACAGCAATAAAGTCTTGCCTGTAGTTTTAAAGTTCGCTAACATGAGATGTTTTAATTTGTGTATGAGGTAAAGATAATAATTAATACAATTTTAAAATGGTAGGTTTTTGAGCTTGTTTGCAAATTTGCAAAAAGGTTACTGTTTTGCTTTTAATGCTACAATTTATTAGAGGTAATTATAGACTATTGCTTAAGCAAGTATTGGTTAGGGATAATACAGGTCATAGTCATATTAAGTTAACAATTACACTGCATCTAGTCCGCATTAAGCTATCTACACGCGGACTAGATGCGGACTAGATGCGGTGTAGATAGGAACAAGACTTGGCGTAATATGCAATAACAATAGCTTGTCTTATACTAGATTACCCTTACAAAAAGCGGATAGTTAAACGGTTAAATACTTACAATTATAAAAACATAAACGGATATATCGTTACATTTCATTTTCTCCAAGCTGGAATGCCCTTACAGCCCCTGGTGAAGTTGTGGTGCTTCCCTCATTTCCTGCCCGTGCCGATCCGACGGTGTCATCATATCACAGCTCAGGTGCAGCCTGAGGTTATTGTATTTTTCTATCGCCCTGCATACGGGCCCAATAGCGGTTGAATAGGATGGAAAGGTAGTGTGCAGTTCAAATTCCGTTTTCA
>NZ_SWBR01000008.1 GCF_005116505.1 Pedobacter polaris
TGAAGAAGTACCTTCCCTATGCCGAGCAGACGGGCAGTGACGGAAGCTATAGGGCTACTGCGATTGCCGGACAGGCTGCCTTCTATGGTACCTCGGGCTGGGACGCTAATGTTGTAAAGACACCATATCCCTACAGCCAGGCGGTACTGGAGGCCTCTCCGATTGGGAGGGTACTCGAGCAGGGCGCACCTGGAGCTGTATGGCAGCCCTACAATGCAGCTATTGCGGGTTCGGGCCATACGGTTAGGGCGGACTACAGCAGTAATGTGACGGGGGAGGTTCCATTGTGGGTAGTGGGTCCATCTGGTGCATCTACGAGCGGCAGCTACTATGCGGCGAACAGGCTCTACAAGACCATCTCCAGGGACGAGAACTGGACGGGTGGGAAGGCCGGAACCACAGAAGAGTTCAAGGACCTTGAGGGCAGGGTAGTGATGAAAAAAATATGGGAAACAGAGAGCGTTGGTTTAAGTACCCATTACATCTATGACGACCTTGGCAACCTGCGTTACGTGGTTCCGCCCGCTGTAACGGCAACAGGCTTTACGGAAACGGGCGATGCGAACTTCGAGAACTATATCTACGGCTACCATTACGACGGCAGGAAGCGGCTGATAGAGAAGAAGGTTCCCGGGAAGGGCTGGGAATACATGGTGTACAACAGACTCGACCAGCTGGTGCTTTCGCAGGATGCGGTACAGCGTGGTGACGGGCGTTGGTTCTTCAGCAAGTACGATGCACTGGGCAGGTCCATCCTTACCGGTATCATCACCAGTGCACTGGACAGGTCCGTATGGCAGGCTACTGTCGATACTGCCTCTGTGCTCTGGGAAAGCAGGGACAATACCAATTCCAATGGTATTGGTATGGGCTATAGCAACCTATCCCTGCCAACAGGGAACTTCTACAACTATTATACAGTAACCTATTATGACGACTACGACTTCTACCAGAATCCCTTCGGCGGTCCCATAACTTCCGAGGCACCGGTCAATCGCACCAAGGGCCTTGTCACCGGCATGCGCACACTCGTCATCGGAAATGGGGCAATGCCCTTTACGGTGAGCTACTATGATACCGATGGCAGGTTAGTGCGTACAAAGTCCCAGAACCACCTTGGTGGTACCGACGTGGTGAACAGCAGCTACGACTTTGTGGGCCAGCTGAAGACCAGTGCCAGAGTGCACATTGCCAATGGCGCGACCACTACCATAGCGAACAGCTATAGCTACGACCACATGGGCAGGAAGATAAGTACGAGGGAGAACATCAATTCACAGGGCGAGGTTACGCTCAACAAGCTGGAGTACAACGAGATTGGACAGGTGAGGGCGAAAGGCCTTCATGGGCTTGGCAATGGTTCGCCCGATGGTGTCGATATTACCCTTGCAGCAGGGGACATTCTTACAAGTGGGCAATCTAGGACTGTCAAGGCCTCCGGCAGCATTACGCTCGCACCGGGCTTCGAGGCACAGCTCGGCTCTACCTTCAACGCTTCCATTGTCGGGATGCTCCAGAACACAGAATATGCCTATAATGAGCGTGGCTGGCTAAAGGGCAGTACGAGCGACCAGTTCAGGATGCAGCTCGACTATCAGGACGGTACCCATCCACAGTTCAACGGCAACATCGCTAACCAGCGCTGGGGCGGTTCGCTGGGCAACGTGTTCACCTACCAGTATGATAAGTTGAACAGGCTATTTAAGGGAGAGGTATCCCCAACGGTTATGAGCGAGGTGATCACCTATGATGTGATGGGCAACATTACCAGCCTATCCAGGGACGGTGGAACGGCCGGCAGCTACGGCTATGTGGGCAACAGGCTGACTGGCATTTCGGGCGGTCCGCTGGCTACGGGCAGCTATGCCTATGATGCCAACGGCAATGCCACCACTGACGGCAGGACGGGGGTAACGTTGGGCTACAATTTCCTCAACCTTCCGGCAACGGCGATAAAGAGCGGGCTCAGTTTGGCCTATACCTATGATGCCACGGGGCAGAAGCTGAGGAAGGTGAGCAGCACGGCCGGGACCACCGACTACGTGGACGGGATCCAGTATACCAATGGGACGATAGACTTCATCCAGACCGAGGAGGGAAGGGCTGTGAACAATTCTGGCACCTACAAATACGAGTACAATCTTTCGGACCATCTTGGAAATGTGAGATATAGTTTCGATATTTATAACGGAGCGGTTAGAAAGCTCCAGGAGGACAACTACTATGCCTTTGGATTGAGGCATAGCGCAACGGCTGGTACGAACAACTACCTGTACAACGGTAAGGAGCTTCAGGACGAGCTTGGGCAATATGATTACGGAGCACGGTTCTATGATCCGATTATTGGGAGGTGGAACGTGGTGGATCCGTTAGCGGAAGCTGATAAAAAGACTACTCCATATGCCTATGTATTTAATAATCCATTGAGGTTTGTTGATCCTGATGGAATGTTTGGTGATTACTATGCGATGAATGGACAATATCTTGGCTCTGACGGTATTAAAGATGACAAGGTATATGCAGTTGCAGATGGAGGTGTTAGAAGTACTACAGTTAGTGGGAATAAGGCTACTCGGAGGTTAGATCCAAGTAAAATAACTCAGTTAGGAATTGGTCACAAAGATTTTTTAGCAAAGGCGGCAACCATATTTGGTGAGAGTTCAGCATCCTTAGTTAATCAGAGTCCAGACTTAAAAAATGAAATGTTCGCTATCGCTAGTGTTCATGAACGCAATCAGACTGCCTATGGAGCTTCAAATGATGCCGCAACTGCCTTCAAAGATGCTTCTCCGATGGAAAGGAACGGCACCAAAAAACAGTATGCCGTAGCAGCAGAAATAAATGCACAACTTGGAGGTAAGGATTTGAGTTATGGAGCTACCCAATGGGATGGCGTGGAACAGAGTTTATATCCAGCAACTAACAATAAAAAATCTCAAGATGGGTATGAATTGCATATGAATACACAGGGATGGAGCATTTCCAATGACCACTATAAAAAGTGGAAAGAGAATGTTGGAACTAGCTTTGTTGCCCCTCAGGTGAAAACAGCAACGACGGGACCAAATAAGGGTCAGCAGAGATTAACCTCTACTGCAGTGTATTTAAAAACAATATTCTGGAGAGCAAATTAGAAAATATGAAAAAGTTATATTCATTACTTATGCTAAGTATCTTCCTGATTTCCTGTATGAACGCGAACAGGGGATTTCACGTAGATGTATATCTTTCCAAAAGTAACTCTTATACAAAAAAGAATTCTACTAAATTAATCCAGCAAAATGGTTACGATATAAATAGAAATTTAATTACAGTGATAAGGTATAGTAGGGTAGGATGTAATCTAATTGATTCTGTAGGCTATAGATACAATGACAAAAATAGGGTAACAGAAAGTGTTATATTTACACCAGAAAAAGTTGATGAAGATTGCAGAACGACTTTTACAGAGAGAGAACGTATAAGATATATGTATGACAAACGGGGTAAATTAATTTCTCGGATTTCAACTTTGGGAGGCAAGAAAGCCGTTGATACATTTAATTTAATCCCACTAGTGGATTCTCTCAAATTGCTGTCAAAATATCTATCAGATATTTATATTAGCTCAAATTTCGCTGTTACAAAAAATATAGTGAAAGAGCATGATGCGTCTGTAACTTTGAAATTCTTTTGTCAGGGAAAGCCGATGATTCTGTCAGAAAATGGTGTCCCTTTAAAAGAAAATTTGGACTCTGTAAGAATTTACATTAAAAATAGTCATTTAACGAAAGATGAGTTCTTTTTTAAAAACTATTTATTAACTCGAGAATACTTTTATAAAAATAATATCCTCGAAAAAGTACTTATCACGAATGTTCAAATTGAAAGTAAAAAGAAAACCTTACAAACCGAGAAATTCAAAATTGTCTTAGATAGTCGCTAATGTTAATCTTGAAAAATTATAATTAATTGTTTATCAATATGACTACGGGGCAAGGTTCTATGATCCGGAGATTGGGCGGTTCATTACTGTGGATCTATTAAGTGAGAAAAGCAGGAGGTTCAGTCCGTACAGTTATGCGGTGGACAACCCGATACGATTCATCGATGTTGATGGGATGTATGCTGCTCCGCCAGACATTACCATTTATGGAAAGGATGAAAAAGGTAGAGCTACACCAATGGTTACTGTCGAGACGGATCAATATGATATTAAGGTATATACTGATGCAAAGGTTAAACCTAGAGATGCTATTTCAATAGACGCTACAAACATCGATTTGGAACCTGATGGTGTAGATGCAGTTATGGTTTCAGCTGGTGGAGATTTCGCTTTTGGAGGGGGGACAGGTGGGAATATGCAAATGGTTGTTATTAATGAAGGAAACGATCCGGGTATCTTTTTTTATCGGCCGTCACAACCTAATGCAAATATTGGACTCAACCTTGGTGCAGGAATAGTTGCTGGTCCTATTGATTTTAATGAGTCAAGTGGTAAAACACTGGACCGAAATACCTTTGCCGGAAAGTCGCAGGGTTTATCAGCTGGTGCAGGTCTTGCTGCTTGGGCATCTACTAAGGCCTATTCAAATAACGAATGGAGTACTCCTGGAAAAGAAAACAGTAGTCCGCTATTGTATACTGGCGATCTGGTTGGTTTAGGCACAGGAGGTAAAGTAGGTGTTCAATATTCGTTCACCCAATCGGCTATAATCGGAGAGTGGTCGATTCCTTTTAATAAGAAAAAATAAATATGATAAAAAAAAGTAAAATTGTCCTGGTTTTAATAATTGTTTTAGTTGTTCTAGCATTCTCACTTATTATACACCTATTAGAATCTCGTTCAAGTCTGGATATTCATAACCTCGATCCTAAAAAAGTCAAATCTATAAAAGTTTATGATCGTGGGCTCGTAGGAAGTGATTCCCTGATTTTTATTGATAAGGAAAATGTTCTAAATATTGCTGAAACAATTGTAAGATCACCTAGAGTAAAATATAGTGATATCAGTTTCAGAGAAAGCAATGGATTATGTGAGATTGAATTAAATATAGAGGAGAATAACTCTATAACTATTACAATGTCAAACACAACAAAAACAGGTGGTATTCTTAGCTCAGGAGATCATTGTTACCGTAATGATAGATTGCTTATGATTATCTTAACAAAACTTCGAACAAAAAAATAGCTTCATCTATCTATAGATTTACATTTTATTAGTAGCTTGTGATGAGCTAAGATAAAGTTCAGCATATCGTAAAAGGTATGCTGAACTTTTTGTTTTTGTGACAAAATACGTTCCCTAAACCTGACATTAATACGATTGCGTCTGGTGTGCAGGAAATCATTTTTGGCTTAGGGGATTATGTCAAAAGAGGAATCTGTCAATTGGAGGCTACCCTCTTTGAGATTTCTCCTCGCTGCGCTGCGTTCGAAAGGACGATAGGAAAAAAACAACACTCTTTGAGATTTCTCCTCGCTGCGCTCGAAGGGACGATAGGCAAAAAATACAACAAACAAATTTTTAAGCTTTATGATTGAAGAACCAATTTTAAGCAGAATTGCCTTCAAATTCATTGTTATTTGTGCGTTTTTTCTCTTTTTTCAGATTCGGGTTATCAGCGAAAAACGGTAGTTCATCAAGAGATTCATATCGTTCGTCACCAGATATGGGCTGTTTGCAAAAATATTATTTGCAGCCAGAATTACTCTCTAAATTATGCTTGATAAAATTCAATGCAATTGTATGGTTCAATCAATACTCCAAAAGAAAGTAAAAGCATATACGTTAACAGAGATTTTAGTAGTCTTGGTGATTATAGGGATCCTTGTTTTATTGGCATTGCCCAACCTTATGCCTTTAATTACAAAGGCCAAAACTACCGAGGCAAAATTGCAGTTAGAACATTTGGCTAAACTGCAGCAAAGCTATTTCTACGAGCATTCTAAATACAGCTCAGATTTGGTAGAACTGGGTTTTGTGCAAGAGAAACTGTCTAGTGATGGTAAGGACGGCAAGGCCAACTATAAGGTAGAGATTACCTCGGCCAATAACAATGCCTTTTCTGCCAAGGCAACAGCCGTAGCAGATTTTGATGGCGATGGGGTATATAACGTTTGGCAAATAGACCAAGATAAAACATTAAAAGAAGTAACGCCAGATTAATGTTACTACTACAGGGTTTCATATTTGCCATTTTGGTTTTTATCGCTTGGCAAGATTTTAAGTTTAGGGCGGTGTACTGGTGGTTGTTCGTGACCTTATTAATTGCCTTAACGGGATTAAAAATAACGCATAGCAATTGGCAAACCTTAGTGTACGATTTAAAGTGTAATGTGATGTTCTTGGGTGTTCAGTTACTTTTTTTAACGCTTTATTTTTCCATAAAAGAAAAGAAAATGGTCAATATCTTCCATAGCTATTTTGGTTTGGGCGATTTGTTTTTCCTGTTGAGCATTACAACCTATTTCTCTTTTTTTAATTATGTGGTTTATTACCTCATCAGTCTTTTTGTTATTATTTTAATGAGTATAGCCGTTCATATTTTGGTTAAAAGTGCAAGTGCAAAAATTCCCTTGGCAGGTGAGCAAGCCCTGCTGTTAATGGTTTTTATGTTAGTTGATGGTTTTGTACAGAATGTTAATCTCACCACAGATTTAGGCCTAATTAATTATTTCAGTTTATAGGATGGAATTTACAGCAGATCAACTCCACTTAATTCCCAAGGACATTGCCTTGCAATACAGGGTTATACCTCAATTTGTAGAAGCGAACTTGTTGTCGCTGTATTGTGATGAGGATATCATCCAGGCCAATCTAATGGAGGAACTGCAGATCATCTTGAATAAAGACATTAAACTCAATCCAATTCAAAAAACAGAAGTTAGTCGTCTCCTGTCAACTTATTACTTAACAGATACCGGTTTTAACCAAGAGGAATCCCTATCAGCTATTGCTGCAAATGACGATTTTTTAAGCACGCTGATTGAAGAGGCCCGTAAACTAAAGAGCAGTGATATCCATATCGAAACCTTCGAGAAAAAATCTAGGGTGCGTATTCGAATTGATGGGATGATGATTGAACGTTACCAGATTGCTAGGGAAGATTATCCGGCATTGGTCAATAAGATCAAGATCATGGCCAATTTAGACATCGCCGAGAAACGTTTGCCACAAGATGGCCGTATCCATTACAAATCTGCCAAGCAAAGCGCATTTGATATCAGGATATCTGTATTGCCAACTTTGCATGGTGAGAAAATCGTACTGCGTTTACTGAACAATACCAGTACAGATATCGACTTAAATACTTTGGGCCTTTCTGAAGAGGATATGCTTAATTACATGCAGGGGGTGCAAAGGCCAAATGGTATTATTTTAATTAGTGGGCCTACAGGTTCTGGTAAAACGACCACGTTGTATGCCACGCTTAAATTATTGAACAAAACCACCCGAAATATCCTAACTATAGAAGATCCAATAGAATATACTTTAGAGGGGATTAATCAGGTGCAGTTGAAAGAAAGCATTGGGCTAGGTTTTGCCTCAGCCTTGCGTACTTTTTTAAGGCAGGACCCAGATGTGATTATGGTGGGAGAGATCCGTGATCCTGAAACGGCGAATATGGCCATCCGTGCGGCATTAACTGGGCACTTGGTTTTATCTACCATACATACCAATTCTGCCTGGGGAACGGTCTCAAGGTTAATGGACATGGGTATACCAGGTTTTTTGGTGGCCAATACCTTAAATACAACTGTCGCTCAGCGACTGGTGAGGTTACTTTGTCCGGTTTGTAAAACCGAGGCAGACTTTAGTGCCCATCAATATCCCAAACAATTTAAGGCTCCCATACCATTGGCTAAACAGTTTATTGCTAAAGGTTGTGCTGAGTGTTATTATACAGGTTACAAAGGCCGCAAGGCTGTGTATGAAGTAATTCCTGTTGATACAGATTTAGCCTTTGAGATAAAACAGGGCAATATGGAAATTGCATCCTTACTTAAAGAAAGAAATATCAAAACACTTTCAGAAAATGCTTTCAACTTATTTGCAGAAGGCAAAACATCCATAGAAGAAATTTTTCCATTACTATTAGCCATCTAAAAAATATGCGCATCCACATCTACCGTTTATTGATCGTTGTTACCTTATTCCTTTGCGCATTTACACCAAACCTAAAGGCACAAGAAAACCCAGCCGAGCGTTTGGCTAAGATAGAGAACCGATTAAAAACACTGTCGGTTATGGTGCCGGGATTGAACCAGAAGGTTCAGTTATCAATGTCGGGTGCAACAGCAGCAGAATTTTTAAGGGCATTGGCACAGGCCAATAACCTGAACATCAATATAGATCCACAGGTTAACTTTAAGGTGTATTATAATTTCACCAATGAAACCGCATTGAACGTACTGCTGTTTGTGGCCAAGGAGTACGACCTGGATATTAACCTGATTGGTTCGATCATGACCATTACCAAGGTTCCTGTTGCCAAAGCCGTAATTCCAAAGAAAGAGATTAAGGTTAGTTATGTTGCCGCCAATGATAATTTAGGCTTCGATTTAAGCAACGACACCTTAAGTTTGGTAGCCAAAAAGATTGGCCAGCTGTCGCAAAAAAACGTGGTTGTTCCAGTAACTCTGCTTTCTAAAACGGTTACTGCTTTTATTAATGCCGCCCCTTTTGAAACGGCATTGGATAAACTAGCTTATGCCAACGGGCTGAAGTTGAACAAGACCAATGACAATGTTTATATTTTTCAGCAATTGGGCGATGGCGAAGAAACCTATATTACTGGAGATAATACCACCAGCATAAGGAAAACGAATAAGGCGGCAGGTCAAAGTGGGCAAAGCAGTGCTGCAAATGTTTCTAGTGCAAAAGATGCGAAAGGCGAAAAACTAATCAGTGTCGATGCCCTAAATACCCCAATTTTAGATTTGATTAAATCGGCAACTGCAGAAGCTGGAGTTAACTATTTCATTTACTCAGACATTAAAGGAACAGTAACCACCAGGCTAAACAAGATTACCTATGATAATTTTCTTACGGCATTATTACAGGGAACAGATTATACATTTAAGAGAGAAGGTGGGGTTTACTTAATTGGGGATAGAAAGCTAGAGGGTTTAAGGTCTCATCGCATTGTACAACTACAGCATCGTTCCTTGGATACAATTCAAATGATGATCCCAACGGATTGGAAAAAGGGAGTAGAGATTAAGGAGTTTAGAGAACAAAATACCTTGTTGTTATCTGGTTCTGCACCACAGATCAATGAAATAGAAAATTACATTAAGCAAATAGACCGTGTAGTGCCAATGGTGTTGATAGAAGTAACGCTTGTTGATATCAGGAAGGGTAAAGTAATTAAAACCGGGATTAGTGCTGGTGTTTCTGATAGCGTGAAAACTGGCGGCAGCATATTGCCTGGCTTAGATTACACCTTTGGGGCAAACTCCATCAACAGCTTTCTCTCCAGATTGGGCAATAACAATTCCATTAACCTGGGTAAGGTAACGCCCAACTTTTACGTAAAGCTGAGTGCCCTAGAAAATAACTCTAATGTAGAGATTCGGTCTGTACCCAAGCTTTCTACCTTGAATGGCCACACGGCAAATTTGAGTATAGGGAGTTCACGTTATTACAGTCAGAAAACGCAGAACATTGTGCCCTCTATTAATGCGCAAACCGTAATTACCGAGCAATACACAGAAGTAAAAGCAAACTTAGAGATCATGATCAAACCCATTGTTTCGGGCGATGATCAGGTAACTTTAAATATCAAGGTAGATATATCAGACTTTATAGGTAATCCACCATTAAATGCGCCACCACCAAAGTCTACCAGTACTTTTACCTCTATTATCAGGGCCAGAAATGAAGACATGATTGTATTAGGCGGACTGGAAAGGACCGAAAGTTCTGAATCTGGTTCTGGAATACCTTTGTTATCTCGTATTCCTATCATCAAATGGTTATTCAGCAGTCGCGAGAAATCGAACAACAAAGTGGTTACCTTGGTATTCATTAAACCAATTATCATGTACTAATATGGAGTTGCTTAACTTGAATACAGTTTTAGGCATAGAGTTAGTCATGATGGCAGAAAATCATTTCAGCTGTCGGCTTTGCTTGCTTATTAAAAAGAACAATTCATTAAGCATCGAGCATGTTAAATTAGTTGAAGGGAATTTATCAAACATTATAGCGGCCATACCTAAAAACCACCCTGTGGCATTGAGCTTGTCGGGGAAGGGAATTCTCCATAAAAATATACAGGCTGCTAATGGAGTTGATGGAAATCAAATCTTTCAAAATGCCTTTCCATCTATAGAACAGCAGGAGTTTTATGTTCAGCAGTTTAATCAAGTACAGTGTTTTGCGGTTAGTATAATGAGAAAACAAACCGTTGATGAGCTATTGGATAAATTAAAAAGAGCAGGGCTAAAAATCTACATGTTAAGTTTTGGTGGATTAGTTATCAATCATATTTGGGCGCAATTGAATATTTATGATACGGCTATACAAGTTGATCACCATTCGTTTGCACTCAATAGCGACAAAGAATTTTTAAGTTATAGTTATGGGGCGGCAATCAAAAATGAATTTCCTATTAAGATAGCACAAGAAACCATACCAGAAGAACACATCGTTGCCTATGCCTCGGCTTTTCAATTAATGCTGTATGATAAATTAGAGATTGTGCTTGCCAATGTAACCAAGATCAATGATGATTTCTCCAGCTTCATGGCAAATGAAAAACTAAAAAAAAGAGGGCTTGTATTTCTATTTTCTGTTTTCGGGCTGTTGTTGTTAAGCTTTTTACTGTTCTCTTATTATAACCAAGAAAATGCAAGATTAGCGCAGCAGGTTGGCGCTCAAACTGCAAATGCAGATCAAGTTGAGCTAATGAAAATGAACATCGCTACCAATGAAGCACTGCTGAAGCAATTGAATTGGAATACTGGTTATAACTATGGGTTTGTATTGAATGAAATAGGGCTAAGTACACCTAAGCAGTTGCAACTTCAAGATTTGGTAATGAATGAGTATAAAACTGAACAAGAAAAACTAGACCGCATACCTAGCATTAAAATAACTGGAACTACAGATAAGCTAACCGCAGTTAATAACTGGATTTTTGTGCTAAAAGAAAAACCTTGGGTAAAATCGGTTAAACTTTTAAAATACCAGGAAGACCCGGAAACAACGGCTTATCAGTTTAACCTATTGATTACGTACTAACATGTGGAAGCAATTGGCTAATAAGAATAAAAATATGGTCTTTTTTGGTGCGGTAGTCGTTGTACTTTACATTGCCTACAATTTTTCGTTTAAACATACCTTTGATGCGATTGTCTTAAATCATCAGCTTAAAAAAGAACAGGTAAATGACCAAGCTGCTGATGGCAGTTTTCCGCAGATCAATCGCAAGAACAAATTTTACCTCAGTGCCTTAAAAAGTTATAAAGTTAAAAAAGAGGACAGGGAAAATAGGTTATGGCAAGCTGTTTCTGGAATGGCATTGGGCAATGATATAGAAATAAGCTTTAACCCAAATCCATTAATCATTGCAGATACAATGGCTGTCCAAAATGGAATAGTGTCTCAGCAATTTGCTTTCAAGGGTAACTATTTTAATTTAGTTAAATTGTTAGACACCATCAGCAAAGCAGATGGGATTGGAAAGGTTTCAGATTTAAAATTATCAACTAAAAAGGATAACCAAAGTAAGGCAGATGAGAATCTGAATATGCAACTGACGTTGGTAGGGATAGAGAAGTAAAAAAAAATTCACCCGAAGACAGGATCGCGTCATGCTCAGCTTGACTGGGCATCGTAATGCAAAAATTAGTAATTCAGTCGTTCTCCTTCGAAAGAATGTAAGAAGAATCGTCAATCGAACCAAATTCTTCATTGGAGAGAAGTCTCTTGGCCTCTTAAGCACTTATTAACTTCCTGTTCTGGTTAAGCAAGTGTTGGGACGTTCTATGCGTTAATTAACACGGACGCAATGTAAATTTAGAAGTCCTTAATCCTCCGTTAACATTAATTTTATTTTGCACTTTGATAGTTAGTAGTTTGCAGAAACAAAACTCTCCTCACTGCGCTATAAAGAAATGATTAATGAATGAGCTGGTCATGGTTTGCGAAGGGCAATACCTCGCAGTTGTAAATATAAATAGCACATCCTAACACATCCTCAACACACTCAAAATTCCTATATATCCTCCCTGTCTCGTAACTCGCAACCCATAACTTGTAACAATTCAACCTCCAACTTGGCACTTCACGCAGAATTCGTTAAAAAATGAGCAAAAAAGCATTAAAAAAGCCTCGTTTTCAAAAAAAGATATCAGCCCAAAACGCTAGTTCATCATGGGATTCCTATCGTTCGTCACCTGAAAATGGTAGTTGGCAAAAAAAATCTCTTTTTAAATAATGAACTGAGAAATTAGCAAATGAACATAGCTCATTTAATTATTGGAAACCCATGTCTAGAAACTATTTATACCCCTTCAATCAAATCATGTTGGCGATGTGCCTTATATTCTTTATCGGGAATAAATCGATGGCACAATCGGTATCGCTTAAAAACGTTGCTCAGCCAGGGCCAGAGGGAAGTAAGTTTGCAAATTATTTTTCAACTTTGGTCAACGAATCCACAGGTAATGCGCAGATTGAAATACCGATTTACAACCTTGTGGTTGATGGTGTTACGGTGCCGATCACGCTGTCTTACCACACCTCTGGTGTTAAGGTGACCGACTTATCTGGTTCTGTCGGATTAGGCTGGTCTTTAAACGCCGGCGGTGGTATTTACAGGAGCATAAATGGGTTGCCCGATGAAAAAAAGGATGGCTCACCTTCCACATTCTTAAATGATAACGGATTCAGCCCGGGTTCTTATCTTTCGTTACTAAATAATGTAAATTCCTACTATGCCCAAACTATCTTAAAATCATTTGCAAATAATAATTACGACATAAATCAGGATGACTACTCTTATAACTTTCTCAACCGTAGCGGTCAGTTATTTTTTAATGTCAGTCAACAGCTTAAAGAAGCGGTAAATTCAAACACCCTATTTTCTTATGACAGCAAATATCTGCTGACCATTAACGCCGTGGATAGCCAGGGGAACCAATATACTTTCTCAGATAAGGAAAAAACCTCAACCTATCATATCACAACCCCTACATCTCCACAGCCGGATGTCACAGTCCATGGAACAACATCATGGAAACTATCAGATATAACCACCATCCATAATAAGCAAATTAATTTCAGCTATACCGATTATACTACACAAATTGTGTATCCGTCTGGAAATTCCCTGTCAGAAATAAAAGGGGTTTCAGGAAGTTATACGGAGACTTGCTATTCCGATAGGTTCACCAGTTCTTCGACCTCGACCAATGTATCGAGCTTCAATAAATTGATAGATAATATAGTTACAGATGAAGTCTCAATTCAATTTTATTACATTGAAGTTTCCAGCGCTTCTAACTGGAAAAAGAAACTGGACAAAATTGAGATAGTCAGCCTCAATAGCGGTGAGAAAATCCGGACCATTCAATTCGAACATTCACTATTTGCTGGAGATGCGCGTTTGAAACTTGATGCAGTAAAAATCAAGGATAGGGCGTTGGTTGAGATTGAGAAATATGAGTTTACCTATAATGCCCTGCCCCTTCCGCCAGTAAGCACATTGGACAAAGATATTTTTGGATATTATAATGGAAATAAAGGGAACACGACGTTATTAAAAGCTTTCAATCTGGCCGGTATTGGTAGTTCCCTATTTAATTCGGATAGGACAGTTGATGCTTATGGTATACTAGCCGGTTCGCTGGAAACGGTTAAATATCCAACCGGGGGTACAACCAAGTTTTATTGTGGCCCCAATGTAGTGGATGGTGTTAGATACGCTCCCGGACTAAGGATAAATAAGATAGAAACAATTGATAGCGATTCTAAAATTGTGAATACCAAAGTGTTTTCCTATCAGGAACTGACCGGCCGCTCTACCACTTTTCCAGACTATGCGGTACGCCAACAGATGGTGGATCCACTTTTTTTCAACTCTAATGGAGCATGGTCATGTTCTTCGGAGAATACCTATGTGCTGTCTAATCTGCCTCAGAATTTTTATTACGGCCTGATTACCACTAAAGAGATGGGCGGCGATGGAAGAGATTTAGTGACCAAGCAATATTTTATCGATCCCAGTGCCGACGGGGCTACTTCTGGAAATATCCTAACGGGAGGTTATTATCGGCAGCGCCTTTACAAAAAGGAACTCTACAAAGAGAATGATCTTGCGCAAAACATAGTTAAGCGTAATACCTTTACGTTCAATGTCGAAAGGAACTCCAATAATGACCATCTTATTTGGAAACTAATTCCCAGCTATTTGACAAACACGTATCTTGATAATACCTTGTACACCTGTCTGGACTATTCAGCTGGTGTCGATAGCCTCTACTCGCTCCGTTCAAATTGGGTTACCATTAGTCAAGAAGAAGAAAAGTTTTTTGAGAATGGTGTAGAAACCTTGTCATCTAATAAGGCGTATGAATACTTGAACAAGTCACATTATCTTCCGACAAAAGAAACAAGTTATCAAAGTACTGGAATACAGCAGGTCAAGAAATATAGTTATCCCCTGGATTTTAACCTGGCGGGCAACAGTCTAACGGACGACATTACCAATGGGATAAGAAATCTACAGCAGAAGCACGTCATTGAGCCGGTTATTGAGCAATATAGTCAGCTGTCTGACGGCAATGGGAATATGGTCACTACTTCTGCATTGCTGACTTCATTTAAACCTTCCACTTCACTACCTAATAAATTATATTATTTAAATATAGACCACCCATCGACTGATTTCGCTCCATTGTCCATTACCACAAACTCTGTACAAATGGATAGTAGGTACGTAAATAGAATTTCCTTCAATAATTATGATACAAATGGTAATTTATTGGAGCAACAATTGGTAGGTGGAATAAAGGTCAGTTATCTTTATAGCTACAACAAACAATTTTTGATCGCCGAAATCAAGAATTCGGATTTCGCTACAGTTGAAAACGTCCTAGGGGGGGCTACCTCGGTGGAGATTTTCAGTAATTCGAACCCAACGGATGCGCAGATTACGGTTCTGGTCAATCAGTTAAGGGCCTCTCCTCTTCTTAAAGATTCTTATATCTCCAGTTATACCTATGAACCTTTGGTAGGAATGACGAGTAAAACCGATATAAAGGGAATGAAGACCTATTTCGAATACGACGATTTCCAGCGGTTGAAGAACATCAAGAACCAGAACGGGGATATCTTAAAGAGCTATTGTTACAATTATGCGGGACAAGTGACCGATTGCAACGGTTATACAGGTGTAGAGGTTCAACCGGAACTCTTGGAAATAGTGGTGGGTTATTCTCCTGTAAGAAGCGAAATCTGTCTGCTTGGGCAGGAGGGTCAGCCCCCGATTGCAGTGCTCCTGCTATATGGGACCGCCCAGCTTGGAACTGCGGTTATGATAGGACAGCCAGTCCCGACGTATTTTCTGGATCCAGCTGGGACCACCTATGCCCCAGACGGGTACTATCAGGGAGACCTGCCCGATCCGGTACACGGATACAGGCTATATTACCTAAGGGACGGCGTGGTGCTGTTCAGTGTATGGTGCGATGAGCTGGATCCTGCGCACTAACTATTTTAAATTCACTAAACATAAGGATATGTATAATCTAAACAGATATTATGGGATATGCTGCATGCTTGCTCTTTCCGTTGCAGGAATTCGGGGCTATTCCCAGTCCCCTACCAGTTCACGGAACTATGTTGTGGAGACTGTGGTGAAGACCGCCGGCAAAAAAACAAACAGTTCCCTTTCCAGCCTTCCGGTTGACAGCGCCGCCCGCACCATCAGCTATTTCGATGGTCTTGGCCGCCCGCTGCAGACGGTCCAGTGGCAGGCAAGCCCTACAAAGAAGGACATCGTGCAGCCCATCGAGTACGACCAGTACGGCAGGGAAGTGAAGAAGTACCTTCCCTATGCCGAGCAGACGGGCAGTGACGGAAGCTATAGGGCTACTGCGATTGCCGGACAGGCTGCCTTCTATGGTACCTCGGGCTGGGACGCTAATGTTGTAAAGACACCATATCCCTACAGCCAGGCGGTACTGGAGGCCTCTCCGATTGGGAGGGTACTCGAGCAGGGCGCACCTGGAGCTGTATGGCAGCCCTACAATGCAGCTATTGCGGGTTCGGGCCATACGGTTAGGGCGGACTACAGCAGTAATGT
>NZ_SWBR01000009.1 GCF_005116505.1 Pedobacter polaris
GAAAAAGTGGTGATTTTATTATCATTGAGTAGTGCTTACTTTGATTAGTGGAAAGCTGATTGGCTAAAGTTACTTCCTATTTATGCAAGCTTCTTGTATTTAATCAAGTTAAAATTAGTTCGGCATATTGTAAAAGATATGCTGAACTTTTTGGTTTGAAAAGCTTGAAATTATCATTTCATTAAAGGAAATGTGAGATATAGTTTCGATATTTATAACGGAGCTGTTAGGAAGCTGCAGGAGGACAACTACTATGCCTTTGGACTGAGGCATAGCGCAACGGCGGGTACGAACAACTACCTGTACAACGGCAAGGAGTTGCAGGACGAGCTTGGACAGTACGACTACGGGGCAAGGTTCTATGACCCGGTGATAGGTAGATGGAACAGTGTGGATCCGTTGGCAGAGCATTCACAAAGCCTAAATCCATATCATTTCTGTTCCAACAATCCGATGAACAGAATTGACCCTGATGGTAAGTGTGATGATCCAAATTGTCCACATAAAGGCACTAGAAATACATGGATAAGTGCAGCGCTTAAGGAGAATGTTAACGCTCCTGCCAGGAGGGGAAATGAGGCTGCTGCTAATACTTTTGAAGTTTCTTTAGGGGTTGGTCTTGGTGTTGGGGCGTCGTTCAAGCAAGGGGGGGTAGGTGTTTCTGCAGAAGTCATGGGGCCAAATATAGGCTTGAACTTTAGTGGAAAAGGTAGTTTTCTCGAAGGAAGTCTCATTAAAGGAGGCTCGGCAGATATAGCTTATGGAGGGGTAAAGGCGGGAGTTGCAACGCCATCCATAGGAACGTTTTCGCTTTCATTGGATAAGCCTGGAGATGGATTACAACTAGGCTATACCAACGCTACAAACAATGCTTTTTCTTTAACTGCATCTTCTAATACAAAAGTAAGCGCAGGGTTGGAAACCGGTTTAGGTTCCTCATCAGAAGTTAGTGTTAGTGCAAAGTTAGGGGTTGTTTACGGAGAGGTTAAAGCTAATATTGCGCAAATGGGTGAGGCTGTCAAGAATTGGTCAGATGCAACTAGGAACTATTTTACAAACTGGTTTAAAGAAACAACTAATAATACACATAAATAGTATGGATAATAGTGTTGTATATGGAATGATAGCAAGCTTATTGGTGCTGTGCATTGGTCTGTTAAAATTATTACAGAGAAAACGTTATGAGAAAAACGGAGTGAAAGTCCAAGGTCTAGTTTCTGATTTATTGCTCGAGTACCAGGGAGGTACTCGAGCTTATTATCCCGTAGTTAGCTATAGGACACTTGAAAACATCGAATTTGAGGAAAAATCCTCATTTGGAACCTATCCTGCTGCCTTTAAAAAAGGTCAAGAAATAGATGTTATCTACGATCGAGCTGACCATAAGAAATTTATAATAGACAGCAAGAAATATGTTTATATAGAGGTTGTATCTATAACAATAGGCTTAGTGGGTCTTATTATCTCATGTGTTTATTTGATGAAATAAACTTTTCCTGATTCCTCTAGCTCAGCATCTACTTGATCGTCAAACTTAAACTTGTATATCTTCCATTTGTCTTTAGGTTTATAAAACATAAATATAAATCGAATAGGTTTGTCATGCTTTACCAAAAAACTAAAGTAGACAAGGCTTGATGTTGCTTTTTGAGAAGTTATCTGCTCTTGCCCATAGAATTTGCCTGCAAGTACGCTTATTGTGGACAGCTTCTCTTTAAGTTCCTTAACCTGTTCTGGGGCGATATCGGTATTGGTTCCAAATATGAAATCAACCGCTTCTCCTGGATTGGTCTTATACTTTTCGAAGAATGTGTCCATCAGCTTTTGCAGGTTAGGGTCTTCTGTTTTTTCTTGTGGGTTGGTGTTGCCGCAACTAATAAGCACAAGAAGGAATGATGCAATAATGTATTTCATGTTTTTGTTATTTAGTGTAAATATGCCTTGCCAGTCTTGGGATTACGTATGATGCCCTACGATATCTTCCTTACCTTGCACAGTGTCGCTATCTTATCTCCTATGTTCATAATAATGCACAAAAGGATACCTAATCCAGTTGTAGAGAACAAAAGTTAATAAATAAAATTATTATTCCCTTGCAGGAAACAAACCTTTGTTTACGCTCACTTTAGCGAAGCGTACCGGTTGCGATTAGTTAAATAAGTTCAGCATATTGTAAGAGGTATGCTGCCTTTTTGTTTTAAAAGGATTGAAATTATTGTTTTCATTAGAAGGAAATGTGAGATATAGTTTCGATATTTATAACGGAGCTGTAAGAAAGCTGCAGGAGGACAATTATCCACATTTGGTTGTTGTTTTCAATGGTGTGAATGAGCTCGCAAGCTCGGTTACTATGCCTTTGGATTGAGGCATAGCGCAACGGCGGGTACGAACAGTTACCTGTACAATGGCAAGGAACTTCAGGATGAGCTGGGACAGTACGACTATGGGGCAAGGTTCTATGACCCGGAGATAGGGCGTTTCAACACGATAGACCCATTAAGCGAGGTTTCGAGAAGGTTTAGTCCCTATAGTTATGCGCTGAACAACCCTATAAGGTTCATCGATGTTGACGGGATGTACGCGTTTGAACCTACCCCTGAAGAAGCTGCATTAATGTCAAAGCACGTGTATGGGGATAAGGTTGCCCTTAAAGGTGGATGGGCGCAATCTAACCTGTCTACTGGATTGAATTATACAAATGAAAAGACTGGATTTAAGTCGGCACTGTACGAGCGTACAGTTGATGGTAAGACAGAGTATACGTATGCCACCGCAGGTACAGAGGATTTTGTTGGTCAGGACGGTGCGACAAATGTAAAACAATTAGTCGGTCTTTCCGGGCAGCACGAACAATCGACCAATAACGCAAAGGCTCTGAGTAAGCAACTTGGAGGTGCTGAGCTGACCTTTACAGGCCATTCTTTAGGCGGGGGGCTTGCCGAAGCAAATGCGATTGCTACGGGCGACAAGGGTATTACGTTCAATGCCGCAGGACTGAGCCCATTTACCAAAGGATTTGGTAAAGGTAATGTTGACGCATATGTTATGAGGACGGATCCATTAACGATAGTACAGGATAAGATGTTGATACTTCCCAACTCCGGTGGTACAAGGCATACGTTGACACCAAAAAGTGCTTCTGGTGTTTACAATGGTCATAGTATAGACAGTGTTATCGAATCGCTTTCAAAGCCCAGCCTAATTAATATGTTTTTAAAGAGCGCAAAAGACTATCTTACAAAACCAATACCATGGGAGAATTAAAAATGTGTATGAAGAATATCTCAATAATTATTTTGTGCCTGTTTGTTTTTGGGTGCAAGAACATAGATACATCTGTGGACAAATCGAAGCTTCTGGGACATGACTATCGACTGTTCCAGGGATCCCCAATTTGGGGCTTGGCCAAGGCGGTTAATGCCAGCGATACGTTGGCCATTGCCGTTGCCATAGCAGAAGGTCAAAGCTCAAACATTGGAGAGCCTCGTTTTGGGGGCACGCTGTTGATGATGGCAATACAGAACGATAACTACGTGGCTGTAGAAGCACTGCTGAAGCATGGTGCGAATCCCAATCAAAAAGACACGTATAGGGGAACGACCCCGATGCACTATGCGGCAAAGAATGAAGATCCGAAATATGTTAAGCTCCTTTTGGCATACAAGGGAAATCCAAATTCGATAGAGAACGCACCCAAGAAACAGGAGGACGGACTGAGCGAAACGGTACTTAATAGCGCCATTTCATACGGCCGGGAGAACGTACTGGAAAAGGTCGAACTGTTGGTAGAAGCCGGAGCCGACGTTAACAGCTCGGGATATGATACCGAAGTGAAGCTGCCCATTACCGATGCGCTGATGAACGACAAGATGGACGTTCTTCTATATCTGCTCGAACATGGTGCAGACTATAAAAAGTTGCTATATAAAATGGCGGACGGCACAGATGTATATATCCTTCTAGCGCTAAGAAAGTGCATGCTGAACCTTGATTCTCCAGATTATCGGAAAAAGCTTGAAGTTATAGCCTTTTTAAAAGGTAAAGGACTGGACTATGATAAAGAACCAGTCCCAAATTATATACTTAAGGATATAAAGAAAAAATATCCCGATAGCTGGGAGGAATATGTGAAAAAATACTAGTTAATATATTTAAATCGGTCTGTTTTTTATAAAATCCCCCTCCATCTAGCGCAAGCGTCCCGCTTGTGATTTAGTTAAATAAAAGTTCAGCATATTGTAAAGATGTGCTGAACTTTTTTGTTAGAGGACCGACTATTGCTTGCCGACCTCCTATTGGATATCTATTATTTTCTAGTAGGTAGGAAATTCGTTTTTACTTCACTAGGCTGCAGTCAGAACTATAACAGAAATTGTTCTAGTGCTAAAAAAACCAGAAAAGGATACTTTGCTCGGATTTTTATAAGGCATCATAGCTATGAGCAGAGCTAAATTCATATTTATCGATATGCAAAGCAATGAGATCACTCATTTACAAGATTGAAAGGATATGCCAAAACAATAAACTTCTGTGTTCTTTGTGCAACGCTGTGTTCTCTGCGTTTTAATTTAACCCAAGTTCGGAAGCTTAAACTAAAGTTTTCAGTTCAAAATCCAATTTCACGCAGAATTCATTAAAAAACGACCTAAAATTCGTTAAAAAAGCCTCGTTTTCAAAAAAAAATATCAGCCCAAAACCCTAGTTCATCATGGGATTCCTATCGTTCGTCACCTGAAAATGGCAGTTGGCAAAAATATTCTTTACTAGACTAATAGCTTGATAGATTTATGATATTCTTTTACCATAAGCCATTTTGATTATTAAGTTTTCCTTTTGTTCATATGAAATTAAACTATTTATTCTACGTCACATTCTTAGCAATTTTCTGTAGCCAGTCTTTTAATGTAACTAATGCTCAAGTTACTGCTAAGCCATTGTTTAACACGCCAGTGCCAGTCTCTCCGCAATCGGCTAGCTTGATAAAGTCAATTGAGTTCCCAGTTGATCATGCACGGGGTCTTGCAAACATTTCTATTCCATTATATACGATTAAAGTGAATGATTTAGAAGTGCCAATTGTATTAAAATACCATTCTTCTGGTATCAAGGTCTTTGACCAATCTGGGTGGGTTGGGTCAGGTTGGTCATTAATAGCTGAACCTACCATAACAAGGGCCATAAACGGTAGGCCTGATGAGAATCACTTTTTGTATAATGAGAACTTAGGCTCAAACGAAAAAGAATATCTGGATGGGCTGGTAAATAATATATATGATGAATTACCTGACCAATTTTATTATAATTTAGTTGATAAAAGCGGCTCTTTTCTTTATAGTAGAAAACCGAATATTAGTGGTTACAATATCAAAACCCTCCCTTTTCAACCTATTAAAATTACATCGCCGGGAGTTAGCCTTAATCAACTCACAAACTTTAAAATTGTAGATGATAATGGAAGGCAATACTTTTTTGGTGGGAATAAGTTAGAGCGGACAAGTTTATTACAAACTACTGCATGGAAAGGTACTAAAATTGTATCAGCTAATTTGTTAGATACTATTTATTTTGACTACCATCCAAAATATGATGAATTTACCGTTTCACCCCAATCACATAAAATTACAGTAGAAGATAATAGCTCTTCAAACTATAATGAAATGACCGGAAGTGTTCAAAGTTGTTTATACATAAATACAATGCTAAAACCAACAGATGAACAATTGGCTAAACCATTAATTAGTAAGTATGTTAATGGTCAAATAAAGAAATATCTTTATGACAACAATTTGCAACAGCTTTATCTGTATGAAACTGTTGATGATGCCAGCTACCCAGAGGTGTACACCACTGAAGTACTATATGCTAAGGAAATTAAATTTAGAGGAGGTAAAGTAATTTTTGAAATTGCTGGTAGAACGCAAAACTATGATATTAAAGAAAATCTGAGGTGTTTAAGCAGGATTATTGTTTATAATGATAACAATTCTATTATAAAGGAGATTAAATTCAATTATCAAGAAATCTTATCAACAGGTACGCTTCCATTTTCTCCAGGCAGTTATTATGAAACACGATTACAACTGGCAAATGTTCAAATTTCTGGAAGTGGTGATCCAGATCCCCTTAAATATGAATTTAGTTACAATTTTACTAACCTCCCTAATAGATTTAGTTATGATATGGATGAATGGGGATATTACAACGGTCCCAAAAATAACCAAAGCTTAATTCCCGTTAGTACAATTTCAACGAGCATCACAGGCGGATCTAACTTTGATTTGCAACTTGGAGATGCAGATAGGTCGAGTGATGAACATTATATGCAGGCTGGAATACTCACAGAAATCAAATACCCAACTGGGGGTACCACAACATTTACCTATGAAGCTAATAAAGCCTATAACAGCCAAACTAATACAAGTAAGGTAGTAGGAGGGTTACGCATAAATAAAATAGCTGATTATAATCCGGTGTCTGGTTTGACAAAACAAAAATATTTTACCTATGGTATAAATGAAATTGGTGCAGGATACCTAAGGCATTGGACAGGTAATTTGATCTACAACCCTTATGTTATTCAACAGGACAAATTAACTCGTCTTAATCTGATAACCAATTGCGTTGCAGTTCCGGGTCAGCCTGGATATGGTGTTCATTGGGTATCAGATTATGTATCTGAAATCACTGCTAGGTATAGAACCATCATGTCTCAACCAGTTACAAGTCTTTTTTATAATGGTGAAGTAGTTGCTTATCCTGAAGTAACAGAATATATTGGCAACCCCGGCAATAATATTGGTAAAACTGTATACTCTTTTCAGTTTTCAGGAATGGGAAGCGGTGGAGGGTATGAAACTCCTTATTTTATTAATGGAACAACACTACCTTATGACAATAAAACTGAATGGGCTTATGGCCATGTCAATGAAAAAAATGATTTTCTAAATGGATCTACTTATTCAAAAGTAGCAGCAAATACAACTAATTATCAAGCATTGTATGATACAGATAAAATCTGGTCTAGGTCTGCTTTTAAGATGAGATTTGCAATGGGTTTAGAGGGCGGTATCCCCTCGCTTGTTAACCAACAACTTTTTCAGACACAAGTTAATGAATATGAAACGGGATATCTTCAGTTATTGTCAGATACAACAAAGACTTATTTATCCTCTAATTCACCTATAATTCAGGTAAATAATTATCAATATAATAATCTTCACATTACTTCACCTACTACAATAAGTACCATCACAAGTGAAGGCAAATTACAAACGAAAAAAATTAGTTATCCTCATGAAATGGTAGCTATGGGCCATACAGAACCTTACCAAGAGATGGTTAATCAAAACATGATTAGCCTACCCATTAAAACAGAAGAATTTGTAGATACTGATTTTTTGGCTAGCTCTCTTACAAATTATAGTAGGTTTTGGCCAACAAACGCTTCTTTAATTACCCCTAAAAGCATTAAAACAAAGTTTAGATCAGAAGCTGAAGAGACGAAAATCGAATTCCTCTCTTACGATAAATTTGGGAATATTTTAAGTTATATGCCTGTGGATGGCATAAAAACATGTTACATATGGTCTTATAAGAATAAGCATCCCATAGCTGAAATTAAGAATATAGACTATGCTACAATTGCATCGGTTTTAGGCGGTGATTTGGCTGTTAATAATTTTAGTTTATCTACTCCTACGAGTGATTCTCAAGTTAACAATTTTTTAGCCCCATTAAGAGCAAGTCCCTTATTAAAAAATGCTTTTATTACTTCTTATACTTATGATCCCCTAATTGGGATGACGAGTACGACGGATGCCAAGGGTATGACGACCTATTACGAGTACGACTCGTTCCAGCGGCTGAAGGCCATCAGGGACCAGAATGGGGACATCGTCAAAAGCTATTGTTACAATTATGCAGGGCAGGTGACAGATTGCAGCGGTTATAGCGGCGGCGGTGGTAACGGTACGCAGATCACCTATCTAAATTTGACCACCCCCTATTACCCGGGAGGCCCATATGCTGCGGACATCACCGGGCTTGTGGTCAGGAATGCAGGTGGGGCCGTACTCCATTCCTTCGACCATGCACAGCTGATGGCAGGGGTTAGCGTTCCATATGGCACCTATAACATCGAGGTAACGATCGCAGGTTCCGGCTGGGACCCCAATACAGACCTGGGCTGGGATTCATGGTACATCTTTAACAGTGGCGGTGCAAATGGGGCCATGCGTACCTCGGCAAGCTCCTACTCCATAACCGGCTTTGCGTTTGATACCCCCACCACAACGCTAAATATAGATAAGTACATATTTTAATAAGCGCCAGATGAAAAGAACATATATTACCGCCATTATATTGATCGCCAACATTTCAGGGATGATGGCCCAGTCCCCGACCAGTTCACGGAACTATGTTGTGGAGACTGTGGTGAAGACCGCCGGCAAAAAAACAAACAGTTCCCTTTCCAGCCTTCCGGTTGACAGCGCCACCCGCACCATCAGCTATTTCGACGGCCTGGGCCGTCCGCTGCAGACTGTAACTTGGCAGGCAAGCCCGACAGGGAAGGACGTCGTGCTTCCCATCGAGTACGACCAGTACGGCAGGGAAGTGAAGAAGTACCTTCCCTATGCCGAGCAGACGGGCAGTGACGGAAGCTATAGGGCTACTGCGATTGCCGGACAGGCTGCCTTCTATGGTACCTCGGGCTGGGACGCTAATGTTGTAAAGACACCATATCCCTACAGCCAGGCGGTACTGGAGGCCTCTCCGATTGGGAGGGTACTCGAGCAGGGCGCACCTGGAGCTGTATGGCAGCCCTACAATGCAGCTATTGCGGGTTCGGGCCATACGGTTAGGGCGGACTACAGCAGTAATGT